>CAVPSM010000004.1:0-764173 GCA_963708365.1 uncultured Actinomycetes bacterium
GAAGTACTCCAGCACCGACAGGCCCTCCATGAAGTTGGACTTGATCGGCCGCTCGATGATCTCGCCCTTCGGATTCGCCATCAGGCCGCGCATGCCGGCCAGCTGGCGGATCTGCTTGAACGAGCCTCGGGCACCCGAGTTGGCCATCATGTAGACCGGGTTCAGCTCGTCGAGGTTGCGGTTCATGGCCTCGCCGACGTCGTCGGTCGCCTTGTTCCACAGCGAGACGACCTGCTCGTGCCGCTCGTCCTCGGTGATGAGGCCGCGGTCGTAGCTGCGCTGCGCCTTCCCGACCTCGTCCTCGACGTGGCCGAGGATGTCCTCCTTGTCGGGTGGGATCACGATGTCGTTCTTCGAGATCGTCACGCCGGACATGGTCGCGTAGCGTGAAGCCGAGCTCCTTGATCGTGTCCAGCACCTCGGCGATGGCCGTGGCGCCGTAGCGGTCGACGAGCTCGGAGACGAACTCCGTCATGTCGCGCTTCGTGAACGTGCGGTTCTGGTAGCCGTACTGAGTCGGTCGTAGCGCTCCCCGACTGCGCGGCCCAGGGCCCGGCTGACCTCGTCGTTGAAGATGGCCCGGCCGACCGTGGTCACGATCCAGTCGCCGCGCTCGCGCAGCGTGATCGGGGCCTGCAGGGTGACCTGCTTCTGGTCGTACGCCGTCTCGACCTCGTCCAGCGAGCCGAAGTACGGCAGCTTGCGCTCCCGGGCGTCGGCGATCGAGACCTTGGTCAGATCCTCGGGGGCGTAGGTCAGGTAGTACGTGCCGAGCACCATGTCCTGGGTGGGCGTGGCGAGCGGCTTGCCGTGCGCAGGCGAGAGGATGTTGTTCGAGGACAGCATCAGGATGCGGGCCTCGGCCTGGGCCTCGGCCGAAAGCGGCAGATGGACGGCCATCTGGTCGCCGTCGAAGTCGGCGTTGAAGGCGTGGCACACCAGCGGGTGCACCTGGATCGCCTTGCCCTCGACGAGCACGGGCTCGAACGCCTGGATGCCGAGGCGATGCAGCGTCGGCGCCCGGTTCAGCAGCACCGGATGCTCGGCGATGACCTCCTCGAGCACGTCCCAGACCTCGGGCACCATCGTGTCCACCATCTTCTTGGCGGCCTTGATGTTCTGGACCAGCTTGCGCTCCACCAGTCGGCTCATGATGAACGGCTTGAAGAGCTCGAGCGCCATCAGCTTCGGCAGCCCGCACTGGTGCAGGTACAGCGACGGCCCGGCCACGATGACCGAGCGGCCCGAGTAGTCGACGCGCTTGCCGAGCAGGTTCTGGCGGAAGCGCCCCTGCTTGCCCTTGAGCATGTCGGAGAGCGACTTCAGCGGCCGGTTGCCCGGGCCGGTCACCGCGCGGCCGCGGCGGCCGTTGTCGAACAGGGCGTCGACGGCCTCCTGGAGCATCCGCTTCTCGTTGTTCACGATGATCTCGGGAGCGCCGAGGTCGAGCAGTCGCTTCAGCCGGTTGTTGCGGTTGATGACGCGCCGGTAGAGGTCGTTCAGGTCGGAAGTCGCGAACCGGCCGCCGTCCAGCTGCACCATCGGGCGCAGCTCGGGCGGAATCACCGGGATGGTCTCGAGGATCATCCACTCCGGCTTGTTCTCGGACTTGGTGAACGCCGAGACGACCTTCAGCCGCTTGATCGCCCGGGCCTCCTTCTGGCCCTTGGACGTGCGGATCGTCTCGCGCAGCTGGGCGGCCTCGGCGTCGAGGTCGCGCGAGCGCAGCAGCTCGCGGATCGACTCCGCGCCCATGCCTCCGGTGAAGTACTCGCCGAAGCCCCACGAGCTGCCGAAGCGGTCGCGCAGCTCGCGGAAGAGGGCCTCGTCCGAGATGACCTCCTGGACGACCAGCTCCTTGAACTTGATCCAGGTGCGGTCGAGCCGGTCGACAGCCTCCTTGGCATGGTCGTCGACGTCGCGCCGGCGGGCCTGGATGTCGTTGTAGGTGTCGCGCACCTTCAGCGCCCAGGCCTCGATCGCCTTCACGTCCTCCTTGGACATGCGGCCGTCCGTGCGCAGGCAGAGGTCGTTCGCCTGCTCGCGCAGCTCGGCGCGGTCGGTGCCGTCGCCGGTCTCGATCACCTCGCGCAGGATGCCCGCGCCGATCTGGCGCGTCTTCTCGAGCGCCGCCGCGTTGCCCGGACCGGCCTCGACCAGCTGGTCGACCCACTCGCGGTCGGGGTCCTTCAGGACGGCCTCGCCGCCACCGAGCCAGGCCATCCGGGCCTTGATCACGTTCTTGGCCTTGGTCTTCTCGGGGCCCTTGGACTCCTCGATCGCCGTCAGCTGGGACGAGAGCATCGTGCGGGCTGCCGCGCCCCACGCCGCCACGTTGTCGAGGTCCTTGGGGGCGAGCTTGCGGTCGTCGCGCACCGCGGACTCGCGCACGAGCTCGCGCACCTTCTTCGGGTCCTCGCCGCCAATCCGCTTCGCCACCTCGGGCAGCAGGCCGCTGGCCAGCGTGCGGGCCTCTTCGAGGACGGGGATGCCGGCCTCCTCGGCCCAGTTCGAGAGCGTGCGCGACCAGTAGTCGTCGTCCTCGTCGAAGTCCTTCGTCGCGCCGTCGATCAGGAACTGGCGGCGCCGCTGCATGCGATCCTCGAGGGCGGCAAGCGCCTCCTCGCGGTCGAGCATCAGCCGCTCCTTCTCCTGCTCGACCTTGCCCTCGAGCTCGGGGACGTCGCGCTCGCGCGCCTCCTTGTCGACCGAGGTCACGATCGAGGCGGCGAAGTACAGCACCTTCTCGAGCTCCTTCGGCGCGATGTCGAGCAGGTAGCCGATCCGCGACGGGACGCCCTTGAAGAACCAGATGTGGCTCACGGGGGCGGCCAGGTCGATGTGGCCCATGCGCTCGCGGCGCACCTTCTGCCGGGTCACCTCGACCCCGCAGCGCTCGCAGATGATGCCCTTGTAGCGGACGCGCTTGTACTTGCCGCAGTAGCACTCCCAGTCCTTCGTGGGACCGAAGATGCGCTCGCAGAAGAGCCCGTCCTTCTCGGGCTTCAGCGTGCGGTAGTTGATCGTCTCCGGCTTGGTGACCTCGCCGGACGACCACTCGCGGATCTGCTTCGGGGAAGCGAGTCCGATCTTGATGGCATCGAAGTCGTTGATGTCGATCAACGCGTCAGCTCCTCTTCAATGAACGCTGTGGCTAGTTCCTCGCAGGTGCCTGGCACCGGATGTGCACGCGCAACGTGAATAGCGGGTGCCTGGCACCGGTTATGCAACCTCACTCCTCGACCTCTTCCAGGCCGAGGTTGCCGACAGGCAGGTCGTCGCCGTTCTCGTCGTTCTCGTCGTTCTCGTCGTTGTCTTCGTCCTCGTCGTCGTCTCCACCGGAGATCGCGACGCCGTCCTCGTCGAGCTCCTCGCCGAGCAGCTCGTCGTTGGGGACGGTGAGCTCGCCGTCCTGGTCGGTGCGGTCGGCGCCCTCCTCGATCTCCTGGGCGTCGGGGGTGCGGGCGGCCGCCCGGTCGGCGACCGGGCGCAGGTCGATGCCGAGCTCCTCCGCGGCGCGCAGCAGCTCGTCCTCCTCCTCGCGCACGGCGACGTCGCCGCCGTCCACCGAGACGACCTTGACGTCGAGCGCCAGCGACTGCATCTCCTTGAGCAGCACCTTGAAGCTCTCGGGGATGGACGGCTCGGGGATGTTCTCGCCCTTCACGACCGCCTCGTAGGCCTTCACGCGGCCGATCGTGTCGTCGGACTTGATCGTGAGCATCTCCTGCAGCGTGTAGGCCGCGCCGTACGCCTCGAGCGCCCACACCTCCATCTCGCCGAAGCGCTGGCCGCCGAACTGGGCCTTGCCGCCCAGCGGCTGCTGCGTCACGAGCGAGTACGGGCCGGTCGAGCGCGCGTGGATCTTGTCGTCGACCAGGTGCAGCAGCTTCAGGATGTACATGTAGCCCACGGTCACGGGCTGGTCGTACGGGGCGCCCGTGCGCCCGTTGAAGAGCCGCACCTTGCCGTTGCAGCGCGCGCCCTCCGGGGCCTTCTTGTCGATGTCGAAGTGGATCGGGCTCGACTTGTGATCGTTCTGCCAGTCGATCAGGGCGCGGTCGACCTCGTCCGGCGTGGCGCCGTCGAAGACGGGAGTCGCGATCCACTGGCGGTCGCCGTTGTCGCCGCCGTGCATCGCCGCCCAGCCGAGGTGCGTCTCGAGCACCTGGCCGATGTTCATGCGCGAGGGGACGCCGAGCGGGTTCAGGATGATGTCCACCGGCGTGCCGTCCTCGAGCATCGGCATGTCCTCTTCGGGCACGATCTTGGAGATCACGCCCTTGTTGCCGTGCCGGCCGGCCAGCTTGTCGCCCTCGGCGATCTTGCGCTTCGTGGCGACGTAGACGCGGACGAGCTCGTTCACGCCCGGCGACAGGTCGTCGCCGTTCGCGCGCGAGAAGGTCTTCACGTCGATGACCTTGCCGCCCTCGCCGTGGGGCACCTTGAGCGAGGTGTCGCGCACCTCGCGCGCCTTCTCCTTGAAGATCGCGCGGATGAGCTTCTCCTCGGCGGTCAGCTCGGTCTCACCCTTCGGCGTGACCTTGCCCACCAGCAGGTCGCCCGACCCGACCTCGGCGCCGATGCGCACGATGCCGTTCTCGTCGAGGTCGCGCAGCGACTCCTCCGAGCGGTTGGGGATGTCGCGGGTGATCTCCTCGTCGCCGAGCTTCGTCGAGCGGGCGTCCACCTCGTACTCGTGGATGTGGATCGACGTCAGGACGTCGTCCTTCACGATCCGCTCGGACAGGATGATCGCGTCCTCGAAGTTGTAGCCCTCCCAGGACATGAACGCGACGAGCAGGTTCTTGCCGAGCGCCAGCTCGCCCATGTCGGTCGAGGAGCCGTCGGCCATCACCTCGCCGGCCGAGACCCGCTGGCCCTCGTACACGATCGGCTTCTGGTGGATGATCGTGCCCTGGTTGGAGCGGCGGTACTTGATCAGGTCGTAGGAGTCGTTGCCGTCCTTGGTGCCGACCACGATCCGGTCGGCGTCGACGTACTCGATCTTGCCGGCGCGCCGGGCGATCGTGACGTCGCCGGTGTCGACGGCAGCGCGGTATTCGAGGCCGGTGCCGACGAGCGGCGCCTCGGGCACCATCAGCGGGACGGCCTGGCGCTGCATGTTCGAGCCCATCAGGGCGCGGTTGGCGTCGTTGTGCTCCAGGAACGGGATCAGCGCGGTCGCCACCGACACGATCTGGGCCGGGTCGACGTCCATGTAGTCGACCTGCTTGGCCTCGACCTGGACGGGCACGCCGTCACGGGTGCGGCACAGCACGGGCGCGACCAGCTTGCCGCTCTTGTCCACCTCGGCGTTCGCCTGCGCGATGGTGAAGTGCTCCTCCTGGATCGCGTCGAGGTACTCGACGTCCTCCGAGATCTTGCCGTTCACGACCTTGCGGTAGGGCGTCTGCACGAAGCCGTGCTCCGACACCTTGGCGTAGGAGCCGAGCGAGCCCATCAGGCCGATGTTCGGCCCCTCCGGAGTCTCGATCGGGCACATGCGCCCGTAGTGGGTCGGGTGCACGTCGCGCACTTCGATGGGTGCGCGCTCGCGCGTGAGGCCGCCGGCGCCAAGCGCGGAGAGGCGGCGCCGGTGGGTGAGGCCGGACAGCGAGTTGGTCTGATCCATGAACTGCGAGAGCTGCGAGGAGCCGAAGAACTCCTTCAACGCCGCCGCGACCGGGCGGATGTTCACGATCGTCTGTGGCGTGATCGCGTCCTCGTCCTCGGTGGTGAGGCGCTCGCGGACGACTCGCTCCATGCGGTACAGGCCGATGCGGAACGCCTCCTGGATCAGCTCGCCGACCGTGCGCAGGCGGCGGTTGCCGAAGTGCTCGTACTCGTCGAGGTCGTGCTCGGCCTCGCCGCGCGGGATGACGATCGCGTCGGCGGCGAAGTCCTTCGAGTCCTCGGGCACGCCGAGCTTGACGGGCAGGCTGACCAGCCGCCGCACCAGCTCGACGATGTCGCCGGTGGTGAGGACACGGCACTCGGGCGAGACGTCCAGACCGAGGCGCATGTTCAGCTTGTAGCGGCCGACCTTGGTCAGGTCGTAGCGCTTGGGGTCGAAGAAGAGCGCGCGCACGAGGTTGCGCGAGTTCTCGAGCGTGGGCGGCTCGCCCGGGCGCTGCTTCTTGAAGACCTCGATCAGGGCCTCCTCCTCGCGCTTGGAGGGGTCCTTCTCGAGCGTCATGCGGATGAAGGGGTTCTCGCCGAACAGCGCGAGCAGGCCCTCATCGCTCTTGTCGATCGTAAAGCCGGTGTTCTCGTCGACCTCGGGGAGCGCGCGCAGGAGCGTCGTCACCGGCAGCTTGCGCTTGCGGTCGATGCGGACGTTGACCATGCCCTTCTTGTCGATCTCCATCTCGAGCCAGGACCCGCGGGAGGGCATCAGGTTGGCGACGAAGACCTGCTTGGTCGCGTCCTTCGGCTCCATGATGTAGGCGCCGGGCGAGCGCACCAGCTGCGTCACGACGACGCGCTCGGTGCCGTTGATGATGAAGGTGCCCTGCTCGGTCATCCAGGGGAAGTTGCCGAGGAACACGGTCTGCTCGCGGATCTCACCCGTGTCGAGGTTCGTGAACGAGACCTTCACGTTCACGGGCACCTCGAACGACTGGTCCTTCTCGCGGCACTCGCGCTCGGAGACGACCGGGTCGCCGATCGTGTACTCGCCCAGCCGCACCTCGAGCCGCTCCGAGTAGTCGCGGATCGGCGAGATGTCGTCGATCGTCTCCCGCAGGCCCGAGGCGGCGAGCGACTTCGAATCGGCAGGGTCGCCCATGAACCACCGGAAGGAGGCCTTCTGGATATCGATCAGGTTGGGGACGTCGAGCACCTTCTCGAGCTTGGAGAAGGTGCGACGGCTTCTGGGCGCATGGGTGCTTGCAGGCAAAGCGTCGCCTCCCGAGGGGCTAGTGGAGAAAATTCACAAGGCGTGGAACCGGACCAACGGCGCAACCACGAAGGGTATCAGCACGACAGGTTCCCCGCAAACGCGGACGCGGTCGCCACCTCCCGCAGGGAATTCTCATGGGGAACTCCACCTGCAGAGGCGTGCCTCTCGCTAATCACTATACCGCGTGGTCCGGTCAGGTCAAGCCGACTTCGTGGTTATCGTCACGAGACGATTCAGCCGCGAGCTGCGGCGATGGTCGCGGCCCGCGCCTGGGCGGCCACGCTCGCGAACGATCGCCCCACGGCGATCCGGAAGGCGTGCCCCACCTGCGCCTGCGAGAACCGGCCGGACACACCGTACCGGCGGAAGGCTGCGCCGAGCCGGCGCAGCCCGGCGTCGCCGCCGTCGTGGATGACGGCGCCGACGATCGCCGCCCCGTCCTCGTAGGCCAGCCACAGCGGGAGCGTCCCGTTCACCATCCAGTGGCCGAACGCCCACCGCCACCTCGCCATCGACGGGTAGCCCTCCTCGTAGGCGTCGGCGATGTAGTGGTAGGGCCAGCGCACGCCGTGGGCCTGCGCGTAGCGCTGCTCCTCGTAGCGGGCAACCCCTTCGATCAGGCTCAGCGGCCCACCGAGCACGAGGCCCGCGCTGGCGACGTGGGTGAGCTCGTGGACGAGCAGCGCGTCGCGCTGCACCTCGACCTCTCCGGCCCACTCCGGCGCCCGCAGGTAGACGACGCCGTGGTACTCGGCGCCGATCGCCTCGTGCGGCATCACCACCCCCGAGATGCGCTGGGCCGCATCCCAGCTGCCGATCATGAAGATCAGCGGCAGGTGCACCCGCGCACCGGGCAAGCGGTAGCGCGCGTTCAGACCCGGCATCGCGGTGTCGGCGACGCGGGCGACCTCGGCCGCGTCCGCGGAGGGCACGCCCGACCCGGCGACGACGACCGACCGCCGCCCGGTGACGAACCGCGACCCGGGCGGCATCGCCCCGGCACCGTCCTGGAGGAGCGCATAGCGGCCGCTCCTGGTGACGTCGGCGACGACGCGCAGCGCGCCACCCCGCCGGGCGAGCACGAGCGCGCGCTGGCCGAGGCCCGTCCACACCGTCCCCGGCCCGCCGCCGAAGCGGGCCGACGGGGTCGCGAGCACGGTCTCGGAATGGCGGCGCCGGCTGAGCAGTGCGAGCCGCACGCGCAGCTGCGACGGGTGGGTGTGGGCCTCGACCCGGCGCAGGTAGCGGTAGGCCGCAGGCCTGGCACCCGCGAACGACTGGGCGGCAGGAGCAGCGTGCGTGGCCGCCGTCGACGCGGCGCCGCCACCCGAGCCGGCGCACGCGCAGACCGTCAGCGCGAACGCGACGAGCGCGGCCGCCCGGACAAGCGGCTCAGGCCTGCGCGGGCCCCGGCGACGCATCCGCCGTGGGGGTCGGGTTCGCGTCGAGCGGGTGGTGACAGGCGGCCATGTGCCCGGCCGAGCCGTGCGGCACGAGCGGCGGCTCCTCCTGCGAGCAGATCTCGGTCGCGTAACGGCAGCGGGGATGGAACCGGCAGCCCGTCGGCGGGGTGATCGGGCTCGGCACGTCGCCCTCGAGCACGATCCGCTCACGCCGGGCCGACAGGTCGGGATCGGGGATCGGGACGGCCGAGAGCAGCGCCTCGGTGTACGGGTGGATCGGCCGGTGGTAGAGCTCCTCCGCCGGCGAGATCTCGACGATCTTGCCCAGGTACATCACCGCGATCCGGTCGGACACGTGGCGGACCACGCCGAGGTCGTGGGCGATGAAGACGTAGGTCAGGTGCAGCTCGTCCTGGAGGTCGTCGAGCAGGTTGATGACCTGGGCCTGGATCGACACGTCCAGGGCGGACACCGGCTCGTCGGCGATGACCAGCTTGGGGTGCAGCGCGAGCGCGCGGGCGACGCCGATGCGCTGGCGCTGGCCGCCGGAGAACTCGTGCGGGTAGCGGTTGATGTGCTCGGGCGACAGGCCGACGAGCTCGAGCAGCTCGGACACCCGCCGGCGTACCTCGCCCCGGTCGCCCATCCCGTGGATCTTCAGCGGGTCGGCGATGATCGTGCCGACGCGCTTACGCGGGTTGAGCGACGCGTACGGATCCTGGAACACCATCTGCATCTGACGTCGCATCGGCTGCAGCTCGCGGCGGGAGAGCTTGGAGATGTCGCGGCCCTCGAAGTTGATCGTCCCGTCGGTGAGGTCGTAGAGCCGGACGATGCAGCGGCCGAGCGTCGACTTGCCGCAGCCCGACTCGCCCACGAGCCCGATCGTCTCGCCGGCGTTCACCTCGAGGCTGACGCCGTCGACCGCGTGGACGCGGGCCACCTCGCGCTGGAGCAGGATGCCCTTCTTGATCGGGAAGTACTTGCGGACGTCCTGCACCTTGAGCAGGGGCTCGCCGCCGTTCTGCGCGCCGCCGTTCTCGGCGCTCATGCCGATTCCTCGGCCAGCTCGGGGTGGATGGTGGCATCGCGCCGGGCCGCCTTCGCCGCCGGTTCGAGATGACAGGCGTCGAGGTGCCCCGTCGTCCCCAGCCTGTCGCGCAGCTCCGGCACCTCGATGCACTTGTCGAAGCGCTGCCCGCAGCGGGGGCCGAACGCGCAACCCTCGGGCAGGTGGATCAGCGACGGCGGCGTGCCCGGGATGGCCGTGAGCCGCCGCGGCTTGGGCCGGTCGAGACGCGCGATCGAGCCGAGCAGCCCCCAGGTGTAGGGGTGCTGGGCGTCGTAGAAGAGATCCTGCTTCGTCCCCTGCTCCACCACCCGACCGGCATACATGACGCAGACGCGGTCGGCCACCTCGGCGACGACGCCCATGTCATGCGTGATCATCACGACGGCCGAGCCGAAGTCGTCCTTGAGCTTTCCGATCAGCTCCAGGATCTGGGCCTGGATCGTGACGTCGAGGGCGGTGGTCGGCTCGTCGGCGATCAGCAGGTCGGGATTGCACGACAGCGCCATCGCGATCATCACGCGCTGGCGCATGCCGCCCGAGAACTGATGCGGGTAGTCGTTCACGCGGACGCGCGGATTGGGGATCCCGACGGCGGCGAGCAGCTCGACGGCGCGGTTGTGGGCCGCCTGCTTCGAGGCCGGCTCGTGGGCACGGATCTGCTCGGCGATCTGCCAGCCGACCCGGTACACCGGATTCAGCGACGTCATCGGGTCCTGGAAGATCATCGCGATCTCCGAGCCGCGCACGGAGCGCATCTCGTCGCGGCTGAGCTTCATGATGTCGCGGCCCTTGTAGATCACCTCGCCCTCGAACATCGCGTTCGGGTCGACGATGAGCCGCATCACCGACATCATGGTGACGCTCTTGCCGGAGCCGGACTCGCCCACGATGCCGAGCACCTCGCCCGGGTCGAGCGTGAACGAGATCCCGTCCACGGCACGCACCACGCCGTCCTCCGTGCGGAACGAGACCTTGAGGTTCTTGACCTCGAGCAGGTGGTCCGCCATCAGGCCGGCCTGATCCGTGGATCGAGCCAGGCGTAGGCGATGTCGACGAATGCGTTGGCGAGCACGATGAAGAACGCGCCGTAGATGACGGTGACCATGATGGTCGGCAGGTCGAGGTTGCCGATCGACTGGTAGGTCAGGTAGCCGACGCCGTGGATGCCGAACACGACCTCGGTCAGGAGCGTCGCGCCCGCCACCAGTGCTCCGAAGTCAAGGCCGAAGAGGCTCACGTAGGTGATCATGGACGTCCGCAGCGTATGCCGCAGGAGCACCCGCCGCTCCGGGAGCCCCTTCGCCCGCGCCGTCCGCACGTAGTCCTCGTTCTGAACCTCGAGCAGGCTCGAGCGAAGGACGCGTGCGTAGAGTCCGATGAAGGCGATCGACAGCGTGATCCAGGGGATCACAAGCCCCTTGAACCACAGACCCGGGTCCTGGAAGAACGGCGTGTAGCCGAGCGGCGGCACCCAGTGGAACAGGAACGTGTCGTGCCAGCGGCTCTGGGTGATCAGGTTCGCAAGCTCGCCGACCCAGAACACGGGCATCGAGATCCCGATCAGCGCCAGAATCATGAGGATCGGGTCGACCAGCGTGCCCTTGAACACCGCCGCGGCTAGCCCCATGAGGATCGACACCACCACCCAGATGACCGCCGCGCCGAAGGCGAGCGAGAGCGTCGCCGGAGCGGCCTGCACGACCTCGGGGACGATCCTCTGACCCTGGTTCGAGTACGACACCAGGTCGCGGGTGATGAAGATCTTCTTCATCATCAGCAGGTACTGGATCGGCAGCGGCCGGTCGAGGCCGAACTGATGCTTGATCTCCTTCAGCGCCGAGGCGGAAGGGTTGCGGCCGGCGATCTGGCGGGTCGGGTCGATGCCGGGCGTGTGGAAGAAGATCAAGAACACCACGACGGTGATCACGAACATCACGAGGACGAGCGACAGCACCCGGCGGATGATGAACGTGGCCACGGCTAGCCCTCGATCCGCAGCTTCGCCCGCGGATCAAGCGCATCGCGCACACCGTCGCCGAACACGTTCAGCGCGAGCACGGTGAGGACGATCATGATCCCGGGGGCGATCGCCACCCAGGGCCGCGTGTACAGCAATCCCTGACCGTCGCTGATCACGGATCCCCAGCTCGCGTTGGGCGGCTGCACCCCGATCGACAGATACGACAGCGCCGCCTCGGTCAGGATCGTCGTTGCAATGATGAGCGGGAGAAGCACGATCACGACGGTGATCACGTTCGGCAGCACCTCCGAGAAGACGAGCCGCCAGCCCGAGGCGCCCTGCGCGATCGCGGCCTCGACGTACTCCTTCTCGGACACCGCGAGCACGTGGCCGCGCACCGGCCGGAATACGTAGGGCAGGAAGATGAACGCGATGATCAGCGTGGGCAGCCACAGGCTCGAAGCCTGAACGCGCACGGGGCCGACGCCGACCCCGTTCGGCGCGTTCAGGAGCACCGTCGCGACGCAGATCGCGAGCAGCAGCACCGGGAAGGCCCAGATCACATCCATCGAACGCGAGAACACGGCGTCGAGAACTCCGCCGTGGAACCCCGCCAGGAGCGCGAGCACGGTGGCGATGAAGCAGCAGATGACGGCCGATCCGATCCCGACCAACAGCGAGCTGCGCCCGCCGTAGAGCACGCGCGACGCCACATCGCGGCCGTTCTGGTCGGCGCCGAGGAAGTAGTGGCGGACGTCCCACGTCGGCCCGATCGGGGTCTCGCCGAGGTGCAGGAGCCCGCCGCCCTGCTGCATCAGCGGCACCTTCTTGCCGTTCACGATCGTGGTCCCGTTCAGGTTGTTCTCAAACGGGTTGACGTGCGCGATGTCGTTCGCGTAGATCGGCGCGGCGAAGCTGACCGCCACGATCAACAGGAAGAGCGCGAGCCCGCCCATCGCGATGCGGTTGCGCACGAGGCGCCGCCCCGCGAGCGCCCACGGGCTGCGTCCGGCAACCTCGGGCCCACCGGGGGCAGCCGGCTCGACATGATCCAGGGCCGCGACCTCAGCCATGTACCAACCACCTTACCAACCGGGGGCGGGCGGTTCCGGAGAACCGCACCGCCCCCGAGTTCGGATTCGACCGGCCTACTTGACCCAGAGCTGGTCGATCAGGATGTACCACTGCGGGTTCCACTGGTAGTTCCCTACCCGCTTCGACAGGAAGTCGATCTGCTTCGGGTTGTAGAGGTCGACCCACGGGGCCTGATCGGTCATCTCGTGGTCAACCTGCGCCCAGATCTGGTTCGCTGCATCGGGGTTGGTGACGCCCGTCTGCTCGGCCTGAGTCATCTTGGCCTGGATCGCCTTGTCGCAGAAGGCCGCGATGTTCGGGCTGGCGTCGCTGTTCGGGTGGATGGAGCCGCAGCCCAGCAGCACGTTCAGGAAGTCGGACGGCGCCGGGTAGTCCTGATACCAGGCAGACCAGGCGATGTTCCACTTGCTGTGGTTCTTCGAGTTCTGGACATACGGGTACTGGATGCCGTCGGCCAGGTACTGACCGGACGCCTTGTACCCGATCTTGTTCAGGTCGGAGACCATCTGCTCGCCGAGCGCCTTCGAGGTCTCGTCGTTGCCGCTGTTGACGACGACCTTGGCGCCGGCGGTACCCGACTCCTTGACCAGCTGCTTCGCCTTGGCGATGTCGACGCCGGTCCACTTGCTGGTGTCGCTGCCGTTCGTGTACGGGCAGTACGGCTTGTAGCCCGGGAAGTTCGGCGGCAGGATCTGGCAGGTCGGCACGGCGAGGGCAGAGCCGCCGCCGATCTTCACGTACGCGCTGCGGTCGGCCGCGAAGTTGACCGCCTGGCGCGCCTTCACGTTGTTGAAGGGCGGGGTGGTCGTGTTGAAGGCGAAGTACCAGTCCGCCGTCAGCGCGTTCACGTGAACCTGGTTCGCGTACTGCGGGCTGTTCAGCTCGTTGAGCCGGTCAGCCGGGATGACGTCGCCGTCGAACACCTCGTCGGCGGCGCCGCGCTCGACCTGCGTGACCTCGTCGGAGATCTGCAGGCCGTACTTCTCGACGATCTGATCGGGGTACCCGGCCGGCTGCGCCGCGGGGTTCCAGACCTTGAAGAACGGGTTCCGGACGAGGACGGCTTCCTTGTTCGGGTTGTACGACTTCCACATGTACGGGCCGGTGCCCGGCGGGACGTTGTTGCCCGTCAGCTTCATCGACGTGTTCGCAGGCACGACGTACGCGAACGGCAGCGCCAGCTTGTCGAGGAACTCGGGATCCGGGGCCGTCAGGTGGATCGTGAGCGTGGAGGCCGAGTCATCGGCGACGACGCCCTTGGAGAGGTCGCAGTGCGACGGCTTGCACGCCGAGGCGCCGACAATGCCGGAATAGAACGACGTCGGGCCGGGAACCGTGAACTGGCGCTCGAAGGTCGTGACGAAGTCGCTCGGCTTCATCACCTGGCCGTTCGAGAACTTGACGCCCTTCTGGATCTGGAAGGTGTACGTCTTGCCGCCGTCGGTCGGCGTCGGGATCGAGGTGGCGAGGTCGGGGACGATCTCCGTGCCCGCCGTGCCGCCTACGCGCTTGAACTGGACGAGCCCGTCATGCGTGTTGATGAGGAGCTGCCACTCCTGCAGGGTGTAGTTCTGCGCCGGATCGGCGACACCGAAGCTGGAGTTCGCCAGGATGGTGAACGTCCCGCCCTTGTGGGCGGCGACGGAGGTGTCGGGGGAGCTCGAGCTCGAGCTCGCAGAGCTCGATCCGCCTCCGCTCGACCCGCCACAGCCGGCCGCTATAACGACCGTCGCAATGGCACCCATCGCAACCAGCCCCCGCCAGAATCGCTTCTCCATTACCCCTCCCTAGGAAGTTGACGCCGCGCGCTCTATGACGCCTCGGAGGCGGCCGATGTTAGTCCTCGGGGGTTGTGGGCGCCGCGACAAGGCGATAGGCGAGGGCCGCGGCACGGGCGAGGCCGTCGGCCGCGGCGGCCGGGGACGACAGCACAGCGACCGCGATCCGGCGCTCGCCCTCGTCGATCAGGGCGACGTCGTGGCGCACCGCCTCGAGCTCGCCCTGCTTCGACGAGACGACGCGGCACGCCGCCGCCGGCAGGTGGCGGGGGACGATGTCGGTGTGGTGCGACTGGGCCATCGCCGCGAGCACGCGTCGACATGCGCGGACGGGGATGCCGTCGGCGCGCGCGAGCGCGCACAGGAGCGCGGTCATGTCGGCGGCGCTCGTGGTGTTGTCCTCGCCCCGCTCCGCCGCGGCGACGTCCGTCATCCGCCGCCGCAGGCGCGTGTGCTCCAGGCCCAGCGTGCCGGCCAGGTCGTTCACGGCCGCCATGCCGACCTCGTCGATGACGACGTTCGTGGCCGCGTTGTCGGAGACCGCCAGCATCAGCAGGTCGAGCTCGGCCAGCGTCAGGCCGGTCTCGGGGTGCATGCTCTCGAGCAGGCCGCCGCCGCCGGGAGCGGGCGCATCGCCGGCACGCACGCGTCGCTCGGGGTCGATCCGGCCGGCGCAGACGCCGCTCCAGAGCGCCGCCGAGATCAGCACCTTGATCGTGCTTGCCGCCGGCAGCGGCACGTGGGCGTCACGCTCGTGGCGGCGGCCGCTGCGAACGTCGACGGCCGCGACCGCGATCACGGGACCCGCGGGTTCCTAGTCCTCGGCTTCGTAGAGCCGGCGGACGGTGCGCACGCGCGACTTCAGCTCGGCCGGGTGCGGCTCGTCGACCACCTTGCCGGCGTCCTTCGCGGCGTGGACGATGCGGCCCTCGCCGACCCAGATTGCGATGTGATCGCCGTAGCAGATCAGGTCGCCGGGCTGGACCTGGCGCAGCGACACCTCGCGGCCCGCGCTCTCCTGCTGCTCCGCGTTGTGTGGGAGGAGCAGGCCGAAGCGGCGGTGGACGGCCTGCACGAGGCCCGAGCAGTCGAGGCCGTGCACGGTCACACCGCCCCACTCGTACGGCGCGCCGAGGAACATGAGCGCCGTCTCGGCGATCGCCTCGCCGCCGGCCTTGCGCCGCGCGGCGGCGAGCGGCTCGGTGCGCAGACCCGGCGCGACGAGCCACGTGCCCAGATAGCGGTCGGCAGCCTGGGGCACGACGACCACGTGGGCGCGATCCTTCTGGAGCGGCTCGCCGAGCGCGTCGGCCTGGATCCAGCCGTCGAGCCCTTCGGCGACGGTCACCTGTGCCCAGCCGTCCTCGCTCGCGGCCACGTCGATCGGGTCGGCGAAGAGCACCTGGGTCACCTGTTCGGAGCCCTCGGAGGGCTTCTTTCGGATCGCCGTATAGGGAAGCGTGCAGGAGGCCTGTTCCACCGTAGCCATTCTATCGGGGTGGCCGCCCGCCAAGCGGCGTGAAGTGTCGGGGAGGGCGCGAACGCGCGGCCCGCGCCCTCCCGACGGCGCTACTTGATCTCGACGGAGGCGCCGGCCTCTTCGAGCTTGGCCTTCATCTGATCGGCCTCCTCGCGGGCGACGCCCTCCTTCACGGCCTTGGGCGCCTCGTCGGCGACCGCCTTGGCCTCCTTCAGGCCGAGGCCGGTCAGCTCGCGGATCACCTTGATGACCGGGATCTTGCTCTGGCCGGCCGAGGTGAGAACGACGTCGAACGCCGTCTGCTCCTCCTCGGCGGCGCCGTCGCCGCCGCCACCCGCGCCAGGGGCGGCCATGACGGGTGCGGCCACCGCGGCCGACACCCCCCAGCGCTCTTCGAGCGCCTTCTTCAGCTCCACGAGCTCGAGAACCGACATCTCCTCGAGTTGTTCAGGCGTAACAGGCATGTACCTCTCCTTGGGTTAGGCGGCCTCGGCCGCCTGTCGCTTCTCGATGTACTGGTCGAGCACGACCAGGAACTCCCGCAGCGGTGCTGCGAACACGTTGTAGGTCCCTTGCATCGGGCTGGCGATGGCGCCGACCACCTGTGCCTGGAGCACGTCCTTCGGGGGCAGGTCGCCCAGCGCGCGGACATCGTCGGCCGACAGGGTCTGACCCTCCATCACCGCGCCGCGCACCGCGAGGATGCGGGTCTGGCGGGCGAGATCGGACAGCTTCTTGGCCGCAGCGGCCGGGTCTTCGCCGACGAATGCGATCGCCGTCGGCCCCTCGAGGAGCGCGACCAGGTCGGGCCGGTCGGCCTGCTTGGCCGCGATCCGGGCGAGCGTGTTCTTCGTGACGTGGAACGTCGCACCGGCTTCGCGGAGCGACCGGCGCACCTCCGCCACCTGGGTGACGGTGAGGCCGCGGTAGTCGGTCACGATCATCGCCGGCGCCTCCCGGATACGCTCGGTCAGGCGTTCGACAATCCGCTCTTTCTGCTCTAGACGCACGGTTTCACCTCCTTCATGCAGCTCGCGTCCGCCGTGAGGCGACGCGAGCGCACGGGGTGACGTGCGCGGGCACCGGCCTCGGTCGGGTGGCGGTTTGAGCCCTCTCGGGCCCCGACGGTCTCTGGCGCGGACAGTTTGGCGGCGGAACTATAGCCAGGTCGCACAGGTGCCTGGCACCGCGGCGCGGTGCCAGGCTCCCGTCTGCCTCTACGAGACGGCGGCCGTCTCCTCCATCAGGTCGCGGACGCGGCCCGTGTCGATCTTCACGCCCGGGCCCATCGTCGACGTGATCGTGATCGAGCGCAGGTAGCGGCCCTTCGCAGCGGCCGGCTTCGCCCGCAGGATCTCGTCGAGCACCGCGCCGTAGTTCTCGACCAGTGCGCGCTCGTCGAACGACTTCTTGCCGATCGTCACGTGGATGATCCCGGTGCGGTCGGTGCGGTACTCGATCTTGCCGGCCTTGATGTCGGACACGGCCTTCGAGATGTCGAACGTGATCGTGCCCGCCTTCGGGCTCGGCATCTTGCCCTGGGGGCCGAGGATGCGACCGAGCCGTCCGACCGTGCCCATCATGTCGGGCGTTGCGATCGCCACGTCGAAGTCGGTGAAGCCCTCCTGCACCTTGGCGGCCAGGTCGTCGCCGCCGACGAAGTCGGCTCCGGCGTCCTCGGCCTCCTTCGCCTTCTCGCCCTGCGCGAACACCGCCACCGACACCGAGCGGCCGGTGCCGTGGGGCAGGAAGAGCGTCCCGCGCAGCTGCTGGTCGGCGTGGCGGACGTTCACGCCGAGGCGCAGGTGCACCTCGACCGTCTCGTCGAACTTGGCCGTGTCGAGCGACTTCATCGTGCGCACGGCGTCGAGCGGCGGATAGGCGTGCTCGCGGTCGACCTGGCCGCGGGCGGTCGTGTAGCGCTTGCCGGCCATCAGGCACTCACCTCCACGCCCATCGAGCGGGCGGTGCCGGCGATGATGTGCATCGCGGCGTCGACGTCGTTCGCGTTCAGGTCGGGCAGCTTCGTCTCGGCGATCGACCGCAGCTGTGCGCGGCTGATCGTCCCCACCTTCGTCCGGTTCGGCTCGCCCGACCCCTTCTCGATGTTGAGCGCCTCGCGGATCAGCACCGCCGCGGGCGGCGTCTTCGTGATGAACGTGAACGAGCGGTCCTCGAACACGCTGATCTCGACCGGCGTGATCCGGCCGGCGTTCGGGCCCTGCGTGGCGGCGTTGAACGCCTTGCAGAACTCCATGATGTTGACCCCGTGCTGGCCGAGCGCCGGGCCCACCGGGGGCGCCGGGTTGGCCTGCCCGGCCGGGATCTGCAGCTTGATGACCTTGATGACCTTCTTCGCCATACCTCACCTCTCATGTGGTGCAAGCGCCCGGTCAGGGCTCCCACGATTGCGAACTGCGACGGCGGATCATACCCGCGCCGTGCGCACCGTCCCCGCCACCACGGGGTACACGAGCACCGACACCATGCCCGCGCCGACGAGCCCGGCCGACGTGTCGGAGCGCATCTGCCCGGCCGCGATCCCGAGCGTCGTGATCGCGACTATCAGCGGCAGGCCGGTCGAGGCGTAGAACGCGAGCGCCCGCCGCTCGCCGGCCGGAAGCGGCGCCCGGCGTGAGAGAACATAGGTGGGAAGCCCGCGCACGACGAGCATGAGGAGGAGGAAGAGCACGAGCTTTGCGACGCCGTCCAGGGAGCCGATCACGGCGTCGAGGTCGAAGCGCATGCCCGTCACCACGAAGAAGATGGGCACGAAGACGCCGAAGGCCACCGCGTCGAGCTTGGGCTGAAGCAGGCGGCGTGAGTCCGGGCCGGCAGCGATCGAGACGAGCATCCCGGCCGAGAACGCGCCGAGGACCACGTCGAGGCCGAGCTGCGACGTCAGGTAGACAAGCGCCGCCAAGAGGAACACCGAGAGGCGCACAGCCAGCTGACCGGTCGCCTCCATCGTCTTCTGGATCACGACCACGATCCGGTGCGGGCGCACATGCGGGGCTGCGAGCGCAGCCGCCACCGCCAGGAGGGCGAACGCGGTCAGCAGGAACGCCGAGGTGGTGCGGCTCGTCGCACTTGTCAAGAGGAGGGCGATCAGGACGATCGGGCCCAGCTCACCCACCGCCCCGGCCGCCATGACGAACCCGCCGAACTCACCCTCCAGGTCGCCCGTGTCCCGCAGGATCGGCGTCAGCGTCCCCAGCGCAGTGGTCGAGAGCGCGCAGCCGACGAAGAGGTAGTTCACGATGACTCCGGCCTCCTCCAGCCCGGCGGCGATGCCGAACGCGAGCGCGAGCGACACGAACCAGGTGGTCACGGCAAGCCGGGCGGGCATTCCCCGCACCCGCTCGGGCTCCAGCTCGAAACCTGCCAGGAAGAAGAGGAACGCCAGGCCGAACTGCGAGAGCAGGTCGGCGAGCGGCGTCACGTGGGCGAGGTTGAGCAGCGGCGGGCCGACGATGATGCCGAGGACGATCTCGACGACGACCAGCGGCGGCGTCGGCCGCGGCACGAGGTCGGCGATGATCGGCGCCGCCGCCGCCAGTGCCGTGATGACGACCAGCGTCGAGAGGTCGATGCGCACGGGCGGCGACCCTCTCATACCACCACCGGCCGGGGACAGTCCCCTTAACGATCGAAGGAGTCGACGGTGTCGGTCGTCACGCCGCTCGCGAGTGTTAAAGGGGACTGTCCCCAGAACGGCGAAGCGGGGTGCAGACCCCGAACCGGTGGCACGGCCAGCGTCGGGCCGGCTGTCCCGTCGCGGCTGGAGATGGAGGAGTATGGGGCCAGGCCCCGCGGCAGGCCTAGATCTTCTTGACCTTGTCGAACTCGAGCTCGACGGGGACCTGGCGCTCGAAGATCGACACGAGCACCTTCAGCTTGCCCTGGTCCTCGTTGATCTCGGCGATCTCGCCGTCGAAGTCCGCCAGGTAGCCCGACGTGATCTTGACGCTGTCACCCATCGAGAACTCGGCCTTGGCCTTCGTCTTCTGCTCGGCGACGGCGACCGCGGTGTGCAGCATGCGGTCGACCTCGGGCTGGCTCAGCGGCACCGGCTTGTTCTGGGAGCCGACGAACCCCGTCACGCCGGGGGTGTTCTTCACGAGCGTCCAGGCATCGTCGGTGAGATCCATGTTGACGAGCACGTAGCCCGGCCACAACCGCCGCTCGGTCTGCACCTTCTGCCCGTCCTTCGTCTCGACGACGGACTCGGTGGGGACGACGACACGGCGCACGACGAGCTCCTGGCTCATCGACTTGACCCGGTGCTCGAGATTGGCCTTGACCTTGTTCTCGTGCCCGGAATACGTGTTGATCACATACCAGCGGAACATGCGTCCTTACTTTTGGAGGTCGATCAGTTTCGTGGCGAGGTGGGCGAACGCCTGGTCGAGGCCGTACAGATAGCCGCCCACCAGGACGCAGGCGGCGATCACGACCATCGTCGACTGCCACGTCTGCTGGCGGTTGGGGAAGTCCACCTTCGCGAGCTCCGCAGCGGACCTCGCCGCTGAACGTGACGAGTCCGCGCACCCCGCGGCGGCGGTCGACCTCACCGCCCGACTGGCTCTTGGGCTTGCCCGCCAGCGGCGCGCTCACCGATCGGCGGCTGCCGCCTCCGGCGGCGGGCCTCCCTCTTCGCGACGTCGATCGTGCCATCGCGGTTAGCGCGTCTCCCTGTGCGCCGTGTGGTGGCCGCACCAGCGGCAGTACTTCGAGAACTCGATCCGGTCGGGCGAGTTTCGCTTCGATTTATTCGTCTGATAGTTGCGTCGCTTGCAGTCCTGGCACGCAAGCGTGACCAGGACCCGGACACCGGACTTCGCCACAGGAGACTCCTCGAATCCACGGCACCGCCACCGGCGCCGATCAGGCAGGATACACGGAACGTGATTCGCCCAAGCGCACGCCGATGACCGGCTCCACCGTCGACCGCGACAGGCTGGCCGGGCTCCAGGCCCGCGAGGACGAGCGCTTCGCCCGCGACCACCCGCGCTCGAAGGAGCTGTTCGACCGCGCCGGCGAGTCGATGCTGGCCGGGGTGCCGATGCACTGGATGGTCGAGTGGGCGGGGCGCGTTCCCGGTGTTCGTCGCCGAGGCGTCCGGGCGCCCGCTTCACCGACGTCGACGGCAACGAGTACGTCGACCTGTGCCTCGGCGACACCGGCGCGATGACCGGCCACGCGCCCGCGGCGACGGCCGAGGCCGTGTCCGACCAGATCCGCCGGGGGACGACGCTGATGCTCCCCGACCGAGGACTCGATCGCCTGCGCCGAGGAGCTCGCCCGCCGGTTCGGCCTGCCGTACTGGCAGTTCGCGCTCACCGCGACCGACGCCAACCGGTTCACCATCCGGCTCGCCCGCCAGGTCACGGGCAGGCCGAGGATCCTCGTACACAACTGGTGCTATCACGGCTCCGTCGACGAGACCTTCATCACGATCGACGACGGACGGCGCACCGCAGACGCGCCCGTACAACATCGGCCCGCCGTCCCCGTGCCGGAGACGACCCGGGTGGTCGAGATCAACGACCTGGACGGCCTCGAACGCGAGCTCGCCCACGGCGACGTCGCCTGCTGCCTGTTCGAGCCGGCGCTGACCAACATCGGCATCGTGCTGCCCGACGACGGCTACCACGATGGCGATGCGCGAGCTGACCCGCAAGCACGGCACGCTCCTCGTGATCGACGAGACGCACACGCTCTGCGCCGGGGCCGGCGGCTACACCCGCGCGTACGACCCCGACCCCGACTTCCTGACCGTCGGCAAGCCGCTCGCGGGCGGCATTCCGGCTGCCGCCTACGGCATGAGCGAGGGGACGGCCGCCCGCGTCGTCGCCGCCCTCCCGGACGGGCCGGTCGACGTCGGCGGCATCGGCGGCACGCTGGCGGGGAACGCGCTTTCGCTCCGGGCCATGCGCGCGACCCTCGAGCACGTCCTCACCGAGGAGGCGTACGCCCGCATGATCCCGCTCGCCGAGCGATTCACCGACGGCGTCGAGCAGGCGATCGGCAGCCACGACCTGCACTGGTACATCACGCGCCTCGGCTGCCGCGCCGAGTACGGCTTCCAGCGTGAGCGCCCACGCACCGGCGGCGAAGCGGCGGCGTCGATGGACCACGAGCTCGACCGCTTCATGCATCTCTACGCGCTCAACCGCGGAGTCCTCATGACGCCGTTCCACAACATGGCGCTGATGTCGCCGGCGACGATCGCCGCCGACGTCGACCGGCACACGGCCGTGTTCGCCGAGGCGGTGGCCGAGCTGACGGGTTCCGCAGGTGTGTGAACCTGCGTGCGAAACGCCCGCGCTGGGAGTAGCATCGCCTTTTCGTCTAAAGGGCAACCAAGGGAGGGGCTCGTGAAGCGTTTGTTCAGAGGTGGGTGGCTGGTGGGGGTCGCCGTTTTGGCGGTCGTCGCGGTCGCCGCCGGCTGCGGGAGCAGCTCGGGCGGAGGGTCGAGTTCCGGAGGCTCTTCGCCTGCGTCGTCCTCCGCGCCGCAGGTCAAGATCGGGCTCGTCACCGACATCGGGGGCCTGAACGACCGCAGCTTCAACCACCTGGCCTACCTCGGGCTCCAGAACGCCGAGCACCAGCTGGGCGTCCAGGGTGAGGTGCTCCAGTCGAACTCCGACTCCGACTACGTGCCGAACCTGCAGACCGCGGCCGCGCACGGCGACAACCTCGTGATCGCCGTCGGCTTCCTGATGGAGAGCGCGGTCGAGAAGGTCGCGAACGCGTTCCCGAACACCAACTTCGCCATCATCGACTCGGGCCCGACCAAGCCGATCCCGAACCTGAAGAGCCTGCTCTTCCACGAGCAGGACGGCGGCTACATCGCCGGGTACCTGGCCGGCCTCGTCACCAAGACGAACGTCGTCTCGACGGTCGGCGGCCAGAAGATCCCGCCGGTCGACCATTACATCGCCGGCTTCCAGGCCGGGGCGAAGGCGTCCGACCCGAAGGTGACGACGCTGAACGCCTACTCGCAGAGCTTCACCAACCAGGCGGCGTGCAAGGAGCTCGCGCTGAACCAGATCGCGCAGCACTCCGACGTCGTCTTCCAGGTCGCAGGCGGCTGTGGGCTCGGGGCCCTGTCCGCCGCGAAGGAGAAGGGCGTCTGGGGCGTCGGCGTCGACGCCGACCAGTCCTACCTGGGTCCGTTCATCCTGACGAGCGCGGTCAAGAAGGTCGACGTGGCCGTGTTCGACACGATCAAGGAGATCCAGGCCGGGACGTTCAAGGGCGGCACGACGGACTTCTTCACCGCCCAGAACGGCGGCGCGGGCATCGGCAAGATCAGCCCGAACGTGCCGGCGTCCATCGTCGCGAAGCTGAAGCCGATCGAGACGAAGATCGCGTCGGGCCAGATCACCCCGCCCGACACCGTCAAGTAACCGCACGTCCGGGGCGGGCCGCCTGGCCCGCCCCGGACGTCTCGCGATGGCCGAGCACCCAGCCCTGGAACTGCGCGGAATCACCAAGCGCTTCGGCAGCCTGGTGGCCAACGACGCGATCGACTTCGAGCTCGCCCCCGGAGAGGTGCACGCCCTGCTGGGCGAGAACGGGGCCGGCAAGTCGACGCTGATGAACGTCCTCTACGGGCTCTACCAGCCCGACGCCGGCGAGATCCGGATGAACGGCAAGCCCGTGCGGATCTCGTCACCCAAGCACGCGATCGAGGCCGGCATCGGCATGGTGCACCAGCACTTCATGCTGATCCCGGTGATGACGGTCGCCGAGAACGTCGTCCTCGCATCGGAGCCGACGAGCGGGCCGTTCCTCGACCTCGCTGCGGCCCGCAAGCGCGTCCTCGACGTCTCGAACAGCCTCGGCCTGGCCGTCGACCCGGACGCGCGCGTCGAGGAGATCTCGGTCGGCATGCAGCAGCGGGTCGAGATCGTGAAGGCCCTCTACCGCAACGCCCAGATCCTGATCCTGGACGAGCCCACCGCGGTGCTGACGCCGCAGGAGGCGACCGACCTGTTCCGGATCCTGGCCACGCTGCGAAGCGACATGGGTACGTCGGTCATCTTCATCACCCACAAGCTCGGCGAGGTGCTCGAGCTGGCCGACCGCATCACCGTCCTGCGCCGCGGCCGGGCGGTCGAGACCGTGCCCCGCGAGGGCGCCACCGAGGAGAGCCTGGCACGGCTGATGGTCGGCCGCGAGGTGCTCCTGCGCGTCGAGAAGCAGAAGGCCCACCCGGAGAAGCCCGTCCTCGAGGTGCGCGACCTGCACGTCTCGGACGACCGCGGCCTCGAGGCGGTGCAGGGGCTCTCGCTCGAGGCCCGCGCCGGCGAGATCGTCGGCATCGCCGGCGTCGACGGCAACGGCCAGGCGGAGCTCGTCGAGGCGATCACCGGCCTGCGCCGCCCGACCGCCGGGACGATCACCGTCTCCGGCCGCGACCTCACCCGCGCCGACGCCCGCGACAGCCTCGACGCCGGCATCGGCCACATCCCCGAGGACCGGCATCGCCGCGGCCTCGTGCTCGAGTTCTCACTGGCCGAGAACCTGGCCCTGCGCGACTATCGGCGGGCGCCGGTCTCACGGCTCGGGATCCTTTCGCCGCGGCGGATCGTGCAGAAGGCGCGCGGCCTCCTGACCGAGTTCGACGTCCGCGGCGGCGGGCCGCAGACGCTCGCCTCTGCGCTGTCCGGCGGCAACCAGCAGAAGGTCGTGATCGCGCGCGAGGTCGTCGCGACAACCCCGACCTCCTGGTCGCCGCCCAGCCCACGCGCGGCCTCGACGTCGGCGCGATCGAGTTCGTCCACCGCCGCCTGGTCGAGGAGCGCGACCGGGGCCGCGCCATCCTCCTCATCAGCTTCGAGCTCGACGAGATCCTGGGCCTCTCCGACCGGATCCTGGTCATGTACCGCGGCCAGGTGGTCGGGGAGTACGGCCCGGATGTGTCCGAGCTCGACCTCGGCGTGGCGATGGCCGGAGGCGGCAGCCGGGAGACGGCGGCATGAGCGAGCCCGAGAAGCGCGGCGCGTTCGACCGCGTCGGCGAGCGCGCTGAGCAACCGCGCCGAGGGCGTCCTGCTGCCGATCGGGACGACGCTGCTCGCGTTCATCATCGGTGGCCTCGTCGTCATCACCGCGGGCCACAACCCGCTGACGGCCTACAAGGCGATCTTCGACGGCACCGGCCTGAACTACGTCCTGCCGTGGACGTCGAGCAACGACCGCATCTTCGCCGCGATCAACCTCCAGCAGACGCTGATCGAGACGACGCCGCTGATCCTGACCGCGCTCGCCGTCGCGTTCGCGTTCCGCTGCGGCATGTTCAACATCGGCGGCCAGGGCCAGTACTTCGTCGGGCTGATCTGCGCGCTCTTCGTCGGCCTCCACTTCGCGAGCATGCCGCAGCCCCTGCACGTGTTCCTGGCGATGGTCGCGGCCGTCATCGGCGGCGCGGTATGGGGCGGGATCGCCGGCGGGCTGAAGGCGGCGGTCGGCGCCCATGAGGTGATCTCGACCATCATGCTGAACTGGATCGCGTTCTACGGCGGCCAGTACCTGTTCGAGCTCGGCGGGCCTCTGCAGGGCTCGGAGCGGTCCGTGCCGAAGTCGAACCCGGTGGCGCCGTCGGCCCAGCTGCCGGCCATCTGGGGCAACCTGCAGCCGCTCCACGCCGGCATCTTCATCGCCCTCGGCGCGCTCGTCGTGTACTGGTTCCTGCTCAACCGGACAACGCTCGGCTTCGAGGTGAAGGCGGTCGGGTTCAACCCCGAGGCGGCCCGCTACGGCGGCATGTCGGTCTCGAGGAAGTACATCATCGCCCTCGCGATCTCGGGCGCGTTCGCCGGGCTGGCCGGCGCGATGGACATCCTCGGCTGGGAGTTCTCGATCGCGACGAACGACATCCAGGTGAGCCAGATCGGCTTCATCGGGATCGCGGTCGCCCTGCTCGGCCGCGGCCGCGCGGTCGGCATCGCCCTGGCGGCGCTGCTCTTCGGCGGCCTCGAGGTGGGAACGTCGACCCGCGCGCTCGATCCGTCGGTCTTCCCGCCCGAGCTGGCGGGCAACCTCGCCACGATCATCCAGGGGCTGATCGTGCTCTTCGTCGGCGCCGAGCTCCTGCTGGTGTACGCGTGGCGGGCACGGCGGAGGCGGCCGACGCCGCGGCTTGACACGAGCCTGCGGGAGGAGGCGCTGTGAGCGCCGTCGCCGCCACGCTGCGCTCACGGGTGCCGACCGGCGCCCGCGCGATCGGCCTGATCGGCGTCGCCTTCGGATTCGTCGCCGTATGGCTCGCGCTGCCGCCGTTCGAGGTGCGGGCACAGGGGGCGCCGGTCGCGCTCGCGGTGATCGGCCTCGGGTGCGGCGCCTGGGCGCTGCAGGCGCGGGAGTGGCGCGCCGGCGGCTGGGCCGTCGCAGTGGCCATCGTGGCCGTCCTCATCTCCAGCTGGGCGCAGGGCCGCTCGTCGACGACGCTCGCCGCCATCGTCAACGCGGGCCTGCTGGCGTCGACGCTCCAGTACGCCACCCCCCTCGGCTGGGCCGCCATCGGCGGCGTCATCTCCGAGCGCTCCGGGGTCGTCAACATCGGGCTCGAGGGGATGATGCTGATGGGGGCGTTCTTCGGCATCTGGGCGGCCGCATGGAGCGGGACGTGGGTCGTCGGGCTGCTCGTCGCGGTCCTCGCCGGCGGCGCCCTGGCCGCGATCCATGCGATCTTCACCATCCACCTGCGGGCCGACCAGATCGTGATCGGGACGGCGATGAACTTCCTCGCCCTGGGCGTGACGGGATACATGTTCATCGACATCTACGGCGACCAGGGGACACCTGCGAACGTCTCCATGGTCCCGGACGTCAGCATCCCCGGCGTCCGCAGCCTGCCCGGCGTGCTCGGCGTCTTCGGCAGCCTGAACCTGATGGTGTGGATGCTGTTCGCCGCCATCATCATCATCAATGTCGTGCTCTTCCGGACGCCCATCGGCCTGCGGATCCGCTCCGTCGGCGAGCACCCCCGGGCGGCGGACACGGTGGGCATCTCGGTCTTCGGCATCCGCTACGCGTCGGTGATCGTCTCCGGGATGCTGGCCGCCCTCGGCGGCGCCTACCTCTCGATCGGCTTCGTGGGGTCGTTCGACCAGGACATGACCGCCGGCCGCGGCTTCATCGCGCTCGCGGCGATGATCTTCGGGAAGTGGCGCCCGTACGGCGCGTTCGCCGCGTGCCTGCTGTTCGGCTTCGCCAGCGGCCTGGCCGACCGGCTCCAGCAGAGCGCCAATGTGTCGGTGAACCTGCTCTCGACCCTGCCCTACGTGCTGACGCTCATCGCCCTGGTCGGGCTGATCGGCCGCTCACGGCCGCCCGCCGCAGACGGCCGCCCGTACGTCAAGGAGTGAGCACGTGGGGACTGTCCCCGCCGGTCAGGCGGGGACAGTCCCCGGTGTTGCTCAGCTCGCGGCCGACTCCGCCGGCTCGCGCGGGCCGCGCCGTTCGGACGCCGCCTCCCGCGTGCCCGGGGGCTCGATCGTGATGTTCGGAAGCACCCGGTCGAGCCACCGCGGGATCGTCCACGAGTGCTTGCCGAGCACCGTCAGGAGCGCCGGCACGAGCGTCATGCGCACGATCAGGGCGTCGGTCAGGATCGCGATCCCGAGCAGCAGACCGAACTCCTTGGACACGCGATCCGGCGCGAGCAGGAACGAGAAGAACACCGACGACATGATGAACGCCGCGGCGACGATGACGCGGCCGACGCCGGCCATCCCGTTGCGCACCGACGTGATCGTGTCGTTGCCGTCCACGTGCTCCTCCCGGATCCGGCTCATGAGGAACACCTCGTAGTCCATCGAGAGGCCGAACAGGATCGCGAAGGCGATCGGAGGCACGAAGCTCTCGATCGGGCCGGTGCGATCCAACCCCACCAGGCCCATGCCGTGGCCGAGCTGCACGACGAGCGTGAGCGCGCCGAACCCGACGAGCGCCGATGTCAGGGTCGTCAGGGCTGCCTTGATCGCGATCACCAGCGATCTGAACGCCATCGCCATCACGAGGAACGTGATCCCGATGATGTAGAGCAGGAACCACGGCGTCCGCGAGAAGATGCGGTTGCCGATGTCGGTGAACGCGGCGTTCGAGCCCGAGACGTACGCCACCGCCGTCGATCCCTTCAATGCGTTCGGGATCACGTTGTCGCGCAGCGCCGAGACGATGTCGTCGGTCTGCGAGTCCTGCGGCTTGTACTTCGAGTAGGTGTTGATGATCGCCACCGACGCCTGGTCGGGCGTCTTGGCGTTGTAGATCGGCTTCACGACCTCCGCCATGCCGGGCATGTGCTTGAACGCGTTCTCGAGCTTCACGGCGGCGTTGTGATCGGAGTTCAGGGCGACGACGACCGGGATGGGCTCCGTGAAGCCCGGGCCGAAGCCGGTCGAGAGCAGGTCGTAGGCCTTGCGGGTGGTCTGGTCCTTGGGGGCCGTGCCGGCGTCGGCCAGGCCCAGCCGGGCCTTCAGCACCGGCGCGGCCGCGACCAGCAGGATGACCACCGTGATCGGCAGGACGATCTTGGCGTGGCTGGTGACGAACCGCCCCCAGCGGGCGACCGGCGTCTTCAGCTGCCCGGCGCGGGAGTCGTCGGTGGGCTTCATCCCCAGCCGGCCGCGGTCGATCTTGTGGCCGAGCAGGGCGAGCACGGCCGGGAGCAGCGACTGGGCCAGGAGCACGGCCGTCAGCACGCCGAGCGCGCTGCCGATGCCGAGCTTGGTGATGAAGTCGATGCCGATCAGGGCGAGGCCCGTGATCGAGATGGCGACCGTCGTCCCGGCGAAGAGCACCGCCCGGCCTGCCGTCGCACCGGCGGCCGCGGCCGCGTCGCGCGGGTCGAGTCCGTCGTGCAGGAACTGTCTGAACCGGGTGACGATGAACAGCGTGTAGTCGATGCCGACTCCCAGCCCGATCATCGGCACCAGGATCTCGGTGACCGTGTTGAAGTGGGTCAGCCGGGCCGCCAGGAAGAGCAGCAGAAAGGCCCCCGCCACTGCCGTGATCGCGAAGATCAGCGGGATCGCGGTGGGGACGAGCGCCCGGAACAGGATCATCAGGATGATGAACGCTGCGACCAGCCCGATGATGTCGGACAGGCCCTGCGTCGGCGGTGCGTTCTCGGCGTCACCGGTGAACTGGGCGTCGATCCCGGCCTTGGTGGCGATCGACTGGATCTTGTCTTCGACCGTCACGATGCCCGAGCGCGGCAGCTGGAACCCGGTCTGGTCGTACTGCACGTCGAAGAAGGCGATCCGGCCGTCCTTCGAGAGCTGGTGCGAGCCCGTGGCCACCGGGTCGGTGATCGCGCTCACGTCCTTCTGGGTCTCGTCGAGCGACTGCTGCGACGTCTTCCCGGCCTGGAGCATCTGCTGGATCGCCGCCTGTCGCTCGGGCGTGTCCAGCCGCTCACCGGGCGGGGCGGCGATGACGACGCGGAGCGCGGCGCCCTTCTGGCCGCCGAACTTCGCGTTGATCAGGTCGGTCGCCTTCTGGACGTCCGACCCGGGGATGTTGAAGTCGTTGATCAGCTTGCCGTGGAACGCGGCATTCAGCCCGATCAGCACCACGAAGATCCCGAGCCAGCCCAGGATCACGCGCCACGGGTGGTGGGCGAAGTAGCTTGCCATGCGGGCCAGCGCGCCCGTGTGGGCCAGCCGGCGTTCCTCTTCCAAATTGGGCGTTTGGAGATCAGTCATTGATGGGGCACTTCCTTGTGCGTCGAATGCGAGCCTTGGTTCGAAACACGCGCGCGCGGATGCCGAGCCCCCTCCGGGTCGGCCCGCCGCGGCCCCTCCAGGGTATCGCGGTCCGCGCGTGATCGTGCTGACGATCCGTGAACGGTCATGTCACACAGACGGAACAGCCGCCCCGATCTCATCGCCAATCACGAACCTGGGGTCAGACCCCATCCACGCCGGCTCTCCGTGGGCTCGTGGGGTCTGACCCCGAAACTGGTCCATCTCCAGCCGCTCGAAGGGTGGGCCGGACCGGGGACAGTCCCCGGTCACGGAAGTGCAACGGAACGGTCACCCCCTCCGTTCGGGGTCAGACCCCGTTCTTGAGGGTGGGCTGGCGGTGGACGCTCACCCGGAACCAGAGCGTGACCGAGGCCGCCGGGCCCGAGAGCTTCGAGATCCGAATGCGCCACCTGCCGGCCGGCATCGGGCAGCCCTCCTCGCCGGCGGTGCAGAAGCTCTGCCCGACGCCGCGGGCGCACGCGATGTTCGGCTGCCGCATGCCGGTGCCGATCTGGATCGGCACGGTCAGGCCGGGCAGGCGGACGGTGGCGCGCACGCGCGCTCCCGCCGGCACCCGCAGCCGGTAGAGCCGGATCTCCCCGGTGGGCTCGTGGAGCCAGACGGCCCTGCTCGCCCGGCCGGCGCCGAACCGCACGACGACGCGGCCGTGTTCGGCGACCGCCGCCGCCGGCACCGCTCGCCGCACGACAGGCGGCTGGCGGTGCTGCCTGGTCGCCGCGGCGCCAGAGCCGCAGCCCGCGAGCAGCACCGCCGCTCCCGCCAGCGCCAGCAATCGCCTCCCCCGCCGTGTCGCCATGCCCGTCCTACGTCCGGCAGGGCGGGGTGCGTCCCGTCAGCTCTCACCCAGCTCACGCGCGACCGAGTCGCGAACGAGCTCCCGGCACTGGCGGCGGGTGGCCATGCCGGTCAGGACCCAGGTGCCCAGCCCTTCCACCAGCGCGGTCAGGCGCCAGCCGGCCAGGTCGGCGTCGATCGCCGCGTCGACGTCACCCGCCGCCTGGCCGTCGCGGATCACGTCGGCGATCGTCCGCGACCAGAACGCGTAGACGTCCTCGTGAGAGTCGCGCAGGCCCGGCTCGCGGATCGCGCGCGTCGTCATCTCGCGCGCGAGCATCCAGATCTCGTGGACGCGCGGGTCGGCGTCGAAGTAGACGAGCAGCAGGCGCTCGAGCCGGTCGCGCGGCGGCCGGTCGCCGGCGACCTCGAGCTCGAGCCCCACCATCGCCTCCTCGGCGTGGACGAACGCCTCGCGCAGCAGCTCGGAGCGGGTGTTGAAGTAGTAGTGGGGCAGCGTCGGCGAGACGCCCGCGGCAGCGGCGATGTCGCGCATGCGCACCCCCTCGACCCCCCGCTCCACGATCGCGCGGCACGCGGCGCCGAGGATCGCCTCGCGCATCGCGGCGCCCTTGCGGCCCGTACCGGGTTTCTTCAGCGACGACACAGGAATCGCCCGCATTGAAGCACTGTGCGCGGCATCCGGTCAAGACCGCCAGACCGGCTGAAAACAGCTCCGGGTGAAGATCCGGAGACCGTCTTGACGCCGCCGGACGGCGCGTGGTATAGGTGCGGCTGCGCCCTTGAGTCTTCGCTCAAAAACCCTCCGCACTGCCGTCGCCCTGGCGGGGACAGTGGCGCTCCTCGCGACCGGATGCGGCGGCGGCGGTTCGGCGGACGGCGGCAGCAAGAAGATCCTCCGGATCGGCACCACCTACTACATCGACACCCTCAACCCGTTCGTCGGGATCGAGACGCAGGACTCGACCGCCTACGGGATGGTGTTCCCGCAGCTCGTCCAGTACGGCCCCGGCCTGAAGCTCGTCGGTGACTGGGCGAAGAGCTGGACGCACACGCCGGACGGCCTCAGCTGGACTTCCACCTGCGCGGCGGCGGGAAGTGGTCGGACGGCGTCCCGCTGACCTCGAAGGACGCGGTCTGGACGATCGAGACGTCGCTGCGCTACGCCAAGGGCGCGACCTCGTACCTGGCCGGCATCCTCACGGGCGTCCGGTCGGCGTCGGCCCCGAACGCGAACACGCTCGTGCTCCACTACAAGCACCCGGTCGCACCGGCGCTCGCCAACCTCGAGCAGTTCTTCATCCTGCCCGAGCACGTGTGGGACAAGCACACCGGCAACAACGGCGGAGCGCTGAAGACCTTCCGGCCCGAGCAGCAGCTGCCGATGGTGTCGGGCGGCCCGTACACGATCAGCCAGTTCCAGGAGAAGGGCACCACCGTCTTCAAGCCAAACCCGTACTTCTACGGGCCGAAGTCGCATGCCGCCGCCGTCACGCTGACGTACTACACGAACGCCACCTCGATGGTGGCCGACCTGCAGGCGCACAACCTCGACTTCGTCGACGCCGTGCCGTACACGGCCGGGAGCGCCCTCAAGAACCAGAAGGGGATCACGCTCACCGTGCAGGCCGGCAACGAGGTGACGAACCTCGGCTTCAACTCGAACCCGAAGAAGCCGAAGAACCGCGAGCTGCTGAACCCGCTCGTGAAGGAGGCGTTCGAGTACGCGACCCCGCGCAAGCAGATCGTGAACGTCGTCTTCCGCGGCTACGCCAAGCCGTGGGCGAACATCATCTCGCCGTGGTCGGCCCCCTCGGGCTGGATCAACCCGGCCGTGCAGCCGCTGCCGTACGACCCGCAGAAGGCCGGCCAGATCCTCGACTCGCTGGGGTACAGACGCGGGCCGGGCGGCGTCCGGATGGTGCCCGCGACGACCGGCGCGTACGCGCAGCCCGCCCACCCCATGGGCTACGGCATCATCGTCCCGGACGACCTCGACTACAACGGCGACCGCCAGTTCTCCATCCTGGCCGCGGCCTACGCCAAGGTCGGGATCAAGGTGCACGAGATCTCGGGCGGCGACGGCACCCAGGCCTACACGATGATCACCGCGCCGAGCGGGAAGTACCTGACAGCCGACATGTACACGTGGTACTGGCACCCGTACATCGACCCGAACTTCAACCTCTCGGTCGTGACGAAGGCCCAGTGGTACGACAACAGCGACACCGGCTTCGACGACCCGAAGTACGACCGCTGGTGGGACGAGCAGGGCAAGCTGGTCGACTTCAAGCAGCGCCAGGCGCTGGTCTGGAAGATGGAGGCGTACCTGGCCCAGCAGCGCCCGTACGTCCAGCTCGTCGACACCGACATGCTGACCGCTCACGACAACGGGTGGACCGGGTTCCAGCCCAATCTGTGGACATTCTGCAAGTGCTACTACACCGACCCGCGGCCGGCGTCCTGATCAGTCGGGCAGCAGCGGCACCGATAGGCCCTGGTCGCGGCCCAGCAGGACGGCCCGCGTGATCGCCTTCGAGCCGTAGCGCTCCCGCACCGCGTCGACCGCCGCGTCGAGCGCGCCGCCGTTGCGGCGGTCGAACGGCAGCAGCAGCTGGACGGCGCGGTCGTCCGACAGGTTGGCGACGGCCATGCCGACGAGCGTCAGGCCCTGCGCCTCGATCATCGGCATCGCGGCGGCGAGCAGGACTGCGAGCGGTGACGAGGATCGGCTGCGTCTCGGCGGTGGCGTGCCGGAGCGTGTGCGACCGGGTGACGCGGGTGAAGTCGCCGAAGCGCAGCCGCAGCACGACGGTGCGTCCGACCCGGCCGGCGCGTCGCATGCGGCGGGTGACGCGGTCGACGAGCCCGATCAGGATCGCGTCGATCGCTTCGGCCGAGCGAGGCGCGCGCCCGAGCGCCCGCTGCGAGCCGATCGAGCCGCGCCGGCGGCCGGCCTGCACCGGCCGCGGGTCGCGGTTGTGGGCGAGGGCGTGCAGGTGCCGGCCCGACGCGCGCCCGAGCAGCTCGACGAGCGTCCCCTCCGTCGAGCGCCGCGACCTCGGCGACCGTCGTCGATGCCCTGGTCGCGCAGCCGGGCGGCCGTCTTCGGGCCGACGCCCCAGAGCGCCTCGACCGGCAGCGGGTGCAGGAACGCGAGCTCCCGCGCGGGCGGGACGACCAGCAGTCCGTCGGGCTTGGCGACGCCGCTCGCCACCTTCGCCAGGAACTTCGTCCGCGCGACACCGACCGTGATCGGCAGCCCCACCAGCTCGCGCACCGCCTGGCGCAGGCGCACCGCGATCTCGACCGGGCTGCCGGCGATCCGCTCCATCCCGCGCACGTCCAGGAACGCCTCGTCGATGGAGAGGCCCTCGACCTGCGGGCAGTGGTCGTCGAACACCCGGTAGACGGCCTTGCTCGCCTCGGAGTACGCCGACATGCGCGGCCGCACGACGATCGCATGCGGGCACAGCCGCCGCGCGACGCGACCGCCCATCGCCGTGCGGATGCCGTGCGCCTTGGCCTCGTAGCTCGCGGCCAGGACGACCCCGGCGCCGACGATGACCGGCCGCCCGCGCAGGCGGGGATCGTCGCGCTGCTCGACCGAGGCGTAGAAGGCGTCGAGGTCCGCGTGCAGGATCGTCGCGGCGTCCATCGAACGTATGTTCGCACACGGAGGCGGCCGTGTCAGCCCGCGGCGAGCGTGGCCCTTGCGGCCAGGCGCTCGCCGCCGATGCTCTCCGCCCAGGCGGCGAAGCCGTCTCGCGGACCCTGCCAGCGCAGCTCCTCGGCGCGGCCGAACAGGTCGGCGTCGGTACGGAGCGTCGCCAGGTCCTTGAACAGCAGCGCCAGCTCGCGGCGCTCACCGAGGACCTCCGCCGGGAAGTCCTCGATCCGGCCGTGCTCGTTCACGAGCCGCGCAGCCGTCACCTTGCCGATTCCCGGGATGCCTGGATAGCCGTCGGCGCTGTCGCCGACGAGCGCGAGCAGGTCGGGGATCCCGGCGGGGGCGACACCGAACTTCTCGCGCACGCCGTCGACGTTCCGGATCGATCCGGCCCGGCGGTCGACCTGCACGACCCGATTGCCGCGGACGGACTGGGCCAGATCCTTGTCGGGCGTCCAGATGCAGACCTGCTCGACGTCGTCGTCAGCGTCCGCGATGCGGGCGGCGGCCGCCAGCGCGTCGTCGGCCTCGAGGTCGACCATCGGCCACACCGCGACCCCCATCGCAGCGAGCCCCTCCTCCAGCGGCCCGAACTGCGCCTTCAGCGCGGGATCGACGCCGGCGCCGGTCTTGTACCCCGCCCACATCTCGTTGCGGAACGACTCGATCACGTGGTCGGTGGCGACGCCGACATGTGTGGTGCCGGTCTCGAACATCTGCACGATCGAGTGCAGCACGCCCGCGGCGGCGCCGAACCGCCCTCCCCCGCCGCGGCCACGGCGGCGGCCGTAGAACTGGCGGAAGAGCTCGTAGGTGCCGTCGAGCAGGTGGACGACCACTACGGACCGCCCAGCTCGCGGTGGCGGGCGGCCGCCTCGTCGGCCTTCCTCTGCGCGGCCCCGCGGGCGCGGTCGGCGGCCGCCGCCGCGCGCTCGGCGCCCTCGGCCCGCGTCTCGGCCGCCTTGAGCGCCCGTTGCGCCCGGGCGAGCTCGGCCTTCGCGGAAGCGAGTTCCTCGGACGCGCGCTCGAGGCCGTCCTCGGCCCGGTCGAGCTTCTCGCCGGCCGCAGCTGCCGCGGCGGCCGCCCGCTCGAGCCGCTTCTCGGCGACCTCGTCGCGGATCGGCGCCGGCTCCGGCTCGGCCGCCGCCTTCCGTTTCGCGGTCCTGGTGGCCGGCCGGGGTGGGCGCTCCGGCAGCGCCGCGCCGAGCGGGAAGCCGATCGCCTGCTGCTCGCGCACGACCACCCCGCGCCGCACCTCGTCGGCCAGGCCGGGATCGAGTGCGGCGGCATGCAGCGTGTCGCGCGCGCGTGCGAGCGCGGTCTCGCGGCCCGCCCCGGACCGCCCGGCGATCCTCACCGCCGGTCGCATGAGCGCGTCGAGCGCCTTCGCCTCGGCCGCGATGGCGGCGCGAAGATCGGGAGCAGCGGCGCCCGCAAGCTGCACCTCGCGCAGCTTCGCCCCGGCGTCCAGCAGCGCCTCGAGCAGACCGGCCTCGTCGCGGGCGAGCCGGTTCACGACCCAGGCGGCGACGCTCGGCTTGCGCAGCTTCGCGACCGCGGCAGCCTCGGACCGCTTCCCGTCGCCGCGCAGCACCTTCACGGCCGCGTCGCGGGCGGCGACGAACTCCTCCGGGTCGAGGGCGTAGAGCCGCGCGGCCTCGGCATCCGGCGCGGCGGTGTCGGCTGATGACGGCATCGAAGCGATGCTAGCTCGCGCCGTGGGCCATCATGCGGGCATGGCGAAGCTCGACAAGGCGCGCTGGTGGACGGTCCGCCCCGCCCGCAGCCGGAAGGCGGCGACGTACCGCTGCCCGTTCTGCGGCTACCGGCTGCACGCCATGGCCGACCACATGCTGATCGCGCCCGAGGGCGACGCCGACCGCCGCCGGCACGCGCACACGGAGTGCGTGCTCGCCGCACGCGACCAGGGCCGGCTGCCGCTCCGCGACGAGTGGCTGGTGACGCAGCCGCGGCCGCCGTCGCGGTGGCGGCGGTTCCGCGACCGGATGCGATGAAGATTCTCATCCGCCGGGGTCATAGTGTCCACCACGGCGGGCCGCTGCCCGCCGGACACTTTGGAGAGGAGAGGGATGCCCGGCGAAATCGTGCACATCGAGATCCCCGCCGACGACACCGGCGCGAGCCAGAAGTTCTGGGGCGCGCTGTTCGGGTGGCAGTTCCAGTCGTTCCCCGGCCCGTCGGAGTACCACATGACGCGCATCAGCAAGCAGACGGGCGGCGCGATCACGAACATGGAGCCCGGCAAGCGGGGGACGCGGCCGTACTTCAGCGTCGACGACATCAACGCGGGCGCCGCTCGCGTGAAGGAGCTCGGCGGCACCGCCAGCGACGGCATGTCCGTGCCGGAGATGGGCTGGTTCGCAACGTGCACCGACCCGCACGGCAACGAGTTCGGCCTCTGGCAGAACGACGCGTCGGCTCCGATGCCGACGGGCTGATCGCCTGCGCGGCGGGGGCCTGGCCCCACCCGGGGCCAGGCCCCCCCGTTCGACCGCCACTGGAAGATGCTGGCAAGAAATCCTTCGTTTGGGGGATTGAGGCCACCCGCCGAGACACGGACTCTCGCTCTATAGCCACTCCGCCCCACCGCCCTCCCCCCCGGGCGTCGGGCGGGGTCAATCCACCCCCGGAGCGAAGGCGAGCAGATGGCCCCCTCTCTACGCAGTTCGGCTGCGCGGCGCAGCCTACCCGTGGTCCCCCGCACCCGCGGTGCGCGGTCGAGCCAGCTCGGCCAGACGCTCCCGCTCGTCGTGGTCTTCATGTTCACGATCCTGATCTTCGCGGGCCTGGTGATCGACCTCGGCAACGCGTATCGCGTCCAACACGCGCTCCAGGCGTCGGCCGACGCGGCCGCTGCCGGCGGCGCCGGCGAGCTGACGTTGGACTACCCGGCCAACGTGGGCAACGCGACGGCCGCAGCCGTCCGGTACGGCTCGCAGGCCGGCGGCAAGAACCCGATCCCGGGCGTGCCCGCGTCGAACGTCTCCGAGAACGTGAACGTCGACTGCGAGGCCCAGGCCGGATACAACTGCACCCTCGGGCAGCCGAACACCGTGACGGTCGACGAGACCGCCAAGGTGCCGACGTACCTGCTGAAGCTGCTCGGCTTCGACACGATCACGCTCAAGGCCCACGCCCAGGCGTGCTCGCCGTGCGGCGGCCTCCCGCTCGACGTGATGATCGTGCTCGACCGCACCGGATCGATGAGCGCGAGCTCGAAGATGCCCCAGGCGAAGGCCGGGATCATGGCGTTTCTCTCGACCATGGATCCATCGGTGGACAACGTCGGCCTGGCGGTGCTTCCGCCGGCGCCGTCGACGGGCGCCGCATGCCAGAACGTGTCGCCGTACTTCACCAACAGCGACAGGGGTGGCACCTACAACCTGCGCGGCGCGGCGTACACGGTCGTGCCACTGTCGAACGCCTACGCCACGACCACGGGCAACCTCGTCGGCTCGTCCCCGCTCATCTCGACGGTCAACTGTGTCCAGCCCGGCGGGAACACCGCCTACGCAGAGGCGATGGATGCGGCCTATCAGGAGCTCCAGACCGACGGCCGCCCGACCGCCCAGAAGGCCATCATCATCCTGTCGGACGGCGCGGCGAACGTCGGCCCGAACTTCCTGCCCGGATCCTCTCCGTACCTGACGAACCCGTGCGGCCAGGGCGCGACGAGCGCCGGCGTCGCCAAGGCGACGGACGTGCTCGTCTACTCGATCGCGTACACGGCCAACGGCGACGACTGCTACGCATCGCCGGGCGCGACGATCGGCGGCTACACGCTCACGGCAGCGGACTTCAGCAACTCCAAGTACCTGGAGAACCCCGATCCCGGCGCCGAGCGCGCGATCGAGAACATGGCGACCGACCCGTCGTACTTCTACGACGTCCCCAACCCGACCTCGCTGACCGGCATCTTCCAGCGGATCGCGTCGGACCTCGCCGGCGGCTCCTCGCGCCTCGTCCAGTAGACGCCCCACGCGAACGGCCCTCGCCTCCGGGCGGGGGCCGTTCGCGTGTCCAGGGACAACCCCCGGGGTGCCGCCTACGGTGAGACGGATGTTTCTCACCCCTACACGGGGCGTGAGCCTCGCAGCCATCGTCGCCATCGGGCTCCTCGTCGCTCCGGCGGCTGTCGCAGCTCCGGCTCGATCGCCGGCGCCGGCGATCCTGCCGCCGCCCTGCGTGGCCGAGATCGTCCCGACCATCCTCGTGATGGGTGGCGGCTTCTCGCCCGCCACGCGGACGACGAGCACCCCCGGCAGCACGGTGCACTGGCACTGGAACGGCGCCGGCGCGTCGGTCACCTCGACCGGCGGCCTTCCGCTGCTGAGGTCGCTGGTCAAGTCGTCCGGCGCCTACTCGTTCACGTTCTGGTCGGCGGGGTCGTTCCCGTACCACTCGACGGTGAACACGTCCCAGAAGGGCGTCGTCCAGGTGAAGATGTGCAACGTGCCGAAGGCGGCGCGCGTGAACGCCGCGACCTCGTTCCAGGTCGCGAGCACACACAAGCGCGGCTGGGTCGCCGACATCGAGGTGCTCCGGCCCGGCACGAGCAAGTGGGCGTAGCTCATGACCGACGTCGCGACGACCTTCGTGACGTTCACGCCGGCCCGCACGGGCACCTATCAGCTGCGCGCGCGACTGCGCGACAAGGCGATCAAGAAGGCTTCCGGCTTCTCGCCCGCCAGTACACTCCGGGTCAGCTAGCGGCGCCCCCGGCGCCGGAGCAGATCCCGGTGAGCAGCACCGTCAACAGACACCTAGCCGACCTCCTCGACCGCACCGCCGGCGAGGTCGTCACCGTTCGCGGCAAGGAGCTCCCGGCCGACGCGACCGTGGCAGACGGCCGGGCGATCTTCGCGTCCGCCTCGGTGCGGCTGATCCCGCTGCTCGCCGGCGGCGCCTATGCCGGCGCGGTCGGCCGCGACGACCTGGAGGGCGCCGACGACGCCGCGGCGATCGCCGGCCACGCGACGGCGCAGCCGCCGACCGCGGTCGCATCCGCTCGCGTCGCCGACGTCGTCGCCGCGCTGGGCGAGGACGACGGCCGCCGAGTAGTGGTGCTGGGCGACGACGGCCGCACGTATGTCGGGCTCATGTGCTTCGACCGCGACCGCAACCGGCTCTGCATCGACGCCGAGTGCCACGCCGCGGGTGCGGCTCAGCCGCCGGCGTCCTAGGTCGACGGCGCACGGCCCAGACCGGCCAGCACCTTGCCGAGGTCGTCGAGCACCGTCGCATCCTCGATCGTGGCGGGCATGCGCCACTCGTCGCCGTCGGCCATCTTGCGGATCGTGCCGCGCAGGATCTTGCCGGAGCGGGTCTTCGGGAGCCCGTTCACGATCCGGGCGAGCTTGAAGGACGCCACGGGGCCGATCTCGTCGCGGACGCGGGCGATCAGCTCTGCGGCGATCTCGGAGTGGTCTCGCTCGACGCCCGCCTTGAGGACGGCGAGGCCGATCGGCACCTGGCCCTTGAGGTCGTCCGCGATCCCGACGACGGCGCACTCGGCGACATCCGGGTGGGCGGCCAGCACCTCCTCGATCGCGCCGGTGGAGAGCCGGTGCCCGGCGGTGTTGATGACGTCGTCGGTCCGGCTCATGACGTAGACGTAGCCGTCGTCGTCGATGTACCCCGCGTCGGCGGTCAGGTAGTAGCCGTCGTACTGCGACAGGTAGGCGTCGACCCAGCGCTGGTCGCTGCCCCACAGCGTGGGGCTGCAACCGGGCGGCAACGGCAGCTTCACGCAGAGCGAGCCGATCTCCCCCGCGGCCGCCTGCTCGCCCTGCTCGTCGAGCACACGCAGGTCGTAGCCCGGCACCGCCATCGCGGAGGATCCGGGGCGCACCGGCAGGCGTTCGATCCCGATGCAGTTTGCCGCGATCGCCCAGCCGGTCTCGGTCTGCCACCAGTGGTCGATCACGGGCCGGCCCAGGCTGCGCTCGGCCCAGGCCAGGGTGTCGGGATCGCACCGCTCGCCGGCCAGGAACAGGGTGCGCAGCCGTGACAGGTCGTGGTCGTGCACGCGCTCGCCGCGCGGGTCGTCCCGCTTGATCGCCCTGATCGCCGTCGGGGCGGTGAACAACACGTCCACGCCGTGGTCCGCGCAGACACGCCAGAACGCGCCGGCGTCGGGCGTGCCGACGGGCTTGCCCTCATAGAGGACGGTCGTGCAGCCCTGCAGTAGCGGCCCGTACACGATGTAGGAGTGGCCGACGACCCAGCCGATGTCCGACGCCGCCCAGTACACGTCCCCCGGCTCGGCGCCGTAGATCGCCGACATCGACCACTGGAGCGCCACGGCGTATCCGCCCGTGTCGCGGACGATGCCCTTCGGCACGCCGGTCGTGCCCGACGTGTAGAGGATGTACAGCGGATCGGTCGCGTCGACGGAAACGCACTCGGCCGGCTCCGCTCCGTCCAGCGCATGCTCCCAGGAGATGTCGCGGCCCTCGACCAGCTCGGCCTCGTGCTGGGGGCGCTGCAGGATGACGCAGCGGGGTTCGTCCTCGCCGGCGATCTCGAGAGCGCGGTTCAGGAGCGGCCCGTATTCGACGATCCGGGAGGGCTCGATCCCGCAGGATGCCGCCACGATCAGCTTGGGCCGGCAGTCCTCGATGCGTGATGCGAGCTCGTTGGCTGCGAACCCGCCGAACACCACCGAGTGGACGGCCCCGAGCCGCGCGCAGGCCATCATCGCCATGACCGCCTCGGGCACCATCGGCATGTAGATGATCACCCGGTCGCCCTTCCCGACCCCCAGGCGCGCGAACGCTCCCGCCACCCGCGCGGTCTCGTCGGTGAGCTCCCGGTAGGTGTACCGGCGTACCCGCCCGCTGACCGGGCTGTCGTAGATCAGCGCGGCCTGCTCGCCGCGACCGTCGCGGACGTGGCGGTCGAGCAGGTTGAAGCACAGGTTGAGGCGGCCGTCCGGAAACCAGCGGTAGAGCGGTGCGCCGCTCGCGTCCAGCGCCACGCCCGGCTCGCGCTCCCACTCCACGGCGGCCGCGAGCCCCAGCCAGAACCCTTCCGGGTCCCGCTGCCACCGGCGGTACGTCTCGGCGTACCCAGCCATCTGACCACCTTACCGAAGTTTCAGGGCCGCTCCGGCCTCGCGTCCCGGCCGCTCTTGCGAAGCGCGATGCCCGACAGCGTCTCGAGCACGACGCGGTGACCGGCCATGGCGGTGATCCCCGTCGGGTCGTACGGCGGCGACACCTCGACCATGTCCATCGCGCACAGGTCGACCTGCGACGAGACGGTGCGCACGGCCCAGAGCAGCTCGCGCGTCATCAGGCCGCCTGGCTCGGCCGTGCCTGTGCCCGGCGCAAACGCCGGGTCGAGGACGTCGATGTCGACGGTGAGGTAGGTGCGGGGCGCGCGCGAGCGGGCGTGGGCGATCGCGTCCCTGGTCACGGCGGCGATGCCGCGCTCGACGATCTCGCCCATCGTGTGCCAGCGGAACCCGGATGTCCGCATCCACTCGAAGTCCTCGGGGAAGGGCCATGCGCCCCGCAGCCCCACCTGGACGATGTTGTGCCCGTCGAGGTGGCCGTCGCGGACGGCGTGGTGGAACGGCGTGCCGTGCGGGGCCTCGCCCTCGTAGTCGCCCGTGTCTGCATGCGTGTCGAAGTGGATGACCGAGAAGCCGTCCGCCCCGAAGCGCTCCGCCAGGGCGGCGAGCACCGGCATCGACAGGGAATGGTCGCCGCCGAGCACGATCGGGATCGCGCCTGCGGCCAGGATCTCGGAGACGCCCTTCTGCAGCAGCGTGTGCGACCGACCCAGGTCGGAGGGGCGCACCTCGATGTCGCCGTAGTCGACGATGTCGAGCTCCGCGTACGGGTCGATGCCGAGCTCCATGTGCGGGCGGTCGATCGGGAAGGCGACGTCCTCGGCCATCCGGATCGCACGCGGGCCGAAGCGCGTCCCGGGACGGTACGACACGCCCTCGTCGAACGGCGCGCCGAGCACCGCGACGTCCGCGCCGGCGAGGCCGGCCGGGTCGAGCGCGAGCGGGACGCGGCCGAAGGTGACTCCGACCCCGGCGTAGCTGGTCTCCTCGGGGCGGTTGGGCTGAAGGCGGTGCGAATCGGTCATGCCGCCAACCCTACCGGCCGTCCGCGGGGGCGAGCAGGCCGTCGAGCCACGGACCGACGACCGCGACCCACTCCGGCGCCCGGTCGCGGTGGGGGTGATGACCGGCACGGGCCAGCTCGCGGTACGTCCAGTCCGGGTGGCGGGCGCAGGCCGCCCGCGCGAACGCGACCGGCACCAGGTGGTCGGCTTCGCCGTGGACGGCGAGGACGGGACAGCGAACGGCGCCGGCCAGCGCGTGGTAGCGCGCGGGCCGCACGGCGAGCGGGAGCATCGAGCGCAGCTGCCCGGCTCCCCGGCGGGTCGGGCTCGGCCGCCGGCCCCGGGCGACGACCTCGCGGGCGTACGCCGCGCGGTGGCGGGCGAAGTCGAGCGCCGCCACACCGAGCGAGCGGCCCGCCCGGGCCGGCGGGAAGAAGCTGCTCGTGAGCACGACGGCATCGACCCGCTCCGGCTCGCGGACCGCGATCTGCAGGGCGCGCACGCCGCCCTGCGAGTGGCCGACGAGCACCATCCGGCCGCTCGGGGGCGGCGTCGTGGCGACGCGGCCGAGGGCCGGCGACGCGGCATTCCACTCCGATGCGGAGCCGCCCACACCGGTCAGGCAGACGATCCTCCGGCCGTGGCTCATGTGCGGAATCTACGGTCGCGGGTTAGAAACCGGGCGCCGACGGGAATCCCGGCCTCGTCGGGGGAGCCGCGGTTGCCCGCCGGAGGGGGCTCGCTCGACACGTGCGCGGCCCAGCCAGAGGAGTACCACGCGACGGCTCGGCGCGACTGGGCTCCGGGCGGCGCGTGGGTCGCTCGGAGCCACCAGGTCAATCGCGGCTGCGGTGGGTGACCGCCCGCAGGCGCTCGCGCAGCCCGACCACCATGGTGTCCTCGGCGTCCGGGTCGTCCTCGGGAAACGGCTCCGGCTCGGCCTCCGCCACCGGCTCGGGCTCCGCCGCCACGACCGCGGCCTCGGCAGGCCGGCGCGCGAGCTCGGCCCGCAGCGAGTCGATCCGCTCGAGCAGCATCAGGATCGCCTTGCCCATGGCCCGCCGATCCGCCTCGCCCGCGCCGGCGAGGCTCACGGCCCAGCGTCGCAGCTCTCGTTCCTGCTCCCGCTCGTGCTCCACGGCGGCATCATCGCAGAAACCGTCAACCCTGCCCGGTCCGGCGTCGATCAGGCGGCCGACGCGCGGATGGTCACGCGCGTGCCTGGCTCGGACTCGACGAGCGTGAAGCCCGGGAACATGCGGCCGATGATCTCCAGGCCGAGCCCGCCTCCGCTCGACGGGGCCGCGCCCGACGGGCCGACGCCCTCGTCGGAGATCTCGACGACGACGGCTCTCGCGTCACGGTGCAGGTCGAGCGAGAAGCCGCCATCCCGGCCGTCGGGATAGGCGTGGACGACGACGTTGGATGCCGCCTCCGTCACCGCGAGCAGGAGATCGTCCTGCGTGCGCTCGCAGAGCCCGGTCTGCTCGCACCAGGTCCGCACCCGCAGGCGTGCTTCGGGGACGCTGTCCGGGACCGCATCCAGCCGCACGTGCAGAAGGTCCGATTCGATCTCTGCCCATCCTCTCACCATGCCATGGCCGTTCCCGGGAGCCCGTCTCGCGAAACCCCGCTGGGCCGATCACTCGGCGGCGCGGTCCTGCAGATAGGGCGGAGCACCGCCCTGGGGGCGCGGGTCGAGGGCCCCCCACAGGCGGCGGAACTCCTCGGAATCGTCGAGCAGCAGGTCGCGGTGCTCGGGGCACAGAGCGAGGCCCTCCTCGCCCGTCGGCAGGACCGGCACCACGGCCTCCTGCCGGCAGCCCGGAAACCTGCACGCGATCGGAGCGTCGCTCATGTGCGGTCAGCCTACCCCTTTGCCGTGCCTATGTAACCGAGCTCACGCTGCTACCCTGCTCCCGCCGCCGGCCGTTCCAGGTCCCCGTCACCAACCTGGCTCGCCGGCGGGCGGAGCACGCGCATTTCGCGAGGGGGACGGAACGGATGGTCTCCCATGAGCGAACCCGGCGTGCCGGATCTCCCGGACAGCCGCATCGACGTCGAGAGCCGCGCAGGCGTATGGCTCCTCTCGCTCCACGGCGAGCACGACATCGCCACCCAGCCGAGCCTTCGCGAGCAGCTCGGGCACGTCCGCGCCGCGGGCGGCCCGATCGTCGTCGACCTGTCGGCCGCGGGCTTCATCGACAGCACGGTCGTCGGCGCGCTGCTGGAGTGCGTGGAGGCCGGGGCCACCGTGCTCGCGGTCGCGCCACCGGGGTCGGCGGCGCGGCGCCTGGCCGACCTCGTGCGCCTGACCGACGCCCTGCCGGTGTACGACGATCTGACCGCCGGGATCGACACGGCCCGGATGAGCGAGGGCGCCGGCGCGACCTAGGCGCCGGGGGTCAGCGCGGGCCGAGCGCGTCGACCTCGGCCTGCGAGAGGTCGATCTCGAGCACCGCCAGGTTGTCGCGGAGGTGGTCGATCGAGAGCGTGCCGGGGATCGGCAGCACCGCCGGCGAGCGGTGCAGCAGCCACGCGAGGACGATCTGGCTGGCCGTCTTCCCGTGGCGTGCCGCGACCTCGGAGACGGCCGGCGCGTCCTTGCCGCGCAGCGGGAAGTAGGGCACGAAGACGATGCCCTGCTCGGTGCAGTGGTCGATGACGTCGTCGTGCCCGCGCTCGGTCAGGTTGTAGAGGTTCTGGACGGCAGCGATCGGGACGACCGCTCGGGCGCGCTCGATCTGCTCGACGCCGACCTCGGAGATGCCGACGTGGCGGATCTTGCCGGCGGCACGGGCCTCGGCGATCACGGCCATCGAATCCTCGAGCGGCGTGTCCGGGTGGACGCGGTGCAGGTAGTAGAGGTCGATGACCTCGGTCTGAAGGCGGCGCAGGCTCTCGTCGATCTGCGCCCGCAGGACGTCGGGCTTGCCCTCGCCCTCGCGGTACCCGCCCTTGGTGGCGACGATGAGCCCGTCGCGGGGCAGGTCGAGCGCCGCCCCGAGGGTCCGCTCGCTTGCACCCGACGTGTACAGGTAGGCGGTGTCGATGTGGGTGAGACCGGCCGCGACGGCGGCGCGCACGAACTCGATGTTCTGCGGCGTGTGCTCGAGGCGGTTCGAGCCCATCCCGAGGCGCGTGATCTCGGTGTCGCCCAGGGTGATCGTCTGCTCCGGCATCAGCGGCGGCAGACTAGTCCTTCGCGGGCGAGAGGCTCGCCGCCAGGTGATCTGGAGCACCGCCTCATCCGCCCACGTCCGCGATGGGCCGACGCCCCTGCGTGACGTGCGGTGGGCGGGGATCGCGCCCCGCCCACCGCGTACGCGCGGCGAACCGCAGATCGGCTCAGACCGGGCCGGTATACCCTCCGCCACCCGACGAGCAGGCGGGGAACGTGAACGTCACGGGCCGCGAGTAGTTCACCGTCTGGAACGACTGGCCCCTCGCGTTCGTGAACTGCGTGACGACCTCCGTGCGGATCTCCGGGTTGCTGGGCCACCACTGAAATGCGGTGGAGCACGCGGGCACGAGGTTGCGCGCACCCGCACCGTGGACGCCGGTGCCGTCGGGTGCGGCCGAGCACGAGAGCGGCCGCCACGACCACCCGTCGACGAGGCCGCTGACCGACCACACGTCGTTGGGGGCGTAGACGTCGGTGCAGGTGAGCACGCTCACGCTGCGCGCGCGCTGGAAGCACCACACGCCGCCGGCGACGACCGTGCCCCGGTTGGGGAACGAGCGGTGTGGCCGCTGTGCTGCGGCGAAGCAGCCTCCGGCGAAGGTGCCCTGATGGGTCATCGACGGGTCAGGGCCTGCCTGACCCCAGTCGGGCGGTGCGGTGATGGCGGCGGAGGCGGCCGGCGCGAACGTCGCGACGGCGGCCGTGGCCAGTACGAGCATTGTGGTAAGACGCATCCGATCCTCTCACTGGTGTGGGATGGACTTGAGATGTTCTGGTTGGTTCTGTATCGGATCTGCTCGAACCGGCTTGCATCCCTCGGACGGGCCTGACGGTATGCCCCTTGACGATGCCTGCCAGGCGATGTCGGCGCAGAGCAGGGCGGCTATGACCCGGACGCGCACCGGGCCGATGCCGGCCGGCTGCCGCCCTTGCGGGCGCGGGACATGCACAGCTTGCACGGGCGCAGGTTCCCCATCCGCTCCGCCCGGGCACGGTCGAGCTCGACCAGCGCGCGCCCCTCGATGCATCCCGCCGTCCAGTGGTACGGGCCGCGGTCGCCCCATCGGATGCAGTCCCGTCGCACCCACACGATTCCGGGGTCGAGTACAGGATGGGTGTGCATCACGAGTAAGGATGTCACTCGGGCGTTGGCGCCCGACTGGAGAGCGCCGCCCGGCGTCACCCGGTCGCGGCCTGGCACACGGCCGCGACAGCCTGGCGGAACTCCTTCGGATCCCCTTGCCGGCGCCGTCGGCGTCAGCGAAGCCGAGGAGCTCGCCCTGCCCACTCTGCGCCTCGATCTGCTTGATCGTCCGCGCGCACCCGCGCCGTCCACGGCTGGGGGTCACCACCGTTCCAGCATACGGGGCGTCACGCGACCCGGCCCGCCTCGTCGTCGTACCCGCGCGCCCTGAGCCATCGCTCGAGCCTGACGACAGCCACCTGGTCGTGCCGGCCGACCCCGTCGAGCAGGTCGATGAGCTCGCGGGCATCGCGCAGGAGCAGGTAGCGGTCTTCCGCCGCGTACTTCGCGAACCAGCGCACGGCGGCCTTGTCGTAGAGGACCGGCCTGTCCTCACGGATCACGAAGAGCAGCGACAGCGCGTCCGCGAGGCCGACCTGGCGCAGCTCCGCAGCCGCGGCCAGGGCCACGTGCGCGTTCCCCGACTTGAGCGCGCGTCGGAACCGCGTGTATGCGTGCCCCTGGCTGGTCACCGAACAGATGTTCGCACACGGCAGGCGCTACCGAAGGACGCGATAGTCGACGAGCAGATAGCCGGTCGGCGAGACCTCGCTTCGGATCGATTCGAGCTCGATCGGCGGCAGGCCGTCGAGCAGTCGCCGTCCCCGGCCGGCGGTCCTCGGCGCGATCACGAGCCGCAGCTCGTCGACGACGTCCGCGGCGAGCAGCGTCTGCGCGACCGAGATGCTGGCGTGGACGCCGACATCGCCTCCGCGGCCCTGCTTGAGCTCCCGGACGAATTCGACCAGCCCGCCGTCGAGCGCCGTCGCATTGGCCCAATCCTCGTCAAGCGGTGTCGAGGTCGCGACGTATTTCGTGACCCCGTTGATGAATGTCGCGAACGGCTGGATCTGACTGCTCGGCCAGAACCGCGCCCACTCGGTGTAGCTCCGGCGGCCGAGGATCACGGCGTCCTGGGTCGCGATCAGCGCGGCCAGGTTGGCGTCCATCGCGTCGTCCCAGTCGGCGACGAAGGTATCCGGGTCCTCGGCGACCCCGTCCAGGGACAACAACTCGTACACCACGATCGTTCGCACGCCCCACCCCCCGATTGGTCTCGATGCTAGAGGGTGACTCATCACGCCGCCGGAACTCATCGCTGCGGCCCGCCGGCGGGACACGCCCGGTCTACCGCGAATAGCCGCTCTCATGGCGCGCCCAGTCGAAGACCCGAAACCGTCGTTCTGGCACCGACACCTCGTGGCCGTGTCCTTGGCCTGCTTCGCGCTGCTCCTCGGGGCGATCATCGTCATCCAGCTGCTGGAGCAGGGTGAGCTCCAGAGCTGGCTGCGCGACCAGTCCGACGGCTGGGTCTACTTCACGAGCTTCGCGTTGGTCGCGCTCGATGCGGTGGTGCCGATCTTCCCGGGCGAGACGACCTTGAACGCCGCGTCGACGCTTGCTGCGCACGGAGGAGAGCTCGAGCTCGGTCGGGTGATGTTCGTCGGTGCGCTCGGCGCACTCGTCGGCGACTCGGCCCTCTTCTGGATCACGCGCGCGAACGCGGCCAGGATCCAACCGCAGCTCGAGAAGGCGCTGGCGAACCCCGAGATCCGCACCGGTTGGGAGCTCCTCGAGTCTTCGCCCGGCCTCCTGATCGTCGGGGGGCGATACGTCCCCGGGATGCGCTTTGCCGTCAACGCGACGATGGGACTCTCCCCGATCCGCTACCGGCGGTTCCTGTTCTGGTCAGCGATCGGCGCCGTGTTGTGGTCCGTCTACACGTGTGCGCTGGCCTACAAGGTCGCAACGACGGTTGCCGACTACCCGCTTGCATCGCTCGTGATCTCCGGCCTGATCACCACCACGGCAATCGCGGCGATGTTCGTGGTCTACCGACGGAGAACGCACCGCGCCGACCCGGCGACAGCGTCCTGACTTCGACGCCTGGCGTCCCGGCGGCGTCGCCGGAACGGCCGGGTCGGACGCGGGTGACACCTGACTCGGACACGATTGCTCTCGCGGTCCGTCGGGTACCTGACGTTCCTCGACCTGAAGGGGTTTGTGTGACCGACGATTCAACGAGGGAACCCGACCCGGGAGAGATCCATGACGCGGATTCCGGGACGGGAACAGAGGAACCGCCAACGTACAAGGCGCCCCTCGATCCGCCCGCCGAGCCGTTTCTCGAGCGGCGAACACGGCCGCGAACGTACGCCGAGTCCGCGTTCGTTCGTCTTGTCGCCACCGCGGGAGTGGTCGGGATCTGCGTCGCCATCGCCGCCGTCATGGGCACCCAATCGGTCTCCGCATGGATCATCGGCCTCGTCGTCAGTCTGACGAGTGTCATCCTGGCGGCCGTGTTGTGGTCGTCGCGGACTCTTTGAGGCGGAGTTGACAGCTCTCCCGGCGTGCCGCCGCGGCGAAACGAGGAAGGTTTCACCCGGCGAGCCCCGCGGGAATTGACTCCGGGAACGGAGGTGTTCGATATGCCGGTCGAATGGACCGAGAAGCAGGAGCGCAAGTACCAGCACATCGTCGAGAGCGAACGCGAGTCTGGCGCGCCGCAGAAGCGGGCGAAGGAGATCGCCGCCCGGACCATCAACAAGGAGCGCGCCCAACGCGGCCAGTCGCGCACCGCGTCTGCGAGCTCGACGAACGACGTGACGTCCTCGCATCGCGGCGGCGTGCGCTCGGGACGCTCCGGCCCACGCGGCCGGACGAGGGCGCAGCTCTACAACGAGGCCCGTCAGCGCGGCATCCGCGGCCGCTCGAAGATGAACAAAGCTCAGCTCCAGCACGCCGTCGACGCGCGGAAGTAGCCGGGTGGGGCCGCGTGACCGTCGAGATCCGGAGCCGCCTCCGGCGCCACCGACTCCGGCGCCCCCGCGGCCCGGTCCACCCGACCCCGCGACGCCGCCTCCGCCCCCCCCAGAGCTCCCGCCGGATCCCGATCCGGGCGCCCCGCGGCCGAGCCTCTGATACGCGGTGGCCGCAGCCGAGGAACGGATCGCCGACCATGCGTTCCTGAGCGATCGCCGCACCACGTGCCTCGTGGCGCGTTCGGGCACGGTCGACTGGTGGTGCGTGCCACGCATCGACTCCGGAAGCGCCTTTGGCGCGCTCCTCGATGCCGAGCGCGGCGGGCACATGCGCCTGGCACCCACGGCCGCAGCCGAGTCCTCCTGGGCGTATATCCGGGACACGCTCGTCCTGCGCACGACGTTTCGCACCAGAAGCGGCGAGGTCGAGACGACCGACTTTCTCGCCCTGGGGCGCGACGGCACCGCGGTCGGCGGCGGCCACCTCGTGCGCATCGTGAAAGGGATTCGCGGGAAGGTGCGCATGGAGGTCGACATCGCGCCGCGCTTCGACTACGGCGAGGTGCGGCCGTGGATCCGTCGCGACGCGATCGACCGCCATTCCGCGATCGGCGGGAACGACGGCCTGGCCATCTGGTCTGACGTGCCGCTCGAGGCAGCGGGCGACCACAGCCTCCGCGCGAGCTTCACCGTGACCGCGGGCCGACAGGCCGGGTTCTCGCTGCGGTACCTGCCGCCGCACGAGCTCGACGGCGACCGCACCGAGGTCGGGGCTGCGACGCTCGAGGCGCTGCTCGACCAGACGGTGCGATCGTGGCGCCGCTCGCTGCGGGGGGCGGCTCTTCCGGCCCATCCGGCCGACCCCGAGGCGTTGCGGCGGTCGGTCGTCGTGCTCCACGGACTCCGGGCAAGCGCGACCGGGGCGATCGCTGCTGCCGCGACGACGTCTCTTCCGGAGACCGAGGGCGGCAGTCGCAACTGGGACTACCGCTACTCCTGGATCCGCGACTCGACGCTTGCCGCGCGGGCGCTCGCGGAGGTCGGATTCGACGATGCCGCCGACGCCTTCCGCCGGTTCGTTCAGCGCAGCGCGGCAGGCCATGTCGACGACCTCCAGATCGCCTACGGCGTCGGCGGTGAGCGGCGTCTGAATGAGTTCGAGCTCGACCTGGCCGGCCACTGCGGATCGCGGCCCGTGCGCGCCGGGAACGCCGCCGCCGGGCAGCGGCAGAACGACGTGCTCGGCGAGCTCGTCCTCCTCGCCTGGCGCTGGCACCGCCGCGGCCACTCGCCCGACGACGACACCTGGCGCTTCGTCTGCGACCTCGCAGACGCCGCCGCGGCCCGCTGGGACAAGCCCGACGCGGGTATCTGGGAGCTCCGCGACCGCCCCCAGCAGTTCGTGCACTCGACGGTGATGTGCTGGGCGGCGCTTGACCGGGCGCTGGCCCTGGCCGACGAATGCCTCCGGCGAGCGCCGGTCCGGCGATGGCGGCGCGACCGCGACCGCATCGCCCGCGCCGTCGATCGCCGCGGCTTCGACCACCGCCGGGGCAGGTTCCGGCGCTCGCTCGGCTCGACGGAGGTCGACGCGGCGCTCCTGCTACTCCCCCACACCGGGTTCGTCGCGGTGGACGACGAGCGCATGGTCGGCACGGTCGACGCGATCGTCGCCGACCTCTCCGAGGACGGACTCATCCGCCGCTACAGCGCCGCCGACGGCCTGCGCGGGCGCGAGGGCACGTTCCTCGCGTGCACGTTCTGGCTGGCCGAGAACCTCGCCGGGCAGGGGCGGGTCGAGGAGGCGACGCAGGCGTTCGAGCGGGCGACGGCGACGGCGAACGACCTCGGCCTCTATGCGGAGGAGTACGACCCACGGCACCAGCGGATGCTCGGCAACTTCCCGCAGGCGCTCACGCACCTCTCCCACCTCGCGGCCGCCGTGGCGATCGACGATGCGCACTCGGAACGATCGAGCGTTTGGGACGAGCCGAGCCGGGGGTAGGCGACAGGGTGAAGCGCGGGTCCCGGCCGGGCGTCAGCGCCGACTGGCCGAACGTCCGGTGCAGGCTTCGCCGGGGGCCAGGCCGGGACCCGCCGCTGACACCAACGACACGTCCGGAGGCGTGCAGATACTACGGATGATGACGCCTGATCGGGACGAGCCGCTTGCCGAGCTCGAGCTTGCCCGCCACCGAGATCTCGTCGGCCGCCGCGAGCACTGGGGCCGGCGCGCGGTGACGGCCGTGTTGGTCGTATTCGTGCTGCTGGCAGCGGCGAACCAGTTCGGGCAGCAGCCGTCGACATCCCGAGCCGCGACGGCGAACGCGAGCATGACCGTGTCGACGCCCTCGCGGCTGCGGGAAGGGCTGATCTTCCAGACGCGCGTCGACCTGACTGCAGGGCGGACGCTGGCCCGGCCGTCGCTCACGCTCAGCGGCGGGTGGTTCGACGGCGTGACGCTCAACTCGGTGCAGCCCTCGCCCATGTCGCAGGCGTCGGCGGGGCCGGGAGTCGTCTTCACGTTCCCCACGCTCCCGGCCGGCCGGCGGATGACCGTCTGGTTCGAGTGGTCGGTGAACCCACCGACCGTCGCGTGGCAGCGAGGCGTCCAGATCACGCTCGCCGCCCGCGCCACGCCGCTGCTCACCCTCCACCGCTCGGTGACCATCTTCCCCTGACATGGATCTCGTTCTCCGCTGCCTGGTCCTGTTCCCGCTGGTGATCGTGCTCGTCCGCGTCGTCAACCGCCGGCAGCTCCACTCGCTCGAGCCGTTCGACCTCGTGATGCTGGTCGTGCTCGGCGACCTGCTGCAGCAGGGGATCACGCAGAACGATTTCTCGGTCACCGGGTCGGCGATCGTGATCGTCACGATCACGCTGCTCTCGATGCTGACCGCCATGCTGGCGTACCGGTCGCGCCGGTTCAGCACCCTGATGGACGGCGAGCCCGTGATCCTGGTGGAGCACGGAAGGCCGATCCACAACAACCTGCGACGGGAGCGGATCACCGTCAGCGAGCTGGCGGCCCAGGCGCGCCAGCACAACATCTCCGACCTCGGCGACATCCACTATGCGGTGCTCGAGACGAGCGGCGCGATCAGCTTCCTGACCGACGCATAGGCACACCTGATCTCGGCGAACCCGTCCCGGTGTTTCGATCGCGCCGGGCGCGGGCATCCGGGCATGACCGAGCCGCGCACGCAGCTCGCGAACGATGATCCAACGATGCAACACGACATCCCGGCCATGAGCGACTCGCCATACGACTCGGACGGCCACGTGGCCGTCCCCGGAGCGCCGGAGTGGCGCTATCTCTCGATCCGGGGGGCGGACAATGTCCGGGCCGTCGAGCTCGAAGGCCCGGACGACGCGCACGTGGCGTTCACCGTGCCGGACTTCCTCGGCCGCGGCGACGAGATCGGCGAGGTGGCCCGGGTGGTCATACGCGCCTGGGAGCGGACCGACGCGGGCGGCCGGCGTGGGCGGCTGATGTCCGATCCGCCGCCCCGGCAGCCCGCTCCGGCCGCGGGCGAGCCTCTGGACTCGTGGCCGGCGCGCGGAGGTCGGCGTTGCTCTGGGCGCGATCGTCGACATCGACGGGACGCTCGTCGACACGAGCTACCACCACACCATCGCCTGGGCACGCGCGTTCGCCGACAACGGCGTCGACGTCGCGCTCTGGCGCCTTCACCGCCACAACGGCATGGGCGGCGACCAGCTCGTGGCCGCGGTCGCCGGCGAGGAGGTCGAGGAGCGACTCGGCGACGCGATCCGTGAGCGCGAGTCGGCGCACTACGCCGAGCTTCTCGCGGAGATCCGGCCGCTCCCCGGCGCCCGCGACCTCCTCGAGCGGCTGCGTGCGGTCGGGTGCCGGGTCGGGCTCGCGTCGAGCGCGAAGCGCGACGAGGTCGAGCACTACATCGACGTGCTCGGCGTCCGCGGCGGCGTCGACTCGTGGACGACGGGCGCCGATGTCGACCGCACGAAGCCGCATCCGGACGTGATCGCCGTCGCCGCCGGCCGGCTCCCGGATGCGACCGAGATCGTCGTGATCGGGGACACGGCATGGGATGCGGTGGCGGCGAGGCGGGCGGGGTTCGCATCGATCGGCGTGCTCTCGGGCGGCTTCGGCGCCCAGGAGCTGCGGGACGCGGGATGCGTCGCCGTGTACGCCGACGCGGCCGAGCTCTGCGCGCACCTCGAGGCCGCACTCGAGGCCGCGCGGTCGGCCCCGGTCTCGTCCGGCTGACGGCTTGCGCGGCGCGTCGCAGCCCGTCGTGAGTACGGTCGGGGGGCGGCGGGTATCTGCGCGAGAAGTGAACCGACGGGCGTCGCAGGTCGGCAGGTTTCCACGCTTGGCGGGGCTCGCCGCGCTGGCGCTCACCGGGACGGGGTGCAACACCGACCAGGCGGTCACAAACCCCGCGACGGAGCCGGCGCGGCAGATCGACACGCTCTGGTGGGGGATGTTCGCCGGCGGCATGGTCGTCTTCGCCGCCGTGCTCGTCCTGCTCGTGCTCGCATTCGTGCGCCGCCGCCGCGACGAGGTGTCCCACGACGACCGCGGTCCGTACATGGTGATCATCGGCGGCGGCTTGGCCGCGCCGATCGTGCTGCTCGCGATCCTGTTCGGGTTCGTGATCCACGTGATGCCGGCGACCTCGGCGCCGCCGACCGGTGTGAGCCGGCTCACGGTCGACGTGATCGGCCATCAGTGGTTCTGGGAGGTGCGCTACCCGGGCACGGCCGCGGTGACGGCGAACGAGATCCACATCCCCGCCGGGGTGCCCGTGGATGTTCGGGCGACGACGGCAGACGTGATCCACAGCTTCTGGGTGCCGCGCCTGAACCGCAAGATCGACATGATCCCCGGCCGCGTCAACCAGATCGAGCTCGACGCCCCGGATGTCGGCGTCTACCGGGGCCAGTGCTCCGAGTTCTGTGGCGTCGGTCACGCCGAGATGGCGTTCAACGTGATCGTCGCAGCCGCCGGCGGCCTTCCGGGCGTGGTGACCGCCCAGGCCCAACCCGCTGCGGCACCGACGGGCGCCCGGGCGAGCCTCGGCCTGCGGACATTCATGACCGTCGGGTGCGAGGACTGCCACACGATCCGGGGCACGGCGGCGTCCGGCCGCATCGGCCCTGACCTCACCCACCTCGGCAGCCGCCGGACGCTGGCGGCGCTCACGATCCCGAACACCCCGCGGACGTTGTTCGACTGGATCAGCAACCCACAGGCGGTCAAGCCTGGGGCGCGCATGCCCGGGTTCGCCTCGGTGCCCGCGTCCGCCCGGCACGCCCTGGTGGCCTACCTGGATGGCCTGCGCTGATGGCTGTCGGGACCGTCGCCCGCGACCGGGTCGAGCGACTCGACCGGATCTGGCGGGCTCGTCCCGGCCTGACCGGCTGGCTCACGACCACCGATCACAAGCGGATCGCGATCCTGTACCTCCTGACGTCGCTCGCGTTCTTCGCCGCGGGCGGCGCCGAGGCGCTCGTCATGCGCACGCAGCTGGCCGAGCCGGGCCGGCGGGTCGTCGGCCCGGGCACTTACGACCAGCTGATGACAATGCACGGCATCACGATGATCTTCCTGTTCGTGATCCCGCTCTCGATCGGCGCGTTCGGCAACTACCTCGTGCCGCTCATGATCGGCGCGCGCGACATGGCGTTCCCGCGGCTGAACGCCCTCAGCTTCTGGCTCTTCCTCGGCTCCGGCCTGCTGCTCTACTCCGGGCTGGCCCTCGGGCACGCGCCCGACGCCGGGTGGTTCGACTACGTCCCGCTCGCATCGCGCAAGTACAGCCCCGGCCCGGGCGTCGACTACTACGCGCTCGGCCTCATCCTGAACGGGATCTCGTCGACCCTCGCGGCCGCCAACTTCCTGGTCACGATCGCCCGCCTACGCGCGCCGGGGATGTCGCTGAATCGCATTCCGCTCTTCTGCTTTGCGATCCTGGCGACGTCGTTCTCACTCGTCTTCGCCCTCCCGGCGCTCACGACCGACCTCGTCTTCCTCGAGCTCGATCGTAAGTTCGGGCTGCACTTCTTCGACGTCGGCCGGGGCGGCGACCCGCTCCTGTGGCAGGACCTGTTCTGGATCTTCGGCCACCCCGAGGTCTACATCATCGTCCTGCCGGCGTTCGGGATCGCGACCTCCATCATCCCGACCTTCACCCGCAGGCGGATGGCCGCATTCCCGCTGGTCGCACTGGCCGAGCTTCTGGTCGCGTTCATCGGGTTCGGCGTCTGGGTGCACCACATGTTCGCGACCGGCCTGCCCGAGATCACGATGATCTTCTTCGCGGCGGCGAGCCTCGTCATCGTCATCCCCAGCGGCATCCAGATCTTCGCCTGGTGCATGACGATGGTCACCGGCCGGCCCGAGTACCGCACCCCGCTGCTCTTCATCGTCGGCTTCATCGTGTTCTTCGTCTTCGGCGGGCTGTCCGGCATCACCCTGGCCGCGGTGCCGTTCGACCAGCAGGTGACCGACACCTACTACGTCGTCGCGCACTTCCACTATGTGATCTGGGGCGCTGCCGTCTTCCCGCTCCTCGGCGGCCTGTACTACTGGTTCCCGAAGGTCACCGGGCGGATGTACGACGAACGGCTCGGCCAGGCCACGTTCTGGCTCGTCTTCATCGGGACGAACGTCACCTTCTTCCCGATGCACATCTCCGGCCTCCTGGGGATGCCGCGGCGGGTGTGGACGTATCCGAGCGCGTTGGGGTGGGGCCCCGAGAACCTCGTCTCCACGCTGGGCGCGTTCTTCCTCGCCGGCGGTCTCGTGCTCCTCGCGGCGAATCTCGTGGTCAGCGGCTTCCGTGGGCCGGCGGCGGGGCCGGATCCGTTCGGCGGCGGCACCCTCGAGTGGACGACCAGCTCGCCGCCCCCGCCCTACAACTTCACCGTCATCCCCACGGTCACGAGCGCGTACCCGAGCTGGGACGCCCCCGACCGCGAGGCCGACGTGCACCGGCTGGAGCGGGGCGAGCTCGTGCTCGAGGACGGCCACCAAACCCCGTCGTCGACACCCGTCGACGCACACCTCGACGAGATCCTGAGCATGCCGTCCGAATCGCCGTGGCCGGTGACGCTCGGCGTCGTCGCGACCGTCGGCTTCGCGTTCGTGCTCTCGAACCACCTCGTCATGGCCGCCGGAGCGCTCGTCCTCGCCGCCGCGGTCATCGCCGCCTGGCACTCCGGCGAGCCCGAGGCGGCCGCATGAGCGCCGCAACCGCCCGCCGCGCCGCGCGGCCCAACGGCTGGTACGGGATGCTGATCCTGGTCGCGACGGAGTCGGCCCTCTTCGGCACCCTCGTCGCGAGCTACGTCTACCTGCGCTTTCAGGCCCGGGCGTGGCCCCCGGGCGACGTCGCCGCTCCCAGTGCCACCGCCCCCATCGTGCTCGCCCTGGTGCTGGTGGCGGCGGCCGTGCCGATGGCGTTCGCCGCCCGAGCGGCGGCAAGGGGGGCGCGCGGTGCAGCCATGGGGGGCGTCGCCTGCGCACTCGCCGTGCAGACGGTCTACCTGGCCTTCCAGATCCACCTCTACGCCGACGACCTCGCCCGGTTCTCGCCCCGGCTGGACGCGTACGCCTCGATCTACTTCACGTTGCTCGCCGTCCACCACGTCCACGTCGCGGTCGGCATCGTCCTCGACCTGTGGCTGCTCGCGCGGCTCTCGCGCGGCCTCACGGCGTACCGGCGCACCGCCGTCTCCGTGGTCGCCTTCTACTGGTACTTCGTCAGCGTCGCCGGCCTGATCGTGACCGCCACCGTCCTCTCGCCGTCATGGTGACCCTCGCCCGCGCCCCCCGCGTCACGATCGTGCTGCAGTGGTACGCGCTGCTCGGCCCGCCGCTGGCATGGGCCGTCCAGCTCGTCGTCGGCTACGGCTACACCAACGCCGCATGCGGCGTGGCCGGCGCGACCGCCGGAATCGGCCTGCGTCCGTGGGAGGCGATCGTGGCGATCGCGATGGTCGTGGTTGCGGCCGGCGGATGGGCGGCCGCGATCGCGCTCCATGCCGCGTCGCGGCGCGGCGAGCTCGACGATCCCCTCGGCCGGATCCGGTTCCTCTCGACGGTCGGGATCGTCGTCGGCGGAATTTTCGTGACGCTGATCGTCTTCACCGGCGCGGGCGCGCTCGCGTTCGACGGGTGCCGGTCGTGAGCCGCCGCGCCGTCCTCGCGGTGCTCGGCGTCGTCGTCCTCTTCGCCGCCTCGAACGCCATCGCCTCGGGCGGCACCGACGGCGCACCCGGCCGCCCCGTCGCCCTGATGAGGCGCGGTGCCGCTCTCTACGCCGCGAGCTGCTCTCAGTGCCACGGGGTGAACGGGGAGGGCAGACTCCCCGGCTCCGAGAGCGGCGTCGGCGATACCGCCGGGATCGGCCCGTCGCTGCGGGGCGTCGGCGCGCGGGCGGCCGACTTCTATCTGAGCACGGGATACATGCCGCTCCAGAATCCCTACACCCAGCCCCGCCGCTCGCGGCTGATCTTCTCGCCGCGCGACATCCGGGCGCTGGTCGCCTACGTGGCGTCGCTCGCGCCGGGGCCGTCCATCCCCCACCCGGACCCCGAACGCGGCAGCGTCAGCACCGGCTTCTCGCTGTTCGCCCAAGACTGCGCCGGCTGCCATCAGATCGCCGCGGCCGGCGGCTACGTCCCGGACTCGGTCGCGCCGTCGCTTGCGGACGACTCGCCGCGTCAGATCGCCGAGGCGGTGCGGATCGGGCCGAACCTGATGCCGCGGTTCACCCACTCCCTCCTCTCCGATCGCGACCTCGACTCGGTGATCGCCTACGTCGACTACACCCGCACGCCCGACGACCGCGGCGGCTGGTCGCTCGGCCACGTCGGGCCGGTCCCCGAGGGCCTCGTCGCGTGGTTCGTCGCCGGCGTCGTGCTGGTCGCCGTCAGCCTCACGGTGGGGAGACGGCTCACGTGAGGCGGCTCTGGCGCTGGTTCGTGGCGACGGTCATGTGGATGATCGCGGGGCGTCCCGAACCCGGTGACGAGGGTGACGGCGACGCCCCACCCGGACGGATCGTGCCGGCCGGCGAGCCGGCCCCACGGGCGGAGCTCGTCGTCGCGGGGCTCCTCGGCCTTGCGGCGCTCAGCGCCGTGGCGTTCATCGTCGTCTACGCCGTCGATCGGATCCCCGACCAGACGCAGTATCTCGGCCTCTCGCTCGGCGGCGCGTTCGCGTTCCTGGCCGCGGCGCTCATCGTCACCGGGCGGCACCTCGTCGTCACCGAGGAGCTCGAAGGCGAGTACGCCGAGCCTGAACCGGAGGCGGCGGCGCAGGTCGCCCGGGTCGTCGCCGAGAGCGGCAGCCGCCTGCGCCGGCGCCGTCTGCTGGCCGCGGCGGCCGGGCTCGCATCCACCGCCGTCGGCCTGGCGATGCTGGTGCCGGCGGCGTCGCTCGGCCCGCTGTTCGACCTTGCGCAGTTCACGCGCACGCCCTGGCGCCGCGGCCGCCGCCTCGTCGACCAGGCCGGCAGCCCCATCCTTGCGGCGGCGATCGGCATGCTCGAGCCGGTCACAGCCTTCCCCGAGCACGCGAACCCCGAGGAGATCGGCTCGCCGCTCGTGCTCGTCCGGCTTGCTCCCGGCCAGCTGCACCTTCCCGCCGGCCGGCGCGGCTGGGCGCCACACGGCATCGTCGCGTACTCCAAGATCTGCACCCATGCCGGCTGCGCGGTCGCGCTCTACCGCGCGCCGCTCTTCCCGCCGGTGGACAAGCCCCCCGGCCTCGTCTGCCCCTGCCACTACTCCACCTTCGATCCCGCCACCGGCGGGACGGTCGTGTTCGGGCCGGCCGGCCGGCCGCTGCCGCAGCTCCCGCTCCTGATCGACCGCCGCGGCCACCTCCGCGCCGCCGGCACCTTCTCCGGCCCGGTCGGACCGTCGTGGTGGGGCGTCCGCAACCGGAAGGCCTCGTCGTGATCGAGCGGACGACGCGGACGCTCGACGAGCGCACGCACGCCGCGCCGTTCGGACTCAAGGCGCTGCGCTACATCTTCCCCGACCACTGGTCGTTCCTGCTCGGCGAGATCGCGCTCTACTGCTTCATCGTCCTCGTCGCCACGGGCACCTACCTGGCCCTGTTCTTCGACCCGTCGACGGCACAGACCGTCTACCACGGGAGCTACGCACCGCTCGACGGCGCCCACATGACGCAGGCCTACCGCTCGGCGGTGGTGCTGTCCTTCGACGTCAAGGCCGGCCTCCTGATGCGCCAGACCCACCACTGGGCGGCCGACGTGTTCGTGGCGGCGATCGCGCTGCACCTCATGCGCATCGTGTTCACCGGGGCGTTCCGCAAGCCACGCGAGCTGACGTACTACGTCGGACTCACCATCCTCACCCTCGCCCTGCTCGAGGGCTATCTGGGCTACTCCCTCGTCGACGACCTGCTGTCGGGGATGGGGCTCGCGATCGGCTACGGCGTCGCGCTCTCGATCCCGGTCGTGGGCGCGAGCGTGGCTGCGCTCGTCTGGGGCGGGCCGTTCCCCGGCATCCCCGCGTTCTGGTCGCGCATGTACATCGCCCACGTCTTCGTCCTGCCGCTCCTGATCGCCGGTCTGATCGCGCTCCACCTGTTCCTGGTCGCGTCGCTCCACCACACCCAGTTCCGCGGCGGAAAGCGCACGGAGAAGCGCCTCCGCGGCGTCCCGGCCTTCCCCGGCCAGGCGCCGCGCTCGCTGGGGCTGATGTTCGCGGTCTTCGCCGCGCTGTTCCTGCTCGGGGGGCTCGTGCAGATCAACCCGATCTGGCTGTGGGGGCCGTACCACGTCGCCAACGGCACGAACGGCGCCCAGCCCGACTGGTACCTGGGTTGGCTGATCGGCGCGCTGCGGCTCATGCCCGGTTTCGACGTCACCGTCGCAGGCCGCACCGTCGTTCCGAACCCGTTCTGGGGCGGCGTCGTCTTCCCGTCGATCGTCTTCGGCGCCCTCTTCCTCTGGCCGGTCGCCGAGCGCCGCTTCGCGCGCGACCGCAAGCGCCACAACCTGGTCGACCGGCCCCGCGACGCCCCTCGCCGCACCGCCTTCGCGACCGCGATCCTGGCGTGGGTGTTCGTGATCTTCATGGCCGGCTCGGCCGACCGCGCCTACGTGCTCCTGGGTTGGAGCTACGAGACGCAGATCGAGGTGTACCGGGTGCTCGTCTTCGTCGTCCCCGTCGTCGCGTACTGGGCTGCCCGCCGCATCTGCGTGGAGCTGCTCCAGAATGAGCACGTCGCCCAGAGGCGGCACGAGGCGGAGCTCGAGGCGCGGGAGGCGGCCCGCGGTGGCTGACGCCGGCACCTTCGCAACAGCCGCCGCCGACAGCCTGAACGCGCTCGTCCCGGCGGGGATCTACGTCGCCGGCTTGCGCCGTATCCGCCGACGGGGAGGCGACTGGCCCGCGGGCAGAACGGCCGCGTTCGTCGCGGGGGTCGTCTGCGCCGCCGTCGCCACCTCGAGCGTCGCCCACGACGCCGCCAAGAGCTCGCTGGCGTGGCACATGACCGCCCAGATGGCGCTGCTCCTGGCGGTCGCGCCCGCGATCGTCGCCGGACGCCCGTTCCGGCTCCTGCGCCGCGCGTTCGGCGTGAACGTCCCGCGGGCGCCGGGGCCTGCGGTCGCCTGGGTCGCGTTCGTCGGCATCCAGTGGGCCGTGCACGTACCGGCGGTGTTCGCGTTCGCCCTGCGGCAGCCCGCCGCATACGCGCTCGAGCACTGGATGCTGGTCGCCGCCGGCATCGTCTTCTTCGCCCAGATCGGCTCGGCGCGCCTCCATCCGCTGGTGCTCGCCCTCTACGTGGCCAGCGCCATGCCGACGACCGACGCGATCGCGCTCTGGCTCCTCCTCGACCCGCGCCCGATCTACCCCCACTACGCCGTCGCCGACCAGCAGGCGGCGGGCGCGATCATGTTCGCCGCCGGGAACATCCTGCTGGTCGCCGCGGCCTGGATCGCCGGCCGCTACCTCTGGGACGGCCGGCCAGGGGCGGGCGCCGAAGCCCGCCCCCCCGTCATCCGCGACGGGGCCGGGTCGAGCGCGTAGATCGCCGCAGCGCCGCCGCCACGAGCGCTCCCGCACCGACCGCGCTCGCGATCAGGCCGCGGTGGGTCGTCAGCCACACCTCGGGTGCGCGATCCGACGCCCGGTCGTCGAACATGCCATGCGTGGCCGCCTCGTCGGGCACCGGCTCGAACAGGTTGTCGGGCCGGTCCTTCGGCACCGGCATGTCCGCGATCTGCTGGGCCGCGTACCCGGTCCGGGCCAGGTAGGCGTCGGCGAGGCGAGGCGCCAGTTTCTGGCCCAGGATCGCCTTGAGCGCGCTCCCGGCGACCGTGATCTCGCGGCGGCGGTGATGGGCCGCCCACACGACCGCTCGCGCGGGCACCTCGGGCTGGTAGATCGGGGCGACCGGCTGGGGATGGTTCGGGAGCTTCGTCCGGCACCAGTTGAACTGCGGCGTGTTGACGGCCGGGAGCTGCACCATCGAGATCCACACCCCGCTTCGCTGGTGCAGGAGCTCGGTGCGCACCGAGTCGGTGAACCCGCGAATCGCGAACTTGCTGCCGCAGTAGGCGGACTGGAGCGGGATCGCCCGGTAGGAGAGCGCCGACCCGACCTGCACCACGGCTCCCCGGTCGCGGGGCACCATGCGCCGCAGCGCCGCCATCGTGCCGTAGACGGTGCCGAGGTAGGTCACCTCCGTGGCGCGCTTGAACTCCTCCGGGGTGACCTCGAGCGCCGGGGCGAAGATCGTCGCCATCGCGTTGTTCACCCACACGTCGATGTGCCCGAACCGCTCGACGACGGTCGCCGCGGCGGCCTCCACCTGCCCGGCGTCGGCGACGTCGACGGGGAGCGCGAGGGCGACGCCGCCCCGCTCCTCGACCTCGCGGGCGGCATCGTTCAGCCCGCGGGCGCCGCGGGCCAGCAACGCGACGGCGGCTCCGCGCGCGGCGAACTCGTGGGCGATCGCGCGGCCGACCCCGGCGGACGCCCCGGTGACCACGACGACCTCCCGCTCACCCCGGCTCATACCGCCCTCGCAGACGCCGGCGCGCGCCGACCCACACGGACGGCGGGGGCGCGCGTCCGATCGAGCTCTCGGGCGAACCGCGATGCGAGCGCCATGATCGTGAGCGCCGGGTTCGCGCTGCCCTGGGTGGGCATCACGCTGCCGTCCACGACGAAGACGTTCTCGGTGCCCCACACCCGGTGGTGGGCGCCGACGACGCTGTTCTCCGGCGCCGTCCCCATGCGGCAGCCGCCGACCAGGTGGGCGTAACGGTCGATGGTGAGCACGTCCTGGGCGCCCGCCGAGTCCCAGATGTCGTGCAGCGTCTGCTTCGCGAAGGCGATGTTGCGGCGGTCGTTGTCGCCCTGGGTGTAGTCGAAGCGGGCGAGCGGCATGCCGAATTGGCGTCCGCCTCGTCGGCGAGCGTGACCCGGTTCTCCGGCAGCGGCAGGAGCTCGCACAGCGCGCCGAGCACCGCCCAGTGGTTGTAGTCGCGCATGTACTCGCGCAGCGCCGCGCCCCGGTGCCCGTCGGCAAGGACGTGCTCGGCCCACCCGATCGGAAGCGGGCTGACGGTCTGGATCGAGAACCCGCGCGCGAAGCCGCGCGCAGCATCGGTCTCGTAGAACTGCTCCGACGAGACCTCCGGCGGCGGCCCCTTGTACATGCGCAGCAGCTCGGGAAAGCGACCTGCGACCTGGGGCGCGCCCTGCACCATCAGGTAGCGGCCGACCTGGTCGTCGGCGTTCCCGAGCCCGGCGGGGAACCCGGGGCCGGCCGAGTGCAGGAGCAATCGCGGCGACTCGATCGAGTAGCCGCACACGGCGACGGCCGCCGCTCGCTGGAAGCGCTCACGGCCGTCGTGGACATAGGTCACGCCGCGCGCCCGCCCGTTCCGGTCGGCCTCGATCCGCACCGCCATGCACCCGGCCCGGACCTCGGCGCCATGGGCGAGCGCGTCGGGGACGTGGGTGACGAGCGGGCTCGCCTTCGCGTTCACCTTGCAGCCCTGCAGGCAAAAGCCGCGGTAGATGCAGTGCGGGCGGTTGCCGAAGACGCCGTTCGCGATCGCCACCGGGCCGACGCGCATCTCGATCCCGTGCCGGCGAGCGCCCTCCCATGCGCGTTCCGCGGCCCCGCAGATCGGGTGGGGCGCATGCGGGTAGCTGTGCGGGTCGCCCCACGGCCAGTCTTGGCCGGCCACCGGCAGCTCACGCTCGACCCGCTCGTAGTGGTCGCGAAGGTCGCGGTAGCCGATCGGCCAGTCGGCGCCGACGCCGTCTCGCGTGTCCGTGTCGAAGTCGGACGGGTGGAAGCGGGGCGTGTAGCCGGCGTAGTGGACCATCGAGCCGCCGACACCGTGGCCGGAGTTGTTCTTGCCCATCTCGACGGGGTCGTCGCCGCCGATGATGCGCACGTCGTTCCAGTAGATGTGCTCCGATCCGGCCTCGTCGGAGACCCAGTCCGTCTCGGGATCCCAGAACGGCCCCCGCTCGAGGACGCACACCCGCCATCCGGCCCGTGCCAGCCGTTGGGCGACCACCGCTCCACCGGCGCCGCAGCCGACGATCAGCATGTCGACCTCGTCGGCATCAGCGTACCGCCGCATGCGGTCGCGGCCGGGGACGTCGCGACGGGTGGGATGGAGCAGACGCGCGGAGTCGTTGTCGCGCGGGGGCACCGACCCCTTCAAGAGCCGGGTGACCGTCACTCGAACCCCTTCCGCTTCACATCGTGGACCGGGTCGGGATCGATGGCCTCGGCCCCCTCCCACGCCTCGCTCAGACCGACACCCATCCGCGCGTAGCCGCGCGGGTAGGCCGGGCCGCCGAAGCCGATCTCGTTCCAGGCCCACGGATGCGCGTAGAACGCGCCCAGCGCGTCGCGCATGACGACGCTCCAGGCGCGGGACACGTCGACCTCGTCCCAGGCGCCGCCGCCGAGCTCGGCGCCCGAGAACGCATAGAGGATCTGCTCGCGCCGCTCGGCATCCGCGGCCGCATAGGCGCCCGGACCGCCTCCGGCAGCCTCGTCGAGGCCGCGGGCGACGATCCGCCACGTCTCGCCGTCGGCGGGCATGCCGGCGTAGCGGTAGCCCTCGGTCTTGCCGGCGTGATGCTTGGCGTCGACGAACGCGAACACGGGGATGCGCGGATCGGAGTCCTGCGCGAGCACGTCGTCGCAGAGCTGTCCGAGGGTGGTCGCCTCGGCATCGGTGAAGAAGCGCCGCTCGGGCACGGCATCGATCCGCGCGAGCACGACCGCCCGGGTGGGCTCGTCCCATGCGCCGGTCTGCTCCAGAACGTCGTAGCCGGGGTACCGGCCGTGCATCTGCGGCGTTGTCCCCCGCCGCTGGCGGGGCAGCTCGTAGGGATCGGCCGGGCCGCGCTCGCCCCGCACCTTCGGCAGGTGCTGGGCCTGGCTGAAGTCGTGCGGCACGCGCCTCACCGCTCCCGGGCCATCAGCGGGGCGAGCAGGCCGAACCCGCCGATCAGGAGCAGGGCGCCGGGTGCGAGGAGCGGCGGCCCCATCACGAGGTTGTAGGTCGCATTTCGCAGGCCCCCCGGCTTGCGGTGGACGCCGCGCAGGTGCGTGACGACGCCGACCAGGCCGTCCGCCGCGTAGAGCGCCGACACCGCCGGCAGCACCGTCCGCGCCGCCCGCTCCGAGAACACGCCTGCGACACCGGCGGCCGTGACCGCCGGCGTGAGCACGATCGGCGTCCACATCCAGCGGTCGCCGAACGACGCCTTGTAGTGCTCCAGATAGATCTCGAACGCCATCGGCGGGGCGGTCAGCGCGGCCGTCGCGGCGAGGGTCTTCTGCATCCGGCCTGCGCGCAGGTTCTGCAGGAGGCGGCCGGTGGCGCGGTGGGCGATCGACATGACTCCTCCTCAGTGGGCGTAGCGCTCCGCGTCGGCACGGCGCAGCTCGAGGCCGTTGCCGGGACGGGAGAGGTCGGGGTGAAGGGCGCCGTCGAGCGGCTCGGGGACGCCGTCGAAGAGGCGGCGCTCGACGCGGACGTGGTCGTGGAAGTACTCGAGGTGGCGGAGCCCCGGAGCGGCGCAGCAGGGGTGGAGGTGGATGGCCGGGCCGCAGTGCGCGGAGAGCTCGAGCGACCGCGCGTGGCAGAGCGCAGCAACGCGCAGGAATCCGGTGATGCCCTCGGCCCGGGTGACGTCGGCCTGGAGGCAGTCCACCGCGCCCGCGGCGAGCATGGCCTCGAAGTACGGGAGCATGTAGCCGTACTCGCCCGCGGCGATCTCCATCCCGCCGGGCGCGCGGTCGCGGAGCAGCCGCAGCCCGGCGAGGTCGTCGGACGAGACCGGCTCCTCGAACCAGGTGACGCCGTGCTCGGCGATACCGCTCGGCGAACCCGAGCGCCCGCTTGCGCGAGAGCGCGCCGTTCGCGTCCACGTAGAGTTCGCGTACCCGGGCCGATCGCCTCGCGCGCGACCCGCACGCGCTCGACGTCGCGGCCCGGCTCGCGGCCGACCTTCATCTTCACCCGCGGGATGCCCATCGCCGTCCAGCCGCCGAGCTGCTCGGCGAGACGAGCGTCGGAATACGAGGTGAAGCCGCCGCTGCCGTAGACGGGCACCGCCGTGCGGACGGCGTCGAGCAGCGAGGCCAGCGGCAATCCGAGCAGACGCGCCTTCAGATCCCAGAGCGCCGTGTCGACCGCCGCGATGGCCATCGATGCAACCCCGGGCCGGCCGAGGTTGCGGCAGGCCTGCGCCATCGCCTCCCAGGCCGCGCCGACCGCCATCGCGTCGCGCCCGACGACAGCCGGTCGCAGGACCGAGTCGACCACCGCGCCGGAGGCGACATCGCCGTACGTGTAGCCGAGCCCGATCGCACCGCCGCCGGAGGCCTCGACCAGCACCATCGTGGTCGAATCCCAGCGGGCGGTGCCGTCGGACTCGGGCGCGTCGGTCGGGACCGTGTAGGCCGCGACGTCGATCCCCGTGACGGCGACGTCCGGCGGCCGCGCGCCACGCCGGCGCGCCTCTTCCGCTCCGTTGTCGCCATCAGCGGCCGGGAACGAGGCCGTGCGCCTTCTGGCGCAGCGACTGCGCGATCATGCGGCCGCGGGCGGGATCGCCGCGAACGACGGCCTCGGCGAAGTTGACCGCCTGCTCGAACGTGATGTGCGGCGGCAGCGGCGGCACCTCGGGATCGGTGCGTGCGTCGAGCACGACGGGCCGGTCGGCACGAAGCGCCTCGGCCCATGCCTCGCCGACCCGTTCCGGGTCGTCGACGCGGATGCCGCGCAGTCCGACGGAGGCCGCGTAGCCGGCGTAGTCGAAGTCGGGGAGATCCTGTGACACCTCGAACTTGGGATCACCCTCCATCACGCGCTGCTCCCACGTGACCTGGTTGAGGTCGTTGTTGTGGAGGACGAGCACGATCAGGCGCTGGTCGGGCCAGAGGTGGCGGTAGCGGGCGATCGTCAGCATCTCGTTCATGCCGTTCATCTGGAACGCGCCGTCGCCGACGAGGGCGATCACGGGGCGCCCGGGATGGGCGAACTTGGCCGCGATCGCGTACGGGACGCCCGCTCCCATCGTGGCGAGATTGCCGCGTCAGCGACCCCATCATGCCCGTGCGGATACGGATGTCGCGGGCGTACCAGTTGGCGGCGGAGCCGGAGTCGGACGTGAGGATGGCCCCGTCCGGCAGACGGGCCGAGAGCTCGAAGAAGACGCGCTGGGGGTTGATCGGATCGGCGCCGACATGTGCGCGCTCGTCCATCAGCCGCCACCAGGCCGCGACGTGCTCCTCGATCTCCTCGCGCCACGCGCGGTCGGTCTTGCGCTCGAGCAGCGGCCGGAGTGCGGCCAGCGTCGCTGCCGAGTCGCCGACGAGGTGCGACGTCCATCGGGTAGCGGATCCCGATCATGCGCGCGTCGAGGTCGATCTGGACGCCGCGCGCCTGGCCCTCCTCGGGCAGGAACTCCGAATAGGGGAAGCTCGAGCCGACCATGAGCAGGGTGTCGCAACCGGTCATCATGTCCCAGCTCGGCTCCGTCCCGAGCAGGCCGATCGCGCCCGTCACGAACGGCAGGTCATCGGGCACGACGGCCTTGCCGAGAAGCGCCTTTGCGATCCCCGCGCCGAGAACGTCGGCGACGGCGAGCACCTCGTCCGCTGCGTGGAGGGCGCCGGCGCCGACGAGCATCGCCACCTTCTCGCCCTCGTTTAGGATGGCCGCCGCACGCTGCAGGTCCGGCTCGGACGGGATCACGACCGGCGGCGAGTAGCCCACCGACGAGTGGATCGTGCCGTGGGCGCGCGCCGGCGTCTCGACGGCGTCCTCGGAGGCCAGGTCGTTCGGGATCATGATGCAGGTGACCGTGCGCTGGTCACGCGCGATCCGCACGGCGCGATCGACCAGGTGGCGGATCTGGGACGGCTCGGTCGCCATCTCGACGAACTCGTGGGCGACGTCCTTGAACAGCGAGACCAGGTCGACCTCCTGCTGGTAGCTGCCGCCGAGCGCGGATCGCGCCTGCTGGCCGACGATCGCAACGACCGGCTGGTGGTCGAGCTTGGCGTCATAGAGGCCGTTCAGGAGGTGGATCGCGCCGGGCCCGGACGTCGCCAGGCACACACCGACCTCGCCCGTGAACTTGGCGTGGCCGCAGGCCATGAACGCGGCCATCTCCTCGTGCCGGACCTGGATCAGCTCCGGATCGTTGTCGGCCCGCCGGAAGGCGCCCAGGATGGCGTTGATGCCGTCACCGGGATAGCCGTAGACGCGGTTGACGCCCCATTCACGGAGGCGCTTGAGCAGGAAATCGGCGACGTTCTCGGTCACGCAGAATCACCTCAACGGATCGGAGTTACTCTCGGCCACCCGCCACAGACGCTCGTACCCGAGCCGCCTCCAACACAAACGAGCCGCTACCGCTGCGTCGACGAGGCGATCGCTCCACCCGGAAGCCGCCGCACCCGCCCTTCCCGGAGCGCCTCGGACAGGACGAGCCGGAACCGGCCGGGCCCCCAGTAGCGGGCACCCACGAGCCGCGCGAGCCGGCGGCGATCGACAGGGCCCTCCTGCTGGAGGGTGTGCTCGAGCACCTCGATCTGCCGCTCCAGGCCCACGGGGTTCTCGACGACCGGCCCCGTGCCCGCCATGCGCGGGGCGTAGAACGAGCCCCCCGGGCCAAGACGGAAGCGGCGGCTGCCGGAACGCTCCCACGACCGCCGGCTCGCGGCGCGCTCCCGGATCCGCCGCTCGCGCTCGGCGGCCTCGCGGCGCGCGTTGCGCTCCTCGCCGGACTCGTCGGCCGGGTCGGCACCGGTGTCGTCCGCCTCCGCGTCCTCGGCGGTGATCGGTGTCGCCACATCCTCCAGCGACTTCTGCTCGGCACGGACACCGAAGAAGACCTCGGCGATGCCACCGATGGCCATCACGGCCGAGCCGATGTAGAAGGCGATCGCCACCTGGCTGCGGCTGCCGCTCGCGATCAGATGGCTGAAGAGCAGCGGGCCCGTGATCCCACCGACGGCGGTGCCCACGGCGTAGAAGAACGCGATCGCGAGCGCTCGTGTCTCCATCGGGAAGATCTCGCTCACCGTCAGGTAGGCCGCGCTGGCGCCGGCCGACGCCAGAAAGAACGTGACCACGATGAATGCCTCGAACGTCCATTCGGATGTGATCGAGCCTCGCTCGAACGCGATCGCCATGACCGTTCCGACGAGCGCCGAGCCGAGGTACGTGATGGTGATCATGGGCTTGCGCCCGACGGTGTCGAAGAGCCGCCCGAGGAGAAGCGGGCCGAGGAAGTTGCCCCCGGCGTAGATGATCAGGAACACGGGCACGAACGAGGCCGACACGCCGAAGAACGTCGAGAACAGCGTGCCCAGGTTGAACGTGATGCCGTTGTAGATGAACGCCTGGCCGACGAACAGCGCGACGCCGAGGATCGCCCGCCGTGGATACTTGCCGAATCCGGTGCGCGCGATCTCGGTCAGAGGGATGACCTCGCGCTGGCGCACCTCGATGTGCTCGTCCGGCTCCTCGAGGTCCTGGCCGGTCTCGCCGGCGACGTCGCGCTCGATCCCGGAGACGATCCGCTCCGCCTCGTCCTCGTGGCCGTGGATGAAGAGCCAGCGCGGGCTCTCCGGCACGTTGCGGCGGACCAGCATGATGGCCACGCCGAGCACGGCGCCGACGCCGAAGCACACGCGCCAGCCCACATCGGCGGCGAACGACGACAGGAACACGATCGCGGCTGCCGATCCGGCCATCGCGCCGACCCAGTAGGACCCGTTGATCATCAGGTCGACCCGGCCGCGCACACGCGCGGGGATCAACTCGTCGATCGCCGAGTTGATCGCGGCGTATTCGCCGCCGATCCCGGCGCCGGTCAGGAACCGGGCGATGTAGAAGTACCAGGCGTTGAACGCAAACGCCGTGGCCACGGTGGCGATGATGTACACGGCGAGCGTGACCAGGAAGAGCTTCTTGCGGCCGAACCGATCGGTCAGCTGGCCGAAGACGAGCGCGCCGAGACACGCCCCGGCGACGTACATGGCCGCGGCCACGCCGATCTGCGAGACGCTGATCGCGATGCCGCTGCCCGCCGTGGTGAGCTGCGTGGCCACCGAGCCGACCATCGTCACCTCGAGGCCGTCCAGGATCCAGACGGTGCCGAGCCCGATCACGACCATCCAGTGGAAGCGCGACCAGGGCAGCCGGTCGAGCCGCGCCGGGATGGCGGTCTCAATGGTGTTGGCATCCGAGTTCATCGCGGCGCCCATACCCTCGGGGCACCGACGCATAATCACGCCGTCGGTCGGGTACCCGTCATCGATGGTGCGCTGCGCGATCCTCGGACACCGGTATCGGTTCACCGCCGCGGGCGAGACGATGACGTGGAGCTGCGGCCGGTGTGGACACCCCGGCGGCAGCAAGCGCTACCCGACCCCGGAAGACGCCGCGCGCTACGCGACCGCGTTCGACCGCGAGGACCGCGAAGACATCGGCCGCAGGGCGCCGCTCATCGGCCTCCTGCCGCTGCGCATCGTCCGCCTGCTGCGCGCGCGCAACTAGGAGGCGTCGCCCGAGAGGAAGAAGCTCGCGACGGCGCCTGCCGTCCCGGAGACGACAACCACGGCCCAGAGCTCGAGCACCACATCGACGACCCGGCCGAGCGGGGTCACGGGGTTGGCGAGTGAGGACGACACGGTCAGCACCTGCACGGTCGAATAGAAGAGCGCCTGCCCGAACGTCGTCACCTGGGTGCCGTGTGTCGAGCGCTCCAGCAGATACGTCGCCAAAGCCCCGGCGACGTCGACGAGGATGGTTGCGAAGCCAAGGAGCACCAATCGGCTGGCGAGCCGGCGGTGACGTTCCTCGATCGTGCAGAGCCGAACGAGTTCCTCGCGAATCGCCTCCACATCGCCAGTCTGACAGTCGTCCCGGTCGGACGTCAGCCGTCGACGAGGAGCCCCTGAAGCGGCCCGAGCAGACGCGCGGAACGGCGGGACACGTGGTCGAGGCGCATGAGCCGGTGCGTCAGCGGCAGACCGCGGCGGCGGCGGTCCAGCTGCTCCTCGGCGATCGGGCGCCACTGCGAGTCCACGACGTCGGCGGGATCGCCGTCGACCTGCGACGGCGTTGACTCCAGGTGCTCGGCCCAGAGCGCCAACCGGGTTCCCCGGGCGAGGTCGGCGTCGTGGGTGACGACGTTCAGCTCGGTGTCGTTGAACAGGGAGTGGTCGTTCAGGTTCGCTGATCCGACGGTCAGCCAGCGGTCGTCCACGATCCCGACCTTGGCGTGCACGTAGATGGCATCGCTGGCCGATCCGGCGCGCGCGTAGAGACAGCACGCGAGCACCCGTCCGGCGCCGGCGTCCGCCTCGATCAGCTCCCCCAGCGCGCCCCGCGTGTCGTCGGCGCCGCCCTTCGGCCTGGCGGGGAGCAGGAGGACGAGCCGGAATCGGTCGTGCGGAGGCCGGCGCAGCTTGTCGGCCAGGACGTCGACGATCTCGGGGGACCACAGGTACTGGGTCTCGAGGTAGATGTAGCGCTCCGCCGAGCGCAGCGCACGAAGATAGGACTCGAGGATCCCGAAGCTCCCCGTGGGCGTGTCGGCGTAGATGCGTTCTGGCAGGGTTCGAACGAGCTGGGCCGTCACCTCTCCGGCCGAGGCCGGAGGCGGAGAGGCCGGCAGCCGCTCTCCGGTGACGGCGTGCCAGCGCAGGTTGAAGTGCTCCGCGACGTCGGCGACCAGCGGGCCGCGCGTGCGGGTCGTGACGTCGTGCCATCCGAGCGCCGCACGGGCCGGGTGGCGCTGGGAGTCGCGGCGGTCGCCGGCCAGCGAGGTCAGATCAATACCCCCGACGTACGCGATCTGTCCGTCGATCACGATCGACTTCTCGTGGTGGCAGTGGAGCGGGCGCTCGTGGGCGTCGAGCGCGCAGTGGATCGGCCCGGCCCGGCAGAGCTCATCGCGGACCGCGCGCACCAGGCGCCGGGCCGGGGTGAACACCGGGACCGGCGCACCTGCCCAGAGAAGCACCCGGACGTCGACCCGGTTTGCGACTGCGGCCAGCAGATCGCGCACGACCACGGGCACATCTCCATCCTCGAGGACGAAGTCAGGTGACACGAACCATCCCGTCAGATGCACGGACGAGCGCGCCCCGCGGACGTCGGCGACGATGCGCCGGAACGCGGCCTCTCCGTCGACGAGCACCTCGACCTCGTTGCCGGCGCGCGGAGGCGGAGCGTCATCGGCCCATCCCCCGGGCGGCGCCTGCAGACTGGTCGAGCCGATCCGCCCGAGCCGCCTGGTGTGGTGCCGGCGCACGGCCGACCCGACCGCCTCGCCGGCGGAACGGTCGAGGCGCGAGAGCAATGCGTCCATCGTTCTCATCGTGGATGCATTCCACCGGACGCGAACCCCGAAACCGTGGGAGCGGCCGCGTGGCGGCCCGGAGGCACGCGCAGCGGACCCTGTAGGGTGGCCCGATGATGTCGCAGCGCCTCCGGCTCGGGATCGCGGCCGGCGTGGGCCTCGCGGCGACCGGCACTGCGGCGTTGGTTCACCGCCACCGGACCGGGTACGCCGAGAAGGGCTACGAGCTGGACGGCGAGCTCGACGTGGGCTCGCCCGAGTTCCTGCGCGCGCTCGAGGCGCTCACGGGCGCGCACGTGAGCACGGGCAACGACCTGCGCGTGCTGTTCAATGGTGACGAGATCTTCCCCGAGCTCCTGCAAACCATCGCGGAGGCGCGCCGTACGCTCAACCTGCTCACGTTTGTGTACTGGCGAGGCGATATCGCCGTTGAGGTGGCCCGGGCGGTGAGCGAACGCGCTCGGGCGGGGGTGCGCTGCAACGTGCTGCTCGACGCGTTCGGCGCCGCCCGGATGGATGAGGGGCTGGTGCAAACGATGCGCGACGCTGGCGTGCGCGTGGAGCCCTTCCGCCCGATCAAGGCGTACACCATCACCAAGGCGGATCACCGTACCCACCGCAAGGTGATCGTCGCCGACGGCGCCGTCGGCATGATCGGCGGCGTCGGGATCGCCTCGGAGTGGACCGGGAACGCTCAGGATCCGGATCATTGGCGCGACACCCATGCCCGCGTTCGCGGGCCGGTGGTGCGCGCCCTCCAGGGGGCCTTCCTCGAGAACTGGCTCGAGGCGACCGGCGAGCTCCTCGGCGGGGACGACTACCTCCCTCACCTCGATCCGATCGCCGACGGAGCCCCGATGCAGGTTGTCGTTTCGGGGCCCGGTGTCAACCACACCAACACCGAGGCGATGTACTTCCTGGCCATCGCGTCGGCCCGTCACACGATCGAGCTGACGACGGCGTACTTCGCTCCCCGGCCGATGTTCGTCGAGGCGTTGCGGGCCGCGGCGGCTCGTGGTGTCAAAGTCGAGATCATCGTCCCCGGGCCCTACATCGACAAGCAGCTCGTACGATCGGCGGGCCGCGCCGTGTACGCGCGCCTGCTCGACGCGGGGGTCTCGGTGCACGAGTACCAGCCGACCATGCTGCACGCCAAGACGCTCGTGATCGACGGACGCTGGTGCTCGATCGGCTCCGCCAACTTCGACAACCGCTCGTTCGCGCTGAACGACGAGGCGACCCTCTGCGTGCAGAGCGAGGATGCGGCCGAGCAGCTCGCGACCGCCTTCGCAGCCGACAAGGAGCGAAGTGAGCGGATCGAGCGATCGAGATGGACGCTGCGCTCGCCGGTGGAGCGCGCCCGTGAGGCGGTCGCGACGCTCACCCGCCGCGAGCTCTAGTCGCCGCTTCCGACGGCCGAGGCGCGCCCGTCCGCCGCCCCGACCGGCCCATGGCCACGGGCTGCCGCGTCGACCGGCGCGCCGAACTCGAGCAGCCATCCGCCGAACGCGATCGCACACACCGCGAACCATCCCCACCCGAGCGCGAGCCCGGCGACGACGTCCGACACCCAGTGCAGGTCGAGCATCACGCGGCTGCATGCGACCGCGACCGCGACTCCGACCGCCGCGCCCCCGAGCACGGCACGCGCGCGGGCCGTCCGGCGCCGGCCTGCCAGAAGCGCAAGCGCCGCGAAGAACGCCGCGGCCGTCGACGAGTGGCCGCTCGGAAACGACGGGCCGAGCGCGGCCGCGGCCGGGTCGATCGTGGGGCGGGCCCGGGCGACGACCTCCTTGATCCCGTTGGTGATCAGGGAGTCGCCGAGTATCACGACGAGGAGAAAGGCCGGGATCGCCATGCTGCGGACACGGATCCACTCCACCGCGCCGACGACGACCGCGATGACGGCGACGCCCTGGGTCGTGGCGAGCGTCGTGATCCCGTCGAGCACCCGCCGCGTGCCGGGGCCGTCGTTGCGGTGCGCCCACTGCGCGGCCGCCGCGTCCAGGTCGTGGAGCATCTCGAGGTGCCGCGCGGCGATCGCAAGCGCCGCGACCACGACCCCCGCCGCGGTGATCGCGATCAGCGCCAGGGTCAGCGCGAGCCCCGTCGCGACGTCCGCCTCGAGGCGCGATCGCACCCATGTCCTGACCCGCGTGCGATCGCGCAGGGCGGCGGCGGTCGCGGCGGCCGGCGCTGCTCCCCACCACCGGCGCAGGGCCGCCCGGATACCGGCCCACGCCACGAAGGCGGCCGCGATCGAGACGACACTCAGGACGAGGATCAGCATGCGGGCACGACCATGCCTCCGGTTTGCCCAGCGGGCAATGCGGGAAAACCTCGCCAATGGAGGCAGGCAGTCATCCGCAGCGGCGCGCGGCAACACTCACTCGTGAGCCCCGCGCGCCGGGCACGTCCCGCGCGACGGGCCTGCCCGTGCTGGAGCCGCGCTCCGGCGGCATCGCCAGGCGCGCCGGCGAACGCATGGCGGGTCGCCCGGTCGTGGCGTTCCTGACGGTCGCGTTCGTGGGCTTCGCCATCCTCGCGGCGGTCACGTGTGCCGCGGGCTGGGCGCTCGAGACGTACGTCCTGCCCGATCACGGGATCGGCCACGCCGACGAGCACGTGAACGTCTGGCTCTCGCACCATCGCACCGGCATGCGCAACGACGCCTCGTACTGGATGTCCGGGGTCGGTGATGTGTACGCCATCCCCGCCGTCGTGGCGCTCGCGGTCATCATCTCCGCCATGCGGCGGCGGTGGCGGATGGCCGGATTCGTGCTCGCGGCGATCGCAATCGAGGCCGCGACCTACCGGGTCACGACCCTGGTGATCCACCGCCAGCGCCCGGGGGTGCCGCGCCTCGACCACCTGCCGGTGAACGCGAGCTACTACTCGGGCCACACCGGCGCCTCCGTGGCGGTCTACTGCGGCATCGCCCTGCTGCTCACGTCGTGGATCCGGAGAGCGGGCATCCGCACGGCCGTCTGGCTCGTCGCCATCGCGATCCCCCTTCTCGTCGCCGTCTCGCGGATGTATCGCGGCATGCACCATCCGACCGATGTGACCGCAGGGGCGCTGGTCGGGATCGGAACGCTCGTCGTCGCGCTCACCGCCGCACGCGCCGCGAAGGCCGCGGAGACCCCGTCGTGAAGGCCGTCGCCGTCATCGCCCACTCCGGGAAGTCCATCGAGGGTGGCCTGCCGGAGCTGCGCCGGACGCTCGCGCGGCACGGCGTCACCGACCCCCTGTGGGTCGAGGTGCCCAAGAGCAAGAAGGCGCCGAAGCAGGCCGCGAAGCTCCTCCGCAAGGGTGTCGACCAGGTGTTCGTCTGGGGCGGCGACGGTATGGCGCAGCGATGCATCGACGCCCTCGCCGGCACCGGCGTGACCATCGCGATCGTCCCCGCCGGCACGGCGAACCTGCTCGCCACGAACCTCGGGATCCCCAAGGACATCGCAGGCGCCGTCAAGACGGGCCTCCACGGCGACGTGCGCCGTATCGACGTCGCAACGATGAACGGCGAACGGTTCGCCGTGATGGCGGGCGCGGGCTTCGACGCCCACATGATCGCCGACGCCGACGGCGGCCTGAAGGACCGGCTCGGGCGCGCCGCCTACCTCTGGACGGGGACGAAGAGCATCCGCGCCGAGCCGTTCCAGGCCCGGATCCGCGTCGACGGCAGCCCGTGGTACCGCGGCCCGGCGAGCTGCATTCTCGCCGGCAACGTCGGGTCGCTCTTCGGCGGCGTGCGCGTGTTCGCCGACGCCGAGCCGGACGACGGCCTGCTCGACCTCGCGGTCATCACCGCCGACGGCGTCGCCCAGTGGGCGGGGACGGTCGGCCGCACGATCGCCGGCCGCTCGGAGCGCTCGCCGCATGTCCGCACGACGAAGGCGCACAAGGTGAGGGTGAGACTCGACCGCAAGGTGCTGTACGAGCTCGACGGCGGAGCGCGCACGAAGGTCAAGGCCTACCGGCTCGCCGTCGAGCCGGGCGCCATCGCCGTGCGGGTTCCGCACCAGACCAGAAACGGAGACGTGAGCAAATGACGAGCAGCATCTCGACCCAGGCCCGCTCGGCGGGCCGCAATTCGACCCACGGCCCGGCCTTCGAGGCCCTCGCCCGGGCCGGCTTCGTGGCCCGCGGGATCATCTACGGCATCATCGGCCTGCTCGCGATCCAGGTCGCGGTACACGCGGGCGGCGGTCAGCCGACCAACCAGCGCGGCGCCCTCGAGACGGTCCAGAAGCAGCCGTTCGGCCACTGGCTCCTGATCGCCGTCGCCGTCGGCCTCGGGGGATACGCCCTGTGGCGCTTCGTGCAGGCGCTCTTCGGGCACGGCCCCGAGGGCGGTGGCGACGCGTCAGCGTTCGGTCGCATCGCCGCTCTCGCCAGCGGGTGCGCCTATGCCGCCATGTGCGCGCTGGCTGTCTCGATCCTCCTCGGCACCTCCAGCCAGACGTCGAGCAATCCGCACAAGTCCGCTGCGGGCGTCCTCGGCTGGCCGGGCGGGCAGTGGATCGTCGGCATGGCCGGCGCCGTCTTCATCGGCGTGGCGCTCTACCAGGGCTACAAGGGGGTTTCCCGCAAGTTCCTCGACGAGGACAAGACCGGCGAGATGGGCCCCTTCACGCGACGCTGGATCACCCGCATCGGCGTCGTCGGCCACCTCGCCCGGATGGTGGCGTTCGGACTCATCGGCATCTTCGTCGTCAGGGCCGCCATCGACTACGCGCCGAAGAAGGCCGTCGGCCTCGACGGTGCGCTGGCGAGGCTCGCGCACCAGAGCTACGGCACGTTCCTGCTCATCGTCGTCGCGGCAGGCCTGTGCGCGTTCGGCGTGTACTCGATCGCCGACGCCCGCTACCGGCGCATCTAGGCCCGGCAACCCCCAACTCCTCGATCGACGGGAGCGACCGATGACGGCAAGACACGACAGCGCCGAGGAGCTCTATGCGGCGGTGCGGTTCAGCGACGGGCACTCCTACCACTGGCGGCTACCCGCGAGCCAGACGGCGGACGAGGCGCTCGAGGAGCTCCGCCAGGTCATCGTGAACGGTCAGTGGTTTCGCATCCCCGGGAGCACGCAGGCGTATTCGCCGTACGCGATCGTGACGGTCGACATCGGGCCGTCTCAGCCCGCCGATTCTGATGCCAGCATCGCCCGGCGTCTCGGCGAGGCGGTGGGCGAGGTCATGAACCCCGACGACTAGCCCGCTTGACTTTACCAGTTTTTGGGAATCAACTTGATGTCCGTGTCGACCGAAGTGTGGGGGTCGCCAAGACGTGCGGTGGTTCTTCAATGCCGGTGCCAACGCTCATGATGCCCCAGAGGTGGCGGGGCCGGTTGTCTCCTCGCCGCCCGATGTCGTGGGCGCACAGCAGCCTACGTCCGACCCGTCGCGGCGCATTCCGAGCAAGCGACGGCGCAGGAGATGGCTGGCCGCGTTCGTCGCCCTTTGGACCATCGTCGCAGCGGTGTCGTCATTCGCGTGGTACGAGTACGGTCGCCTGTCGAGCGATCTGTCGGTCTCGAACCGGCGGGTGGGAGGGCCGGTCCGGCACGCACTCACCCCAGCGCCCACGGACGCGGCCCAGCAAACCATGCTGGTTACGGGGGTGGACGCCGGCGGGCGTCCCGCTGGCGGCGTCGTGGTGCTGGTTCGCTTCGACACGCGCCGACACGCCGTCGAAACCCTCACGGTCCCGTCAAGCGCGGTGGCGGCCAGCGCGGTGCCGCTACGTGACGTGCTGCAGCTCGATGGTGTCGCGGGCGCCATCGGCGTGGTCGAGCACGATCTTGCGACGCCCGTAAATCACGTGCTGCTCGTGCACCTCGACCAGGCCACGCCGATCGTGCGGTCGCTCGGCGGAATCACCGTTACGAACCCGACGCCCGTTCGCTACGCCGTCGCCGGGGCCCGCGGCGTCTTCCCGGCCGGCCGGTTACGCCTGAACGGTCGAACTGTGCAGCGGTATCTCGACCCGACGCCCAATCGCCTCAGCACCGGGGATCCAGCCACGGCAGACGTCCGTCAGGGCGCCGTCGTTCGCGGCGTGACGGACGATCTCGTGCACATCGCGACGCCGACCGCGATGACCGCGGTCGGCACAACCATCTCACGGAATTTCGCCACAGATCTCTCCCCAGATGTCGTGCTCGCGATCGTGGCCGCGCGCCTGCATGCGCACACGCTCGTCGAGTGCCGCCTCCACGCTGATGACGCCCTGACGGCGAACCAATCCACGGTCGTCGGCTTCCGCACCGCCGCACCCGTCGCGGGGTGCGGTGCGCGGCCGCTGACGACAAACCTCGCGACCTCAGGCGTCGCAGCGACGATCCTCGCGACGCTTATCGTCCACAGCGGCTCGAGACTGCTCTACCTGCTCGCGGTTGGATCGGTCGCGATCTGGGCGATCGCCGCGATCTCATGGACGCTCATGCTGCCGTCGATCCGCGGGGTGCGCAGGCGTCGCCGCAGGGGTGGGGTCCGACTACGCGCGCCGCGACGACCGGAGCATGGGTATCGAAGCCGACGGCGGCACCGGATCATCGCAGTCCGGGTCGCCTCCGTGCCGCTGTCGATCGGCCTCGGCATGCTCATCGCCCACGTGCTCTACTGAGCCGCGGACACGGCGCAGCCGTCGCGCGGTGCCTTTCCTCGCCTGGGCCGCGAACCTACCGGGCTCCTGGCTGAACGACGCCGGTCTCGTAGGCCAGGACCACCGCCTGGACACGATCGCGTAGGCCGAGCTTGGCGAGCACTCGCGCCACGTGCGTCTTCACCGTGGTCGTCGAGACGACCAGTTGATCGGCGATCTCCGCGTTGGAGAGGCCTCGGGCGATGAGTCCGAGGATCTCGAGCTCGCGCGGTGTCAGCTCGTCGAGCTCGGGCGGCCTCGGAGCACGGACGTTGGTGCGAACGAACGACTCGACCAGGCGCGTCGTCACCGATGGGGCGAGCAGCGACTCCCCCGCCGCGACTGTCCGGATCCCGGCAGCGAGCTGCTCCGGGGGCGTGTCCTTGAGCAGGAATCCGCTCGCGCCGGCCTGGAGCGCGTCGAACACGAACTCGTCGAGGTCGAACGTCGTCAGGATCACGACGCGGGGAGGGCGCGGCTCGCGCATCAGGCGGCGCGTCGCCTCCAGACCGTCCATCGATGGCATTCGGATGTCCATCAGGACGACGTCGGGCGCCTGCGTCCGGACATGGTCGACGGCCTCGGCGCCGTTTGTCGCCTCTCCGACCACCACGAAGTCCGGCTGTGTCTCCAGGATCATGCGGAAGCCGGCACGCACGAGCGCCTGGTCGTCGGCGATCAGGACGCCGATGCTCACGCTGTGGCCGCTGCCACGGGAAGCACCGCGCGTAACGTAAAGCCACGGAGGCTCGGCTGGAGCTCGAGCGTGCCGTCGTACAGGGCGACCCGCTCGGCGGTACCCGTCAGGTCGACCGCCCGCCAGTCGCCGCAGACTTCGATCCGGAGCCGACGCGGATCGTGGCGCACGATCACGCTTCCGGTCGATCCGGCGCCTCGGCCGGCGCCTGCGAGCGCCACTTCGATCACGCGGTATGCGACCAGGTCGACGCCCGGTGTCACCCCGGCCGGCTCGCCTTCGACCGAGACGGCGCAGGCCACCCCACGAGCGCGCGCGTCGCGGATGAGGGCCTCCAGCTCGCGTAGCCCCGGCTGCGGCGCGAGCGCCGCCGGATCGCCTTCCTGCCGCAGGATGCCGAGCAGACGGCGCATGTCCGTCAGCGCCTCCCTCCCCGTATGCTCGATATCGGCGATCGACGCCCTCGCGCGACCGGGGTCGCTCGTGAGTACCCGGCGGGCGCCCCCGGCCTGGACGATCATGGCGGCGACGCTGCGGGCGACGATGTCGTGCAGCTCTCGGCCGATGCGGGCGCGCTCATCGGCCGCAGCCAAGCGCTCCTTCGCCCGCACCTCGTCGGCCGTCTGGTCGGCGAGCCGACGGAACGCATCGGCACGGAGCGTGCGCGTACGCGCGATCCGCCCGACCAGCGACGCCGGAACGCACAGGAGGCCCGCGAAAATGATCTGTGCGAGTGTTTGCCCCGCCGAGCCGGGCGTGCCGGTGCTGATGGCGAGGGCGGCGTAGCAAGCGGTTGCCGCAGCGGTGGCGGCCACTCCTCGACGTCGGTCTGCCCAGGCCCCGGCGCCGTAACAGAGCAGGATGGGTGGAAGCACGAGGCCGTTTGCATCCGTCATATGCCCGCCGAGCAAGCCTTGCGCGAGCGCGGCGAAACTTGAGGCGACAAGTGCCAGGACCGGCCATCGCCGCCGGATCGCGATCGGCGCCGACACCAGCACGGCGGCGACCGCCGTCAGCGGCCGGTGGAGGACCTGATCGCGCAGCTCTACCACGAGCGCTGCCGCGATACCCACGGCGACGACGGCGTCGACGAGGACCGGATCGAGACGGGCGCGGCGCAGGTGCGGAATGCGCCGGCTCACGCGACCGGCGCTGTCTCGAGCGGGAGGTGAGCGTGGACGATGAAGCCGCCCGCCGGCCCGGCGCCGACGTCGAGGCGGCCGCCGTGGAGCGCCGCCCGCTCGCGCATCCCGGCGAGTCCGTGCCCGCCGGCGGCCCCGGCTCCGGCGGGGGGTCCCGAGCCGTCATCCTCCACGACGACGTCGAGGGCCGCGGCCGACCACCGCACGATCACGCGCACGGAGGCCGGGCCGGCGTGCTTGATGGCGTTGGTCAGCGCCTCCTGAACGATCCTGTATGCGCACAGGTCGAGGGCGGGCGTCAGCGGGACGGGGTCGCCGCGAACGTCGAGGCGAGCCGGGAACCCGGAGTCACACGTTCGCGAGACGAGATCGGCCACGTCCGCGATTCCCGGCGAAGGTGCGAGCGGCGCCGGATCCTTGCCGGCATCCATGACCCCGAGCAGCCGTCGCATCTCCGCCAACGCCTCCCTGCCCGCGCGCTCGACGATGCGCAGCGACTCCTCCGCACGGGCCGGCTCGACATCCATCACAAGCCGGGCGCCCCCCGCCTGGATCACCATCACCGAGACGCAGTGCGCGACGACGTCGTGCAGCTCGCGTGCCACGCGGGCACGCTCGTCGTCTGCGGCCGCACGGGCGCGGAGGTCACGCTCGGCATCGAGCTGCTCGGCCAACGCCCGGTGGGCCTGCGCCGTGCGAGCGCGACGACGCAGCGTCCACCCGAGCGCCCACGGCAGCACCCCGACGACGACCACGCTGAAGAACACATCCGCGGCCGCGCGAGAAGTGAACGCGACGTTGAGCGCGAGCCCCGCGACGACCAGGGCGACGCCTACCAACGCGCGGCGTGGGGTCACGAACGCGCCCGCGCCGTAGGTGATCATCGCGCCCGCGGGCACGGTCGCCACGGCACTCTGCGCCACGGAGCCGCCGACCGCATCGGTGACGAGGATGCTCCCGAGCCCGAGCACGACTGCACCGAGCGGCCACCGACGGCGCACCGCGACGGCCATCGCCACCCCGACCCCACCGACCGCCGACGCGGTGCGCCCCGCCTGCGCCGGGGTGAGCCAGATCTGTGCTTCGATCGCGACGAGAAGCACGGCTGCCGCGAGCCGGTCGAGCGATGCCGGTTCCCACCGGCCGAGGCGAGAGACGGCCCGGCGCATACGCGACATCGCGGCAAACGTACCGCAGCCGGCCGCCGCACGCGTCCTTCCTCGGGACGATCCCGGATCGTCCCCGAGAACGACGCGAAATCGGCACACCGACCGACGACGGGCCACCGCCGGCTGCGTACCTTCTCGGCAGTGGCAGACGCACCCGATCTCAAGGAGGCACAATGACCGATTCGGACACCCGAGACCCGCTGTCTGCGGGGCGCCTGGCGCGGCTGGCGCCGTGGACAGGCGTGGCCTTCGTGGTCTGCTTCGTCGGCAGCGTCGTCGCCAGCTCCCCTCCTGGCGAGACGGCATCGAACGCCACATGGGTGGCGAACTACGCCACCCACACGAAGCAGATACAGCACCTTGCGACCGGCCTGCTCCTCGTGGCGGCGGCGATGTGCCTGATCACATTCATGACCCACATCTGGGGCCTGGTGGCCGCGGCCCGCCGACCGCACGCCACAGGCCCCCTGCCGATCGTGGCCGCCGCCGTCGCGTCGGCCTGCGTGGCCATCGGCGGCGTGCTGATGGCATCGGAGTCCGGCATGCTCCTGAGCTCCGCGCCGATGCCGAACCCCGACCTGCTCCGGTTCACGAACGACATCGGCTTCACGATGGTGGCGATCCCCGGGATGATCGCGACTGCGATCGGCGTCGCCGGCCTCACGCTACAGGCGCACCATGCGGGACTGTTCGGCCGGTGGCTGCTCAGATTCGGCCTCGCGGTCTCCGTCGTCCTTCTGGCGTCGTTCGCGTTCCTCCCCATCGTCGCACTCCTGGGGTGGCTGCTCGTGACGTCCGTCGTCCTGCTCCGCGGACGGGTCGCAACGCCGATGCTCGAATCGGCCATCACCGAGGGCTAGAGAGGCGACGGAGCCGTGCCGATGCGTCTACCCCCTTGCATCTCGACGAACGTCGGACCGCAGCCACAGGGTGGCGTGGCTGGGCTGGACTGTCGCGTGGACGACGTCGAGCACCTCGCGGTGGATCGCATCGAGATCGACCTGCGAGCGGAGCCTGCCCGAGAACCGCGTCGCCGCCACCTCGGCGTCGTAGTGGCTGCGGTAGAAACGGCGGTCGACGGCCGAGTGGATCCGGATGCGCAGCGGTTGGAAGCTGGCCGCGACCAGCAGCGTCGAGACCGTGACGGCAAACGCGCCTGACTGGCCGGTCACCTGCCGCCCGGCCCAGCCGAGCAGCGAAACCGCGGCGAGGTAGAGCAGCGCGATCGCCGCGATGAGGACCGCGTAGACGACGGTCCGTCGCACGATCACGTCGATGTCGTAGAGGTGGTAGCGCAGCACGGCGGCACCGATCGCGAGCGGGATCAGGCAGAACGAGAGCACGCTGCCGTCCTGGAGCACCTCGAGCCAGGTCGGCGCCGGCCCCGAGCCTCCGCTGATCGAGACGATCACGGCGTAGAACAGGACGATGGCTGCGGTCGCCGAGGCGAGCCACTTCATCTGGATGCGGGCCGCGCCGTGCGACCGCCGATACCGGACGATCAGCCCGAGCGCCGACGCCGGGATGCAGAAAATGAGGATGCCCAGCGAGACGGAGGCAACGGTCGAGAGGCCGTCCAGGCCGCCGATGCCGAACGGGTTCTGGGCCGTCGGCACGGCGCTGTCCTTGAGCGTTCCCGGCGTGAACGTCGTCGCAGCGACCGTCGTCGCCATCGCGCCGGCGGCGATCCATCCGACGATGCGCCAGACCCGCCCGAGCGCGCGCCCGTCCGGGAAGAGCAGGAACAGGAACGTCCCCATCGTGCCGATGCTGACGATCCACAGCCAGTCGTCAAGCGCGTTTGCGTACTCCGGCCCGGGGAGCGATCCCGGGTGCAGGCGCAGCCCGTACATGGCGTAGCCCTCGAGCGTGGTATCGAGCGCCCACAGGAAGGCGACCGCGAGCAGGATCCACCCGATCAGGTTCGCCGGCTGCCGGGAAGCAACGAGCGCGCCGACGACCGAGAACGTGAAGAGCGCGACCGAGATCACCGCGAGCGCCGGCGACCCACCACCGCCCCAGCCGCCCGCCGTCTGGGGATCGTGCGTCACCCACGCGAGCACGTTCCCGACGACGAAGAGCGTGAACGTCGTCACGGTCAGGAGGAACGGCACGCGAGCGACCGGCATGCGGCAAGTATCTCGCGGCCGGCGTCCGGGAATCGTTACGAAGGCCGGGATCTCGGCGCCGACGTCGGTGGCATGTATGGGTTTGGTTCAGAACCGGTTAGAGGTTTGGCTTCGCGGCGTCGTGGCGGCTAGCGTGGCCGGGCGGGCAGCAACATTCAGAGGAGGCAGAGATGCAGCGCGCCTGGATCGTCGTTGCCCGCGTCGGCGTGGTGGCGCTCGTCGCCGCGACCGTCATGACGCTCACCGGTGGCACGCGTGCGGATGCCGCGTCGCCGTGTGGGCACCTTCGTCGTGCGCCCTCGTGGCACCACATCGTGGTGATCTCGTTCGAGAACCACTCCTACCAGCAGATTCTGGGCAAGAGCGCGCCTCGCAGCTACTTCAAGACGCTGGCGGGCGAGTGCGGGTCGGCCCGCGACTTCAAGGCGGCGCACTTTCCCCGCAGCCTCGGCAACTACCTGGCCGCGACCGGCGGGCGCGTCATCACACCGACCGACTGCACGCCCGGCCCGGAGTGCTCGAGCGGCGGCCCGAACATCTTCAGCCAGGTCGGAGGCCTGCACTGGCGCACGTTCGCCGAGTCGATGCCGACTCCGTGCCACGCCGCCAACACCTCGCTGTATGTGCCCCGGCACGCTCCCGCCATCTACTACACCCGTATCCCCCGGGCGGTCTGCCGCCGCGACATGGTCACCATGCCGAGCCATCCCCTGAAGCTCAAGCGGACGTTCACCTGGATCGCTCCCAACCTGCAGCACGACATGCACGACGGCAGCCTCTCCCAGGCGAGCAGCTGGCTGCAGGGCTTCCTCGGCGGACCGCACGGCCTGCTTCACCGCCGCCCGTACACCCGCGGCCACACGGCCGTCTTCATCTGGTTCGACTCGGCCGGCGGCGGCGACTCGGTCCGCACACCGATCCCGTTCATCGTCATCTCCCCGTCCACTCCCCACAAGCTCGCACTGAAGCCGCTCAACCAGTACGGCGCCCTCCGCGGCTGGGAAGGAATGCTCGGCCTGCCCTGCATCGCCAACGCCTGCGACGCGAACGGCACCCGCCGCCCGTTCCGCCTCTAGGGTCAGACCACGGGGTTCTTCACGCTCCGACGCGGCTCGCCCGCGACTGCCATCGCTGCCACGCGACGACGGCGAGCACCACCGCCCCGAGCACGGCGATGAGCAGATGGCCGTTGCCGAACGCCCCGTTGACGACGGATATCACGCCGAACAGCGTGAGGATGGCGTCGCGGAGGTTGCGGCGGTTCACGTGCTCACCGGGGCGGCCATGTGTCCGGGACCGCGCACTGTCACATCGTCGAGCGCAGCGGCCGAGAGCCGCAGCTGAACGACGTGGTCATGCCGATCGACGCAGCGGCTCGCGGCGGCCGCCGCGGCGGAGGCCGCGAGCGCCATCGTGGGGTGATCGGGGGGATGGCGTTCACCTACGGCGTAGCCGCCGTCGGCGTTCGCCGTCCAAGTGCGGGAGACCGTACCAGGACTCCAGCACTCGAGTTCCCGTAGGCTGGCCCGACCCTTCTACGGCCTCCAGCCGCCGGTGAGTGGCTCACCGATCCGGATGTCGAAGCGCTCGATCAGCTCAGGCACGGTGTCGGGCTGCATCTCGAGCCCGTAGCGTTGCGAGAGTTCGGTCACAGCGTCGGGGCCGGCGCCGGCGGCGCCGCCGATCGCGTCGAGTTCGGCGAAGAAGCGCTCGAACCCGGCCGGCGAGATGATCTCGAGGATCCGGCACGGCTCGTCGCCGGCGTTCCAGAACGTGTGCCACTGGTTGCGCGGCTTGTGGACGAGGTCGCCAGGGCCTGCTTCGACGACGTCGTCGCCGAGCAGGGCACCCATGCGGCCCTCGAGCACGAAGCTGTACTCGTCCTCGCGTGTGTGGCGGTGCACCGGAGCGGCGAGCGCCCGTGGCGACATCGGATGCTCGACGAGCGAGAAGCGCGCGCCCGCCTCGGATCCGTCGATCATGAACCGGACGCCGATGCTGCCCAGGAAACCCTCCGCTCCGTCGCCCGGGCCGACCACCTTCACACCTGGTTCCGTTGTTGCCATTTTCCGCGGGTCTCCCTTTTGAGTAGACAGTAGTGTCGCGCGAAACTGTACTGTTCGAGCGGCGCGTCTGTCAAGTACGATTCGAAGAACAGCCATGTCTGACCAAAAACGCTCCTACCGGATGACCCGCCGGGCCGAGCTCGAGGAGCAGACGCGCCTGCGCATCACCGAAAGCACCGTCGCGCTGCACGAGGAGCTCGGCCCTGCCGGACCTCGATCAGCGCTGTCGCCGAGCGGGCGGGCGTTCGCCGGTCGACGGTCTACCGCCACTTCCCCGACGAAGCCGCGCTGTTCGCGGCCTGCTCGTCGCACTGGCGCGCAGCCAACCCTCCCCCCGACCCGCGCGCCTGGGCAGCCATCGCCGACCCCGCGCTGCGAACCGAAACCGCACTGGCGGAGCTCTACGCCTTCTACCGCCACACCGAGGACATGTACACGAGCCTGCTTCGCGACGAGCCGGTACACGCCACGCTACGACGCCAACTGCGTGGCTTCCACGACTACGTGCGCGCAATCGAGGACGTCCTCATGACCGGCCGCGGCCTTCGCGGCTACGCCGCCCGGCGCACCCGCGCCGCGATCGGCCACGCTATTGGGTTTCCGACGTGGCGCTCACTCACACGCGAGCAGGGACTCTCCGACGCCGATACCGTCCGCATGATGTGCCGGCTCGTCGACGCCGCCGCTTGACGGGAAACACCACGTCGGAAACTCCGTGCGCGACCAGGGCGTCACCCACCCACAGCGACTGGGCCCCTCCGGCGAGCGTAGCCCCGCTGGAGCGCCGTGGTCCTTGGGGTCGTCTCTCGCCGTCGCCGATCGTGACCCGCTGGACGGGCGCTGTTGACGAGCGATTGCTGGTGGGGCTTTCCTGGCCGGTTAGGTGGTCGAAATGACGTGCCAGCTGCCCAGGTGATTTTGATGATGATGATGATGGCCTCCACCTCGCCGCCGGCGTCACCTTCGCCGGGAACTTGGGCTGCGAGCACGCGCAGCGCCTCCAACAGCCTGTGTGATCGACTCCGGACTCGGCGACGAGTTTTGCTGACCCTCCCGGTCGGATCGGATGGCAACGCGCGACTGATTGGAGATAGGGAGATGGCAAGGTACGAGCAACTCCGCGGCGTTGAATACGTGGTACGAGGAATACGGTGACGGAGAGGCGCTCGTGCTGCTCCACCCGGGAGGGGCTGGCGTGGAAGCGCGCTCGTTTGGGCCGACTGTGGGTGCGATGGCGGCACACTTCCACGCCTACACCCCCGAGCGGCGCGGCCACGGCCACACCCCTGACGTCAAGGGCGCGATCACGTTCGAGCTGATGGCCCAAGACACGATCGAGTTCCTGGAGCGTGTGGTCGCGGGGCCAGCGCACCTGGTTGGCTACAGCGACGGTGCCACCGTGGCGCTGCTAGTCGCGTTGCGCCGCCCCGACCTGACCCGCCGCATCGTCCTGGTCGCTGGCGTCTTCCATCACGACGGCTGACTGGCGGAGGCGATCGATCCCAACACCGAGCCGCCCGAGTTCCTCGCCAGGCTCCACGCCGACGTGTCTCCCGATGGGGCTGACCACTACCGCGTGATCGTCGCCAAGCTGGCCGAAATGCACATGCGAGAACCGACACTCGCCGCCAGCGACTTGCGCAAAGTCGCCGGCCGCACACTGGTAATGGTCGGCGATGACGACGAGGTGACGCTCGAGCACGCCCTCGCCATGTACCGGGACATTCCCGACGCCGAACTGATGGTTGCGCCCGGCACATCTCACGGGCTCCTGGTCGAAAAGCCCGGGCTCTGCAACAGCATCATCGTCGAGTTCCTCACCACCGACCCAACGCCGACAATCGCCCCCATCCGCCGCGCAACCACCCAGTGAAGCGACACCCGCCGCTGGCAAACATGCGCCATCTTCCACCCGAGGAACGGGCTACCTTCGGCCGTTGCAAATGTCTGGCGTACGAGAAAAGTGGCAAAGCAGCCGCCTCATCCCGTACTCAAGACGTAAGCCCTCTATCGAGTGGCGAGTGGGCAGATCGCCGATGTCGGAAGCGAGCAGTCGCCCATAGCAGGCACGTTCGGTCGCGCCCCGCCGGCCGTGCCACGCAGGCGCGTGACGAGGATCGCTGCCGGTCAGGTCGGCCCAGAACCGCGCAGCGAGCGCCCGTCGACGGGCGTGGCTGAGCCTGGGCGGTTGGACGGGCGTCCAGATTTTCTTCCAAGCGACGAGGTCATCCTCAAGCAGCCGGTGTGGCAAAACGGCCATCGCGTCGGCACGGGCATCGTCACGATCGTGTTGACCGGCGGCCAGACCGATCAGCTCCACGCCAGCGTGGCGCTGCGTGGTGGCGAGCTCGACGCGGGTGGTCTGCAGCTGACCAACGGCAATCGCTTCACACTGCCGATCACCGGCGGTACCGGCGCCTACCTGGGTGCCAACGGGCAGGTCATGGTGCACACGCTTCAGGGGAAGGGCAATCCCACCGACCTGACCATCGAGCTCGAATAGCCGCTCTCCGAACCGCTGCGCCCGTGAGGTGGGGCACGGCGTAGGCGGGGACAGGAACGCTGCACTCTCGGGTAGGGAAGCGTCGTCGGGCGGCGCCGAAATTCGCCTGCCGCGCGGGCGCCCAGCAGCGCCGTGCATCGTGATGCGCGACCCGGCCGTTCTGGCCGGCGGACGTGGCGAGGAACTAGGGCCGGTTCGGTGCGTGCCCGGCATGGGTACCGACCGCAGGTGAGGAAACGGGATACAGAGAAAGCGCAACCGGAACCACCGGCCGAGCCCGATGAGACGGAGCACCGGGATCCACCGGCCGAGCAGCCGGAGCCAACGCCGGAGGACGCGGAAGACGTGCATGGCGATCCCGAGACGCCTGTCTAGCCATAGTGTCTGGCTGCGCCTATACCTCCCAGTCGTCCAGTTCGCGCAGCCGCGACCAAGCCGGACATTGAGTCGCCAACGTACCTCCTGCGCGAGGCGCGGCGGCCGAAGGATGGCGTCTGGCTCCGGGATCGGGGTTCTCACTGCCGCACGAAGGACACACTGCACGCCGCGATCATGCCGGTTGACGTCGGCTGCCCGGGCCGCGAGAATCAGTCATCTCGTTCCGGGGGCCGCGTCGCGGCACCTGACAGCATCGAACCGGAGGTACAAGATGAGGGGGCACAAGGGGAGCCGCCGCGTGGCGCTCGCGCTCGCTGCGGCGGTCTCCGTTTTCGCGCTCGGCGCCGGCCAGGCGGCCGCGGCGGGCTCCACCCTCTACGTCTCTCCCGGCGGAACCGACGCGGGGAGCTGTACGAGTTCTAATCCCTGTAAGTCGATTGGCCACGCCGTCTCGGTGGCCTCGGCGGGGGATCGGATCGTCGTTCGCCATGGCACCTATGCCGAAAGCGTCGCCGTCACAAAGACCCTGCATCTGGTTGGCCGCCACTGGCCGATCGTGGACGCGAACGGCGAGCAGAACGGGATCGTGCTCGCCGGTGCCGGCGCATCCGGCTCCTCGGTGCGCGGCTTCAGGGTCGAGAACGCCGCGCAGGAGGGCATCCTGGCGATGCAGACGTCGTGGCTCAAGATTGTCGGGAACGCCGTGGTCGGCAACGATCAGGGCATGTTCGCGGCGAACCCGACCGGCGAGTGCGCGGCCGTCGGGCAGATCCCCGGTGACTGCGGCGAGGGCGTCCACCTGATGACGGTAACGCACTCGTCGGTGACCGCGAACCGGATCACCGGCAACTCAGGCGGGATTCTCGTGACCGACGAGTTCGGCCCGACCCATCACAACGTCATCTCGTGGAACCACGTCTGGCGAAATGCGTTTGACTGCGGGATCACCGTTCCGGGGCACAACCCGAACGCCGTGTCGTCGACCGGCGTCCCGCAGCCGTCGATGGGCGGTGTCTACGACAACTGGATCGTCCACAACGTCGTCAACCGCAACGGCCTCAAGGGCGAGGGCGCCGGCATTCTCTTCGCCGGAGCCGGCCCGGGCACGGGGTCGTACGGCAACTTCGTCGGCTGGAACACGGCGAACGGCAACAACCTCGCTGGGATCACCGTGCACAGCCACGCTCCCAACACGGACGTGAACCGAAACCGGTTCGTCGGCAACCGCCTGAGCCACAACAATCTGGGCGGCGATCCCGACGCGGCCGTCACGAAGACCACCGACATCCTCGTGTTCAGCGCCGGCGACCCGATCACAGGCACCGTGGCGCGCGACAACACGCTTTCGAACGCGTTCTTCGGCGTCTGGACGCTGAACGCACACACGAAGCTCGCGAGGAATCACTTCCGCAACGTGCACGTGCACGTCCACCAGGGCTAGTGCGACGACGCCGTCCAGCTGTCCTGCCTCGCCGGCGAGATGAACGAGACCGTCGATCGCTTTGGTCGTCCTCCGCTCGACACCGGCGTTTCCACTGACAACCCCGCGCCTCCGTTCTTCCCGTCGTCCCAGCGCCACCAGATGTGTAGTGCGCGACGCGCGGCGGGCATTCCCCCTCCCATGGAGGCCCGTGACGGCTTGTGTCGCGATTGCTGCGTTGCCGTGGCCTGGCTCGCGTGCGTCGCATTCGCGGTGACCGGCGGGGTCGGTGGCCTCATTGTCGTGCTCCGCCTGGACTCGCTGACCGCACCCGTGTGGGCGGGGCGCTCCACCGACCGGCGCTGGCCTCTCGGCCAGGCGGCGGCCGGTAGGGGTTGTGGATGAGCAGTGCCCAGCGCGTTGCTCGTAACCTCGTACCGAGATCAAGCACGCCGCAACCCAGGAGCCACGACGCACGCCGCCGCTCGCGGCCACCACCTGGTGGGTTAGATGCGCTGCTCATCGTTCATTCCATATCGACGCGCCAAATGCGCCGCCAATGTTCTCAGCGATCTCCCAGGCCCGCTGCCGACTATCGGATTATGGGACGGATCCGCAGGTTCACGAAGACCGAGCGCGCGGCACACTGGCTGGTCGCCGCTGCGTTCGGTGTGATGCTGTTCTCCGGCGGCCAGGTGCCGCATCGGTGGTCGTGGACAACGCCCGCGCTCGATGTGCATGTCGGGGCCGCGCTCGTGCTCGTCTCCGGCCTGGCCGGCCTGCTCCTTTTCGGAAACGGCCGCGCGCTCAGCCGGACGGCCCGCGAGCTGCGCCGGCTCGACAGTGACGATCGCCGCTGGCTCCACCCGACACGGATCCTCACCCGCCGGCCGGCGCCTCCCGTCGGCCGATTCAACGCCGGGCAGAAGCTGAACGCCCGGCTCGCACTACTCGGTCTCATCGGTCTCTATCTGAGCGGCATCTACCTGATCGTTTTCGGCCGCGCGGCGTTTGGCCACCTGCACGGCCCATTCGCCTTCCTGACCACGGCGATGATCGTCGGCCACATCTTCATGGCGGTCGTGAACCCCTCGACGCGCCATGCTCTACGGGGCATGACGCTCGGCAGCGTCAACCGCGAGTGGGCCGAGCACCACCATCCGCGCTGGGTGGAGGAGATGGACGCTCAGGAGGCGACGAGGGCACTACCCGGCGCGCACAAGCGCACAGACGTCTAGTGCCCCTTCAACGAACGTTTTGAAGGCTTTGGCGGTCCGAGCTCGAAGATCGGCGTCTGGCCGAGCATGTTCGAGTTCGCGAGCTGAGCAATCGCCTTCTGAAGATCGTGCGCCGCCATTCGGGCTCGGTGGCCACGCGACGGCGGGCGCAGAGGGTTCTGCTGTCAGCGCAGGGGATGGATGCGCCCCGGACCACCTCAGCCACGAGGTCCAAGGATCGATGATCCGCCGCTACCAGCAGTGGCGCAACCGTCGCGCCGTCGAGGCTCACCTCGCAGACATCGTCGACCGGGCCAAGGTCGCCGGAAGGGAACTCGTGTGATGACCCGCGCGGCCGTCGATCTGTTTCGCACGCTCGAGCTGCGCACCGACGTCGGCGTGCTCTATGACGACGCGCGTTGCACGGTGGGTGGCGGCTTCGTGGCCGTGGAGAACCTGGTCAACCCGCTGCACTTCGGCGGCAACATGCTGGTGTTCCCCGGGCCACCGCAGCACGGCGATCTCGAGCGATGGCTCGCGTTGTGGGACGAGACATTCGGCGATCGCTTCGACCACCGCACCTTCGAGTGGGACACCGCCGGTGGAGAGGAGGGTGCGTCGGCGGAGTTCGTGGATGCGGGCTTCGATCTGCACCGCACATCGATCCTTGCAGCGTCGCCCCGCGACATCCGCCTGCGCGACAAGGACACCTCGCACGTGGAAGTGGTCGAGGTCGACCTTGCGGCTGCGGGGGACCAGGTGGTGGCGCTCGGCCTTGCGTCCGATCCCGAGATGGCTGCCAAGGAGGGCGTCGAGCGGCACCGGGAGTATCAGCGCAAACAGGTCGCGCGCAGGCAGCGCGCGATCGAGGCCAGCAAGGGCTTCTGGCTCGGCGCGCGCGCTGGGGACGGCACGCTGACGGGTGCACTGGGCCTGTTCGACGTAGGCGGCGGTATCGCTCGCTACCAGCACGTCGACACGCATCCTGACTGGCGCCGGCAGGGGATCTGCAGCCGCCTGCTGTACGAAGCAGCACACCTGGGGGCGGAGCGCTTCGACGTCGACACGCTCGTGATCGCCGCCGATCGCGAGTATCACGCGCTCGACCTTTACGGCAAGGTCGGCTTTGTCGAGCGCGAACTGTCGGCCGGCCTATGCCGCGTGCCCGCCGCGAGCTGACGTTCATGGCGTCCCGCGCAGACCCTGCGAACGTTGGTTGAAGGGGCACTAGCTCGGCCAGGCGGCCGAGGCGCGGTCACCCTCCGGGGACGTGACGAGCGCCGCAAGCATGGTCGCGGCGATCAGGTTGGGGCGAACGGCCAGCACCTTGGACCCGACGTCGGCCTCGGCGCATGTCGGGGCGATCACGGTCGCAGACCCTGCGTCGCCGGGCGACCGGTCGCCGGATCGGTCAGGTGGTGGGCCGGCCGGTCAAACCCCACCATCCTTGTGAACTCGACGGCCGGCCTCCTCACTGCGTCGCGAACGGGACAGTGGGCCGGCGACGTCCTGGCAGTTTGGTTTTCGCCACCGACCGCTTGTGAGTTCGAGCGCGGCCCGACCCGGTTCAGCGTTGGCCGCAGGTATGGCGACCCGCCGTCCGGCGTGGCGTCGGGGCCGGTCGACGGGTCGTGGGGCATCGTCGGCGCTCCGCGTGGGCTATATGGGCGCCGGGCCGAGGCGACTATACGCCGCGCCAAATCCTGCGAGACCCCGTCGCGGCCGCGTTCACCACATTGACACTAGCTCGGGCGGCGTGGTCACTTCCTGGGCGTCGTCTGAGCGCCAGCGATAGGGTGATGACAGCGTCCCCCGGAAGCGACGATCGGCGGTGAGTTCGGACACGGCGGTAGATGCCTCCCACACATGGCGGTACTCATACGCCGGCGCGTCTGTGCGGCCGGTATGCCATCGAGCGGGCCGCCGGTAAACCGCAAAGAGGTCACCGCCCTGCCTCGGCCTCGTCATCCTTCTGCCGCCGTAGGAACCTCGTCCCGCGGGCGAAGAACCCCTCGCGTTCGTCACGGATCGGGTCGCGGCCATGCGGCTGCCCAGTCGCCGCCGTTCTCGCCAACTCCTCCGCCTCGGGGCGACGCGGCGGCAGCCCTCGCCATCGTCGTGCGATCCCCCAGAACCGTCCACTGCGCCGACCACGCTACCGCCGAGCGCGATGCCGTGCGAAGGACAGGCCGACGACCGCCCGGCACGACCCTGGCAGCCGCCGACCCGCCTCAACCCTACGAGCTGGTCATTGGACGATCGTCCGCCGATGTTTCACTGGCCGGCGGCTGCGGGCACTCGCTCCCCGCGGTGACCGCGGCAAGGACGGGGAGCCGACGCCCCCTTTGGCGTCAGCTCCGGGCGGTCATCGCACCCGGGGGGAGGGTTGGTCAAGCTGCCCGCGCCGACCCTCACCCCACCGCCCATGCCGACGAAGCCCGCGCACAACTCAGTGCTGGGTGGATGGCCCTTCGGGGCGTTTCGCGGCGCGGTAGCGAGCCCAGACGATCAGGGCTGCGGCGAGGCCTACGTCGTGCTCCTCGAGTAGGTACGTGACGTCCTCAGCGACGATGTCTTCGGAGATGGTGGGGATGATCGGACCGAAGGGGCTGGCGTGGCATTCACACCAGCGGTAGGGCCTGCCGCAGTGCTGGCACGGGTCGTCGAGCATCGCGTCGAGTTGTTCAGGGGTCATGAGGTCCGGCCGCGACAGGCCGACCCAGAGGGTCAGGCTGGGGTCTCACGCGGCCGGCCCCAACTACCTACCCCCGATCCACCGCGCGACGCACGCGCCTAGGCGACCCTGCCCGCCGCGTCGTCGTAGCCGCGGGCGCGTAGCCACCGCTCGAGCCGGACGACGGCGACCTGGTCGTGCCGGCCGACGCCGTCGAGCAGATCGACGAGCTCGCGCGCGTCCCTCGGGAGCGGGTGCGGTCGAGTACGCCGATCGCGCCGCGTCGAGCGCATCCGGCGGCAGCGGCGCCCGACGGCGCCCGTGCCTCGACGCGGCGATGGCCGGTCAAGAGACCCTGGCTACGGATCGTTGCGGAGCCTCAGGTAGGGCTCCGTGTCGGGCTCGGCCCCGCGGGTGATCGCGCGCTCGCGTGAAAGCTCGGCGTCGAACTCGGCGCCGAGCAGGATGGCGATATTCGAGACCCAGAGCCAGATCAGGAAGACCACAACCCCTCCGAGGGAGCCGTATGTCTTGTTATAGGACGCGAAGTTGGCGACGTACAACGCAAAGACTGCCGATGCGGCCATCCAGACGACGATGGCCAGCATGCCCCCGGGTGTGACCCAGCGGAAGCCTGGGTGGACCACATTCGGTGCGGCGTAGTAGAGGATGGACAGGAGCAGGCCGAAGAGGAGAACGAGCGCCGGCCACTTCGCGATCTCCCATGCCGTCACGGCTGCGCTCCCTAGCCCGAGCAGATCGCCGGCACGCTGGGCGACGGGCCCCGTGACGCCTACCGCGACCGCTCCGAGAGCGAGGATCACGACGGTCGCGATCGTTATCCCCAGCCGGAGCGGCACGGTCTTCCAGATCGGCCGGCCCTCCGGTGCATCCCAGATCGCATTTGCCGCCCGCATGAAGGCGGCGACGTAGCCGCTGGCCGACCAGAAAGCGAGCGCGAGTCCGACGACGAACAGAAGTCCGCTGGCTCCCCGACTACTCCCGAGGCCATGTACGGCGTTGGTGAGGACGTCTTTGGCGGGGCCCGGGGCGAACGCCCGTAAGTTCGCCAGCAGCGATGTCGTCGCGGATGAGCCCAGGAGCCCGACGACAGACACAAGCGCGATGATGGCGGGGAAGATCGACAGCACGCCGTAGTACGTCAGTGCTGCAGCCCAGTCGGTGACATTGTCGGCACGAAACTCGCGCACGGCGCGTTTGATGACCGCCCACCACGACCACTCGCTCCGGTGTGAAGATGCCTCGTGCGCGCCCATCAATGGCCGTCCGGCATCGTTTCGCGGGCGACCCGCCCCTCGTGGTCGACAACATCGGGAATGATCTCGCCGTGTTGATCACGCAGGTGTGCCGTCACCGCCTCTGCGCGTGTCCGGAAAGCCGGAATTCGGCTGCCGATGCCGACGAGTTCGACCAGCCGCGTGCCGACGTAGTTCGCCGGCGCGACCAAGGTAAGCGGCGTGGCGTCCTTGTCGGCTGCGGCCGCAGCGAGCGCGCCGATCACGGTGCTATCGACAAGCGACGCGCGCGACAGGTCCACGACGATCGGGCCTCCGGCATCGGAGACGAGCTCAAGCTGTTCGCGCAGGCTCGCGCGCGTTGAAATGTCGTGGTCACCGTGGAGCGTCAAGATCCAGACGCCGCGCGACCATTCGACGTCGATCTGACCACCTCTGGGCGGTGATTCCGCAGGTTCTGCGTCGCCTGGATTGGCGTCGGCGCTTCGACGAGCCGCAAAGAGGCTCGGAATATCTGTGCGGCTAGCGTTCCATTCGCCAGACGCGCGGGGCGTGATGTCAGGCGGGGCAGCCACCTAATAGGCGATGTTCGGCGTTGTGTGCTTCGAGCACGCAGCGGCACCGAGAGGACGGTCTGACCGATCAGTCGCCGCAACGTGCCAGGTCGCCCCCGGGTTCTGTGGGTCTTCCATAGACGTCCGTGTTCCCGCGGTCCGGCGTGCCGCAAACAGCTAATTCACACCAACGACGGGCGACCAATCAGCCGCCGTCACGGCGCCGTACCCTCCCACCTCGCCGGGGTGCTGGGAGCTCATTGACGGGGAATCCCAGGCTCGACGCGCCGGTGGGGCATTGAAACTGCCGGTCGAGCTCCCAAGGTCGGTCGCTGGGCACGTGTCGACTCCTCGCGCGCGGCGAGAAGAGGCGTGGGTCAATCGCCAGACTCTGCGCCTCTGCGGAGCTGCGTCGCGACGGCGTCTCGCACGTCCGGCTCGACGTCGTCGGGCACGTCTGGCCCGCCGTCAGTCGTCGCGTCAGCGTGGTCGCCTTCACTCGAGTCGATGCCGTCTCGAGTCGCCGGCTCGTCTGACCCGGTCGTTTCGCCCAGCACCTCGCTCCCGAGCTGCGGGTCATCGCCGAGCAGCTCGCGTGGCGCGTCTGACCCGCCGAGCTCGGCCGGGACGATCCCGTCGGCCGCCTTAGCCGCCCACGACCCCTTCCTCCGCGCCTCCTGCTCGCTAGGGGCAGCGCCGCCCCGCTGCTCGCTTGGCTTCAGGTCAGCGTCGTCCTCCCGTGTCTCATCGCCGCTCATAGCTGCCTCCTTCAAATGCTGTGCCGGGAAAAGCGCATGGTCACGCGCGTACCCGGCTGGGTGTGCTCGAACTCGACGGAGTCCGCGAGTTCGCCAATGAGTCGGGTGCCCAGCCCCGCTCCCGGTTCGGGCGTGCTCAGGCCCCGCCGCTGATCCCAGACGGAGACCACCAACGTTTCGTCGCTCAGCCAGCCTTGGACCTCGAAATCGACGCAGGCCGAGGGTCGCATGGCGTTCGTTGCCGCCTCGGTGACCCCAAGTCGGATATCGGCGATGACGTCACCCCGTATTCGCGCGTTATCGCACCAGTCGGGTACCCGCTCTCGCGCCCGTGGGACGCTGGCGGGCTCGCACGGCAGTGCGAGGCCGGCCGACGGTGCTGCAGTCTGCTCCCTTCCCCGCATCTGATCGTGACTGCCCACGCCGCGAAGGAGATAAACAGACAAGAAGCAACGCTTCCACCCACCCCGCGCCTCCGGCGTAGAATTGTGGCCGCCGAGGCGGGTGCGGCACCTGCTCGTCACGGGCGAGGCCGGGATCGGCAAGTCGGCGCTCGTGCGTGCCTTCGTGAAACGCGCGGGATCGTGGCCGCGATGTATGAGATGAACCGGCCGGCATCCGATCCCGCCGTCCATGACCGGTCCCGAAGCACGTCGGGATACCTGCGTAGAATCGGGCTCCCAAGAGGACATTGCGCATGGCGATACACGGCGAGCTGATCATTGAGAAGCTGTCAGGCATGTGGCTGCTGAAGCTGCGCGGCGAGCATGACATCGCCACGGCGCACAACCTCGATGCGCAGCTCGAGGCGGTCTTCCTGCACGGCACGAGCGTCATCGTCGACCTGTCTGGGGCGCAGTTCATCGACAGCTCGATCGTGGCTGCGATCTTTCGCAGGTTGCGGTCGGCGAAGGAGGGCGGCGACGGAGACTTGGTCGTCTGCGCACCCCCCGGATCGTTCGCTCGGCGCGTGTTCGACCAGGCGAGCCTCGCGGACGTCGTTCGGATCTTCGATTCTCGTCGCGATGCTCTGGCGTGTTTCGAGCCGAGCTAGCCGGAGGAGCCGCGCGGCGGTGTCCAGGCGAGCGCGTCCTCGAAACGCTCAAAGATCGGCACGGAGCCGTCGAAACCGAGCATCGTGAACAGCGCTCTCGGCGACGTCCCCGACGCCACCACGAACCGCACCCGCGGCGGCGAATCGCGACGATATGCCTCCAACAGGGCGCCCGCGACGCTGCTGTCGATGAAGACGGCGTTGACCAGGTCGACGATGATGATTCCAGCAGCGCCGACCTCGGCAGCGCCAAGGCACTCACGCACGAGATCTACCGTCGAGACGTCGTGCTCGCCCTTCAACGACACGATCCGCACGTCGCCGTGACGCTCGGTCGAGACACGTTCCGGTGGTCGAAGCGCTTCGTCAGCCCTCATCTTCCGGACCTTTTTCCACGAGTTGGCACAGACGAAACACAGGCCGGCTCTGGTCGTGTCGGGTCGGCTCGCGGGGGCCGCGTCGAGGATCAGCGTCGAGCCTGCCGGGCTGCTCGCCCTTGATAGGATCGATCGCTGATGACCTCCAACGGCCGGAAGCGGCTTTCTCGCGCCGAGAAGAACGAACAGGCGTTCAAGGATCACAACGAGCGCCGTGCCGCCCTTGAGGACGCCGGGGGCGTCCCTCCCGACGAGCCTGTGCCATTCGTGTGCGAGTGCGATGACCCGGCCTGCACACGAGCGATCCAGCTGCCACTCGCGGAGTACGAGCAAGCGGTCAAGCCGGTCGACCGGTTCATCGTCGCGCCCGGACACGAAGACCCGGCTGTCGAAGTCGTCGTCGAGGAACGCGACGCATACATCGTCGTGTCCAAGCCGGATCTCAAACGCCGCCAGGTTCCTGACCGGTAGCGACGCTCTGTGGGCGCGGGCGCGGCGAACGCGGCAGGTGCGAACCCGATTTGGGCCGGAGTACGGCCAGACCGCGGAGCGGTCCGGCGACCACCACGCCGCCGAAGCGGAGTTGCGCGAGCGAACGAAACGGCGCGAGCAGCTCCCGATCACCGCACTTTCGAATGTAGACCTGGAGTGTTCCCGTCTCGCTGGGACGCCACCCAGGCTCGATTCGTGGATGAGCCTGCACAGCCGTTCAGGACGCAGACGCCGATCAGCAGCTTGCCAGCGTCCGGCCACCCGCGCCGCGCACCTCGACCGATTCCAGTCCGGCCGCGACCGCGCTCGCCGCGCCACACGCCGTCTTGGCGAACGTGCGCGACCGTGCTGTGTCGGACAGCTTCGTGCTGATGACGACCTTCCCGTCCGATGTGCTCACGCCCGTGACGGTCACGCCGCTCGGGACCGTCTGTTGGACTGCCATCTTGATCTGGTGCACTACCGCAGCCGCCGTGCTGCTTGCGGTCGAAGATGCGGCACTCGACCGCTGCGAGGCCTCCGATCCGGACGACCCGCACCCCGACGCACACATGAGCCCCACAACCGCAAGTACGACCAGCCCGGCGTTGGTGATGTCATGTATCCTCATAGCTGAACGATTTGGTACCCGATGTTCCGGGCGCCGAAACGCCGCGATTGCATGGCGCCGGGGTCGGGTACCACCAGGTCGTGAACCCCTTCCGAACCTGGCGGATTCACGCACTCGACACGGTCGTGGCTGCATGGACATGCGTATGGGTCATCATCGGACTCCTCGTCGCACGTGACCTGAACCAGTTGACCCAACTCTCCGCGACCGTGACCACGAGCGGTCGAGCGATGCGCGCACTCGTCGACACCATCACGCCGCTGCAATCGCTTCCAGTCGTGGGCTCGACGATCGCGCCATTGGCCAAGACCGCCGCCTCCGAAGCGGCATCTGTGCAGGCCAGCGGGCGGGTGAGCGCGCAGAGCGTCCACGAGCTCTCGCTGTTGCTAGGTCTCGCGGTCGTCGTTGCGTCCACTCTCCCAATGCTCACGCTCTACGTACCGCTACGGTTCTCCCAGGAGCGCGAAGCGCGCGCGTTCCGGCGCGCCCTAGCCGACGGCGCCGAAGACACCGCATTCGAGGAATTTCTGGCCCATCGGGCCGTGCAGAACCTCCCTTACCACCGGCTACGGGAGATCACCACCAACCCGTGGCGCGAGATCCGCGAACGCAACTTCCGGGGCCTGGCCGATGCGGAGCTCAAGCGCGTCGGCGTCCGCCGCCCCGATTCCGCGTCAGGACGCCCCGGAGTTCCTACACGCGCAGGTTGAAGCCGAGCACGACGAGCACTTGATCGAGCCGCACGCCGGCTTGCTCACGAGACGCGGCCGAACAGCGATTCGCCTCTTCGGTTTGACAAGCTCGAGCCTGGGCACATACCCGGCATGCCGCACGATGCGTCCTCCCTTCGCCCGCAGGCTGGTCCGCATTCGCGCACCGGGATCGCAGCCTTGGTCGTAATGAACCGCCCGACAACCGTTGGGGCTGGCCGTGTTGCGCGGATGAACCTTGAGAAGGCGGGCGGAATGGTGGTTGCATGTTGCTGATGAGCGCCGTGCGGCACGCCAGCGTGGCGAACGACGCCTGCCCAGGTGTGCAGTGCAGTCGGTGACAGCCGGCCGAGTACATGGTTCGGTAGATGCAGCCTGAACTGCCTGGAGGCAAGCCTCCCCTCTCCACGCGGCGTGCCCGCAGGCGACCACAGGTCGGCGTGGCGGCGCGACTGTATGGGGCGGCCGTGGTCTGGCTACGCGTGCCTGTCGTGCTGATCTCGCTCGCCGCGGCGAGCCTCGCCGTCCTTCACCTCCCGTCGTTTGGTTCTTCCACCGGGCCGGTCGTGCAGCTGATCCCAGGCAATGCACCGGCGTTGAAGGCGTATGCCGCGTCGCTTCACATCTTCAAGGTGCCTGCCGGGTCTGAGGTCGCGGTCGTCGTGCGCGATCCGCGCGGCCTGTCGCTTCGGGCGCACGCCTCGGTCGTGTCGCACGCGCTCGCGGTCGATCGTCGCGCGAGTCCAACTCAGGGTGGGCCGACATTCGCGTTGCCGTTGGCGAACACCCTGCGACTGATGCCCTCCTCACGCGAGTCGGGGACGACGGCCATCACATTCCTCTACTACCCCCAGACGATGCCGGTGAACGCCCAGATCGCGTCGGCGCGACGCTACGCGAGTGCCCTCACGGTAGGAAGCGGGCAGCCGGCCAGGCTCACCGGGGCGATCCCGGGTCAGTTTGCGCAAGGGATTCTCATCGACCAGAAACTGACCCTGATCGAGCTGATCACCATGGCGGTCATCGTCGTCATCGTCGCCGTGAGGTACCGCTCCGTCGTCGCGCCCCTGGTGCCGATCGCAGCAATCGCTGTCGCGTTTCCGCTCACGTTGGTGGGGCTCCACCAACTCACCCGATACGGCATCTACCTGCCCCAGGAGCTCGACCCGGTCGTGATCGCCCTCCTGCTCGGGATCGTCACCGACTATTCGGTCTTCTTTCTCTCAGGGGTCCGCGGGCGCCGCGCGGGCGGTGCCGACCGTTGCGCCGCCGTGCGGGACACAACGGCTGAATTCACGCCGATCATTCTCACGAGCGGCCTGATCTTGAGCTGCGGCCTGCTCGGTCTGCTCGCATCAAGTATCCAGTTTTTCCAAAACCTCGGGCCTGCCCTTGCGCTCACCGTCGCAGTTGGCCTGACGGTGTCGCTGACGCTTCTGCCGGCGCTGCTCGCGATCATCGGCCGCTACGCCTACTGGCCGACATTGCCCGACGAGGTTCGAACGGTTGATGAGGCGCCGGCCGAGACGCAGGACTCTCGCCGCTACCGCGTTGCCTACCGGATGACAAGCCGCCCGATCGCCGCCGTGATCGCCGCGGCCAGCATCGTCATCTTGGCCGTCGGAGCCGCACAGCTCCCGGCCCTTCGGCTCGGATTCGGCCAGATCAGCGATCTCCCGCAGACCGCGGGGCCGCAACGCGCCGCACGGGACGCAGCTCACGGTTTCGCGCCGGGGATCCTCGCCCCAACAACGATGCTCATCACTTCCCGCGGAGTCGCGACCGGCATTCTTCACACGCGTCTTGCAGACCTGGAGTCAGAACTCGAGGCTCAGCCGGGCGTGGCCGGCGTGCTCGGGCCCCGGGAACAGCCAACCCCGCCTCGCTTTGGCGTGTTCCTCGGCACGCGCGGCGACGCCGCTCGGATCGTCATCCTCTTCCGAGACGACCCGCTCTCCGCGGCCGGCATCCACGACCTCCAACGCCTCCAACGCTCGATGCCGGCACTCGCCGCTCGGGCGGGGCTGGGGTCGGCGCGGATCCGTCTCACCGGCGACACTGCCATCGCTGACGATACCGTCACCACAATCCACAGCGACATCCTGCGCGTCTCCGCGGTCGTCCTGCTTGTGAATCTGGTGCTCCTCGTGCTCTTCCTTGGCAGCCTCACGGCGCCCCTGTTCCTGCTTGCCTCCAGCATCGCCGCAGTGGCGGCGGCCCTGGGGATCACGACCTGGGTGTTCCAAACCTGGCTCGGTTACCACCAGATCGACTACTACGTCCCGTTTGCCGTATCGGTGCTTCTGATCTCGCTCGGGTCGGACTACAACGTCTTCGTCGTCGGACGGATCTGGCAGGAGGCGCGTGTACGCCCGCTGCGTGAGGCGATTGCCGTCGCGGCACCCGCCGCCGCCCGAACGATCCGCACGGCCGGCATCACGCTCGCCGCCAGCTTTGGCGTTGTCGCGGTGATTCCGGTGCGATCGTTCCGTGAGGTCGCGTTCGCGATGGTCGTGGGACTGCTGCTCGAAACCTTCATCGTGCGCTCGCTGCTCGTCCCCGCCCTTATCGCGCTCTTCGGCTACACAAGCGGTTGGCCGGGGAAACGCCTTCGCCACCCCCATCAGACGCAGCCGGCGCCCCGCCAAGCCTCGCTCGACCTCGGCGCGTCCGCCCGCTCCTGAGCGAAGGCATCCCGGCGTGGTTGAGCCATGCGCCCCGCACGACTCTAACGTGCGGCCTCTTTTGGCTCCTCCCGCTCCCCAGCGGAGTCTGGGATGGGAACCACCGCAGGGCGCGTCGCTAGGGTGTCGGACGGTCCGGCGCGCTCGCTGAGCGGCGAGCTCGACATCATCGACACCCTCAACCAAGCCGGCCTGACCGACCGCGGGCTCCAGGCCAACGTCGCCCTCGCAGTCACCGAGGCGACCGCCAAACGCCAGTGCGGCATGCCTATCCGCCGGTCAGCACGACGGGCACGTCGAGGTCAGCGTCACGTGCGCCACCGACATCCTCATCGTCACCGTCAAGACGCAGGATCCGGGACGGACACCAGCATGTCCACCGAAGGATTGGTCAAGGATTGAGAGCCTCTTGACGCACGACGTTTGCCGGGCCGACCGGAGGGTAGGTGGGACGTCGACGTGCAATCGGGACCAGAAAGAGGCCAATGGCGAAGAACTCGAAGAAGTCGGCGAAGAAACAGGCGATACGCGATGGGCGCAAGCTCGCCGGAAGGACGCTTGCGAGATCAAGGGCGCCGATGAAGGATAAGCGGCTCGCCGCGTCCATCCTCTCCCAAGCCGCTCGGAAGAAGTCAAGAAGAAGAAGAAGAAAAAGTAACGATTCGAGTGGTTGAGTACGACGTGGTGCGCTCGATGTAACGCGAGGCAGCGGAGTCGGGCCAGGATTGGGGTGACCTACCTCCCCGCCGCGCCCAATCAGGGGCGTTACGCTCTGACAGGTTCGGCGGCCGGCGGCTACAACTTGGTCGTGTCGGCCGCCGATCTGGCTCCACCACGTGTACGAGGGCGACGGCCGCGCGCCGGGCGCGCTCGTCACGCGGAGGGGGTGAATGGGGCCATCTCGCGTACAAGCCTGGGCGGTCGTTTCCTCAGGCGTCTTGCGGTCGAGTTGACCGCTTTGGGCCGCGTGCTTCCGACTGACCTCTACGGGGTAGTCCGCGCGGGCGCAGCGGCGTTGCGGGCGTACTGCCTCGATTGGTCGACGAGTCGGGAACCAGCTCCGGGGTTTGATCACGCTGGTGTGCTGTGATCGCCTCTGCGCGTGTCCGGAAAGCCGGAATTCGGCTGCCGATGCCGGCGAGTTCGACCAGCCGCGTGCCGACATAGTTGGCGGCGCGACCAAGGTAAGCGGCGTGGCGTCCTCGTCGGGTGGGCCGCAGCGAGCGCACCGATCACGGTGCTATCGACAAACGACGCGCGGGACAGGTCAACGACGATCGGGCCTCTGGCATCGGCCACGACTCAAGCTGTTCGGGCAGGCTCGCCTGCGTTGACTACCGACGTGCCGACCGCGGGACGCGCGCTGCTAGCGGCGCTGCGACGCGCCGCAGCGTGCCTCGAACCTGTCCAACTACACGCGTTGAACCCCTCGCGAGACCCCCGCGGCGACGCCATGCAAATCGAAGCAACGTGAGTGCGAGCTTGGTGCGAAGCAGACGGAGGATCAACATCATCGCGACGGTTGGGATTCCCGCTGTAGGCGCGGCGAAAACATCCACCGGTTCCGTGCGGGGGCGTTTCACAACCCTGCGGGACGCTCATAGCACGCGCGCTGTGCGCCCGACACACTGCTGGGCGAATTGGGTGTTGGCCAAGGATTCCAATCGCGGCCCGTGCTGCCCGCCAACCGAGCCGATCGCGTTGGACGACCCGTCTCGGCGCGGATCCGCCGGCTGTTCGAGATCACCGGGGCGAACCTCGACCCCGATTTCGAGATTCGGAGCGGCGGCGCCAATGGCTGAAGTCGTCTCGCTCGGCGACCGGCTGAAGACGCGGCGTGCCCAGCTTGGCCTCAGTCAGGCGCAGGCTGCCGCGAGCTGGACGTCGCCCGCACCGCCTACCGGCTCTGGGAGATGGAGGCGGCGAAGCCGTCGCCCGACCGCTGGCGGTTGATCTCCCGCCGGCTCGGCGTGTCGGTCACGACCATGCTGCTCGCCGACCAGTTGATCTCGGCAGAGGATGCGTCTGCGAGCAGCGTGGCGGAAGCACATTTCGGGCGGTGGGGAGAGGACGGGGACACCGCCAGCGCCGCGAAGGAGGGCGACTTCTTCCATCAGAGAGGTATGACCCCCTCGACGGCGACCCGCTGACGCTGAGCATCGTCGACGCCACGACGAGATGCGTGCCTAGACGCGTTCTTCCTTGACGATGGCAGAAATCGCCGCCGCGGCCGGCGTCGGCCGCTCCACGCTGTATCGCCACTTCAATACCCGCCGCTCGCTCCAGCACGCGCTCACGGAGCGCCATTCTCAGCCGGCCGCCACGCCACCCACGGGTCGCATCACCACACTTCCATTCCGCGCGCCGGGCCGGCTCGGACGAAACACACGCCTACCGCTCGAGGTCACACACGTACTCGACGAGGTGCCGCCCCACCTGATCGCCGACCAACTGGTGGCCGAGGCACGACGCGCCGCCGGCGTCCCCGTCGCCCTGTACGTGGTCGACATCGACGGCTCCCAACTCGTCCGCCTGGGCGGCACCGAGGACTTCCCCCCAACTCTCGAGGCGCCACCCGCGCTTGGCCCCGAGATCGTCCCCGAAGGGCTGCCCGGCTTCCAGCACGGGCTCCACGCCATGCTGCCCGGCTGCAACATAGAGCCCTTGTGGTTGCGCGGCCGCGTCACCGGACTCCTGCTCTGCGTGGGCAACCCCTTGGAAGATCTCGCTGATATCGCCAAACAGGGCGCAGCCGCGTTAGAGCTCGCCAACGACTACACCGACGTGATCGAAGCCGCCCGCCGCCGAAAGCCGCCCACGCCCGCTGCCGAGATCCAACAGAGCTTTTCCCGCCCCGCATCGCGCGCATCACCGGCGCCCAACTGGCGGGTGGGCTCCTGCCCACGTATGAAGTTGGCGGCGACTGGTTCGACTTCGTCGAGAACCGCGACGGCGCCTGGATCGCGATCGGCGCTGCGGCTGGCAACGGTCCCACCGCAGCCGGTCTCGGCGCCGCCGCCCTCGGCGCGCTGCGCGCCACCCGCCGAAGCGGCTTCGATCTCCAACAAGCACTCCAAGCGATGGACGAAACCGTCCGCCACCACCAGAACCCCGACCTCTACGTCACCGCCACCCTCGCCCGCTGGCACGCCGCCACCACAACATTCACCTGGGCTAACTGCAGCAACCCGCACCCCTACCTCGCCCACCTCGACGGAAGCCTGGAACCACTCGAAAGCCCACCGCACAGCCCGCTCGGCTCCGGCCCAGCCGACCGCGCGTTCGTCCTCACCCAGCGACGCGTCGCCTCAGGCGAACGCCTCATCCTCGTCACCGACGGAGTTACCCAACGCCGCACCCAGCACGGCATCTTCGGCACCGACGGCATCCGCCGAGCCATCGCCGACCTCCAAACACCGACCGCGGCCACAGCCGCCATGGCGATCCTCAACCACCTAACCAACTGCTGGCGAGAACCACTCCAAGACGACGGCACCGTCGTCGTCCTCTCCACCCACTAGAAGATCCCCGGTGACTCGGCCGGGTGACACGCATCCCGTCGTCTGGAAGGACGACCGGTTCACAGACCGCGCTTCGTGCAGGTGCGCCCGTTAGGGGCCGAGACGCAGGCCGCGATCCTGCAGTACGCCAGACGACCTACTGGGCGCTTGCAGGCCTAGAGGATCGGGCCGAAGCCCCCGCGAACCACGCTCCGCCCACCCCATCCAGGTAATCCAACGCTCACCCGGAGCCGGCTCATTTGCCCGTCCAATCCGACATGCTTTAGAGTCTGCTTCTGAGTCGAGCAGCTGGCTCGTGTGTTCGCGGTGGAGGCATAGGGAACCGCGCTCGCAGGCTCCGGCGCGGGTTCCTCTTGCCCAAACAATCGGGGAGGGAGGATCTGATGTCGTCGTCGTACACGCCCGGGATCGTCACAGTCGACCGTGTCGGTCCATCCAGCTGGATCGTCGCGCTCCGAGGAGAGCACGACATCGCCAACAGCGACCGGCTCCGCATAGAACTCGCCACCATCCTCGCGCAGGGCACCGCCGTGATCGTTGACCTGTCGGATGCGACATTCATCGACTCGTCGACCGTGAAAGAACTGATCGCCGCCCAGGAACGGATCGATGAAGTCGCCACCGAACAACTCGCGATCGTCGCGCCCAAGGGCGGGTTCGCGAGGCGAGTCCTCGACCTGCTCCAGACCGACCGTGTCCTTCGCATATACGAGACCCGCACCGACGGGCTGCGCGCAATCGACGCCGAGGTAGGCGACGCCAGCGACGACAGAAGCCACGGCGGATAGCCGGCAGGGGTATCAGCGGAGGTCGGGAGCGTGCTTTGTAGTTGAGGGCGCGGCTCAGACCGTCCCGTCTGGCCCCAATTTCTCAATTGACGGGCTCCCCTTGGAAGTCACGTTCGTGCTCGACTGAGCTGACGGCTCGTCGCCTATGCGTCCGGCGAGGCAGCACCGTCGTGAACCGTCGTTCGTGCTTCGCCGCCTCGGCGCGCGGCAACGCCGATCCCCTGGCGGTCGGGCGCGAGCGCAAACGGCAGGTCGTGCTCGGCGACTTGTTGGCGCACCGACTGCTCGAGTAGATTCAGCTGCTCGAGCAGCACCGCGCGGCGCTCGGGTGGGGCGTAGCTGATCAGGTCGTTCAGCGAGGCCCGGAGTCTGCGCGCCACCTGGGGCGTTCCCGCACCCGCTTGTCGGATCTCGTCGAAGGCGAGGTGGACGTAGGCGTTCCAGTCCATAACCCGGACCGTCAGCCGCGCGACGCCGTCGGCGTCGGTGTACCGGCCGTCGTGGAACTCCCGCCGGGCGATGTGGCGGAGACAGTCATGCAATCGATCGATGGCCTGCACGGCGGTCGTCGGATCGAGGAACGGGGAGTCGGAGAGCGACCGCTCGGCGATGTCGACCAGCAGGCGCATACCGTAGGCGACGTCCTGGTCGAGCGTGCGCTCCAGCCCGAGCGCGATCGCGTCCCGTGCCTCGCCGAGCTGCCCCGGGGTCGCGTCGCCCTCGATGTGCAGGAGCGGCGCGCCGGCCGCGACGAACTCCCCGAACGCGGGGATCAGATGCAGGACGCAGCCGGCTTCACGGGCGGCCTCGACCACCCGGTCGAACTCGACGTGACAAAGCACGCCGGATGAGCTCGAGGCGACGACCGATTCGTCCGGCCGGTGCGGTGCGTCCGCGGCGGGGTAGTGCTTGTCGAACAAGCGTCGCGTATCGCTCCCCACCAGCTCGATCAGGGCGGAGACCCGAAGTGAGCGTCCGATGTGGTGCACGTACAGCACGAGCACCGCGATCGAGACGACCACGAGCGCGAAGGCGACGACGACGGTCAGCCCAGGCACCTGCCCCGGGCCGGAGCTTCCGATTAGCACCTGACGCATCGCCAGCATTGCGAAAGCGAACGTCCCGACGAAGATCCCGATCGCAAACTGGCTCGGCTTGTCCTTCAGGATGGGCTGCACGATCCGTGGCGAGAACTGGCCCATCGCCAGCTGCACGACAACCATGGTGATCGTGAGCACCAACGCCGCCAGGCTCACCATGGACGTTGCGACGGCGCCCAGGATCGCCAGCGCCGCGTCCGGGCCTCCGGTGAACGACCGCGGGATCAGGTCATAGCCGGACTGGCCGTCGATCCACAGCGTCACGTAGGACAGGACGACACCGGCGACGACGCACATCACCGGGACGAACCACAGACCGCTGCGCACCTGCGCCGCCAGCCGGAATCCGGACACCCTGCCTGACGCCATCCCCGCGGTCTACCCTCGGCCTCCCGTCCCCAACCATCGCGCATCCCAGCCGCGAACTTTACGACGGCGTGCGGAACGTCGCCGCGGCATCCAGCGCGAGGCGAGCACGCGGCTGCGGCCGTCCTGCACCCTGGTGCCCTGGCGGTGGCGATCGTCGCGTCAGCCTCATCAGGCGCGGTCCCGACGGCCGATCGCTCGGCCGCGCCGATGGCGATCCGAAGCGTCGGGGACGCAAGACGGTGGGCCCCAGCTTTTCCCTGGCTGACTTGACGGCGGCTACGCTGAAGCAGTTGGGGTCCGGACAGTGGGACGGTCGGGCATCGGACGCTGCCGCCTGGGTGTGCCATCCTCGAAGCAGCCCGCTGAGCATCGTCGACCAACTACGGGGCCGACCGTATCAACGGGGGTGATTGAGCAGTCCGAAGGGGTCCCTCGCGGCCAAGCGCGATGGCGAGAGACCGTTTGCCAGGGCCCGGTTTCGCCACAGCGCGGGCACGCCGGCGCTTGGGCGTGTTTTCGCAGCAGTGAGCACTGCGGCCGAAGCGCGCCGACGTTGAGCGGTTTGGTTTCGACGCACCGGTGGGTAGATGCCAGGCTCATCGTCACCCCAACCGGAGGAGAGAACATGGAGCTGAAGTCACTTGACGACGTGCTCGGGGCGGAGCTGAAGGATCTCTACAGCGCTGAGAATCAGCTGGTCGAGGCGTTGCCGGACATCATCGATGCTGCCTCGTCGAAGGACTTGAAGGAGGCCGTGAGCGAGCATCTCGAGGAGACCCGCGGGCACGTGAAGCGGCTCGAGCAGGTGTTCGAGGCAATCGGCGTCGAGCCCGAGAGCGAGCACTGCGACGGCATGGAGGGCCTCATTAGCGAGGGCACCGAGGTGGCCGAGGCGACGGGCAATGGCGATGCCCGCGACGCGGCGCTGATCGGCGCGGCCCAGCGGGTCGAGCACTACGAGATCGCGGCGTACGGCACGGCACGCACGCTCGCCCAGCAGCTCGGCCACACCGAAGCCGCGAAGCTGCTCAACGAGACGCTCGACGAGGAGTCGGCGGCCGACGAGAAGCTGACGCAGATCGCCGAGAAGTCGGTGAACGCCGCCGCGAAGTAGCGCCGGTCGAGCCTCGAGGCTCGAGGCTCGAGGCTGTTACGTCGCACCCTCCAACGGGAAGAGGGCCTCGGCTCTCTCCGGGTACGCGGTCGTGAAGGTCGGGATACGGGCCGCGGCGGAGAGGTTTCGCGACGCGGGGCCGGTGGTACCGGGACGGCGAATTAACCGAGAGGGAGGGCGCGATGAAGGCGTTGACATGGCATGGGCGGCGCGATGTCCGGGTGGACACCGTCCCCGATCCGACGATCGAGCAGGATACCGACGCGATCGTCCGCGTTACCTCCAGCGGCATCTGCGGATCTGATCTGCACCTGTACGAGGTGCTGGGGGCCTTCCTGGACGAGGGCGACATCCTCGGGCACGAGCCGATGGGCGTCGTTGAGGCTGTGGGGTCGGGCGTGAGCCACATCAAGCCGGGCGACCGGGTGGTCATCCCGTTCAACATCTCTTGCGGTCACTGCTACATGTGCGATCAGGGCCTCTTCTCGCAGTGCGAGACGACCCAGGTGCGCGACCAGTGCAAGGGGGCGGCGCTGCTCGGATACACCCGCATGTATGGCCAGGTGCCGGGCGGCCAGGCGGAGCTCTTGCGTGTGCCGCAGGCGCACTTCGGCCCGATCAAGGTGGCGGAGGGCCCGGCGGACGAGCGCTTCGTCTACCTCTCTGACGTGCTGCCGACGGCCTGGCAGGCCGTCGAGTACGCGTCGGTCCCCGACGGCGGGACAGTCGCCGTGTTCGGGCTGGGGCCGATCGGACAGATGAGCTGCCGGATCGCCCTGCATCGCGGCGCGGGCCGGGTGATCGGCATCGACCTCGTCCCGGAGCGGCTCGAGCTGGCGCGCCGCCACGGCGTCGACGTCATCGACGCCTCGGCGAACGGCGATGTGGTCGAGGCGATTCGCGACCGCACCGACGGTCGCGGCGCCGACAGCGTCATCGATGCCGTCGGCATGGAGGCGCACGGCGCGCCGGTCGCGAAGCTGGCCCAGGACGTCGCCGCGCGCCTACCCGGCGCGGTGGCCGGGCCGCTGATCGAGAAGGCCGGCGTCGACCGGCTCACCGTGCTGCGAAACGCCATCGAGGGAGTCCGTCGTGGCGGGACGATCTCGCTCAGCGGCGTCTACGGAGGCATGGTCGATCCGCTGCCCATGATGGACATGTTCGACAAGCAGATCCAGCTGCGCATGGGTCAGGCCAACGTTCACCGCTGGGTGCCTGAGATCCTGCCGCTGCTCGAGGGCGACGACGATCCGCTCGGCGTCGAGGATTTGGCCACGCACCACATGCCGCTCGACGATGCCCCGCGCGCGTATGAGATGTTCCAGAAGAAGCAGGACGGCGCGATCAAGGTGCTCCTGCATCCGTAGAGCGGTCGGGTCATAGGGTCGTCGTCCAGCGGTGAAGCGATTGGGCGCCCCGAGGTGCGGGTATCTGCGGACGACCAGCTGACGATGCAGTCGAGAGGAGGCCAGCGATGGCGGTCAAGAACGAGAAGCAATATGAGGCCCTGAAGGACAAAGGTATGTCGAAGGAGCGGGCGGCACGCATCGCCAACTCGCCGGGCGCGTCGAAGCGGGGTGGGAAGAGCTCGGGGTCGGGCGGCTCGTCCACGCAGGGCGGCACGACGGCCCAGAAGAAGGCCGCCGGCCGCAAGGGCGGCCAGGCGACCGCGAAGAAGTCCTGACTATGCCGGACGAACGCGATCGCGGAAAGCGTGAGGGGACGGAGCCGGACGAGGCGATCCGGGAGGCGGTGAAGCCCGACCCCGACGGTGCCGGCGAGGCCCTCGCCGACGCGATCCGCCCGCCCGACTTCCGCACGAAGACGAACAGCCCGTCGACGAGCGAGCGCCGGCTGGGGAAAGACGAGCTTCCCGGGCCGGACGAGGGATCGCAGGGATAGGCGTGTCAGGCTATTCGGACCGCCCGATCCCCACTGCGATCGTACGCCGTCCTCCCTTTGTTCAACGTGGCGCTCACGACGGTGCCGGAGCGGTCTCGCCGATCGACATCGGGCGACGTCGGGCCCGAGGGAGGTCGACGAGGAGCCGCGCGGACACGGCTCGCGGCGCGCGGTCGGTGAGCTCATTGGCTGCGTTCTCCGTCGGGCTGTGGGTCGCGTCCGGGCTCGGCGTCGGCTTCGTCGCAGCGCCGCGCGTGACCCGGTTCGTCGCTGGCGTCCGCGCCGCGCTCACGGTCGCCGACTTCCTCCACCTCGCCCTTAGGTGATGTCTTCTACGAGGGCTCGCGTCCGTGGGTTCTGCCGGCGTTTTGGGCTAGATGTCCCTATTTTGCTCGCACCGATGGCCGGGGCGTCGGCGCCTGGTCTTTCGGTCGCGGTGATGAACGCGGGCGGGCTTGGTGCTTGTGGGGCGTTGTTGATGCAGCCAGACGAGATCGCCGCTTGGGCCGATGAGGTTCGGGCGGAAGGGAGTGGCCCGTTCCAGCTCAACTTATGGGTCCCGGATCGGCCGCCGGCTCGCGATAGCGGTCAAGAACAGCTTCTGCGCACGTTCCTGAGCGGTTGGGGGCCTCCGCCGGCGAAGAACGCCGGTGATGCGAGGCCGCCAGACTTTGCCGCTCAATGTGATGCTTTGGTGTCGGCCGAGCCGCCGATCGTATCGTCGGTGATGGGCCTGTTCCAGAACGAGTTCGTTTCCAGGCTACGGCGCCTTGGGGTCGCCTGGTTCGCGAATGTGTCGACCGTGGCCGAGGCACGGGCGGCGGAGGCCGCTGGTGCCGACGTGATCGTCGCGCAGGGAATGGAGGCGGGCGGACATCGGGCGTGCTTTGACGCGTCGCGCGCCGAACGCCGACTCGTCGGATCGATCGCATTGATCCCGGCGGTGGCCGACGCGGTCAAGGTGCCGGTGGTCGCGACCGGGGGGATCGCAGACGCACGTGGCGTTGCCGCGGCGCTCATGCTCGGCGCGAGCGCCGTGCAGATCGGATCTGCCTTCCTGCGTTGCCCGGAGGCGGGCATCCACTCCGCCTGGGCGGAAGCGCTGGCTGGTGTTGCGCCGGAGGACACGATTGTCACCAGGGTTTTCAGTGGCCGTGCCGGGCGAAGCGTTGCAACCGACTACGTGCTATCGGCGATCGCCGACAAGGCGCCGCCCCCGGCGCCGTATCCGATCCAAAGGGGGCTGACGGCTGCCATGCGTGCGCAGGCCGCAAAGACGGGTGACGTCCAGCGCATGCAGGCGTGGGCCGGGCAATCGGTTCGGCTCGGCCGCGGCGAGCCCGCTGGCCGACTGGTACGGCGCACGTGGGAGGGAACTCTGGCTCTGCTCGAAGGTGACCGCGACGAAGCGTTGAGGTCGGAGATGGGGGAGGAGATCTGACTGTCGAGTCGATCGTCGCCGAACTCGGCCATCGTCATACGTAACGTCGAACGACGACGGGGAGCTCAAGCCGGTATCGCCGTGTCCTACGCATGCCCAGCGCCGGCGCGGACGCTTATGAGCTGACGGCCGGGCTCGTGCTTAGCGCACTCGCCCTGTCGAGCCAACGTGTTGCCTCGAGGTCGAGAAAGATCTCTTGGCTCTCGGCGATGTAGCGTTCGGCGTCGTAGGGGCGAGCGTTTGTGAGCGATTCTCCGTATTCGAGGAGTGCGACGGCCAGCCAGAACCGCGCGTCGATCTGTCGCAGGCCGGTGATCGCTTCGGTGAATAGGCGGTCGCCGTCGCCGTTACCCGGGGTGGCCAGACGTGCTTTCAGGCGCGCCACCTGCGCGTCGAGAAATGGTCGGTGCTCGATCGGTTCCAAATCGTCGACTGCCTCCAGCAGCTCCGTGGCCGTGTGGAGGTCGCCTGCGTGGAACGCGGCTTCGACTGCCTCAACGAGGCCCTCCGTACCGTAATGAATCTGCGACTGGGATCGCGAGAGGTCGAACGCCTGCCGACCGGAAGTGATGGCCTCTGCGTACCGGCCGTTGGCCCGGCTGACGATGGCATCGGCGACGAAGAATGACGTCTGGTCCTGGCGATCGCCGTTGGTGGGCATGTCGGCAAGCGCCTCGAGTAGCCGAGACACGCGATCGTAGGTTCCCCGCCCAAGCGCCACCCGCGCCTCGACCAGCAGGCTGGACGCCCCGGTCATCGGCTCACGCGTTACCCCGCCCGGAACCCCTTCGACCAGCGCGATCGCCTCGTCCCAGCGGCCGAGCGATGAGAGCGAGTCGGCGAGCTGCGTCACCACCTGCGCTTCCCAGGTGCGATAGCCGCGCCGGCGAGCCAGGTCGAGCGCTTCGTGAAGCAACTCGATCGCCTCGAGGTAGCGATCCTGTTCCATGAAAAGGCCGGCGAGGTTGTATTGCGCTCGCAGCGCGGTCGGCGGCAGGTCGTTCGCCACAGCTACACGGATCGACTGCCGGATCAGCGCTTCGCTCTCCGTAGCTCGCCGGTAGAGGAGCACGCCTTTCGTGTTGAGGGCCTCGGCCAGCACCTGGGGAAGGTTCAGCGCTTCCGCCAGATCAAGCGCCAGCTCCATCGGCTCGATCGCGGCTGCGTTGTCGCCGAGGAAGAATGCGATCCGCGAATACTCGGCTGCGACGGCAGCCAGATCAGCATCATGGGGTCCCGATGCCAGGGTCGCATAGGCGTCTCGCAGCACGCCGAGCGCTTCGTTGGCGCGGCCGTTGAACCGGAGCGCTTCCGCCAGGTGGCCCGCGACCCGCGCCGCACTTCGGCTCGCGCCGACCTCCGCTAGGAGATCGACCGCGTTTTGCAGGGTGTCGACCGCCTCGCCGGTGGCTCCCGCCTGGATGAGGGCGGCGCCCACCCGATCGAGAAGCTCGGCGCGCTGCTCGGGGTCGTCACAAAGCTCAACGGCGCGGCTGAGGTACGCGGCCGCCTCGGATCCGGCAGCGAGCGAAGCTGCTCGCTCGCCGGCACGCACGAGCATCGAGCGCGCCCTCTCCTTGAGGTCGGCCGCATCCGGGTCGCGCTCCACGGATCGGTACGCATCCAGGTAGTGGGAGGCCACTACTCCCGCCAGCTCCTCGTCTCCCGCCGGCTCCGCTTGCAGGTGAGCCGCCGCGGCGAGGTGCCGTGCCTTGCGCTCGCGCTTTGACATCGTGTCGTATGCGACGCGGCGCAGCAGATCCTGAACGAACGCCAGCTGGCCGCGTTCAGGCGAAAGCCGGTCGGATTGCAACGTGAGGAATTCTTTGCGCAGCAGCGAGATCACGACCGGTTCCAATGCGTCCGCGGCGCGACCAGATAGCGCCATCAGACCGTCTCGGGTGAACGACTTCCCGAGAACGGCGGCATCGCTCAACAGGGCGCGCTCCTCCGGCTCCAGCCCGTCCAGCCGAGCTGCGACCAGGGCGTGGAGCGTCTCTGGTACGTCGAACCCCTCGATCGGACCGGACAGGCGGTATCCGTCCCCCGCGCGGGTGAGTGCCCCGCGGCTGAGGAGCATGCGCACCGTCTCCACCGCATACAGCGGCACACCGTCCGCCCGGGCCACGATCTCGTGGCGGGTTCCTTCGGGCAGCCCGGGCACGAGCCCGTCGAGCAAGCTTGACATCTCCCCATCGCCGATCGGCTCGAGGAAGATCGACGTGAAATCGCGGCGCCCGGCACCCCATGACGGTCTCCGCGCCGCCAGATCGGGCCGTGAGACGGTCAAGAGGTAGAGCGGGTAGGAACGCGACCAGTCCAGTAGATACTCGATGAAGTCGAGCAGACCGGCGTCGGCCCACTGCAAATCCTCGAACACCATGACCACCGGTCCCCTATCCGCCAGCCGCTCAAAGAACAGCCGCCACGCAGAAAACAGGTCCTCCTTGTCCGGCGCCGTCCGCTCAGCGAGGCCAATCAGGTGCGCCAACCGGGGCTCCAAGAACGCGCGATCACGATCGTCCGCGACCACCCATTCGAGCGTCTCGCGGAGCTTGAAAAGCGCCACCTCGGGCTGATCATCCTCTGCGATGCGCGCTCGCATCCGCACCATCTCACCGAGCGCCCAGTACGCGATGCCGTCGCCGTAGGCGAGGCAGCGACCGCGGTGCCAGAACACATCATCCGCTAAGCCATCGATGTACTTCTCAAACTCCCACGCCAACCGCGACTTGCCCACCCCGGCAACGCCCGACACCGACACGAGCCGTGCCCTCCGCTCATCAGCCGTCGCGTGAAACAGATCCTTGAGGAGGCGAAAGTCCCGCCCCCGCCCGATGAATGGCGGCTCGAGTCCCGCGCTTCGCCCCTCGCCGCGGCGAGCGGCTATCACGCGCAGCGCAGCGTGCAACGCAATCGGCGTCGTCTTGCCCTTCAACCGGTGCATACCGACGTCCTCATAGGCAATCGCCGCCTGGGTCGCACGGCGGGTCACATCGTCGACATAGACAGCGCCTGGAGCGGCCAGCGCCTGCACACGCGAGGCCGCGTTGACCAGATCGCCCGCCACCATTCCCTGCCCGACGGCCCCGACAGTCACCGCGACCTCCCCCGTCATCACCCCGGCGCGGAGGCGAAGCTCCGCCGAGAGGTACTCGTCGCCGAGTGCCGACACAGCCGCCACCAAGTCAAGCGCGGTACGAACCGCCCGCTCCGCGTCGTCCTCCTGCGCCACCGGTGCACCCCAAACCGCCATAACCGCATCCCCGATGAACTTCTCGACCGTACCGCCGTACCGCTCAACCAAGCGGCGCGCCGCATCGAAGTAGCGCGTCAGCAGCTCGCGCACCTCCTCCGCGTCACGATGCTCGGCCATCGACGTAAACCCCACAAGATCGGTGAACAACACCGAGACCAGCCGCCGCTCGGAGACCCCCGGCACCCTCATCCAGGCGAGACGATATGTGCGCAGGGGCAGGGACAGCCTCGACGCTCAGCTTCGCGCCGCAATCGCCGCAAAACTTCGCCCTCAGCGCGTTGCCGGCGCCGCATTCAGCGCACACGTTGCCCAGCGGAACTCCGCACTCACCGCAGAACTTCCGCCCTGCCTCGTACTCCGTGCCACACGCAGTGCAGGTCATATGAACAGCGAGCCAGGCTCGCCCACCGAGCATATGGTACCCACCGTGAGACGTCGCTGTTCTCCCAGCGCCCATAGGCGACGCAGACGTCCCTCGTCACGGTCGACCGCTCGGATCAAGTCGTAGCCGGAGACAATCCGGTCACCTTCGGATACGAGCCCCGGCGACGAGGCACACGCGCACCGCCTCGCTGCTCACAGGGCAGCCGCTCAACGCGACCCAGCGGAATGCTCTTGCCGCAGACCGCGGCGACGTCGAGCACTGCCCGCGCATCGTTCAGCCCACCGCCCCGCCTGGGAATCGGACTCCACGATCGCCGGGTCCGCGCAGATCTGGGGGATCAGCGCCGCAGCCGATCCCCGCCCTGCGCCTGCTACCGGGGGTGCGACGAACGCGGATTCCCAGCCGCGACGATCAGTGCGCGGCGCACTTCGCACCGCCATCATGCCGTTGGGAAATCGTCGCGACCATCGCCCGACCACGGCGGTCGTTCGACGCCGCGATCCGTCTGTCGCGTTGGTGGGCGTCGTCGTAAGAGGACCAATCTCGGGGGGTTGACTGTTCGCCCACCCCAGCCTAAGCCGTCACGCTTGGAATCAATCTCCCGCCAACCCCGCGGCTCCGATACCTCTTGCGGGGTGCGGGTCGGCTACCCACCTGCCTGCCGGCCCCCATCCCCCTTCGGACACCGATGTTTCTCGAGCGATCAGCCATGGGCACCCAAACGCCGCGGTGACCGCGGGCAGGAAAGGCGGAGTCTCCCAAGACCTTCGCCTCTCGCGGTCACCGCACTGGGTGAGGGTTGGACACCCATCATCCTCGCGCCGACCCTCACCCACCTCGAACTGCTGCGCGCGGCTCGTGCGACGGGGTCGGCCTTTTCCTTCACAGCCTCCAACACGCCGCCCCTACTGCCGCAGAGGGGACCGGTCAAGCTGCTCGCGCCGCCCCCCACTGAACATTGGAGACGATCGGCCGCTGAGGGTTTGCGACCGACCGGCGGCGGGCACAGTCACGCCGCGGTGGTCGCGGGGCTGGAAGGGCGGAGCTTCACCGAGCGCCGTGTTCTCGTGGCCACCGTACCGGGTCTGGGTTGGGCCATCCGCATCTGCCCCCAGCCGACCCTCACCCGCTCCAAAATCGCAGGCATCGCCGTCCGCTCGTCGCGCCGTAAGGTGGCCAGGATCATCACGGCCCCTAGACGACGTCTTGCACGTCTTCCTAGCCAAAGACCGAGGACGTGCGCTCGCGACTTGTGGAGAAGCGCATACAGACAAGGGTGCCCGGGACGCAATCCTGGACATTGACCCAATCTGCTAACTCCTGGATGAGTTTCAGGCCCACACCCAGCCCTCCGTTTGGAGAGGCCGTCCCGATACCCACTCCCCAGTCACGCACCTCGACGTACAACGCGCCATTTTGGACGCTGGCGCGTAGCTCGAACTCGCCGCTGTCGTATGGGTACGCGTGCCGGACGGCGTTCGCGACCGCCTCGGTAACCGCGAGCGCGATGTCGGCGCCGTCGCTGGTGCCGGCTGGCCAGTTGTGCGCGACGAACTCGGCGATCGCGCGGCGGGCGCGCGAAACCTGAGTCGCGGTTGCCGGGACTCGCATCTGAATCCCTGCCGCGGTCAAGGCGGCCTTCTTCCTGTACACCGGCGGCTTTTTCACCGGGTTAGCTCCGAAAGTACCCGACCACGCCCCGGTCGAACCATGCCCACGCCGCGGGGACGCCAATGACCGGCGCGGGCACGGCGGACGTATAACTAGGAGGCGCGCCCCTTGGCGCTCCGGGTCAGGCCAAACGGCTCGTGGACGGCGTCGAGTCGAGGTTCTCCACTTCCCGCCGTGATCGCGGACCAGATGGCGTCGTACCGCGAGACGCAGCCCCCAGAATAGGCCCAGCCGCTCGTCCGTCCTCTCGTCGCTGACGCAAGCGAGGATCGCTACCTGCCCCTGCTGGATGGCGAGAGCTCATCCACCTGCTCGGGGAGGTCGGCCGGCATGACGGGGTCGCCGTCGTCCGGCTCGCCCGATGGCTACGGACGCGTGGTTCGATACCGCAGCGGATCGGGTCGCGTGAAGGACCAAACCCTCCGACCAAGTCCTCGTGATTGGTGATACAATACCACTGGCGAAGAAGTCGCCCACTACGGGCTTGTGTTTCTCCCGCCCACTACGACTTTTGGAAAGCGCCGACGGGGCGCCCTGCGTCCGTCACACCGCTTTGACAGGCTCCCGGCGAGAACCAACCGGGAGCCTTTCTCCATCGGGCGTTCCGAGGACGCCTACACGGCGCCGAACCCGAGCGACCTCACCGACCTGCTCGAAGGCGCGGGCCGGCACGACCAGGCCGCGGTCTTCGGGCGCGAGCGGTGGCTCAGGGCTCGCGGCTATGACGACGAGGCTGACCGCGTCGCATAGGACAGTTTTGGTGCGCGCCGGCGCGGCCGAAGTGGGTGGTGGCGCGCCCGGGGTGTAGGATGGGTAGTGGCTTCTGACTTCGCGTTGAGTCCATGTTCTCCGCTTCTCGCAGAGCCGGTCGTTTTTACGAACCGTGGCTATGAACTTGGAGAGCGGACGGTTGAGATGACGCGATGTCCGAACAGGCTTTTGATGCCGGCGAGGTCCGGCTGAACCGCTTGTTGAACTTGGTCTTGGAGACGGCGGTAGAGGCGCTGGAGTTCAGCGCCGCGACGGTGAGTGTCCGCCACGGCACGGACGTGGCCACCGTCGGTGCGACCGATCAGCGGCTGCTCGCTGTTGACGATGCGCAGTATGAGGACGGCGGCCCGTGCGTGGCGGTGCTCGACCAGGCCGACCCGATCTTCCTGCGCGACGTGGAAGCCGACAGCGAGGAGGCGTGGGAGCACTTCGCAACGACGGCTGCCCATCTTGGCGTCGAGAGTTCCCTCTCGATGCACATCCCCACCGACACAACCGAGGTGGCCGCAAGCCTGAACCTGTACTCCCGCAGCCAGGTCGACCTCACCGAAAGGCAGATGCGGCTCGCGACCAGCTATGCCGGACAGTTGGCGGCGACGCTGGAGAGCGTCGATGCCTACAAGTCGACGGCCGAGCTGGCCCGGAACATGGCGGAGGCGATGCGCACCCGGGCCGTGATCGAGCAGGCCAAGGGCATCATCAGGGCTGACGAACGCATAACCGACGAGCAAGCGTTCCAGCGCCTCGCGGCCCTCTCCCAACACGCGAACGTGAAGCTGCGCGAAGTCGCGCACCGCCTCGTGGAGGAGCGCAGCCAGCCGCACTAGAGGGCCAACGGTGCGAGGATGTGCCCAGCAAGTACCTGCCGGGCCAGCACGCTGACTCGCCCGAGGTGCAGGGCGTCGCCTCCTCGACTTCTGCGCTGTTCGCGACCGCCTCGAGCCGTGGTCAGACGCGCGTGAGTCCGTCGACCTGCTCCACGGTGGCTTGCGGCCCAACGCGGGGACCGCGCGGACGCGCTTACCCGGCGGCGCGACGGGCCCATCGAGCCGCCGGGCATATGCTCGCAACGGTCTCAGGTTTAGAAGCCGCGCGTTCAGTGTTCCCCACACCGGCAATCCCGAACCCCCTCGTAGACCTGCTCGACGCTGTCGGCCGCCACGACCAGGGCACCGTCGTCCGGCCGACGGCTGTTACGCGCCCACGGCTACGACGACGAACCGAACAGGGTGGCGTAGACGTTCTTGCTTTCGCCTTCGCGGGTTGGATGTTCGGCGTACCAGGCGACTGCTTCGCCGCACGATGAGAAGGTCGAGAACACGGTGGACGCGCCGGTGAGGATGAACAGTCGATCTGCAGCACCGCCAGGCGGCACGATGACGGAGAATCGTTCCCCCGTCCTCCGCTTGGGTCGTCTCTGCGTGTAGAAGAGCAGGCCGAGGATGGTGGAGTCGATGAATGTGGCTCGGGACAGGTCGAGGATCACGTTTCGTCCGTCCGCGAACATCCGCTCCAGGGCGACTCGCAGGTCTTGGCGGGTGGCAAGATCATGCTCGCCTTCCACCGCCAGGATCGAAACCGACGAGCCGAGTGGGTGGGTGACGAAGCGCGGCTGTCGCATACACGTCCCCTTTCGGTAGGGGGCGTCGAAAGCGCCAGCTCAGCGCCCCCTGAGCGGCGGGCGGCTGCTTGACCCGAACGACCCGGACATTACCACCGCCGCCCCGCTGCATGTCCAGATGCGCAGATGATCGGTGAACGGCCGCCGGCGCCAACGTCTGATGCCGGCGGCCGTCGGTTTCTGGGCGCACCACGATCCCAGCGGGGCCTGCCGCAGCTCAAAGTCGGCGCCGAGGGGTGCGTCACGGACTGGTTACGCCGTGCCCGAGTGCCGGTACGCCACCACTGCCTCGAAGGTGGCGACAAACACCTCGGCGGCAGTCGCCCACTCAGCGAGAGCCCGCCCCTCGCCCGACCTGGGAGCCTGGTATCATTTGTCTCGTTCTATGGTGTGAGCCGGTTCAATAGCTAGCCGCTCTCGGGGTCCGTTTGGCTCGCCCACCCCAATCCAACGGTGGAGGGCAGGCTCATGAGATTGCCACGGGCCACCATATTGGCGCTGACCGCGGACCGCTCGTCGCCGGCCCAACCGCTCGCGGCCGACCGGGCGGACGGTGAGTATTGGTTGGGCCATTGCGAGGGGTTCACGGTCCATGGTCCGCAAGGCCAAGTGGGTGTGGTCGAGTCTTTGGTCTACGCCGCGGATGCGCCCCGACCAGCCTATCTGGCGGTTACCAGTGGACGGCTGCGGCTTCACACCGCGCTGGTGCCGTGCGGCGAGGTGGTGTCGGTCGACGCTCGCCAGACGCGCCTGGACGTGCAGGCCAGACCGGCGCGCCCGTCTCTTCGAACCACGGTGGCAGAAAGCGCCCGGCGCGTGTCCCGCCGCCGCGACATGGCACCGGGCGCGTACCACCTAGAAAGCGATCAGTGATGGCCTCGGGGAACATGACTCGCGGGGAGATGATCCGGCGCCTGGATGAAGCATCGAAGGATGTCCACGATCAGTTGGCCAATGGGCCCCTCACCCCTCAAGAACGGCACGCCTTGGCAGCCGACTTGGAGAGGCTGCTGCCGGTCGTGGCCGACAGCCTGCAGGCCGAAGAAGATCAGCGCGCTGCTGACGCTCTCCGGCACCACGCGGAGATCGGGACGGGCGTCTGACGGCTCGCCAGGCGCGCATCGCCGCCGCATGATGCCGGTCATGGGCAGCGGACGATACCCGCCGGTTTTGAGATTGAGCGGCACCGCCGATAGCTGTCAAGCTCGGGAAGGCGAGACCGTCCGTCCCGGTGAGCGCGAAGGCCTCGACGGCGACGGAACGGCCGACCGCGTTGCAGCCGACCACGGGTTGTGGCGAGGCCGGTCCAGGAGTTCCCCGCCAGTGTCTTGCGCGCCTTGACGCACATACCCGCCAGTCTTAGAGTTTGTGGCCTTCACGGGTCAAACAGCCGGCCTTCTCGCTGTCGGAAAAACAGGGAGGGCACCGTGGCACATTCGGACATCCGCACGAAGCGCATCGCCGATTCCGTTTGGCTCGTCGAGCTCGGCGGAGAGCATGACCGATCCACTGCGCTCGAGTTGCGGTTCGAACTTGACGGTGTGTACACGCCGGGCGGGTCGATCGTGGTTGACCTTTCCGGCGCCACGTTCATCGACTCGACCATCCTCGGCGTGCTCCTCCGTACCGAGGTTCGCACCAGTCGCCTTCGAGGCGAGCAGTTCGCCGTGGTTGCGCCGACGGGTGGAGCGGCGGCGCGTCTCTTCGACCTAGTCGACGCTCCTCATACTTGCTTCCCTATCTTCGAATCACTCGACGACGCCGTCGAGTCATGCGGCACGCACGCCCTCGGAACCGGGCGAGGCGTGGTCACGCCGACCCCCGAGTAGAGACCGCCCGCCGGGCTCCCGTGCCCGCGACGGTTGCAAGCTGTCCGCCACCACGGGGAGAAGCCTTCCCAGGCTGGTAGCCAACGCGTGTCGTTCCTGGGCGGTCAGCGGCCCGTTCTCCAACTGGTCGTGTACCTGTCTCGACACGTCGTCGAGGCGCCGAATCATCTCCCCGCGGCTCATCTCATGCTGCTTGGGCCACTTGCCTCCTTCGGGCTCACCCGGCCCGCGTCCGAGGCATCGAGCCAGTTAGGTGTCTCCGTACCGCCGCGAGGGCAACTGCGCGGGACTGATACCCGTCGCCGATCCTTCGCCCCGGCTCTTAGAAAGGGCTCACCGTAGCCTGCTTCGCTCCCAGCGATCTTTCGGCTTCACGTTCCTTCCCCACCGCAGTCGGCGCCTCCGGTGTGAACTCGCTCGCTCGCGACAGTCCGCTGTCGATCAGTTCATCTGTGGGCCTCAAATAATCCGGCAGAGGGAAGCGAAGGTCCACCCGCAACACGTTCTTCTCCAGCTTGAAGTAGTTCTGTGCGAGTTCGGGCTTTGCGGCGCGTCGAGGGTGATTTCGACGCTGCAGCGCGAGCGGGAGACGGCCTCGTAGGCGAAGCGGCCGCTGAGGGACGATCGCCGGTGCCGACAGCGGAGAGACGTGCCTCGTGCCGCAACGGGCACGTCGGCGGCGGCGAGTGTCTACAGCTCCTCGTGGAGGCGTTCGCGTGCGCGGGCGGCGATGTCGTCCGCGAGTCGGTCAGCAGCGGCAAGGCTACGGCTTCGCGTTTGCCGCCGACGGCGCGACGGCGTCCTGTGATCGGCACAGCGGACTAGCGAGAGGTGGCGGCGGCGCGGCCAGAGGTATCCGCGGCGAGCGCGTCGTGGGCGGCGCCGCGGCGCTGCTCGCGAAGGCCCTGGAGCTGGTGTTCGGCGCGGGCGATGAGCGCGTCGAGATCGAAGCTCGCCAGTCGTGCGTCATCGCCGAAGGCGCGTGCGAGCGCCTGCCACAACGACCGCTTACCGACTACGCCCGTCTCCAGTCCTTCCAACTCTATGAGGCGGCTGAGCGGCGAATAGCCCCGAAACCGGCCATTCAGCTTGAGCCGGGCCGCCTTCTCGGCGGCCCACGCGACTGCCGGCTTGGCCGGCGAGGGGTCGGCTTCAAGCGCCTGCACGACCGCCAGCAGCGTCCGCCGGTCGTCGGTGATCTCGCGGTGAAGCGACTCCAAAAACTCGCCGGTCGGCGTTCCCCGGTTGCTCCTCGCCGCTCTCCTCGCGAGTTCAACACCGACCACCGCGCCGGCGAGATGATCGCTCAGATAGATGTCGAGCTGCCGCATCGGAAACATCCGGCGTTCATTCCCACCAAGTCCAAGTGCGAACCTTCGTGCGTCCGACGCGCTCGGCTCAGCAGGCACCCGCAAGGCAGTCGGCCGCCCCCGAGGCGGCGTCAGCATGGACCACGAACTCGTCGCCGGCCCAACATCTGCCCGAGGAACCCCGGTTCTGGCCACGTGACCAGGCCGCGAACCCTGCTCGGCCGCCTCCGAGGCACTCGAACGCCGGTTCGGCCCTTTCACGCCCGACCTTGGGAACAGTTCAGAGAACTACTGAGATAGCGGAGGAGGGACTCGAACCCCCGACACGCGGATTATGATTCCGCTGCTCTAACCAACTGAGCTACTCCGCCGCGGCCCGCATGTTAGACGAGGCCGAAAGGCCCCGTCAGCCGGCCAGCCACCGTTCCAGCACGTCCACGCAGCCCACGATCCCGCCCAGGTGCGCGATCTCGAATCCGTGGGTGTTCTCGGTGGCGAAGGCGAGGCAGGCGGTGCGCGCGATCATCCCGCTCGACAGCGCGGCGGTCGCATCCGATCCGAACCCGGAGAGGGCGGCGTAGCGCAGCGTCACACCGGTCGCGGCTGCGGCGTCCTCGAGCTCGGCGTTCAGCGTGTCCTCGAGCGGCCCGTGCGAGTCGGCGGTCACGAGCACCGGGTCGGGCCCCGGGTCGGTGCGGTACTCCTTGGCGACGGGCGTCACCTCGAACGCCACTGCGGACTCGGCGTCGGTGCGGCTGGCGTACCACTTGGCGCCGTGGCAGCCGATCTCCTCGCGGGCCGTGAAGACGAGCTCGACGGCATGCCGGGGCGCCTTCACCCGCCCGGCCAGCTCGAGCAGCCCGGCCACCGACGCCTTGTCGTCGATGGCGTACGACGCCACGTACTCGCCGTCGGGGCCGAGCCGGATCGGGCGCTTGCGCGCGGCGCTCGGCACGACCCGCGAGCCCGGCCGCACGCCGGCCTCGGCGAGCGCCTCGGGCGCGAGCTTCGTCTCGACCCAGGCGTCGCGCCAGCGCACGGCGGCCTCCGTCTGCTGCCGCTTGTGGTCGGACTCGTCGGAGACATGGCGGGCGCCGAACGAGAGCACCCCGGGGATGGTCGCGTGGCGGCCGAGCACGTCGACGGGCCCCTCGCCCCAGACCCAGGGGAACGAGCCGCCGAGCTTGTTCACCGCCAGGTCGCCGTGGTCGCCCACCCGCTTCACGAGCGCGCCGATCTCGTCCTTGTGCGCGAGCACCGACCGCAGCGGCCCGGGCTCACGCCCTTCGACCCGCAGCACGATGTTTCCCGCGGCGTCGCGAGTCGCGCCGCCGAGCTCCTCGAGCCGTCCCAGCAGGTAGTCGTCGACGGCGCCCTCGACGCCGCTCGGCGAGTGCAGCTCGACGAGCTCGGAGAGGGTGCGGAAGACCGCCTCGTGCGTCGCGTCCATCGCGGGCCCAGCCTACACCGGCGGCCCGGGTTCACATTCCCGCAACCGTGCCGATACTGGCAGAGGATGCCGTTTCGCCCGCCGGTCGCCCGCACCCTCCCCCTCGCCCTCTCGCTCGCTGCCCTGGCCGTGGCCGCAGCGGGCTGCCTCGGTGGCGGACCCGCGGCTCTCCGGCCGCCCCACTGCGCCCCCGCGGCGGCGGGCGCCCAGGCTCCGGCCAGCGCGGACGCCGGGCCGATCGCGGTCGACTACCTGACGGCGCTTGCCGACCACCGCTACGACCGGGCGCAGGGCTACGCCCATGCCTGCTCGACCGCCCAGCAGCACTCGCTCGACCAGCTGTGGCTGTGGCTCGACTCGACGCCGGTGCAGGCGATCAAGGTCGCCGACCCGCATATCGCCTCCGTCGGGGACGGCGTCACGGTGCAGGCAACGCTCTTCGCGAAGGTCGGGCCGAAGCCGTAGAGCCTGGGTGACGCTCGGGCCGCGGACGCTGCGGCTGGCGCAGGCGCGCGGGACGTGGCGGGTGCGCGCCGACGTCTCGGTCGTGCACCGCTCCGACCTGGCCGCGTACGGCGTCTCGTGGCTGCACCACCCCTACTTCATCAACGGACAGCGGGTCACCATCGTCGACGCGAAACCGGCCGACGTCACCGCGGCCCAGCAGATCCTGGGCAAGGTGCGGACGCCGGCGGGTTTCCAGTACAGCTCCTTCGCCTACGTCGACCTGCCCGCGTGGCGGGCGCTGCCAGAGATCGCGCAGGAGCCGATGATCGCGCACGAGCTCACCCACGTCGTCACCCGGCCGATGCTCGACCTCGCGCCTCACAGCCTGCTCGAGGGGATCGCCATGTACGAGGAGTCGGCCTACCTGGCCGAGGCGCACGCCTACACCTACCGGACGCTCGGCGTCACCGGCTGACCGCGGCCCCGCCCCCGGCGCCTTGGAAGGCGGCAATGTGGCGGGCCTACCCTGGCCTGGAACCGATGCCGAGCCGCGACCGACTCGCGCTTCCGATCGCCTGCGGCGCCATCGCAGGGCTGCTCGCGGCTGTCCTCATGACCGTCGGCCCGCCCGGCATCGACACGCCGGCGCACCTGTTCATGACGTGGGCGTTCCGGCACGCCGGCTTCCGGCTCTGGAACAGCTACTGGTACGACGGCCGCTACGACTTCGTCGGCTACAGCCTCGTCTTCTACCCGGTCGCCTCCGTCGTCGGCGTGGTCGCGACCGCGATCGCCTCGGCCACGGTGCTGGCCGCGGCCGTGGCGGCGGTGGGGCGGCGCGAGTGGGGCCGGGCCGCGAACGCGCCGTGCCTGGCCCTGGCCGCGACCGCCACCGCCACGTGCTGCATCTCCGGCATGTACCCGTTCCTCGCCGGCGCCGCGGCCGGCGCGGTCGCGCTGGCCTGCGCCCAGCGCCGGCAGCGGATCGGGTTCGGCGTCGCGATGGCCGTGTCGCTCGGGTGCTCGCCGCTCGCGTTCGGCCTCGTCGCCGTCGTCCTCGCCGGGTTCGTGCTGGGAAGCCGCAACCCGCTCGCGATCGCCCGCCGCAACAAGCTCGCCGTCGCGGCGCTCGCCGCGACGGGGGTGGTCTGCCTCGCGGTGGAGCGGGCGTTCCCGGCCGGCGGCTGGTACCCGTATCACGCGAGCGACCTGCTCGTGATCGCGGCCTTCTCGGGCGCCGGCCTCTACCTGACGGCGAAGAGCCCCCGCGCGCGCGGCCTGCGGATGGTGTTCGTCGCCTATCTCGTTCTGAACCTTGTGACCTTCGCCGTGCACGGGCCCGTCGGGTCGAACTCGACGCGGCTGTTCTCCATCGCCGGCGTCCCGCTCCTGTGGCTGGCCGGTAACGTCGGCCGGCGGCGGTCGTGGACGGTGCTTGCTCCCGTGCTCGCGCTCGCCCTCGCGCTCCAGCTCGGCCCAGCCGTGCGCAACGCCTACTCGGCGTGGTCTGACCCCGCCACCGCGGCCGGGTTCTGGCGTCCGGCCCTGGGGTTCCTCGACCCGCGCCGCAGCCCCCAGTTCCGCACCGAGGTAGTCGCAACGGCAGGCCACTGGGAGGCGTTCTACCTGGCCCGCCGCGGCATCGCGCTCGCGCGCGGCTGGTACCGGCAGGACGACTTCCCCCAGAACGCGGTGCTCTACCGGCAGCGGCTGTCCGGAAGGGCGTACCGGAAGTGGCTGCGCAGCGTCGGCGTCCGCTACGTGCTGCTGCCGCACGCACCGCTCGACTACAGCTCCGTCGCCGAGGCGCACCTGCTCCGGTCGGGCCGGTCGGGCCTGCGCCTGGTGGCGCGACTGCCGCACTGGACGGTCTTCGCGCTGCGCCACCCGACCCCGATCCTGACTGCGGACGTGCCGACCCCCGGGGCGCGGGTGATGCGGCTCGGCGACTCCCGCATCCAGCTGTGGCTGCCGGCTCCCGGCGGCTATGACCTGCGGATGAGCTTCAGCCCGTACTGGTCGACCGACCAGAGCGGCGTGTGCATCGCGCCCACCGCGACGGGGATGACGCATATCGAGGCGTCGCGCGCGGGGGAGCTGACGGTCGACTTCGAGCCGACGCTTGTGGCCATGGCCGCAGCGGCCGCCAGCGACACGTCGACCTGCACCCCCAGCTAGCCGCCTCGCCTAGGATCGCCCGCGTGCTCGATCCGACCACGCGGTGGCCGAACGGCGACAAGCCCGACCACGCCGGGCTGCTCACCTTCGCCGGCATGCCCTACACCGAGGACGCCGGCGAGCTCGCGGGCGTCGACGTCGCGATCATCGGCGCACCGATGGACGAGCTCGTGTCGGAGACGCCGGGCGCGCGCAACGGGCCGCGGGCGATCCGGGCGGCAGGCGGGCTCCCCGGCCCGCACCTCGAGGTGGGCATCGACGCGATGGCCGAGCTGCGCGTCGTCGACTTCGGCGACGCCCCCGTGATCCCGGCCGATCCGGTCACCTCGCACGCCGCCATCCTGCAGACCGTCGGCGAGGCGGTGGACGCGGGGACGATCCCGATCGTGCTCGGCGGCGACCACTCGATCGCCGAGCCCGACATCCGGGCGTGCGCCGAGCGGCACGGGCCACTCGGCCTGCTCCATTTCGACACGCACACCGACACCGCCACGCAGGTGTTCGGCGCCGAGCTCTCGCACGGCTCGCCGATGTACCACCTCGTGCGCGACGGCCACGTCGATCCGCGCCGCTACGCCCAGGTCGGCCTGCGCGGCTACTGGCCGGGGCCGGAGGAGTTCGCCTGGCAGGGGGAACAGGGGATCACGGCGATCCCGATGCACGAGGTCCGCCAGGACGGAATCGCCGCAGCGCTCGAGCGGGCGCTCGCCGTCGTCGGCGGCGGCCCGGCGTTCCTGTCGGTGGACGTCGACGTGCTCGACCCCGCCTTCGCGCCGGGGACGGGCACGCCGGAGCCGGGCGGGATGACGCCGATCGACCTGCTCTGGGCGTGCCGGAGGGCCGCGGAGCAACTGGCCCTCGTGGGCGCAGACGTCGTCGAGGTGCTGCCGAGCCGGATCGGCTCGACCGATGTCACGGCGCTCGTCGGCGACCGGATCGTGCGCGAGATCCTGACCGGGATCGCGCTGCGCCGCCGGGCGAGTGCCCAGGCCCCAGCACGGTCGCTCAACTAGGCGTTGATCAGCGCCTTGAACGCCGGATGGTCGCGGATCGCGTCCATCTCGGGGTCCTTCCCAGCGATCATGCGCATGCGTTTCGTCACGAGCGCCGGCCGCAGCTGCTCGATCGCCTCCTCCGTGTTCCCGGCCTTGACCTCGCAGCACGCCGCCATGTAGCGGAGCATCGGCGCGTCCGGATTGGCGTCGGCGAGCTCGCGTGCCCGGTCGGCCGCCTCCGCGTACCTGCCCTCCTCGAACAGCGGCGCAACGGGCATCCACAGCTCCCAGCCGTCGGGCTCCCAGGCCTCGCCGGGTCTGCCGCCGATGGCGAGGATCGTCGTGCCGGGCTCCACGGCGAACGCCGTCCGTTTCACCCCCGGATGCGCGAACACGAATGTCCCCGCCGGAGCATCGACGCCCTCCCCGTCGAGCTCGAACCTGGCCCGGCCGCGGTGGACCAGGTAGAGCTCCTCCGCGTCGCCGGCCTCGTCGTGCTCGTTCAGGATCCGATCTCCCGCCGCGGTGCCTGTCCATGCGTTGACGCCGAACGAGGCGATGCCGAAGTGGTGGCGAACCGGCCGGCACGGGATGCCGACGTCGCCGATCTCCGGGATCTCATCCAGGCGAGCGGCCGAATAGGCGCTCATGGCGTCTAGCTCATGTGACGGCGCGCGCCGAGGAGCACGCCGACGACGATCCAGGCGATGCCCATCGCCCAGACCCCGATGGCGACGCTCAGCGAGTTGCCCGCGGCTGCCGCGCCGACCACGAGCAGGGCGGCGGCACCCAGCATCCAGTTCCCCTCCATCGCCGCGACCGTATCACGGATATATGCGCCGGGCGGCCGCAACGGGTGGCGCTGCTGACGGCGCCTGGTGCAGGACGGTAGCCACGATTACCACGTCCACCGGCACCTCGGCCTGCGGGTGCGCGGGCGGCACGTCCTGTTCGCGCTCGACGTCGCGCATTCCGGGCAGGAACAGCGCCGCGAGCGTGACCACGCGCCCCGGCGACGCCGGCGCCGACCAGGGTCGTGCGCGCGCCCGATCCGCTGCGGCGACCGGCGCGGTCAGGGCGAACGAGAGCGGCAGGAGGCCGATCGAGATCAGCCAGTCGAGGCTCGAGACCCGGCCCAGCATGTTGGCCGGCACATGGCGCTGCTTGAGCGTCGCCCAGACGATGGTGCCGGCGGTCTCGAGGGCGTTGAACGAGCAGGCACGCGACGCATCACCTGCCAGGCGGCGGTGGCCAGGCCGTAGCCGGCGACGGCCAGCGTGGCGAGCGTCCAGACGACGTAGATGAACGTGATGTGCCGGCGGGGCTGCTCGCGCTGCCCCATCAGGACCGCCGAGCCGATCGCGCCGACGCCGCCGGCGGCGAACACCAGGCCGAGCGTCCGGGCCGACTCGTGGAGGTCGTTCTTGACCAGGTAGGGCAGCAGCACCTCGGTCGGGCCGAGGAAGAGCAGGTAGGCGACCGCGGCGGATACCAGCGTGCCCCAGATCCAGACGCGGCCGCGGATGAAGCGCAGCCCGCCGCGGATGTCGGCCATGAGCCGAGCGCCCCTCGCCGACGTGCCGACGAGCGGGCGCATCGCCAGGACGGCCGCCGCCGACACCAGCGAACGACGCCGCATCGGCCGCGAACGCCGACCCCCGGCCCGAACGCCCGATCAGCGAGCCGCCGACCGCCGGGCCGGCCAGGCGCAGGGCGATCGGGCGGACGAACTGGTCGAGCGAGTTGGCGGCGGGCAGGTCGGACGCTGGGCAGCAGGTCGGGGATGACCGCCTCGAACGCCGGCGTGAAGAACGCGGTGCCGGCGCCGTAGACCATGCTCAGGACGGCGATCTCCCACGATCTCGATCCGGCCAGTGATCGAGAGGCCGGCGAGGACGGCGATCGCGACGGCGCGCACCGCGTCGGCCGCGAGCATGATCGTGCGGCGGCTGAGCCGGTCGCTGATCGACGCCGCCGGGCAGCAGGAACACGATCGTCGGGATCGTCATCGCGATCCCGACCATCGAGAGCGCGGCGGGTGCGTTCCAACCGAGTAGACGTGCCAAGCCATCGCGACCAGGAAGATCCCGTCACCGAGCAGCGACACCGTCATGCCCGACCACAGCAGCCGGAAGTCCCGGTGCCGCAGCGGCGCGAGCAGGTTCAGGCGGCCGAACCCTCCCGGGCGGTCGAGGCCGTCGTAACTATGCTGCATCGGCTCGAGCCTCGGGCTCGCCGATCCCCGAACGCGTGCAGGTACTCCAGCAGGCCGAGCGACTCCATGGCGCGGGCGAAGAGGAAGCCCTGGCCTAGCTCGCAGCCGAGCTCCTGCAGGTGCGACGCCTGCGTCGGCTGCTCGATTCCCTCCGCGACGACCTCGAGGTTGAGCGTCTCGCCGATCCGCACGATCGCCTGCGGCAGCGGCGAGTCGGCATCGCCCGAGGTGAGGAACGAGCGGTCCATCTTGAGGATGTCGACCGGGAAGCGGCTCAGGTAGCTGAGCGACGAGTAGCCGGTGCCGAAGTCGTCCATCGCCAGCCGGACGCCGAGCGCCTTGAGCGCGTTCAGCCGCTCGACGGCGAGGTCGGTGTCGGCCATCATCACGCTCTCGGTGATCTCGAGCACGAGGTGCGGCGGGCGTACAGGCCGGACGTCCGAGCGCGTCGCGGACGTCGTCGACGATCGAGTCGGCCTGGAGCTGCTTGACCGACAGGTTGACGCTGATCGTGAGCTGATCCGTCGGAGCCGAAGCGCGCGTGCAGCTCGGCGCCTGGCGGCAGGCCTGGTTGCAGCACCCAGCGGCCGATCGGGACGATCAGGCCGGTGTCCTCGGCGAGCGGGATGAACTGGGCCGGGGGGATCGAGCCGTGGGTGGGATGGTTCCAGCGCAGCAGCGCCTCGAAGCCGTAGACCGTGCTGCCGGTCGAGCCGGATGACCGGCTGGTAGTGCACCTCGAGCTGGCCGGTCTCGAGCGCGCGCTGCAGGTCGGCGCGCAGCTCGAGCCGCTCGACCGCCTCGCGGTGCATGTCGGGCTCGAACATGCGGTAGCTGCCCTTGCGCTCGCGCTTGGCCATGTACATGGCGACGTCGGCGTTGCGCAGCAGGTCGTCGGCGTCAGGCCTCGATGCCCTCGCGGTCAGGCACAGGCCGATGCTGGCGCCGATGGTGATCTGCTTCTCGCCGATCTCGATCGGCGCGTGCAGCGCCGCGAGGATCCGCTCGGCGACGTCGATCGCCTCCTGCGAGCGCTGCGACCTCCTCGATCAGCACGGCGAACTCGTCGCCGCCGAAGCGGGCGGCGGTGTCGGTCGGGCGCACGGCGGTGCGGCAGCCGCTGCGAGACCTCCTGCAGCACGGCGTCGCCGGCCGCGTGGCCGAGGCTGTCGTTGATCGTCTTGAAGTCGTCGAGGTCGATGAAGACGACGCCGATCGTGGCCTGCTCGCGGGCCGGCGCGGGCGAGCGCGTGCTGGACGCGGTCGGCGAACAGCGCGCGGTTGGCGAGGCCGGTGACGGGTCGTGGAAGGCCTGGTGGGCGAGCTGGTCCTCGAACGCCTTGCGCTCGCTGACGTCGCGGCAGTTGAGGACGATGCCCTGGACGTCGGGATCCTCGAGCAGGCTGGTGTGGCGGATCTCGAACTGGCGCCACTCGCCGGAGCGGCTGCGCAGCATGCACTCGACCATGCCGGTGCCGCCGGTGCCGCCCTCGGCCTGCTCGATCACCTGCGTCACGCGCGGGTGGTCGCTGGGCCGCACGAGCAGGTCGAAGTGGGTGTGCAGGACGTCGTCGAGCGGCGAGCCGAGCACTCCTCGATCGACGGGCTCTGGTAGGTGATGACGCCGCTGCGCGTCGACGACGGTGATCAGGTCGCTGGAGTGCGCGACCAGCGACGCGGAAGCGGGCCTCGCTGCGGCGGCGGTGGAGGTTCTCCGCCATGACCGCGCCGTCGATGGCCAGCGACACCTGGGCGGACAGCGCCTGGAGCGCGCCGCTCACTCGCCGCCGTGGCCGCCGGGGATGCCGACGAGCAGGAACGCGCTGCCGGCGGCCCGGCCGGCCAGGGCGATCAGGGCGTAGTGCGACTCACGGTGAAGGCTCGAGCCGTCGAGCAGCTCGCGGGGCACGTCGATCCAGCGCACCGGCGGCCCGTCGCCGGTTGCGGCGGCGGTGAGCCACCCGCGCACGGCCGGCGAGACGACGTCCTCGGCCGGATCCTCGCGAAGACTGATGAGCCGCGCGTCGGCGGCTGCGCCGGCCAGCTCGCGCACGGCGGCCTTGGCGGCGTCCTCCATCTGGTCGATGTCCGCGGCGCCGACGAGCGCCACACCGGCGCGGCGCAGGGCGCGCTGGCGGGCGACCGCGCGCTCCTCCTGGCGCACCAGGCCGGACATGCGGGCGAGCGACCAGCAGGAACATGATCATCGAGGCCACGATCACGACGATGACGTCGGTGTTGCTGCCTCTCCTGGTAGAAGCGGATGCCCGGCGCGATCAGGCAGGCCACGCAGCAGGAAGGCGAGGCGCATCGGGGTCAGCCGGGTGCGGCCGTCGGCGGGCTGCTCGAGCGTGCGCATCGACGGATGCAGGGCGGCGGCGCCCCAGAGCAGGTAGTAGAAGATCCAGCCGACATCGAGGATCACCTGGCCGTTGTAGGTGCCGTCGAGGAGCATGCGGTTGTAGACCGAGTCGGTCGTGAGCAGGCAGACGATGCTGCCGGCGAGCAGGTAGAACGCGGGAGCGCGGACGCCGCGGTCGACCGCGAGCCGGATCGCCGCGGCGAGCAGCAGGACGTCGCCGACCGGGTAGGCGATCGACACGGCCTCGGGGAGCCAGTTGCCGCCGAGCTGGATGTTCGGGGCGATCAGGAACACCCACGAGAGCAGGGCGATGCCGAGCGTGAGGATGAGCGAGTCGATGGCGCCGGCGCGGTCGGTGCGCGGGTTGCGCCGCCGCACCAGCAGCAGCAGGCCGGCCATCAGCGCCGGGTACACCGTCAGGTAGAGCGCGTCGCCGGGCGAGGGGAACCCGACGTTCAGGCCGAACAGGCTCGGCAGGCTGTAGGTGTAGAAGTCGCCGACCAGGAAGAGCGCCTGGCCGAGCGCGAGGAAGCCCCACGCCACGATCGCCTTCGGCCGGTGCATGCGCATGCCGGCGACGATGGCGGCGACGCCCGAGAAGCCGAGCGCGTTGATGATGGGCCCGTGGATCGCGCTGCCGCGCTGGAAGACGGGCACGACCGCGTAGAGGTACGTGAAGAACGACCCGGCCAGCAGGTACCACAGCCAGACTGTGCGCGGCGACAGCGGCCAGAGGGCCGTGCGGACGGACTGGGTCAGGCGCGTCATGCGGCCTCCCGGAACTCGTCGGGGCGCTGCAGCTGGAAGCGCTCCGCCAGCCGGCAGAGGACGTCGATCAGCTCGTCGATCTCGTCGTCGCCGTTTGCGGCCGTGACCTGGATCCGGAACCCGACCTCGTCCTTCGGCACGAGCGGATAGGCGGCCAGCGTGACGTAGATGCCGTTGTCGAACAGGAAGCGGCCGACCGAGCCGATGTCGCGGTGGTCGCTGAGCGGGATCTCGATGATCGGGAAGCCGGAGCGGTTGAGCGTGCGCACGCCGAGGCGGCGCATGGCGTCGAGGACGCGGCCGGTGCGCTCGAACAGAACGCGGCGCAGCTCGTCGCCGCGGCGCTCGTTCACGTCGAAGCCGGCGAGGGTAGTCGCGAGCGAGGCCACCGGCGGCGGGCCGGAGTAGAGGTACGGCGGCGCGGCCGTCTTCAGCATCTCCTTGAGCGGCGTCGGGCAGGCGATGAACGCGGCCAGCGACGAGTACGCCTTCGAGAAGCCGCCGACGAGGATCAGGCCCTCGTAGGTCTCGTCGAGGTGGCGGACGATGCTGTTGCCGCGGCGGCCGTAGGGCGAGAGCTCGGAGGGCGAGCGCTCGCCGATCACGCCGAAGCCGTGGGCGTCGTCGACGTACAGAAGCGCACCGTGGCGGCGGGTGACCCGTGCGAACGCGGCCAGGTCGGGCGCGTTGCCGGTGATGCTGTTCACGCCGTCCATGCATACGAGCTTGTGATCCGAGCCGTCCTCGATCAGCAGCCGCTCGAGGTCGGCCGGATCCTCGAACCGGAACCGCCTGAGCGTGGCGCCGCGGGCGACGGCGAACTGGCAGCCGTCGTAGATCGTCTTGTGCGCCCGGCTGTCCATGAACACCGTCCCGCCGGCGGCCAGCACGGGGATCACGGCCATGTGGATGTGGGTGATCGTCGGCAGGACGAGGGCGTCCTCGCAACCGAGCAGCCCGGTCAGGCGCTCCTCGATGTCACCGAACAGCGTCGGGCTGCCCAGCAGGCGCGACCAGCTCGGGTGGGTGCCCCACCGCTCGACCTGGGCGGGGATCGAGTCCATGATCTCGCGGTCGAGGTCGAAGCCGAGGTAGTTGCACGACGCGAAGTCGGCCAGCCACTGGTCGCCGACGCGGATCCGCCGGCCGTCGATCTCATCGATCACGGCGTCGGTCATCGGGTTCGAGCGTTTGAGCTCGTCCAGGTCGGCGCAGGCCGCCAGCCACCGGTCAATCCACTTGACCTCGTCACTGGTGCGCCTACGGTCGAGCATGCGGCGACGATCGGGGTTCACAGGCGGGGTATCGGCCGTGGGCACGAGTTCTTGAGAGGGGAGCGGGAGCCTGCAGGCGCGGCGGAGGCGGGGGTTTTTGCCTGCACTTCCTGCATCGGCGGTGCGCGGGCGGTGATGGTCCCCCTTCCGGGGGGCGCGGGCGCTAGCCTTTCGCGCGGTGGCAGAGCCGCGCAGAATCCGGGTCGGGGTGCAGGTGCAGCCGCAGCACGGGACGGCCGCGAAGATGCGCGACACGTGGTTGCGGGCCGAGGAGATGGGTGCCGACACGGTCTTCACGTGGGACCACTTCCACCCCCTGTCCGGCGATCCCGACGGCAACCACTTCGAGTGCTGGACGTGGCTCGGGGCGATGGCCGAGGCGACCGAGCGCGTCGAGATCGGCGCGCTCGTCTCGTGCAACAGCTACCGCAACCCGGAACTGCTCACCGACATGGCGCGGACGGTCGACCACATCTCCGGCGGCCGCCTGATCCTGGGGATCGGGTCAGGCTGGTTCGAGCGCGACTACGACGAGTTCGGCTACGAGTTCGGGACGGCGCCCTCGCGGCTGCGCGACCTCGACGCCGCGATGCCCCGGATCCACTCGCGGATGGCGAAGCTCGTACCGCCGCCTGTGCGACACCCGACGCCGATCATGATCGGCGGAGGCGGCGAGCGCGTCACGCTGCGCATCGTCGCCCAGCACGCCGACATCTGGAACGGGTTCGGCGATCCGGAGCGGGCGAAGCACAAGTGCGGGATCCTCGACGGCTGGTGCCGCCGCGTTGGCCGCGACCCGGCCCAGATCGAGCGCTCGATCGGCGGGATCCGCGGGAACGCCCTGCCCCACCTCGACGGCTACCTCGACGTCGGCGTGACCCACCTCATCATGGGCATCAGCGGCCCCGAGTGGGATCTCAGCCTGCTGCGGAAGCTGGTCGAATGGCGAGATTCTCGCCAGGGCTGACGGGCAGCTCCACGGGCAGGCGGTGCAGGAGGGCGATCGTCGCCCAGAGGAGGGCGAAGCCGGCCAGCTGCGTCGCGCTGACGGTCGCGTCGAGTGCGAAGTAGTTCACGACGAGGGCCGTCGCCGGGAAGGCCAGCTCGGCGAACGTCGCCACCGACGCCGGCGTGGAGACGAGGCCGCGGTAGTAGAGCATGAGCGCGAGCAGGCCGGGGACGAGCGCGAGCCCGACCAGCCGCGTCCAGTCGGAGGCGTCGGCCGAGGCCGGCGGGGCGACGGCGCTTTCGTACAGCGCGATCACCGCCAGCAGGGGCAGCGCGAGCGTGAACCGGGTCGCGGTCACCAGTTGCGGCTCGAGCGAGACAAGCGTCCGCCGGCCGAAGGCCGTCGCGGCGCCCCACAGCGCCGCGGCCACGAGCGCCAGCAGCGCGGCCCGGCCCTCGGCGCCCGAGAACGCCTCGGAGGGTGACATGGTCCCGAACGAGAGCAGGTAGGTGCCGACGAGCGCAGGGAGCAGGAACCAGCCCAGCTGCCGCAGCGGCCGCTCCCGCATGACGACGGCGGCGGCGGCGATCGCCCACAGCGGCTGGGTCTTCTGCAGGAGCACGACGACGTCGGGGTTGCCGTACTCGAAGGCGGTCGTGAACGCGAGCGTCGCCAGCGCCGAGCCGCCCCACGCCACCCCGAACGCCGCCAGCCACCCGCCCCGGTCGAGCCGGCGCAGGCCGTGCCGGTGGCGGATCAGGAACGGCAGCACGATCGCCGTCAGGATCACGTGCTCGTAGAGCACGATGGTGTACGGCGACCAGCGCGCGACGGGCGACACGAGGGGCTGGCGGAACGCGCCGTCGGTACCCCAAAGCGCAGCCCCGAGCGCGACGAGCGCGACGCTCGCCACGGGTGCGGTGAAGATCGCTCGCCTGCTGTTCACGAGCCCGGGTAACCCCCCATCCGTCGCATCCGGCCCCTCGGAGCGGCCATGATATGCGGGCATGCCCGAACCTCGCGTAACGGTGCTCGCCGGGGGTGTCGGCGGAGCGCGCTTCCTCCAGGGCCTCCTCGAGGTCGTCGATCCGGCCGAGGTCACGATCGTCGGAAACGTGGGCGACGACCTCGAGCCCTACGGGCTGCACGTCTCGCCCGACCTCGACACGGTGCTCTACACGCTGACCGGCCGCATCGACCCGGAGAAGGGCTGGGGCGTCCGCGGCGACACACCCCGCGCGCTGGAGCAGGCTCGCGCGCTCGGCGCGGAGACGTGGTTCTGGCTGGGCGACCTCGACCTCGGCCTGCACATGGCCCGCACCGAGATGCTCCGCTCGGGCCTGCCCCTGCACGCCGTGACCGCCCGGCTGGCCGAGGCCATGGGGCTGCGCGCCGCCCTCCTGCCGGCGACCGACGACCGTCTGCGGACGATGATCACGATCCCCGACGCCGAGGTCGACTTCCAGACGTACTACGTGCGCCGCGGGCACGCCGACCCGGTCTCGCGGATCCGCTTCGACGGCGCCGCGTCGGCCCGGCCGGCGCCGGGCGTGCTCGAGGCGATCGGCGCGGCCGAGGTCGTCGTGATCGCGCCGTCCAACCCGTTCATCTCGATCGACCCCATCCTGGCCGTGCCCGGGATCCGCGATGCCGTCGCCACCCGCCGCGACCGCGTGGTGGCCGTGAGCCCGATCGTCGCCGGGAAGGCCCTGCGCGGGCCGGCGGCGGACATGCTCGGGACGCTCGGCCACGAGACGTCCGTGGTCGGCGTCGCCGAGCTCTACCGGTCGCTGGCGGGGACGCTCGTGATCGACGACGAGGACGCGCCCGCCGCGGCCCGGGTCGAGGGCCTCGGCCTGCGCACACGGGTTACGGCGACCGTGATGGCGAACCTGGACGCCAGCCGCGCCCTCGCCGCGCAGACGCTCGCCGCCGGCGGGCACGCTCCGTGACCGAGCGCATCGAGGTGATCCCGCTCGCCGTCGACGGCGAGATCGCGATCGGCGCCGACCTGGCCGAGCTCGTGCTCGCCGCCGTGCCGCCACTGGTGGACGGCGACGTGGTCGTGGTCGCCCACAAGGCGGTCGCGAAGAGCGAGGGCCGGATCGTCGACCTGGCCACCGTCACGCCCTCGGCGCGCGCGGTCGAGCTCTCCGAGGAGGGCGGCGACCCGCGCATGGCCGAGCTCGTTCTGCGCGAGAGCCGCCGCATCGTCCGCCGCCGCGGCGGCCTCCTGATCGCCGAGACGCACCACGGGTTCGTGTGCGCCAGCGCCGGCATCGACCGCTCCAACGGCCCCGCCGAGGGCTGGGCCGTGCTGCTCCCTGTCGACCCCGATGCGTCCGCCGCCGGACTGCGGGCGGAGCTCGAGCGGCGCAGCGGGGCGCGGCTCGCCGTCGTCGTCGCCGACACGATGGGACGGGCGCTGCGGCGGGGGATCGTCGGCACCGCGATCGGGGCGAGCGGCCTCGACGCGCTGCGCAGCTACGCCGGGACGGTCGACCCGGCCGGCTACGAGCTGCGCACGACGGCCGTCGCCGTCGCCGACGAGCTGGCCTCGGCCGCCGACCTCGTGCTCGGCAAGCTCGAGCGCGTGCCGGCCGCGCTCATCCGCGGTTTCGCGGCGCATGGCGAGGGCAGCGGCCGCGATCTGATCCGCGACCCCGCCGAAGACCTTTTCAGGTGACGCAGGCCGTCGCGGCCAGGCGGCGGACGGCAGCGAGGTCGGCCGGGGTGTCGACGTCGCGGGCGATCCCCGGCCGGTCGACGACGATCGCCTCGAGCCCGTGCTCGCGGGCGCGCGCGGCATGGACAGCGGCGCTTCCGGCCGCGCCAAACGCCGGCACGAGCGCGCCGGCGGGACAGACCCAGAGCGCGTTCGTCCCGCCGTCGTGGGCGCGGCCGATGACCGCCGTCCGCTCCGCGCCGGCGTCGACGAGCGCCGCCACGTCGGCCGCGTCGACGAGCGGCAGGTCGCCCGCCAGGTAGAGCACCGCGGCCGCGGGCCGATCGAGCAGCGAGCGGGCGTGGACGAGGCCCTCGTTCCAGGGCAGGCCGCCGTCGGAGACGCACTCGACCCCGAGCCGGCGCGCGAGGTCCGGGGCCGAGGGATCCGAGCTGGCCAGGGCGACCCGGCCGGCGCCGGCGCCGACGGCCGCGCGGGCGACCCCGGCGAGCATCCCCGCCATGAGCCGCCCGCGCTCGCGCTCCGTCAGTGCCGGCGCAAGCCGTGTCTTCGCAGCATCGAGCCGCTTGAGCGGGATGAGGACGTCAGTCTTCACCCGCGCATCGTAGGCCCGGTGCTAGTTGCTGATCTTCACCCAGTCGAGAGCGCCGGTGAAGTAATCGCACGTCGTCTTGATCTGGTCGCAGTTCAGCTTGCCGCCGATCGAGATCGGCCGCGTGTTGGAGATCGTTCCCGTGTTGCCCTTCGCCGTGCCCGCGACGACTCCGTCGATCGTCAGCGTGACCCCGGTCGACGTGCGTGTGCACGTGGCGACGTGCCACGCGTTGTCGCTCGTGACCTGCGACGCCTGCACCGCCTTGCGCACGAGCGTCCCCGAGGCGTTGCGACCACGGAACACGCAGTTGATGCGGCCGTTCGGGTTCTCGATCTTGAAGTAGCCGCCGGACGCGCCGGCCTGGCCTTTCTGGACGATGTTGCCGAAGTGCTGGTTCGTCCGGAACCGGAGCGAAACGGTGTACGTCCCCGACCCCGGGTTGAGCGAGTTGCTGTTCGCCTGCACGATCCGCTCCGGCTTGGGCGGCGGGCTCGTGGGGCTGGCGAACGGCCACTGGTACGCGGTCGCGCCCGAGATGCTGACGCCCGTCTGGACGGCCGAGCCGATGGTGCCGTTCACATGCCCGCTCGAGTCGATCATCGTGTGCGCGCCGGGAGCCTCGTTCATCTCCCAGTCGGCCAGCGTCGCCGCCGACGCGGGCGCTGCCACGGCGAACGTCAAGAAGACGGCAGCCGCAAGCGACTTCCCAAGTACGTGCCTCATTTGTCCTCCCTCTGCCTCTTAGGGGTAGGTCGTCCGAGGGCCACTGTACCCGCACGAGGACGACGGCCATAGGAACCGGAGGTCGAGTTACCGATCTAGACTCACCCCCCGATGCTGGAGATCGGGTACAAGGCCTCGGCGGAGCAGTTTCCCGCCTCCGAGCTGCTCGGATACGCCGGCCTGGCTGAGGAAGCGGGCTTCCAGAGCGTCGCCGTCTCCGACCACTTCCAGCCCTTCCGCCACACCGACGGGCACGCGCCGGCAGCGCTGCCATGGCTCGGGGCGCTGGCGGCGACGACGAGCCGGGTCCGCATCGGGACGAGCGTCTCGACGCCGACCATGCGCATCCACCCCTCGATCATGGCGCAGGCGTTCGCGACGATCGACAATCTCGCACCGGGCCGGATCTTCCTCGGCGTCGGCACCGGCGAGTCGGTGAACGAGGTGCCGGCGACGGCGATCGAGTGGCCCGGCTTCTCCGAGCGGCTGGGGCGGCTGGAGGAGGCGGTCGAGCTGATGCGGCGGCTGTGGACGGAGGAGCGGGTCACGTTCGACGGCCGCTGGTACCGCACCGCGCGCGCCACGGTGTACGACCGCCCGGAGCAGCCGATCCCGGTCCTGGTGGCTGCGGCCGGGCCGCGAGCCGCGCGCTTTGCCGGCCGCGTCGGCGACGGCTTCATCACGACGAGCGGCAAGGCCGACGAGCTCTACCGCAACACGCTGCTCCCGGCGGTGGCCGAGGGCATCGCGATGGCCGGCCGCGACCCGGACGCCTACGAGCGCCTGCTCGAGGTGAAGGTGTCCTACGCGGCGGACGTCGAGACGGCGATCGCCGACTGCCGCTACTGGGCGCCGCTGGCGCTGCCCGCCGAGGCCAAGCAGGGCGTGGACGACCCGCTCGAGCTGGAGCGGCTGGCAGACGAGGAGCACGTGCGCCCGGAGAGCCGCTTCATCGTCTCCGCCGACCCCGACGAGGTGGCCGAGCGGATCGGGGCGAACGTCGCGCTCGGCTTCCGCCACCTCGTCGTGCACGGCCCCGGCCCCGACCAGGCCGGCTTCATCCGCCGCTTCGCCGCCGACGTCATCCCGCGGCTGCGGGCGCGCTTCGGCTAACGGCGGGGCGCACGGCGGCTAGGGCGGCCGGCTGAGCCAGCGGCGTTCGGCGTGCCAACGCTGGAGCGTGCGGCGGCTGGGGGTGTGGGCGGTGCAGGTGTCGCAGGGGTGGCGGTGGTCGTGTGGGTCGGCGGGCGGCGCACCTTGGGCGTATCGGGCCTCCAGGCGGCGACGAAGGTCGGGCCAGGCATAGCTGCCCGGACGCTGGCGCGGCGGGTGGGCCCTGAGCTGGGCAAGGTGGGAGTCGAGGGCGCGATGCCGCGCGGCGGTCAAGCACCCATTCGCCTGCCACACCCCCATCAACGTCCGCACAAAGTCCCTCCCACCCCGCTTCGTCTGAAACGCCTGCGCCGCATGGCCCCGACACAACCAGACGATGACGCGATAGCCGAGCCGGATCTCCTCGGTGCGTCCCCGGGTGCGATCGACGCAGATCGCGCACACCGGTCGTTTCAGCGGCAGGTTGCGCGCTTTGTAGAGAGTGGGGAGGGCATACATCGCACAAACCAGTGTGACGAGAGCGGTGTCACACGTGGGTGACGAGAGGTGGCAAGAGTGTCGGGGAACCGCAAATGACACATGCAACCACCGCCAACCGCCCCTTACCCGCGGGGTCGACCACCCACCCAACCCACCACCCCCCGGAGACCCGAACGCGGCCCTGCGGGCCGCCGGCGCCGCAGCTCCGCCAGCTCTCAAGAAGGAGCGCTGCGCTGCGGCGGCGCCAGGCGAGGCTTCGAAGGCGGCGCGCACGGGCGCGACCCGTACATCCCCGCGGACGGAACGCCGGGGAGGCGGTGAAAAGTGCGTCCAGACGGTCGCGATTCGGCCGGGCGTCAGCTGACGGCGGGGACGAGCTCGCGGCCGAAGAGCTCGACGGCGTCCAGGTCGTCGTGCAGCAGGTGCTGGAGCATCATCCGCTCGACGCCGGCGTCGGCCAGCTCGCGCAGCCGCGTGACCGCTTCATCGACCGTGCCGCACACCCAGGTGTCGCGGTTCTGCGCCAGCAGCGAGCCGCCGTCGCCCTGCTCGAAGCCGAGGTCGACCAGCCGCTGCGCCCGCGCCTCAGCCTCGGCCGTGTCGGCGCCGACGACGACGGTGCACATGGCCGAGAGCACGAGCGTCGCCGGGTCGCGGCCGTGGCGGGCGCAGGCCTCGTCCATCCGCCCCCGCAGGGCGCGGCACTCGTCGACCGTCGGGCCGACGACGTTGTACTCCTGGCCGAGCCGCGCGGCCACCTCGACGGTGCGGCGCTTCCCGGAGCCGCCGATGATCACCGGCGGGTGCGGCCGCTGGAGCGGGCGCGGCAGCGCGTCGCAGTCCTCGAGCCGGTAGCGGCGGCCCGAGTATGAGAACGACTCGGTCGTCCACTGGCCGACGATGATCTCGGTCTGCTCCTCGAACACCTCCATCCGCTCGCCCAACGAGGCGAACGGGAAGCCGAAGGCACGGTGCTCGCGCTCGTACCAGCCGGCTCCGAGGCCGAGCTCGGCGCGCCCGCCGGAGATGTGGTCGACCGTCGTCGCCGCCCGGCCGAGCACCGACGGGTGCCGGAACGTGGCCGGCGAGACCATCGTCCCGAGCCGGATCCGCTCCGTGCGAGCGGCCAGGCCGGCGAGCGTCGTCCACGCGTCGAGCGACCCGCGCGTGGCGCCCTCGTCGACCGAGACGTAGTGGTCGGAGCGGAACAGCCCCTCGAGCCCGACCCGCTCGCAGGTCTCGGCAAGGGCGATCCACTGCGGCCAGGTGACGTCCTCCTGGCCCTCGATCATCAGGCAGAGCCGCATGGCGGCTGACGCTAGCAGGCTCCGGCCCCGCCGTCTCAGTTCGGGAGAATTCACCGCACGTTAACGCAACGTTTTCCGGGCGGTAACCCTTTGCGCCCGCGGGGAGACGACACTGCATCTGCTGTAGCGCAGCGGCGCGCTCCCCCGAGCGCGCCGCGACCAAGGTTTGGGCCGCTGCAAGGTTCCCCGGAGGGGAAAACGCCCGGGGCTCCGCTGTGAGGGAGCCCCGGGTCCACCCTCGGGCATGCATACCGGGCACCGGGTATTGGCTGCGGCGTTCATCACGAGGACGGGATTCGTCTAGCGTGCAACCCCCCATGGCGAGGGCAGCCAGCGAACTCTCGGGCAGCGCCGTCCCCGACGCCGAAGGCAGGCGTAGGGTCGTCGTCGAGAACCTGCGCCCGTGCGTCGACGGCGGCCGCTTCTGCGTGAAGCGCGTCGCCGGCGACCGCGTGGACGTGACCGCCGACGTGTTCGGCGACGGGCACGACGTGGTCGCCGCGGTCGTACGGCATCGCCGCGACGGCGAGCGCCGCTTCCACGAGGTGCGGATGCGACCCCTCGGGAACGACCGGTTCGCGGCGTCGTTCCCGGTCGAGGTGCTCGGCCGCCACTCGTTCGCCGTGCGAGCATGGATCGACCGCTTCGCCACCTGGCGCGACCAGCTCGGCCGCCGGGTCGAGGCGGGCCAGGACGTGCGGGTCGAGCTCGCCGTCGGCGTGCAGCTCGTCGAGGCCGCGGCCCGATCGGCGCCGCCGGCGGCGGCGACGGAGCTGCACAGGTGGCGCGACCGCGTGGGCGGCGATGACCCCGAGGGGGCTGCCGCCGCCGCGCTCGACCCGGCCCTCGCGGGGCTGATGACCGCCCACGACCCGCGATCGCACGCCACCGACTCCGACCTGGCCGTGCCGGTGTGGGTCGACCGCCCGCTGGCCCGCTTCTCGGCCTGGTACGAGCTCTTCCCCCGCTCGCTCGGCAACGGGCGCCACGGCACGCTCCGCGACGTCCGCGGCCAGCTCGAGCGGATCGCGGGGATGGGGTTCGACGTGCTCTACCTGCCGCCGGTCCACCCGATCGGCGAGACTCACCGCAAGGGCCCCAACAACACGCCGTCCGCGGAGCCGGGCGACGTCGGCAGCCCCTGGGCGATCGGCGCCGCGGCGGGCGGGCACACGGCCGTCCACCCCGAGCTCGGCAGCGTCGCCGACGTCCGCCGGCTGGCCGAGGCGTGCACCAAGCGGGGCATCGCGCTCGCGCTCGACATCGCCTTCCAGTGTTCGCCCGACCATCCCTGGGTATCGGAGCACCCGGAGTGGTTCCGGCACCGGCCGGACGGCTCCATCCGCTACGCGGAGAACCCGCCGAAGCGCTACGAGGACATCTATCCGCTCGACTTCGAATGCGAGGACTGGGCCGGCCTCTGGCAGGCCCTCGCCGACGTGGTGCGCTTCTGGCTGCGCCAGGGCGTCTCGGTCTTCCGCGTGGACAACCCGCACACGAAGCCGTTCGCGTTCTGGGAGTGGATGATCGGCGACGTGACCCGCGACCATCCCGAGACGATCTTCCTGGCCGAGGCGTTCACCCGGCCGCGCGTGATGGAGCGGCTGGCGAAGGCCGGCTTCACCCAGTCGTACACCTACTTTGCCTGGCGCAACGACAAGCACGGGCTCGAGAGCTATCTGCACGAGCTGACCCGGACAGATCTGCGCGACTTCTTCCGCCCCAGCTTCTGGCCGAACACGCCGGACATCCTCACCGAGCCGATGCAGACCGGCGGCCGGCACACCTTCGCCGCCCGGCTCGTGCTGGCGGCGACGCTCTCGCCCAGCTACGGCATCTACGGACCGGCCTTCGAGCTCGTCGAGCAGCGCGGCCTCGTGCCGGGCAGCGAGGAGTACCTCGACTCCGAGAAGTACCAGCTGCGCGACTGGGACACGGCCGGCGCCGACTCGCTCCAGCCGCTCGTCACGGCGGTGAACGCCGCCCGGCGCGCGCACCCGGCCCTGCAGACGAACGACCGGCTCGAGTTCCGCCACGTCGACAATGACATGCTCGTCGCCTACACCAAGCACTCCGAGGATCGCAGCGACGTCGTGCTCTGCATCGTCAACCTCGACCCCCACCACACCCAGTCGGGCTGGATCGAGCTCCCGCTCGAGCACCTCGGCATCGATCCCGACGGCCCCTACCAGGCGCACGACCTGCTGGCCGGCGAGACGTACACGTGGCAGGGCGGGCGCAACTACGTGGAGCTCGACCCGCACCGCTCCCCGGCCCACGTCTTCCACATCCGCCGGCGCCTGCGCACTGAGCACGACTTCGAGTACTACGCATGACGCTGGCCGGCCCGAAACCGCTCACCGTGGTCGCGCCGACCGCCGCCGGCAGCGCCGGGCGCTGGTACGAGGACGCGATCATCTACGAGCTGCACGTGCGCGCCTTCGCCGACTCCGACGGCGACGGGATCGGCGACTTCCGCGGCCTGACCGAGCGGCTCGACTACCTCGAGGATCTGGGCGTCACCACGATCTGGCTGCTGCCGTTCTACCCGTCCCCGCTGCGCGACGACGGCTACGACATCGCCTCCTACCGGGAGGTGCACCCCGACTACGGCACGATGCGCGACTTCCGCGCGTTCCTGCGCGCCGCCCACGCCCGCGGACTCCGCGTCATCACCGAGCTCGTCCTGAACCACACGTCGGATATGCACGAGTGGTTCCAGCGCGCCCGCCGCGCAGCCCCCGGCAGCCGCGCCCGCAACTTCTACGTCTGGAGCGACAGCCCCGACCACTACCGGGGCGTGCGCATCATCTTCCAGGACTTCGAGACCTCGAACTGGTCGTGGGACCCGGTCGCCGGCGCCTACTACTGGCATCGCTTCTACTCGCACCAGCCCGACCTGAACTGGGACAACCCCGAGGTGCAGCGGGCGATGTTCGGCGTGGTCGACTTCTGGCTCGCGATGGGTGTCGACGGCCTCCGCCTCGACGCCGTGCCGTACCTGTTCGAGCGTGAGGGCACGAACTGCGAGAACCTGCCCGAGACGCACGGCGCGCTGAGGGCCCTGCGCCGCCACATCGACCAGAAGTTTCCCGACCGGATGCTCCTGGCCGAGGCCAACCAGTGGCCGGAGGACGCGGTCGCCTACTTCGGCGACGGCGACGAGTGCAACATGGCCTACCACTTCCCGCTCATGCCGCGGATGTTCATGGCCGTGCGGATGGAGGACCGCTATCCGCTCGTCGACATCCTCGCCCAGACGCCGCCGATCCCCGACGGATGCCAGTGGGCGATCTTCCTGCGCAACCACGACGAGCTGACGCTCGAGATGGTCACCGACGAGGAGCGCGACTACATGTACCGCGCCTACGCCGACGACCCCCAGGCGCGGATCAACCTCGGCATCCGCCGGCGGCTCGCCCCGCTGCTCGGCAACGACCGCCGCGTCATCGAGCTCGTGAACGCGCTGCTGCTCTCGCTGCCGGGCACACCGGTCATCTACTACGGCGACGAGCTGGGGATGGGCGACAACATCTACCTGGGCGACCGAAACGGCGTGCGCACGCCGATGCAGTGGAGCCTCGACCGCAACGGCGGCTTCTCGCGGGCAAACCCGCAGCAGCTCTACCTACCCGTCGTGTCCGACCCGGAGTACGGCGCGGTGAACGTCGAGTCGCAGCAGGCCAACCCGAACTCGCTGCTCTGGTGGATGAAGCGGCTGCTGGCGCTGCGCAAGCGCTACCAGGCGTTCGGCCGGGGGACGCTCGAGTTCCTCCTGCCGGAGAACCGCAAGGTGCTGTCCTATCTGCGCGAGTACGGCGAGGAGCGCATCCTGGTCGTCTGCAACCTGTCCCGGCGGGCGCAGTACGTGGAGCTCGACCTCCGCCGCTTCGAGGGCCACGTCCCCGAGGAGCTGCTTGGCCACAGCCAGTTCCCGTCCATCAGCAGCGAGCGGCTCTACCCGCTCGCCCTGGGCCCGCACGACTTCTATCTCTTCGTCCTGCACCCGGCGCCGCCGGGCGGCTCGGCGGGCGCGGGGCCCGTTCCCGAGATCCGCGTGCAGGGCCGCTGGCCGGCGATCTTCGAGCGGCGCACGCGCCGCCAGCTCGACGACGCGGTGGCCCGGTTCCTGCCGTCGCGGCGCTGGTTCGCGGGCAAGTCGCGCGGCATCCGCCGGGTCGTGCTCGACGACGCCGTGCGCGTCCCCGGCCCGGCCCGGCGCGAGGCCGGCTACCTGTGCCTCCTGCGGGTCGAGTACCGCGAGGGAGAGCCGGACACCTACGTGCTGCCGCTGGTGGCGCGCTCGCCGGTCGAGAACGGCCGCTCGCCGGGCTCGTCGACCGTCGCGATGCTGGACACGCAGGATGGAAGGCTGGCGCTGCTCGACGGCGCCGACGACCCCGTGCTGGCGGCGGCCCTGCTGCAGATGCTGCGGCGCGGGCGCCGGATCGGCGGGATGGTCGGGTCGCTCGCCACCACCCGTACCCGCGAGCTGCGCAAGATCGTCGGGGACGGCGCCGGCCTCGAGCCCCAGCCGATCGGCGCGGAGCAGTCGAACAGCTCGGTCGCGTTCGGCCAGCGCGCGGTGCTGAAGGTGTTCCGCCGGGTCGAGCCCGGCCCCAACCCGGAGGCCGAGGTGACGGGCGCGCTGACGAAGGCCGGATTCGCTCACGTCTCGCCGGCCGCGGGGACGATCGAGTACCACCGCCGCCGTCGCCAGCCGGTCACGATCGGGCTCCTGCAGGGCTTCGTCACCAACGAGGGCGACGCCTGGGCGTACACGATGGACGAGGTCACCCGCTACCTGGAGGACGCGCTCGCCCGCGAGGACCGGGCCGCCCCGGTGGTGCCGGACGAGCGTCTGGTCGACCTGGCGGCGGGGGAGATCCCGGCCGACGTGGCCGACTCGATCGGCTCCTACGTCGAGTTCGCGCGCCTGCTGGGCGAGCGCACCGCCCAGATGCACGTGGCCCTCGCGGCCGCCGACGACGGCGCCGACTTCGCCCCGGAGGCGTTCACCGCGTTGCAGCAGCGGGCCCAGTACCAGTCGCTGCGAAACCTGATCCGCCAGGTGCTCGCCGCCGCCCGCCGGGCCGGCGACGGCGTCGCCGAGCTCGGGTGGATCGCGCCGGGCGACCAGACCGCCCTCGCCCGCGTCCGCGGGCTGCTGGACGGCCTGCTCCAGGGCAGCCGCATCCGCGCGCACGGGGACTACCACCTCGGGCAGGTGCTGTGGACCGGGCGCGACGTCGTCATCATCGACTTCGAGGGCGAGCCGGCCCGGCCGCTGGCGCAGCGGCGGCTGAAGCGATCGCCCGCCTACGACGTGGCCGGGATGCTGCGCTCGTTCCACTACGCCGCCTATGCCGCGCTGTTCCGCGAGAGCGGCCGCGACGCCGCCGTCGGCGGGGCGGCCGAGGCGTGGGCGAAGCACTGGCGGGCGTGGGTGTCGGCGGCGTTCCTGAAGGCCTATCTGGCGACCGTCGCCCCGGCCGCGATCCTGCCGGAGGATCCCGACCAGCTCGCCCGCCTGATCGACGTGCACCTGATCGAGAAGGCGGTCTACGAGCTCGGCTACGAGCTCGACAACCGGCCCGACTGGGTCGTCATTCCCGCGCGCGGGCTCGAGGAGCTTCTCGATGGGTGACCTGAGCGCGTGATCGCGGCCGGCGCGCTCGATGCCCTGGCCGCGGCCGGGGGCGTCCTGCGGTCGTATACCGAGACGACCGGCCGCCGCCGCCGGGCGTCGCCGGCGGCGCTCGCGGCCGTGCTGCAGGCGCTCGGGCACGACGTGGACGAATCCGGCCGCGGCGCCGCCGAGGCGCTGAGCGCCGCGCGGGCCGCCCGGGCCGGGCAGCTCGCGGAGCCGGTGACGGTGGCCTGGGGCCGGGCGCACGCGCGCATCCGTGTCGCGGGTCACGATCGGCCGGCGTGGACGCTCGCGCTCGAGGGCGGCGGCGAGCTGCACGGCCGGGGCGAGGACGGGGCGCTGGAGCTGCCCCGACTGCCGTACGGCTCCCACGCGCTGCACGTCGAGGCGGGCGGGCGGACGCAGACGGTGACCGTGCTGCAGGCGCCCCGGCGCGCCCACGCGGGCCCCGAGCGGTCGTGGGGCGTCTTCGTGCCGCTGTACGCCCTGCCGGGGCCGTTCGGGCCGGGCGACCTCACGCGCATGCGCGGGCTGGCGCAGTGGACGGCCGGCCTCGGCGGCGACCTGGTCGGCTCGACGCCGCTCAACGCCGCCTTCCTCGGCGAGCCCTTCGAGCCGAGCCCCTACCTGCCGGTCAGCCGCCTGCACTGGAACGAGCTCTACGCCGATCCCGCCGAGACGCCGGAGTGGAGCGCCTCGGCACGCGCCCGCGAGTTGACCGCCGCCATGTCCCCGGTCGCGGGCCGGCTGATCGACTATCGCGCGGCCGCGGCGGCGAAACGCGGCGTGCTCGAGGCGCTCCTGGCCGACATGTCCGGGCCGCGGCTGGACGCATTCGAGCGCCACATGCAGGCCCACCCCGACCTGGCCGCGTACGCGGACTTCCGGGCGCGGTGCGAGCGCGAGCGGGCGGGGTGGCGCGACTGGCGCGACCCGGACGCGCCCGGCGACACGGCCGCCGCCCGCTACCACGCCTACGCCCAGTGGCTGTGCGAGGAGCAGCTTGCCCGGGTCGGCGAGGCCGGCGCCGGCCCCTACCTGGACATGCCGCTCGGCGTGCATCCCGGCGGCTACGACACGTGGCGGTTCCGCGACCTCTTCGCCGAGGGCGTGTCGGCCGGGGCGCCGCCGGACGACTTCTTCCGCGGCGGCCAGGACTGGGGTCTCGCGCCCCTCCATCCCGGCCGCCTGCGCGAGAGCGGGCACGCGTACCCGCTCGCGTGCGCCCGGGTGCTGTGCCGGCACGCGGCCGCCGCCCGCATCGACCACGTCATGGGCCTGCACCGCATGTTCTGGGTGCCGCACGGCCTGCCGGCCACCGAGGGCGTCTACGTGCGCTACCCGTTCGAGGAGCTCTACGCGGTGCTCTGCATCGAGTCGGACCGGCACGGAACCAGGCTCGTCGGTGAGGACATGGGCACGGTCCCGGGGGGCGTCCGGCGCACCATGGCGGCGCACGGCCTGCTGCGCACGTACGCCGTCCAGGCGGAGCTCGGCCATGGCGCCGATCCGTTCGACCGCGTGCCTTCTGCGGCGATGGTGGGCATGAATACCCACGACATGCCCACGTTTGCCGGATTCTGGGACGAGGACGGCGCCGCCGACGGCCGCCGCGACGCGCTGCGCGCACGCCTCGAGCGGCGCGGCCACGCGGTCGCGGACGGGCCCGCGGCGCTCGACGCCTGCCTGCTCGAGCTGGCCGAGTCCGACGCCCGCGCACTGCTCGTGACCCTCGAGGACATGTGGTGGGAGCACGAGCGCCAGAACGTTCCCGGAACCACGATCGAGCATCCGAACTGGCGGCGGCTCGCGCGCCACGGCGTGGACGAGCTCGATGCCGTTCCCGACCTGGCGCCGCGCCTGCGCCGGATCGCCGACGCGAGGAGGTCCCCCCGATGACCGAGCCCCGGACGCGCAAGCCCCCCACGTCGCGGCGGCCGAAGAGCCGCCTCGGCGCCGACGACCTGCACCTCTTCAACGAGGGCACGCACTACCGGCTGGCCGAGAGACTGGGCGCCCACGCGGCTGCCGTCGGCAAGCGGACGGGGACGCAGTTCGCCGTCTGGGCGCCGAACGCGAAAGCGGTCTCCGTGATCGGCGACTGGAACGGATGGGGGCATGGCGCCGACCCTCTGTCGGTCGCGGGCGACTCCGGGATCTGGGAGGCGTTCGTGCCCGGCGTCGGCCACGGCGCCGCCTACAAGTACGCCGTGACGAGCGGCGGCGGCGAGGTCCTCGAGAAGGCCGACCCGTTCGCCCGCTACGCCGAGCAGTCGCCGAAGACGGCCTCGATCGTCTGGGATCTCGGGTACGAGTGGGCCGACGACGGGTGGATGCAGACTCGGGCGGAGCGCAGCGCCCTGGATGCCCCGATCTCGATCTACGAGCTGCACCTGGGCTCGTGGCGGCGCAACGTCGAGGACGGCAACCGCCCGCTCACCTACCTGGAGCTGGCCGAGCAACTGCCTGCCTACGCCGTCGAGAGCGGCTTCACGCACGTCGAGCTGCTCCCGATCATGGAGCACCCCTACACCGGCTCGTGGGGCTACCAGACGACCGGCTACTTCGCGCCCACCAGCCGGTACGGCACGCCGCAGGATTTCATGGCTCTCATCGACGCGCTGCACGCCGCCGGCGTCGGGGTGATCCTCGACTGGGTGCCGTCCCACTTCGCCACCGACCGGCACGGGCTGTCCGAGTTCGACGGGACGCACCTGTACGAGCATGCCGACCCCCGCCAGGGCTTCCACCCCGACTGGGGCAGCTTCATCTTCAACTACGGCCGCAACGAGGTGCGCAGCTTCCTGCTGTCGAGCGCGATGCACTGGCTCGACGCCTACCACGCCGACGGCCTGCGGGTCGACGCGGTCGCCTCGATGCTCTACCTCGACTACTCCCGCAAGGACGGCGAGTGGATCCCCAACCGGCATGGCGGGCGCGAGAATCTCGAGGCGATCGGCCTGATGCGGGCGCTGAACAGCGCCGTCTACGCCGAGCACCCGGGCGTGCAGACCTACGCCGAGGAGTCGACCGCATGGCCGATGGTGTCGCGGCCGACCTACCTGGGCGGGCTCGGGTTCGGGTTCAAGTGGGACATGGGCTGGATGCACGACACGCTCGTCTACTTCGGCCACGACCCCGTCCACCGCCGCTTCCACCACCACGAGCTGACGTTCCGCGGCCTGTACGCGTTCACCGAGAACTACGTGCTGCCGCTCTCCCACGACGAGGTCGTACACGGGAAACGGTCGCTGATCGGGCGCATGCCCGGCAACGAGTGGCAGAAGCGCGCCAACCTGCGCGCGCTCTACGGCTACATGTACGCGGTGCCGGGTAAGAAGCTCCTCTTCATGGGCGGCGAGCTCGGCCAGTGGGACGAGTGGGACCACGAGTCGAGTGTCGACTGGCACCTGCTCGACAAGCCCGAGCACGAGGGCATCCGCCGCTGGGTCGCCGACCTGAACACGGCCTACCGGGAACGGCCGGCCCTCCACGAGCTCGACTGCGACCCGGCCGGGTTCGATTGGGTGCACGCGTCGGACAGCGAATCGAGCGTGCTGGCGTTCATGCGAATGGCCAGGGGCGGAGCCGACGCCGCGCTGGCCGTGTTCAACCTGACGCCTGTGCTGCGCCCCAACTACCGCATCGGCGCCCCCCGGCCCGGCGTGTGGCGCGAGCTCCTGAACAGCGACGCCGACGTCTACGGCGGCAGCGGCGCCGGCAACATGGGCCGGATCGAGGCGGTGGCGGAGCCGGCCCACGGCCGCGACCACTCGATGACGCTCGTGCTGCCGCCGCTGTCGTGCCTGCTGCTCGCCCCCGAGGACGCTCCGTGACGCATGTCCGCCCCCGGCTGGGGGCGGCGCCGGACGCGGATGGCAGGGGGACGCGGTTCGCCGTGTGGGCGCCGCACGCCGACCGGGTCGACGCCGTCCTGCTCGACCCGGACGAGGTCGTCGCGCTCGCGCCCTGCGGCGACGGGATCTTCGCCGGCGTGGCGGAGAGCGCCAGGCCCGGAAGGCGCTACCGCTACCGCCTGGACGGCGGCGACGAGCTGCCCGACCCGGCGTCGGCGTCCCAGCCCGAGGGCGTGGCCGGTCCGTCCGAGGTGGTCGCGCCCTGGGACGGCTGGACCGACGAGGCCTGGCGCGGCGTGCCGCTATCCGAGCTCGTGCTCTACGAGCTGCACGTCGGCACGTTCACTCCCGAGGGGACGTTCGACGCGATCGTGCCGCGGCTGGCCGGAGCTGCGCGAGCTCGGCGTGACGGCCATCGAGCTCATGCCCGTCGCGCAGTTCCCGGGCGCGCGCAATTGGGGCTACGACGGCGTCTTCCCCTACGCGGTGCAGAACTCCTACGGCGGGCCTGCCGGCCTTGCCCGCCTGGTCGACGCCGCCCACGGCGCGGGCCTCGCGGTCTGCCTCGACTGCGTCTACAACCACCTCGGCCCGGAGGGCAACGTGCTGCCCCGCTTCGGGCCGGTGTTCACCGAGCGCTACCGGACGCCCTGGGGCGCCGCGATCAACATGGACGGCCCCGGCAGCGACGGCGTGCGCGCGCTTCTGATCGGGAGCGCGCTGCACTGGTTGGACGACCTCCACGTCGACGCGCTGCGGCTCGACGCCGTCGACCAGATCGCAGACGCCTCTGCGACGCACTTCCTGGCCGACCTGGCAGACGCCGTCGCCGAGGCGTCAGGGCCGGCCGGGCGGCCGCTGCACCTGATCGCCGAGAGCGACCTGAACGATCCGCGCATGATCACGCCGCGGGCGGCCGGGGGCCTGGGGATGGATGCGCAGTGGAGCGGCGACCTGCATCACTCGCTGCACGCCCTGCTCACCGGCGAGGACGGCGGCTACTACGCCGACTTCGCCGGCCGGGGGACGGGGATGGCGGCGCGGGCCTACCGCGAGGGCTTCGCCTACACCGGCCAGACGTCGCGCTACCGCGGCCGCCGCCACGGCGCCACCGCCGCCGGGATCGCCGGCAGCCGCTTCGTCGTCTTCGGCCAGACGCACGACCAGGTCGGCAACCGCATGCTCGGCGACCGGCTGGCCCAGACCGCGGGCTTCGAGGCGGCCAAGCTGATGGCGGCCGCGGTGCTCCTGTCCCCGCAGGTGCCGCTGCTGTTCATGGGCGAGGAGCACGCCGACGATGCGCCGTTCCCGTACTTCACGAGCCACTCGGGGGGCGAGCTGATCGAGGCCGTGCGGCGCGGCCGGGCCGAGGAGTTCCGCTCGTTCCGATGGGCCGGCGAGCCGCCCGACCCCCAGGCCGAGGAGACCTTTCGAAGCGCCGTCCTGCACTGGGATGCGCGCCGCGAGGGCGGCCACGGGCAGATGCTCGGCCTCTACCGCGAGCTCCTGCGCCTCCGCCGCGAGCTTCTGCCGCTCCGCGACCTCGACCCCGACCGCGTCGAGGTGGCGCGGATGGACGATCCTCCGGTCGTGTGGATGCTCCGGGGCGACCCGGCAGGCGAGACTGTGCTCGTGTGCCTCCACTTCGGACACGAGCCGCGCCTCCTGGACGTCCCGTTCGCGGGCGACCGGACCGTCCTGCTCGACTCCGCCGACGCCCGCTTCGGCGGCCCGGGCGCCGTCGCCCCGGCCGGCGGGGCGATCACCGCCCAGCCGCAGTCGTGCCTCGTCCTGCGCGGTGCGCGTGGCTAGCCTGCGCGTCTGGCCGGGGACGCCGTATCCGCTGGGGGCGACCTGGGACGGCGAGGGGACGAACTTCGCCCTCTTCTCCGAGCACGCCACCGGCGTCGAGCTGTGCCTGTACGACCAGCCCGGCGACGGCGAGGAGGCGCACCGCATCGAGGTCGTCGAGCGCACCGACCTGATCTGGCACGCCTACCTCCCCGACGTGCGCCCCGGGCAGCTCTACGGCTACCGCGTGCACGGCCCGTACGAGCCCGAGCGGGGGCACCGCTTCAACCCCAGCAAGCTCGTGCTCGACCCCTACGCGAAGGCGGTCACCGGGCAGCCGCGCTGGGACGACACCCTCTTCGGCTACACGGTCGGCGACCCCGCGGCCGACCTCTCGATGGACACCCGCTCGAGCGCCGGGGCGATGCCCAAGTGCGCCGTCGTCGACCCCGCGTTCCCGTGGGGCGACGATCGCCGGCCATCGGTGCCGTGGAACAGGTCGGTCATCTACGAGTGCCACGTCCGCGGCCTGACGATGCTCCATCCCGGGGTTCCCCAGGAGCTGCGCGGCACCTACCTGGGGATGGCCAGCGACTCGATCATCGACCACCTGCTGTCGCTCGGCGTGACCGCCGTCGAGCTGATGCCGGTGCACCAGTTCATCAACGACCGCGCCCTGGTCGACCGCGGCCTGACCAACTACTGGGGCTACAACTCGATCGCCTTCCTGGCCCCCGACGCGCGCTACTCCGCCGGCGGCACCCGCGGCACCCAGGTGAGCGAGTTCAAGTCGATGGTGAAGGCGTTTCACCGGGCCGGGATCGAGGTGATCCTGGACGTCGTCTACAACCACACCGGCGAGGGCAACCACCTCGGCCCGACGCTCTCGCTGCGCGGCGTCGACAACGCCTCGTACTACCGGCTCTCGCCGGAGAATCCGCGCTACCACGTCGACTTCACGGGAACCGGCAACAGTCTGAACGTGCAGCACCCGCGGACGGTGCAGCTGATCTTCGACAGCCTCCGCTACTGGGTCAACGAGATGCACGTCGACGGCTTCCGCTTCGACCTCGCGCCCGTGCTCGCCCGGGAGCTGTTCGAGGTCGACCGGCTGGCCGCGTTCTTCGACATCATGCAGCAGGACCCGACGCTCTCCCAGGTGAAGCTGATCGCCGAGCCGTGGGATCTGGGCGAGGGCGGCTACCAGGTCGGCAACTTCCCGGTCGGCTGGGCGGAGTGGAACGGCGTCTATCGCGACGGCGTGCGCGGCTTCTGGCGGGGGGAGAACGGGCGCCTGGCCGAGCTCGCGTCGCGCGTGTCCGGGTCGAGCGACCTCTACCAGGCCAGCGGCCGGCGCACCTACGCGAGCGTGAACTTCGTGACCGCCCACGACGGCTTCTGCCTGACCGACCTCGTCTCGTACCAGCGGAAGCACAACGAGGCAAACGGCGAGGACAACCGCGACGGGTCGGACGACAACCTGAGCGAGAACTGGGGTGTCGAGGGGCCGACCGACGACGGGGCGGTGAACGACGTACGCGGCCGAATGCGGCGCAACTTCCTGGCCACGCTCGTGTTCTCGCAGGGGGTGCGGATGCTGCTCGGAGGCGACGAGGTCGGCCGCACCCAGCGCGGCAACAACAACGCCTACTGCCAGGACAACGAGATCTCCTGGGTCGACTGGAACCTCGATGCCGACCGGCGCGAGCTGCTCGAGTTCACCCGCGAGACGCTGCGGATCTTCCGCGAGAACCCGGTGTTCCGGCGGCGCGGGTTCTTCGCGGGGAGGCCGGTGCGCGGCGGCAGCAAGGACGTGACGTGGCTGCACCCGAGCGGACGCGAGATGGCACAGGCCGACTGGGACGATCCGAACCAGAAGGCGGTCGGGATGCTGATCGACGGCGAGGCGACCGACGAGGTGGACGAGCGCGGCCGGCCGGTGTCGGGCCAGACGGTGCTGCTGCTCTTCAACGGCGGCGAGGGATCGCGCCGCTTCGTGCTGCCGGAGTCGGGTCAGGCGGGGGTGTGGGAGGAGCTGGTGAACACCGCCCGGCCGGGCCGGCGGGTCGTTTCGCGCTCCGCCGTCAACCTGGTCGGTCGCTCGTTCATCCTGGCGACGCGGACGAGCGAGCCCGCCGGGGCATGAGGCTCCCGGCCTCCTGCTACCGCCTCCAGCTCTCGCCGGCGTTCACCCTCGACGACGCCCGCCGGGTCGCGCCGTACCTGCGCGACCTCGGGGTCGGCGACATGTACCTGTCGCCGATCCTGGCGGCCAGGCCGGGGAGCACGCACGGCTACGACGTGTGCGACCCGTCGCGCGTCAGCCCCGCCCTCGGCGGCCGCGACGCGCTCGAACGGCTGGCCGGAGAGCTGCGCCGGCTCGAGATGGGGCTGATGGTGGACGTCGTTCCCAACCACATGGCGGCCGACCACCGCAACCCGTGGTGGTGGGACGTGCTGCTGCGCGGCCCGGGGTCGGCGTGGGCGCACGCCTTCGACATCGAGTGGGACGCCCCTTGGGCCGACGGCCGGCTGGTGCTGCCGCTGCTCGGGTCGGAGCGGGCCGACGCGATCGACCGCGGGGAGCTGCGGCTGGTGGACGAGGACGGCGAGCGCCGGATCGCCTACTTCGACCAGCGCTATCCGGTGGCGCCGCGGACGCGGGCGGACGATCTGGAGCCGCTGCTGGCCGCCCAGCACTACCGGCTCGAGGACTGGCGCACGGGCGTGCCCAACTATCGCCGCTTCTTCGACATCGCCGATCTGCCCGCCCTCGCGGTCGAGCACGAGGACGTCTTCGCGGCGGCGCACGTAGAGATCGTGCGGCTCGTGCGCGAGGGGATCGTCACCGGCCTGCGGATCGACCACATCGACGGGCTGCGCGACCCGGCGGCCTACCTCGACCGCCTGCGCGACGCCACCGGCGGCGCCTACGTCGTGGTCGAGAAGATCCTGGCCCGCGACGAGTCACTGCCCGCCGGATGGGCGACGGCCGGGACGACGGGCTACGACTTCCTCGCGCTGGCCGGCGGGGTCTTCGTCGATCCCGCCGGGGCCGAGCAGCTGCACGCCGCCCACCGGCGGCTGACCGGCGAGCGCGACCGGTTCGGCGACATCGCGAGGGCGGCCAAGCGGGCGGCGCTCGAGGGGATGCTCGCGCCCGACCTGGCGCGGGTCGTGCGAGCGGCGCCGCCGGGGATCGATGCGGCCGCGGTACGCGATCTGACGGTCGCGCTCGACGTCTACCGCACCTACATCCGTGCCGGTGGGGCAGCCCCGGAGGACGCCGCCCGGCTGTGCGCGGCCGGGGCGCTCGCCGGCGGCGCCGCCGAGCCGCTGGCCGCCGCGATCGCGCGACCGACCGCCGAGCTGCGCCCGTTCGTCGCGCGCTGGCAGCAGCTGACCGGGCCGGCCGCGGCCAAGGGCGTCGAGGACACCGCCCTCTACGTCGACGCGACCCTGCTCGCCCGCAACGAGCCGGGCTGCGCCCCGGACTGGCCGTTCACCGGCGCCGCCGAGCTCCACGCCCGCCTGGCGGAGCGCGCCGGCGGCCATCCGCTGAACGCCACCTCGACCCACGACACGAAGCGCAGCGAGGACGTCCGCATGCGGATCTCGGCCCTCTCCGAGCTGGCCGACGAGTGGGAGGCGGCATTCGCCCGCTGGCACGACCTGAACGCGCCGCTGCGCCCCCGCCCCGAGACCGCTCCGGACGCGAACGAGGAGTGGCTGCTGTACCAGACGCTCGTGGGCACCTGGCCAATTGGCATCCAGCGCGTGCGCCAATTCGTTTTGAAAGCGCTCCGCGAGGCGAAGGTGCACACGAGCTGGGACGCGCCCGACGAGGCATACGAGGCCGACGTGACGGCCTTCGCCGGGGCGATCCTGGGCTCACCCGACTTCACCGCCGACCTGGCGGCGTTCGCGGCTCGCTGCGCAGCGATCGGCGGGCGCAGCTCGCTCGCCCTGCTCGTGCTCAAGCTGGCGGCGCCCGGGGTCCCCGACATCTACTGGGGCAACGAGGACTGGGACCTCTCGCTGGTCGATCCCGACAACCGCCGTCCGGTCGACTTCGCAGATCGCGCCGAGCGGCGAGGCGGAGAGAGCGCCAAGGTCGCGGCCACGCGAGCCGGTCTGCAGCTACGCCGCCGCGACCCGGAGCTCTTCGCCCACGGCGCCTACGTGCCGATCGAGGTGGCCGGCCGCCACGCGGACCGCGTCGTCGCCTTCGCCCGCGTCCACGAGGGCCGCTGGGCGCTCGCCGCCGTGGCCCGGCTCACGGCGAGGCTGGAGGAGTGGGCGGACACGCGTCTCGCCCTCCCAGACGCGGCCCCTGACCGCTGGGACGAGGTCTTGACCGGCTCCCCGGCGACCGACCTCTCCGCCAAGGCGCTCTTCACCACCTACCCGGCCGCACTCCTCACTGCTGCATAACCGGTGCCTGGCACCGGTTATGCACGCACGTGGCCGTCGCCGTGCACGACGTACTTCGTCGTCGTCAGCTCCTCCAGGCCGACCGGGCCGCGCGCGTGCAGCCGGTTGGTGGAGTTGCCGATCTCGGCGCCCATGCCGTACTCGCCGCCGTCCGTGAACCGGGTCGACGCGTTCACGTAGACCGCCGCGGCGTCGACCTCGCTGCAGAAGCGGGTCGCGGCGGCCTCGTCCTCCGTCACGATCGCCTCGGAGTGGCCCGTGCCGTAGCGGTTGATGTGATCGATCGCCTCGTCCAGCGAGTCGACCGTGCCGACCGCCATCTTCAGGTCGAGGAACTCCGTCGCGAAGGCGTCGTCGCCCTCGGCCAGCTCCACGCCGGCGGACTCGAGCTCGGCCGAGATCCGCTCGAGCAGCTCGGGCCGGTCGCCGTGGACGAGCAGCGTCTCGGCCGCGTTGCACACGCCCGGCCGCTGCACCTTCGCGTTCAGGGCGATGGCGACGGCCCGGTCGGCGTCGGCAGCCGCGTCGACGTAGACGTGGCAGTTCCCGCCGGCAGCGGCGAGCACCGGGATGCGCGACTCGCGCAGCAGGAGCTTCTTCAGCTCCTCGCCGCCGCGGGGGATGACGACGTCGGCGGTCGCCGGATCCGCGATCAGCGCGGCCAGCGCGTCGTGGCCGCCTTCGACAGCGGTGACGGCGTCGGGAGGCAGACCCGCCTCGGCGAGGCCGGCGCGGACGATGTCGGTGAGCACGCGGTTCGTGCTGGCGGCCATCCGCGACCCGCGCAGGATGCACGCGTTGGCGGACTTGAGGCAGAGCGCGGCGGCATCGACGGTGACGTTGGGCCGGGCCTCGTACACGACCAGCACGACACCCAGGGGGACGCGCAGCTTGCGGATGCGGATGCCGCTCGGCGGGCGCAGCTCGCGGATCGTCTCGCCGACCGGGCTCGGCAGCGCCGCGACGGCCCGTACGGCAGCGGCCAGCGCGGCGACCCGGTCCGAGTCGAGCGCGAGCCGGTCGCGGATCGCCGGCCGCTCCGCGGCAGCCGCCTCGCCGTCGAGCGCGTTCGCCGCCAGGATCTCGTCGACGCGGGCCTCGATGCCGCGCGCGATCTGCTCGAGCGCCGCGTCGCGCTCGGCCTCGCTCGCGGCCGCCAGTCGGCGGGCGGCGCTGCGGACGTCGGGCCTGGCCGGTGCGACGCTCACAGCAGCACCAGGTCGTCGCGGCGCACGGCCTCGGGCAGGCCGCGGCGGCCGACGGCCCGGGCGAGCTCCGCGGCCTCGTAGCGGCTGACGCCGACCGCGAACGCGCCGCCGTCGCAGCCGACCAGCTCGACGGCATCGCCTGCGCTGAAGCTCCCGTCCACGGCCACCAGGCCCACCGGGAGGAGGCTCGTGCCCCGCTCCGCGACCGCCTGGCGGGCGCCGTCGTCGCAGACCAGGCGGCCGCGGACCGGCGTCCCGTGCCGCAGCCACAGCTTGTAGGCCGAGGGCAGCTGGTTCGCCGCCGGCACACGCGTCCCCGACGCCTCGCCCGCGGCAGCGGCGGCGACCGCCCCTGCCGCCAGGCCCGACGCGATGACCGCCTCGACCCCGCCCGAGCTCGCCATCCGGGCCGAGCGCAGCTTGGCGGCGATCCCGCCCGACCCCCAGCCGGACGCCCCCACGGGCGCGTCCTCGGCGACGGCGTCGACCTGGGCCTGGTCGAGGATCTCGGTGATCAGGCGGGCGTCCGGCCGGGACGGGTCGCGGTCGTACACGCCGTCGATGTCGGTGAGGAGCACGAGCAGCCGCGCCTGCAGCATCACGGCCACATGGGCGGCCAGCGCATCGTTGTCGCCGAAGGTGATCTCCTCGGTCGCGGTCGAGTCGTTCTCGTTCACGACCGGCACGACGCCCCATGACATCAGCCGCCGCAGCACGCGGCGGGCGTTCACGTAGGAGCCGCGGCGGTGGATATCGGCCTCGGTCAGGAGCACCTGGCCGGTGCGGACGCCGAGGCCGCCGAACGCCCGCTCCCACTGCAGCTGGAGCAAGGTCTGACCGAGCGCCGAGGCGGCCTGGAGGTCGCCCAGGGCGCGCGGGCGGATGGTCTTGCCGAGCTCGCCGATCCCGAGCGCGACCGCCCCGGAGCTCACGACCACCACGGGCGTGCCCGCCGAGACCAGCTCGGCGCACTCGCCTGCCACCCGGTCGAACACCGGCTGCCGCGGCCGGCCGGAATCGTCGACGAGCGTGCTCGACCCGGCCTTGACGACGACGACCCGGCGCAGGCCGGGCCGGCGGTCAGCCATCGGAGACCGCCGATCGCGCCCGCGCCAGCTGCGCGTGCAGCGCTGCGAGCGGCTGCCGCGCGGCAGCGGCCTCGGCGGCGGTCGGCGAGTCGAACCGCTCGCCGGCGGCGACTCGCCCGGCCACCTCGGCGTGCGCGTGACGGAAGGGCATGCCACCCAGTACGAGCTGCTCGGCCAGATCGGTTGCCACCGTCGTCCCGTCACCCGCCGCAGCGGCCATCCGACCGGTGTCGAAGGCGAGGCCGGCGACGCACACCCGTAGCGCCGCCAGCGCCCCCTGCAGGTCGTCGACCTGATCGAAGCAGGCCCGCTTGTCCTCCTGCAGGTCGCGGTTGTAGGCGAGCGGAAGCCCTTTCAGCATCGCCAGAAGGCCGGCCAGCCGCCCGACCGCCGTCCCGGCCTTCCCGCGTGCGAGTTCGGCCGGGTCGGGGTTCTTCTTCTGCGGCATGATCGAGGAGCCGGTGGCGGCCGCGTCGTCGAGCTCGGCGAACCCGTACTCCGCCGACGTCCACAGCACCAGCTCCTCCGCCAGCCGGGACAGGTGCACGAAGCAGAGGGCGCACGCGAACACGAGCTCGGCGCAATAGTCGCGGTCGGCGACGGCGTCGATCGAGTTCTCGAAGCTCCCGGCGAACCCGAGCTCTGCGGCCATGGACGCCGGGTCGATCGGCAGGCTCGAGCCCGCCAGGGCACCCGCTCCCGCCGGGCTCGTATCGGCGCTCGCCCGCACGGCATCGAGCCGGACGAGGTCGCGCCGAAGCGCCCACACGTGAGCGGCCAGATGGTGGCCCAGCCAGATCGGCTGGGCGCGCTGCCCGTGCGTATAGCCTGGCATGAGCGCCTCGCCGTCGCGGTCGGCGACGTCGAGCAGCGCGAGCGCGAGCCCGCGCACGCCGCCGGCCAGCCGGCCGCACACGTCCTTGACCCAGAGCCGCATCGCCGTCTGCACCTGGTCGTTGCGGCTGCGGCCGGCGTGCACCCACGGGCCGAGCTCGCCCAGCAGCCGCTCGATGGCGGAGTGGACGTCCTCGTCGGTCGCATCGGGCTCGATCTCGACGGCCGCGAGCGCGGCGCAGATCTGCTCCGCCTTCTCGGCCGGGATCAGCCCCTGGCGCCCGAGCATGCGCGCGTGCGCCGCCGACGCCTCGAGGTCGAACGGCAGCAGACGCCGGTCGACCTCGAGGGAGGCGGTGAAGTCGAGGACCGCCGGGTCGAGTCCCCCGGCCAGCCGCCCGGCCCAGAGCGCAGAGCTCACGCCGGCGCGGCCTCCTTCACCGACTCCGCCGCCTCCGTCGCGGCGGCCCACGTCTTGGTGGGAAGCGACCACACATGGATGAAGCCGGCGGCGGCGCCGTGCTGGAAGCTGTCGCCCTGCTCGTACGTCGCCAGGCCGTGGTCGTACAGCGACGAGCCGGCCTTGCGGCCGATCACCGCGCAGCTGCCGCGGTAGAGGCGCACCCTGGCCGTGCCGGTGACGGCGCCCGCGGCCGTGTCCATGAACGCCGCCATCGCCGCCCGCAGCGGCGAGAACCAGAGGCCGTTGTAGACGAGCTTCGCGTACCGCCCGGCCAGCTCGGCCTTGGCGTGGGCGAGGTCGCGCTCGCACACGAGCTCCTCGACTCCCGCGTAGGCAGCCATGAGCAGCGCGGCCGCCGGCGTCTCGTACACCTCGCGGCTCTTGATGCCGACGAGCCGGTTCTCGATCATGTCGATGCGGCCCACCCCATGCGCTCCGGCCAGCGCCGCCGCCCGGGCGATCAGGTCGACCAGGCCGAGGCGCTCGCCGTCGATCGCGACCGGGATGCCCGCCTCGAACTCGACCTCCACCTCGTGCGGTGCCGCGAACGCGCGCTCCGGCGCCATCGTCAGGGCGTAGGCCTCCTCGGGCGGCTCGAGCCACGGATCCTCCAGCGGGCCGGCCTCGATCGAGCGGCCCCACAGGTTGTGGTCGATCGAGTACGCGGCGCCCGACTTCACCGGCACCTCGATGCCGTGCTCGTTGGCGTACGCGATCTCCTGCTCGCGGGTCATGCCCCAGTCGCGCACCGGCGCGAGCACTGCCAGATCGGGCGCGAGCGCGGCGACGGCCGTCTCGAACCGCACCTGGTCGTTACCCTTGCCGGTGCAGCCGTGCGCGACGGCGGTGGCGCCGTGCTCGCGGGCGACGCGCACCAGCCAGCGCGCAATGAGCGGCCGCGAAAGCGCCGACACGAGCGGGTAGCGACCCTCGTAGAGCGCGCCCGCCTGCAGCACCGGGAGGACGTACTCGGCCGCGAACTCGTCGCGCGCGTCGGCGATCACGACGTCGCTCGCGCCCGCCGCACGGGCCCGCCGCTCGACCTGCTCCGCGTCGATGCCCTGCCCGACGTCGACGAGCAGCGCCACGACCTCGGCGCCGTACTCGTCGGCCAGCCAGCGCAGCGCCACCGACGTGTCGAGACCCCCCGAATACGCGAGCACGATCTTCTCAGCCACAGTTCCGTCCTTCCTCGTCAAACGATCATGGCCAGCAGCGCCTTCTGGGCGTGCAGCCGGTTCTCCGCCTCATCCCACACCGCCGAGCTCTCCCCCCAGAGCACGTCCTGCGTGATCTCCTCGCCGCAGTGCGCCGGCAGGCAGTGCAGCACGACGTGCCCGGGAGCGGCGCCCCGCAGCAGCCGCGCGTTCACCTGATAGGGGGCGAGGGCGGCCAGGCGCGCCTCGCGCTCGGCCTCCTGCCCCATGCTCGTGAAGGTGTCCGTGACGACCGCATCGGCGCCCGCGACCGCGGCGGCCGGGTCGTCGACGACCTCGACGGCGTCGGCGGCAGCGCCGAGCTCGTCGGCGAACGGCTCGTAGCCGTCGGGAGCCGCCACCACGACCTCCATCCCCATCGCCACGGCGGCCGCGGCCAGCGAGTGGCACACGTTCGAGCTGCCGTCGCCCACCCAGGCCAGCCGCCGACCCGCCAGATCGCCGAGCCGCTCGCGCAGCACCTGCAGGTCGGCGAGCGCCTGGCAGGGGTGGTGTTCGTCGGTGAGCCCGTTGATGACGGGCACGGCCGAGGCTGCGGCCAGCTCCTCGACACGCGCGTGAGCGTGAGTGCGGATGACGATGGCGTCGAGGTAGCGCGAGAGCACCGCGCCGGTGTCCTCGATCGGCTCGCCCCGGCCGAGCTGGCTCTCGCCCGCGGACAGGTGGACGGCGTGACCGCCCAGCTGCACCATCCCGACCTCGAACGACACCCGGGTGCGGGTGGACGGCTTCTCGAAGATCATGCCCAGCGTGCGGCCGGCCAGCCAGGGATGCGGCAGCCGGCGGGACTGGAGCGCCTTCAGGTGGTCGGCCAGGTCGAGCACCGACTCGATTGCAGCGGCGCTCAGGTCGTCGACGCGCAGGAAGTCGTGGCCCTTCAGGCCGGCTGCGGTGAGCGGCGAGTCGAGTGCGGGGTCATGCGTGAGCATGCGCAGCCTCCGTCCCGATCCGGTCGCACAGCTCGAGGATGTCCGCGCCGCAGTACGGCTCCCGGCCGACCACGAGGACGACGTCGTCGCCGGCGACGGTTCCCGCCACCTCGGGCAGGTCGGCGACGTCGAACGCCCGGGCGACCGGCATCGCGTTCGCGGGGGCCGTCTTCAGGACCGCCAGGTTGCCCGACGGCTCCATGCTGCGGACGAGCACGAGCGCATCGCGCAGCCGCTCCAGCGGATCGGCCGGCTCCTCCTCGGCGGGCAGGGCGTAGACGAGGTGGCCGTCCCTCCGCACCCGCACGGCGCCGAGCCGTTCCAGGTCGCGCGACACGGTGGCCTGGGTGACATGCACACCCTGGTCGGCGAGGAGCGAGACCAGCTGGGGCTGCGACGTGACCGGGAAGCGGTCGAGCAGCGAGGAGATGAGCAGGCGTCGATCGGGCATTGCATGATCATACACATCGACGGATTTTCATGCAAATAAGATGCGGCTATCGAGCATGGCCTTCCCGACGACGACCGCATCTGCGCCCGCCGCGAGGGCAGCGCCGACATGCGCCGCCGAGCCGACGCCGCCCGCCGCCAGCAGCTGGCCGGGCACCCCCGGCCGAACGCTCGCGATCAGGTCGACGTCCGGCCCACGGCCCGTGCCGTCGCGGTCGATCCCGGTCACCAGAAAGTCACGCGCGCCGGCGCCGGCCAGCCGCTCGACCAGGGCGGAGGGATCGAGACGGGCGTCCTCGAGCCAGCCGTGCGTGCGGACGCGCCCGTCGAGACAGTCGAGCGCCACGACGACGCCGCCCGTCTCCGCGGCCAGGCGGCCGACGAGCTCCGGCTCGGCGGCGGCCAGCGTCCCGACGATCACGCGGTCGGCCAGGTCGGCCAGCGCAGCCCGGATACCGGTCTCATCGCGTAGCCCGCCGCCGAGCTGGATCCGCAGCCCGGGCACGGCCCGGAACTCGCCCAGGAGGGCGGCGTGCTCGGGCGAGCGCTCTCCCGAGCGGGCGGCGCCGAGGTCGACGACGTGCAGCCACGGCGCGCCGGCCTCGGCGTAGGTGCGGGCGAGCACGACCGGCTCGACGGGGTAGGCGGTGACGCGGTCGTAGCGGCCCTGCTCCAGCCGCACGACCCGGCCGCCCAGCAGGTCGACGGCGGGCACCGCCCGCCCCTCGCGCAGATCGACCGCCTCCTGTCCTCGTGTTAGCATGCTAAAATGATACCACGATGAGCAACGGCGCCACCAGACCTGCGGCCGACTGGCGCACCCCCGAGGTCGACGACCTCTGCGACGCGCTGCTCGGCCTGGGCTCGCGCGACGAGGTGGCCGCGTTCCTGCGCGACGTCTGCTCGCTGCATGAGCTCGAGGTGCTCTCCCATCGCTGGCACGCCGCCCGCCTGCTCGACCAGGGCGTCCCCTACGCCCAGGTCGCCCAGCAGGTGCGCGGCTCGACCACGACGGTGACCCGGGTCGCACACTGGCTGCGGCACGGCGAGGGCGGCTACCGGCTCGTGCTCGACCGCAGGGCGAAACGGCGATGAGCCGCCGCTTCCGCCTGGCACTGCCGTCCAAGGGCCGCCTGCACGACCCCGTGCTCGACCTTATGCGCGGCGCCGGCTTCGAGCTCGAGAGCAACGGCCGCGCCCTCTACGCCCAGTGCTCGCAGTGGGACGTCGAGGTGCTCTTCACCCGCGCCGAGGACATGCCCGCCTGGGCGGTCGACGGCGCCGTCGAGGCGGCCGTCGCCGGGCGCGACCAGGTGCTCGAGGGCGGCGCCGCCCTCGAGGAGCTCGTGCCGCTCGGGCTCGGCCGCTGCTCGCTTCAGGTGGCGGTGCCGGCGGAGGGCATCGCGACGGTCGAGGAGCTCGACGGCGGCCGGGTGGCGACGTCGCACCCCCGTATCACGGCCGGCTACTTCGCCCGTCGCGGCATGACCGTCGAGACGGTGGCCGTGCGCGGCTCGGTCGAGCTGGCTCCGCGGCTGGAGGCGGCCGAGGCGGTCTGCGACCTCGTCCAGAGCGGCGAGACGCTGCGCCAGAACGGCCTGCGCCCGATCGCGACGGTGCTCGAGTCCGAGGCGGTGCTGGTGGCACGCCCCGACCTGGACGGCGAGCAGCGCCGGGTGGCCGACGAGCTCGCCACCGTCGTGCGCAGCGTCGTCGACGCACGCAACCGCCGCTACCTGATGCTGAACGCGCCCGACGACTCGCTGGATGCGATCGTCGACCTCCTGCCCGGACTCGACTCCCCGACGGTGCTGCCGCTCGCGCGGCCGGGCTGGCACTCCGTCCACGCCGTCGTCGAGCAGCGCCAGGTGATGGAGCTGCTCGCCCCGCTGCGCGCCGCCGGGGCGCGGTCGCTCCTCGTGCTCCCGATCCACAACCTGATCCCGTGAGCGCGATCGACGTCATCCGCCCCGAGCTGCGCGGCCTGGTCGGCTACCGCTGGCAGGACACGCTCCCGGCCGACGCGCCGCTGATGCGCTTCGACATGAACACGTCGGCTGTCGCGCCCGGGTGGTACGCCCACGAGCTGGCCCGGCTCGCCCGTGTTATCCCGAACTCCTATCCGGACGCGACCTACCTGCGCCTGCGCGAGGCGATCGCGGCCTACAGCGGATTCCCGGTCGAGCAGATCGTGCCCACCGCGGGCGCCGACGAGGCGCTCCTGCTATGCGGGCTGCTCGCGCTCGCACCGGGGCGGCGGGCGTACGTGCGTCGGCCGCGCGTACGGCTACTACGGCGTCGTCACCCGGCTGGCCGGCGCCGAGCTCGTGGACGATCCGGGCGCCGAGGTCGACCTGACGTGGGTGTGCGCGCCGCACAACCCCACCGGCGCGGACGTCTCCGCCGAGGACGTGGCCGAGCGGCCGGGGCTAGTCGTGATCGACCAGGCGTATCTCGAATTCGGCGGCACCGACCTGTCCCACCTCGTCCGCGAGCGGCAGAACACGGTCTGCGTGCGCACGTTCTCGAAGGCGTTCGCGCTGGCCGGGATCCGGGTCGGCTACATCCTCGCTCCCGCCGAGATCGCCGAGCGGCTGAACGGCGTGCGCCCTCCCGCGTCAGTTGGCGTACATGCGGCGGCACTCGTCGAGATCGCGCTCGAGGCCGATCACCTCGCGGAGATGCGCGACCGGACGGCGGCCACCTGCGCCGAGCGCGAGCGGATGGCCGAGGCGCTGCGCGCCGCCGGGTACGCCGTGCCGCCGTCGTGCACGAACTTCGCCCTCGTCGAGATCGGCAAGCCGGCCGAGGCGTTTGCCCGCGAGCTGCTCGAGCAGGGGATGGTCGTGCGCACCTTCGCCGACCCGCTGCTCGAGACCTCGATCCGCTACAGCGTGGCGACGCCGCCCGAGGACGACCGGCTGCTCGAGGCGCTGGGAGCGGCCGCGCCCGCGCACCGCGAAGCGGCGGAGCCGGACCGCACGGCGACGGTCGAGCGGCGCACGAACGAGACCGCGATCACGTGCCGGATCGCGCTCGACGGCACCGGACAGGCGGCCGTGGCGACCGGCATCGGCATGCTCGACCACATGCTCGGGGCGCTGGCCGCGCACTCGCTGCTCGACCTCGAGCTGACCTGCGCCGGCGACCTGTGGGTCGACGAGCACCATACCGTTGAGGACGTCGCGATCGTCCTCGGCCAGGCGCTCGACCGCGCCCTCGGCGAGCGTGCCGGGATCCGCCGTTTCGGCGACGCCCGGGCGCCCCTCGACGAGGCGGTGGTGCACGCCGTCGTCGACCTCGGCGGCCGCGGCGCCGCCCGCATCGAGCTCGCGTTCTCTGGCGAGCGGATCGGCGGCATCCCCGCGTCGCTCGTCCCCCACCTGTTCGACAGCCTGTCCCGCCACGGCCGCATGGCGATCCACCTCTCCGGGACCGGCGCGGACGACCACCACCTGCTGGAGGCGGCGTTCAAAGCGCTCGCGCTCGCGCTGCGACAGGCCTGGGAGCCTGACCCGCGCCGCCAGGGCGTCGTGCCGAGCACGAAGGGCAGCGTGTGAGCGCGGTCTGCGTGGTCGACTACGGCGCGGGCAACCTGCGCAGCCTTCGCACCGGCCTCGAGCGGGCGGGCGCCGAGGTGACGGTGACCGACGATGCCGTCCAAGTCGCGTCGGCCGGGCGCGTGCTCGTGCCGGGCGTCGGCGCGGCGGGTGCGGCGATGGCGGCGCTCGAGCGGCGCGGCCTCGTCGCCGCCATCCGCGGTGCGGCGGGCGCGGGTGCATACGTCTTCGGCATCTGCCTCGGCCTCCAGCTCCTGTTCGACTCGAGCGACGAGGACGGCGTGCCGTGCCTGGGCCTCCTGCCCGGCCGGGCCGTCGCGATGGGCTTCGCCGACCGGCTGCCGCACATGGGCTGGAACGACGTCGCGCCGCAGGCGGAGCACCCGCTCGCCCGGGCCCTTCCGGCCGTCTGCTACTTCGCCCACTCCTACGCCGTCGAGCCGGCGGCGGCCGCCACGGTGCTGGGGACGACCGAGCTCGACGGCCGCACATTCGCGTCGGTGGCCGGCGCCGGCCGGATCGCCGGTACGCAGTTCCACCCGGAGAAGAGCGGCCCGGCCGGGCGCGAGCTCCTGCGCGCGTTCCTGCGGTGGAGCGACGGTGCTGCGTAGGCGGGTCATCCCCTGCCTCGACGTCCGCGGCGGCCGGCTCGTCAAGGGCGTGCGCTTCCGCGAGCTGCGCGACTGCGGCGACCCGGTCGACGCCGCCGAGCGCTACGCCGCGGCCGGCGCCGACGAGATCGTGTGGCTCAACATCGACGCTGAGGCCGAGGCCTGGCGGGAGCTCCTGCACGCCGTCGAGCGGGCGGCGGAGCGGGTGGACGTGCCGCTGTGCGTCGGCGGCGGCATCGACCGGCCCGAGCGGGCCCGCGAGCTGCTGCTTGCCGGCGCGGACAAGATCTCGGTGAACTCCGCCGCCCTGCGCACGCCGGAGCTGATCGACGAGCTGGCCGAGCGGCTCGGCAGCCAGTGCGTCGTCGTCGCGATCGACGCCGCCCGGGGCGATGGCGGCTGGTGGACGTATTCGCGCGGCGGCATGCAGGCGACGGGCGTCGAGGCCGTCGAGTGGGCGCAGGAGGCGGCCCGGCGCGGGAGCGGCGAGCTGCTCGTGACGAGCATCGACTCCGACGGCGGCCGCCGCGGCTACGACCTCGAGCTGATCGGCCGGATCCGGGAGAGCGTGCGGGTGCCGCTGATCGCGTCGGGCGGTGCGGGCGGCGCCGGCGACATCGTCGCCGCGCTCCAGGCGGGGGCCGACGCGGCGCTCGCGGCCTCGATCTTCCACGACGGCGAGACGACCCCGGACGACGTCAAGCGGGAGGTGGCCGCGTGCGGCCTGCCGGCGCGAGTGTGACCGTCGCCGAGGGCGCGCTGCTGCCCTGCGTCGTCCAGGACGCCGACACGGGCCGCGTGCTCATGCTGGCCTACGTCGATGCGGAGGCGCTCGAGGCGACCAGGCGGACGGGCCTCGCCCATTTCCACTCACGCTCGCGCGATCGGCTGTGGCAGAAGGGCGAGACCTCGGGAAACGTCCTTCGCGTCGCCGACATCCGCGCCGATTGCGACGAGGACGCGCTGCTCTACCTCGCCCACCCGGCCGGGCCGACCTGCCACACCGGCGCCGTCTCGTGCTTCGGCGCCGGGCGCGCCGCTGCTCGCCGAGCTGGCGGACGTGATCGCCGAGCGGGCCGGGACGAGCGGCGCGGGCTCCTACGTCGCCGGGCTGCTGAGCGACGCGCGCGAGCGGGCGCAGCGCAAGGTCGGCGAGGAGGCCGTCGAGGTGCTGCTGGCCGAGCCGGGCAGCGATCACCTGGTCTCCGAGGTGGCCGACCTCTGGTTCCACAGCATGCTGCTGCTCGCACGCGACGGGCTCGACCCCCTGGCGCCGCTGGCCGAGCTCCGCCGCCGCCGCAAACGTTAAGGGGACAGTCCCCGTAACAATCGGGGCCTGGCCCCGGTCGTCGGTCTACCCCATGCTGATGCGGCGGCCGGCGCGGTCCGGCCGGGGCAGCGCGGCGTGGCCGGCGGCGATCTCGCGGGCGCGGGCGAGCACATCGGCGCCGGCCGGGCCGGCGCGGCCGGTCTGCGGCCGACACGTGCAGCATCATCTGCTCGGCCGTCGCCACCAGCGTCGTCGCCGCGGTAGAGCGAATGGAAGACGTGGAGCCGCTTCTCGTCGCAGCCGAGCACCTGCGTCGTCGCGCGCAGGCGGTCGCCGGCCGAGGCCTCGCGCAGGTGCGAGAGATGCGTCTCGACGGTGAAGTAGCTGCCGACACCCTGCGAGGTAGGCGGCGTCGATCCCGAGCAGGCCGAGCAGCGCGTCGGTCGTGTCGCCGAACACCTGCAGGTAGCGGCTCTCGTGGGCGTGGCCGTTGTAGTCGACCCACTCGAGCGCCACCGTCGCCTCGTGCAGCCGAAGCGGCTGCGACGTGTCGAGCGTGGAGCCGGCCGGCGCGCCCGCCGCGGCGAAGAGCTCGCGCTCGTGGCGTTCGAGCACGGCGCCGGCGCCGTAGCGGTTGGCGCGCAGGCCCTGGAGCACGGAGACGAGGCAGTCGTCGCGCAGCCGCTCGAGCTCGCGCACCGACCGGCCCTCGGCCTGCGCGTCGGACTGGGCGACGAGCTTCTCGACCAGCTCGTCGGTCAGCTCGGGGACGTCGGTGAGCTTCGTCCACGGCCAGCGCAGCGCCGGCCCGAACTGCTCGACGAAGTGGCGCATCCCCTCCTCGCCGCCGGCCGCGCGGTAGGTCAGGAACGAGCCCATGAACGACCACCGCAGGCCGGCGCCGAGCCGGATCGCATCGTCGATCTCGGTGACCGAGGCGACGTCGTCTGCCACGAGCCACAGCGCCTCGCGCCACATCGCCTCCATCAGCCGGTCGGCGACGAACCCGTCGATCTCGGCGCGCAGCACGAGCGGCTCCATCCCGATCGACCGGTACACCGCCGCGGCCCGCTCGAGCGTCTCCGGGTCGGTGCGCTCGCCGCCGCACACCTCGACCAGCGGCAGCAGGTAGACCGGGTTGAACGGGTGGCCGACGGCGAGCCGGCCGGGCCGGTCCATGTCGGCCTGGAGCAGGGACGGCCGCAGGCCGGAGGTCGAGGAGCAGAACACGGCGTCCGTCGCCGCCGCGCGGTCGGCCCGGGCCAGCAGCTCGCGCTTCAGCGCATCGCGCTCCGGCGCGTTCTCCTGCACGAAGTCGGCCCCCTCGACCGCCTCCTCGACGCTCGCGACGATCTCGAGCCTGCCCTCTGCCGGGAGCGGCGCGAGCGTCAGCCGGCCCCACGCCCGGCGCGCGTTCTCGAGCACCGCCGCGATCTTCTCCGCCGCGCGCGGATCGGGGTCGTAGACGCGCACGTCGACGCCGTTCTGCATGAACCGGGCCGCCCAGCCCCCGCCGATCACACCGCCGCCGAGGAGGCCCACCGCCCGCGGCCGGCCGGCCCCCGGCTCAGCCACCGCGCGTGAGCCCCAGCTTCGCCCGCACGTCGGCGGCGGTGAGGATGCGGACGTTCATCGCCCGCAGGATCTGCACCGCCCGCTCGACCAGCTGCGCGTTCGTGGCGTTCACGCCCCGCTCGAGCATGAGGTTGTCCTCGAGCCCGACGCGGACGTTGCCGCCGATCAGCGCCGCCATCGCGACGAACGGGAGCTGCATGCGACCGATCGAGAACGCCGAGAAGACCGCGCCGTCGGGGAGCTGGTTGCGCATCGCGAGCAGCGTGCCCGGGTCGTCCGGTGCGCCGTACGGGATGCCCGTGCACAGCTGGATCAGCGGCGGCGGATCGATCAGGCCGTCGGCGATCATCTCCTTCACCATCACCAGGTGGCCCGTGTCGAAGACCTCGAGCTCGGGCCGCACGCCGAGCTCCCGCACCCGCCGGGCCATCGCCCGCAGCATGCCGGGCGTGTTCACCATGACGTAGTCACCGCCCGCGGCGAAGTTCATCGTGCCGCAGTCGAGCGTGCAGATCTCGGGTCGCAGCTCGGCGACGTGGCGCAGCCGCTCCTCCGCCCCGGCCATGTCCGTGCCGGCGGCGTCCGGCGGAAGCGGGTCGTCCTCGCCGCCGAGGACGAGGTCGCCGCCCATCCCCGCCGTGAGGTTGAGCACGACGTCGACGTCGGCCGCGCGCACCCGCTCGACGACCTCGCCGTAGAGGAGGGGATCGCGGGCGCCCTTGCCGGTCTCGGGATTGCGGACGTGGATGTGCGCGATCGCCGCGCCGGCCCGGGCCGCCTCGATGGCCGCGTCGGCAATCTGCTCGGGCGCGACCGGCACCAGCGGGCTGCGGCCGGCGGTGTCGCCGGCGCCCGTGACCGCGCACGTGATGAAGACCTCCCAGTTCACCGACGACCTCCGAGAACTCGCTGGGCACGCCATGCTACCGCGGCCCCGCCGGCCGCTCCTACGATGCCCGCGTGCGCCGTCTGATCGCTCTCGTCTGCGTGCTCGTCGTCTTCGATCTCACGCTGTGGTCGGCCGTCGTCCCGCTCCTGCCCCACTACCGCAGCGCGCTCGGCCTGAGCACCCTCCAGACGGCCTGGGTGCTGGCGGCGTTCAGCCTCGCCGTGATCGTCGTCTCGGTCCCCGTCGGCCACCTGGCCGACCGCTTCGGCGCGCGGCTCGTGACCGCGATCGGCACCGTGTTGATGGCCGGGGCGACGGCCGGCCTGGCGCTCGCGACCACGTTTCCGGAGCTGATCGTCGCGCGTCTGCTGCAGGGCGCAGCCGACGCCACCGTATGGGGCGCCGGGCTGGCGTGGGTCGCCGCGCGCGCGCCGGTCGAGCGGCGCGGAGAGGCGGTCGGATATGCCCAGGTCGCGGCCACGATCGGCGTCATCGCCGGGCCGTTCGTCGGCGGCGTCGTGACCACGACCTTCGGGATCCGGCCCACCTTCCTTGGCATGACGGGACTGTTCGTGATCCTGCTGGGCTTCATCCTGCTCGAGCCGGATGCGCGCGTTGAGGCCCACCGCCGCACGAGCATGATCTGGGCGCTGCGGGCGTCGCTGGGCGAGTCGCTGATCACGGCCAGCGTGTGCATGATCCTGGTCGTCGCCGTCGTCGGCGGCGCGCTCCAGCTGCTCGTGCCGCTGCACCTCTCGAGCCTCGGCGTCGACCGTGCCGGCATCGGGCTGGTCTACTCGATCGGCGCCGTGCTCGGCGGCGGGGCGGTCGTCATCACCGCCCGGGTCGGCGACCGGGTCGGGCGGGTGCCGCTGGCGGCGGGAGCATGCGCGGCGCTCGCCGTGCTGACTGCGGCGTTCGCGCTCCCCGCCGGGATCGGGGTGTTCGTCGGCCTCGTGGTGGCCTGTTCGGCGGCCCAGTCGATCCTCTACGCGGTCGGCTACCCGCTGAGCACCGACGGCGCCGATCGCGCCCAGCTCGGACACGGCGTGGTGCTCGGCGTCGTCAACCTGATGTGGGGGATCGGCGCCGTCGTCGGGCCGGTGGCGGGCTCGCGTCTCGCCGACTGGCAGGGGGCGCGCGCGTCCTACGCGCTCCTGGCGGTCATCTGCGCGACGACCGCCATCGTGTTCGTACGTGTCCAGCGGACGCCGGCGGCGGAGCCATGAACCGCGGCGGCCATGGGTTTTCAAATTGGAAGATGATGGTTATCATCGAAACGAATGGGAGTTTCTCCCGTACGTGTGATACGGGATTGGCAGGGAGTGCAATTGACACAGGAACTGACGGGGACGGCGCACCACACCGCCAGCCGCCGAGCGGTGCTGTCGGCTGCCAGCCTGGTCGCCGGCGGGATCCTGGTCGGCGGCGTCGGCGCACCGGCACTCGGATCCGGCTCGCGGCTCGGCGACGCCGAGATCCTGAACTTCGCGCTCGAGATGGAGGAGCTGCAGGCGGCGCTCTACGAGCAGGCGCTGAAGCACGCCGGTCTCACCGGTGAGCTGGAGCAGTACGCGCGCGTCGTCGGCGGCCACGAGCGCGCCCACGTCGCGTTCCTGCGCCAGACGCTCGGGTCGCGGGCGAAGCCCGCACCGGCGTTCGACTTCGGCGACGCCGTCACCGACCCCGACCGCTTCGCCGCCGCCGCCCGCGTGCTCGAGGACCTCGGCGTCGCGGCCCTCGACGGCCAGGCCGCCAACCTGACCAAGCCGTCCCTCGCGGCCGTCGCCTCGATCGTCTCGGTGGAGGCCCGCCACGCGGCGTGGATCCGCGACCTGCTGGGCGAGTTGCCGGCGCCGACCGCGGCCAACCCGGCCGAGGGCGCGGCGCGCGTGATGACGGCCATCCGCCGCACCGGATACGTGAAGGGATCGGGATGAGCGACGACCTTGGCAGCCTCGACCGCGACGGCGCGCTGGCCGACGCGCTCGGACCGCTCGCGCCCGCGACCCGCCGCGCGATCCTGCGCACCCTGGCGGCCGCGGGACTGATCGGCTCGGCGGCGGCGCTCACCGGAGCCGGCACGGCAGACGCGGCAGGAGAGCCGCAGGGCGATGTCGCGATCCTGAACTACGCGCTCACGCTCGAGTACCTGCAGTCGGCCTTCTACACCGAGGTCGAGCGGATCGGATCGCTGACCGGCGAGACGGCCCGCCTGGCGCGGATCGTCGGCGGCCACGAGCGCGCGCACGTGCAGATGCTCCTCGACGTGCTCGGGCACCGCGCGGTCGCGAAGCCGAGCTTCGACTTCCACGGCGCCACCGACTCGCAGGACGCGTTCGTCCGTACAGCGGTCGCCTTCGAGGATCTCGGCGTCGCCGCCTACAAGGGCCAGGCGCCGCGGATCTCGTCGCCGGCCTACCTCGGGGCGGCGCTCGCGATCCACGCGACCGAGGCCCGCCACGCCGCCTGGATCAGGCGCATCGCCGGCATCCTGCCGGCGCAGTCCGCATTCGACCAGCCGGCCTCGGCGACCCACGTCGTCCAGGTGGTGAACTCGACGCACTTCATCGTCGGGCGCACCCAGGCGGCCGGGATGCCGGGCTTCACGGGGTGACATGAGAGCGGGCCGCACCTGGGCGGGCGCGGCCATCGCCGCGGGATGCGTCGTCGGCGCGGTCGCGGCCGCACGCGCAGCCCGGCGAACGGCGCCGGCCCTGTTGCCGATCGCCGCCGCGGTCGAGCCCCCACCCGCCGTCCCGGCCGAGGCACCCGCCGCTCCGCCGCCCCGCCCGCGCCGCGGGCGGGGCATGTGGGGGACGACGGCCGTCGCCGTCTCGATCGTCCTCGCGGCCGTGACCGTCGTCGCCGTCGCCGCGACGGCGCCCTCCCCCGCGGCGACGGTTCCGCTGGGGACGCCCACCCATGCCTCCACGCCAGGCGTGTCCGCGCCGCGGCTGACCGTGCCCAGGGTGCTGCCGATCGCCAGGCGGCAGACGTGGCGCTGGGCACAGGTGCGGCGGCCGCTCGCCGCCCGCCGCCGGCCCGGCGGCAAGGTGGCCGCCCGTCTGCGCACGCGCACGCCCGAGCACACGGTCAACATCGTGCTCGTCACGAAGACGGCGATGCACCGCGGCCGGCTGTGGGCGCGGGTGCGGCTGCCCGTCCTCCCGAACGGCACCCAGGGCTGGGTGCCGCGGTCGGCGCTCGGCGGCTACACCTTCGTCGACACCCACCTCGTAGTGAGCCTGCGCCACCGGCGGATGACGCTCCTCCGCGCCGGCAGGGCGATCTTCCGGGCGCCGGTCGGGATCGGCGCGCCCGGCACCCCCACACCGCGCGGGCAGTTCTACATCCGCGATCGCCTGCGCGGGTACGCCAGCGCGTTCTACGGGCCGATCGCGTTCGGGACGAGCGCGCGCTCCGCCGTCCTGACCGAATGGCCGGCCGGCGGCTTCATCGGCATCCACGGCACGAACGTGCCCCGGCTCATCCCCGGCCGGCCGTCCCACGGCTGCATCCGGATGCGCAACCGCGATCTCGTGCGGCTCGCGCATCTGCTGCCCGTGGGCACGCCGGTCACGATCGAGTGAGACGGCTCGTCGTGCTGGCCCTGGTCGTGGCGGCCGCGGCCCTCGCGCCCGCCGCAGCGGCGACCACCCGGCCGGCGGTCGGCCGCCTCTGGCACGACTTCCCGCTCGGTCATGCCCGGCTCGTCCACGACGCCCCCTCCGCGGCATCACGCCCGGCCGCATCCGCGGGCGCCACGTCCGCAGTCGGTGCCGCCGGCGCGGCCACGCAGCCACGGGACAGGCACGGTCTCGGCCGCGCTGGCCGGGTCGGCCACGGCGCTCACTGTCATCGGCCTGGTCGTCTACGGCCGCCGCCGGGGCTGGGCCGGGCGTCCGGCCGAGGCCGAGACCGAGCGCGGCCGCCGCGCCGGGACGGCCCCGCGCGTGCTCGCGTTCTACGCCGTGGCCGCGGCGGTCGGCGTCATCGTCGGGCTGCTGATCCCGCTCGTCGCCTAGCGCTACAGGCTGCGCACCGCCCGCGTCGCCCAGCCGGCGATCACGAGGATCACGACGCCGATGATCCCGATCACGATCCCGCCCCCCGTGAGGGCGTAGAGCAGGATCAGCGCGCCGACGCCGAGACCACCGTAGCCGGTGCGGACCATCTGGCGCTTCTTGGTTTCGCGCTTCGAGAGCGACATATCGTCAAGCGTACCGGATGGCGCTAGCCATCCATGCTGAGCGTCATGGCGGGCGGGTCGATGATGTGGTCGGCCTTGGTCGGCACGACGGCCGTACCGACGGCGAAGAACTCGATCACGTGCGAGCCCCAGCCGTGGCTGCGCTCCTGGATCTGCACGCCGACGATGCCCTCGGCCTGCACCTGCTGGGCCTCGGCCTGCATCCGCTCCATCGCCAGCTCGCGGGCGTCGTAGAGCGCCTGGGTGTAGTTCTCCATCTCGACGTTCTGGCCGATCTTCGAGAAGAAGCCGCGCAGGCCCTGGTGGGCGACGTGGTAGACGCAGCTGCCCATGCACATGCCCACCGGCCGGTACCCGGCGCGCAGCAGCGTCCAGAAGTCCTGGCCGGAGAGGTCGCTCGTGAACGGCCGGCCGTTCGGCGCCCGGTGCAGCTCGCCGCCGCGATGCTTGACGGCCGTGCCGATGGCGATGAACTCGGCCAGGTCGGCGCCCCACTCGTAGCGGCCGACGTCCAGCCGCACCCCGACGATCCCGTCGGCGCCGAGCTGGTCGGCCTCCTCCTCCATGCGCGTCATCGCCAGCTCGCGGGCGTGGTACATCGCCTGGGTGAGGACGTCCATCTCCTGGTTCTGGTTCCAGTTCGACTGCTGGAAGCCGATGTGGTAGATCGAGCTGCCGACGACGAGGCCGAGCGGGTCGAAGCCGGCCTCCTTCACGAGCAGGAACTCCCGCACGGAGAGGTCGGAGGTGAACAGCCCGGCCTTGTTCTGGGCCAGGCGGCTGCGGGCGTCGGACGGGACGCCCTCGAGCGAGTTGGGGTCGTAACTCATCCGGTCTCCTTGGACAGCGTGAGGATGGTGGCGATGTCGGCCTGCGGCTTTTGTTCGCCGGGGGTGATGGCGGTCGCGAGCGCGTGGATGATGTACGTGACGCCGGCGAGCCGGTCGCCGCTCTCGTAGGGCCGCTCCTCCTGGGCCCAGCGAGTGGCGACGAAGCCTTCCGCGCCGAGCGCAGCGGCATCGGCGGTGAGGATCTGGAGGACGCGGTGGCGAGCGGCGTACCAGGTCTGGGTGGCACCGGTCAGCTCGACGTTCCCCCACCAGACCCGGGACGCCGTCGCCATCCCCTGCATCCCGGCATAGAGCGCGCCGTAGTACACCGCCGTGGCGCCGACGATGCCGCACGGGCGGTGGCCGGCCTCCAGCAGGAGCGCGCAGTCCTGGCCGCTCAGGTTCGTGAGCGCGGGGCCGCGCGGCGTACGCAGATCCGGTGCGCGGACGGCGGTGCCGATCGCCTGGAACTCGATCAGGTCGGTACCCCACTCATACCGTGCGGCGGTGACGCGCAGGCCGACCACCGCGTCGGCGCCGGCGAGCTCGGCCTCCTGGCGCAGACGGCCGAGCGCGCGCCTGCGGCAGTCGTTGTACGCGTCGCTCAGCACCGTCAGCTCCACCCCCGTCCCGTACCACGCGCCCATGAACCGCCAGCCGACGTGGTAGACGGACGATCCCAGCACCTGGGTGATCGGCTCGAGCCCGGCTCGCCGCGTGAGCGCGAACTCGGGGACGGAGAGGTCGGAGGTGAAGGCCTGACCGGCCTCCGCCCCGAGCGTGCCCAGCCGCTCCTCGGCGGCCGCGGGAATGCCGCCCGCGGCGATCCGCTCGATGTCCTCGCGCTGGCGCTGCTCGCGCTGGTCGCGCTCGTCCCGGCCCTCCTTCGGGCCACCGCGGTTGAGGAAGCCCACCGCTAGCCGTCCAGCAACCGCTCGAGCGCGACGCGGGCGCGCTCGCTCTGGCGGGCCCGCTCGCTCAGGTCGCGGCTGAGCGCCTCGATCCAGGCGTCCAGGTCGAGCGGCTCCGACTTGATCACGATCCCGCGCACCTCGCTGCAGCGTGATGTCCGCAGCCCCGCGTCGTCACGCTCGAGGTCGTAGCGGTTCTCGTCGAGGGTGACCGAGATGCGGCGCACTCGCTTCTCGCGCGAGAACAGGCCGCCGCCGCGGCGATCGACGCGCACGCCGCCCGGGAGCGCCCCCTCCAGCTTCACCGCCAGCGCCTCGACGAACGCGGCCAGGTCGGTGGCGTCGGCACGCAGGCTGGCCGCAACCAGCTCGAAGCCGGGGTCTTCCATCGACGCCGGACTCTAGATCAGTAGATCGGCGCCGGGGTGACCCAGGTGTCGTTCGCGCCCGCCAGCAGCGGGAGGCCGAAGTTGTGCTCGAAGGCGTTCGTCAGGCTGTAGTGGCTGTAGAACGTGCTCGTCGATCCGGCGGTGATGCGGGCGGAGACGAGGATCGTCACGACCTGGCAGGTGGCGGTCTTGGCCTGGTACACGGACGGGTTGGAGCAATCGATGCCCCAGTTGCCCTTCGCCTGCGTCGACTCCTCGTTCGACTCGTCCCAGGTGACGACGACGAGCGTCTTGCCGGCCTGGTAGCTCGGGGTCGCGGCGACCGCGGTCACGATCTTCTGGATGTAGGCGTCGCCGATCGCGATCCGCTGCGCCTTCGTCTGGCCGGTGACCGTCTCGCACGGGCCGTTCATCCAGTGCATGTCGCGACAGTCGTCCGGCGCGATCCACGCGAAGCTGGGCAGGTTGTCGGCGGCGATGTCGTTCCACAGGTTGGGATCGGCGGGGACGTCGTTCCTGGCACACGACCCGTCGCCGCCGCTGGACGTCGAGCCGAGATCGGTGAACCAGAACGCCGGGTTGTGGCCGTCACGGTAATACGACACCGAGCCGACGTTGCCCGAGCAGTTCGCCGGCATCGACTGGTTGTAATCCTTCCACGTCATCCCCGCGGCGCCGAGCTGGTGGAACATGTTGTCGGCGTTCGACGAGCAGGCCAGGCACGTGTTGAACGTGCCGCTCATCACCGCCAGGTAGTTCGGGAAGCTCGGATGCGTCTCGCCGGCGGCGTTCGACTCGTAGCGGCAGTCGGTCGCCAGCATGTGCGTGTACGCGGCGTCCTTGGTGGCGGCCTGCCAGTCGGCCACGGTCAGGTTCTCGTCCATGATCACGACGATGTGCGAGTAGGGCGACGTGTTGCTCGCGACGGTGCCGCAGGGGCCACTGCCCCCGCCCCCGCCGCCGGAGGGGGTGGTGACGGACGCCGGCGCCGACTGGTTGGAGGTGTTGGGGACGGCATCGAACGCGTCGACGGTGTAGGCATAGGTCGTGCTCGGCGAGAGGCCGGAGTCGTGGAAGGTCGTCGTCGATCCGGCGACCGTCTGCACCTTCGTGCCGTCGCGGAACACGTCGTAGCCGGCAACGCCGACGTTGTCGCTCGACGCCGACCAGGTCACCGTCACCGCAGTGGAGCTGTCGGCCGACGCGTGCACGTTGCCGGGGACGCTCGGCGGGGAGGTGTCGCCGCCCCCGGACGAGCCCGCCGCCAAAACGAGGTTGTCGATGTCGAACGTTCCCCCGGACGCCGGCGCGGACTCGACGACGTTCACCGTCAGCGAGTCACCGGCCTTGGCCACCTTGTACGACACGGTCGGGAACGCCTGCCAGGCCGACGTCGCCGCGATGCACTGCTGGGCCGACCCGACGGTGCTCGAACCGCTTGCCGGCACCTCTTTCAGCTTCAGGCACACGGTCCCGCCCGTGCTCGACCGCACGGTGCCGTCGAGGGTGTAGGCGGCGCCGGCAGCGGCGCTCTTCACCGGCTTCGATGGCGTGTAGGCGTATGCCTGCGTCCCGGCTCGCGTCGCCGAGACGCGCGCCGCGTGACCGCCGCCGTTCCCGGTCACGAGCGAGAGCGATCCGCCGCTCGCCGCCCAGCCCGACAACGAGCCCGAGCCGCTGCCCTCGAAGGTGCCGTTCGTCAGGACGTTCGTCGCGGCGACGGTCCCGGCCGCGAACGCCAGGACGCCGGCCGTCACGACGGCCACAACCGGAAGAATCTTCCATCTCCACCCCACCATGCCAGCCGCGAGTCTACCGCGACTAGACACGTTACGGAAGGGCGGGTACATTCCTGGTGTCGTGGACGGCAGGTGAAGCTCCTGACAGGAGTACGAAGATGAGGCGGCGCACGTGGATCCTGGCGGTGGTGGCAGCGCTTGCGCTGCTCGGCGGCCGCGCAGGCTCGGCTCACGCGACCGACCCCTCCACGGGCGACCCGGTCGTCGCCGCCGTCGGTGACATGGCCTGCGCGCCCGCCGATCCCGACTTCAACGGCGGGGGCGGCACCGCGTCCAACTGCGGCGAGGCCGCCGACAGCTCCCAGATGGAGACCGACCCGACGATCGACATGCTGCTCGGCCTCGGCGACTACCAGTATGGCTGCGGCACGCTCGCCGAGTACGCCCAGAGCTACGGGCCGACGTGGGGGTTCTTCAACAGCATCATCGATCCGACGGCCGGCAACCACGAGTACTCGACCACCACGAACTCGGCCACCGGCTCGCCATGCCCCGACCCGAACAACGCCGGCCAGGACTACTTCGCCTACTTCGGCGCACCAGCGCGTCCAGCCACGGCCGGCGAGTACTCGTTCAACATCGGGAAATGGCACCTGATCTCGCTGAACGCCAACTGCTCCAAGACGAACGTCGGCGGCTGCACCGCGACCAGTCCGCAGACGCAGTGGCTGCAGGGCGATCTGGCCGCGAACACGCAGCCGTGCACGCTGGCCTACTGGCACCAGCCGCGGTGGACGGCCAACGGGAACAACGCGACGGCCTACGCGACGTGGTGGAGCATGCTCTACGGGGCCCACGTGGACGTCGTGCTGAACGGGCACATCCACACTTACGCCCGGTTCGGCCTGCTCGATCCGACCGGCGCCAGCGACCCGGCGAACGGCATCCGCGAGGTGATCGTCGGCACCGGCGGCGAGTCGCTCGTCTCGACGGCGCCGTCCGCGACCCCTGCGCCGCTCGCGACCTACCGCGGCTTCGGCTACCTACGCATGGTGCTGCACCCGACCGGTTACGACGCCCAGTTCATTGCAGCGGGCGGCGCGGTGAAGGACACATTCTCCGGCAGCTGCCACGGCACGACCCCGCCGCCGCCCGGCCTCGGCATCTCCCAGACGGCGCCGGCTTCGGTCCAGGCCGATGCGGGCGCGGCCTATACGGTGACGGTCACCAACCCGGGGACGTCCGGCCAGACGAACGTCACGGTCACCGACAACCCGCCGCCGAACGCGCAGTCGGTGTCGGCCACGCCGTCGAGCGGAAGCTGCTCTGGCCAGGGCCCGATCACGTGCAATCTGGGCACGCTCGGGCCGGGTGACTCCGCCACCGTCACGGTGAACGCGACGCCGATCCTGCCGCCGACCGCGGTGAACGTCGCCGCGGCCCAGTCCGACCAGACGTCCCAGGTGACGAACAGCAAGGTCGTGAACGTGACCGGTGCGCCGAACACGAGCTACGTCGCCGTCACCAACCTCGGGTTCAGCGCGGCGTCGCCAGCCCTCGCGATGGGCGGCGTGCTGCAGTGGAGCTTCGTCGGCCCCGGCTCCCACAGCGCGACCGATAAGACGAGCGGCCTCGGCATCTTCCCCGACACCGGCCTCGTCGCCCCGGTCGCCTTCCGCCAGGCGACCGTCCCCTCCGCCGGCTCCTACACCTTCACCGACACGGCCACCGCGAAGACGATCAAGCTGAACGTGCCGATGACCGTCACGCCTGTGAGCGGGTCGAAGACGACGAGGTTCACGCTGAGCTGGGCTGCCGCGACGCCACCGGCGGGCTATTCCGAGGACGTCCAGGTCGACCCGCCCGGATCGACGTCGTGGACGTCGGTGTTCAAGGCGTCGACGGCGACGTCCGGGACGTACACGCCCACCAAGGGCACCGGCACGTACAAGTTCCGCTGCCGCTTCCGGCGCACGACCGGAACCGGCGCGTCGGCCTACACGACCGCCGTCACCGTCAAGGTCAGCTGATGAATACCCGGTGCCAGGCACCGGGTATTCACGGGGAGATCAGGCCGGCCCGGATCGCGTAGCGGGTCAGGTCGACCCGGTTGCGCAGACCCAGCTTGTGGCGCAGGTTCTCACGGTGACGCTCGACCGTCCGTGGGCTTATCACGAGCATGTCGGCGATCTCGCGCGACGTGTGGCCGTCGGCGATCAGCGCCAGGATCTGCGACTCGCGTCCCGTCAGGACGGCGCTCGAAGCGTCGTCCGCCATCGCCCTCGCGAGCAGCGTCCGCTCGACCGCCGGGTAGACGAACGGCTCGCCCCGCATCGCCGCGCGGCAGGCGGTGATCAGGTCGTGGTCGGCTACCGACTTGAGGACGTAGCCGCTCGCGCCCGCCCGGATCGCCTCGAGGAAGTACTGCTCGCTGTCGTGCATCGACAGGATCAGCGTCCGCAGGAGCGGCCGCAGGCGGGACAGCTCCTGGGCCGCCTGGATGCCCGTCATCCCCGGCATGGTGATGTCGAGGACGGCCAGGTCGACGTCGTCGTGCACCGCCCGCCGCACCGCCTCGGCGCCGTCGCCGACCTCTGCCACGACCCGCATGTCCGGCTCGGACTCGAGCACGAGCCGCAGGCCGCGGCGCACGACGGCGTGGTCGTCGGCCAGCAGGATCCCCATCCGCCTGGTGGCGACGGGCACGCTAGGCCTCCGCGGCCGCCGGCGGGATGCACAGCTCGACCTCGACGCCGCCGTCGTCGGCCACGCCGAGCACCAGCCGCCCGCCGATCATCAGCGCGCGCTCGCGCATGCCGCGCACGCCGCCGCCCGAGCGGGGGAGCGCGCCGAGGCCGTGGCCGTCGTCGGCGACCCGCAGATACACGACGCCGTCCTCCGCGCTCAGCCGCACGCGCACGTGCCTGCACCCGGAGTGGCGGACGGCGTTCGTGAGCGCCTCCTGCGCGATCCGGTACACCGCGAGCTCGACGTCAGGCGCGAGCGGCGGCAGCTGCGGGCCGACCTCGAGCACCACCTCGATCTCCGCCCGGCGGCCGACCGCGTTCCCGAGCGCCTCGAGCGCGCTCGCGAGGCCAAGGTCGTCGAGCGCCGCCGGCCGCAGCTCGTAGCTGATCCGGCGCAGCTCCTCGAGGCTCTCCCGGGCGAGCTCCTGGGCGTCGGCGAGCGTCTCGGCCCACGCCTCCGCGACGTGGCCCTGGAGCCGCCTCAGCTCGAGCACCACCGCGGTCAGGTTCTGGCCGATCTGGTCGTGCAGCTCCTGGGCAATCCGGCGCCGCTCGGCCTCCTGCGCCGAGAGCACCCGCCGCATGCTGGCGCGGCGCTCGTCCTCGAGCCGCTCCAGGGTGGCGTTGAACGCCGTGATCACCTCGGCCACCTCGGGCGTGCCGCCGGCGTCGAGCCGCCGACCCGGCTGGAGCACGTCGGCGCTGCGCATGAGGCCCATCAGGCGGCCAAGCGGCGCCATGCTGAAGCGCAGGAGCAGGGCGTTCGAGGCCAGCATCAGCAGGAGGCCCGCGAACAGGATGGCGACCTGACCCCGGGTCACCGACGGGCTCACCCGCACGGGCGTCAGCACGAGCAGCAGGAAGGCCGTGACGAGGATCGCCACGTTCACGGCCATGACGCGGGCGTACAGGCCGAGATCGGGCGCGCCGAACCGCGGCCGGCGAGTTCCGCCCGGCCGGGCCAGACCGTGGTCGTCCCGCGTGGCTGCGCTCACTGGAGGGCCTCCGAGTGTACTCCCGGTGCGGCCTCGGTGCCCGTTCGGGCGAGGATCGACGGGTCTGGGTGAAACCACCCAACCTGGCTCTGGCGGCCGGATTGCGCCGGCCCGCAAGGCTATGTTGGGCACCTCGCAGCCCCCCACCACGACGCGAGGAGGCCTTGCATGGACACGCTCACAGAGACCATCGAGGAGGCCCGGCGGCTGCTCGTCGAAGGCGACGACAAGGGCGCCGCGGGATTGCTGACGACGGCGGCCGGCGAATGCAACGACGAGCGCCGGGCGGCGATGATCCGCTCGCTCGCGATCCAGGGCCGGGAGCGCTCGGGCCGGTTCGGCAAGCGCCGCTGGGACGAGGCGATCCGCCTCGCCGACGAGCAGCTCGCGACAGCTACGCCCTAGGCCTTCCCGGCCGTGTACGCCACAGGAACCAGAGCAGGCCCGCCGTCAGTCCGACGATCGCGGCGACGGCGGCGGCGAGCCCGATGTTGCGCCCCGAGCCGCCCGTCGACGACGCCGACGGTGGAGCGGCCACGAGCGCGATGTCGTGCCGCGCGGCCAGGGCGCGCACCGCCCGTGAGGCAGCCGCCACGAGGTCGGCCGGCGTGCTCCCGCGCGGCGGCGGCAGCCGGCGCAGCACTGCCTCGTCCGGGCCCGTGCGTGTGTTCTCCTCGATCTGGTCGACTCCGCCGCGCCTGACGATCCGCGCCCCCTGGGCGAGCCCGTAGCCCGACGGCATCACGACCAGCACACGGTTGCGCCAGATGCTCGCGAGCTCCGAGCTCAGGAACTTCGCATACACCGACGGAGGGTGCTCGAAGAGCGTCGGCACCGAGCCGAGGTCGCGGGGCGACTGGATCACCGCGACCCGGATGCCGTAGCCCTGCTGGTTGGCCGACTTCACGAGCCCGGTCAGCTCCTGCTGCTGCGCGTGCGGCGCCGGGCTGTACGGGAAGAACACCGGCTGGTAGACGAGCACGTCGCTGGCGGGATCGCCGTCGGCCAGCGCCGCCGGCGCGTACAGGCCCGCGAGCGCCGCGGCGGCCGCGACCAGCGCGAGCGCGACCGCGGCCGTCCGGCGGCCGATCACCCCGACCGCACCCGCGGAGGCAGCTCGAGCACGCTTCCCAGCGTACCGGCCGTCACACCACCGAGTTGCCGAGCAGGATCACGACGATCACGGCGGCAACGCCGGCGGCGAGGGCCGCAAATGCGGCGAGCAGGATCAGTCCGGGCGAACGGGGCGTCACGTCATCCCTCCGCATGGTCGACGACGATCACGGTGAACGGCTGGGCACCGGTCGGCTGCACCTGGAAGCCGACCCCCCAGTGGCCGACCATGACGAGGGCGGGAGTGGTGCGGACATACGTGCCCGGCGACGTCTCCGGCATCGTGTAGGCCTGGGTGCCCATCTCCATGTCCAGCATGGCGAACTGGAGCACGACTCGGGCGCCCGTCACCGGCTTGCCGTTCTGGCTCAGGGCGAGCGTGAACGTGCTCGGCTGGGCGGCCCGGTTGGGGTCGACGCGCACGTGCAGCGTGTACGAGCCGTGGTGGATGACCCGGGCGACCGAGCCGGGGCCGACGTGGGCGCTGGCCTGGCCCACCTCCGCGAGCGCCTTGGCCGGCGGCGGCAGGCTCGAGAGCACCATCGCCGCGAGCACGGTGGCCGAGACGAGCACGACCTCGGCGCGGACGGTGCGGCGCAGGAGCCGCGCGCCGGACTCGCCCAGACCGCGGTCGCCGCGCTCGCGGGCGGCGGCCAGCCGCGGCGTCGTGCGCGCGTAGTTGATGCCGCCCGCGACCAGGGCGCAGGAGAGCAGCGCGACCTTGACCATGATCGCCTGGCCGTAGCTCGTCCCCCACAGCGACGAGAGCGTCGGCAGGTGGATGATCGAGGCGGCGACGCCGCTCGCAATGACGAGCAGGACGCAGACGAGGGCGGTGCGCGAGAAGCGGGGCACGACCAGCCCGAGCACGTCCACCCGCGCACCGGCGGGCGTTCGCACCCCGAGGATGACGAGCCCCACCAGGCCGCCGAGCCAGACGGCTGCAGCGGTGACATGCGTCCAGTCGAGGACGAGCGACAGAGCGGCCGGCGATGTCTGCGCCGCATGCCCGGCGAGTCCGGGGACGGCGGTGGCGGCGGCCGCGGCCAGGAGCGCACCGGCCAGGGCGAGCAGCCCCGCCACGGACCGCTGCCGGCGGCGGCCGTCGTCCACCCACAGGAGCGCCCAGGCCGCGAGCGCGAAGAGCACGAGCACGATCTCGAGGTCGGTGAACGACCGGCCGAGGTTCGAGTCGCGGATGACCGGCACGGTCGCGCCGAGGTCGACGAACGGGCGCTGGGCGAACTCCGCCGTCGCGACGAGGACGTACAGCGGGATCGCGGCCAGCGCGACCGCCAGCGAGACCGCCGTGGCGACCGACAGCGACCGCAGCGGCGCTCCCGCGATCCCGGCCGCCGGGCGAGCGATGACCGCGCGCAGCGAGAACAGGCCGACGGCGATCATCATGCTCAGGAAGACGAGCCAGCGGGTGACGACCAGCTGCGGCGTCGCGGCAGACTCGGACAGCGACGGGATCACGAACTGCGGCGCCGGGCCAGGGTTCGGTCCGACCGCGAACGTGAACGCCCCTCGGACCGGATGGCCGTCGGCCGAGATCACCCGCCAGTAGACGAGGTACCAGCCCTCGGGCAGGTGGCGCACCGGCACGCTCGATCGTGTCCGGGTCCGACGGCAGGGCCGCCGGCGCGGCGGTCGCCTGCTGCTCGCCGCGGGCGTTCGTCACCGAGATGACCGCGAACTTTGGCGCGACCGCCTCGTCGAAGGTGAGGCTGACCTGGGCCGGCGACGACGGCGAGGGTGCCGCTGGCCTGGGGGTCGGTGCGCAGGAGGGCCGCGTGCGCCCACGCCGCCTGCGGCAGCGCGAGGGCAAGCGCCGTGACGGACCGAACGGCGAGCCCCGTTCTGCGCACCCGGAAGGTCACGTCAGCGGCCTCCGCCCGGCCACCAGACCGATCGCGCCGAGCAGCACGCCGACGGCGCCGACGACGAGCGCCGCGACGACGAGCAGCGTGCTCGGGCCGCCGCTCAGCGACGAGCCCTCGACGACCGGGCTGGGCGTGTCGGACGACTCGGGGCCGTTCCAGTCGACGACGGTCCCGTCCGAGTAGGTCTGCTTCACCTCGAAGACGTAGTCCTTCGACCCGCCGGTGAGCGTGGCCTGGAACCGGAACACGGCGTCGTCGTCCGTCGGCACACGGCCGCCCGTCCACACGATCGTCTCGGGGGACGAGCCGCCGCCCTGGGCGACCTGCCGGCGCGTCCAGCCCGGCTCGGGCTCGAACGAGTCGATCGCCACGCCGTCGGGAACGATGAGCTCGATCCGGATCGTGGTCGCGCCCTCCTTCTCGGTGGGGACCGCGAGGGTGAACTGCTGGAGCACGCCCGTCTTGGCCACGGGCGGGCTGATCGCGGCGTGTGCGAACGCGGCCGGCGCCCACGCGAGCACTGCCGCGAGGACGAGGCCGGCTGCCCCGGCGCGGACGCCGTGGCGGGCTCTTGGTGGTGACATCTTGCTCCCTTCCCGGGGCGCGACGGCCCCGAGCGAACGGTCTGTTAGGCCGGACGGAGGGAGCGAGGCGGCCCGCGGGTCAGGTTCGCCCCGCGGGCGCGGGCGGCGGCGCGAACGGCCGTCGCGACGAGCGGGCGCGGCAGTGCGGCGACCGGCCGCAGGCGGCGGGCGAGGGCGCGGCGGGCAGCGACCCGGCGGAGCGCGGCGACCACGTGGTCGGCGGCCGTGACGATGGCCGCCACCACCAGCGAGAGCCCGATCAGGATCGGCGCCGCGTCGGCGTGCACGGGCCCGCGAATGCAGCGCAGGCCCATCCAGCCCAGGCCCTCGTGGTAGTGGATGCACGACTCGACGAGGGCGAAGCCGAGGTTGGTGGCGAGGCCGAGAGCAGCTGCCCGGGCCGCGATCCGCGTGGGCCGCAGCGGCGCCGGCGCGGCCCAGCGGGCCAGGTCGAGGGCGCATCGCTCGCGCACGCCGATCGCGACCAGCCAGGCGCCCACGACCGCAACGGCCGCAGACGCCGTCAGGGCGATGGCGGCGATCCAGATCGGGTCGGCGCCACCGCCGCGGCCGGCCAGTCGCTGGGCGACCGCGTCGCCGGCGAGCGCGTATGCGATCTGGCGCGAGATCGCGATCACGAGGATCCCCGCGAGCGCCCAGACGAGGATCCGGGCCCGGCTCATCCGGCCACCTTCAGCGTGAACGGCGCGGTCAGGATCTGGCCGTCGACCTTGCACTGCAGGAACAGCCGCCACGTGCCGGTCTCCGGCAGCAGCACGCCGACGTGCATCACCCCCGGTTTCGTCGAGCTGCCCGTGATCGACGTCGGCCCGCCGATGCTGGCGCACCCGGCCTGGTTCGGCGCGCAGATGTGGGTGTGGAAGTAGGCCAGGTCGTGCTCGTGGAAGAAGATCGCGTGCCCCATCGCCCCGAACCACGGCGTGAACTCGGCCGGGCGGCCCGCGGCGTCGCGAACGCTGACGTCGATGAGGGCGGCCTGGGCGAGATGCAGCTTGGGCAGCCGCTTGACCGTGAACGTCCAGCCTCCGGTCGTGACGACCGGCTTGTACGGCGGCAGTGTGATCGGGTGGTAGGCGCCCGAGACGTGGATCGTCTGGAAGAGCTGGAAGTTCGTATAGCCCGGCCCCTTCGTGCGCGGATAGACGTCGACCAGCACCCGGTACGGGCCCGGGTGGGGAAAGACGACGCGCTCCGTTATCTGTCCGTTGGCGCCGATCGGCGGGTGGCGATGGATGATCGACGCGAGGTCGTCGCGGACGATGATCAGGTGGACGCCGGTGTGCGGGCCGGGCCCGGTGCGGTAGTGGACGAGCGGCGCTCCGGATGGCTGGGTGACGGTGAACGAGACCGTCACCGGCTGGCCGGGCCGGACGCTCCCCGCGGGCTGAAACCCCTGCAGGTGGTAGATCTTGGCCGGCGCGACGACCGGCGCGCTGGGCGAGCCTCCGCCCCCGGCGCAGCCGGACGCGATCACGGCGAGGGCGGCCAGCCCGAGGGCCCGTCTCATGCCGTCGCCGCCTTCCCGCCGGCGAAGACGTAGAAGCGGTGGGGCGGCACGTAGGGACCGATCTCGACCACGATCTCGGCGTGCCGGCGCAGCGCCACCGCCGCGGGCGGCCCGGAGACCCGGCGGCCGCCGACGTAGACCCGCACGGCCGCCCGCGAGCGGAACCCGCACACCCTGTGCCGGGAGAGCGGCTGCTGCCAGACCGCGAAGAGGTCGCCGAGGCGCAGGTGGCGACCCGCGCGGTAGCGGACGACGCCGGTGGGATCGGTCGTCCGCACCGGGTAGGAGCAGCGGCCGCCGGTCACGGCGGCGCCCACGGCGTGCCGCGGCCGGGCGACTCCGATGCCGGGCGGGAGGATGAGGACGCGGCCGCGCGCGAACACCTCGACGTGGGCGTCCCGCCACGTGCCGGCGGCGGCGGTGCAGCGAAGACCGGAGATGGGCGCGCCGCGGTCGGCACGGACGCCGGTGGAAAGCTCGAACGCGGGGCCGCGCCCGATCGGCGTCGCCACCGGCGCGGCCCGGTGCGCCGGCGCGGCGCCGAGGAGCGCAGCGGCCAGCAACCGCAACAGTGCGGCGATCGCAGTCATCCTGGAATGTGTGCCTGGCGCGGCACGCGTCGCATCAACGCCTCTCCCACCTGCGGGCGGAGCCACCGGCCCCGGCCCGCGCGATTCTCTGCCGAGGCATCCGGCGGCGCCGGATGCTCAGCCTGCGGGGGCGAGGATGAGCGGCGGTGCGCGGCCGCGATGTGCGCGCCCACCGGGCGCCGGGAGCGGGCGCGACGCCGGCCGCGCCACGGCCGGCCGCGGGCTGCGGTCGAGCCGGCGGACGGCTGCGGCGATCGCTTCGGCCAGGGTCTGGCCGGCCGAGCCCAGCAACCGCTCGACGCCGAGCAGGACCGCTGCCGCAGCGAGCGCAAGCAGCACATGCAGCGCGATCGGCGCGGGCGTCCCGCCGTGCGCGGCGACACCGGCCAGGGTGAGGGCCAGGTGGGCGCCGGCCTGGCAGACGAGCAGGGCGGCGACGAGCGCCGACGCGCCGGGCGCCGTGTCGAGGTCGAGCCGGGCGGCGAGCAGATCGCCGCGGCCGACGCGGGCTGCGCGGGCCGCACGCGAGGCGGCCGAGGCGAGCAGGGCCGCCACGCCGAGCGCCGCGACGGCCGCTCCGGCGAGCGCGAGCAGGAGCGGACGACCTGCGACGAGCGCGGCCGGGCCCTCGTGCGCCGCGACCGCGGAGATCGCGGAGAGTCCGGTGACCGCCAGGGCCCGTGCGAGCCAGTTCGCGCGCATCGGACGCAGTATGCCAAAGCTACTCATCCGGTTCCGTGGGGCGGCCGCGGCGGATGCCGAGGCCGATCAGGGCGATCGCGGCGAGCGCGGCCACTCCCAGGCCGCCGGCGAGCCCGATCGACGTGAACGACGAGCCCGAGCCGGACGATCCCGACCCGGACGGCTGCACCTTCGCGATCGGCCCGCGAATGGGGTGGCCGGCGGCGGCCGAGATCGCCTTGACGGCGGTCACGCCGGCGGCCGTGAGGGTGTCCGGATCCGTCGTTCTCGGCGGCTGGAGCGGCTTGACGGCTCGCAGGAGCGGCGCGATCGGTCGGAGGACGAAGCGCTTGCGGTCGTGCGTCAGCCGTCCCCCGGAGCGACCCCGAAGCCCTGCGGCATCACCACGGCGAGCGCGCCGAAGTAGCCCGCAGAGCGCAGCTCGGCGTCGAGGAAACGGGCGTAGAGCTGCGGCTTGGCGTACAGCTCAGGGTCGGCGCCGAGGTCGCGGCGCGATTGGATCACCGCCACCCGGATCGCGTAGCCGGCCTTCTTCGCCGCGGCCACCGCGCCGAGCAGCTCGGCCTTCGCACCCGCCGACGGCGGCGCATAGGGGAAGAACGCCGGCTGGAACAGGAGCACGTCGCTGGCCGGATCGCCGTCGGCCAGCGCCGGAGCCGCGGTCGCAGCACAGGCCGCAACGACCAGCGAGGCCGCGAGCACGGCGCGGGCGAGCACGCTCTGGACCATGGGCCCGGAGAGTAGTGTCCATCCGTGGTTCACCCCTGGCAGTTCGTGTTCGACCCGGCGTGGATCGTGGGGCTGGTGGTGGTCGCCGTCGACTACGTGGTGGTGGTGCGGGCGTACGAACGCCGCGGCCGGCCCGTCCCGCCGTTGCGGCGGTGGGCGTTCGCGGCCGGGATCGCGGTGACGGCCCTGGCGCTGTTCTCGCCGATCGAGCACCTGGCGCTGCACTCGATGCTGAGCTTCCACCTGCTCCAGAACGTGATGCTGGGCGACTGGGCGCCGCCGCTCTTCCTGCTCGGCCTGAGCGTCGCGATGGCGCGCGACCTGGGCCGGCGGCGGTGGGTGTCCGTGCTCGCGAACCCGCCGGTCGCGCTCGGCTGTGGTTGGTACGTGGTATGCGACCCACATCCCTGCCTTCTACGACTACGCCCTCCGGCACGAGTGGGCGCTCGGCTTCGAGCACCTCGCCTTCGTCATCTCAGGGCTCATGTTCTGGTGGCCTGAAATCGTTTCCGGCTACCTCTCTCCCGTGGGCAAGGTCTCGTACCTGGCCATCGCCTTCCTCGCCATCAGCCCGCTCAGCCTCTTCATCTACCTGGCCAACTCCCCGCTCTACAGCTTCTACGAGCACACACCGAAGCTGGGCGACATCAGCGCACTCGCCGACCAGCAGATCGCGGGCGTCGCGATGGCGATCGAGTCCAACGTCGTGCTGCTGACGGTGATCGCCTTCGCGCTGATGCGCCTGCTCTCCGACGAGCCCACCGCCGAAGGCCCGGCGGACGCGGTCTGACCGGCTAGGACGCGGGCGTGAGGGACGAGACCGCCGACGCCACCGGCGGCCGGCCGGAAGGGCGGCAGGTAGCCGTACCGCTCCCGCCCGTTCGCGTCGATCACATAGAGCGCGATCGTGTGGACGATGCTGCCGGCGACCCGGATCGTCGTCTTCCCGGTCTGGACGGCCTGCCCGTGGCTCAGGCGCACGCCGATGTGGTACGCCTGCCACACCGGCGCGAGCGTCTTGCGCGACCCCAGCAGCCACCGCCACGGCTGCGTCCAGTCCGCCTGGCGGACGAACTTCGCCACCGACGCGCGGGTGTCCGCGGGGTTCACGCTGATCACGACCAGCTCCGGGCGCTTGCCCTCCGGCAGCCGCCGCTGCACGGCGGCCAGCTGTGAGCCCTCGATCGGGCACAGGTTCGTGCAGCGAGAGTCGAGGAACGTGAGCAGCACCGTGTGGCCGTGCAAGGCGGCGAGGCTCGTCATCCTGCCGTCCTGGTCGGGAAGCTTCACGGCCGGCGCAGGAGTGTTGTGCAGGGTCCAGCGCAGGCCTGGCCCGGCCGCGCCGTTCGAACCCGAGGCGGCGGCGCCCTTCGAATCCGGCGAGACGGCCAGGAGCACCGCAAGCGCGACGGCGGCCACGACGAGCGCGAGCACGGCGGCCTCGACCGCCGCCCGCCGCCGGGGCGGGACGGGGCCAACGGGCTTCGGAGACGCGCCCATGGTCGAAGGCTACCGCGGCGTGGTAGAAGTGGGCGAGCATCGTGGGGCACCACGGCCCTTCCCGGATCGAGTCGATCGCGCGCATGGCGTGCCGGTCGGCGCTCCTCGCCGTCGCCCTCGCCTTCGTGGCGCCGGCGACCGCGTACGCGCACACCGGCGGGCGCATCGCCACCGACTTCGAGGCCCGCGTGGCCGGTCTGCGGCCACCCGTGTCCGGGGTGCGCGCCCGGGTGCTCGGCGGCGACCTGAAGCTCGAGCTGACCGTCGCGAGCGGTCACCAGGCCGTCGTCCTCGGGCTGCTCGGGGAGCCGTTCCTGCGCTTCTCGGCGGCGGGCGTGGCCGCGAACGCGGCGTCGCCGACCGCCTGGTCGACCGGGGTCGTCTCGAGCTCCGACGCCGTCAAATCGGCCGCCGGCCCGGTGTGGCGGCGGGTCTCGTCCGGCCACACCTACGCGTGGCACGAGAACCGCCTGCGCCCGCGGCCGTCCGTCCCGGACGGCAGTGCGACGCCGCGGCGGGTGGCGCCGTGGTCGATCCCGCTGGTCGTCGACGGCCGCCGGGCGCGCCTGACGGGCTGGGAGTGGTTCGCGACCGGCCCGTCCCCATGGCCGTGGCTCGCGGCGCTGCTGGTCCCGCTCGCCGCCGTGATCGCTGGGGCGAGATACGGCCGCCGGCCGCTTCACCGCAGGCTCGCCGCCGGGCTGCTCCCGCTCGCCGTCGGCGCCTGGCTCGTCGGCTGGATCGGCGTCCTGGTCGACGGGCGGCCCTCCCCCCTCGTGCTCGCGCTGGCCGCGGCGTACGCCGCCGTCACGATCCTGCTCGTCGCGGCCGCGGTGGCCGCGGCGTCCGGGAATGCCCGCATGGCCGTGGCCGGGATCGTCGGCGCCCTCGCAGCCGTCTTCACCCTGCCGGAGATCGAGGCCTTCACGCGCGGCTTCGTGCTCTCCGCGCTGCCGGCGACGGTAGCCAGGGCCGCGGCGATCGTGTCGTTCACCGCCGGGCTGGCGCTGGTCGCCGCATGTGTCCCGGCCATGGCGGACATCCTCCGCGACGATCCGCTGCGGCGACGGCTGCTGGCGGGGACGGGCGGGGACGGCTAGGTTACGGCCGTGGCACCGACTTCCGACAGTTGACCGGCGCGCGGCGCACCGCGCGCCGCAGCGACCCCGTCGACCGTCCAGGAGTCCCCGTTCGTGCCCACCCAGCCTCGCATCGCAATCCGCCGTCTCGCCGCCGCCCGCGTCATCTCGGTGACCGGCACGGAGGCTGCCTGGATCGCGCTCATGGTCGCGATCTACGCATCGACGCACTCGACGGCGTGGATGTCGGCAGCCCTCTTCGCCGCGATCGGCGCGGAGGGCGCGGCCACGTCGCTCATGGGCACCCTCGGCGACCGCTTCGACCGTCGCCGCGTGATGATCGCGTCGGAGCTCGCCGCGGCCGTCGTGGCGGCCGGGATGGCGATCACGGGCAGCCCGGTCGCGCTCGTCGTCCTCGCGCTGATGAGCGCCATCGCTCAGTCGCCGTACTTCTCGGCGTCGACGGCGGCCGTGCCGAACCTGGTCGAGCCGCACGACGTCGCCTGGGCGAACAGCACGGTCTCGGTCGGGCGCAACGCCGGCGCGCTGCTCGGGCCGATGCTGGGCGGTGTGATCGCGGGCGTCGTCTCGCCGGCAGCGGTCTTCGCAGGCAACGCCGTCTGCTTCGCGCTGTCCGCGGCGCTGATCTGGTCGGTGCGGGGCCGGTTCGCAGACCCCAACCGGGCTGACGCCGACGAGCACTCAGGCATCCGCGCCGGATTCCGGTTCGTGCTGGCCGACCCGGTCCTGCGCCTGATCCTGCTGGCGTGGGTCGTGCTCCTGTTCCTGCTTGGACCGATCCTCGTGGCCGAGCTGCCGCTGGCGCGCTCCTTCGGCGTCGGGTCGGTCGGCTACGGATTCCTGGCCGCCTGCTGGGGCGGCGGCGGCATCGCCGGGTCATTCCTGGGGCGCCCACTGGCCGAGCGCAACGAGCGCGCTGCCATGGTCGTGGGCTGCGCCTGCATCGGCGCGGGCTTCGCGGTCGTCGCCGTGGCGCCGGCCTTCGGCTTCGCGCTCATCGGCATGGCCGTGGCCGGACTTGCCGACGGCGCCGTCATGGTGTCCGAGCAGGGCATCCTGCAACGTCGCACGCCGGATGCCGTGCGCTCGCGGGCGACGGCGGCGACCGAGGCTGCCGCGATGGGGGCCTTCGCGCTGTCGTTCCCGACGGCGGGGTTCATGCTCCACCTGATCGGCGTGCGCGGCGTCTACGTGCTCGCGGCGGCCGGTTGCGCCGGGGCGACGCTGGTCCTGGTCGCAGCGATGCGGGAGCTCGCCGACGATGAGCCGGCCGACGACGAGCCCGCCGGCGAGCGCCCGGCCGGCAAGACCCTGGTCCGAAGCTAGGCGGCCTGCGCGCCCTCGTCGCGGGCGCCGCGCAGGAACGCGGTCATCTCGTCGGCCGGCACGGGCCGCGAGAACAGGTAGCCCTGGCCGATATCGCAGCCGACGGTGCGCATGTGCGCGAGCTGGCCGTCGGTCTCGATGCCCTCCGCGACGGCGACCAGGCCGAGCGCGTGGGCGAGCGCGACGACGTTGGTCGTGATCGCCGTGTCCTTCGCGTCGCGCTCGACGCCCTGCACGAACGAGCGGTCGACCTTGATCATGTCGACAGGGAAGTGGCGCAGCTGAGCCAGCGACGAGAAGCCGGTGCCGAAGTCGTCGATGGCGATGCGGACGCCGGCGTCGTGCAGCTGCTGCAGCTCGACGCGGGCGCGGTCGGCGGCGCCGCCGGGGACGATGGCCGTCTCGGTCACCTCGAGCCCGAGGTTCCGCGCGGGCAGGCCGGCCGAGCGCAGCGCGCGGTCGACGGCCGCCGGAACGCCGCCCATGGTGAGCTGCTTGCCGGAGACGTTGACCCACATGACGAAGTCGTCGCCGACCGTGCTGTCGCGCAGCCAGCGGGCGGCGACGCCGCATGCCTCGCGCAGGACGAGCTCGCCGAGCGCCGCGATCAGGCCGGACGACTCGGCCACCGGGATGAAGACGTCGGGCCCGACGGGGCCGCGGGTCGGCGACGTCCACCGCACCAGCGCCTCGACGCCCACGATCGTCCCGTCCGACAGCGAGATCTCGGGCTGGTAGTGGACGGAGAGCTCGTTGCGGGCGAGCGCCGTGCGCAGCTCGTTGTCGAGCCCGAGCAGCTCGTCGGGGTCCCGGGCCATCTCGCTGCGGAACACCTCGTGGCGGCCGCGACCGGCGTCCTTGGCCGCGTACATGGCCACGTCTGCGTTGCGGACGAGCTCGTCGCCACCGCACTCGCCGGCGTGCAGCGCGATGCCGATGCTGGCGGTCACCTGCAGCTCGCGACCGCCGACGACGGCCGGCTCGGTCAGCCGGGCCAGCGCCCGCCGGGCCACGCTCACCGCCAGCGCCTCGTCCGTCTGATCGAGCAGGACCGCGAACTCGTCGCCGCCGAAGCGGGCGACGGTGTCCGTGGTGCGGACGGTCTCGTTCAGCCGGTCGGCGACGACGCGCAGAAGCTGATCGCCGGCATCGTGGCCGAGGGTGTCGTTCACCTGCTTGAACCCGTCCAGGTCGAGGATCAGCACGCCCACGGGGCCGCCGGCCCGGGCCGCGCGCGCGAGCGCCTGCTCGAGCCGGTCGCGGAAGAGGCTGCGGTTGGCAAGGCCGGTGAGGCCGTCGTGGTAGGCCTGGCGCACGAGCTCGTCCTGCAGCCGCACGCGCTCGGTGACGTCGCGGGCGTTCAGGACGACGCCGCGGATCCGGCGGTCCTGCCGCAGGTCGGTGACGTGAGCCTCCAGGGTGCGCCACTCGCCGTGCTGGTTGACGAGCTGGAACACGATCTCCTCGGCCCGGCCGCTGTGCTGGGCGGAGCGCACGAGGGCGCGGTCGTCGGGGTGCAGGAAGCGGACGATGCCGTTGCCGAGGACGGCGTCCTCGGACACGCCGAGCATGGCCGTGACCGAACGGCTGACGTGGCGGCAGCCACCGTCGCCGAGCACGATCACGAGGTCGGTCGACGAGTCGACGATGCTGCGGAAGTGGGCCGTCTGGCGGCGGGTGGCGGCGACGAGGGCCAGCGCGAGCGTGAGCGAAACCAGCAGCCCGACAACTCCCAGCACCGCCTGCATGACGATCAGGTTCGTGATGTTCGAATCGCTCTCGGCGACGATCGTGCGCGACGTGTTCAGGGCGACGTCGGCCGCCAGCATCGACAGCACGCGCAGGCGTGTGAGCGGGTCCGTCGCGGTCAGGTGCTCGTGTGCCGTGAGCGGCACCGACGTCACCGGTCGGCCGGCCAGGTACGCGGCCCCGGTCTCGGTCATGTCGTCGACGAGCCGGCGCTCCTGGTGCAGCTGGGCGCGCACCGTCGGGTCGGTCGTGGGCGAGAGGCTCGCGTCGTCGTCGTTGCCCGGCACGGCGGGCGCGTCGCCGCCGTCGAGCAGGGCGTCGGTGCTCAGGCGCAGGATCGTCGCCGTCAGCTCGGGGTCGGCCTGACGGCCGGCACGGGCGAGTATCACCTGCTGGACGTATTCGGAGGCGAGCGTCTGCTGGCGCTCGGCGACGCGGAGGACGTCGGCGCGGTGCTGGGAGCGGGCCGTCTCCCAGATCGAGAGGCCGATGCTCGCCGTCGAGCAGAGGGCGAACGTGAGCAGGATGGCTGCGATCGGGCGGCGGCCGCGGGCCGCGTACGGGCTGAATGCAGGCGCGCGCATGCCGGCTACCCGACCAGGAGGACGGCGTGCATCCCGCCCATGTAGTGGCCGGCCATGTTGCAGAAGATCTCGTAGCGGCCGGGCCGCAGTCGCAGCGTCAGTCCGCGAACGCTCCCCGGGGCGCCCGGCTCGAGCGACCCGACCGTCTCCGGATCGAGCGCGTCCTCGTCCACGGTCAGGCCGTCGGCCCGCATCGGCAGCGGAGCGCCCGTGGGATCGCGCACCACGATCAGCTCGTGCAGATCGGGGCCGTTGTTCGTCACCACGAAGCGGACGCGGCCCGGCGCGATCCGCCGCGGCGCGGCGATGTGGAAGTCGTGCTCGGTGATCTGCACGACCCTGACCGCCGGCCCGCCGCTGCCTCCGCCGCCCGTGCCCCACTCGGCGAACGCGAGCAGGCCTGCGCACGCGAGCATGCCCACGACGAGTGCAGCCGGCCGGTGAAGAGCGGTGACCACCACAGAGATGGATCGGCCCGCCCTCCCCGTTCTTGAGGATGTCCCGCCCTCGCCACCCGCTGGTAGCCTGCCCGCGTGCAGCCTGGCAGCGCCCTCCCGAGCGTCATCGTCTTCGACCAGGACGTGAAGCCGGTCGACATCGCCGACCTGGCCGCCGACGGACCGTTCCTGCTCTCGTTCTACCTGTACGACTGGACCGGCACCTGACGGACGCAGCTGCGGCTCCTGCGTGACAGGAGCGACGAGTTCACGGAGGCCGGGGTGCGCCTGTTCGCGGTCTCACGCGACAGTCCCTACTCGCACAAGCGCTACGCCGAGCAGCAGTGGCTCACCTTTCCGCTGCTCTCGGACTGGACGGCGGCGGCGGTACGCGCGTTCGGCGTCAGCCAGAACCTGGACGGGCTCGAGGACACCCCGGTGCGAAGCTGCTTCCTCGTCGACGGCGACGCGGTCGTCCGGGCCACCTGGCGCTATGGCGACGACGAGGTGCCCGACATCGACGAGCTCCTGACAGCAGCGCACGCCCTCTGAGCGTCCGGCTCTCGGCGCAGGGGATGGCCCTGTCGGGGGCTCAAGTCTGCTGCCGCCGCACCGAAGTACGAGATATGACCACCGTGCGCACCGCCCTGGCCGGCGCCGTCCTGCTCGACCTCCCCGCCGTGCTCGCCGCCCCGGCGCTGTCGACCCGTGCAACGGCGATCGCCGCGGCACTGCTCGCCCCGGCCGGCGCCGCCGTCGCGGTCGCCTCCTCGCGGGCGCTCTCGAGCTGGATCGACGCCGCTGTCGCCCGCGGCGACGCGCGCTAGCGGCCTAGAAGAGGCCTGCGAAGGTCTGGACGAGCAGGAAGACGTTCAGGCAGACGATCACGGCCGCGACGCCGACCGCGGCCACCGTCGTGATGCGCCTGTTCGTGAGCGTGCCCATCAGCTTGCGGTTACGGCAGAAGATGACCAGCGGGATCAGGGCGAACGGGATGCCGAAGGAGAGCGCAACCTGCGACAGCACGAGCGCCTTGGATGGGTTGAGCCCGACTGCGAGCACGACCATCGCGGGCGCCATCGTCACCGCCCGGCGCAGGAAGAGCGGGATCGACCGGCGCACGAAACCCTGCATCACGACCTGGCCCGCGAGCGTGCCGACCGACGACGAGGAGAGCCCCGAGGCGAGCAGCGCGATCCCGAACATCGTGTCGGCGTGGGAGCCGACCACCTTGCCGAGCATGTGCGACGCCTGCTCGATCCCGTCCACCCCGGTGAAGCCGTTCGCGTGGAAGACGGCGGCCGCGGTGATCAGCATCGCCATGTTGACGGCGCCTGCGATCGACATCGCGATGATGACGTCGATCAGCTCGAAGCGGAAGATCCGCCGCCGGGCGGCCGGCGTCGCGCCGACCACGCGCCGCTGCGTCAGGGCGGAGTGCAGGTAGATCACGTGCGGCATGACCGTCGCGCCGAGGATGCCGGCGGCGAGGACGACGCTCTCGGAGCCGTCGAACCCGGGGACGAACAGCCCGTGGGCAATCCCGTGCGGCGAGGGGGTCGCGTTGAAGACCTCGAAGGCGAACCCGGCCACGATCAACCCGACCAGGCCGACGATCACGGCTTCGAGATGGCGGAACCCGCCCCGCGTCTGCAGCGCCAGGATCCCGAACGCGAACACGCCGGTGAGCAGGCCCGCCCACACCAGCGGTACGCCGAACAGCAGGTTCAGGCCGAGGGCGGCGCCGATGAACTCGGCCAGGTCGGTCGCCATCGCGATCAGCTCCGCCTGCACCCACAGGCCGAACGTGACCGGCCGCGGGAACTGCGAGCGGCACACCTCGGGCAGGTTCATCCCGGTCGCGATGCCGAGCTTGGCGCTCATCGACTGGATCAGCATGGCCATCAGGTTCGAGGCCAGGATCACCCACAGCAGCAGGTAGCCGAACTTGGCGCCGCCGGCGAGGTTGGTGGCGAAGTTGCCCGGGTCGACGTACGCGACGGCGGCGATGAACGCAGGCCCCAGGAACGGCCAGACCGCCCGTATGCCGCGGCGCTCCCCGTTCAGCGACCGCTCGGCGGCCTCGAGCACGCGCCGCTCGCCCGGCAGGGCGACGGGGGCCGACGACAGCGGCAGGGCTGCGGACTCAGCCGGTGGCGGCATGCTCGGCTCCCACCTCGATCCGGGCGGCCAGCGACCGACCGATCGCGTGGCGGCTGCCGCGCACCTCGACCGTGACCGGGCCGTCGAACGGCGCCTGCTCGACCACGGTCACCTCCTCGGCCGGCACGAGGCCGAGCGAGGCCAGATAGCGCAACAGCTCGGGATCGCCGTCGGGCACGCGCCGGACGACCGTCATGCTGCCCGCCGCGAGGTCGCTCAGGGGCACGACCTCGTCGCGCACGAGCAGCAGCTCCGGGGACGGGATGGGATCGCCGTGTGGATCGCGCGTCGGGAAGCCGAGGGCCTCGTCGATGCGGGCCTCGAGCTCGTCGGAGAGGTGGTGCTCGAGCCGCTCCGCCTCCGCATGCACCTGATCCCACGACAGCCCGAGCGCCTGCATCAGGTAGAGCTCGAGCAGGCGGTGGTGGCGCACGACCTCGAGCGCCATACGCTCGCCGGCCGGGGTCAGGGTGGCGCCGTGGTAGGGCTCGTGCACGACAAGGCCGAGCGTCGCCAGCTTCTTCAGCATCGCGGTGGCCGAGGCGGGCGTCACGCCGAGCGACTCGGCCAGCGCGCTCGTCGACATGTCGCCCGTGCGCTCGAGCTTCCAGATTGCCTTTAGATAGTCCTGAGCCGATTCGCTAACCATGCCAACTCTGAGTTTAGTCGCATCTAACTCTGCTGGCAATCGAGAACCGGTCAGCCGGTGGCGGCCTCCCGTACGAACGCCGCCAGGCGGGCGGCCGCAGCGGCGTCCGACCCGATCGAGAGCACGTGCACGCCGCGCACCTCGGGAATGGCGACGAGCCGCGTCACGATCTCGCGGGCGACCGCCTCGCCCTCACCGGCCTCGGCCCGCTCGGCGACGCCGGGCGCCACCTGGGCGCCGAACCCGCCGACCAGCTCGACCGATCGCGCCGACGCGGGGACGACGACGCTCGGCAGGAGCGGCGCGCCGGCCAGCGCCGAGATCTCGCGCAGCCCCTCGACCCAGCCGGCAAACGCGTCGGCGTCGAGGACGACCTGCGTCTGCACGAACGACGCGCCCGCGGCGATCTTGGCGGCGAGCGAGGCGGCCGGCGTGAACTTCGGCGACGCGGCCGCCCCCACGAGCAGCTGCGGCGGGTCGCCGTCCAGCTTCGAGCCGTCCGGAAGCAGGCCGTTCGAGAGGTCGACCAGGAGCTGCACGAGCCCGCCGGCGTCGAGGTCGCCGACCGCCTTCCCCGGGACTCCCTCCGGCAGCGGGTCGCCGCCCAGCGGGAGCACGGCGCCCACGCCGAGCGCGGCCGCGCCAAGCGCGTCGGACGCGAGCGCGATCCGGTTGCGGTCGCGGCTCGTCATCTGCAGGATCGGCTCGGCTCCGGCCCGGATCGCGATCGCGGCGGCGGCCAGGGCCGACACGCGCGGGCGAGCGCGGGGCAGGTCGGTGATGTTGAGCGCGTCGGCGAACGAGAGCTGCTCGACCGACCGCTCGATCGCCGCGGCGTCGGCCTCGCGCGGCGGCACGAGCTCGGACGTCACGACGAACTCGCGCGCCGCCAGGCGCGCGCCGAAGCCCGCTGCGGCGGGCGTCACGCCGCCCGCACCGTGGCCGGGAGGCCGTGCCGTGGCCGCAGCGTGAAGCGCGCGTCGATCCGCGGCGTGTCCGCCCCGCCGGGGACGACTCGCCAGCTGCGGCCGATCGCCGCGAGCACGAGCGTCCCCTCGAGCATCGCGAAGCGCTCACCGATGCACATGCGCGGGCCGGCTGCGAACGGGAAGTACGCGCCGGGTGCCGGCGCCGGCCCGTCCAGCCAGCGCTCCGGCGCGAACCGCAGCGGATCAGGGTAGTAGCGCTCGCTGCGCTGGACGACCCACTGGCTCATCACGATCGTCCCGCCCTCGGGCACGGCGTACGGCCCGAGGGCATACGGCCGGGTCGCGATCCGCGCGAGCGCCCAGACGGGCGGGTACAGGCGCAGCGCCTCGCGGAACACCGCCTGGGTGTACGGCAGCCGGGCGAAGTCGGCCGGCGCCGGCGGCCGCCCGCCGAGCTGCGCCGCCAGCTCGGCCCGCATGGCCTCCCACGCGGCCGGATTGCGGTGCAGCAGGAACCACGTCCAGGTCAGCGCCTGGGCGGTCGTCTCATGGCCGGCCAGCATCAGCGTGATCGCCTCGTCGCGGATCTCGGCGTCGTCGAGCGCCGGTTCTCCCTGCTCGTCCCGCAGCCCGCGCAGCACGGCCACCAGATCGTCGCCGCCACCGCCGGCCGCCCGCTCGGCGACCAGGCGCTCGAGGAAGACGTCGATGTCGCGCTTGGCCGCGTTGAAGCGGCGCGTGGCCGGGAGCGGCATCCGCCAGAGGAGCTCGGCGCCCGGCAGCAGGAAGCGGTGGAACACGCGCATGCCCGCGTCGAGCACGGCGCCGATCTCGGGCGCCTCCGACTCGACGTCGGCGTCGAAGATCGTGCGCCCGACAACCCGCAGGGCGACCCGGGTCATCTCGCCGTGGATGTCGATCTCGGCGCCGTCGGACCATCCGGCGGAGACGTGCTCGGCGGCGGCGATCATCGCGTCGCCGTAGTGGGCGATGCGCTCGTGCCCGAACACCGGCTGGATCGACCGCCGCCGGCGCAGGTGGTCGGCGCCTTCGCTCGTGAGCAGGCCCTCGCCGAGCAGGCGCTTGGCCGCCCGCAGCGCCCGCCCCTTCACGAAGGCCGAGTTGTCGTCGACGAGCACCCGCCGGACGAGGTCGGCGTCGCTGACGAAGAAGAAGCTGTGGCCACCAGGGAAGCGGACGTAGGCGACGCCGCCGTGGTCGGCAGCGAACCCGTCCATCGTCCGCAGCGGATCGCGCAGGTAGCGGGCGAAGTTGGCCCAGGCCGGCCCGCCGGGCCCCGGCGGGAGCGCATTCCCGGTGGCTCCGCCCGCGGCCGGTGGGCGTTCGCGAGCCTCGCCGGAGATCATGTCGGGAGCATAGAACGCCCCGCCGTACCACCACACGGGGCCAGGCCCCGCGCGCGGGGCGTGGCCCCGACACACCCCGAACGCGTTGCGGCGGGCCGCCCCCAGGCCCGAGGGCGACCCGCCGTCTGTTCACCCCGAGGTGGGGTTAGTTGCTGCCGAGAGTCACCGTGATGGTGCTCGTCTTGCCGCCGCGGACAATCTGCAGATGGATCTGCTGGCCGGGCTTCTTCGTCGAGATCTGGGCGATCAGCTCGTCGGCGCTGTGCACCGCCGTGCCGTCGATGTGCGTGATGACGTCACCGCCGGTCTCGAACCGGGTGCCCTCGATCGTCTTGGTGCCGGTCGCGCCTTGCAGGCCGGCCTGGGAGCCGGGGGCGCCCTTCGTGACGGCGACGATCTCGACGCCCGCGCTCATCCCGGTCGCGTTTGCGACGGACGGGGTCACCGTGACGAGGACGATGCCGACGTAGGGCTTCGACTTCGCCGTCTCGATCAGGTTGCGTGCGACGCTCGCGACGGTGTTCGACGGGATCGAGAAGCCGATGCCGATGTTGCCTCCGCCGGCGCCGCCGCTCTGTGACCCGGACTCGATCTGGCTGTTGACGCCGATGACCTGGCCCGCGGAGTTCGAGCAGCGGCCCGCCGCTGTTGCCGCTGTTGATGGCGGCGTCCGTCTGGATGATGCCCGTGATCTTGGCGTTGCTGGGCGAGACGATCGTGCGATGGAGCGCGCTCACGATCCCGGCCGTCGCGGTGTTGCGCAGGCCGTAGGGATCGCCGATGGCGACGACGGAGTCACCCACCTGCACGGCCGAGGAGTCGGCGAAGTGCAGCGGTGTGAGCTCGTCGGACGGCGCGCTGATGCGGATGACGGCGAGGTCCTTGGCGGGGTCACGGCCGATCACGCGGCCGGGGAAGGTGTGGCCATCGTTCAGGCGTACCTGCACCGAGTCGGAGTTCTCGACCACGTGGTAGTTGGTGACGATGTCGCCCTTGGTGTCGACCTGGAAGCCGGTGCCCTGGGCGCTCTCGGTCTGGCCGCCGAAGAAACCGCTGCCGCTGGTCTGGCCGGTCGCGAGCACCTCGACGACTCCGGGGACGGACTTCCGGTAGATCTCGCTGACGCTCATGCCTCCGGCCGGGGAGGTGGTGGCGGCCGGGGCCGCGTTCACGGTCACCGCCGGCCGGCGGATGATCGTGGTGTTGTTGCCGCCGTCCGCCTCGTGGACGGCGACCGCCGCCACGGAGGCCCCGAGCCCGGCCGAGGCGAGCAACGCGGCGACGGCGATGGGGGTTCTCATGGTGATTCGTACCTTTCGGGAGGAGCGGACGGGCCGGCGGCCCGGGTACCGCGTCTGTGCGCTTGAGTACCGGCATGATGCCCGAGCACTGTGAACAAACCCGGAGACTGATCTGAGAATAGGCTGAGAAGATTCGCTTCTTGGCGATCCCCTTTTCGGGTGGTGCCCACATTTCATTCCCGGCCGAACACCCGGACGATGCACCACTCCGATTTCACCGGCGCCGGTATGTGGGACGCGCACCGCCTCGAGGCGCTGATCTCCAACGTGCCGGGGGCCATCTACCGCTGCTCTCCGGAGAGCGACTGGGCGATGCAGTTCCTGAGCGAGGAGATCGAGCCGATCACGGGCTACCCGGCGGCCGAGTTCGTCGGCAGCAGCGTGCGCACGTTCGCGAGCGTCATCCACCCGGACGACCGCGAGCTGGTGGAGCACGACGTCGGCGAGGCGCTCGAGCGCCGCGACGCGTTCGTGCTCGAGTACCGGATCGTGCACGCCGACGGGTCGGTGCGGTGGGTGTACGAGCGCGGCCGCGGCATCTTCGGGCCGGCGGGAGACGTCGAGTTCCTCGACGGCGCGATCTTCGACATCACCGTCCGCAAGCAGGCGGAGCACCGGCTGGCCTACCTGGCCTACCACGACGCGCTCACCGACCTGCCCAACCGCACCCTGTTCCAGGAGCATCTGGCGACGGCGATCGCCACGGCCGACCGCAACGCGGGCGCAGCCGCAGTCCTCTACGTGGATCTTGACGACTTCAAGCTGATCAACGACAACTTCGGCCACACGATCGGCGACGACCTTCTCCAGGAGGTGGCCCGGCGCCTGCGGCGTGTCACCCGTGCCGGCGACGTGGTCGCCCGCCAGGGCGGGGACGAGTTCCTCATCCTCATCGCCGGCCGCGGGGACGCCCGCACGCCGCGCAGCCAGACCCACGCCCACATGCGCACCGCCGCCGAGCGGATCGCCGCCAAGATGCGCGACGCACTGCTCGAGCCGTTCATGCTCGGCGACGTCGAGCTCGTGGTCACCGCCAGCATCGGCGCGAGCGTCTACCCCGATGACGCGGACTCGGCCGAGACGCTCCTGAAGCATGCCGACATCGCCCTCTACGCTGCGAAGGACGCGGGCCGGGACGGATTCCAGCTCTACCGGCCCAGCGACCGCGACCCCAGCCGCGAGCTCTCGCTGGCCGGGCGGCTGCGCCACGCTGCCCGCCGGGACGAGCTCGAGCTGCACTACCAGCCGCTCGTCAGCCTGGCCGATCGCCGCACCGTCGGCGCCGAGGCCCTGATCCGCTGGAACGATCCCGACCGCGGCCTGCTCGCCCCGGCCGCGTTCCTGCCGATCGCCGAGCGCACCGGCCTGATCCGCCCGATCACCGACTGGGTCGTCGACGAGGCCTGCGGGCAGAGCCGCGACTGGCGCAACGCCGGCCACGACCTGTTCGTCTCGGTGAACCTGCCGCCCGCCTTCTGGCAGCCGACCGCCATGCGCCAGGTCATGTCCACGATCGAGGCCTTCGGCCTGAACGCCGACCGGATGATGATCGAGATCACCGAGGACGCCGTGATGGCACAGGTGGCCGACCTCGAGCCGGTGCTGGCCGAGCTCCACGCGCGCGGCCTGCGGCTCGCGATCGACGACTTCGGCCATCGGCCACTCCTCGCTCGGACGGCTGAGCCAGCTGCGCGTGAACACGCTCAAGATCGATCGCAGCTTCACCGCCGACATCCCCGGCGATCGCGGCGCCGCCATCCTGATCGAGGCGATGATCGATCTCGCGCGCAACCTCGGCCTGCAGTGCCTGGCAGAGGGCATCGAGACCGAGGAGCAGCTCGCGTTCCTGATCGCCCGCGGCTGCCCGCTGGGCCAGGGGTTCCTGTTCGGCAGGCCGATGCCCGCGGCCGACTTCGCGGCCCATCTGGCCGCCCAGCACCGCGCCGCCGCGTAACCCGAACCACGGATCGCCGGGCCACCGCCCACGGGCGAAGGCGAAGGTGGTACCGTGCTCGACGTGACACGTTCTCGCCGATGGGCCGTGCCGCTCGTGATCGCCGCGCTCGCGATCGCGTTCCTGATCGCCGGCATCGTGACGTGGCAGGACACCTCGCCGCGGCCGTCCTGCCCGACGCGCGCCGCGACGGTTTGCGGCACCAGCGCGCACCACCACCATCCGCTCCGCGCCGAGCTGTTCTGGGCGGCGGCCGGTCTGCTCGGGATCATCGCGTTCGAGGTCGGCCTGTGGCAGCGCAAGCAGCTCCCGCTCGCGCGTACGCGGTCGGCCGCGTCGCGGTTCCACTAGCTCCGCGAGTGTGGCGCCTGACACGTTACCGCTCGGCCCTGCCGGGGAAACGTGGCATCATGCCGGTTGAGGGCGGCATGGGAGGTCCGAAGGTGCGATTGTGGGGTCGCTGGTGGCTTGGACTGTGTGCGGCGGCTTTTGTCGTCGCAGTGTCCGGCCCTGCCGGCGCGGCGGCCGCGGCGGGCTCACCCGCGCAGGCGTCGGCCGAGGCGGTCTCCGTGCTCGCGCCGGGCGCGACCGCGGCGGGCACGGGCCTCGTCACCGTCGCCGGGCCCGCCTCCAAGAACGGCCCCTACCAGGACGGCGCGGCGGTCCGGGCAACCTGGGCACGGGCGAACGCCGCCGCCAAGCCCGGTGCGGCGCCCTCGGCGACGGGCAGCGCGATCGTCCGCCACGTGCGGCTGCTCCACGGCGCCGTGCGCGCGCGCAAGGTGTGGACGTCGACGGTGCTCACCGACGAGAAGGGGGCCATCACCGACCAGACGACAGGCGGCGTGCAGGACCTGTTCGTGCTCGGCCGGCGCATCCACGTCAAGGCGGGGATGCAGGTGCACCTGCACGGCTGGGCCACCCTCGACGTCGTCTCGTCGGCACGGACGAAGAAGGGCCGCACCCTGACGGAGGAGATCGCCGGCCTGCGCCTGACGCTGCTGCACGACCACGACGGCCTGCCCGCCGGGACGACGATCACCCTGGCCGCGGCGAGCGCCGCCGCCACGCTGCCGCCGCCACCCCCGCCGCCCGCGACGCAATCGCACGAGCCGAAGCCGAAGCCCGCGCCGGCTCCGAAGCCGAAGCCCGCGCCGACGCATCACCACCCGGCCGCGCCAAAGCCGAAGCACCACCATCCGGCCGTGCACCTCCCCCACGCGGCGCACGCGCTCATCACCGCGACCGCCGGCGGCCGCGCGCGGGTGATCTCGGCGGCGCTCGACCAGGTCGGCTGGCCGTACATCTGGGGCGGCGACAGCCACTCCGAGGGCGGCTTCGACTGCTCCGGCCTCGTCGACTACGCGTACTCCCACGCCGGCATGGCGCTCCCCGGCCGCCCCACGGCCGCCGTGCTGTGGCAGATGTCGGCCGCCGTCGGCCCCAAGCACCTGCTGCCCGGCGACCTCGCGTTCCTCTACACCCGCACCCGGGCGCCGTTCCACGTCGCCCTGTACGTCGGCGACGGGCTGGTCGTCGTGGCGCCGCACACGGGCGCCGACGTCCAGATCGAGCCGCTCTCGGCGGTCCCGTGGGACGGCTATGGCCGCCTGCTGCGAGGCGGCCGCGGCAACGGCCTCGCCCGCAGCGTCGCGCTGGCCGCACGCCGCTTCGCGCATCCCGGCCCGGTCTGGCTCGACGCCTCCCAGGTCGCCGACACCCACACCGAGAGCGCCGCGGCGGCCTTCGACCGGCGGCTGTTCCTATCCCACGGTCCGGCCGCGCCGCGGTCTTCCGAGGCGACGCCCCAGCTCGTCCCGTTGGCGACCGTGCAGCCGGCGGACAGCGCCGGCGACACCGGCGTCGCCGGTCTCGTGCTGATCCTGGTGGTCGGGGCGGCGGCCTGTGTCGTACGCGTCCCCGCCTTCACGCGCCGCTCCCGCAGCGACTGAGCGTACCCGGCGCCGCGCGGCGATAGCGTGCGCTTGATGCAGGTTCCTCCACGCCGGCCGCGGTTGCGCTGGCTGCGTGCCATCGCGGTCGACACCGGGCCGCTGCGCCACTCACGCGACTACCGCCTGCTCGCGCTGGGCGGATTCGTTTCCGGGATGGGCACCCAGGTGACGCTCGTGGCGCTGCCCTACCAGATGTACGTGCTGACGGGCTCGTCGTTCGCCGTGGGCATGATCGGTCTCGCCGAGCTCGTGCCGCTGGCGGCGATGTCGCTGCTCGGCGGAGCGCTGGCCGACCGCACCGAGCGCCGCCGGCTGCTCCAGATCGCCCAGCTCGTGCAGCTATCGACGTCGTCTCTGCTCGCGCTGGGAGCCGCAACCGGCAGCCCGCCGGTGGCCGCGCTCTACGTCCTCGCCGGGGTCGCCGCGGCGGCGTCCGGCGTCGACCGGCCGACGCGCACCGCGATCATCCCGAGCCTGGTCGGGCCGGGCGAGATCCAGCCCGCGATCGCCTTCAACTACGGCCTGGCGCAGCTGACGATGGTGATCGGCCCGGCGCTCGGCGGCATCGTGATCGCGTTCGCCGGCCTCGGCTGGGCGTACGCGCTCGACGTGGCCACGTTCGCGGCAATGGTGGGCGCGGTCGCCCTCATGAGCCGCCAGCCGGCGCCGGCGGGGACCGAGGGCGAGTCGGTGCTGGCGGCCGTCCGCTCGGGGCTGCACTTCGCCGTGCGCCGCGGCGAGCTGATGGGGAGCTTCGCGGCCGATCTGCTGGCCATGACCTTCGGGATGCCGCGGGCGCTCTTCCCCGCGCTGGCGCTGACCGTCTACCACGCCGGCGCGACCGGCGTCGGCCTGCTCTACGCGGCCCTCTCGGCCGGCGCGACGGTGGCGGCATTCGCCACCGGCTGGCTGGGCTACGTGCGCCGGCTGGGCCGGATCGTGGTCTTCGCGATCGCCGCGTGGGGCGTCGCCGTGACGCTGGCCGGCCTCACTCACAGCCTCGGCGTCGCGATGGCCTGCCTCGCGATCGCAGGCGCCGCCGACAGCGTCAGCGCCGTCTGCCGCAGCGCCATCATGCTGATGGCCACGCCCGACCCCATGCGCGGTCGGATGTCGTCGATCTTCACGCTGGTCGTCGCGGGCGGCCCCCGCGTCGGCGACGTCGAATCGGGCTCGGTCGCCGCGGCGTTCGGCACCCGCGCCGCGGTCGTGTCGGGCGGCGTCCTGTGCATCCTCGGGCTGGTGCCGATCGTGGTGCTCTTCCCCGCCTTCTGGCACTACGGCGACGAGGACGGGCCGGCCGCCGAGGCGGCGGCGGGAGCGGGATGACCGCGCCACGCGACTCGGCGAGGAGGCGCCGCGGCCGCACCGCCTTCGTGTTCGCCGGCGGGTCGGCGCTCGCGTCGATCCAGGTCGGCATGCTGCGCCCGTTGCTGGACGCTGGACTGCGTCCCGACCTCGTCGTCGGCACGTCGTCGGGCGCACTGAACGGTGCGCTGACGGCGGCCGACCCGGAGTCCGCGCCGGCCCGCCTGGAACGGCTGTGGACGACGGTGCGGCGGCGGGACGTGCTGCCGGTGCGGGCGCCGACTGTGGTGCGGGCGCTGGCCGGTCGCGCGCCGGCCTTCGCCACGGCCGGCGGCATCCGGCGCGTGCTGGAGCGGCATCTGCCGGTGCGCCGGCTCGAGGACACGGCCGTTCCCTACTGCGTCGTCGCCGCCGACCTGGCGACGCGCGAGAAGGTCGTGCTCGACCGAGGCGACGCCGTCGATGCGCTGGTGGCGACGACCGCGATCCCGGGCATCTACCCGCCCGTCCTGATCGGCGGCCGCCTGCTCGCCGACGGCGGTCTGGCCGAGGACCCGCCGCTCGGCACGGCGGTCGAGCGCGGCGCGACGACCGTCTACCTGCTGCCGGTGGGCTGGCCACTCGGCCCCGCGCCCGAGGAGGGCGCGGTCACGCGGGCGATGGACGCGCTCGACTGGCTCTTCTGGCGGGTCGCCGCCGCCGAGCTGGCCCGGTGGGCGCCGGAATGCGATCTGTACGTGCTGCCGTCCCCGCCGATCACCGGCCTGCACCCGCTGTCGCCGAAGGGGGCGCGGCGGCTGATCGCAGAGGCGGAGCGGATGACGCGCGAATGGCTGCCGCGCGCGAGCACCTGGCGGCAGACCCGCCTCGGCGCCGCGGGCTAGACCGGCTCGGAGACGACGAGCGGCACCGCCGTGCCCAGAATTGCGGGTGCGGCCGCGCCGTGGGTGGCGGCGGTCGCGATCACCTCGACGAGCTCCTCCGGCCGGAAGCGGTCGGCTGCGAGCACGAGGTGGAAGCTGCCCGGGTCGTCGATGCGGCGGTGGTGGTAGTGGCGGACGAACGCTGCCCGGTTGCGGTCGTCCGTCTCGATCCTGCGCTCGGCCCGCTCGGCCGGTAGGCACTCGCACGCCGCCAGCCGGGCGGCGCGCCAGCCGGCCGGTGCGGTCAGCCGGACGTGGCAGGCCCCGGGGTGGTCGGCCAGGATCGCGAACGCACCCCGGCCCATGATCACGCACGACTGCCTGGCCGCCTCGCGGATGACCGTCTCGACGGCGGTGTGGGCGCACTCGGCCCGGATCACGTCGGCACGGGCGGCCGGCATCCCCGCGGTCGCGAGCAGAGACACGGCCAGGTTCGCCCCCCACGTCGGCACGAACCGCTCCATGTCGGCAGCGTCCGCCCGGCCGGTGCGGAGGGCGTGCATCACGGCGTCGACCACCTCGCCGTCGACGAGGGGCAGGCCCAGGCGGTCGCCGAGCAGGGCGCCCACTCGCTCACCGTCGATGCCGAGCTGCCACGAGATGGTGACGATCACCACGGGGAAACTCCTTCCATGGTCATCGTACTCCAAGCCACTTACGGCACGGACGAAAATCCGCATGCCGACGGGCTCATGTGGGCAGCGCGGACAGCCCGACAATGCCCAGCGCGAACACGATCACGACGAGGATCGAGTCGATCCCGAGCCGCAGCAGGCAGCGCCGCGGGCGCACGACGACCCCGATCACGTAGATGACGGTCAGGACGATGCCGAGGCCGCCGAGCCAGCTGTTCAGGTCACCCGCAGTGGGCAGCACGGGGCGGCCGGCGATCAGGTCAGCGACCAGGAAGAGGCACACCTGGAACGCGTTGCCGCCGAAGATGTCGCCCGTCGCCAGCTGGTGGTCGCCGATCCTGACGGCGGCGATGCCCGACGAGATCTCGGGCAGCGCCGTCGCCAGCGCGAGCACGGTGGCGCCGAAGATGACGCCGTTGATCCCGGCGCGGCCGGCCAGCTGGTTGCCGCCGCTCTCCAGCACGACGCCGCCGATCAGCGTGACGACCGCCCCCGCCGTGAAGAAGGCGAGGACGCCGCGAGCGAGCGCCCCTCGTGGCGCTTGGGATGCTGCTCCTCGCGCACCGAGCGGTCGGGGCGTCCCGGGCTCCGAGCCCGGCATGACGACGTCCCAGCGCGGATTGCGCTGGACGTGGTTCAGCACCCACAGGAGGCCGACCCACGTGACCACGATGGCGATCGACGCCGGGCTGGCCGACCCGATCGCGTAGTGGGCGGGCAGCAGGGCTCCCAGCAGCACCTCGCCGACGACGAACACGACGGCCATGCCCTCGACGACCGGCACGAGCGACCCCACCAGGTAGGTGAGCGGCCGCTCGCCCGACGCGGCGGCATCACACACGACGAGCACCATCGTCTGGATGGCGATGCCGCCGATCAGGTTGCCGGCGGCGAGGCCGAGGTTGCCCTGCGCCGTCGCCGTGATGGTGATGACGAGCTCGGGCAGGCTGCCGGCGATCGCGAGCAGGATCATCCCGCCGAGCGCCGCGCCCAGGCCGAGCCGGTTGTCCAGCTCGTCGGTCGTGCTCGAGAGGACGACGCCCGCGATCCATGTCGCCAGTGAGGCCGCCAGGAACACCACGACGAGGAGCGGGGTCGAGAGGCCGGCCATTCGCGGCGGACACTATTCCACCCGGATGTGGCATCGGCGCCGTGTCGAACCTCGCCGATCGGCTGGCCGCCGCCGGCTTCATCAGCCCCCGCGAGGAGGCGGAGGAACTGCAGGCCCGCGCGGCCGGAGACGACCGGCTGCTGCAGGCGCTCGTGGGCCGCAGGCTGGCCGGGGAGCCGCTGGCGTGGATCGTCGGCAGCGCCGGGTTCTGCGGCCTGCGGGTGCGGGTCGACCCGGGCGTCTACGTGCCGCGGCCGCACACCGAGCAGATCGCGCTGCGCGCGGCCGAGCGGCTGCCGGCGGACGGGACGGCAGTCGACGTCTGCACGGGCTCGGGCGCGGTCGCAGCCGTGCTCGCCGACCGCCGGCCGGGCGCCACCGTGATCGCGACGGACGTCGACGTGCGGGCGGTGGCCTGCGCGCGGGCGAACGGCGTCGACGCCCGGGCGGGTGACCTGTTCGCGCCGGTGCCGACGGCGCTCACGGGCCGGGTCGACGTGGTGACGGCCGTCGTCCCGGATGTGCCGACGGCCGCGCTTCGCACGCTCCAGCGCGACACCTTCGCCCACGAGTCGCCACTCGCCTACGACGGCGGCCCGGACGGGACGACCATCCTGCGCCGCGCCCTGGCGGGCAGCGCAACCGTGCTCCGGCCGGGCGGCGGCCTGCTGCTCGAGCTGGGCGGCGAGCAGGCCGGCCTGCTCGCGGACGACCTCGACCGGCTGGGCTTCTGCGACATCTCGGTGCTCGCCGACGAGCACGGCGACGCGCGCGGGATCGAGGCGACGCTGGCCGGCTGACCCGGTTCCGCCGGGGCCTCCGCTACAGTCTCGAGCGAAGTGATCCGCGCCCGCCGACGGCGGCGGAGCGCGGGAGGCGATGGAGCCTCTGGCAAGGACCTGCGTGGTCCGGCCAGGGGCTTTTTTCATGCCCGGAAACGGCGAAAGGAGTGAGATGGAAACGATCCCAACCGCGGCGGACGACCTGCGCGCCGAGGTGATCAGGCGGGTGAAGGACGAGGACATCACCTTCGTGCAGCTGTGGTTCACCGACCTGGTCGGACGGCTGAAGAGCTTCGCGATCACCCGGCGCGAGCTGGAGAGCGCCGTCATGCACGGCATGGGCTTCGACGGGTCGTCGGTGACCGGCTTCAACGCGATCGAGGAGTCGGACATGATCGCGATGCCCGACCCGTCGTCGTTCCGCGTGCTGCCGTGGACGTCCGGCGACCGGTCGGTGGCGCGGATGATCTGCGACATCCGCACCCCGGCCGGCGAGCCGTACTTCGCCGACTCCCGCCACGTCCTGCGCGGCGCGCTCGACCGCATGCGGGCGCTCGGCTTCGACGCCTACAACGTCGGGCCCGAGCTCGAGTTCTTCTACTTCCGGCTCGACGCGGACGGGCGGCCGCACCCGCTCGACGCGGGCGGCTACTTCGAGGAGACGACCGCCGACGCGTCGGTCGACCTGCGCAAGCACACGGTGCTCGCGCTCGAGCAGATGGGCATCCCGATCGAGTATCTCCACCACGAGGTCGGCCCGAGCCAGCACGAGATCGACATGCGCTACTCGGGCGGCCTGGACATGGCCGACCACTGCATCACCTACCGCAGCGTGGTCAAGGAGGTGGCCAAGCGCCACGGCGTGTACGCGACGTTCATGCCGAAGCCGCTCTACGGCGTGAACGGCTCGGGCATGCACACGCACCAGTCGCTCTTCACCGCCGGCGAGAACGCGTTCTACGACGCCGACGACGGCTGGTACCTGTCCGACGTGGCCAAGAGCTTCATCGCCGGCCAGCTGCGGCACGCGGGCGGGATCTCGCTGCTCTTCGCGCAGTGGGCGAACAGCTACAAGCGGCTCGTCCCGGGCTACGAGGCGCCGGTCTACATCGCCTGGTCGCAGCGCAACCGCTCGGCGCTGATCCGGGTGCCGCTCTACCACCCCGGCAAGGCCGCCGCGACCCGCGCCGAGATCCGCTGCCCCGACCCGGCCTGCAACCCCTACCTCGCGTTCGCCGCGCTGCTGCACGCCGGGCTCGAGGGGATCGAGCAGGGCTACGAGCTGCCCGACCCGATGGAGACGAACCTCTACACGCTGTCCAAGCCGGAGCGGCACGCGCTCGGGATCGAGTCACTCCCCGAGTCGCTCGGAGAGGCGATCGACCTGGCCGAGGAGTCGCCGATCGTCGAGAAGGCGCTCGGCTTCGAGCTGCGCGACCGCCTGATCGCACTCAAGCGGGAGGAGTGGGACGAGTACCGCGTGCAGGTGAGCGAGTGGGAGCTCGAGCGCTACCTGCCGACGCTGTAGGCCGGCCGATGGGGCCTGGCCCCGGTTCGCCGGGGCCAGGCCCCGCGTCGTCCTCGGCCTCACTAGACTCGATGGCGATGAGCACGACGTCGGACCGCGCCACCCGGCACGTCGAGCTCCTGACCGACACGGTCGCGGCGGTCAGCTCGAGCCTCGACCTGGCCGAGGTGCTCGAGCGGATCGCCTCGCGCGTCGCCGACGCGATGGCCACGGACGCGTGCTTCCTCTACCTGTACGACGACGCGACCGGGATGCTCGAGCTGCGGGCCACGCACGGCACGCGCTTCGACGACCCCGCCCACCGGCCGCAGATGCGGCCCGGGGAGGGCATCACCGGCGCAGCGGCGGAGCTGCGGCATCCGGTCATGATCCCCGCCCAGGCCCATCTCGACCCCCGCTTCCGCGCCTTCCCCAACCTGCCCGAGGACGAGTACGAGTCGATCCTGGCCGTGCCCGTGCTCGCCCGCGACCACCTCGCCGGCGCGCTCAACGTGCGCACCCGGCAGCCGCGGGCGTTCTCCGACGACGAGGTGGCGCTGCTCTCGGCCATCGCCGGCCAGGTCGGCCAGGCGATCGAGAACGCGAAGCTCTACGAGCGCTCGCAGCGGCGCGTGGCCGAGCTCGAGGCCGTGGCCGAGATCTCGCGCTCGATGACGTCCTCGCTGTACCTCGACGACGTGCTGCGCGACATCTCCGAGAGCACCTGCCGGGCGCTGCGCGCGCAAGAGTGCGCCGTCGTGCTCGACTCCGAGGACGGCCCCGCGGTCGCCTATCGCTCCGGCGCCGGCCGCGGCGAAGACGAGCTGATCGCGATGGCGGCACGAGCACCGTTCGCGGCCGAGACGGCCGCCGCGGAGCCCCTGTCGTGGAAGCAGGGCCGGATCGGGTCGCTGGTGGTGTCGTGCGACACGCCGCGTACGTGGGCGCCGGAGGAGCTCTCGCTGCTGCGCACCGTCGCCCACCAGGGCGCCGCCGCGGTGGAGTCGGCCCGCTCGGCGCTGCGCGGCCTGCTCGCCCAGGAGATCCACCACCGGGTCAAGAACAACCTGCAGACGGTGGCGTCGCTCCTGCGGCTGCAGCTGCGCTCCGCGGGCGACCCAGCCGCCGAGAAGGCCCTGCGCGAGAGCGTGAACCGGATCTGCTCGATCGCCGAGGTGCACGACCTGCTCACCTCGTCGCGGGTCGACGGCGTCGACTGCGCCGGCCTGGTCGGCCGGCTCCAGGCCATGCTCGGCACCGGCGCACCCGACCGGCCGGTGCGGGCCGAGCTCGAGCCGGTGCCGCTGTCCGGCGACCGCGCCACGGCGCTCGCGCTCGTCTTCTGCGAGCTGCACTCGAACGCCGTCGAGCACGGCGCCGGCGCCGTCGGCGCCGAGCTGCGGCGGGACGGCGACGATGTCGTGCTGGTGGTGACCGATGAGGGCGGCGGCCCGGGGGCGGGCGCGTCCGACGGCCTCGGGCTGACGATCGCGCGGACGCTCGTCCGCGACCAGCTGGCCGGCCGGCTCGAGCTGGTGGCCGACGGCGGCGGGAAGGCGGTGGCCCGGTTCCCGGCCGAGTCCTGATCGCCGAGGACGAGACGATCATCCGGCTCGACCTGGCCGCGATGCTGGCGCGGGCCGGGTTCGAGGTGGTCGCCGAGGCCCGCGACGGCGCCGAGGCGGTCGAGCTCGCGCGCGCGACGACCCCCGACCTGGCGCTGCTCGACGTACGCATGCCGGGGGTGGACGGGATCGACGCCGCCCGGGCGATGCTCGAGGAGCGGCCGATCCCGATCGTCATGATCACCGCCTACTCCCAGCGCGAGGTCGTCGCCAGGGCCGTCGAGGCGGGCGTCTTCGGCTACCTGGTGAAGCCGTTCCGGGAGGCCGACCTCGTCCCGGCGATCGAGACGGCCCGGGCCCGCCACGCCGAGCTGCTGGCAGTACGGGCCGAGTCGGACTCGCTGCGCGACGCCCTGGCCGCCCGCAAGACCATCGAGCGGGCCAAGGGCCTCCTGATGGAGCGCGACGGCCTCAGCGAGTCCGAGGCGTTCGGGCGGATGCGCGCAGCCGCGCAGCGCACCGGCAAGACGCTCCAGGACATCGCCGAGGCCGTCAGCGAGACCTACGCTCCGCGCTGACCGGTTCGGTCAGGTGGCGGGCCAGGAGAGGCGCACGTGGACCGGCACCGTGCCGAACTTGTCCTCGGCGACCGTCACGAACCAGTTGCCCGCGGCGAGCCCGGAGAGGTAGAGCGTGCAGACGTAGTTCTCGCCGGCCTTGGCGCAGCCCATCCCGCGCTGCCCCGTGTCCAGGACGATGTTCCCGTCCGGGTCGCCCTGCTGGCGCAGGTTGACGAGGATGTCAGCCTTGGGGTGGAGGACGCGCGAGTACCGGACCACGACCTGGATCCGGCCGCTGTGCGCGAGGTGCAGCTTGAACGAGTACCCGGTGTGTGCCTTGCTGAGCGTGAACGCGTGGCTGACCGTCTTCGCGTAAGCGGCGGTCGGAACGGCGAGAGCGAGGATCGCGACGGCGGCGACGGCGAACCGGCGCATGGCAGGCCTCCTTGAGGGGGGACGTCCCGGTGTGTTAAGGGGACAGTCCCCTTAACATCCCACGGATGGTGCGGGTGGTCATGGTGCTTTCCGAGAACTGGACGCTGACACCACCTCGCGATCTTCCCGCGCTGGTCGAACTGGCCGTTGTCGCCGAGCGGGCCGGGGTGGACACGGTGATGCTGTCCGAACATGTCGTGCTGGGCCCGTCGGCGGGCGCGGCCGGGCGGATGGAGAACCCGCGCGACTACGCGGCGCCGGGGAACCAGGACCCGGCTACCCCTGGCCCGACTCGATCGTCCTCGCGGCGGCCATCGCCGCCCGACCACGCGCGAGCTGCGGGTCGCGCTGGCGGCGATCATCGCGCCGCTCCGCCACCCGCTGCTGCTGGCGAAGCAGCTCGCGACGCTCGACCTGCTCGGCGGCGGACGGCTGGTCGTGCAGCCGACGGTGAGCTGGGCCGACGAGGAGTACGAGGCGCTGGGCGTGCCGTTCACGCAGCGGGGCGCGATCCTCGACGAGCAGCTCGAGGCGATGCGCGCCGCCTGGACGGAAGCGCCCGCGGCGTTCGCCGGCGCGCTACTTCGACTTCAGCGACGTCTGGTGCGAGCCCAAGCCGTTCCACCCCGGCGGCCCGCGGATGTGGTTCGGCGGCCAGTCGCTGCACCCGCCGCTGCTGCGCCGGATCGTGCGCTACGGCAGCGGCTTCCACCCATTCGGCGCGCCGACGGACGCCGACATGGCGCTGCTCGCCGACGCGATGCGGGCCGCCGGACGCGACGTCTCCGAGCTCGAGCTGATCGGCGGTATCCGCGGCCGGTTCGACGGGCCCGACGCGGTCGCCGACCTCGACGAGGCGCTCGCGGAGGTCCCCGGCGCAGCTCGCCCGGGGCTTCACCTCGATCTGCTTCAAGCCGTCGATGTTCACCGACGACCGCGCCGAGGACGGCCGCGGTGTGCGCGCGCGTCGTCGAGGCCGTGTCGGCCGCTGACGCCGACCGCTGAGGTTCCGCTCAACCGCGCGCCGGTCCCGCCGATGTTGGGGGTGGAACCATGACCGTGGTCGCGACGCCATGCCCGGAGTTCGGCGGATGAGGCGGCTCGCCCGAGCGCTGCTCGGCGGCCGCGGGCTGCGCCTGGACCAGGCCGGCCACGACGCGGTCGTCGCCCGGCTGCGCGCCGAGCGCGACCACTACTCGCGCGTGCTCGCCGCCGCGACCGGCGACGCCATCTTCACGACGGGCGGCGACGGCGTGATCACGCTCTTCAACGACGGCGCCGAGCGGCTGCTCGGCTACACGGCGGCCGAGGTCGTCGGCCGGATGCGCGCACTCGACCTGCACCTACCCGAGGAGATCGACGCGGCCGCCCGCGAGCTCGGGGTCGAGCCCGGCCGGGAGGTGTTCACGACCCTCGCCGGCCGCGGTGCCGAGGTGCGGGAATGGACGTTCCTGCGTCGCGACGGCTGCCGCGTCCGCGTCGCCCACACGGTCACGACGCTGCGCGACGAGCACGGCGAGGTCGTCGGCCACCTCGGCCTCGCCCACGACATCACCGCCCGCCACCGCGGCGAGCAGGCGCTGCGCAAGTCGGAGGAGCGGTTCCGGGCGCTGTCCGAGCACGCGCCGGTGGGCATCATCCAGACCGACGGGCAGGGCGACTGCTGGTACGCGAACCGGCGCTTCTGCGAGATCGTCGGCCGCACCGTCGACGAGGTGCGCGGGGACGCCTGGCTGCAGATCCTACGCGGCGACGATCACGCCGGCATCCTCGAGCGGTGGACGGCGGAGCCTGGCGACGGGTTCGACGGTGAGTTCCGGGTCACGCGTCCCGACGGCACCGCCGCCCACGTGCGCGCAACCGCCGGCCCGATCCGGGCCGACGACGGCCGCGCCACCGGATTCGTCATCACGACCCAGGACATCTCCGAGCGCGTCGGCGCCCAGCGGCGCCTCTCCGAGCAGGAACAGCTCTTCCGCGACACGCTCGAGAACGTCGCCCTGGCCGCGGTGCAGCTCGACGCCGCCGGCCACGTCGTCTACTGCAACCCGCACCTGGCCGAGCTGCTCGGCCGCCGCGCCGAGACGCTCGCCGGCCTCGACTGGTTCGCCGACGTCGTGCCGCCGGAGCGCTCCTGGACGCGCGAGGCGTTCGAGCAGTCGATGCGCGGCGAGCTGCAGCGGCCCCACCACGAGAACCAGATCGTGACGGCGAGCGGCGACCGGCGCGTGATCGCCTGGTCGACGATCGTCCACCACGACGCCGACGGCGCCGTCAGCGGCGCGATCTCGCTCGGCGAGGACGTGACCGAGCGGCGCCGCGACGAGCAGCGCGTCTCCCACCTCGCCTACCACGACGACCTGACCGGCCTGCCGAACCGGATGTCGTTCTCCGACCACCTGGTGGCCACCGTCGCCGAGGCGGAGCGGGGCGAGGCCCAGATCGCCGTCCTCTTCTGCGACATCGACGCGTTCAAGCTCGTGAACGACTCGCTCGGCCACGCCGCCGGCGACGAGCTCCTGCGCCACGTCGCCACCCGCCTGCGCGCCGTCACCCGCTCGGCCGACATGATCGCCCGCCAGTCCGGCGACGAGTTCCTCGTCCTCGTCCGCGACTCGCGCGGCAGCCGCGCCGACGTCGCCCAGCTGGCCGAGGCGCTGGGCGCCCGCATCGAGCACGCCATCTCCTCGCCGTTCTCGGTCGAGGGGCACGAGGTGGTGATCGGCGTCTCCGTCGGCACGAGCGTCTTCCCTGACGACGGCCGCAGCGCCGAGGAGCTGCTGCACCACGCCGACGCCAAGATGTACCACGCCAAGGCCGCCCGCCAGGGCCGGCGGGTGCGAGAGCGTGCGTCCGACGACCCGGCCCGCGACCTCGAGCTGGCAGCGGCTCTGCACCACGCCATCGCCCGCGGCCAGCTCGTGCTCCAGTACCAGCCGATCGTCGACCTCGCCACCGGCGCGATGCAGAACGTCGAGGCGCTCGTGCGCTGGGACCGCGCCGGCGAGCTCGTCACCCCGGGCCTGTTCCTGCCCGCGGCCGAGCGCACCGGCCTGCTGACGCCGATCACGCACTGGGTGGTCGACGAGGCCATTCGCCAGCTCGACCGCTGGAACGCCGTGGGCATGGAGGTCGACGTATCCGTCAACGTGCCGCCGGCGATGCTCGACAAGCGCATGCGCGACCGGCTCGTCCGCCTGGCCGGCGAGCACGGCCTGCGCCACGGCTCGATCACGCTCGAGCTGGTCGAGTCGGCGATGATGGACGACCGCCGCCTGTTCGACCACCTCGAGTCGCTGCGCGCCGCCGGCTACCGGATCGCGATCGACGACTTCGGCAGCGGCCACTCGTCACTCGCGCGGGTCGCACAGCTCCCCGTGGACGTGCTCAAGATCGACCGCAGCCTGATCGCCGAGATCTGCGACTCGCCGCGCGAGCAGGCGATCGTGCGCGCGATCATCGCCACGGCCGAGGCGCTCGACGCCGCGGTCGTCGCCGAGGGCATCGAGACCGAAGGCCAGCGCGCCGCCCTGCGCGAGCTGGGCGTGCGCTCCGGGCAGGGCTACCTGTTCGCCCGGCCGATGGCCGCGCGGATGGTCGCCGAGACGCGCGCGGCCGACGCGGCATAGCCGTCCCGGCTACGCCAGCTGGTCGATCTGCAGGCCCTGCAGGAGCGACGTGCTCACGCCGTAGCCCGAGGTCGCGCCCTGGCCGGTCGAGCCGAGGCCGTTCTGGATCGCCTGGACGAGCTCGTCATCCGACACGCCGAGCGCCGAGCTCAGGTCGGCAACACGCTGCTGGAGGCTCTCGCCGCCAGACTGGACGCCGCTCCCACCCTCGTGGTGGCGGTGGCCGAGGCCCTTGCGGTCGGCGATCTTCGCCGCCATCGCATCGAGGTCGGTGGTCTGGCCGGTCGTCGTCTGGTTCGCCTGGACGCCCTGCTTGATCGTGGCGAGCAGATCGTCGCGGGAGACGCCCTTGGCCGAGGCGAGGTCGCTCAGGCTCTGGCCGCCCTGGAGGCTCTTGATGAGGTCGTCTGTGGTCGTCCCGAGCAGGTTCGCGACGCCCGAGAGCAGCGTGGTCGTCGACGTGGTCGGGGTCGTGACGCCTGCAAGCGACTGGGCGACCGATGCCGCCGAGCCGGAGATGGAGTTCTGCATGGTGGGACCTCGGAGTTGGGGGGATTACCGATACCTCTTCGGTATCCCCACCGCTGAACATGAGAGCAAGCTCGTGCCCGGCACCCGCCGCGCGGTGCTTGGCACCGGTTCGTCCTACGGATCCGCGGGGGTGCCCGAGCCCAGCCGGCGCCGCACCTGCGCCCGTTCGCGCCGCCAACTCGCGCCGGGATCGCGGCCCGAGAGCACGCCGAGCAGGAACATCCCCACCAGCGTGGCGAGGAGGGCGAGCACGATCGACCCGACGGCCAGCGTGTCCCACGCGGAGGTGCCCGTGCCGATGTGGCGGCCGAAGCGCAGGTCGAGCGCCGAGAAGACGACGACCGCGATCCACAGCCACTTCAGCGTCCGCCGGGTGAGCGCAGCGGGGTCGCGCGGGCGCGGGTTGGCCCGGTCCCAGCGCTCGAGCTCGTTCACGAGGCGCAGGTCGGGCAGCGGCCGCTCGGCCGGGAGCGTGCGCGCGCAGCCGTCGCAGAGCGGCCAGCCCGCGCGCGTCGGCTGATGGCAGTACGGACAGACCCGAGTGTCCAAGACGGCGTTCGTGCCTCCCATGCTAAGCGCGAACGCCGCTCACGGGAAGCCCACGCGTAGCTCCGCGATAATCGCGCGATGGAGGCCGACACCGAGCCGCAGCTGCTCGAGGCGCGCCGCGAGCGCTTCTTCGTCCGCTCCCAGCTCAAGGTGCTGCGCCGCTATCGCGAGCGACAGGAGGCCGCCGGCCGCCCGACGGCGGAGAGCGACGGCCGCTTGGCCGAGCTCGAGCGCGAGCTGCGCGCGCTGGACGAGACCGTCGAGGGCCTGCGCGCCCGCCTCGGCCGGCCGCACCGCAGCCTCCCGCCCGCCGGCGAGTAGGCTGCGGGCCGTGGAGACGCGCGAGGCAGCTTGCAGCTGCGGTCAGCTCCGGGTGGCCGCCGAGGGCGACCCGGTGCGGATCTCGATGTGCCACTGCCACGCCTGCCAGCGGCGCACCGGCAGCGCGTTCGGCATCCAGGCCCGGTTCCCGCAGGAGCGGGTCCGCATCGAGGGCCGGCATACGGCGTACGACCGTCCGGCCGACTTCGGCGAGGGGCGCACGTTCCACTTCTGCCCCGACTGCGGCTCGACGGTCTTCTACACAACGTCCGACCGGCCCGAACTCGTCGCAGTCGCCATCGGCGCGTTCGCCGACCGCGACTTCCCGCAGCCGACGGTGTCGGTGTACGAGTCGCGCATGCACCCGTGGGTGGCGCTGCCCGACGGGATGGAGCACGACGACTTCTAGCGGCGGGCGCGGTCTGCCCGCGGGACGACCCGCGTGCTGGTCGCTTTCCACGAGGCGACGACCTTCAGGCCCGGCCGGATGCCCAGCCGCTCCACCGATCCCGGCGTGACCTCGGCGGACAGCCCGCCGACCCGCACCCGCGCGCGGTTGCCCTGGACGCTGACGCGTTCGACGAGGCCCTCGAGGTGGTTCAGCGCCGACGTGTCGGTGGGCGGGGTCAGGCCGAGCGTGATCTCCCATGGCGCCACGAGCACGGCGACAGGCCCCTCGGCCGCGTCGCCGACGTGGATGAGCGTCCCGTCCGGCAGGTGCACGACCGCCCCTTCGGCGAACCCGGCCAGGTAGTTCACCCCGGCGAAGTCGGCGACGAACCGGCTCGCCGGCGAGTGCAGGAGCTCCTCTCCGGTGCCGGATTGGACGATCTGGCCGCCGTCGATCACGACCACGTGCTCGGCCAGCATGGTCGCCTCCTCGTAGGAGTGGGTGACCGTGATGGTCGGGACCCGGGTGCGCTCGAGCACGGCGGCGAGCTCGGCGGCCACGCCGGACCGCGTGCCCGGGTCGAGCGCCGCCAGCGGCTCGTCGAGCAGCAGGACCTGAGGGTCGGTCGCGAGCGCCCGGGCGAGGGCAACCCGCTGGCGCTCGCCGCCAGAGAGGTCGCGCGGGCGCGCGCGGGCGAGATGCTCGATGCCGAGCTGGCGCAGCACCTCGTCGGGGTCGCGGCGGGCCTCGAACGCCACGTTCCCGATCACGTTGCGATGCGGGAAGAGGGCGTAGTCCTGGAACACGAACCCGACCCGGCGGCGCTCGACCGGCACGTCGACGCCGGGGCCGAACCACGTCTCGCCGTTGCAGGCGATCTCGCCGCTCGCCGGCCGGAGCAGCCCGGCGATCAGCCGCAGCGTCGTCGACTTGCCCGCTCCCGACGGGCCGACGAGCGCCGTCGGTACCGTGACGTCGAGCGCGACGTCGAGGGTGAAGTCGCGCAGCGGGAAGGTCACATGGGCTCGAAGCGAAGCGTCCTCCCGCGGATGATCAGCTTGACGGCCAGGAGCACGATGCCGCTCATCGCGATCAGACGTCGCGCCCAGGGCGAGCGCGGTGCCGAAGTCGCCCTGCTCGAACTGCAGGTAGGTGGCGATCGGCGCGGTCTGGGTGACGCCCTCGAGGCTGCCGGCGAACATGATCGTGGCGCCGAACTCCCCCACCGCGCGCGCCCACGCAAGCGCCGCGCCCGCGCCCAGGCCCGGCCCGGCCAGCGGGATCGCCACCTGCAGGAACACCTTCCACGGCCCGGCGCCGAGCGTGCGCGCGGCCGCGAGCAGGTCGCGGTCGACCGCCCCGAACGAGGCCTGGGCCTGGCGTAGGTAGAGCGGGCCGGCCACGAACGTCATCGCCATGACGACGGCCGCCGCGGTGAAGGGCAGCTGGATGCCGAGCGCGTCCAGCTGGCCTCCCAGCAGGCCGGTGCGCCCGAACGCCGCGAAGAGCCCGAGGCCGGCGACGGCCGGCGGCAGCACCAGCGGCAGCTCGAACAGCGTCACGAGCAGCGTCTTCCCGCGGAACGCGGTCGTCGCCAGCCGGTAGGAGACCGGCGTGCCGACGATCAGCATGGCCGCGAGCGACGCCCCGCTCGTCTCGGCGGTCACCCGGAAGGCCTCCCGCGTCGTCTCGGTGTCGAGACCATGGCGCAGGTCGCCCTTCAGGAAGACGCCCAGCAGCGGCAGCAGGAAGAACGCCGCCGCTGCCAGGCCGAGCAGGGCCGTTATCAGCCCGTAGGAGCCGCTCCGAAGCCGAACTGCTTGAGCACGGCCTGTCCTTGCGAGCTGTTGACCAGGTCGATCCACTGCTGCGCCGCCTTCGTGTTCTTGCTGTAGCTGACGATCCCGATCGGGTAGGTCGCGGTCGCGTTCGCCGAGGCCGGGAACTGGATCTCGTGCAGCTTCGCCTTCTGGGAGAGGGCATCGGTGACATAGACGAAGCCGGCGTCCGCCTCACCCGACGTCACCTTCGCCAGCACGCTCTCGGCATCCTGCTCCTTGCTGACGATGTTCAGCTTCGACTCGTCGATGCCGAGGTTCCCAAGCACTTCCTCCGTGTAGGAGCCGAGCGGCACCGCCGGGTCGGCGACGACGACCTTCGCGTTGCCCTTTTCGAGGTCTGCCGCGGTCTTGATGTGCGCCGGGTTCGACTTCGGCGTGACGAGCACGAGCGTGTTCGTGGCGAAGTTCGTCGTCTTGCCGAGCAGTTTCTCCCCCTGCAGCTGCTCCGGATACTTCGTGCTCGCGGCGGCGAACACGTCGGCCGGGGCCTTCTGCTCGATCTGGGCCGCGAGCTGGTCCGATCCGGCCAGGTTCAGGGTCACCTTCCAGCTCGGATGCTGCTGCTGGTAGGTCTTCTGCAGGTCACCGAACGCGTTCACGAGCGACGCGGCGGCGAACACGTCCAGCGTGCCTCCCGACGAGCCACCGGACGATCCTCCGGACGACCCCGACGACGACCCCCCGCAGCCTGCGGCCACGAGCAGGATCGCCATCACCACGACGACTGTCTTCCAGCGTGTGCTCATATCCTCCCCACCATCACCGACGTTGCCTTGACCGTGGCGACGGCCGGGATGCCCGGGGCCAGCCCGAGCTCGTCGACCGCGTCGCGGGTCACGACCGATACCACCCGATGCGGCCCGGCCCTGATCACCACCTGGGCGATGACTCCGGTGACCTCGACGCTCTCCACCTCACCCTCGAAGCGGTTGCGCGCCGAGAAGCCGTCCCCCGTCAGCGTGGGCATGTGACCGCCGAGACGCTCGATCTCCGAGACGCGGATCATGCGCCGGTTGCGGGAGTCGCGCTGCGACTCCACGCGGCCGCACCGCTCCCAGCGGCGCAGCGTGTCCACGCTGACGCCAAGCGCCTTCGACGCCTCACCGATCGAGACCAGACGGTCGTCCACTCACGCCTCCTACATAGTCACCGCATAGGCAGGCGCGGGAGCATACCACCGCCGGAATTGCGCACCCGGCGGTCTAGAGCGACGGAACGAGCAGCGTGCGCAGGGTGCGCCCGGCAGCCAGATCCTGGAGCGCCGCCTCGGCATCCTCGAGCGGCCTACGGCCGCTGACGAGCTCGTCCAGCATGAGGTCGCCGGCCAGGTACAGGTCGACGAGCGCGGGAAAGTCGTCGGCCGGGATCGTGCTGCCGTAGTTCGATCCGATGATGCGCAGCTCGCGCTCGGACATGACCAGCGGCTCGAAGCGGGCGGTCGCGCCGGTGGGCGGGAGGCCGACCACGACGGCCGTGCCGCCGATGCCGAGCATCGCGATGGCCTGCTCCGTCGTCTCGATCTTGCCGATCGCGTCGAACGCGAAGTCGACGCCGCCGTCGGTCAGGTCGCGGACGGCTTCGACGGCATCGGCCTCCCTGGCGGCGACCGCGTCGGTCGCGCCGAGCGTCCGGGCGAGCTCGCCGCGGGCCGGGTCGAGGTCGACGGCGATCACGCGCCCGGCCCGGGCCAGCCGCGCCCCCTGGACGACCGACAGGCCGACGCCGCCGCATCCGATCACGGCCACCGACGCGCCCTCGGGCACGGCGGCGGTGCGCTGCACGGCGCCGACGCCGGTCGCGACCCCGCAGCCGACCAGCGCCATCACATCGAGCGGCGCGTCGGCGTGGACGGCGATCGCGCCGGACTCCGGCACGACCACCTCCTCCGCGAACGAGGACACGGACAGGTAGTGGTGGATGCGCTCGCCGTCCCGGTGAAGCCGGGTCGTCCCGTCGTAGAGCACCCCCTGTGGCAGGAGCACGTTGGCGGCGGGCTCGCACCGGGCTGGATAGCCCGCCAGGCACCAGCGGCAGCGGCCGCAGCTCGGCACCCAGGAAAGCACCACCCGGTCGCCCTCCCGAAGCGTGGTCACGCCGGGGCCGACCGCCGTGACCGTGCCGGAGCCCTCGTGGCCCATGACGAGCGGCGCAGCGACGTCCCAGTCGCCGTTGCGCACGTGGAGGTCGGAGTGGCACACGCCGGCGGCGGCGATCTGCACCCGCACCTCGCCCTCCTTCGGCGCGTCCAGCTCGACATCGGTGACCTCGACGGGATGGTCAGGATCGCGGAAGACGACGGCGCGCACGGCGTGACCGTATCAGGGCAAAAGTCCACACACGCACCCCAACGGTGGCCACGACGCGTAGACTCGCGCTCGTGTTCGGGATACTCCCGTCACCGCCCGGGAATCACGCGCTGCGGATCGTGGGCACGGTCGTCGGTGTGGTCGTCGTGGGGTTGCCCTACGCGGTACATCGGGTGGCGTCGCTCTCGAGCGGGCTCTGGTGGGACGACCGCCCCATCTACTCCTACGCCGCCGGCAAGGGTGCTTCTCGCGACGCCTGGGTCGTCGTCGAAGACGACGGGTGCTACCGGTTCTACGGCGGCGACGAGGCGGGCTGAAAATGGAGTTCGGCGCCCATCTGCCCCTGATCGACCTCGGCAACCGCGTCTCGCTCTCCGGGCTCAAGGCCTACGCACGAAGCGCAGCGGACCTCGGCTACTCCTACCTGTGCGCGAACGACCACCTGCTCTTCGCCAGGCCCTGGCTCGATGGACCGACCGCGCTTGCAGCGGTGATCGACGAGTCGCGTCAGATGACGCTTGCGACGACCGTGAGCCTGCCCGTCATCCGCGGTCCGGCACAGCTCGCAAAGACGCTTGCCGCGATCGACGTCCTCTCGGACGGGCGCTTGGTGGTCGGCGTGGGCCCGGGCTCGTCGGCTCGTGACTATTCGGCGGCCGGCGTCTCGTTCGATGAACGGTGGCCGCGTTTCGGCGAGGCCATCCTCGCGCTGCGCGCGCTGCTCGCGGGCGATCAGGCCTTCGAGGGCGCCTTCTACTCGTCGCGTGGCATCGATCTCGAGCCGCGTCCCGCGCAGCGGCCGACGCCGCCGATCTGGATCGCGACGTGGGGCTCGCCGGCCGGCCTGCGGCGGGTGGCCCGGACCGGCGACGGGTGGCTCGCATCCGCCTACAACACCACCCCCGAACGGTTCGGCGAAGGTCTGACGCTCCTCGCAAAGGCGCTCGCCGAGGAGGGGCGGCCGGCGTCTGTCCCGAACGCGATCGCGACGACGTGGCTCTACGTCACCGACGACGCGCGCAGCGCGGAGCGCATGCTCGAGGACGTCCTCGCCCCGCTGCTCAGCCGGCAGGTGGCGGAGCTACGAGCGCTCTCGCTCCCGATCGGCCCCGCCGAGGTGTGCGCCGAGCGCCTCGCGGCGTTCGCGGACGCGGGCGCGCAGCGGCTCTATCTGTGGCCCCTGCGCGACGAGATCAGGCAGCTCGAGCTCTTTCGCGAACGCGTCGTGCCGATGCTCCGCGAGACGCACAACGCTTGACCCCACGCCTCGAGCGCGAAATCATGCCCGGGGGGACCATGGACACACCTTCACGCTCTGTCGTGGCCACACAATCGCTCGTCGAGCGGTGCCGGCACGGTGACCGCGAGGCCTGGCGCGACCTCGTCGAGGAGTACTCGCGCTACGTCTACGCGATCATCATGCGTGGCTACCGCCTGTCCGAGAGCGATGCCGAGGACGTCTTCCAGGACGTATTCGCACGCGTGTTCGAGCGGCTGGAGACGCTCCGCGACGACGACGCGCTGCGGGGCTGGATCGCCCAGGTGACGCGCAACCTCTGCTCCGACCACCTGCGCCGCGTCCATCCCACCGAGGAGCTCTCCGACGACACGGTGACCGAGCTCGACGACCGGCTGGCCGACCTCGACACGGCGCTCGCCGTGCGCCAGGCGCTCGTCCGCCTGCCCTCCGGCTGTGCCGACATCCTCGACCGCTTCTTCTGCCGGGACCAGTCCTACCGCACCATCTCGGCGGAGCTCGATCTGCCCGCGGGCACCATCGCCAGCCGGATCAGCCGCTGCCTCGAACGCCTCCGCAAGGAGATCGGTGGAAGAGATCCGGCCGCCGCCGCGTCTGGGGGGATGTGAGCATGGACGAGCATGAGCTCGGGCGGCTGATCGGAATGCTTCAGCCGGCCCCGTCCGATTGGACGCGGGCTGCGCAGGAGCTGCCCTTTCTGACCGCCGAGCTAGACGACATTCTGAAGAGGGCACGCGGCGACGAAGGCTTTCGCGACGCGCTGCGCACGGACGCCGGGTCGGCATTGCGCGAGCAGGGCTACGACCTCTCGCCGAGCGTGGTCGCGCACATCATGCGCCGCCTCCCTGACGACGGCCCCAGGACGTAGGCGCCTAGATCGTCGTCACGGCCGGTCGCAGCGCGGCCAGCCGGCGCGAGACGACCAGGTCGGCCGCGGCTGCGCTGTCTGCGTGGCCGGTGACGGCCGCCAGGAAGTGCTCGCGCTCGACGGTCAGTAGGCGGCAGTCCGTCGTTGCGGTCACCGTGGCCGTACGCGGCGTCTCGCGCAGGAGCGCGATCTCGCCGAAGAACCCACCGGCGTGGATCGGGGTGCGTGCGGCGCCACCCACGGTGACCGCGAGCGCCCCGTCCTCGACGATGTAGAACTTCTCGCCGGGGTCGCCCTCGCGCACGACGACCGTCCCCGCGGGCGCGTCGACGTGTGCGAGATGCGCCGCCAGCTGCTCGAGCGCAGGCTGCGAGAGCGGTGCGAACACCGTCAGCTCGCGCAGCTGCCGCACGTGGGCGCGTCGCTCGGGTGAGAGCGAGTCCAGCCGCACCAGCCAGCGGCCCGTGAGCGCCACGGCGACCGGCAGGGAGAGACCCGTGACGACGATCGCAGGCCGGGTGCCGAGCACCGAGATCAGCACCGGCGCCAGGATCGACCCCGTGCCGAGCGCCGTCAGCATGACCGCCTCGAGCACGCCGAACACTCGCCCCAGAACCTCGGCCGGGGCCGATCGCTGCAGCAGCGTGATCGCCGCGACGTCGACCACCGTGTTCCCCGCCCCGACACCTGCGAGCAGCACGCACACGAGCGCGGTCGACGTGGACACACCGACGAGCGCGATGCCGACGCCCCAGACGATCACGCCGCCGGCGAACGCGAGCGCCAGCCGCCGCCCGCCCGCCAGCGCCGCCGCCCCGACGCCGCCGATGATCCCGCCGGCGCCGAACGCCGAGTCGAGATAGCCGACGCCCGCGTTGCCGATGTGCAGCTGCTGGAGCGCGAGGACGACGGTGAACACCCCGAGCGCCCCCGCCACGAGCGCCTGCAGGGCGTACACGCCGACGACGGTCGCGAGCAGCGGCGTCGAGGCCAGCTCCCGGAACCCGGCGGTCGCCATCCGGAAGGCGCTCTCAGGGGACTCAGCGTCACCCCCGGTGTCCGGCTCGGCGCGAGGCTCGGGCACAAGGGCGACCAGCCCGGCCGACAGCACGAGCAGCCCCGCGCAGGCGGCGAACGTCGTGTCGCTGCCGGACACCGCCAGCAGCAGGCCGCCGATACCGGGGCCGAGAAAGATCGCGGCGCTCTCGATCGTGACCGCGACGGCGTTCGACGCGGTCAGCTCCTCCGGCGTGCGCGCGAGCGCGGGCATGAGCGCGGCCTGCGCGGGCCGGAACACCGTCGTGACTATGGCGACGCAGACGGCGAGGGCGTAGACCGCGCCGATCCCGGATCCGGCGTGCACGACCAGCGCGAGCACGAGGATCAGCGCCGCCCGGATCAGGTCGGCGATCATCATCACCCGCCGCGGCGAGGCGCGGTCGGCCAGGATTGCCGTGAACGGCGCGAACACGGCGCACGCGGCCGTGCGCAGGAGCATGACGATGCCGACGCCCGTCGCCCCGCCGCCGTCGTGGTAGGAGACGACCGCGAGCGGGATGAGGAACGCCAGCGCGCCGGTCATCGACGCCGCCCACGCGACCTGCAGGCGCCGCAGCGCGCGGTTCGCGAGGACGTCGCGCAGCGGTGTCAGCGACTCGCGCATCGGGTGGGCGATTGTATCGGCCAGGCGCAGCTATCCAGATCGCGCGCGGTGTGGGAAGATTTCCGGCGAAGCCACCGTCCAGTGGAAAGAACGTCCCCAGTCGCTACAGGAGGTCCATCCGTGGGAGACGAACGAGATCGCGCGAAGATGAACGAGGAGCCGGACGTCGAGGCGCATCGCGCCAAGCTGCATCCGGAGGACGCAGAGAAGGACGAGGGCAAGGACGACGACACGCCCGACGTCGAGGCACATCGCCACAAGCTGTAACGGCCGCGGAGCCTTCGTGGCGCCGCCGGCTGCGGCGGCGCCACGGCGCGGCTCCGGTAGCATCGTGGGCTGGTGACCGAGCCCGCCGAGGATCTCCCCGCCTACGCCGTCGACCGCGCGTCTGTCCAGGCGCTGGCCGGCGCCAGGCCCTGGCCCGTCCGGGTCACGCGCGACTGGGCGCTCGGGGGATCGACCGGGCGCGGCGCCCGGGTCTGCATCGTCGACAGCGGCATCGAGGCCGGGCATCCGGCCGTCGGCCAGGTCGACACGGCCGTCGCCGTCTCGATCGAGGACGACGAGGTGGTGATCGAGCCGGACACCCTCGGCGACGTGTGCGGCCACGGCACGGCCTGCGCCGGGATCATCCGCGAGATCGCCCCCGAGTGCGAGCTCGCCAGCGTCCGCGTCCTGGGCGAGGGCTTCGTCGGCAGCGGGCCGGTGCTGGTCGAGGGCCTGCGCTGGGCGATCGAGCAGGGCTACGACGTCATCAACATGAGCCTCTCGACGACGAAGCGCAAGTTCTGCGAGGCGCTCCACGACCTTGCCGACGCCGCCTACTTCCAGCGCAGCATCGTCGTCGCCTCGGCCCACAACATGCCGGTCGCGAGCTACCCGTGGCGGTTCTCGTCGGTGATCTCCGTCGCCAGCCACGAGCTGGACGACCCCCTGGCGTACTACCGCAACCCCGACCCGCCCGTCGAGTTCTTCGCCCGGGGCGTCGACGTGAGCGTGGCCTGGTCGGGCGGGATCCGCATGCGCTCGACGGGCAACAGCTTCGCCACGCCGCACATCACGGGCGTGTGCGCGCTGATCCGGGCCAAGCACCCCCATCTGACCCCGGCCGAGGTGAAGACGCTGCTCGGCCTCACGGCCGCGAACGCGGAGGCTCCCGATGAGTGACGAGAACCGCCTGCGCGACGCCGTCGCGGCGGGAGCGCTCGCCGACGACGGCACCCACCGCGCCCTGCTCGGATCGATCGTCCAGGTGGCGCGGGCGATCTTCCACGCCCGCGCGGCCAGCGTGCTCCTGCTCGACGAGGCCACCGACGAGCTGGTCTTCGAGGCCGTCGTCGGCGAGGGCGAGGACACCCTGGTGGGGAGCCGGTTCCCGTCCGGCACCGGCATCGCCGGCTGGGTGCTCGGCACCCGCCAGCCGCTCGTGCTCGCCGACGTCACCACCGACCCGCGCTTCTCGGCCGACACCGCCCAGTCGACCGGATTCGTGCCGAAGGGGATCATGGCCGTCCCGCTCCTGCACGGCGAGGACGCCCTGGGCGTGCTCGAGGTGCTCGACCGGCCGGCCGACGCTCGCTTCCGGGTCGAGGAGGTCGACCTGCTCGGCCTGTTCGGCATCCAGGCGGCCGCCGCCCTCGCGCTGCTGCGCCGCGCCCGAACCGCGGCGGCGGCGCTCGAGGGCCAGGACGGCGACCTCACCGCCCTCGCCCGCATCGCCGCGCGGCTCTCCGCGCTCGGCGACGACCGTGCCACGTCGGAGTTCCTGGGCGCGCTCGACCGGCTGCTCGCGCGCGCCGCCCCGGAATGACCGTCGAGCTGCTCTACTGGGAGGGCTGCCCGTCGCACCCGCAGGCGCTCACGGAGCTGCGCAAGGCGCTCGCCGAGCTGGGCCACCCGGACGCCGAGGTCGTCCTGCACGCGGTCGAGACCGAGGCGGAGGCGGCCGAGCTCGGCTTCTGCGGTTCGCCGACGATCCGGGTAAACGGCGCCGACCCGGTGCCGCCGCCTCCGGGCGAGCCGACCGGCCTCACCTGCCGGGTCTACCGGCTGGCCGACGGCCGCTACTCTCCGACCCCGGACGCCGGGCTCCTGCGCGACGGGCTGCGGCGGCTGATCGCAACCGGCGAGGAGGGGCCATGACACTCACACCCGGCGACACGGTGCCCGACTTCAGCCTGCCCGACACCACCGGCGCCGACGTGCCGCTGCACGCCGACGGCGCGGCCGCAACGGTCGTCGTCTTCACCTGCAACCACTGCCCCTACGCGCTCGCGTGGCACGGCCGCATCAATGCGGTCGCCGGCGACTACGCCGAACGCGGCGTGCGCACGCTGCAGATCTGCCCGAACGACGCCGAGCGCTACCCGCGCGATGCGCCCGACGCGATGCGGGCGCGGGTGGACGCGGGCGAGTTCGCCTGCCCGTACCTGCACGACGCCACCCAGGAGGTGGCCCGATCGTGGGGCGCGCGGGTGACGCCGGACGTCTTCGTTGTCGATGCGGGCGGGCGCCTGGCCTACCGGGGCGCGCCCGACGCCGATCACCGCGACGAGTCGCTCGACGCCGCCTGGCTGCGGGCCGCGCTCGACGCGGTACTGGCCGGTGAGGCCGTCACCGATCCCCTGACCGAGCCGGTCGGCTGCTCCGTGAAGTGGCGGCAGTGATGCGCTACCGGCAGCTGGGGCACACGGGCGTCCAGGTCAGCACGCTGTGCCTGGGCACGATGCTGTTCGGCCCCTGGGGCAACCCGGACCACGACGACTCGATCCGGATCATCCACCGGGCCCTGGACGCCGGCGTGAACTTCGTCGACACGGCCGACGTGTACGCGGCCGGCGAGTCCGAGCAGATCATCTGCAAGGCCCTGCGCGGGCGCCGCGACGACGTCGTGCTCGCGACCAAGTTCCATGGGCCGATGGGCGACGACCGCAACCGCCGGGGCGCGTCGCGGCGCTGGATCATGCGGGCGGTGGAAGACAGCCTGCGCCGGCTTGGCACCGACTGGATCGACCTCTACCAGGTGCACCGGCCCGCGCCGCACGTCGACATCGACGAGACCCTCGGCGCGCTGACCGACCTCGTCCGGTCGGGCAAGGTGCGCTACCTGGGCAGCTCCACCTACCCGGCCCATGCCATCGTCGACGCCCAGTGGGCGGCGCAGCGGCGCAACCGCGAACGGTTCGTGTGCGAGCAGCCGCCCTACTCGATGCTGGTGCGGGGGATCGAGGCCGACGTGCTCCCCGTGTGCCAGGACCACGGCATGGGCGTGATCTGCTGGAGCCCGCTGGCCGGCGGCTGGCTGTCGGGCCGCGACGACGTGACGAAGCCGGGCAGCAACCGGGCCGAGCGCATCCCGGCCCGGTTCGACATGACCCTCGCGTCGAATCAGGCCAAGCTCGAGGCCGCCCGGTCGCTCGCGGGCGTCGCCGCGGACGCCGGGCTCGAGCCGATCCACATGGCGCTCGGGTTCGTCCTCAACCACCCGGCGGTGACCTCGGCGATCATCGGCTGCCGCACGATGGAGCAGCTCGAGAGCCAGCTCGGGGCCGCTGACGTCGACCTCGACGCCGCCCTGCTCGACCGGATCGACGAGATCGTCCCGCCCGGGACCGACATGAATCCCGCCGACGCCGGCTGGACGCCGCCGAGCGTCAGCGACCCGGCGCTGCGGCGGCGCTGACGTCGGCTGCGGCCGGTCGCGCCCGGCCGCGGAACCCGAGCCGCAGGTGCTCGACGTGGTAGACGGCCTCGTCGACGAGCGCTGCCACGTGGTCGTCGTGCAGCTCGTACACGACGTGGCGGCCGCGACGCACGCCGACGACCAGGCCAAGGTGGCGCAGGACGCGCAGCTGCTGCGACACGGCCGGCTGCGACATGCCCACCTCGCGGGCCAGCTCGCCGACGCTCCACGGCCCCGCCCGCAGGCGGCCGAGGATGAGCACCCGGCTCGGCGCGGCCAGCGCCTGCATCGCCGTGGCGACGTCGCCGGCGGTGGCCGCATCGATCGCCGCGGGTGCGGGATCGCCCTGGACGCCGTGTGCCATGCGCGCAGGCTAGCATGCACGTCCGCGCATATGAACATCCATCACCATGATCACGCGCACGCCCACGGGCACGCCCACGGGATGGTCGACCCCGAGATCGCCCGCTCGCGCGAGGGCATGCGGGCCGTCTCGATCAGCCTCGCGATCCTGGCCACGGCGGCCGTCGCGCAGACGCTCATCTTCGCCGCCTCCGGCAGCGTCGCCCTCCTGGCCGACGTGATCCACAACTACGGCGACGCACTCACCGCGCTTCCGCTCGGTGTCGCGTTCTTCCTGCGGTCGGCCCGCGGCGAACGGCTGGCCGGGCTCGCGGTCGTCCTCGCCATCGCGGTGTCGGCCTGCGTGGCGCTGTACGAGACGGTACAGCGGTTCATCCACCCCGAGCACCTCACCCACCTCGGTCTGCTGGCGGTTGCGGGCGCGATCGGCTTCGCGGGCAACGAGCTCGCCGCCCGCTACCGGCTGCGGGCCGGCCGCCGCCTGCACAGCGCCGCCCTGGTCGCCGACGGGCAGCACGCCCGCGCCGACGGGTTCGTCTCGCTCGGCGTCATCGTGAGCGCCGCGCTGGTCGCACTCGGCGCGCCGGTGGCCGACCCGCTCATCGGCCTCGCGATCACCGCCCTCATCCTGCGCATCACCTGGCAGTCGTGGCGGACGGTGTCGGCCGGCGTGGTCTAGTACACCGCGGGCACGAACCGCTGCTCGTCCATCGGCGGGCGCACGTAGTCGCCCTTCTCGCGCGGCGGCAGCTTCAGCGGCGGCGGGGTCAGGTCGCGGTAGTCGACCAGCGAGAGCAGGTGGGCGATGCAGTTCAGCCGCGCCCGGCGCTTCTCGTCGGCGTCGACCACGTACCAGGGCGCCTCGGGGATGTCGGTGAGCCGGAACATCTCGTCCTTCGCGCGCGAGTACTCCACCCACCGCGCCCGCGACTCGAGATCCATCGGCGAGAGCTTCCACCGCCGCATCGGGTCGTCGACGCGGGCCTGGAAGCGACGCTCCTGCTCGTCGTCCGACACCGAGAACCAGTACTTGACGAGCGTGATCCCCGACTGCACGATCATCCGCTCGAACGACGGGCAGGTGCGCATGAACTCGCCGTACTCGACGTCGGTGCAGAACCCCATCACCTTCTCGACGCCGGCCCGGTTGTACCAGCTGCGGTCGAAGAGGACGATCTCGCCGGCCGCCGGCAGGTGGGCGACGTAGCGCTGGAAATACCACTGGGTAGCCTCGCGCTCGGTCGGTGCCGGCAGCGCCACCACCCGCAGCGCCCGCGGGTTCGTCCGCTCGGTGATGCGCTTGATGACGCCGCCCTTGCCGGCCGCATCGCGGCCCTCGAACACGACGACGATCTTGAGCCCCTCGGCGCGCACGAACTCCTGCATGATCACGAGCTCGCGCTGGAGCTTGCGGAGCTCCTTCTCGAACCGTTTTCGCCGCAGCTTGTCCGGCATGCCGCCGCCGTCGCCGGCCAACGCTAGGCCTTGACGTTCACGTGTCGGAACTCGCTCCAGCCGATCGCCGCGCCGGGCTTCTGGGTCGCGCCGACGCGCCAGAAGTACTCGCCGGGCTTGACGGTGCGGCCGAAGTCGGTCTTCCCGCACCAGCCGAACGTGTGGCTGCCGGCCTTCACGTCGCGCAGCCGCGTGTGCTTGAACGCCTTCGCGCTCGCGCCCTCGGTGCGGGTGATCCGCAGGATCACCTTGTGCCGCGCGCTGACGAGGAAGAACGGCAGCTTGGTGCAGCGGGGCGCGCCGTTCGCGGAGATCGAGATCGTGGGCGGCTGCGCCTGCTGGGTGGTCACCGCGAGCGCGGTCGCGGGGAAGACCAGAAGGACGGCGGTGGCGATGATGAACCGGTGCATGAAGACCTCCGCGTGAGAGTGGCGCCCGCCACGTCGGCGGCCCGATTCATGGTAGCGCCGCACGGCCTGTGCTAGAGATACCCGGGCTCGGCACGGCCTCTGGGATAGGGCATTCCATGAAGACGACCTTCTGCGCGATCGCAATCCTGCTCGCCTGCCTCACCGGCTCGGCCGGGGCGGCGGCGTCGCCGGCCGCCGTCGACCAGACTGGCTGCGGCTCGCTGGCCGCGAGCCCGGTGCCGGTCACGAAGGTGCTCACGATCGTGATCGAGAACACCGACCTCGACCAGATCGTCGGCTCGCCGCAGGCGCCGAACATGAACGCCCTGATCGGCTCGTGCGGCCTCGCGTCGGACTTCCACGGCATCCAGTTCCCGAGCCTGCCGAACTACATCGCGCTCACGTCGGGGCAGATCCCGGCGTCGATCGCGGGGGACGGCGTCAAGGGCCGCGACTGCCTGCCCTCGCCGACCTGCCAGAGCACCGACCCGAGCATCTTCACCCAGATCGGCGCCACCGCCGGCTCGGCGCAGCCGCTCTCCTGGCGGACGTACGCCGAGAGCATGCCCGAGAACTGCGAGCACGCGAACGTGGGCGAGTACGTCGCCCGCCACAACCCGGCCGTCTACCACCCGAACGACGCCGCCGCGTGCTCCGAGCTCGACGTCCCCTCCGGCTCGCCGACGTCCGGCGCGCTCGCGTCCGACCTCGAGGCGGGGACGCTCCCCAGCTACTCGCTCTTCATCCCCGACCTCTGCAACGACGGGCACGACTCGTGCAATGGCGTCCCGCGCGTCGTCGAGCAGGACGACACCATCGGCGCGTGGATGCCGGCGATCCTGGCCTCGCCCGATTACCAGAGCGGCCACCTGCTCGTCGTCATCACGGCCGACACGAGCCAGTCCGCGGCGAACGGCAACCTGCTCGCGACGATCATGGTGAATCCCGACATCCCGGCCGGAACGAACGCGACCGCGCGGTTCGACCACTACTCCCTGCTGCGGCTCGACGAGGAGCTGCTCGGCCTCCCGCCGCTCGCCAACGCGGCCACCGCGGCCGACATGGCGGCCGCGTTCAACCTGCCGCTGCCGTAGCTGCAGCCGACGGTGCCGGTGAGCCAGGCGCTTGCCCGCCGCGGCCGGGGGCGTCACAATCCCGCCACGCGCCGCCGGCGTGGGTTCGTCAGCGCTCCGTGGAGGCCTAGCGGTGACTACTGACAACGAGGGAGGGAGCCTGCAGCCGCGTGGACCCGTCGCGGCACCGCTCTTCCTGGTCGGCTCCGAACGGTCGGGGTCGACGCTCCTGCGGCTGATGCTCGACCACCATCCCGAGATCGCCTTCGCCCGCGAGCTCGACTTCGTCGTCACGCGCGTCTCGGATACCGGCGGGCTCCCGCCCATGCCGGCCTATGTCGAGTGGATCGCGACCGTGCGCGGCGTCGACTACACGGTCGACTCGGCGCTCGACTACCGCGCCCTCGTGAACGACTTCCTGCGCCAGAAGCAGGCCGCCGGCGGCGCCAAGGAGCACGTCGGCGCGACCGTCCACCGCCGCTTCGAGCGGCTCCGGTTCCTCTGGCCGGACGCGCGCTACATCCACCTCGTGCGCGACCCCCGCGATGTGGCCCGGTCGGTCGTCCAGAAGGGCTGGGCGGGCAGCCTGTACCAGGCGGCCGAGTTCTGGATCGACGCCGAGCGCTCGTGGGACGCGCTGCTCCCGCACCTCGGGCCGGGGCGATCGATCGAGGTGCGCTACGAGGATCTCGTCGCCGAGCCCGAGCGCGAGCTCGCCCGCATCTGCGCGTTCATCGGCGTCGACTACTCGGAGGCGATGCTCGACTATCCCCAGGACGCCCGCCAGTACCCGCCGCCCGACCCGGCGCTCGCCCGGCAGTGGCGGACGAGGCTCGCGCCGCGGGAGGTCGCCGTCGTCGAGGCGCGCACCGCGCCGCTGATGGCGCGGCGCGGCTATCCGGCGAGCGTCCACCCGCCGATGCGGATCGGGCGGCTCGGCCACCAGGCCCTGCTCGGCCGGGCCCGGCTGCGGCGGCTGCGCACCCGTATAGGTCAGTACGGGCCGCGGCTCGTCGCCGAGGACGTCGCCGGCCGCCGGCTCGGCCTGCACGGCCTGGCCCGGGCCGCCCAGGGCCGGATCAACGCCATCGACCAGCGCCTGATCGACGAGGAGAACGCCGGCCGGCGGGCCCCGTCGGCGAACATCGCGCCCGTGCTCCCGCCCGAGCGCTGATCGTCAGCGGCGGCGGACGAGCGGCAGCGCCCGGTCGCGGGTCTCCGTCATCGCCCGGCGCGCCAGCGGCCACGCCCGCGGCCGCCAGTCGGCCAGGGTCGCCGGGGCCGGCGGCTGTGTCGGGTCAATGCGGATGCGCAGGTCGCCGCGCCCGTTCGGCGTGAAGGTCACGGACGCGCCCCCGTCCGTCTCGGGATCGACCGGCTTCACCTGGCCGTCCACCGTGACGTGCACGCGCCCCGCCTCGCCGAACCGGCGCGGGATCTCGACCCGTACCCGCTCCCCGGCCGGCCGGGGCAGGCGGACGTCGCGCGAGTAGACGGTCACCGTCGCCTCGCCGTCGCCCTCGCGCACCACGGCGTTTCCGCGGGCGATGGCGGCCAGCGACGTCCACTCGACATCGCCGAGCGTCGCCACCCGGCCAGCCGCCGCCCGCAGCGGCTCGAGTCCCTCGCGCAGATCCGACTGATGGCCGTAGAGCACGATCGGCACCCCGAGCAGCGCACGGAAGACGAGGTCGTCCATGCTCCACGACAGCGGGTAGCGCGGGATCACCGGCAGCCCGCCGCCGGCCAGCTGCGCCGGGAGCCAGCCGCCCAGCCGCCACTCGCCGTGCCCGGCGAACCCGTCCCACGGGAACGGCCGCGACGCCGCGAGGCCGAGGAACCCCTGGCGGAAGAGCGCGGCCAGCGTCTCGGCGCTGCAGGCGCCGTGCGGCGGGCACATGACCCGTTCGACGCGGACGCCGGCCCGCCGCTCGAAACGGCCGACGCGGGCGAGCGCGGCGCCCGCCAGCCGGTCGGCCCCCTGCGGCCCGCGACTGCGGACGAGCTCGCGGTGGACATGGTCGTTCCCGTGCACGACGAGCGAGAGCTGGCCGGGGTTGTCCCGGAACACCGCCGCCGCCCGCCGCCCGGGCAGCAGCAGGTCGAGCGGGATCGTCGCGACGGCGACGTGATAGCCGTGCTCGCGGGCGTCCCGGGCCAGAGCCGGGTAGCTCACGTACCCGTACGACGAGAAGCGCACGTTGGGGTCGTCCAGCACGAAGCAGGCGCGCACCGGCGCCCGCGACCTGCCGGCGCACACCCGGCGCAGCAGCTCGACCAGCGGCAGCAGCGCCCAGAACCGGCCAGCCGTCAGGCGGTCGCGCAGGAACTCGCCGGACTCGAGCTCGACGGGCGCGCAGCTCGCGATCTCGGTCCCATCCGCGTCGCGCACCCAGGCCGGGCGCCCGGCCGCGAAGGCCAGCACCCCGGCCGCGCCGTCGACCGGGAGCGCTGCTGGGGCGCGGCGACCGCGCTCGGTCAGGACCTGGCCGCGCAGCGCCCAGTGCAGGCCGGCGAAGCGTGACATGCGCACGTCGAACCGTGCCCCGGGGGCCTCCTCGCCGGCGCCCGCATAGACGAGGCAGGGCACGCCGGAGTGCCGCGGCCGCGTCCCGCCCGGCAGGACGACGACGGCGCGGACGTCCCGCCCGGGAGCATCGACAAAGCGCACCGGGAATGCCTCCTCGAGCGCGCGCAGGAGCTCGCGCAGATCCCCACGGGCCGCCGCGGGGACGATCGCGACCTCCCGCCTCGGTCGCGGAGCCGCGGCCGTCTCATGCCCGCCGCCTTCTGGAAGGCCGGTCACGTCGGATCCAGGATATCCTCACGGGCAGCGGGCGGCGTCCGCAGCTCGGAGGTGGCGTGTGCTGGGCCAGATGGACTTGAGGCGTGCGGGGCTCCGTGCCAGAACCATGTCGGTGGCGGAGCTGCCGCGTGCGCTGGCGTGGCCGGCGGCGACCGTCGCCGCCGCAGCCGCGGCCGGCGCGCTCGTCGGGCGCGGCGACGCCAAGCTCGCTGTCGCCCCCGCGGTCGCGCTGTTCGTCGTCCTCTTCGCGCGCGTGCCCGTCGCCGGCTTCATCTGCGTGCTCTGGAGCGTCAGCACCGCCGTCGACCTGCTGTGGCCGCCCGAGGTGGGCGTCTCGTCGCTCCAGTTCGCGCCGGCCGAGGTGCTGCTCTGGCTCTCGATCGGCTCCCTGGTATTCCTGCCCTACGGCCTGCGCCGCACGCTGGCCACGCTCGTTGTCCGGCGCGAGAGCCTGGCCGTACTCGCCTTCCTGGGGGCGGTGGTGGGCGGCGTCGCCGTCGGGATGGAGAACGGCGCCAGCCTGCACGACGCGGCGTTCTCGATGCGGTACATGCTGTTCTATGCGGCCTTCTGGCCGGCGCTCGTGGCGCTCGCCTACGACCGCGCGCTCGTGATCCGCCTCGTCTGCGCGGGGGTCGTCGCCGTCGTCGTCCTGGCGATCGCGCAGGTGATCGTCGGGCCGTCGACACACCTCTTCCTGATCGGGTCGTCCGACCTGTCCGGGACGCTCAGCTCGGACGACACCGGCTTCCTGCGCGTCCGGCCGCCGGGGCTGACCTCGGTCTACGTCGTGGCCGCGTTCGCGCTCGCCCGCGTCCTCTGGGGCCCGGCCCGCGGGCGAATGCTCGGCTGGGCGATGGTCGCCGTCGCGCTCACGGGCGTGATCATGAGCGCGAACCGCAACATGCTGGTCGGGCTCGTCGTCGGGCTGGCGGCGGCCGCCGTCATCGCCCCGCAGCGGCACCGGGTGATCGTCCTCGCCGCGACGGTGACGACGATCGTCGCGGCCCTCGTGCTGCTCGCCCAGAGCTCGGCGACGATCGGCTCGAACCCGGTCGTCTCCCGGTTCGCGAGCATCACCAACTACTCCCAGCTGCAGACGCAGACGCTGGACGACCGCTACTACGAGAACGGGATCGCCCTCCAGCGGCTCCACGCCCACCCGATCGGCGGCCTCGGCTGGGGGCCGGACTACGGCGCGTACCTGCTCAGCTCGGACGACGGCTTCCTGGTGTCGACGCCGCGGCCGTTCATGCACGAGCAGTACCTGTGGATCTGGATGCGGGCCGGGATCATCGGGCTCGCCGCCCTGATCGCGATGCTCGCCTTCGGGATCTGGAACGGCGCCCGCTACTGCCGCGCCCGGAGCGGTGGTGACGACGCGTGGCTCGGCGCGGGCGTGGTCGTCGCCGTGGTCGCCCTGGCCGCGAGCTCGAACGTCGCGATCTACCTGACCCCGCCCGACTCGACCGTGCCGCTGGTCGGCGCACTCGCGCTCGCGGCCCTCCTGCGCCGCGACCTGGCCCGAACCTGAGCGTGGCGGCAGGCGGGCACCGAGGCGGCGCGGCGGAGACGCCCGGAAGGGACGCCGCGGATGCACCCGTGACGGCGGAGACCGACAGCGCCGAGTCGATCCGGCGCCGCGGCGCGACCGGTGCCGCGCTCCTGACCGTCCGCGCGGCCGCCGCCCAGGCGGTCGCCTTCGCCGGCACGCTCGTCCTCGCCCACCAGCTGGCGCCGAGCGAGTTCGGCATCGTCGCGCTCGGCGCGACCATCGTCACCACCGGGAACTTCCTTGCCGACGGCGGGCTCGGCGCCGCGCTCGTGCGGCAGGCGTCCGCGCCGACCGCGCTTGAGCTGCGCACGCTCCTGGCCGTCCAGCTGGCCGTCGCCAGTGCGATGGCGGTCGTCATCGTCCTGATCGGCCTCCAGGCCGGCGAAGCAGGCAACGTGACCGCGCTCATGGCCGCCTCGCTGCCGCTGCTCGCCCTGCGGGCGCCTCACGCGATCGCGCTCGAGCGGGCGCTCGAATACCGGCCGATCGCCTCGATCGAGTTCACCGAGTCGCTGACGTACTACTGCTGGGCGATCGCGACGGTCGGGATCGGATGGGGCGTTTGGGGCCTCGCATCGGCGACGGTCGTGCGGGCGGTGGCCGGCTCGGCGCTCATGACGATGGCCTCGCCGCTGGGGTTCGTGACGCCGCAGTTCGAGCGCCGTTCGCTGCGGTCGATGCTCGCGTTCGGGCTCGGATTCCAGGCGGTCGGGATCGCTGCGGTCGCCACCGCCCAGGGCGTGAACCTGGTGGTCGCCGCGGCGGGCGGGGTGCAGCTGCTCGGATACTGGTCGCTCGCAAACCGGCTGCTGCAGGTGCCGTTCTGGCTCTTCCAGGCGCTCTGGCGCGTCTCCTACCCGATGATGGCGCGGCTGCGGGCACTGGGCGAGAACACCCGGCCGACGGTCGAGCGCTTCGCCGGCATCACGGCCATCGCGACGGGCGCGATCCTGGCCCCGCTGGCGGCGTCGGCGCACGACCTCGTGCCTGCGCTCTTCGGCGACCGCTGGGCACCGGCTGCGGCGCCGTTCCCGTGGGCAAGCGCCGGACTTGCGATCGGCGGGCCGATCTCGGTGGCCGCCGCCGGCTACCTGTACTCCGAACGCGACGTGCGAACGCCGCTCTTCGCGACCGCCGTCAACGGCGTGGTCTGGGTGGCGCTCACGGCCGTCCTGATCGGGCCGGTCGGGGTGGCCGGTGTGGGCGTCGCGTGGATGTGCGCGTCGCTGACGGAGTCGGTCGTGTTCACCCGGGCGCTCCGGCGACGTGCGGGCGTGCGCCTGGCCCGGTTCCTCGTCATCCCCGTCGCCGCGGGTTACGCGGCCTTCGCGATCGCCTACGGGCTCGCCCTGGCCTTCCCGGAGCTCGTGCTGGGCGGCGTGACGACGGCCTGCGTGGCCCTGGCCGCCTACCTGCTCCTGAACTACGGCTTCAACCGCGCGGCGCTGTTCGACGCCGCCCGCCGGGCGCGGTCGCTGGGCGGCGACCTGGTGCCGCGGATCCGCCGGCGGGCGGCGGCATGAGCGTCGACGTCGTGGTCGTGAGCTACCGCAGCGCGCCGCTGATCGGGCGCGCGGTCGCCGCGGCTCTGGGGCTGGTCGGCGACGACGCGGGCGTGATCGTTGTCGACAACTCGCCCGGCGACGGGGCGGCCGAGGCGGTGCGGGCGGTCGCGCGGGACGCGACCGTCCTCGCAAACCGGACGAACCGCGGCTTCGCGGCCGCGGTGAACCGGGCCCTCGCCGTCTCGACCGCCGAGGTCGTCCTGCTCCTGAACCCGGACGTCGAGGCGATCTCGGGCGCGTACGCCGACGTCGCGGCCGCCTTCGCCGACCCGCGCGTGGCCGCAGTCGCCGCCCGGCTCGAGCAGCCGGACGGCAGCCCCCTCGGCAACTGCTTCGCCGCGCCGCGGGCGTTCGACTTCGTCTCGGAGGACCTCGCACTGGCGCAGCGGTTCCCGGGCTGGCGGCGGCCGCGCCGCTTCCGCCAGCTCGACCGCGACCCGGCCGAGGCGGGCACGGTCGACTGGGCGTCGGGCGCGTGTCTCTTCGTGCGCCGCGCCGCGGTCGGGGACGTCGGCCCGTTCGACGAGCGCTTCTTCGTCTACTGCGAGGAGACCGACTGGCTGGTGCGGGCGGCGCGGCGGGGGTGGACGACGGCCTACGTGCCGGCGGTGCGGGCCGTCCACGCGACCGCCGCGAGCTCGCCTGGCGTCGACGCGCGCCCGTCGCTGCTGCTGCTCGCGAGCCAGCACCGGTACGCGCGCAAGCACTTCGGGCCGGCGCGGGCGGCCACGCTGCGGGCGGCGCTCGTGGGAATCGACGCCGCCCGGATCGCCCGCCACGCCCGCGGCAACGGCGTGGCGGGCGCCGCGGCCCGCGCGCGCATCCCCGTCCACCTGGCCCTGCGCGCGCCCCGGCCGGCGCCGTGACGGACGTCGAGTACGCCGGCTCGCTCGACCGCGTGCCGACGGCCGAGTGGGACGCGCTCGCCGAGGCCGCCGGGCACGTGTTCGCGACACCCGAGTGGCTGCGCACGTGGTGGCGTCACCACGGCGCCGGCCGCCGGCCGCTGATCGGCCTCGCCCGGGCTGACGGCGGCCTGTGCGCGATCGTTCCCATGTATGCCTGGTGGCGCCACGGCGTCGCCGTGCTGCGGTTCGCCGGTCACGGGCCCAGCGACCGGCTCGGCCCGATCTGCGCGCCGCTGACCGACCCGGCCGCCGCGGCGGCGGTGTCGGCCGCGGTGGCGGGGGTGCCGCTGCGCCGGTTCGTGCTCCTGGCCGAGCACGTCGCCGGAGACGAGGGCTTCGGCCGGCTGACCGGCGCCCGCCCCCTCTACCGCGAGCCGAGCCCCGTGCTGCGCTTCGAGCACGAGAGCTGGGACGGCTTCCTGGCCGCGCGCCCGGCAAACTTCCGCCAGCAGGTGCGCCGCTACCCCCGCCGGCTGGCCGAGCACGGGACGCTCTCGTTCCGGCTGGCCGCCGACCGCGACCGGCTCGACCGCGACCTCGACACCCTGTTCGCGCTCCACCGCGCCCGCTGGGGCGGCGCGCAGACGCCGTTCCTGGCGGCGGGCGCGTTCCACCGCGACTTCGCCCGGCTCGCCTTCGATCGCGGCTGGCTGCGGCTGTGGTTCCTCGAGATCGACGCGAAGCCGGTCGCCGCCCTGTACGGCTTCCGTTTCGCCGGGGCCGAGTCCGGCTACCAGGCGGGGCGCGACCCGGGCTTCGCCGGCGGCCAGGTCGGTTTCGTCCTGCTCGCCCACGCCGTGCGCGCGGCGCTCGAGGGCGGCATGCGCGAGTTCCGCCTGCTCCGCGGCGGCGCCGCCTACAAGGAGCGGTTCGCGACCGCCGACCCGGGCATCGAGACGTACGGGCTCACCCGCGGCGCGGCCGCCGCAGGGATGCTCTCGGCGGCGCTCCGGCTGCGCGGCCGGTCGCTCGGCGTACGGCGGTTGCTCGACCGGCGCTAGGCGCGCGGCGCGAGGGCACGGGCCGGGTTGCCCGCCACCGTCTCGCCCGCCGCGACGTCGTGCGTGACGACCGCGCCCGCGCCGACCAGCGCGCCGGCCCCGATCCGCAGGCCGGCCAGGATCACGGCGCCCGAGCCGATCGCCGCGCCCTGCTCGACCACCGAGGCTTCGAGCTCCCAGTCGGCCCCGCCCTTGAGGTCGCCTACGTCGGTCGTCGCCCGCGGCCGGCGGTCGTTCACAAACATCACGCCGTGGCCGACAAAGACCTCGTCGGCGATCTCGATCCCCGAGCAGATGAACGTGTGGCTCTGGATCTTGCAGCGAGCGCCGATCACCGCGCCGGCCTGGATCTCGACGAACGGGCCGATCCGCGTGCCCGTGCCGATGCGGCAGCCGTACAGGTTCGTGAACGAGTGGACGAACACGTCGTCGCCGAACTCGGCGCCGGAGATCAGCCGGTGGGGAGCCGCGTTGGCGGGCTCAGACGCCATCTTCGAAGAACTCCCTGATCGCGTCGCAGACGCCACTCACCTGCTCCTCGCCGATGCCGGGGTAGAGCGGCAGCGACACGAGCTCGGCACACAGGCTCTCCGCGACCGGGAACGCCCCGCGGCGGTGGCCGAGCGACGCATAAGCGGCCGAGAGGTGCGGCGGCTCGGGGTAGTGGCGGCCGGTGGCGATGCCGCGGCTCTGCAGACAGGCGCGCAGGGCCTCGGCCCGGGAGGTGCGGACGGGATAGAGGTGCCACACGGGCCGGCTCCCGGACGGCACCGGCAGGGGGTGCAGGTCGCCAACCCCCGCCAGCGCGTCGCCATAGAGGGCGGCCGCGGCAGCCCGGTCGCGGTTCCACGCATCAAGGTGGGGCAGCTTGCGCAGGAGCACGGCCGCCTGCAGCGTGTCGAGCCGGGCGGTGTAGCCGATCCGACCGGAGCGGCGGTCGTCGCGCTCGCCGTGCTGGCGCAGCGTCCGCACCCGCTCGGCGAGAGCGGGATCGTCGGTGACGAGCGCGCCGGCGTCGCCCATCGCGCCCAGATTCTTGGTCGGATAGAAGCTGTAGGCCGCGGCCGTCGACAGCGCGCCGGGGCGGACGCCGTCGCGGCCGGCGCCGTGGGCCTGGCAGGCGTCCTCGATCATCCCGATGCCGGCTCCACGGGCGACCCGGGCCAGTGCGCGCATGTCGGCCATCTGGCCGTACAGGTGCACCGGCAGGATGCACCGGGTCCGCGGCCCGGTCGCCGCTGCCGCCGCGGCCGGATCGAGCTGGTAGTCGGTCTCGCCCACATCGGCGACGACCGGCGACGCGCCGGCCTGGCTGACGGCTTCGAAGGTGGCCACGAACGTGAGCGCCGGGACGACGACCTCGTCGCCGGGGCCGACGCCGGCCGCGATCAGCCCCAGCCGCAGCGCGTCGAGGCCGCTCGAGACGCCGATGCACCAGGCCGCCCCCACGTAGGCGGCGAAGGCCTCCTCGAACCGGCCCACGTGCGGGCCGTTCGTGAACGCCCCGGCCGAGACGATCTCGGCAATGTCCGCGAGCACGTCCTGCTCCACGGCGGCGTTCACGTGCGAGAGGTCCACCAGGGGAAGTGTGCGGGCCGGCGCGTGGGACATGGCGCTACGCCCGCAGACTACTCGACGCCCTCCGCGACCAGGGTGTCGCAACACCCCTGTGGTACCTTGCGCGCGCCGTGCGCGTCTTGATCGTCTGCGACTTCCTCTTCAAGTACGGATCGCAACAGGCGCGATCGTTGGTACACGCCGGCCACGAGGTAGCGATACTTTGCCGTGCGCACGCGCTCGAGTTCGGCGGGGACGAGCACGAGCGAGACGAGGCGCACGACCGCCTCCGCGGCGACGGCATCCGGATGCTCGTCGTGCCGGGCCGGGTGCGGTCGGCCTCGGCCGTCCCGGCGCTGCTCGGCATCCGCCGGGAACTGCGCCGGTGGCGGCCGGACATCGTCCACGTGCACGAGAACCACGACCCGCGCCTGCTGGGGCTGACGGCCGGCTACCCAACCGTCCTCACCGTGCACGACCCGCTCGGCCATCCCGGCGCGCCCGAGCTGACCCGCAGCGAGAACTGGGCGTTTCGGCGCTGGTTCCACCGCGCCGATCGCTTCATCGTCCACGGCGAGGCGCTCGTGCCCGAGCTGCGCCCGATCATCGGGCCGGGCCGGCCAATCGCCATCATCCACCACGGCACCGATGCCCGCGCCGAGCCGCTGCCGCCACCCGCCGAGCCGGTCGTGCTCCTGTTCGGGCGGCTCGAGCAGTACAAGGGCGTCGAGGTGCTCGTCGCCGCCATGCAGCGCGTCTGGGACCGGCGGCCCGATGCGCGCCTGGCTGTGGCCGGCGAGGGCCAGGCTGCCCGCCTCGTGCCGGAGGACCGCGCACCACGCTGATGGCACGCTACATCTCGGAGTCCGAGGTCGACGGCATCCTCCAGGGGGCGAGGCTGGTCGCGCTGCCGTACACCCAGGCCAGCCAGAGCGGGGTCGGGATGCTGGCGATCGCCGCCGGCGTCCCCGTCGTCGTGAGCGACCTCGGCTCGCTGCCCGAGCTGGCCTACGACGGCTCGTTCGTCTCGGCGGCGGGCGACGCGGGCGCGCTCGCGGACACGATCCTGCGCCACCTCGACGACGGGCCCGACGTGCGGGCGCGGGTGCTCGCGCATGCCCGCGCCCGGTTCTCGTGGGAGGAGGCGGCGCGCAGGACGACGGAGCTCTACCGCGAGCTCACGGGCGCGGCGCCGTCATGAGCGCAGCAGCACGACCCCGCTCGTCGGCTTCAGCTTCACCGTTCGTACACGTCCCAGGCCCGAGCCGATGTATGTCGCGCCGAGACGCACGGCCTTCGTCGCGTTTGCGTGCGGGTTCACCAGAACGACACCGTTCGTGAAGTCACGACGGTAGTCACCATTACGTAACACACGATAGCCGCCGAGTGCCGACCCGAGCCGTTTCGTCAGGTCGTACTCCGGCCACCACACCTCCCTGGTGTAGTTCGTCGATGCATATAGGGCGCTGTGCCCGTTCGAGACCAGCAGCATCGTCGCGAGCGCATAGCGCGCGCCGCCGCGCGTGCGTGTGACCGCGTGGTCGAGGCTGAGCTTGGCATGGTTCTCCGACCACAGGTTGTGGCCGAACTTGGCCGGCCAGCGACCGTTTCGGATCGAGTCGCGGCCCGTGCCGCCGTTCGTGTAGGACTCCTCCATCGCGCCGTCCAGAGGCCCGTTCCACTTCGGCCATAGACCTTTCGTCACCGTCGATCCGCCGATGTTCGCGACGACGAGCAAACCGGCCGACCGGAGCTGCGGCGCGACGTTCTGGAAGAACGAGTACACGGCCGCCTGCCACGTTGCATTCGTGGGGTACTTCACGCACCGGCTCGATCCGCCCGCGATCACCCACCGCAGCGACGCGTTCGCATCGTCCAGGAAGACGCCGTCGAACCCGGCCGCATGCGCATCGGCGATCACGCGGGCAACGCCGGCCTGCTGGTAGTTGGGGTTGCCGACGTCCATCACGCGCGACCTGGGGTAGTCCTTGAACACGAGCCGCTTGCCGGCGGGGCCCTTGAGGAACCAGTCAGGATGCTCGGCCGCATCTCCCCATCCGGCCCAGTCGGCCTCGCCGGTCGGGTCGCGCGGATCGGCGCTCATCATGTCGACGTACATGAACACCTTGAGGCCTGGGTTCTCCGCCTTCAGCCGCGCGACCGCAGCCGCATCCGCGCGGTGCATGACCATGTACGAGTAGCGGCCGCGCTCCCGGGCCGCGTTCACGCGCGCCGGCGCCGAGCCGTAGAGCACGCGGAAAAACGGGTCGCCGACCGGCGCCGTCGCCGCAGCGGACCCCAGCCCCCGCGGCGGGGGCGAGTTGCCGTCGGACGGCCCGGCCAGCCAGAACGCGGCCGCGCCAAGCGCAACTGCGACCAGCGCCGCCGTCGACCCACGACGGACTCCGATGCGGGCGAGGAAGTGTGAACCCATCGGACTCCGGTGCCCATCCGGCCGCGGGTGCGGCCGGAACACCGACGTCGAAAATTAGCAGAGCCCTGCAAACGAATCTGTGGTGCAGATCGCGGGGCGCCGGGGCTACGCTCCGGCCCCGTACCGTTTCGCCTGGTCCCGAGACGGGACCGGGCTTCACGCAGCAAGGGGGCGGCGTGCGCGCGACACAGGTGTTCGAAATCGACGCGACGGCCTATGCGGATGCGTTTGCCCGCAAGTCCGTGGCCGTGCATCACGAGCTGGCGGATCATCCACTCTTCACCATCGACGCGATCGCGGAGCTGGCCGACAGCCTGCCTCCGGAATCCGTCCGCCGCGAGCGGGGCGACCTGCCGCTCGCGAACTCGGGGTTCGGGTACGTCGAGGTCGGGCAGGGCCCGCCCTCGGAGAGCATCCGCACCGTCGAGGAGAACGGCTTCCGGATCACGCTGCGCGACATCCAGCAGGCGCCGGAATACTCCGACGTGATCAATGAGTGCCTCGACGAGGTCGCCGGGCTCGTGGAGGACCGCGAGGGCGGGATGACCCGGCGGGCGGGCTACCTCTTCATCTCGTGCCCGGCATCGACGACGCCGATGCACTTCGACGTCGAGCACAGCTTCCTGCTCCAGGTGAAGGGCACGAAGCACGTGAGCGTGGCGTCGTACGGCGACGACGTGGTCGCCCGCCACCGCGAGCTCGACCGCTACCTCGACGGCGAGGAGTGCGACTTCGAGACGATGCAGCAACAGGCCGTCATGACCGTGATGGGGCCCGGCGTCGGCGTGTACCTGCCGTCGTACGTGCCGCACTGGGTCGAGACGAAGGCGGGCATCTCGATCTCCTTCTCGATCCCGTTCTTCACCGCCTACACGGAGCGAGCGGAGGGCGTGACGCGCATCAACGCGCGGCTGCGCAAGATGCACCTCTCACCCCGCACGCTGGGCTCGTCGACGTCGAGCGACCGGGCCAAGGCAGCCGTGTTCCGCTCGATGAAGAAGATGCGGGGAGGTAGTTAGCCCACCGGCGGCGCCGTCAAGGCGGCCGGCTGAGCCAGCGGCGTTCGGCGTGCCAACGCTGGAGGGTGCGGCGGCTGGGGGTGTGGGCGGTGCAGGTGTCGCAGGGGTGGTGGTGTCGTGTGGGTCGGTGGGCGGCGCACCTTGGGCGTATCGGGCCTCCAGGCGGCGACGAAGGTCGGGCCAGGCGTAGCTGCCCGGACGCTGGCGCGGCGGGTGGGCCCTGAGCTGTGCGAGATGGGAGTCGAGGGCGCGATGCCGCGCGGCGGTCAAGCACCCATTCGCCTGCCACACCCCCATCAACGTGCGCACAAAGTCCCTGCCGCCCCGCTTCGTCTGAAACGCCTGCGCCGCATGGCCCCGACACAACCAGACGGTGACGCGATAGCCGAGCCGGATCTCCTCGGTACGACCCCGCGTGCGATCCACGCAGATCGCACACACCGGTCGTTTCAGCGGCAGGTTGCGCGCTTTGTAGAGCGTCGGGAGGGCATACATCGCACGAACCAGTGTGACCGGAGCGATGTCACGTGTGGGTGACGAGAGGTGGCAAGAGTGTCGGAGAACCGCAAATGACACATGCAACCACCGCCAACCGCCCCTTACCCGCGGGGTCGACCACCCACCCAACCCACCACCCCCGCCGACACCGAGCGCGGCCCTCCGGGCCGCCCGCCGCACCCCGCCAGCCCGCATGAGCCCAGGCTGCAGCACAGCCGATCACACCACCGGATCACGCGTGGCAAGGCGGCGGCGCACGAGGCGGCCGCCGTCCAGGCACTCGTAGCGTGAGTCGAACGTGTAGGTGTGCGTGCCCACGAGCCCGGGCATCCAGTCGGGCTCGATCCGGCCGGCCGGCGTCTCGCGGTAGGCCGTCGGCGTGAGCTCCTCGACGCGATTGAGGACGACGGCCTCGCCATAGCGGCGGGAGCCGTCCTGGGCCGGGCGGATCAGGGCGCCGCCGCGGCGGTACAGGCGCCCGGCCGGGCGCGACCGGCCCGGGTCGGTCACGATCGGATTGGCCGGGTGCGGTGTCCAGCCCGCGCCCAGACCCGGCGCCGAGAAGAGGTGGAGCACACCGGGGTCGGCCGGGCCCTCCACCACGCTCGCGAACAGCCACAGCGTGCCGTCCTCGCCGGCGTGAAGCGTTGCGTCATGAGCGGTGATGCCGTCGATCAGCACCCGCTCGAGCCGCCACGGACCGGGCAGCGCGACGGCGGTGTGGAGCTCGATCCGGCCCGCCTCGCCGGTCTCCGGGATCATGTGGATCGCGCCGTCGTGCGCGAAGACGAACGGGTACGAGAGATGGTGGTCGCGCTCGAGCACCCGTACGGGCGGCGACGGCGCGCCGTCCGGGCCGAGCTCGAACGCGGAGATGGCGCCGCGCCCGGTGGCCAGGTCGAGGTCCTCGCAGAAGACGAGATGGCGGCCGTCGGCCTCGATGACGAACGGGTCGGCCAGGTAGCGCCCGGCCGGGTTCGCCACGATCCGCGGCGGTCCGACGATGCGCCCGTCGGCCGAGCGTTCCCGCACGGCGATGAACCACTCCTCCCGCCCCCACAGGCCCCGGGCGCGGGATGCGACGCCGCGCGCACCGGTACGGGCCGCGTGCCGGGCGAGCGCCGCGGCCCCCGGCGGCCGCGGCCGCCGGGCGACCTCCGCGCCGACCGGGACGACGCCCTCGCGGCCGGCCCGGCGCAGCGCCCGCAGCACGAGCCGCGCTCCGGCCCACGCGGCGGCGTCGCGCGTGCGGGTCACCGACAGCGGGTCGGCGGGCGACGTGCACCGGTCGAGCACCTCCGCCGGGCCGTCGCCGTCGAGGGCGACGAGGGCCGTCCCCGTGGGCGTGTGCAGTCCGACGTCGCGGGCCCGCTCGGACGGCCCGCCCGGCCCGCCGTCGTCGAGCGGCTGAAGCGTCCACGTGCCCAGCCGCGGAGCCGGCCCGCTCCAGGCGCTTCGGCCGAGCAGGAACGAGACCACCACGTCCACCTCGCCGCCGGCCGCGACCGGCTCGATCCGGGCCGGGCGCAGCGCGGCTGCCGCGCCGAACACGCGCGCGTCGAGACGGTCATAGGCGGCGCGGAGGCTGGCAGCAGCCCCGCCGTGCCCGCCGCCCCCCGGCGCGCGCACCACCGCGGCCAGCTCGCATGCGTCGTCTGCGGCGATTCGCGCGGCCGTCCAGGCGATCCACTCCGGCACGGCGAGATCCGGCACGAGGAGCGCGACCCGCACGGGCCGCGCGGCCTCAACCGCCACCGGGGGCTCCGAGCAGGCGTTCGTAGCCGGCGACCAGCCGCGGCCCGCCGGCCCGCTCCCAGCTGACCCGCTCGCAGAAGCGCGCGCGTGCCGCCGCTCCCAGACCGCGGGCGCGCTCCGGGTCGTTGAGCAGGGAGCGGACTGCGGCGGCCAGCCCGGCCGCGGTCATATCCGGCGCGTACTCGAGCGTTGCGCCCGCCAGCCGCTCGGTCTGCGGCAACCGGTGGGCGACGGTGGGCGCGCCCGCGGACATGTACTCGACGACCTTCACGAAGGTGGCCAGGCGGTTGAACGCCGAGTCGACCTCCGGCGCGACACACACGTCGGCGGACCGGACGAGCGACGCGATCCGGTCGCGATCGTGCACGAACCCGAGCCACTCGAAGGCGGCGGCGACACCGCGGTCGCGAGCGCGGCGCTGAACCGCCGCGAGCGCCGACCCGGCCCCGGCGACGACCACCCGCGCGCGGCCGGGCACGCCCAGCTGGGCGACCGCGTCGACGAGACGGTCGACGTTGTCCTGCTCGCCGATCGTGCCGACATACGCGAGCAGGTGGTCGGCCCCGTCCCGCCAGCGCGGGTCGGCCGGCACGTCCGGCAGCGACCAGCCGTTGGGCACGACCTCGCTGTCGCCGCGCAGCAGCCCGTCGCGCTCGGCCCGGGCGCGGTACTCCGCGTTCGCGAACACGACCAGGCCGGCGGCGGCGAAGCTCCACCGCTCGATGCTGCGCGCCGTCGTCATCAAGCGGGCGCCGCAGCGGCGTCCGCGGGAACTTCTCTGCGAGCAGCACCGGCGCGGCGTCGTGCTGGTCGAACACGAAGCGCGGCGTCGAGCCCTGCACGGGCCGCAGCGCCCGCCGGGCCAGGAAGAAGTTGTCGGGCGGGTTGCCGGCATGTACGGCGGCGACCGGGGCGCGCCGCGCCGCCCGGCGGAGGGCGAGCAGCGCCCGCCCCATCGCCTGCTGCTGCTCACGGATCTGGCCGACGACGCCGCTGCCCTCGCGCGGCTGCGGGAAGAGCTCGAGGCTCACCCCGGCCGCCGTCATCGCCCGCACCGCCTCCGGCGAGCGCGAGCCGCCGACGAGGGTCACCGTGTATCCCGCCGCGGCCAGGGTCTCCGCCTCGCGGCGGGGCCGCAGGTCGATCTCGAGCGGCGCGTTCTGGTTCACGATGACGACATGGGGCGCACTCACCGGCTCACCGCCCCCAGCAGGTCGGCGTAGCGGCTGATCATCGCGTCGATCGAGAAGGCCCGCCGCTGCCGCGCGCGCCCCGCCCGTCCGAGCGTCTCCGCGCGGCTGCGGTCGCGGGCGAGCGCGATGAGCGCCGCCACCATCTCGTCGGGCCGGTCGCGGTCGACGAGGATTCCCGTCTCGCCGTCGGCAACCGCCTCGCCCACGCCGCCGACGGCCGTCGCCACCACCGGGCGGCCGAGCGACATCGCCTCGAGCACCGTCATCGGCAGCGCCTCGACGACGCTGGTCAGGCACAGGACGTCGGCGGCGCCGATCACGTCGAGCGCGTCCGCACGGTAACCGACCGCCCGCACCGCGCCGTCGCTGCGCGCTGCGGCCCGGGCGACGGCCCCCGCGTCCGGGCCGGCGCCAACGACGATCCCGCGCACCGCGGGCTCGGTGCGGTTGGCGGCCGCAACCTGATCGACGAAGGCGACCGCCCGCTTCTCGGGCCGCAGCGCCGCGACCAGCACGGCCAGGAACTCCTCCGGCGCGACGCCGAGCCCGGCCCGCACCTCGGCGCGCGGGCGCACGTCCGGGTCGGGGGCGACGCCATTGGGGATCACCCTGATCGCGCTGCTCGGGTAGCCGTCGCGGACGAGGTGCTCGCGCTGGCTGCCGGCCACGGCGACGACGGCCGCGACGCGCGGCCGCACGGGTCGCAGCAGCGCGCGCTGGTGCCGCCGCAGCGGGCGCACGCCGAGCGGGTCGGGGCCGAGGTGCTCGGTGACGACGTGGGCCGCCCGCTGGCGCCGGGCGAGCGCGTGGCCGACCACGTGGGCGCTGACGCCGCGGCTGACGACGACCGAGGAGCGCGGGCCGGCCAGGCGCAACGCGCGGGCCAGTCCGGCCGGGTCGGCCCGATTGCGTAGCCGGGCGCAAGCGACGGGGACGCCCTCGGCCTCGAGGTCGTCGAAGTAGGCGCCGCGGCCGTCCAGCGTGACCACGCCGACGTCGAAGCCGCGCTCCGCGAGCGCCGGGACGAGCGCGAGCCACTGCCGCTCCGCCCCGCCGGCCTCGAGGTTCGGGCACACGAACACGAGCCGCGGGCGGCCGTTACGGGTCACCGCGCCCGCCCGGCCAGCAGACGGCGGTAGACCGCGAGCACGCGCTCGGCAATCGGCTGCCGCCCGTAGGCGGCCATCGCGTCGCGCAGGCGCGGGCTCCCGCCGGCCCGCAGCGCCTCCACAACTGCGGCCGCGAGCGCGTCGGGGTCGCGCGCCGCGACGGCACACCCGGGCAGGCCGCGGACGAGGCCGGGCACGTCGCCGACCGCCGCCGAGACGACCGGCGTCCCCGCCGCGAGCGCCTCCTTCACCGCCACCGGCGCCCCTTCGCGTAGGGATGTCATGAGGGCGACGTCGGCCGCCCGCATCGCCAGGGCCACCTCGTGCCGTGGCAGGCCGTCCAGGCTTGCGGCATGCGCTTCGGGGATGCGCCGGCGCACCCGCTCCACCGTCGCGTCGAAGACGTCGACGCGCTTGTTGGCCGCCTTGGAGCGGTCGCCGCGGGCCGCCAGGAAGAGGATGCACGGCCCGTCCGGCGGCCAGCCCAGCGCCCGCCGCGCCTCGACCCGGTCGCCGGGGCGAAACAGGTCGAGATCAACGGCGCACGGGATCACCGGCGCGCTGGAGCCGAGCCGCAGCGCCGCGGCGACGACGGGCGCGACCGCGATCGGCTGCGTCCGCCACGCCACCGCCTGTGACACCCGCCGCTGCCAGCGCACCCAGGCGTCACTGCCGTGGAACGTCGTCACCACCGGCGTTCGCAGCTGCGCGGCTGCGACCGCGCCGGACAGGCCGTAGTGGGCATGGACGAGGTCGAAGCCCCCGCGCCGCAGCGAGCGTCGCAACGTCCCCGCCGCCGCCAGGTAACGGCGCTTGTCGCGGCGGCCGTCGAAGGCCTGCACCTCGACCTCGGCACCGAGCGCACGCAGATCGCACACCTGGTCGCGCACGAAGCAGCCGAGGTGCGGCTCGGCCGCCGTCGGGTACATGTTCGTGAGCACCAGCACGCGGATGTCGCCGTTGCATGGCATGGTGCGTTCGGCTCCCGCGGCGGTCAGGCCGCTCCCCTGCAGCGATCCCTCGGCCGCCTCGATCATGCGCACAACGTCCAGCCCGAGCTGCGCCGAGGAGCGCGGCGTGGAGCCCGAGCGGATCGCGCGGCAGAAATCCTCCATCTGGAGGCCGATCGGCTCGGCCGGGTCGAGCCGGGGCGAGACGATGTCGCCGGCGCGGTAGTTCAGGTACTCGCCGAACGACTCCGGGTTGCGGGGCAGGACGCTCGAGTCATAGACGCGCACCGGCTCGTTGCTGCAGTCGTCGTAGACGACCATCTTGTTCGAGCCGACGACCGTCGTCCGCCGCAGCTTGCTGGGGGCGAGCCAGGCCAGCTCGATGTGGGCGATCGTGCCCGAGGCGAACTCACAGCTGATGAACGCGACATCCTGCTGCCCGGGCAGGATGCACGCCCGCCCCATCGTCATCACGCGGGACGGCCGCTCCCCGAGCCAGTACATGAGGATCGAGAAGTCGTGCGGCCCCAGGTCCCAGAGCACGCTGACGTCGGACTGGTGGATGCCCAGGTTCACCCGCGACATCGACACGAAGTAGATGCTCCCGAGCTCGCCGGAGTCGATCAGCTCGCGGATCCGGAGCACCGGCGGGCTGTACAGGAAGGTGTGCCCGGGCATGAGCACCAGGTCGCGCTCCTGCGCCGCGCGAATCAGCTGCCGCGCCAGCTCCGACGAGGGCGCGAGCGGCTTCTCGACGAACACGTGCTTGCCCGCCTCGAGCGCACGCATCGCCAGGTCGTAGTGGGTCGAGACCGGCGTGACGACGCAGACCGCGTCGAGCTCCGGGTCGTCAAGCATCTCGTCCAGATCGCGCGTCTGGCGGACGGCCGGGAAACGGCGGCCGAGCTTCTCGAGCAGGCCCGGGCGCAGGTCGCACATCCACGCCGCCTCGGCGCCGTCGATCTCGCTCAGGTTGCGCACGAGGTTGGGCCCCCAGTAGCCGAGCCCGACGACGCCGACGTTCACGGCCGCGCGAGCGGGCTCGCCCCGCCGCGCGGGGACGACGTCCGGCAGCTCCGGCTGGTGGACGTCGACCGTCACACCGTCGCCTTCCGCTGGCGCAGGATCTCGGCCGGCGTGCGCACGATCAGCCGCAGGTCGAGGCCGAGCGACCAGCTGCGCACGTAGGTGACGTCCATCTCGAGCGCCTCGGCGAACGGTGCGTGGGCCCGCGCCTTCACCTGCCACAGGCCGGTGATACCTGCCGGCATCTGGAAGCGCTCGTAGTGGTGGGCGGCGAAGTGCTCGGTCTCGTAGTCGAGGCAGGGCCGCGGCCCGACGAGCGACATGTCGCCGCGCAGGACGTTCCAGAGCTGGGGCAGCTCGTCGAGGCTCGAGCGCCGCAGCCACCGCCCCGTCGGCGTGATCACGTCGCGGCGGTCGAGCTTGTAGAGCTCGCCGGCGGCCGCGTCGCCGTTCATCGACTGCTCGACGAACTCGCGATGCCCGGACGCGTCCGCATCCACGGTCATCGTGCGGAACTTGAGCATCGTGAACTCGTTCATGTTCGCGCCGAGCCGGGTCTGGCGGAAGAAGACCGGGCCGGGCGTCTCGCGCGGGATGCGCCACGCGGCCCACAGGAAGACAGGGGCCGCGAGCACCAGCCCGATGCTCGCCCCGACGATGTCGATCCCCGCTTCACGAGCAGCGCCCGGCGGGAGCGCCGGCGCGGCGAGAGGCTGACGAGCGGGATGCCCTCGACGTCGGGCAGGCCGAGGTCGGGGCCGATGATCTCGAACATGCGCGGCACCACGTCGACGCGTACGTCCTGGCTCATCAGCGGGCGGACGTGCGTGAGCATGTCGCCGTCGTTGTGCTTCGAGAAGGCGATGATGACGCGGTCGACGCCGCGGTCGCGGACGATGTCCGAGAGGTCGTCCATCACGCCGAGGACGGGGACACCGGCGACGTCGCGGCGGACGCGCTTCGGCGGCTCGTCCACGAACCCGACCAGGTCGATCCCGTACTCCGGATGGTGCAACAGCTTGCGGGCGACGAGCTGGCCGATGTCGCCGGCGCCGACGATCACCGCGCTCTGCGCGTAGGCGGTGCGGCGGCGGGCGGCCGTGCGCACGGCCATCCGGCCCGAGACGACGAAGGCGACGGCCACGGCCGCGAAGACCACAAGGCGGGCGGTGGCCGGCTGGCCCAGCCCGGCCAGCCAGGCGATCGCGAGCAGCAGCCACGTGCCGGCCACCATCAGCCGGCCGACGCTCGTCCACTCACCGCCGCGCCCGAGCAGCTCCCGGCCCGGCTCGGAGGCGTAGAGCCCGTACAGCCTGGCGGCGGCGAACCAGCCCGGCAGTGCGATGGCGAAGAGCACCAGGCCCTCGACGTGGACGCCGGCGCGGCCGCTCATCGTCGGGATGGCGAGGCTCGTCACGATGAACGCCGCCACGAGCGCGATCGCGTCGCTCGCCGCCAGGAACGGGACGATCGGGCCCGGCCGCGACCGCACGGCGAGCCCGGGGCCGGCCGGCATCGCGGCGCGGATCTCGGGCGCCTCGACGGGCCGTGGCTGCGGCGCGCTCCTCAGACACCGCTTGCATCCCCGCGGCCGTTCGACCGGGCGCCGTACCCGTACGAGTAGCCCGGCGCGCCGTTGCTGCCGGTGGCGATGAAGCCGAGCTTCTGGGCCGGGCACGCCTCGAGGATCCGGCGCGTCTCGGCCAGCGTCACCCGGCGGATCTCGTTCAGCTCCGTCACGACCACGACGGCGTCGGCCGCAGTCGCGATGGCCATCGCGTCGCCGACGGCGAGCATCGGCGGCGAGTCGATCAGCAGGACGTCGCAGCGTTTCGCCAGCGCCCGCACGGCCTCCGTGACGAACCGCGACGAGAGGAACTCGCCCGGGTCGGGGGGCGCCGCGCCCACCCTCACCACCTCGAGAATGCCCGTGTCCGTGACCCCGGAGTCGGGGTGCACGTCGACGATGCTGAGCACGTCCGCCATGCTGGCGTCGCCGACCGCGACGCTCGTCGAGGCCGGGCCGCCCGTCGAGGTCGAAGAAGCGGTCGACGCCGGGCTGGCGCAGGTCGAGGTCGAGCAGGATCACGTGCCGGCCGGAGCGCGCCAGCGTCACCGCCAGGTTCGCGGCGGTGGTCGACTTGCCCTCGCCCTGCGTCGTCGACGTGATCACGATCGAGGCGACGTCGTGCTGGAGCCGGGTGATGTCGAGGCTCGTCCGCAGGATCCGGAACGCCTCGGCTCCGGCGCCGGCCGGCTCGGAGAGCGCCGCGAGGCCGTTGCCGTTCAGGCCCGGCTCCGGGGGCGGCACGTGGCCGAGGAGCGGCAGGCCGAGCCGGTCGCGCACCTCGTCGGCCGAGCGCACCCGCGTATCCATCGTCTCGCGCAGGAAGGCCAGTGCGATGCCGAGCGCGATGCCGACGAGGATGCCCAGGGCGACGTTTCTGGTCGTCTTCGGCTGCACCTGTGTCGCCGAGCCGGCAGCACCGACGACGACCGCGCTCGAGCCGACTGACCGGAGCGTCTGGAGCGCCTGCAGATCGCCCTCGTTGCGGGTCAGCTGGTGGAAGAGCGGCGACGACGACTCGCCCGCGGCGGTCAGCGTCGCCAGCCGGCGCTGGACATCGCTGATCGCAGCGGTGAGCGCATGCACGTCGAGCCGGCGGCGGTAGACCGTGTAGGCCTGGGCGTACGCCGTCGCGAGCTTCTGGGCGACCGCCGGATCGGGATCGGTCACGGCGAACGCCAGCAGGTCGGCGTTCGGGTTCGCCGTCACCGTCGAGCTCGCCAGCAGCTCGCCGGCCGTCTCGCCGGGGACGCCCGCCGTCCCAACGGCGAGCTGCGCCACCGCGCCCACCCGCGCGAGCGCGGCCTGGGTGGCCGCGTAGCGGTCGGGCGGCGACGTCGCCTGCGAGTTCAGGTCGAGCGCGACGCCCGTCGGGCTCTGCTCGTTCACGAGCACCGTGGCCGTCGACTCGTACAGCGCCTGCTGCAGGTGCGAGACGGCGAAGGCGATCACGGGCACGACGACGACCGCCGCCACCACCATCAGCCGCCGCCGTACGAGCACGGCGACCCAGTCGCGGAAGACTGACTCGTCACTCCAACGTTCGCTCAAGGGCCGCTCCCGCCCACGCGCGCCCGAGCTGGGGCGCGCGGGAGTTTGTCCTCACGCCGTGTTTTTAGCCCCACTACCAGCCGCCCACTCTCCAGGGAGCTCCCTCTGGAGCCACGCGAGCCCTGGTACACCGACCGGGACCCGCGGGCCAAGCTCCGAGACCGCGAGGTACACGACTTGCAGTCGCACGCTAGCACCGGAACTGGTCATCCCACGGGATCCAAACCACGGACGATCGGCCCGAGATGTGCTAGCTCGCGAACCACGACGCTCGACGCGTCACCCGGGAACGTGCGCGCCGGCGACGAGCGCCACCTCGCCGGCGACGGCAGCGGCGAGCAGGACGGCGACGATGCTGCGCCGGGCGAGGAGCAGCGCAGCCGCCGCCGCGGCCAGCACGACGTACTGCCAGCCGACCCGGAGCTCGCCTGCGAGCAGCACCGCCGACCCGGCGATCGCGCCGATCGCGGCGGGGCCGGCGCCCTCGAGAAACGCGCGGGCCGTGGCGTTCCCGCGCAGGCGGTCGAACCGCGACCGGCCGGCGAGCACGAAGACGAACGACGGGGCGAAGGCGACGAGCGCTGCCAGGAGCGCCGCGCCGACGCCCCCGGCGGCGTACCCGACGGCCGCCACCGTCCCCACCACCGGGCCGGGCGTGACCTGGCCGAGCGCGACGGCGTCGAGAAACTGCGGCCCCGTCATCCAGTGGTAGCGGGAGACGGCATCGGACTGCATGAGCGGGATGATCACGAAGCCGCCGCCGAAGCTGAGCGCCCCGACCTTGAGGGCCGTCCAGGCGAGCGAGCCGAGCCCGGCGGCGTGCGGCGCCGCGGCCAGGCTGATCGGCCCGGTCCGGCCGACGCGGATCAGGACCTCGACGGCGCCGCAGCCGACGAGCGCGAGCACGACGAACGGCCCGGCCAGCGCGCTGGCCGCAAACCCGGCGGCGGCATAGGCGACCCAGCGGGCGTGCCTCGCCGCGTCGCCGGCCCGCCTCCACGACGGCAGCGCCAGGTCGAGCGCCGCCCGCACGGCGACCGCGGCGACGGCCGCACCGGCCCCGGCGCCGGCCGCGCGCACCCAGCCGGGCGGCGACGACGACAGGAAGAGCGCGCGCCAGCGCGATGATGACCGCCAGTCCGGGGACGATGAAGCCCGCGCCGCCGACGAGGGCGCCCTGCCAGCCGCCGACACGTCCGGCGCAGAAGATGGCGAGCTGGGTGGACGACGGCCCGGGCAGCAGGTTGCACGCGGCGATTGCATCCTCGAACTCGTCGGCCGGGATCCACCCGCGACGCTCCACGCACAGCTGGCGTAGCAGGATGATGTGGGTTGGCGGGCCGCCGAACCCGATCACCCCCAGCCGCCCCCACTCCGTGGCGACGGTGCGAAGCGGCTCAGCCGGGGGCGGCGGCACGGAGCATCTTCGCCGTCGCGAGCCACAGGAGCACCGCGGCGCTGGCGTCGCCGCCGGGCGTCAGCGTGACGTCGAGGCAGGCGCACCCCGCCTTGCGCAGATCGACGACCCCGAGCGGGCGGCCGGTGCAGACCTGCTCGACGAGCCCGCTCAGCATCGGCTCGTGTCCGACGATCATGACCGTCTCCTCCGGCCGCCCGGCGAGCGCGACGAGGGCGGGCCCGGGCGGGCCGTCCGCGAGCTCGTCCAGCACCTCGACCTCCCGCCCGAAAATCTCCGCGGCCACATCGGCCGTCTGGCGGGCGCGGGCCTTGGGGCTCGTCAGGATCACGTCGGGCGGGTCGCAGAACGCGGCCAGGCCGCGAGCGGCCTTGCGCGTGCGCTCGACGCCGTGCGGGGTGAGCACGCGCGAAGCGTCCGTCCCGTCGGCCGAGACGTCCTCGGCGATCCCGTGTCTGAAGACCAGCAAACGCACGGCTAGAGAAATACCCCATCGGCGTCGCGCTCGAGGTCGCGCCAGGCGTTCGGATAGGCCTCGCGAGCGGCGCGGCGACGCTCGTGCTGGCGCTCGATCACCCGGCCGGCGGCGATGGCCGGTCCGGCGGGCGCGCGCCCCGGGAGAAGCGCCCGGATCCGGGCCTCGGCGACGGCGGCGTCCTGGTGATCGCCGAGAACGTCCTGGAGCACCTTCGCGTCGCGGATCACCGCTGCGACCTTCCGGCCGACGGAGCGCTCGGCCAGCTCCACCGCGTACCGCGCCCGCTTGACCGCGATCCGGGCGGCGTGCAGCTCCTCGTCCGGCGGGCTGGCGCCCAGCGCGCGCATCGCCTTGCGCAGCCGGCGGAGCTCGCGCGCGGCCAGGTCACGCAGCGACCGGTCGGTGCGTGTGAGCGGCGGGTCCTCGGTATCGGCGTCGAGCCGCTCGATCAGGGCGATGTAGCGGGACTCGGCCAGGGCGGCGAGCATGGCGTCGCGATCGGCGGCTCGCTCGGCCTCGAGCCTGCGGACGAGCGCGAGGAACGCCGCCTCGTCCGCGCCGCCGAGCGCGCCGGCGTCGGCGCGCAGGTGCTCGATCAGGACATCGAGGTCGCGCACCGGGCCGAGCGCCCGGCCGAGCCATCCCACCTCGGCCCGCAGCTCGCGCACCCACTCGGCGTCGAGCAGCGGCCGGGCGGCGCGAAGGATGGCCCGCATGCGCCGCGTCGCCACCCGCATCTGGTGCAGCTCCTCGGCGTCGCGGCCGAGACGGGTGCCGGGGTCGTGGAGCACGATCGCGGTGTACTGGGCGCGCAGGGCGGCGGCAACGTGCTCCCCGGGGGAGGCCGCCCGGTCAGGCGGCTCCTCGGCTGCCGGCGTCGGCAGGTCGAGCGCCTGGAAGAGCTTCGGGCGCAGGTCGGCCTCGACGGCCCCGGCCCGGCGCAGGCGGCGAACGATCGCGCGCAGGTCGGACATGGTGCCGTCCACGAGCTCGACCTCGAGCTCCTCGAAGCGGCGGGCGATCCGGCGGCCCTCGAACACCGCGACGGCGTCGGCCACGACCTCGGCGATGGCGCGCCCGCCCGAGCGGACGAGCACGCCCGTGCGATGGGTTCGCAGGCGCGCGACGGGCACCGGCTTCACTCCGCGCAGGTGCGCCGTCAGGAGCGCCGTCACCTCGCCGGGCACGGCCCTCGCTCCCCGTCGAACTCGAGCTCGAGCCGGTCTTCCCCGTGGGGCAGCTTCAGCTGCCAGGCGCCGCGCCCGCGCTCGACCCGGTGGCGGAGCGTGATGCCGGCCGCGGCCAGCCGCAGCCCAGGCGTGTCGTGGTAGGTCGAGCTCAGCTCGCGCGCAGTGAGCGGCTCGCCCGGAAGATGGGGCAGCAGGAACCCCGGCGGGGCCGTGAGCTTACGCTCACGCTCGAGTGTGGCTTTCACCGCGCGATCGTACCAATGGCGCGATCGTCCGGACGGGGCGACCCCGCCGACCTGGGACGTGACAGAATGGCGGCGTGCACGTGATCGCAGTGGTCAACCGGAAGGGCGGGGTCGGGAAGACGACGACCGCTGTGAACCTGGCGGCTGCGATGGCGCTCGAATCGCGCCGCGTGCTGCTCGTCGACCTCGATCCGCAGGGCTCGGCCGGCGTGGCTGTCGGCGTCCAGCTCGCGGACGAGGACGGCGCGGGCGGGATGTTCCGGGGCAAGCCGCGCTGGTGGGCGCGGCGCTCGCCGGTCGCGACGCTCGACCGCCTGGGCGTCGTCCCCGCCGATCCCCGGCTCGCGGCCGAGGAGGCCGCGGCCTACGGCGACGGCGACCGCAGCGACCGCTTCGGCGCCGCACTGGACGGGGCAAACGAGGAGTGGGAGGCGGTCGTCGTCGACACGCCGCCCGGCCTCGGCGGCCTGAGCGGGTCGGCGCTGCGCGCGGCCGACGCCGTCGTGATCCCGGCCGCGGCCGACTACCTCTCGATCGACGCGCTCCAGGGCACCATCGAAGCCGTGCGCACGATCGAGCGCGACGCGGGCCGGCGCTATACGCCGCTCGTGCTCCTGCCGACGTTCGTCGACGCGCGCCGCCCCGGCGCGCTGGCCGCGACGGCACTGATGCGCGAGCGCTTCGGCGACCTGGTCTCGCCTGCACAGATCCCGCGTAGCGCCCGCCACGACACGGCCGCCCTGACCGGCTCCCCGGTGGTGGCGAGCTCACCCCGCTCGACCGCGGCCGCCGCCTACAGGACGGCCAGCGACGACCTCGTCTCGCGGCTCGGCCGCAAGCCCCCGAAGCGCCACGGCGCGCTCAAGACGTTCGTCCGCTCCGACATGCGCGAGGCGCTGCTCGAGATGCGCCGCCGCCGCCCCACCGAGGGCGAGGCGGCCGCCGACGCCAAGTAACCGGGGTCTGACCCCGAACGGATCCTGTTACAGGTGGAAGGGGATCCGAAAGCCCTTCACGAAACACGCCGCGCCGACGCAGGGCCGGTGCAGCATCGACTCCCACGTACTGCAGGCTGCTGAAGTGGTTCAGCGGCCGCACGACCACCCTCGCGGGCGTCGAAGGCGAGATCACGATGAACGCGATCGGCGTTGCCACGCTGCCGGTCTGCGACGCCGAGTCGAACCAGATGAACACGGCCGTGTGCCCACGCGCATACGGGCGCCGGTGCAACAGCCCGTGGGTGCCGCCCAGGAACGCCTGCAGCCACGCGCTCGCCTGGGCGGGCGTCCCGTCGTGCATGTCGTGCTGCAGGTTCGGCACGATCCACGTGAACTCTCGCTTCAGCTTGATCCGGCGGGCCGGCAGCGGCACCACGTCCGCGCGGCAGGCCGCCGGCCCGACGCGGGTGTAGTAGAAGAGCGCCGGGGCGTGTCGCGGCACGTACAGCCGGGTGTTGGCGCGATAGCACGGCCTCGGCATCGACTCGCCGAACACGCGCCAGTTGAGCCCGCCGAGCTGGCTGAAGATGTTCGCCCGTGCGCTTCGGCAGCCCGGCCCGGGGAGGCAGTCGGCCGTCGTCACGGTCCGCCCTCCGGTCGCCCCCAGGTAGTTCGGCAGGCTGCGCGGGAAGTGCGCCGCCCGGTAGTCGACGGCCGACCCGCACTTCGCGGCCAGCGTCTTGAAGTAGCTCCGCGGCGCGCTGCGGCCGAGGATGTCCTTGTAGTCGCAGCGATCCCGGCCACCGCCACGCGGGCAAGCGGCAGCAGACGTTGCATCTGTAGATCCCCTGACCCCTCTTGTCCCTGCCCGCGCGGGCACGATAGCGCCCGGAGATTGGAACCCAGCGGCTATGCTCGCCGCAGAATTATCCGACCGAGGAGGACGTTCCAGATGGCGACGGTGCACGAGGGCGTCGATGCTCTGCGGGAGGCCGCGGGCAGGGAGTGGTTGTCGTGGACGCGGATGGCCGACTTCGACGGCGCGGCTCCACCCATCCTGGTCGGAGGCGAGGGCCCGTACGTGTACGAGGCGGACGGCACCCGGCTCCTCGACGCGATGTCGGGCCTCTTCACGACCCAGATCGGCTACTCCCACGGCCCCGAGCTGGGCGAGGCGGCCAAGCGCCAGCTCGAGTCGTTCGGCTTCTACCCGAACTGGGCGGCGACGTCCCCGGCGCCGCGTGGAGCTCACCCGCCGCGTCACCGACCTCGCCCCCGAGAACCTGACCCGTGCGTTCTTCACCTCGGGCGGCTCGGAGGCGGTCGAGTCGGCGCTGAAGCTCGTGCGCCAGCACTGGCTGGGCCGCGGCGAGCCGCTGCGGCGCAAGATGATCGCCCGCCGCGGCGCCTACCACGGCTGCACGCTCGGCGCCCTCTCGCTCACCGGCATCCCGGCGGCGCGGGCGCCGTTCGAGCCGCTGTTCGGCGACGTCCGCCACGCCGAGAACACCGACCGCCGCAACTACCGCCAGGCCGTCACCGAGGAGGAGTGGACGGACGCGGCGGTGACCGCGATCGAGCGCACCATCGTCGCCGAGGGGCCGCAGACCGTGGCCGCAGTCGTCGTCGAGCCGGTGCAGAATGCGGGCGGCTGCCTGACCCCGCCGCCGGGCTATCCGCAGCGGCTGCGCGAGCTGTGCGACCGCCACGGCGATCCTGCTCTGGTGCGACGAGGTGATCACCGGGTTCGGCCGGCTGGGCGCATGGTTCGGCTCCGAGCGGCTCGGCTTCGACGCCGACATCGTCACCTTCGCGAAGGGCGTCACGTCCGGCCAGGCGCCGCTCGGCGGCGTCCTCTTCAGCGACGAGGTGGCGGCGCCGCTGCTCGACCAGAAGGCCGTCTACGCGCACGGCTTCACGTTCGGCGGCCATCCCGCTGTCGTGCGCCGTCGCGCTGGCCAACCTCGACATCATGGAGCGGCTCGACGTGCTCGCCAACGTGCGGGCGCTGGAGGATCACCTGGCCGAGCGTCCTGGACGAGGTCGCGAACGGCTCGCCGCTCGTCGCCGAGGCCCGCGGATGCGGCTTTTTCCGCGCGATCGAGCTGCGCGATGTCGGCAGCCTCGCCGCCGCCCGCGACGCGATCCGGGCGGAGGGCGTGATCGTGCGCCTGGACGACCGCGTGAACCCGTGCCTGGCGATCTCGCCGCCGCTGATCTGCACGAAGGAGCAGATCGACGAGGTCGGCGCCGGCATCGCCGCCGGCCTGCGCCGCGCGGCATAGCTCTGGGGCCTGGCTCCGCCGGAAGGCGGGGCCAGGCCCCGATCTCCTACACGGCTGCCGGCTTCGGCAGCTGCTCGATCGCGCGCAGCGCCCGCGCGATCTCGTCCTCGGGCATCTCGTGGTCCTCGAGCCGGCCGTGCAGGTACGCGTCGTAGGCGGCCATGTCGAAGTGGCCGTGCCCGGACAGGTTGAAGAGGATGACCTGCTCGGTGCCCGCCTCGTCCGCCCGGCGGGCGGCGTCGACGACGCCCTTGATGGCGTGGGCGGTCTCGGGCGCCGGCACGATTCCCTCCGAGCGGGCGAACTTCACCGCCGCCTCGAAGACGTCGTTCTGGCGGTAGGCCTCGGCCCGCAGGAGCCCGTCCAGCAGGAGCTGCGAGACGATCGGCGCCGCGCCGTGGTAGCGCAGCCCGCCTGCGTGGATGCCCGGCGGGATGAAGTCGTGCCCGAGCGTGTGCATCGGCGACGAGCGGCGTCAGCTGGGCGGTGTCGCCGAAGTCGTAGGCGAACGGCCCGCGCGTGAGCGTCGGGCAGGCCGCCGGCTCGCAGGCGATCACGTCGATGTCGGCGCCGGCGATCTTGTCGCGGATGAACGGCAGCGCGAGGCCGGAGAAGTTCGAGCCGCCGCCGACGCACCCGATCACGACGTCAACGCCGGTCTCACCCGCCAGGTCGAGCTGGCGGTGGGCCTCCTGCCCGATCACGGTCTGGTGCAGCAGGACATGGTTCAGCACCGAGCCGAGCGCGTAGCTCGTGTCGTCGTGCGTGGCCGCGTCCTCGACCGCCTCGGAGATGGCGATGCCGAGGCTGCCCGGCGAGTCGGGGTGCTGCTCGAGCATCGCGCGGCCGGAGTTCGTGTCGGGCGACGGGCTGGGGACGACCGAGGCGCCCCACGTCTCCATCATCATCCGCCGGTACGGCTTCTGGTCGTACGAGACGCGGACCATGTAGACCTTGCACTCGAGGCCGAACGCCTCGCAGGCGAACGCCATCGAGCTGCCCCACTGGCCGGCGCCGGTCTCGGTCGCGATCCGGCGGCGGCCGGCGCGTGCGTTGTAGAAGGCCTGGGCGACGGCGGTGTTCGGCTTGTGCGAGCCGGCCGGCGAGACCCCTTCGTACTTGTAGTAGATCCGCGACCGCGTCCCCAGCGCACGCTCGAGCCGATGGGCGCGGTAGAGCGGCGTCGGCCGCCACAGGCGCAGGACGTCGGCGACCTCGTCGGGGATCGGGATCTCCGCGCTCGGTCGAGACCTCCTGCATGATCAGGTCGATCGGGAACAGCGGAGCGAGGTCGTCCGGGCCGATCGGCTGGCCCGTGCCGGGATGCAGCGGCGGCTGCGGCGGCGACGGGGCGTCGGCGAGGATGTTGTACCAGGCGCGCGGCATGTCGCGCTCGTGCAGCAGGATCTTCGTATCGGCCATGGCGGTCTCCTGCGGTCAGCGGTGGGGGACGCCGCCTCTCGGCGGTCGCACGATCTTACGCCGCCAGCCGCTTCAGGTACCGCTTGTGCACGTACATGGCCTGGTCGGCGCGCTCGACGAGATCCTCGGCCGTCGCCGTCGGCGGGCTCATCGCCGTGCCCACCGCCACGCCGACGCGTGCGGCCGTGCGGCCGACCGAGAAGGACGGGGCGAACACCTTGACGATCCGCTGCTTCATCAGGTCGACCACCCGCGCGGCGGCGGCGGCCGGCAGCAGCGGCAGCAGGATGACGAACTCGTCGCCGCCCACCCGGAACACGGGATCGCTCGTGCGCACGACGCTCACGAGCCGCTGTGCCGCCAGCTGCAGGAGCGCGTCCCCGGCGGCGTGGCCGAGGGTGTCGTTCACCCCCTTGAAGCCGTTCAGATCGCAGTAGAGCATCCCCAGCACGTGGTCGGGCCGGCGCCGTTCGAGCTCCTCGCCGAGGCGGCGGGCGAACGCCGCCCGGTTGGGCAGGCCGGTGAGCTCGTCATGGCGGGCGTCGTGCAGCGGCCCGCTGCTCGCGGCGGCGCATCGCGGTGATGTCGGTGAGGACGACGACGCGGGCGAGCTGTCCGTGGAACCGGGCCTCGCGGACCTGGACCGAGTACCAGCGGCGGGTGCCGCTGCGGTGGATGCCCTCGATCTCGAACTCGCCGCTCAAATCCTGCGCCAGCCGCTCGGCGGCCAGGGCGATCGACTCCGGAGCGATGTAGTCCTCGGGCCGCAGCCCGACGGCCTCCTCCGGCGTCCAGCCGAACTGATCGCAGAAGGCCTGGTTGACCTCGACGATGACGCCGCCGGCGCGGACGATCACGGAGTCGCGAGACGCTTCAGAGAGGAGCCGGAACCGCTCCTCGGACTCGCGCGCCTCCTCCTCGGCCCGCTTCATCGCGGTGACGTCCGTCTCGACGCCGCGCACCCGGCGCCGACCGCTCTGGTCGGTTGTGAGCCGGGCAACGCTCGAGAGCCACACGACCGCACCCGTCGTGCTGAGCGCGCGGTAGGTCAGGCGCGCGACCCCGCGGGCAAGCACCTCATCCTCGGACGCGAGGAAGGCGTCGCGGTCGTCCGGATGGACGATCTGCGTGCTCCAGAAGGCGGGCTCGGCGACCATGTCCATCGGGTCGTACCCGAGCAGGTCATGGACGCGGTCGTTCACGAACTCGATCGCCAGCGTGTCGGCGTCGGCCTCCCACACGATCGCGTCGATGTCGCTCAGGAGATCGAACAGGAACCCGCCGATGTCGCCCGTGAACGAGATCGGCACCGACACCCGTCGTTGCGGGCTCGGCTCTCGGGTCTGGTCGGCGGGATCGATGGGGTCCATGGAGGGGCAGGTCCGTCGCCCGGTTATCGACCTGCGCAGCCGCCGCTTGACCGCTCCCGCAAACGGATCGGGGCCCCGCGAACGGGGCCCCGAATGTCGCGCTCATGTGTCCGTCGTGCTCAGGGCGTGAACCGCGCGTATCCCTGCTGCTTGCGCTGGCCGATGCTGGTGAAGTCACCGCCTGCGAGCACGTTCCCGTTGGAGACGACGCCGTACAGGGCGAACACGCCGAGCACGCTGTTTGCGCTCGGATCCCACGAGGTGAGGTTGCCGGTGTTCTCGTCCACCGCGAGCAGCTTGTCGCGCGCGATGGGGTTGGTGCACGTGTGCTGCCCGTGCTGCGGGCCGCAGTAGAACTGCATGTGCCCGCCGACGTACACCTCGCCGCCGGCGACGGCGATCGCCTGCACGTTGCCGTTCGTGCCGCCGAGCCACTTCTGGGCGCCCGTCGCGGGGTTGAACGCGGCGAAGTTGCCGCCGCCGCCGGCGCCGGCCACGTACACGCCGTTCGCGTCGGAGGCGAGACCGATGACGTTGTAGGTGGTGTGAGACGACCACGGCAGGTTGTTGCCCGTGTCGCCGTCGAGCGCGCCGATGTTCGGCGACGAGGCGCCGTTCAGATGCTGGAACGATCCGGCGACCACCATGCGCGGGAAGCCCAGCAGCCGGATCGCACGCACCTGGCCGTCGACGGACGGGGCCCAGGGCAGGATCGAGCCCGACGTGGTGTTCACCGCGGCCATGTTCGGCCGTGCGGTGCCGTCGACGGTGCCGAAGCCACCGCCGATGTACAGCGAGTTGCCGCTCGCCGCGAGCGCGAACACCTCACCGCTGGCGGATGCCTTGAACCCGGAGATCACCACTCCTCCCATAGCCGCCTCCACCGCGGCGACGCGCGAGTGGCTCGCGCCGCCGACCTGGGTGAAGGCGCCGCCCAGGTAGACCGTCGTCCCGACGACGCGGATCGCCCGCACCGTGTTGTTCACGTTCGGATTCCACGGCAGCAGAGCGCCGGTGCTCAGGCTGACTGCCGCCGCATGGTTCCGGGTGACCTCCCCGGTTCCGGCGGCTGCTCCGGCCGGCCGCATCGATGTGAACTGCCCGCCGAGGTACACGACGTTCCCCGATACGGCGATCGCGTTTACGCGACCGTTCGTCTGCCACGTGGGGACCGGGTGCGGCTGCACCGGGACCGCCTGCGCGACGCCTGCCAATCCCAACCCCATCGCGGCAACAAAGGCAGCCGCCAACCCTGTTCGACTCTTTCGACCCAGCATCGAATCTCCCCCAAAGGCTCGTATGACTCGGGCTCCAACATACGGCTGGAATCCGTCAAGTCAACCCCCGCGAACGGCGGCGGCTCCAATCCGGGTCACATCAACTGTGAGTTTTTGCCAGCCGGCGACCGCGTGCCTCGGCCGCGAACGTCGCGTAGAGGTCGTCCGCCCTCTCGCGCGTGTGCGCATGCGCGGCCCCATGATACGCGGCCCGGAGGGCGTCCTTGCGCTCCTCCCGGTAGGCGGACGGTCGCGCGGCGCGGTCTTCGGACACTGCCGCCGGAACGGCGGCGGCCCGGCGCTCGACCTCGGCGTGCGGGACGAGGCCGGTGAGGAAGTCGTGGATCGCGTCCCGCCAGGGCGGCCGGCGCGAGCGCATCTCGATAAGGTCGAAGCACTCCCTCGTCCGCTCCGGCGTGAGCTCGACGGCGGCGAAGTCGGTGCCGAAGCGCTCGTTCACGCGGGCGATCGACCGGTCGAGCCGCTCAGTCACCTCGGGGAAGTCGGCGACCACCATCGCGTCCCGGTAGCCGAGCAGGCGCTCGTGGAAGCGGGCGTAGGCGAGAAGCCCCTGGGGGATCGTCACGTATGGCTCGCGGATCACCAGCGAGAGCACGGTGTCCTCCGGCGGGCGCACCGTGAGCAGCACGGGCACGCCCAGACGCACGGCCCGGATGATCTGGCCGGGGGCGTGCAGATGGTGGCCGACGCGCACCAGCCGCGGTTGGGTGAGCTGGAACGCCACGACAGCGAACGTCGATGCCGAGCGGGTGAACCCGTCGATGACGAGCTCGGTCGCCCCGGACACGACCGCCTCCCCGTGACGGCGGCGGGCGAGGCGCAGGTACGCGGGATGCTCGGCCATGCGGCTGCGCACTGTCCAGCGCGCATGCCGGACGCCGGCTCTCACGCGTTCGCCAAGCCCCTGCCTGCCGACCGGGGTCAGACGGCGCGTTCGGTCAGGATGACCGGCGCGTTCGCGGACTTGCGCGGATCCGACTGGCTGCGATCGATCTCCGACACCAGGGTGATCCGGTCGGCGTCGACATCGAAGACGATTGCCTTGCCGGTTGGCATCGCGAACTGCCAGTCGGCGTCGGACGCACCGGCGACGCGGAGCACCGCCAGCCGCAGCATGACGCCGTGCGACACGGCAGCGACGCTCTGTCCGGGGTGCTGCCGGCCGATCTCCCGCAGTCCGGCGACAACGCGATCGGCGGCCACGGCGACGGCCTCGCCCTCGGGGCAGACGGCGGCCTCGGGCTCAGCGGTGTAGGCGGCCCAGGCGACGGGGTCGACCGTGGCCGACTCCTCCTTCGTCAGGCCCTCCCAGGCGCCATAGTCGAGGTTGATCAGGTCGGGCTGCGCACGGACGGCGCCGACGCCGTTCTTGACCGCGATCGCCTCTGCGACCTCGCGGGCACGGCCAAGCGGGCTCGTGTAGACGGCGACGATGCCCGAGCCCACGAGCGCGCGAGCGGCCTCCCGGGCCTCGGCGCGGCCCACCTCGTTCAGCGGCACGTCGAGACGGCCGCGGAACCGCACCTGGGCGTTCATGATCGTCTGTCCGTGACGTACGAGATGGATGCGGCAGCCCCGCCGGTCGGCGGCCGGTGCCGTGGGCGTATCGTCGTGCATAGGTGCTCCCTTGGTGGTCGTGCCCGCACCGTGCGGAGGCCTCCAACCGTCCGCCGGTACACCAAATGTTCACCAAGTACACCGCCCCTGACGGGCGTTGTCAAGCTGAAACACCCAACTCCCCCGTTTGGGGGGCCACCCGCTACGGACGGGCCGTCGCGGGATCGGCCGCCGGCGGTGCGGGAGCCTCGGTCGCCGCACGCCGCTCCTCCTCCTCGGTCACGGCGAGGCCGAGCTGGTGCCACCATTGAATCCCCCCGATCCAGAGGCCGAGGGCGAGGCCGGTCGCCGCGCCGACGGCACCCGCTGTCGCCGCGCCGATCGTCCCGCCGGCGACGGCCAGCACCCCGGTCACGAGGCGCGAGCGCAGGCTGCGCTTGGCCGCCGCCATGGCCCGCAAGCCGACCGTCGCCGCCGTGAGCATCCCCGACGCCGCCATGACCGCCGTGTAGGCGGGGATGACGTCGTGCGCCGGCTGCCACGACTGCTTCAGGAGCGCCTCGCCGATCGAGTCGGGGAGCAGATACATCACCACACCCCAGGCCACGAAGACGACGACGAGGACGACCGCGAGCAGCTCGACCGCCCGCATCATGCGCCGCGGCGAGCGGCGGGCGATCCGCACGGACTCGGCCACCCCCGGCGCGGTCACGCCCATGTTCAGGATGTTCAGGGGCCCGAGGACGACCTGGGCACCGCGCAGCGCTCCGGCCGCGGACAGGCCGGCGAAGGCCGCCGTGGCGTACATCGCGCCCGACTGGGCGGCGTTGCGGGCGATGAACTCGACCAGGTAGCGGGGGCCGAGGTCGCGATGGTGCGAGAGCCACCAGCGGGCGCGGCCCGGGCGGGGCACGAGACCCGCCTGGACGATGCCGAAGAGCCCCGCGACGGCCGCCGCTCCCGCCCAGGCGGCGAGAAACGCCGGCGCCGTCCGCATCCCGGCGACGAGCACGACGGCCACGAGGACGACCTGCGCGATCGCCCAGACCAGGTCGTTGGCGAAGGCTGACCGGCCCTGGAGGCGGCTGAAGAAGGCGCTGCGCCAGGCGTCCTGGACGATCAGGCCGGGCATGCCGACGCCGAGCACGATCAGCGATGGGCGCAGGGCTCCGTCGAAGAAGAAGGCCGCGCCCGCGCAGATGACCCCGGCGAGCACGCCGAGCACGAGCGCGACGCCCGTCGCCGCGGCCGTCCCGTCCCGCCACTCCGGTTCGCCGGTGGCGCTGTAGCGCACGGTCAGCGGCTCCTGGCAGAGCGCCCGGGTGGCCCCGAGCGTGATCGTGTACGTCGTGAACGCGAGCCCGAACGCGCCCAGCGCCGAGGTGCTCACCGACCGGGCGACGAGCACGGCGAGCGCGAAATTCGTCATGCTCGAGAGGGCCTGGTCGGCCAGGCCCCAGCCGAGGCGGCGGACGCCGCCTCCCGCGCCCGCGCGGATTCCCGTGGCCGTGCTCACGAGAAGATCGTAACCCCGACCCCCGCCGCCGGATATCATGCCCGCGGTGTGCCGGGAAGCCTGGTCGGCGGCGATTCGACGCGACCATGAGCACTCCCCTCGCCGTCCTCCTCTTCCTGATCTCACTCGCCGCGACGCTGGCGGCGTCGGGCCTGTTCGCCCGCCGCCTGGACGCGATCGGTGTCCGGGTCGGCATTCCCGAGGCGCTGCTCGGCCTGCTGACGGCGCTCGCTGCCGACGGGCCGGAGCTCGCCTCCGGGGTGACGGCGATGGTGCGTGGCGAGCACGGCGTCGGTGTCGGCGTCCTGGTCGGCTCGAACATCTTCAACCTGGCGGCGATGATCGGCATCAGCGCGCTGCTCGCCGGAAGCATCCGCCTCGACCGTCCGGCGCTCGTGCTCGAGGGCGTGTTCGCGCTGTTCGTGACCGCCCTGGCCGCCGGCGTGCTCTTCGGGTCGCTGGGCGCGTGGCTGGCGCTCGCGCTCTTCGCCGCCGCGGCCGTCCCCTACCTCGTCCTCCTCGGCCGGGGTACGTTCCACGGGGCGCCCCCGCCGCGGCCGGCGCGGCAGGACTCCGCTGCCACGGTCGCCGGCCTCTTCGTCCGCGAGCTCCCTGCCATCGCCGTGATCGTGGCCGGGAGCGTCGGGATGGTCTACACCGCCGTTCTGGTGGCCGACCGCGAGGGCCTGCCCCGGCCGCTCGTCGGGCTCCTGCTGCTGGCGACGCTGACGAGCCTGCCGAACGCCGCGACCGCGATCCGGCTCGGCCTGCGCGGGCGCAGCGAGGCCCTCGTCAGCGAGACCCTGAACTCGAACACGATCAACCTCTCGATGGGCATCCTCGTCCCGGCGGCGCTCGTCGGCATCGGCGAGGGCGCCAACGGCCTTGGCCTCGACTACGCATGGATGGCCGCGGTCACCGTGGGCACGCTGGTCCTGGTCGGCCGCCGCGGCGGGGCCGGCCGGGCAGCGGGCGCAGCGATCGTCGCCGCCTACCTGACCTACGTCGTCGTCCGGGTCGCCACGGCCTGACGTTAGGCGGGCCGCACGAGCCGGTAGCCGGCGCCGGGCTCGGTGATCAGGTAGCGGGGATGGCGCGGATCGGCCTCGATCTTCCCCCGCAGCCGCGAGACGTAGACGTGGAGGTAGTGCGACTCGATCTGGTAGGCGGGGCCCCACACCTCTCGCAGGATGGCCCGGTGCGTGAGCAGCTTGCCCTCGTTGCGGACGAAGAGAGAGAGCAGGTCGAACTCGATCCGGGTGACCGCGACAGGGCGCGAGTCGACGCTGACCTGGTGCCGGTCGAAGTCGACCACCAGGCCGCCCACGGCGAGCGACTCGCCGCCCGCCGGGGCGGCGCGGCGCATGGCGGCGCGGAGCCGGGCGAGCAGCTCCCCCATCCCGAACGGCTTCGTCACGTAGTCGTCGGCGCCGGCGTCTAGCGCGCCCACCTTCTGCTCCTCCTCGCCGACCGCCGAGAGGATCAGGATGGGCGTCTCGCTCCACGTCCGCAGCTCGCGGCACACCTCGACGCCCGAGATGTCGGGCAGCACGAGGTCGAGCACCACGGCGTCCGGCGGCCGCGCCGCCGCCGCGGCCAGCGCCTCCTCGCCCGTGGCCGCGCGCTCGACGTCGTAGCCGGCGCCGCGCAGGTTGGTGGTCAGGGCGCGCAGGATCTGTGGCTCGTCGTCGACGACGAGGATCAGCCCCTCGCTCACGCGGGCACCTCGCCGGCCGGCTCGAGGGCGAGCGCGAAGCACGCGCCCTGACCTGGCCGCGACTCGGCCCAGAGGCGGCCGCCGTTGGCCTCGGCGAACCCGCGTGCGATGGCGAGGCCGAGCCCCGTGCCGGTCTTGTCCTGCGCCGGCGCGCCCCGGTAGAACGGCTCGAACACGTGCTCGAGCTCGTTCTCGGGCAGGCCGCGGCCCTGGTCGATCACGCGCACGATCACCTCCTTGCGCGTGCGGGTGACGCGCACGGTGACGGGCGTCGAGGCCGGCGAGAACTTGAGCGCGTTGTCGATCAGGTTGCCCAGGATCTGGCGCACCTGCACCGCGTCGACGAGCACCGGCGGGGTGTCGTCGGGAACAGAGACGGCGACCCGGTCGGTGTCGGCGGACCCCTCGTCGAGCGCGCCGTAGATCAGATCCTGCACCGTCCACGCCTCGGGCACCGTCGCGACCGCCCCGGCCTGGAGACGCGACAGCGCGAGCAGGTCGTCGACGACCCGCTCGAGCCGGCGCACCTCGACCCCGATCGTGTCGACCAGCTCGCGGCGGTCGGCCGCCGACAGCGTGAGGGAGGCGTCGCCGAGGCCGTCGCTGGCCGCCCGTATCGCGGTGAGCGGCGAGCGCAGGTCGTGGCTGACGGCCCGCAGCACGGCCGTCTTGACCGTGTCGGAGCGGCGCAGCGCCTCGGCATCGAAGGCCTCGTTCGCCAGCCGCTCGCGGTCGACCGCGACCGCCAGCAGCGACGCCAGCGCGGGCAGCAGCCGCCGCCGGGCCTGGAGGTTCGGCTCGCCGCCCTCGACCAGCTCGAGCGTGCCCACCCGCCGCGTCCCGGCGACGAGCTCGATCGGCGCCGCCCCGGCGGCCGGCTCCGAGCACGTCCCCGAGGACGATCCGCGCCGAGCGGGCGCGCAGCACCGCGGCGACCCGCTCGCCGATCGGGTCGAGCTGTCCGGCCACGTCACCGCCCTGCAGCAGCGACGTGGCGACGTCGGCCAGGAGGGCGGTCTCGACCTCGCGCTGCTCGGCCTCGGTCGCCCGCGCGGCGGGCGCGGGCGGCCAGGCCGCTGACGACCACGGCCGTGACCAGGTACACGGCGAGCGCGAACCAGTTGCGGGAGTCCGACAGCGTGAACGTGTGCACCGGCGGCAGGAAGAACCAGTTGAAGGCCAACATGCTGGCCACCGAGACGCCCGCCGCATAGATCAGGCCGAAGCCCACGGCCACCGGCAGCACCGCGAACACGTAGAGCACGCCCAGGCTGAGGACGGGGACGAACGACTTCAAGAGGCCGATCGCCACCGTCACGACCACGAGCACCGCGACGCTCGCCCCGACCCCGAGGGCGTGCCGGCGAGGCCCCGACGCCTCCGCGAGCGTCGCGTTCGCCCGTGCGATCACGACGTCACCCTCTCACGGACGCTGCCGGACGCGGGCCGCAGCGCCAGCGTCTCGGTCGGTGCGTGCATCAGGATCCAGGCGACGTCGCGCGCGTCGAACCCGGCCCGCTCGTCGGCCGTACAGGCAGCAGGATGCGGTCGAAGCGCTCGACGTCCCACAGCCGCCGCAGGGCGTCGCGCAGCGAGCGTCCGCGCTCGAGGCGGGCGTCGACCGGGACGCCCTCCTTCTGTGCGCGCAGCTCGACCGCCTCGAGCAGCGGCAGCGCAACCTCGACCTCGTGGGTCAGCGGCGACTCGAGCGAGATCGAGAACGGCACGATGATCAGGTAGGCGGGGACGAACACGGCGCCGTCGGCGCGGGCGATGCGCAGCCCGGCGTCGAGCACCGCCGGGTCGAGGTGTCCGCCCGAGAAGGGGACGAGCAGCCGCGGCGCGCCGGGCGGGGCCGCGGCCGGATGCCGGCGCCGCAGCCTCACGGGCCGAGCTCCCGGCGGCGGCCGCGGTCGGCCGCGATGCGGACGTCGACCCCTGGCAGGGCCTCGATCAGACGAACCACGAACGCGCCGTGGACGACCTCGTCGAGCCGGCGCCGCTCGGGCGTGCCGAGGTAGACGTAGGTGGTGCCGCGGTCGATCACGGTCGCGCGCACCGTGGCGATCACGTCATCCGACTCCTCCTCGAGAAAGTGGGCGCCGAGGATCTGGGCCAGCCGCCGCAGCGCGGCCAGGGCGACGGTCTGCTCCTCGGGCAGCGTCGCCCCCGGCCGGCGCACGTAGAGCACGTCGATGTCGGCGTCGAGCCGCTGGGCCGAGCGCCAGGCCCGGCGCAGCAGCCGTTGCGAGCTCGGCTGCGGCGTGACCAGGACGAGGATCCGCTCGAGGATGGCTTGCTGGGCCTCGCGGTCGAGCACACGCGTCTCCCGCCGGGCCTCGACGTCCTCGGACAGCTCGCGCAGCGCGAGCTGGCGCAACGCCCCCAGGTTGTCGGCCCGGAAGAAGTTCTCGAGCGCGGTCTCGACCCGGCTCTTCGGATACACCTTCCCGGCGCGCAGCCGCTCCTGCAGCTCCTGCGGGGCGAGGTCGACCAGCACGACCTCGTCGGCCTCGTCCAGGATCCGGTCGGGGAACGTCTCGCGCACACGCACGCCGGTGAGCTCGAAGACGGTGTCGTTGAGGCTCTCGAGGTGCTGGACGTTCACGGTGGAGATGACGTCGATGCCGGCGTCGAGCACCTCCTCGATGTCGAGGTAGCGCTTCGGGTTGACCGACCCCGGCGCGTTGGTGTGCGCCAGCTCGTCGATCAGGGCCAGCTCGGGGGCGCGGCGGACGACGCGCCTCGGTGTCGATCTCCGCAAGGGCGACGCCCTGATGCTCCACCCGGCGGCGGGGGAGCGTCTCGAGGCCCTCGGCCAGCGCCGCCGTCTCAGGCCGGTCGTGCGGCTCCAGGTAGCCGATGACCACGTCGACGCCCTCGGTCGGCCGCCTGGCGCCCCTCCTGCAGCATCCGGTAGGTCTTGCCGACCCCGGCGGCCGCGCCCAGGAGGATGCGGTAAGGCGCCCGCGCGATGAACCGAGACTGCTCACGCCCCGAGCACGTTGTGTACGACCAGGTCGATCAGCTTGATGCCGATGAACGGCGCGATGACGCCGCCGAGGCCGTAGATCAGAAGGTTCCGGCGGAGCAGCGCGGTCGCCCCGATGGCGCGGTAGCTGCACGCCGCGCAGCGACAGCGGGATCAGGATCGGGATGACGAGCGCGTTGAAGATGATGGCCGACGTGACGGCGCTGTGCGGCGTCCCCAGCTTCATGACGTTGATCGTCCCAGCGGGCCGTGCTCGCCCGGGTGGGCCGCGTAGGTGTACGCGAACATCGCCGGCAGGATCGCGAAGTACTTGGCGACGTCGTTCGCGATCGAGAACGTCGTCAGCGCGCCGCGGGTGATGAGCAGCTGCTTGCCGACCTCGACGATCTCGATCAGCTTCGTCGGGTTGGAGTCGAGGTCGACCATGTTGCCGGCCTCCTTGGCGGCCTGCGTGCCCGTGTTCATGGCCACGCCCACGTCTGCCTGGGCCAGCGCGGGCGCGTCGTTCGTGCCGTCGCCGGTCATGGCCACCATGCGGCCCTTGCCCTGCTCCTCCTTGATCAGCGCCATCTTGTCCTCGGGCGTGGCCTCGGCCAGGAAGTCGTCGACGCCGGACTCGTTGGCGATGTAGGCCGCGGTGACCGGGTTGTCGCCGGTGATCATCACCGTGCGGATGCCCATCTTGCGCAGCTCGTCGAAGCGCTCGCGGATGCCGCCCTTGACGATGTCCTTCAGGTAGATCACGCCCAGCGTGCAGTTGTCGCGGGCGACGACCAGCGGCGTGCCGCCCTCGCGGGCGATGCGGTCGACCGCGGCGTCGACCTCGGCGGGGATGCGGCCGCCGCTCTCCTCGACGAAGTGCCGGATCGCATCGGTCGCGCCCTTGCGGATCACGTTGCCGTTCATGTTCACGCCGCTCATGCGGGTCTCGCGCTGAACGGGCACGAACTCGGCCTCGATCGCTCCACAGCTCGTGCTCGCGCACGCCGAACTCCTTGGCCAGGACGACGATCGAGCGGCCCTCCGGCGTCTCGTCGGCCAGCGACGAGAGCTGGGCCGCCTCGGCCAGGTCGTCGGCTCGATCACGCCGGGCGCCGGGATGAACTCGACCGCCTGGCGGTTGCCGAGCGTGATGGTGCCGGTCTTGTCGAGCAGGAGCACGTCGATGTCGCCCGACGCCTCGACCGCGCGGCCGGACAGGGCCAGCACGTTGCGGCGCACCAGCCGGTCCATGCCGGCGATGCCGATGCAGGAGAGCAGCGCGCCGATGGTGGTCGGGATCAGGGCGACCAGCAGGCAGATCAGCGACGGTGATGGAGACGCCGCTGTTCGCGTACAGCGCGAACGGCTGCAGCGTCACGACTGCCACCAGGAAGATCAGGGTCAGGCCGGCGAGCAGGATGTTGAGCGCGATCTCGTTCGGGGTCTTGCGCCGCTCGGCGCCCTCGACCAGGGTGATCATGCGGTCGAGGAACGATCTGCCGGGCTCCTGGGTGACCTCGACCACGAGCGGTCGGAGAGCAGCCGGGTGCCGCCGGTGACCGCCGAGCGGTCGCCGCCCGACTCGCGGATGACCGGCGCGGACTCGCCGGTGATGGCCGACTCGTCCACCGAGCCGATGCCCTCGATCACGTCGCCGTCGGCCGGGATCGGCTCGCCCGCTTCGATCACGACGACGTCGCCACGCTGGAGCTCCGGCCGCCGGCACCTGCTCGATCGAGCCGTCGTCGCGACGGCGACTCGCCATCGCCGTGGTGCGCATGGCCCGCAGGGTGTCGGCCTGGGCCTTGCCGCGGCCCTCGGCGATCGCCTCGGCGAAGTTCGCGAAGATCACCGTCAGCCAGAGCCAGAACGCGATGTCGCCGGTGAACCAGAGCGCCTGGCTGCCGCCGCTGATCAGGTCGACGAAGAACGTGGCCGTGGTGATGACCGAGCCGACCTCGACCACGAACATGACCGGGTTGCGGATCTGGACGCGCGGGTCGAGCTTCTTGAACGAGTCGATCAGCGCGCGGGTGACGATGTCGCGCGTGAAGAGGTTGGCGGTCTTGCGGGCCATCAGTGCTCCCGGTCGAGTGCGAGGTTGAGCTCGAGGACGTTCACGCCGGGCTCGCCGAAGAAGCCGAGCGAGCGGCCGTCGCGTGTGCTGTCGATCAGGTCGTGGACGGCCGCCAACGGGAGATGCCGCACCGCGGCGATCCGCGGCGCCTGCAGGTCCGCGTAGGCCTTGGAGATGTCCGGGTCGATGCCCGAGCCGGAGGTGGTGACGGCGTCGACGGGGATGTCCTTGGCGGTGAGGCCGGGGTTGTACGGGCCCTCCAGCTTCAGGACGCTTCTGGATGCGCTGTTCACCAGCTGCTGGCCAGCGCCTTGCTGTTCGGGCCCAGGTTGGAGAAGCGTCGTGCCGTCGGCGTTGTAGGCGGGACGTGGCCGAGGGGCGCGGGTGGAAGTAGCGCGGGCCGGTGAAGGCCTGGGCGGCCAGCTTGGAGCCGACCGACCTGCCGTGCGCGCTTGATCAGGCTGCCGTTGGCCTGCGTGCGAGAAGGCGATCTGGCCGACCGCGACCATCACCGGCGGGTAGACGAACCCGAGCAGGACCGTGGATGCGACGATCAGGATCGCCGAGCGGATGATGTCCATGCGCATGATGCGGTCGATCCCTTCGCTAGAACAGCGGTGGTCAGCGCCTCGACGACCGGCCCGAGCACCAGCGCCGGCAGGATGGTCAGAGCGGGGATGAGGATGACGACACCGGTCAGGAGCACCACGAAGGTCGGCCCGTCGGTGCGCATCGTCCCGGCGAGGCCGGCGGGATCTTCTTGGTCGCCACGGAGCCGCCGATGGCGAGCGCGGCGAGGAGTGGGCACGAACCGGCCGACGAGCATGGCGAACGCCGCCCAGCATGGTCCGAGAAGTGCAGTGGCCCCGTAGCCGGCGAACGCGCTGCCGTTGTTGTTCGTCTGCGAGGTGTAGGCGTAGAAGCGCCTCGCTGAAGCCGTGCGGGCCGGCGTTGAAGATCGACGCCTTCCCGGCCTGGGTCGACATCGCGATCCCCGTCAGGATGAGCACGACGATCGGCACCCAGACCGAGCCGATGACCGCGAGCTTGATCTCCCGGGCCTCGATCTTCTTGCCCAGGTACTCGGGCGTGCGGCCCACCATCAGGCCGCCGATGAAGACCGCGATGATGACGAGCATCAGCATGCCGTAAAGGCCCGAGCCGACGCCGCCGAATATCACCTCGCCGATGAAGATGTTCGTCAGCGGCACCGCGCCGCCGAGCGCGGTCAGCGAGTCATGGCCGCCGTTCACCGAGCCGTTGGAGGCGTCGGTGGTGAGTCGGCCCAGAGGGCGGAGTCGGCGATCCCGAAGCGGACCTCCTTGCCCTCCATGTTGCCGCCGGGCGAGGTGCTCGACGAGGTCGAGGTTCACGCCGGTCTGGTGGAGCACCGGCGAGCCGTGCTGCTCCGCGGGCGCGGCGATGACCACGCCGGCGATCATGCAGACGAACATGACGGAGAGCACGCCCAGCCCTGCCGCGTGGCCCGCACCATCTTGCCGAAGATGTAGACCTCGGCCGACCCGATCAGCAGGATGGAGAGCATCTCGAGGAAGTTGGTGAGCGCGGTGGGGTTCTCGAACGGGATGGCCGAGTTGGAGTTGTAGTAGCCGCCGCCGTTGGTGCCGAGCTGCTTGATGGCGATCTGCGAGGCGACCGGGCCGCGGGCGATGCTCTGCGTGTCCGCCCTGGACGGTGTGGGCGACCGCGTGGCCGCTGAAGGTGTCCGGACACGCCCTGCCAGATCAGGATCGTCGCCAGACGATCGCCAGCGGCAGCAGGATGTAGGCGATCGTGCGGTAGAGGTCGACCCAGAAGTTGCCGAGGTGCGCCGTCTCCCTGCGGGCGAAGCCGCGGATCACCGCGGCCAGCACCGCCATGCCGACGGCCGCCGAGATGAAGTTCTGCACCGCGAGCCCGGCCATCTGGCTCAGGTAGCTCATGGTGTATTCGCCGCCGTAGTACTGCCAGTTCGTGTTGGTGATGAAGCTGGCGGCCGTGTTCACCGAGACGCCGGCGTCACGTCGGAGAGGTGGTCGGGGTTCAGCGGCAGGTGGCCCTGCACGCGCAGGAGCACGATAGAGCGGGATCAGGAAGAGCAGGCTGAAGACGAGGACGCTGATCCGCGTACTGCTTCCAGTCCTGCTCCTCGTCGGGCGACGTGCGCAGCAGCCGGTAGAAACCGCGCTCGGCGAAGCCGAACCAGCGGGCGAGCCGCACCTGCTCGCCCTCGTAGACCCGTGCCATGTACGAGCCGAGCAGCGGCGTCAGGATAAGCAGGACCAGGACGTAGACAGCGATCTGCGCCGTCCCCTGGGAGGTGATCATCGTCACTAGAGATTCTCCCCTCGGAACAGCGCGTAGCAGAGGTAGATGAAGAGCAGGACCGAGACGACCAGCCCGAACGCGTAGGAGGCGTCCATCAGAGGCGCTCGAATCCCGCGATCACGCCGAACATGGCCGCCATGCAGACGAACATGAGCAGGACGGCCTCGATGTCGTTCATCGCTCCACACCTCGTTCCATTTCGAACAGGATCTGGGTCAGGCGCCGGTGCAGCTCGTCGCTCCCCTTCGCTCCGCCCCGGTAGAGCGGGCTGGCGCAGTCGGTGACGAGCAGCTCGGCGAGGGCCACTCCGCGGGCCGCCACGGGTGACTCGACGTCTTCGAGGCGACCCGCGACCCGGCTCATGAGCGCCGACTCGGCGAGCACCGCGCGACGGTCGAGCGGCACGCGGGCCGAGAGGCCCGGAGCCGCCTTCGCAGTCGCGACCGCCTCCGACATCGATCGGGCCAGGCCGCGCCGCTCGCGCGTGCTCGTGAGCTCGGCCCGCCGGGCGAGGACGGCCTCGACGGGCGGCGCGCCGGTTCCCGTGGCGATGAACCGGTCTGCCAGCTCGCGGAGGCGCGCCCGCTGGAACCAGCCCCACAGGGCGGCGACCACGGCGGCGGCGGTCCCGGCCGCCGAGAGCGCCCCGGCCGGCCGGCCCGAGATGAGCCCCGCCGCCGCCGCGATGCCCGTCACCGCCAGGATCACCGCATAGGGAGCAGCGGCCCGCACGGGGCTCGGAAGGGCCACGTGCGCGGGCGTGACCCGGAGGACGGTGTGGCGGTGGGCGGACATGCGCTCACCGTATGACCGCCCGGCTCAAGCAACTCTCACGAAGCGGGCCACAGGTCTTAAACGTTCGTCACAGCGTTTTCGCGCACGCCGGAGCGGCGCAGCTCGCGCAGCAGCAGGACGAAGCAGGTGCCCAGCGTGAGGAGCTGCTCGAACGCCATCACGATCCCCGCCAGCCGTTGATCGGTGAGCGGCGAGATCCCGAACAGACGGCCGGGCTGGTCGGCGTAGGCCGGGTAGTAGGGGTGGAACGAGAACACGAGCGCGTCGGACAGCAGCTGGCCGGCGAAGAACATCGCCACGGTGAACGCGAGCCGACCGGTGATCCCCAGCCGGCCCGACCCGGTCGGGTCGATCAGCTGCGTCCAGGCCAGCAGCCCGACGAACACGAACGAGAGGTGCTCGACGGCATGCAGGACCGGGTGGGCGAGGGCGCGGTCGTAGACGGCCGGGACGTGCCAGGCGGCGACGACGAGCGCCCACACGGCCAGCGTCACGGCCGGGCGCATCAGGACGTCGCCCGTAGCCCGCAGCGGTGCAGGCGCCGGCCGCGGCAGGAGCGCGCCGGCGATCGGGCCGCGCACCGAGAGCACGAGCAGCGCCGCGCCGGCGTCGGCCAGGAGCACGTGCTCGAGCATGTGCGCCGAGAGCAGGTAGCGCTCCGCGGCGACGTTCAGCGGCGAGATCAGCGGCATGACCATGACGGCGAGCCCGCAGGCGAACAGGCCCGCGTGCGTCCACGGCGCCCGCGCCGGATCGCGCCGGCGGACGCGGGCGAAGGCCGGGGCGAATACGGCCGTCGCGATGAGGGCGAAGATGACCGGCGCCGCGCGCAGGTGCCACGCCCCCGTGATCGCGGAGGCCGGCACGTCGTGTGCGGCGAGCAGCAGGGGCATGGCGGGGCTAATCCTCTCGCGCCTGGTGCGCCCGCGCCGCCTCGCGGGCGATGGCGATGTCCGCCTGCCGGTCGGCCCGCTCCTCGTCCTCGTCCAGCAGCCGCAGGAGGGTCATCGCCACGGCGGTCAGGAACACGGCCGACTGCTCGGCGGTCATCAGCACCCCGCCCAGGTTCTGATCGCGCGCCGCGGAGATGCCCCACAGGCGCGGGGCATGGACGTAGTAGGGATAGATCGGGTCGGGGATAAAGGTGTAGGCCAGGCCGAGGAACGACGCCGCGACGAACGCGCACAGCAGGTAGAGCACCGCGACGCCCGATCCCATCCGGCGGGCGCCGGGCACGATCACCGGCCACCAGAAGCAGAGCCCGATCAGGATCAGGAACGCGTGCTCCAGGTTGAGCGCATACGGATGCTCGAGCGCGTAGGTGTAGGGGCGGGACAGGTGGACGCTGTACCAGCCGACCACCCACAGCGGCCAGCTCAGGCCGGGGTTGGTGAGCCGGGCGGCCGGCCCGAGGCGGCGGAGGATGCCGGCCCCCATCTCCTCCGTCAGCCCGAGCAGGAGCAGAGGCGGCGCGATGTCGGCGATCAGGGCGTTCTGGGCCAGGTGGCCCATCAGCAGGTAGTGCACCGCGACCGTCTCGAGCGGTGAGTTGAGGGTGCCGGCGACGAGCACGGCGCCGGCCACGAACGCCGCTCGCCGCCAGCCCGGCACCGCCTGCCGGCGGGCGGCGGGCAGATAGGCGACGACCGCGACCGCCGCCGCCACGGCGAAGAGCGGCTCGAACGTGAACGAGCTCGCCGGGGGCGCGCTCACCGCTCGAGCTTGGCGCGCCGGCGGCGCGCCGAACGCGCCTCCTGCCAGGCGGCGAGCTCCTGGTCGTCCAGGTCGGGAGGCGGCCCTGAGCGCATGTGCCACCAGAACCAGCCGAGGAATCCCAGGCCGGCGGCCGCGGGGATCAGGTGCGGCAGATGCTCGAGGACGAGCTGCACTCGCCGAACTGTAGAACTCCGCGCGTGCCGTGCGGCCCGGGTCACGATAGAATCCGGTCTGCATGAGCCGGCCCATATCGCGCAAGCATCTTCTGCGTCTGGCTGGGGCGGCGGGTGGAGGGCTTGCGCTGGGCGCGGTCGGGTACACCCGCCTCGACGGCGGATCATCGGCAAGCGCCGAGGCCGACGTCGAGCCGTTCCACGGGACGTACCAGGCCGGCGTCGTGACGGCTCAGCAGAAGTACCTCCAGTTCGGCTCGCTCGACGTGACCGCGACCGGCAAGGCCGGCCTGCGCGACCTGATGCGGTCGCTGACGGCGACCGCCGCCGACCTGACCGCCGGGAAGGCGGGCGGCGAGGACTTCGACCCGGCCCGGCTCACCATCACCTTCGGACTGGCGGCGAGCGTGTTCGACTCCCGCTTCGGCATCGCGGCGCACCGTCCGCCGGCCCTGGTCGACATGCCCCACTTCAAGGGCGACAAGCTGGAGCCGCAGCTGACCGGCGGCGACATCGGCGTCCAGTGCTGCGCGACCAGCCACGAGGTGGTTGACCGGGCGTTGCACGCGATCGTGGCCGCCGCCCACGGCGCCGCCACGCTGCGCTGGTCGCAGTACGGCTTCGTCCGCGACCCGCTGCCCGGAGAGAAAGGCGGCACGCCCAGGAACATCGTCGGCTTCAAGGACGGCACGAACAACCTCAAGGCCGACGACGCCGCCAAGATGCGCTCGAATGTGTGGGTGAACGCGGGCGACGGGCCCGACTGGATGTCCAACGGCACCTACATCGTGTGCCGCAACCTGAAGGTGCTCGTGGCCAACTTCCTGATCGAGCCGCTGAGCGTGCAGCAGTACGCCTTCGGGCGCTACAAGGCGAGCGGCGCCCCGTTCGGCCAGACCAGCGAGTTCGCGCCGGTGCTGCCCGGCCGCGAGCCGTCCGACTGCCACATCATGGTCGCCAACCCGCGCAAAGCGGGCAGCGAGGCCGAGCGCATCCTGCGCCGCGGCTACATGACCACCGACGGGTACGACCCCCAGATCTCGAACCCGCTCGGCGGCCTGTTCTTCATCTCGTTCCAGCGCGACCCGCGGCACCAGTTCATCCCCATCCAGCAGCGGCTGTCCGTGCACGACCGGTTTGTGGTCGAATACCCGGTGCCGCTCGGGAGCGCGATGTACGCCGTCCCGCCGGGGATCCGGCCCGGCGGCTACGTCGGCGAGTCGATCCTGGCGTGACGCCCGCCACGGCGCAGGTCGCGATCGCCGCCCTCGTCCCCGGCGACTGGGACGACGTCGCCCGGATCTACGGCGAGGGGATCGAGACACGCATGGCGACGTTCGAGACCGAGGTGCCCTCGTGGGAGGCCTGGGACGTCGCACACCTGGCGGACCACCGCCTGATGGCGCGCGCGGACGGCCGGGCCGCCGGCTGGGCGGCCCTCGCGGCCGTGAGCTCGCGGCCGGTGTACGCCGGCGTTGCCGAGGTGAGCGTCTACGTCGCCGCGGCGGCCCGCGGCCGTGGGGTCGGGACGGGGCTGCTGGCGGCGCTGGTCGAGTCGTCCGAGGCCGGCGGCGTGTGGACGCTCGAGGCCGGTGTCCTGCCGGCGAACGAGGCCAGCGTGCGGATGCACGAGCGCTGCGGGTTCCGCGCCGTCGGCATCCGCGAGCGCCTGGGCCGCATGCGCGGCGAGTGGTGCGACGTCCTGCTGCTCGAGCGGCGCAGCCGGGTTGTCGCCTGGTGAAGCCGCTCGGGACCAGGCTCGAGGGTGGCACGACGCCAGTCCTCGACCGCTGGGGCGTCGACTCCGAGCACGGCCGGATGCGCGACGTGCTGCTGGCCGACCCGGCCGCCTTCCGCTGGCTCGGCATCGAGAACGCGACCTACTCGGCGCTCGTCCGCGACACGCTCCGGCGCGGTCACCGCTTCGACAAGGAGCGGGCGCTGGCCCAGCATGCCGAGATGGTCGACGCCTTCCGCGACGCCGGCGTCGCCATCCATATGGTCGCGGCCCGCGACGAGCTGGCGTACGGCGTCTACACGCGCGACTCGAGCGTCATGACGCCCTGGGGGGCGATCGTGTGCCAGCTGGCGAACCCGCGCCGGCGGGGAGAGTACGCCGCCTGTCTCGGCTTCTACGCGGAGGCGGGCATCCCGGTGTACGACATGGTCACGGCCGGCAACTTCGAGGGCGGCGACTTCGCGATCGTCGCGCCCGGCGCCGTCCTCATCGGCTACACCGGTGTGCGCAGCGAGGAGGTCGGGGCACGCCAGGTGGGCGGCTGGCTCGCGGCCGAGGGGTACGACGTCTGCTACGCGCCGATCGACGAGTTCTACGTCCACCTCGACCTGATGGTGTGCATGGTCGCCCCGGGGCTCGCGGCCGTGTGCACGGACACGACCGACCCCGCCGTCGTGCGCTGGCTCAAGTCCAGAGGGATCGAGATCGTGCCCGTCGCCTTCCGGGAGACGATCGGCCTCGGCTGCAACGTCGTCGCCCTGGGAGGCGATCGCGTCATCTCGTCGGCCTTCGCGAGCGGTCTGAACGAGGGCCTACGCGCTCTCGGCCTGACCGTGTTCGACCCCGACATGAGCCAGTTCCAGCTCGCCGGCGGCGGCGTGCACTGCCTGTGCCAGCCGCTCGCGCGCGACCCCGGCTAGTCGAGGCGGCGGGCGCCGCCTGCGGCGCGGGTGACGATCGGCTCCGTGGCCCGGCCGCAGACGGCCCGGTAGGCCCCGGCGACGGCCGCCGCGAGCGCGGGGCAGCGCTCCTCGGGAGCCAGGGCCACGATCGCCCCGCCGAAGCCGCCGCCCGTCATCCGCGCGGCCCAGGCGCCCGCGTCCAGCGCGAGCGCCACGAGCAGGTCGAGCTCGGGTGTCGAGACGTCGTAGTCGTCGCGCAGGCTGGCGTGGCCGGCGGCGAGGATGGGGCCGAGCGCCTCGGCGTCGCCGCGCTCGAGGGCCGCCGCTGCCTCCTCGACGCGGGCGTTCTCGGAGCGCAGGTGGCGCAGCCGTCGCGCCGCTACCTCGTCGAGGTCGCCGGCCAGGGCGCGCTCGAGCTCGGCGCGACGGGTCGCGTAGCCGGTCTCGGCCAGCCGCCGCGGCGTCCCCGAGTCGACCACGACGAGGCCGAGCCGCGGTGGCAGTGGCACCTGCCGGTGCGCCAGCGTTCCGCAGTCGAGCAGGAGCGCATTCCCCGACTCGGCCAGCAACGCGATCGCGTCGTCCATGATCCCGCACGGCACGCCGACGGCCCGCTCCTCGGCCCGCCGGCAGGCGTCGGCAAGCCCCATCGGCTCGAGCTCGGCTCCGGCGGCATCGGCCAGCGCGAGCCCGACGGCCACGAGCAGCGCGGCCGACGATCCCAGGCCGGCGCCGGCCGGCAGGTCGGCCTCGAGCTGCCCGTCGATGCCCGCGACGATGCCGACCCCGGCGAGCTCCGCGGCCAGCGCCGCCACGTAGCGGCCGAAGCCCTCGGCCTGTCCGCCGCCGCCGGCGTCGAGGTCGACGAGAGCCGGATCGGCATCCGACCGCAGGCGGATGCGATCCGAGCGGGAGCACGTGAGCGTCACCCCACGGTCGATCGCGACCGGGAGCACGAGCCCTCCGGCGTAGTCCGTGTGCTCGCCGATCAGGTTGACGCGCCCGGGGGCGTGGTAGCGGGCCACGGCCGGATCCTCCCATGCCCCGGCCCCGGCGGCCGCGCAGGATCGCGGCGGCCACCGTCGTATCCTGCGGGATGGGCCGAGTGCGACGGCAGCACGGCGCGATCTGGTGGGCCGCCGCCGGCGGCGCCGCAGTCGTCACGGGCTGGTGGCTGGTCGCCGGCGCGGGCACGGCCTGGTACTGGCGGGCCGGGCCGGCGCTCGTCTGGCTCGTGCTGCTGGCCGCGGCCGGCCTCGCCGCGCTCGCCGCCTCCCGCCGCGGCGACCGCGCCGACGCCCTCAGCCGCGCGGTCGTCGCCTCCGCGCCCGACGCGATGATCGTGGTCGACGACGACGGCACGGTGGTCGAGCTCAACCCGGCCGCCGAGCGGATGTTCGGCAGCCGCCGCCACGCCACCCTCGGACGCAGGCTCGATGACGGGATGATGCAGGGCTACGGCGTGTGGGCCACCGAGGGGCGGCACGACGTCACGGCCCGGCGGGCCGGCGGCGGGCAATTCGCGGCCGAGGTGTCGACCGCGCCGGTGGTCGGCCTCGGCGAGCACCTGCACGTGCTGCACGTCCGCGACCTGGGCGACCGGCGCCGCTCCGATCGCGCCGTCTCCGCCCTGGCGGCGATCGTGCAGTCGTCCGACGACGCCATCGTGTCGCTCACGCTCGATGGCGTGATCGAGTCGTGGAATCCCGGCGCCGAGCGGCTCTACGGCCACACACCGGCCGAGGCGATCGGCCGCTCTGTCTCGCTGGTCGAGCCGCGCGGCCGCCCCGGGGAGACGCCGGCGGTGCTGGCGCTCGTGCGCCGCGGCCAGCACGTCGAGAGCCTCGAGACGCTGCGCGTGCGCCGGGACGGATCCGAGGTGCACGTGTCGCTCTCGGTGTCGCCGATCCTCGACGCGGCCGGCGAGGTGATCGGCGCGGCCGAGATCGGGCGCGACATCACCGCCCGCAGGCAGGTCGACCGGCGGGTGGCCTACCTCGCCTACCACGACGACCTCACCGGGCTGCCGAACCGGCTGATGTTCGCCGAGCACCTCGACCTCGCCCTCGCCCGCGCCCAGCGCCACGGCCGCGAGGTGGCCGTGCTCTACGTCGACCTCGACGGGTTCAAGGACGTGAACGACACCCACGGCCACGAGGTTGGCGACCAGCTCCTGCGCCAGGTCGCCCGGCGGCTCGAGCGGGCCACCCGCGCCACCGACCTGGTCGCCCGCCACGGCGGCGACGAGTTCCTCGTGCTCGCTGCCGACCTCCCGGCAGACGGGTCGCCGAGCGCGCGCGAGATCGCGCACACGATCGCCTCGCACATCGAGGACGCGCTCTCGGCGCCGGCGGCCGTGAGCGGGACGACAATCTTGCCGGGCGGCAGCGTCGGGATCGCGATCTACCCCGAGGACGCGGGCAGCCGCGACGAGCTCCTGCGCCGCGCCGACGCCGCCATGTACCGCTCCAAGGAGCTCGCCGGCCACGCGCCCGGCCCCTCCGCGACCGGCGACGGCAATGCCCAGGTGCCGCTCACCGCCCGCATCCAGCTCGCCCTCGAGCGGGGCGAATTCGTGCTCCACTACCAGCCGATCCTGCGCCTCGAGGACATGCGCATGGTGGGCGTCGAGGCACTCATCCGCTGGAACCACCCCGAGGACGGCCTGCTGGCCCCGGCGGCGTTCATCCCGGTGGCCGAGCGCACCGACCTCATCACCGCGATCTCGGAGTGGGTCGTCGACGAGGTCTGCCGCGTCACCCGCCCCTGGGCGACCGGGGAGATGCACATCCAGGCAGCCGTGAACCTGCCCATCGCCCGCTGGAGCAGCGACTCCGCCGACCGCCTGCTGGCGACGATCCGGGCGAGCGGCCTCGAGCCCGGCCAGATCGTGGTCGAGGTGAGCGAGTCGAGCGCGATGGTCGAGCCCGACCGCACACAGGCGATCCTGCACGACCTGCACCGCAACGGCGTGAAGCTCGCCATCGACGATTTCGGCACCGGCCACTCGTCGCTCAGCCGCCTCACCGAGATGCCCGTCTCGACGCTCAAGATCGACCGCGCGTTCGTCCGCGACATCCCCGGCAGCACCCATGCCAACGCGATCGCGACGACGATCATCCAGCTCGCCCGCAACATCGGCGCCGAGGCGCTGGCCGAGGGCATCGAGACCGCCGAGCAGTGCGAGTTCCTCAAGCGCGAGGGCTGCACGCTCGGCCAGGGCTTCCTGTTCAGCCCGGCCGTGCCGGCCGACGAGGTCGAGCCGCTCTTCCACCGCTTCGACCGCGAGCTGGCCGGCCGCTAGGGCCGGCCAGCTGGCAGTCTCGGCCGGTCAGGCGGCCGGCTCGAGCGCGATCTCCTCGGGGGCCTCCTCGGCCGGCGCGAGCGCCGGCTGCGACTCGACGACGAGCGCCGAGGCGACCGCTCCCAGCGCCGCGATGCCGGCGAGCACCCAGAAGGCCGACGCGAAGCCGTGCGTCAGCGCGGCCCCTGCGGCCGCCCTTGGGTGTGCCCCCAGGAAGTCGCTGGTGGACGTCGCGGCGATGGTGGTCGCCGCCGCGACGCCGATCGCGCCGCCGATCTGCTGGCCGGTGTTGACGAGGCCGGAGGCGACCCCGGCATCGGTCGGCCGGACGCCGGCGAGCGCACCGATCGTGAGCGGGACGAAGCCGAGCGCCAGCCCGATTCCGCCGATCAGGAATCCCGGGAAAAGATCCCAGAAGTAGTGGCCGGACACGGGCACCTGAGCGTAGAGGGCCAGCGCGGCCGCCGTCATCGCGAGGCCGACCGGCAGCACCCGGCGGACGCCGAACCGCAGCGCGAGCGCCTGGGCGATGTTCGCCACCACGATCACCGCCAGGGTGAGCGTGATGTAGGCCACCCCGGTCTCCATGGCCGAGTAGCCCAGCACCTGCTGCATGTACAGCGTCAGCAGGAAGAACTGGGAGAACGTCGCCGCCCCGAGCAGCAGTCCGGCAACGTTCGAGCCGGTCAGGGTGCGCAGGCGGAAGAGCCGCATCGGCAGGAGCGGCGCGTCGGAGCGCAGCTCGATGCCGACGAACGCAACCACCAGTGCGGCGGATGCGGCCAGCAGGCCGATCGTCTCCGCCGTGGCCCAGCCGTGCTGGACGGCGCGGGTCATGGCATAGACGAGGATCATCAGGCCGCCCGTGATCGAGGCGGCGCCGGGGAGGTCGAAGTGCCGCCGGGCCGTCTCGACCCGGCTCTCGCTCAGGAGCCGTGGGCTCAGGGCGAGCACCACGACGCCCACCGGAACGTTGATGAAGAACACCCAGGACCAGCTGAACGCGCTCGTGAGCGCGCCGCCGAGGAGGACGCCGGCAGCGCCGCCGCTGCCGGAGACGGCCCCCCAGATCCCGAGCGCCTTGTTGCGCTCGCGGCCCTCGGCGAACATGACCGTCAGGATCGAGAGCGCCGCGGGCGAGACCAGCGCCGCGCCCAGCCCCTGAAGCGACCGGAAGGCGATCAGGGAGCCTTCCGACCAGGCCAGGCCGTCGAGCAGCGAGCTCGCCGTGAAGAGCGCGAGCCCAGCCATGAAGAGCCGGCGGCGGCCGAGCAGGTCGGCCATCCGCCCGCCGAGGAGAAGCATGCCTCCGAAGAGGATCGAGTAGGCGGTGACGACCCACTGCAGGCTCGACTCGCTGAAGTGCAGATCGGTCTTGATCGTGGGCAGCGCCACGTTCACGATCGCCACGTCGAGGACGACCATGAACTGCGCAGTGACGATCACCGCAAGGCCCACCCAGCGCCGGTCGGCGCCGGCCAGGCGACTCACAAGGGCGTGCATTCCATCTCCTTGTGTGGGATTTGAATCGGAACCCACACACGATGCCCGGCCAGGTCCCCACGCGGAATACGGCAGGCTGGTGTCCTCGGGTGGGGTGACCCGAACCCCGACCCGGGAGGGTGGCCCTAGGAGCCGAGGAAGCGCAGCACCGCGAGCACGCGCCGGTGGTCCTCCGACGCGGCCGGCAACCCGAGCTTCTGGAAGATGCTCGTCACGTGCTTCTCGACGGCCCGCGGCGAGATGTAGAGGCGCTGGCAGATCGCCTGGTTGGAGCGGCCCTCGGCCATCAGCTCGAGCACCTCGCGCTCGCGCGGCGTCAGATCGGATACGGGGTCGTCGCGGCGCGAGCGGCCGACGAGCTCGGAGACGACGAGCGGATCGAGCGCCGACCCGCCCTCGCCGACGCGCCGGACCGCCGCGGTGAACTCGTCGACGTCGGAGACGCGGTCCTTCAGCAGGTACCCGAGCCCCTCGGCGCTCTCGGCCAGGAGCTCGGTGGCATAGGTGTGGGCGACGTGCTGGGAGAGGACGAGCACGCCGGTGGCGGGGTGCTTCGCCCGGATCTCGCGGGCGGCTCGAATGCCCTCGTCGGTCTGGGTGGGCGGCATGCGGATGTCGACGATGGCGACGTCGGGGTTGTAGCTGCGCACCTTGAGCAGGAGCTCCTCGGCGTTGCGTGCCTGCCCGACCACCTCGATGCCGGCCTCCTCGAGCAGCCGCGCCAGACCCTCGCGGAGGAGCGTCGAGTCGTCGGCGATCACGACGCGCGTCGCGCGTGTGTGCTCGTGGGCGTTGCGCAGCGGCGGGAACTGGGCCGGCAGGTCGTCGGCGACGAGCTGGTACACCCGCTCCGGGTCGCGCAGGCCGTGGAACTGGTAGTCGCCCAGCGGGCGGGCGATCGGTCCCAGAGGACGCGCGGCCTCCTCGGAGGCGAGCACCTGGCCGCCGTGAGCCGCCTGGCAGATGCGGGCGGCGCGGTGCACGTCGATGCCGACATACCCCGATCCGGAGCGCTCGGCTTCGCCCGTGTGCAGGCCCAGGCGGATGCGCACCTGCTCGCCCTGCGGCCAGTCGTGGCTCGCGAACCCGCGCTGAACCTCGATCGCCGCCGTGGCGGCGTCGGTGGGAACGTCGAAGACGCAGAACGCCTCGTCGCCGCGGCACTCGATCTCGTGCCCGCCGGCGCCGGAGACGGCCGAGCGGACCAGCTTGCGGACGTCGCCGAGGACCTCCAGGTACTCGTCGCCGAGCCGGGTCAGTAGGCCGGTCGAGTCCTCGACGTCGCAGAAGAGAAACGTGATGCTCATCGCACCGGCAGGTCGGCGCGGATGCGGGTGCCCTGGCCGGACGCGCTCTCGACCACCAGGCGGCCGTTCAGCGTCTCCACCCGGTCGCGGAGGCCGCACAGGCCCGAGCCGAGATCGGGGTCGGCGCCGCCCTCGCCGTCGTCCCAGACGTCGACCACGGCGCGGCCGTCGGTGCGCACGACGCGGACGCGGGCCGCGTCGGCACGGGCGTGCTTGACCACGTTCGCGAGCGCCTCCGAGACGACGTAGTAGGCCGCCGCTTCGACCGTGTCCGGCAGCCGGTCGCTCACCTCCACATCGAGCTCGACCGGAAGCGGCGTCCGGGCCGCGAGGACGTCGAGGGCCGTCGCCAGGCCGCGCTCGGTGAGAACGGCCGGATGGATGCCCTGGGCCAGCTCGCGGAGCTCGCGCAGGGCCTGGGTCAGCTCGGTCGAGACGTTGGCGACCAGCTCGCCCGCCTCCTCGGGCGAGTCGCGGATCTTGCTCTGGGCGAGCCGCAGGCCGACCGAGAGGGCGACGAGGCGCTGCTGAGCGCCGTCGTGGAGGTTGCGCTCGATCCGGCGCCGCTCGGCATCGCCCGCCTCGATGATGCGCCGCCGCGACGCGGCCAGGTCGTCCCGGGCCTGGGCGCTGGCCAGGGCCAGGGCGACGAGCTCGGCGAACGCCTCCAGGCGCCGGTCGGTCGCGTCGGGGACGTCCTGGGCCTCGCGCAGCGCGGCCACCAGCGCGCCCCACGTCGAACCCGCCACCTGGATCGGCACGGCGATGCCGGCCCGGAACCCGAGGGCGTGCATGCGGTCGGCGACCTCCCCGTCCAGCTCGGAGTACGCCACCCGGGCGGGCGCACCGGTGCGGCGCACGGTGGCGGTGGCGCCGTCGGTGAGCGGGACGGTGTCGCCGATCGGATAGTGGGCGACGGGCTCGCCGAACTTGCCGACGATCGTCGCGGACGTCTCGGACTCGAACCGCAGCAGCAGCGCGGAGCCGATGTCGAGCAGCGCGCAGATCTCCTCGGTCACCGCCTGGAAGACCTCCTCGGGGGCGGCATCGCCCGCCGCGATCGTCGCCACGCGCCGCAGCGCCGCCTGCTCCTCGGCGAGCCGGCTCAGCTCGGCCTGGGCGCGGCGCTGCTCCGTGAAGTCGCGGACGATCGTGACCACCTCAGCCGGGCCGCTCGGCACGATGCGGGCCTCGCGGCTGTGGTAGACGCCGTCCGCCATGAACTCGTAGTCGAAGGACGCCAGCTTGCCCGACTCGAGCGCCCGGTCCATGCACGCGAACGCCGCGTCGGTGACCGAGGGCGGCAGGAAGTCGCAGATGTTGTGGCCGAGGAGCTCGGCCGCGGGCAGGAACATCTCGGACTCGTCCTCGGCCCGGGCGTCGAGGTACGTCCCGTCGCGGCCGAGGCGCAGCATCATGTCCGGGATGGCGTCCATCAGCACCCGGTTGCGGATCTCCATCCGGCGCACGGCATCGAGCGCCCGCTCGTTGGCGAGAGCGAAGCCCGCCGCCGCGCCGACGGCCTCGAGCAGGCCGCCGCGCAGGGCCAGGGCGCGATCGTGGAGGATCACGCCGACCGTCTCCTGGTGGTGCACGATCGGGGTCGCCACCCGCACACCGCCCGGCTCGGGCATGACCAGCTCGCGCCCGCGCCCGTCGACGTAGCGGCCCTCCTCGCGCAGGTGGCCGACCTCGAGCGTCGGATCGCCGAGCGCGCGCCGTAGCGAGTCCTGCAGGTCGGGCGCCTCCGTGCCCTCGTGCAACTCGGCCAGCAGCTCGCCGACGGCGCCGCCGGACAGCCGGCTGCGCGCGAGCATGGCGATGAACGCGAACGGCAGGGCGAGCGATGCCAGCAGCCCGACCCCGATCCCGACCACGGCCGCCTGCGACGAGATGGGCGCGAGGACGAGGCCGACCGCGAAGCACAGGAGGGCGGCCGAGCCGCCGTAGAGCACGGGGCGGAGCTGGCGCCGCGCCGGCGGTGTCGCCGCCCGCACGCGCGACGCGAGCACGGCGGCGACGGCCAGTGCGATCGCGATCGCGATGACGCCCTCGGCCTCCTCGAGCACCGTCGAGAGCGTCTCGTACGACGAGATCAGGGCGAGGTTCTCGGGGTGGGCGCTGTTCCACCGGGTGAGCGGGTCGAACAGCACCGCCACCGCCTGGAGCAGGAGCACGTTGACATAGGCCGCCGCGACCAGGAGCCGAGCGCGGCGAGATCCGAGCACACCGTCGGGGTAGGCCAGCACCGTCTCGACGAGCACGGCGAAGACGAGGTTGGCCGAGACGACGCCGGCGGTGTAGGCGAGGGCTCCGTTGGCGTCGTGGAGCGCGCCCAGCAGCGATGAGAATCCGACGGCGGCCAGCAGCAGGCCGAAACGGCCGTACGCCGGCGTCGCCAGCGCCAGGAGGCCGGCGCCGACGAACGTGACGCAGAGGACGACGCTGAGCGCGGCGTGTGCGTACGGCCCCGGAGCGTGGTTGCTGGTGACGCTGATAAGCGCAGCACCGGCCGCAGCCGCGATCGCGGCTGCGGCCAGGAGGACCTGCAGCATCTCGGCCCGGGGCGGGCCGGCACGGGCGCGGACGGTCATTCCAGCAGCTCCCGCAGCGACGCCCCTGACAGCTCGTCCTTCGACACGAAGCCGCGCGCCCCGCTCTCGGCGATCAGCCTGCCGTAGTCGGCCCGGTCACGGGTCGAGATCAGCACGACCGGCAGGTCGCGGTTGCTCGCCAGCAGCTGTTCGGTCACGGCGAACCCGTCCATGCCGGGCAGCTGCACGTCCATCAGCACGACGTCCGCCGTCGATGCAGCGGCCATGCGCACAGCCTCCTCGCCGTCCCCTGCCTCTCCGACGACCACGAAGCCCTCCGACGTGAGCAACTCCCGCGCACACCGGCGGAACCCGGCGTGGTCGTCGACGATGAGGACGCGATACACGCTATGCGGCTCCTCGACCAGCTCGCGTTCCCTCGCGACCATCCGGGCTCAGTCTAGCCTCCACGATCCGTACCCTCGCCCGGCCGCTCCGGGCCGCCAATGGGGCACACCGGCGAGCGACGGTGCGGGTTTCCGCACGTCGCAGCCAGGTAGGATCACGCCATGCTGCGGCCGAGGGACGTGGTGCTGGGGGTCGCCGGGGCCGTCATCGTCCTGATCGGGCCGGCGCCGGCCGACATCACCGGACTCTTCCAGCATCCCCGGCCCGCCTGCGTGAGCGCGTGCGGCCACACCAACGCATGGTGGGACCAGCCCGTGCTGGTCGCCCACGCCGACGAGCTGCCGGCGGCGGTCGCTAGCCCGGCACCTCGCCGCGGCGCGCATTGACGCCGCCCGGCGCAGTGGCGCGAGCGCTCTCGGGCAGGATGACCGAGTCGTAGAAGCGGGTCATCGTGATGCCGGGGGTGAAGCTGCCGACGTGCGGCTCGACCCGCTCGCCGCACGCGATCCGGAGGATGAGCTCGGGGTAGCGCGACCCGGCCGCGAGCGGCAGCGGGAACGCGCCGCCGAAGCGGGTGTTGATGTCGGTCACGGGCAGCCCCTCCGGCTCGTCGAAGCACTGGATCGTGGCCGGTCCGACCAGCCGCAGCCCCTCCGCCACGGTGCGGCCCAGGTCGATCAGGCGCTGGTCGGCGATCGTCTCGCCCTTGATCGACTCGCCCCCCTTCGACTCGATCATTGTCCGCGGGATCACGTTCAGGGCGCGTCCGTCGAGGTCGCAGAGGACGTCGATCGAGAATTGCTCCCCGGACAGGAACTTCTGGACGATCACCGGCACGCCGGCGTAGCCGACGAAGAAACGGACCTCGGCCAGCGTCTCGCAGCGGTAGATGTCGCGCGACGCGTAGCCCCACCGGCGCTTCACGAGCAGCGGCAGCGGCGGGTCGGCCGGAAGCTCCTCGGGGATCCAGGTGTCCGGCGACGGCAGGCCCGCCGCCAGCAGCGCCTCGTGGCAGCGGTACTTGTCGAACATCGCCTCGGCGACTGCGAGATCAGGTAGAAGCAGGACCGCGCCGGCAGCCTCGATCTGCTCGCGTCCGGCGACGAGCTCGACGTTGTCGAGGTCGGCCAGCGGCAGCACCGCCCGCACGCCGTGGGCGGCTACGAGGTCGGCCAGCGCGGGGATGTAGTCCGGGCTCGACGCGCGCGGCACGACGACGCCGCGGTCGGCCTTCACAAGCGCCGGCGCGAGTGGGTTCGCGTCGACCGCCACCACGTCGCCGTCCCAGCCGAGGCCGTCGAGCGCCTCGCGGAACGCGCGGACGACATCGACCCGCAGGCCGGCGCACGTGAGGAGCACCGAGCGCTTGCTCACAGGTCCCAGCCGCCCGTCGCGCCCTTGTATGTCTCGGCAGGCCGGGTCATCTGACCGATCGTCCGCCACAGGATGCGGGCGTCGAGCCGCAGCGACCAGTGCTCGACGTACCAGACGTCGAGCTCGATCCGGCGAGACCACGGGATCGACGTGCGGCCGTGGATCTGCGACCACCCGGTCACCCCCGGGCGCATCCGCAGCCGCAGCCGCTGGCGAGGCGTGTAGCGCTCGACCTGCTCGAGCAGGGTCGGCCGCGGGCCGATCAGCGACATGTCGCCGCGGAGCACGTTCCACAGCTGCGGCAGCTCGTCGAGGCCGAAGCGGCGGTAGAGGTCGCCGGTGCGCAGGATGCGGTCGTCGCCCTCGTTCACGGCGAAGCCGTCGCCGTGCGCCGTGGCGTCCCTGACCATGGTGCGGAACTTGTAGATGGTGAACGGCTCGCCGTCGAGTCCGGCCCGCTCCTGGCGGAAGAGCACAGGCATGCCATCCTCGACCAGGATGACCGCGGCGAGCGCGGCCAGGACCGGCGAGAGCACGACCATCCCGGCCGCGGCGAGGGTCGCGTCGAGCGTCCGCTTGAGCGCCAGGGCGGCCGGCCGCGGGCGCACTGCGACGGGCCGATCGCCGTTGGTTCCTACGACCGATTCCACCGGGCAACCATAGCCAACGCCCTGCCCGGCAACGGTCGCAACCGCGCGGTCAGAGCGGCCAGAAGGTCTGCTAGAGTGGCCTGTTGCGCCGGGGATGTACGCCGTCTCCGGACCAGGTCGCCGCCCCGCCAACGTCAGCGCTCCGCCGCACGCACCAGTTTCGGGTGCTCGTGCCCGCGGGGCGACCCATCGTCCCTCCGAGGGGGCCGCGTGTCCAGCGAACCTGCCGTCGAAGTCTGCGATCTGCGCAAGGAGTTCATCCGCCGCGACGGCAGCCGCATGCGCGGGCAGGTGCGGCGCCGGCGGGTGCCCGCGCTGCGCGACGTCAGCTTCACCATCGCCCGCGGCGAGTGCGTCGCGATCCTCGGCCAGAACGGCTCGGGCAAGTCGACGCTCGTACGTGTGCTCTCGACGCTGCTCCTGCACGACGGCGGCAGCGCCCGCATCTTCGGGATCGACGTCGCCGAGCGGCCGCGCGCCGTGCAGCGGCTGGTCAACCGCGTCTCGGTCGAGGCGTCGTTCTTCAAGCGGATGTCGCCCGACGAGAACCTGAGCTACTCGGCCCGGTTCTACGGCCTCACGCCGAAGCAGACGCGCACGGCGATCCCGGAGATCCTGGGCCGCGTCGGCTTCCCGCCCGAGCGGCGCGGGGAGCCCATGGAGGACCTGTCGCGCGGCATGCAGCAGAAGGTCGCGCTCGCCCGCGCGCTCCTGACCTCCCCCATCCTGCTCCTGCTCGACGAGCCGACGACCGGCCTCGACCCCCGCTCCAAGCTCGAGGTGCAGGAGCTGGTTCGCGACATGCGCCGTCGGCACGACTGCACGATCCTGCTCTGCACGCACGACATGACCGAGGCCGAGGCCCTGGCCGACCGGGTCGGGATCCTGCACGAGGGCGTGCTGCTCGCGCTCGACACGCCGGCAGAGGTGCGCGAGCGCTACGGCGCCGAGACGCTCGAGGACGCGTTCATGGCCGCCACCGGGCGCAGCTTCGAGGACGAGACCGAGGAGGAGGTGCGCGCATGATGCGCGAGACGTCGACCGCCGTCCGCCGCGAGCTGATCGGGTTCGCGGGGATCGTCGAGCGGAACACGTACCTGATCCGCCGGTTCGTGTGGTGGGAGCTGGCCTGGTTCCTCTACACCGTTGCCAACACGCTCACGATCGTGTTCATCGCCAAAGGCGTCGAGGCCGGCGGCTATCACCTCGACGTCAACCGGGAGATGATCATCCTGCTGATCGGCGCGGTGGTGTGGTCGTACCTCGGCCTGATCTTCGAGATCGAGACCGAGACGGTGGCCTGGGAGCGCTGGGAGGGCACCATCGAGTACACGTTCATGGCGCCCCTCTCGCGGCCGGCGCACCTCCTCGGCATGGGCGCGTTCGCGGTGCTCTACGGCGTCATCCGCACCGTCGCCCTGTTCGGGCTCGTCGCCGTGATGCTCGGCGTGCACTTCACGAACCCCAACTTCGCGACGGCGACCGTCGTGCTGGCGGTGTCGTCGGTCTCGTTCGTCGGCATCGGCATGATGACCGCGGTGCTGCCGCTCGTGTCGCCGGAGAAGGGCACGCAGCTCGGGTTCATCGCCCAGGGCCTGCTCCTCGTGGTCTCGGGTGTCTACTACCCGGTGTCCGTCCTGCCGCAGTGGATGCAGTGGCTGTCCGTGCTCTCGCCTGCCACCTACACGCTCGAGGGCGCCCGGCGGGCGATCCTCGACGGCGCCGGCGTCTCTGCGGTGTGGGACGACCTATGGCCGCTGATCCTGATCGGGACGATCGCCGTCCCGCTCGGCTTGTACGTCTTCGCAATGGGCGAGCGGTACGCCAAGCGGCACGGGCGCCTGAAGAGGTCGGGGTAGGAGCCAGGGCCTAGGACCAAGGTCGCAATCGAGTCGCGACCGCCGCCCGAGGCGGGTGCGGCCGCCCGCGCGTAGCGTGGACGGCATGGAAATCGCACTCATCACAGGCGCGTCGCGCGGCCTCGGGCTCGCGCTGGCGCAGGCGCTCGCCGACCGCGGCTACGGCCTCGCGATCGATGCGCGCGGATCCGACGACCTCGAGGCGGCGCGAGCGGCGCTCGCCCGGCGCACGGCCGTGACGGCGGTCGCCGGCGACGTGGCCGACCCGGCCCACCGCGAGGAGCTCGTGGCGGCGGCGGTGCGAATGGGCCGGCTGCGGCTGCTCGTGAACAACGCATCGGTGCTCGGGCCCAGCCCGCAGCCCGACCTCGACGCCTATCCGCTCGAGGTGCTCGACTCGGTCTACCGCATCAACGTGGTCGCGCCGCTCGGCCTGATCCAGCTCGCGCTGCCCGCCCTGTCGGCCGAGCGCGGCACCGTGCTCAACATCACCTCCGACGCGGGCGTGGAGAACTACCCGAGCTGGGGCGGCTACGGCTCGTCCAAGGCGGCGCTCGAACAGCTGTCGAACGTGCTCGCGGCCGAGCATCCGGGCCTGCGCGTCTACTGGGCCGACCCCGGCGACATGCGCACGCAGATGCACCAGGCAGCGTTCCCGGGCGAGGACATCTCCGACCGGCCGCTGCCGGAGACGAGCGTCCCCGGGCTGCTCCAGCTGATCGAGGGCGACCTGCCGTCGGGCCGCTACCGGGCCCGCGAGCTCGCCCGCTCCGAGGCGGCGGTATGAGCGCCGTACCCCTCACGGAAGCCACCGCCCCTCCGGAGCGGCGGGGCATCGCCCGCGACGCCGTGCGCCTCCTCGTGGGCCGCCCCGGCGGCGTCGAGCACGCGATCTTCCGCGACCTGCCGAGCCTCCTCGAGCCGGGCGACCTGCTGGTCGTGAACACGTCGGCGACCTTGCCGGCGGCGCTCGAGGCGGTCGGGCCGGACGGCCGCCGCCTGCGCGTGCACCTGTCGACTCCCGTCCCCGGCTGCAGCCAGATCGACGGCATGTGGATGGTCGAGCTGCGCGTGCCGGCCGGGCCCGGCTCGCTGCCGTTCACCGGCGGCCGGCGCGGCTGGCGGCTCGCGCTCGCCGGCGGCGGCCGCGTTCGCCTGCTGGGCGGCGGGCCGCGGCTGTTTCGGGCCCGGCTCGAGCTGCCGGTCGGCCTCCACGAGCACCTCGAGGCCCACGGCCGCCCGATCCGCTACGCCTACGCCGGCGCCGACTGGCCGATCGAGGACTACCAGACCGTGTTCGCGACCGAGCCGGGGAGCGCCGAGATGCCGAGCGCCGCCCGCGCGTTCACGGCCGACCTGGTCGTCGAGCTCGTGGCCGCCGGCATCGAGATCGCGCCGATCATCCTGCACACCGGCGTCTCCTCACCCGAGACCGGCGAGCCGCCGTTCCCGGAGTGGTTCCGCGTGCCGGCGGCGACCGCGCGCCATGTGAACGGCGTCCGCGCCGCCGGGGGCCGCGTGGTCGCGGTCGGGACGACGGCCGTGCGCGCCCTCGAGACGGCCGCGAGCGCGGACGGCACCGTCGTCCCGAGCGAAGGCTGGACCGAGCTCGTGATCGACGAGGGGCGCGGCGCCCGCGCGGTCGACGGCCTGCTGACCGGCTGGCACGCGCCCGAGGCGACGCACATCGACCTCGTCCGCGCGGTCGCCGGCGGCGACATCGTCGAGCGCTCCTACGCGGCTGCGACGGCGAGCCGTTACCTGTGGCACGAGTTCGGCGATCTCAACCTGCTGCTGCCGTGACCCCTCGTATACTCCGGGCCATGGCAGCCCAGCACAGGCTCGGCCTCGGTGCGCTCCGCCTCCCGCTTACCGGCGGGCTGGACGGGGACCGAGCCGGCATGCGCTAGCGGCGCCGCTCGATCCTCGCCCGGCCCTCCCGGTCCGGAAGGCGTCCACGCGAGGAGATCGAGATGCGCGACACACCGCAAGACGGCTACGACCCCGGCGCGTTCGAGGCCGGGTGGCAGCAGCGATGGCGTGACGACGGGGCGTTCCGGGCGGAGGACCGCTCGGACCGGCCGCCTCTCTACCTGCTCGAGTTCTTCCCCTACCCGTCGGGCGCCGGCCTGTCTGTGGGGCACTGCAAGAACTACGTGCCGGCCGACGTCTACGCCCGGCTGAAGCGGATGCAGGGTTTCGAGGTGCTGCACCCGATGGGCTGGGACGCCTTCGGCCAGCCGGCCGAGAACGAGGCGATCCGCCGCGGCCGCCACCCCGCCGCGATGGTCGCCGAGTACGCAGCCCGCTACCGTCGCACGCTGGAGTCGATCGGCTGCTCCTACGACTGGGAACGCGAGATCAACTCGTCCGAGCTCGCCTACTACCGCCACACCCAGGCCCTGTTCCTGCTGCTCCACCGGCGCGGCCTGGCCTACCGGGCCGAGGCGGCGATCAACTGGTGCCCCGGCTGCCAGACCGGCCTGGCCAACGAGGAGGTGCTGGGCGGGCGCTGCTGGCGTTGCGACTCGGCCGTCGAGGAGCGTCCCCGGCGGCAGTGGTTCCTGCGCATCACCGAGTACGCCCGGCAGCTGTTCGACGACCTGGCCGGCCTGGACTGGCCGGAGGGGATCAAGGCAGCCCAGCGCGATTGGATCGGCGACCCCGACGCGCCCCACATGCATGACTGGCTGGTCTCACGGCAGCGCTACTGGGGCTGCCCGATCCCGATGGTCGAATGCGACCGCTGCGGCCTCCAGCCCGTGCCCGAGCAGGAGCTGCCCGTGCTGCTCCCACCGGTCGAGCGCTACAGGCCGACGGGGACCGGCGACTCACCGCTGGCGGCGATCCCGGAGTTCGTGCGGACGACGTGCCCGGGCTGTGGGGGCGACGCCCGCCGAGAGACCGACACCATGGCCGGCTTCGCCTGCTCGTCCTGGTACTTCCTGCGCTTCTGCGACCCCCGAAACCCGCACACATTCGCGGCGCCGGAGCTGATCGCCCGCTGGGGCGCCGTCGACCGCTACTGCGGCGGCGCCGAGCACGCCGTGGCGCACCTGCTGTACGCCCGTTTCGTGACCAAGGTGCTGCACGACGCGGGCATCGTCCCGTTCACCGAGCCGTTCATGTCCTTGCGAAACCAGGGCTCGCTGCTGGCGTGGACACCCGGGATCGAGGTCGCCGACGGGCCCGGCGGGCGCCGCTTCCGCGCGGTTGCGCCGGAGGAGGCGGCCGGCCACGACCCGGAGGCGCTCGCGTGGCGCTGGGTACGGATGTCGAAGTCGCGCGGGAACGTGGTCACGCCGGAGGAGGTGATCGGTCGCCACGGCGCCGACGCACTGCGGGTCTACATCGCGTTTGCCGCGCCCTTCGCCGACGACATGCGCTACGACCCTGACGGTGTCGCCGCCGCGCACGGCTTCCTGGCCCGGGTATACCGGCTGGTCGCCGCCGTTGCGGAGGCCGCGCCGGCCCCGGCTGCCGATCCGGCTGCGGAGATCGATCTGCGGCGGGCGACCCACCGGGCGATCGCGGCCGTGACCGCGGCGGTCGAGGGCTTCCGCTTCAACGCCGCCGTGGCCGAGCTGATGACCCTCCAGCGCACGACGGCGACCGCGGCGAGGAACGCGCCGGGCTCTGCGGCGCTCGCAGAGGCGACGGAGACGCTGGTCCTGCTCCTGGCCCCGTTCGCGCCCCACCTGGCCGACGAGCTGTGGGCGAATGCGCTGGGCCGGCCGGGACGGGCGACGGCGGCCGCCTGGCCGCACGCCGACCGGGCGCTCACGGCCGCGCCTGTGCAGCGTCTGGCCGTTCAGGTGGACGGCCGCGTGCGCGGGCAGGTCGAGCTGCCGGCAGGCGCCGGCGAGGATGAGATCCGGGCGGCGGCGCTGGCACACCCGGCTGTCAGCCGCCACCTGGACGGCCGCCCGGTCGAACGGGTGATCGTCGTCCCGGGCCGGATCGTCAGCCTCGTCAGCGGGTCGTGATCGGCCGCAGGCGGCCGGCGGCGGCGAACGACGGCTCCTGTCCCGAACCCGTCGCGGTCACGGCGACCGTGCCCCCGGGCCGGTCGACTTCGAGCGCGATCCCGCCGGAGACCGTCTCGTACAGCCGTGCCGTGCGCGCACCGACCGGGAACTGCTTCACCGGGACGCCGACGGTGCCCAGGAGCGGCGGCGGGATCACCGGCCCGTAGTTCCACACGACGAGCGGGCCGTAGCGCAGCCGCACCGCCGTGCCGTCGCCGTAGCGCAGGAGCTCGATCGCACCCAGCCGGTGGCCGGCGAAGCGCGGTCCCAGCCAGTCGACGGCGGGGCGCACCGCCCGCGCCTGGGCGACGGTGAGGCGGCGGACGCCGGTGAGATGCAGCGGCCGCCCGCTCGCCTGCAGTTCGGTCACGGCCGTTCCCGGAGGCAGTGTGAGCCCGAACGCAGCCTGCGGCGCCAGCTCGCGCGGCGTCACGCGGGCCTCGCGGATGTCGATCATCGCCGCCGTCTGGGCGTGGCCGCCCGGTCGGCGCACGCGCCACTCGATCCGCTCCGGGAGGAGGGTGCGGGCGTCGACCGTGACGACCTGGGCGACGCGGGCGGCGTCGGCCAGCCGCTGCAGTGGAAGCGCGAACCGGTACGCCGGCCGTCCGTGGAACGTGACCCGCGCCGTTTCCGTCGCAGCGAAGCGCGTGAGCGCCCGGCGGTAGACCGCGATCGGGTCGACCGCGGTCGCGCAGCCGGTGGCCAGCGCGGCGCACGAGGGCGCGACGACGGCGGTGTGTGTGGCCGGGTCGTAGCGGGTGATGCGGCCGCGCTCGACGAGCGTGCGGTCGACCACGATGCCGGCCGCCGTGCGCTGCACCCAGACGGCCCGGCCACGGGTCGGATCGATCCACCCGGTGCGCGTCGAGGGCGCAAAGCCGCCGCCCGGGCCCGGCGTGATCCGCTCGACGACCTCAAGCACGCTGTTGCGGCCGCCCAGGGCGGCGAGCGCCTGCGCCTGCACGTCCGCCGTGGGGCCGGAGCCGAACGGGCCGGCCAGGAGGAGCGCCCCAGCAACCACGACGACGGCGACCGCAACCGCCGCCGCAGGCCACAGCCGGCGCTGGGAGCGGGGCTCGGGCCGGGCCGTGCGCAGGGCCTGCTCGGTCTCCTCCGCGGGGACATCCAGGCGCGCCTCGGCCGCGGCCGCCTCGAGCACCTGCACGATCGCGCGCAGCTCGCCGGTCGGCGGCTCGCCGCCGTCGAGCACGTCCGCCAGCATGCGCGCGAGGGCGCGGTCGTCATCGCGGCGCATGGATGCCCTCCCCTTCGAGCGCCTCGCGCAGCTCGCGTCCGGCGCGCAGCACGAGCATCTGGCAGGCGCCGACGCTTCGGCCCATCAGGCGGGCCACGTCGGCGAACGGATAGCCCTCGACCAGGCGCAGGTGCACGGCCAGGGCGTGGTCGGCCGGCAGGCTCGCGAGCGCCCGGCGCAGCGCATCGCGCTCGATCACGGCCGTCGCCTCGTCGCCGCCGCTTACCGCCTCGGCCGCCGCAGGCGCCGGCACCGCCTCGCGAGCACGGGCGCTCATGCGGTCCGCCGCCATGTTCGCCGCCACCCGGTAGAGCCACGCGAGCACCGGCCGGCCCCGCCAGCGCAGGCCGGGCGCGCGCCGCCACGCCTCGATGAAGACCTCGGAGGCGACGTCGGCGGCTTCCTCGCGGGAGCCGAGCCGGGCGGCCAGGTAGCGCACGATCTCGGCGTGATGGGCGCGAAAGAGCGCATCGAAGTCACGCTGCTCGCGGCGGAACCGGGCCTCGCCGACATCGCTCGCCACAACCTACGCGCCCCGCGGCCGCCACCGCGGCCGGATCCGGACGGCGCCCACCGCGAGCGCCGCGCTGGCCGCGAGAGCAAGCGCGATCGGCAGGGCGGCGCCTCCGCCGCCGCCCGATCGGGACGGATGCGAGTCCTGGGCGACCATCGCGGCCTCGGCCGCTGTCACCCGGATCCAGGTGCCGTCAGGTACGTGCAACAGCCGCTGCCGGGGGAAATAGCGGGCCGAGTCCCACGCGGCCCAGGGCGTCGCCCCGTCCACCGTGATCGCAATTGACATCGAACGAGCACGCCAGATGGCGGCGAGCGGAGTCACAGGTGGGCGCCGCAAGATCGCCGCATAGGCGGCGGGGTCTGTCGCCGGCCGGCCGTCGACCCAGACCCGCCCGATGCGGGGACGGTACGCCGCGACTCCCGCCAGCCGCGACCGGACGAGGCCGAGCACGCGCGGCCCCAGCCGGAACGTCCCCGCCGCGAGCACGACGACGCCCTGCGCGGGGACGAGATAGCCGCTCACGCCGAACAGGTGCGGGCGAGTCGTGAGTCGCAGGTAGGGCGCCAGCGTCGGTGCCGGCGTGTCGATCTCACCCTCGGTGCGGGCGAGGCCGAGCCGGACGGTGCGGTCGGCGATGCGCACGCATGCCGACGGCCCGCACAGGCCCACAGACTGCGGCACGCCCTTCGCGGCGGCCTGGGTGGGCCAGGCCGCGAGGAGCGAGCTCGCCGCGAGAGCTGCTGCGGCGTATCGGCGGATCATGGTTCCCCTTTCAGGTCGTTCCGCCCCAACATCCGTCTGCGACACCCGATTATCACGCGCCCGGCCAATAGAATCGCGGCCCCATGGCCGGGTACTCCCAGACGCCGCTCGCGAAGAAGCTCGGGATCAAGCCGGGGACGAGCCTCGCGCTCGACGAGGCGCCGCCGGGCTGGGCGGTGCCCGACCTGCCGGACGGCGTCGTCGCGGCCGCCGACGGAGAGGGGGCCGATGTCATCGTGGCGTTCTTCCGCGAGTCGGCCGAGCTGCCCGACCGCCTGCCCGGACTGGCCCGGCGGATCTTCCCGGCCGGCGGGCTGTGGCTGGCGTGGCCACGGCGGGCCGGCGGTCACGACTCGGACATCACCGAGAACGGCCTGCGCGACCTCGCCCTGCCGCTCGGGATCGTCGACAACAAGGTGGCTGCGATCGACGACGACTGGTCGGGGCTGCGCGTGGTCTGGCGGATCGAGCGCCGGTCGGGCCCCGTGCCGCTCTAGCCCATCGCCCAGATCAGCGCCGTCGCGGCCGACGCGGCCACGGCCGCGGTCGCCGGCCACAGCCGGAGATAACCGTCCCGGATCGCCGGCGCGTGGCCGGGGCCGGCGAGGTCGCAGACGAGCAGCGTCGCCACCGACCCGCGCGCGCCGGCGAGCGCCCCCACCGAAACGCCCGAGAGCACGGCGAAGGCAGCCGGCCCCGAGTGGAGCAGGGCGCCCGCCGCGACGGCCGCGGGCAGGTTGTTCACGAGCGCGGCGACGGCTGCCGCGGCGGCGGTGACGGCGAGCAGGGCCCACACCGATCCGGCCGGCAGCCGCACCGACGAGAGGCCGGCCGCCTCGGCGGCGGCGCCGAGCGCGGTCGCAAGAGCCGTGACGAGCAGGCCGATCCGCCAGGGCACGACCGGTCGAGGGAGCTCCACGCCGGCCGCAGCCAGGCACGGCGCACCCGCCACCGCGACGGCGCACGCCGGCCACCACGGGGCGACGCCGGCGACGGGCGCAAGCGACGCGCCGGCCCCGGCGAGCACGAGCGCTGCGGCCGCGACGGCGGCTCCGCGGCCGAGCCGAGGCATCCCAGCCCCGCGCACGACGCCCCGCAGCTGCCGACGCTCGCGGATCGCGACGGCGCCGCCGCAGATGACGGCGGCCGCGGCGCCCGGGGCGAGCATCGTCGCGTCGAACGTGGCCGGGCCGAGGTGCAGGCCCGTCATCACCACCAGGTTCGTCGGATTGCCCTGCACGACGGCGATGGAGAAGGCATTGGCGACGCCGATGATCGCGAGCAGCAGCGGCCGGGCGGGCGCGCCACGGTCGACCAGCGCGAGCACGACAGGCACCATCACCACGACCGCTCCGTCGAGCGAGAGCGCGGCGGTGAGGAGCGCGCAGGCGAGGCAGACGAGAGCGTAGACTCGCCCGGTGCGTGCGCCCGCCGCCCGCGCCAGAAGGACGGCGATCGCACCGGCGAGGCCGGTCGCCTCGGCGACGCGGGCAAGCCAGATCACCGCCGTCAGGAAGCAGACGAGCGGGACCGAGGCGGAGAGCGCCGCGTGGAGCGGGCCGGGTACGGCTGGCACGTCTCCACCTCCTTTCCTGATACTGAAGTCGACTTAAGTATATGCCCCCGCATCCCCTCCCACGAAACACCGCCGAGACGCTCGCGGCCGTCGCCCCGCTCGTGACCCGTTGGATGGAGCGTGTGCTCGCGTCAGCCGACGCGCCGCTCACGCTCGGCCAGTACCTGGGCCTGCGCGCGATCGCGGCCGGGGTCGACTCGGCCGCCGACCTCGCCCGCGCGACGGGCGTCTCCGAGTCAGCCGTCTCCCAGCTGGTCGCCGGGTTCGAGCGCGCGGGCACGGTCGAGCGCACGCCGGCCGGCGGTGACCGCCGCCGCCGGAAGCTGGCCGTGACACGGGACGGCGAGCGCCTCCTGCGTACGGCGCAGCAGCTGGTGGGCGCCAGACTCGAGCCGCTGGTTGCGGAGCTCGCGCCTCACGACGCCGACGCGCTCGCGGCTCTGCTACGGCGGATCGAGCCGGCCCTGGCCGGGACTGCGCCGCCGCGGCGGCCGCCTCCGCCGCATCGGCCGGGGCACGGGCATCCGCACCACCCCCCGCCACCGCCCGCGCACTGAGCCCGGGAGCTAGTGCAGGAAGTGGCGCCGGCCGGTGAAGACCATGGCCGCCCCGGCGGCGTTCGCGGCCGCGATCACCTCGGGGTCGCGAACCGAGCCACCGGGCTGGACGATCGCCCGCACGCCGGCCTCGAAGGCGGCCTCGGGGCCGTCGGCGAACGGGAAGAAGCCGTCCGACGCCAGCACCGCGCCCTGCGCGCGCTCGGCCGCCTTGGCGACCGCCACCTTCACCGCGTCGACCCGGCTCATCTGGCCGGCGCCGATCCCGACCGCGGCCAGGTCGCGGGCCACCACGATCGCATTCGAGCGGACGAAGTGCACCGTGCGCCACGCGAACAGGATGTCCTCCCACTCGCGCTTGCCCGGCGCCACCTCGGACACGACCTGCATGTCGGCGCGATCCTCGGTCTCGTTGTCGCGGTCCTGGATGAGGACGCCGCCCAGGACGCGGCGGATGTCGCGCTCGCCCGGGCTCGACTTGCGCCGCTCGCGGTCTTCCAGCACCCGCGTCGACGGCTTCGACGAGAGCGTCTCGCGGGCGGCGTCGTCGTAGCCGGGGGCGAAGACCACGTCGAGCTTCGTCTCGATCATGCGCTCGGCGACCGCGCCGGTGACGGGCCGGTTCACGGCGATCACGGCGCCGAAGGCCGAGATCGGATCGCCCGCAAGCGCCCGCGCGTAGGCCTCGTCGAGCGTCGCGCCGACGGCGACGCCGCACGGGTTCGCGTGCTTGATGATGGCGCAGGCCGGCAGCTGGAACGCGGTCGCGATCGTGCGGGCCGCCTGGAGGTCGGCCAGGTTGTTGAACGACAGCGGCTTGCCGCTCACCTGGTCGACCCGCGAGAGCACGTGGCGGCGGGCGCCGGACTCGCGGTAGAAGGCCGCCCGCTGGTGCGGGTTCTCGCCGTAGGCCAGATCGCCCACCTTGACCAGGTCGATCGTCAGCCGGTCGGGGAAGGGCTCCGTGTCGGCGAACCATGCCGCCACGGCCGCGTCGTAGGAGGCGACGTGCGCGAAGGCCTCGCCGGCCAGATCGCGGCGGGTGTCGAGCGAGAGCTCGCCGTCGCCGGCCCGCATCTCGCCGAGCACGAAGCCATACCGGTCGGGCTCCGTGACGACGCCCACCGAGTGGAAGTTCTTCGCCGCCGCCCGCACCATCGTCGGGCCGCCGATGTCGATGTTCGCGATCACCTCGGCCTCGGCCACGCCGCGCCGCGCCGCCACCGACCGGAACGGGTACAGGTTGCAGACGACGAGATCGATCGGCTGGATGCCGGCGGCCTCGAGCGAGGCCATGTCGTCGTCGTGGTCGCGCCGGGCCAGGATGGCGGCGTGCAGCGACGCATGCAGCGTCTTCACCCGCCCACCGAGGAGCTCGGCCGATCCGGTCAGCTGCTCGACCGTCGTGACCGGGACGCCCGCGCCCTCCAGGAAGGCGGCCGTCCCGGACGTCGAGATCAGCTCGACGCCGAGCTCGTGCAGCCCCTGCGCGAAGGTCGGAGAGGCCGTTCTTCTCGCTGACCGATATGAGGGCTCGTCTGATCTTCATCCGCTCACCCGCACCCGCCGTCCATCGACGTGGATCTTGCCCGCCCCGTACAGCCGCACCGCCTCCGGCAGAAGCCGGTGCTCGATCAGGTGAAGACGCTCTGTCACCTCGGCGGCGGTGTCATCATACGAAACGGCCAGCGCCTCCTGCATGACGATCGGCCCCGTGTCGGCGGCGACGTGGCCGACGTCGATCAGGTGCACCGTGACGCCGGTCAGCTTGACGCCGTGGGCGACGGCGTCCGCCACGGCGTGGGCGCCCGGGAACGCCGGGAGCAGGGCGGGATGGACGTTCAGGATCCGGCCCGACCAGCGCTCGACGAATGCCGCCGAGAGGATGCGCATGTAGCCCGCGAGCACCACGAGCCCGGTGCCGTGGGCGGCCAGGAACGCGGTCGTCTCCTCCTCGTCCGCGGTCGCGAGCGCCGGGATCGCGGCGGCGGCGGCCCGCTCCAGGCCGGCCGCCCCGGCGCGGCTCGACACGACGCAGCAGACGTCGATGTCGGGGGCGTCGACCAGCGCCTGGAGATTCGTGCCCGTTCCCGAGATCAGCACGCCGACGTTCAGCGGAAGCGCACCCCCGCCCCCTCGACGACGGTCCCGGCCAGGAAGCCCGGGCAGCCGCCGCGCTCGAGGGCTGCGAGCGCCGTCTGGGCCGACTCGGCCTCGACCACCGCCGCGAAGCCGAGCCCGAGGTTGAACACCCGGCGCAACTCGTCCTCCTCCACCCCCAGCGAGCCCAGCCAGGGAAACACCGGCGGGCGCTCGAATGCGCCCAGGTCGATCTCGGCGCCGAGGCCCTCCGGGAACTGGCGGGCCAGGTTGCCGGGGATGCCGCCGCCCGTGATGTGGGCCATCGCCCGCACGTCGACGGTCCGGCACAGCTCCGAGACGGGCCGGGCGTAGATCCGGGTCGGCTCGAGCAGCGCGTCGGCCACACTCGCCCCGCCCAGCCCGGCAGGCGTGTCGGCAGGGCCGAGGCCGGCCCGCTCGAGCAGGCGGCGGATGAGCGAGAACCCGTTCGCATGGGGGCCGCTCGCCGGCAGGCCGATGACCGCGTCGCCCACCGCGACGCGGCGACCCGAGACGAGCTCGCGGCGCTCGGCGATGGCGACGCAGAACCCGGCCAGGTCGTACTCCTCCGGCTGCATCATGTCGGGATGCTCCGCGGTCTCGCCGCCGAGCAGCGCGCAGCCGGCCTGGCGGCAGCCGTCGGCGATGCCCTCGACGAGCTCCGCCACCACATCGGCGTCCACACGACCGCAGGTGATGACGTCCAAGAAGAACGCCGGCCGCGCACCCGAGGTGATAACGTCGTTCACGCTCATCGCGACCAGGTCCACGCCGAGCCCGGCGTGGCGGCCGGCGGCGCGCCCGAGCAGCACCTTCGTCCCGACGCCGTCGCAGCCGGCGGCGACGAACGGGTCGCCCACCGACGGCGTGTAAAGCCCGGCAAAGCCGCCGTGGCCGCCGAGCACCTCGCGGCCGTGCGTCGAGGTGACGGCGGCCCGGATCCGCTCGACGACCGCGTCGCCCGCGTTCAGGCTGACCCCTGAGCCGGCATACGTGAGCGGCTCGTCGCCCTCGCTCACCGGATCTCCACCGGCACCGGCGCGGACTCGAAGCGCAGCTTCGCAAGGCGCATGTCGGCGGGGATCTCGGTCGGGTACTCGCCCGTCAGGCACGCGCGGCAGAAACCCTCGGCCGGCCCGGCGGTGGCCTCGAGCCCGTCGAGCGACAGGTACGCGAGCGAGGTCGCGCCCAGCCGCCCGCGCACCTCCTCGATGGTGCGGCCCGCCGCGAGCAGCTCGTCCTGGTCGGCCATGTCGATCCCGTAGAAGCAGGGCGAGATGATCGGCGGCGACGACACCCGCAGGTGCACCTCGCGCGCGCCCGCCTCGAACAGCATCTGGACGAGCTTGCGCGTCGTCGAGCCGCGCACGATCGAGTCGTCGACGACGACCACCCGGCGGCCCTCGAGGACGGAGCGCAGCGCGTTGAACTTGAGCCTCACGCCCCGCTCGCGAAGCGCCTGGTCGGGCTGGATGAACGTCCGGCCCACGTAGCGGTTCTTCACGAGCCCTTCGCCGAACGGAATGCCGCTGCGGCGGGCATAGCCGACCGCTGCCGGCGTCCCCGAGTCGGGCACGCCGATCACGACATCGGCCTCGACCGGCGCCTCGTCGGCGAGCCGCTCGCCCATCCGCCGCCGCACCTCGTGCAGGCCGTTCCCGCGCATGACCGAGTCGGGCCGGGCGAAGTAGATGTACTCGAAGACGCACAGCGACCCCGGCCGGGCGCCGAGGCTGCGGAAGCGGGCGCCGCGATCGTCGACGACGACCATCTCGCCCGGCTCGAGGTCGCGCTCGAGCGTCGCCCCGATCAGGTCGAGCGCGCACGACTCGGACGCGAGCACCCAGGCGTCGCCGAGACGACCGACGGCCAGCGGGCGGATGCCGTCTGGGTCGCGGAATCCGGCCATGCCGCGCTCGGTCATCACGACGGCCGCGAACGCCCCTTCGATCCGGCCCATCGCGTCGGCGACCGCCTCGCCGAGGTCGGCGGACTCGTGCTCGGCGATCAGGGCCGCCATCACCTCGGTGTCGGACGTCGAGCGCATCGCCACCCGCCGCGTCCGCAGCTCCTCGCGCAGCTCGGCGGTGTTGGTCAGGTTCCCGTTGTGGCCGAGGGCGATCGTGCGCCCGCGGGCGTGGCGGACGACCGGCTGGGCGTTCTGCCACACCGTCGAGCCCGTGGTCGAGTAGCGGGTGTGGCCGATCGCGATGTGGCCCTCGAGGCCGGACAGCCGGCCCTCGTCGAAAACCTGGCTCACGAGGCCCATGTCCTTCATGCGCGGTGATGCGCACGCCGTCGGAGACGGCGATGCCGGCGCTCTCCTGGCCGCGGTGCTGGAGCGCGAAAAGGCCGAAGAAGGTCGAGCGGGCGACGTCGTGGTCGGGCCCGTCGGCGGGCGTGTAGATGCCGAAGACGCCGCACATCAGGCGCCGCCCTCCATGATCCGCGGCAGCGCACCCTCGTACAGGTCGAGGGCGTCGGCGAGCGCGATCCGGGCCGCGCCGACGGCGATCTCGCTCCCGCCCACCGTCCCGATGCGCTTGAGCGGCACCGATCCGGACAGCTTGCGCAGGGCAGGCACGTCCGTTCGCCGGGCCGAGATCACGACCCGGCCGTCGCCCTCGCCGAACAGGTCCGCGGCCTCCTCGACCGCGGACGCCGATGCCGCCGGCCATCGCCGACTCGGCCACGGCCACGGCCAGGCCGCCGCCGCCGACGTCGTGGGCGCTTCGCAGCAGCTTGCGCCCGGCCGCCTCGGCCAGGAAGGCGTGCAGCGCCCGCTCGGCCTCGAGGTCGGGCTCGGGGATCCGCCCGGTCGTCTCGGCGAGGATCACCTTCTGGTAGTCGGAGCCGTCGAGCGCGCTCGCCCCCGCGCCGGCCATCAGGACGACGTCGTCCTCGTCGCGGAACGCCGCCCGCACCGCGAGCTCGGCGTCGTCCAGTACGCCGACGACGCCGACGACCGGCGTCGGCGGGATCGGGCGGCCGCCATGCTCGTTGTAGAGCGAGACGTTGCCCGAGACGACCGGCAGCGCCAGGGCGCGGCAGGCGTCGGCCATGCCCCCGATCGCCTCGGCCAGCTCGTAGCCGATCTCGGGCGTCCTCGGGGTTGCCGAAGTTCAGGCAGTTGGTGACCGCGGCCGGTCGCGCGCCGGTGCACGCCACGTTGCGGGCGGCCTCGCACACCGCGCTCATCCCGCCGCGGCGGGGATCGAGCCGGGTGCGGCGGCCGTTGCCGTCGAGCGAGACGGCGATCGCGCGGCTTGGACGGCGTCAGGCGCACGACCGCCGCGTCGCCGCCGGGACGGACGACCGTGCCCGACCCGACCAGCTGGTCGTACTGACGCGTCACCCAGCACCGACTGGCCGTCCCGGGCGCGGCGAGCAGCGCCCGCAGGGCGGCGTCGGGCGGCGTGGCCGGATCCTCGCCGGCGCCGGAGGCCTCGACGAGGCGGGCCGGCCGCACCTGCTCCACGTCGTAGCGGGGCGCCTCGTCCGTGAGCGTCTCGACCGGGATGTCGCCGACCAGCTCGCCGCCGTGGAACGCGCGCAGGCGGCCGGTCTCGGTCACCTCGCCGATCACGGTCGCGTCGACCTCCCAGCGGCTGCAGACCGCCGCGACCGCGTCCCACGACGCCGGGCTCGACGATCGCCGCCATCCGCTCCTGCGACTCCGAGATCATGATCTCGAACGGCTCCATCCCCTCCTCGCGCACGGGCACCGCGGAGAGGTCGACGTCGAGGCCGACGCCGCCGGCCGAGGCCATCTCGGACGTCGACGACGCGAGCCCGGCTGCGCCGAGATCCTGGAGCGAGACGATCAGGCCGTGGTCGAGCAGCTCGAGGGTGCACTCGATCAGCTTCTTGCCCGTGAACGGGTCGCCGATCTGGACGCTCGGCCGCTTGGCCTCGGAGCCCTCGTCGAAGCCCTGCGGACGCAAGCACGCTGGCGCCGCCGATGCCGTCGCGGCCGGTCTTCGACCCGTACAGCACCAGCAGGTTGCCGGGCCCGGCGGCGCCGCGCCGACTGCAGCCGGTCGGCCGGAAGCACGCCCACGCACATCGCGTTCACGAGGCAGTTGTGCTCGTAGGCGGGCTCGAACTCGACCTCGCCGCCGACGTTCGGCGACCCCGACGCAGTTGCCGTAGTGGCCGATGCCCTCGACGACGCGGGCGAACAGGTGCGCGCTGGCGCTCGGAGTCGAGCTCTCCGAAGCGGAGCGAGTCGAGGATCGCGATCGGGCGCGCGCCCATCGCGAAGATGTCGCGCAGGATGCCCCCGACGCCGGTGGCCGCACCCTGGAAGGGCTCGACCGCGGACGGGTGATTGTGGCTCTCGACCTTGAGGGCGACGGCGAGGCCGTCGCCGACGTCGATCACGCCGGCGTTCTCGCCCGGGCCCTGCAGCACGCGCTCGCCCGTCGTCGGGAACGCCGCCAGCAGGCGGCGCGAATGCTTGTACGCGCAGTGCTCGCTCCAGAGCAGGGAGAACACGGCCAGCTCGAAGTCGTTCGGCTCCCGCTCGAGCAGCTCGGCGATGCGCTCGAACTCCGCATCCGTCAGACCCAGCGACCGGTGGAGCGCCATCGTGACGAGATCGTGCTCACGCCTGCACCCTATGCCACACCCGCGACGGCAACGGAGGCGGCCTGGTCGATCAGCCCTTGCAGGAGGATGCGGCCGTCGGCCGACCCCAGCAGCGGGTCGACCGCGTGCTCGGGGTGGGGCATCAGCCCGACCACGTTGCCGACCGCGTTGGACACGCACGCGATCGACTCCACCGAGCCGTTCGGGTTGTCGGACGTAGCGCAGCAGCACCTGGCCGGCCGCGTCGAGCTCCTCCAGCTGGCCGGGCGTGGCGAAGTAGCAGCCGTCGTGGTGCTTCACCGGGATCTCGATCGTGTCGCCGGCGACCATCCCGGGCAGCCAGGGCGGACTCGCGCTGGACCCTCAGGCCCACATCCTGGAAGCGGAACTGCAGGTGGGCGTTCGGGCGCAGCACCCCCGGCAGGAGCCCGGCCTCGGTCAGCACCTGAAAGCCGTTGCAGATGCCGAGCACCGGGCCGCCCGGCCTCTGCCAGGCCGCGCACCGCCGTCATCGCCGGCGCGAGCGCGGCCAGCGCCCCCGGCCGCAGGTAGTCGCCGTAGCTGAACCCGCCCGGCACGATCACCGCCGTCGGCGCCGCCGAGGTCGGAGTCAGCGTGCCACACGCGCACGCGGCTCGGCCCCCATCAGCTCGACCGCCCGCAGCGCGTCGCGGTCGTCGCACGAGCCGGGGAAGGCGAGCGACCGCGACCTGGAGGTTCATGCCCGCACCGGCTCCTGGACGGCGACGTCGAACTCCTCGATCAGCGGGTTCGAGAGCACCTGCTCGGCGATCCGGCCGGCGACCTTCATCGCCTCGCGGGGATCGCGCCACGTCCAGCTCGAGGTCGAACACCTTGCCCGCCCGGACGTCGGACGCCGCGTAGTCCGAGCCCCTGCAGCGAGCGCCGCGACGGCCTCGCCCTGGGGGTCGAGGATGCCGGCCCGGGGCCGCACCGTGACCGTCACCTTCACGAGCCGCTTCCGGTCTCGTCGAGGTAGGCCTGGAACGGCTCGCCGGTGAGCCGCTCGTACGCCTCGACGTAGCGGCGCGCGGGTGCCCTCGACGACGTCGGCGGGGATCTCCGGCCCCGGAGGCGTCTTGTCCCAGTCGAGCGTCTCCAGCCAGTTGCGGACGTACTGCTTGTCGTAGGACGGCGGCGAGCCGCCCGGGCGCGTACTCGTCGACCGGCCAGAACCGGGACGAGTCGGGCGTCAGCACCTCGTCGCCGAGCACGATGCGGCCCTGCTCGTCCACGCCGAACTCGAACTTCGTGTCGGCGATGATGATGCCGCGCTCGCAGGGCGTAGTCGGCGCGCCGTGCGGTAGAGCTCGATCGAGAGCCGCTCGATCTCGTCGAACCGCTCCTCGCCGACCAGGGCGATGCCGGCGGCGCGGTCGATGTTCGCGTCGTGGCCCTCGGTCGCCTTCGTCGACGGCGTGAAGAGCGGCTCCGGCAGCTTGTCCGCCTCGCGCAGGCCGGCCGGGAGCGGCGTGCCCGCAGACCGAGCCGGTGGCGCGGTAGTCCTTCCAGCCGGAGCCGACCAGGTAGCCGCGGACGACGCACTCGATCGGCAGCATCTGCAGGCGCTGCGCCAGCATCGACCTGCCGGCCAGGTCGGGCGTGCCCTGGGCCTCCTCGGGGAAGTCCGCCACGTTCACGCTCAGCATGTGGTTGCGGACGAGCCCGCGCGTGCGCTCGAACCAGAACCGCGACAGCCCGGTCAGCACCCGGCCCTTGTCGGGGATCGGCGTCGGCAGGACGACGTCGAATGCCGAGATGCGGTCGGACGCGACCAGCAGCAGGCGGTCGCCGAAGCCGTAGAGCTCGCGGACCTTCCCGGAGGCCTCGTGCAGCTGGGACAGGGTGTCAGGCATGGGCCACCTCCGGGCGGCGTAGGGTGCGGTCGAAGATCTCGTCCACGTGGACGAGGAGGGCGTCGAGGTCGAAGATGGCGTCGAGCTCCGACGCGTCGAGCACGCCGGCCACCTCGGGGTCGGCCTCGAGCAGGCCGCGCAGCGGCACCTCCTGATCCCAGGCGGCCATGGCGTTGCGCTGGACGATCTCGTAGGCCCGCTCGCGGCTGATGCCCGCCTCGACCATGCGCAGCAAGGCGCGGCCGGAGAAGACGAGGCCGTGCGATGCCTCGAGGTTTCGCAACATCCGCTCCGGGTCGACGGCCAGGCCCTCGATCAGCCAGCGGGAGCGGTCGAGCATGTAGTCGAGCGCGATGGTCGAATCGGGCAGGACGACCCGTTCGGCGGACGAGTGGGAGATGTCGCGCTCGTGCCAGAGGGCGATGTCCTCGAGGCCGACGCCCGCGTTCGCGCGCAGCACCCGGGCCAGGCCGGAGATGCGCTCGCACACGATCGGGTTGCGCTTGTGCGGCATCGCGGAGGAGCCCTTCTGGCCGGCCGCGAACGGCTCTAGCGCCTCCCGCACCTCGGTCCGCTGGAGGTGGCGCACCTCGACGGCGAAGCGCTCCAGCGACGCCCCCGCTCCGGCGATCGCCGAGAGCAGGGCGGCGTGGCGGTCGCGGGGCACCACCTGGGTGGCGACGTCCTCGCGCGCAAGGCCGAGCTCCTGCAGCGCGAGCGCCTCCATGCGCGGATCGGAGTTGGCGTAGGCGCCGACCGCGCCGGAAAGCTTTCCGACCCGGACGCCGGCGAAGGCGGTCGCTAGGCGCTCGCGCTGGCGGCGCATCTCGGTCACCCACCCCAGGAGCTTGAGGCCGAACGTGGTCGGCTCGGCGTGAACGCCGTGGGTGCGGCCGATGATCGGCGTGTGCCGGAACTCCTCGGCCCGGACGGCCGCCGCCTGCTCGACCGCCTCGACGCCGGCGAGCAGGAGCTCGCCCGCGTCGCGCAGCTGCAGCGCGAGGGCGGTGTCGACGACGTCCGACGACGTCAGCCCGTAGTGAAACCAGCGGCTCTGCTCGCCGACCAGCTCGGCCACCGACTCGGTGAACGCGAGCACGTCGTGGTGGGTGCGGCGCTCGATCTCCGGATCCGCTCGACGTCGATGCGGGCGTGTGCGCGGACTGCCTCGACGGCTTCGGCGGGGACGGCGCCCAGCTCGGCCCAGGCGGCCATCGCTGCGATCTCCACGTCCAGCCACCGCTGGAACTTGCGCTCGTCCGACCACACGGCGCCGATGGCGGGGCGGGTATAGCGAGAGATCAAGCCGGAGTCGCTACCTTCGGTCGGAGGGGGCGGCCGTGGTCAGTCTACAGGAGGGTGTGGCGGGCACCCGCCGGGTCGCGGGCGCATGCGGTCGGGACCGGGTGGCCACCCAAGCCCTGCAGGATCACCCGTTTGAGGGGCTATCCGCTTTACCGGTTATCTCGTACCATCGACAGACCCCCGTCCACGGTGAAAAACCCGAGGTAACCGCATGTTTCGCCTAATCCGCGCCGGGCTTCCAGCCCTCATTGTCCTCGCCGCGCTCGCCGCCGTCCCGGCGGCCGAGGCGACCGACGCCGCCCAGTCGGTCGTCGTGTCCGCAAGCCCCGCGAGCTTCACCCCGAACATCCAGGACGGCCAGGTGAACGCCGTTGCGCAGGCCGGCAACCTGATGATCGTCGGCGGCACGTTCACGACCGTGAAACAGAAGAAGGCCACGACGACCACCGCGGTCCACGAGATCGTCGCGTTCGACTCCCAGACCGGCGCGATCGACACGAACTTCATGCCGGACATCGAGGGCGGTGAGGTCAGCACGATCTCGGTCGCGCCCGGCGGCCAGGCCGTGTTCGTGGGCGGAGAGTTCGCCACCGTGAACGGCGTCGCCGCGAAGCGCCTCGTCAAGCTGAACCTCTCCGACGGCTCGATCGACACCAACTTCAAGGCCGCCGTCAGCGTCGGCAGCTGGGTCGAGGATTCACAGGTGCTCGGGAACGATCTGTACATCGGCGGGGCGTTCTCGTCGATCGACGGCGTCGCCCGCGGCCGGCTCGCGGCCGTCGACGTCAACACGGGCGCGCTCGACCCGAACGAGAACGTGAACTTCGCCACCAAGCGCCAGGGCACCCTGCGGGTGGCCCACTTCGACATCTCGCCCGACGGCACCAAGCTGGTCGCGACGGGCACCTTCCTGACGGCGGACGGTCTCGACCGCGCCCAGATCGCGGTACTCGACCTGACCACCACGCCCGGTCTCGGTCTCGAGCTGGCAGACGAACTCGTTCAAGCCCGCATGCTCGAGCCACTTCGACACGTACATCCGCGACGTGAAGTGGGCGCCGGACGGCAGCTACTTCATCGTCGGCGACACCGGCGCCTTCTTCGGCGGCCCCGGTTCAGGCGTCCTCTGCGACTCGGTCTCGCGCTGGGAGGGCAACACGAGCGGCCCCGGCCAGCTGCCCACCTGGGCGGACTACAGCGGCGGCGACAGCATCACGCAGGTCGCCGTGACCGGTACCGCTGTCTACGCGGGCGGCCACCAGCGCTGGGAGAACAACCCGCTGGCGGGCGACGCCGCCGGCCCGGGCGCCGTGGGCCGGATGGGCATCGCCGCCCTCGACCCGGTGAACGGCATGCCGTTCTCCTGGAACCCCGGCCGCGATCCGCGCGGCTCCGGCGTGTGGGCGCTGCTCGCCACCCAGGACGGCCTGTGGGTCGGCAGCGACACCGGCTACATCGACGGCCTCAACCGCAACCGCATCGCGCTCATGCCGCAGGCCGGCGGCGAGTCCATCCCGACCTGGAACATCGGCTCGCTGCCCGGTGACCTGTGGACGCTCGGCGTCGGCACCAACCCGACCGACCGCAGCTTCGACGGCACGACGGCCGGGACGCAGACGACCCTCTCGGGAACCGGTATCGACTTCTCCCAGGTGCGCGGGGCGTTCATGATCGGCGGAACGCTCTACACCGGGCAGTCCAACGGGACGTTCCTCGCCCGGACGTTCGACGGCACCACCTTCGGCACCCCCACGACCGTGGCGCTGAACGGGCTCACGTCCTCGCAGTTCCCGATCGCCAACCTGACCGGCATGTTCTTCGACCCGACCACGGAGCGTCTCTACTACACCGTGTCCGGCGACACCCACATGTACTACCGGTACTTCGAGCCCGAGGACAACATCATCGGGACGCAGACGTTCACGATCTCCGGCAATGGCGACGGCCTCACCTGGAACACGGCATCCGAGATGACCATGGCAGGCGGCAAGATCTACTATGTCGTCAACTCGCTCGGCCAGCAGAACCTGTGGTCGATCAACTTCGCCGGCGGCAAGCCCGTGCCGGGCACCCAGGTGCTCGTCAGCGGCCCGTCCAAGGGCGACGGCCAGACGTGGGCCGGGCGCGGCATGTTCGTCCTGTCGAGCTAGCGGCTCAGCGCATCCTCGCCGGCGGAGGTGTCAAGACTCCGCCGGCGGTGGCGCGCCTAGAACTCTGTCGACGGCGGCGGCGCGCCCTGGGCCAGGATCTTGGCCGCGAAGATGGCGGCGTTGCGGGCGCCGTTGATCGCCATGCACGCGACGGGGACGCCCGGAGGCATCTGCACGATCGAGAGCAGCGAGTCCATTCCCGCCCAAGTCGGACGTGCGGATCGGGACGCCGATCACGGGCAGCTCGGTGTAGGCGGCGACGACGCCGGGAAGCGCGGCCGCCTTGCCGGCGCCGGCGATGATCACGCGCACGCCGCGCAGGGCTGCGGTCGACGAGTACTCGGCCACGCCGCGCGGGTCGCGGTGGGCCGAGAGGGCCTGCATCTCGTACGAGATGCCGCGCTCGTCGAGCTCCTTCGAGGCGGCCTCCATGACCTCGCGGTCGGATTCGGAGCCCATCAGGATGCCCACCTGGGGGCCGGTGGACTCGAGCTCCGCCCACAGGTGCTTGACCTCGGGGGCGGGAGAGGGGGGCTCAGGCATGTACGTGCTCCGCGTTCTGCGCTGCCAGGCCGATGTCGCTGCGATGGTGCGCCCCCGCGATCCGGATCGCGTCGACGCCGAGATAGGCGCGCCGGCGGGCGGTATGGAAGTCGGGCCCGACGGCCGTGACGTTGAGCACGCGTCCGCCGGCGGTCTGGACGCCGGCCCCGTGCGCCTCGGTGCCGGCGTGGAAGACGGTCACGCCCTCGATCTCCTCGGCGTCGTCGATGCCGGAGATCGGGTCGCCGACCTCGGGCGAATCCGGGTAGCCGCGCGAGGCGACGACGACGCTGACGCACGCCGGTTCGACCGTCTCCACCTCGCAGCCGGCCAGCGTGCCGGCGGCCGAGCGCGGCCAGCAGCGCCAGCAGGTCGCCGCCGATGCGCGGCAGGATCACCTGCGTCTCGGGGTCGCCGAAGCGCGCGTTGAACTCGAGCACCCGGGGGCCGTCCGCGGTCATCATCAGGCCGGCGAAGAGCACGCCGCGGTAGGGCGAGCCCTCGGCGCGCCAGCCCGCGAGCGTCGGCTCGACGATCGGCCTGCGTCACGCGCTCGCGATGCCGCCGCGTCGATCGATCCGGGCGCGGGCGAGATACGCGCCCATGCCGCCGGTGTTCGGGCCGCGTGTCGCCGTCGCCGACGCGCTTGTGGTCCTGGGCGGGCGGCGAGCGGGACGACGCGCTCGCCGTCGCAGAGCGCGAGAAGCGAGACCTCCTCGCCCTCGAGGCGCTCCTCGATCACGACCGGCGCGCCCGGACGCGCCGAAGCGGCCGCTCGACGAGCGCGGCCGCGACGGCGGCATGCGCCTCGGCGCGTCGTCGGCAGACGACGACGCCCTTGCCGGCGGCGAGGCCGTCGGCCTTCACGACGCACGGCGCCGCCGAGCCCGCGCGATGGCCGCGTGCGCTGCGGCGACCGTGTCGCAAGCTCGCGAGCGCGGCGGTCGGAATGCCCGGCCGCTCCATGAGCTCCTTGGCGAACGCCTTCGAGCCCTCGAGCCGCGCGCGCCGCGGCGCGACGGGCCGAACACGGCGATGCCGGCCTCGCGCAGCCGGTCGGCGAGCCCGGCGACGAGCGGCGCCTCCGGGCCGACCACGACGAGGTCGACGGCCCGCTGCTGGGCGAGCTCGGTCATGCCCGCGAGGTCGGACACGGGCACCGGCGTGGCAGCGCGCGAGCGTGGCGATGCCGGGGTTGCCCGGCGCCGCGTCGAGCCGCTCGAGCAGCGGGGCGCGGGCCAGGGCCCAGGCCGAGCGCGTGCTCGCGACCGCCGGATCCCACCAGGAGCACTCGCATCGCGGCGAGTCTACCTTGCTCGTGCGGCTCCGGTCAGGGGTCGTCCAGGCGGACGAGATACACCGGCACCTGCGCCCGCCGCGCGACCCGGTACGGCTCCTGCGACCACAGGAAATCCGACAGGATCCCTCGGTGGCGGTCGGTGCCCATGACGATCGCATCGGCCCCGAAGCGGCGCGACTCGCCCAGGATCCGGCGGGTGGCCCGGCGGGTGCCGATCACGTGCCCCGACGCGTCGAACCCGGCCTTCTCGATCGCGTCGCGGGCCTCGCGCACGAGCAGGCGCTGCGCATCCCATTCGTGCCTGGTCGGACTGAGGCCCGGGTTGGGAAAGCCGAGCGACGTCCCCCACACCCGCGCGATCGAGATCACCAGCACCTTCGCCCCGGCCGGCCGTGCCAGCTCGAACGCTTGCTGGAGGACGGCCCACGAGATCGGGCGCCCCTCCGTCGCGACCACCAGCCGCTCGATCCGCAGGGTCGCCGGATCGGGTGGGGGCGATGCCCGTCGGAACATCGCTCCCACCCGAGAGCCTGCGATCAGTCGCCCGCGGCCATCTGCGTCGCCTCCGGCGGAGCCTTCTTCGCGTGCTTGGGGTCCTCCACCTTGATCCGGTACCAGTACAGGGGCAGGTAGGAGAGCAGGATCACCCAGCCGATGAAGAAGTAGACGCGGGTGTCCGCGCCTCCCAGGGCGGCGTTGGGGAGGCTCGTGTAGACGAGCCCGCCGTAGCTCCAGATGATGAAGTAGCCGACGGCCATCGCGAGCGCGATGTACTTGAAGAACTCCGGCAGCCGCACGGGGCGGCGCATGTCGGGCCGGTACTTGCGCAGCAGGTAGTAGCCGACCAGCACCGGGATGAACGACGCCAGGTAGCCGACGTTCGAGAGCGAGTAGATCTCGACGGCGCCGCCGGTGAAGACGAGCAGGATCGAGCAGACGACGTTGAAGCCCATCGAGAAGCCGGGCACGCCGTGGCGGTTGACGCTCGAGAAGATGCGCGGGAACTCGCCGTCGATCGACATCTGGTGCAGCGCCCGCGCCGACCCCATGATCGCGTTCAGCACCGACAGCGAGAGCGCGATTATCAGCATGATCGAGATCGTCCAGTCGAGCCAGCTCGCCCCCGTCCCGAACACCGCCGTTGCAAACGTCGAGAAGATCGTCCTCGGATCCGCCTGCGTCGGGTCGCTCAGCTTGGTGGCTCCCAGCACGACCACGAACGCGACCGGGATCATCGTGTAGATGAAGAGGCCGTAGAGGCCCTCGAGGTTCATCGCGATCTTGGCGTCGCGCTCGGGGTCGCGGCACTCGCCGATGTAGCAGGCCGCCGCCTCCATCGCGATCACGTTCCAGGTCAGCAGGAACGAGAAGGCGATGTAGATGGTCAGCCAGTTGTGACCGAGACTCGCCGAGAAGAAGCTGCTGCCGTCAAGATGGTGGAAGCCGGAGAGGTTGCCCCAGTTCGCGGCCGACGGATGCAGGAACGGCATGAGCGCGAGCAGCGTCAGCGGGATCATGGACAGGAGCCCGAGGACGGTGGCGAACATGCGCACCGAGCCGGATGCCCAACCATGCCGGAATGAAGACGAGCAGGATGCCGACGATCGAGATCACGATCGTCCAGTAGGCGATCGGGGTGTGGATCGGCGTGAACCCGCTTGGTCGACAGGCCGAACTTGTCCACGATGTAGAACGACGCCAGGATCATGTTCAGCGGCGCGACCGGGAACCAGCCCAGCCAGTACGCCCACGACGTGAACCCGTTCACGTGCTTCGCGAACCGCGGCCACTTGTCCTTGTACGCCACATAGGCGTAGGTCGGGGAGCCGCCCGTGCGCTCCGGCATCATGGCCGAGAGCTCGGCCAGGAGCAGGCACAGCAGGTAGCCCGTGATCGTGATGACGACCATCACGGGGATCGCCGCCGCGCCGAGCGAGGTCACCATCACCGGAGCGATACCGGTCACCAGGATCGTTCCCGCCAGGCCGATGACGAAGGCCCCCCACCAGTTCGTCTCCCGACTCAGGCCACCACCCTCATAGTCGGGAGCGCCGCTATCGACCGCCATGAGACCTCCTTGGGAAACGGGATATCCGCGCTAGTGAAGCATGTCACTCGGTCGGAGTAAAGGTCTGGCGGCGAAAGTGTCCGCCGCTACATGCCGAGCGGCACGAACCTGGCGAGCGCGTGCTGCGCGTCGGCCACCTCGCGCAGGGCGCTGCGCAGCTGCCCGCGCGCCAGCGGAGCCAGGTCGGACGGGGCGATCCGGTTGGTCGGCTCGAGGCCTGCCTCGACCTCGCCGGCCTGGTGCTCGAGCCGGATGCGGGTGACGAGCTCGAACCCCTCCTCGAGCGCCGCGGCCCGGTCGGGCTCGATCGCGCCGGCCTGCGTGGCGGCCCGCAGCCGATCGACCGTACCGGACACCGTCACCCCGGAGCGGAGGGCATGGAAGCGGGCCAGGTTGGCGATGGGAACGACCCCGCCGCGCTTGACGTCGATGCGGCCGTCGTCGCCGAGCTGGAGCTTGCCGCGGAAGCCGAGCGGCGGCTCCCAGTCGGTGGCGGTGCGGGCCAGCCGGCGCAGGAAATCCGGGTACGACGGCGCCTGGCGCTCGATCTCGACCAGCGGGCGCACGATCTGCAGGCCGCCGCACACATGGCGGAAGTCGAACGCGACCGCCGCCCGGACGAGGTGCGAGCGGTCGGGCTGCTCCAGGCAGTCGTGGAACACCCGCTTCCAGTCGGCCTCGGACATGCGCCACTGGCGGTTTCGGGCCAGCACCTCGGCGTTGTCCGCGCCGAACCCGCACCGGGCCAGCCCCGCGTTCACGTCGCCCGCGACGGCGGCGTAGTGCTCGTCGCCCTCCCCGTCGGCGTAAGCGAGCGCGTTGTCCTGGTCGGAGGCGAGCGTCGCCTCGCGGCGGGCGGTCGACCCGAGCGCCATCCACGCCCATGCCGACGGAGTCGGGCCAAGCCGCTCGACCGCGAGGTCGAGGAGGCGCACCGTGGCCGTGTCGGACTGGAGCGCGATGACGCGGCCGAGGTCCGTCGCGACGACGCCTGCGCGGATCAGCGCCACCACCATCTGGGGGAGGTGCGAGGCCGCCTCGACGACCTCGTCGACGCTGGCCGCGTGGGCGATCGAGCGGCGCAGCGCGAACGGCGTGCGGCTCTCGAGGTACATCAGGTCGGTGGCGGTGACGACCCCGACCGGCGTCCCGTCGGCGGCCACGACCGGTGCGTGGTGGATGCCGAGGTCGAGCATGTCGAGCATCGCGTCGACGGCCATCCGCTCGGGCGGGAACGTCAGCGCCGGCGCCGTCATGAGCTCTGCGACGGGCGTCGACGGCGGCCGGCCGCGGGCCAGGAGCTTTGCCCGCAGGTCGGAGTCGGTGACGATCCCGAAGCGGCCGTCGTCGAGCCGGACGAGCACGCACGACACGTCGGCGTCGGCCATCAGCCGGGCCGCCTCCCCCGCCTCGGCTGCGGGCGTGCACTCCACCGCCGGCCGGTGCACGAGCGCGCCAAGGTGAGCGGTGCGCTGGTCGGCGTGGGCGTGGGCCACCTCACCGGTTCGCACGAGCCGCTCGCGCAGCGAGCTGGCCACGAACTCGACGCCGGAGGGCCTGCCGAGCAGGCGCCGGGCGAGGTCGGCGTCGAGCAGGAGGCAGACGGTCTGCTCGCGGGCGCGGACGTCGAACGCCGGCGCCATGCCGGAAAGCAGCGACGGATGGCCGAACAGCTCGCCCGGCTCGAGCACGTCGATCACGTCCTCCTCGTGGACGAGCTCGACCGTGCCCGACCGGATCACGTAGAGGTGCCGGGCGGGCGTACCGTCCTCGACCAGCACGAGCTCGCCGGGCGCGTACTCGCGCTCGACGATCGCGCCCTCCGCCTCGATCAGCTCATCCTCCGGAACGGCGTCGAACGGCGCGAACCGGCGCAGAAATGCGGCGGCCCCCTCAGTGACCATTGCCAGATCGTAGAACGCCCGGCGGCGGCGCGGGGATCAGCGATCAGGAAGGGAAGACCCGTACGAGCCGGTTGGAGCCCGAGTCGAGCACCCAGGCCGCGTGGCCGTCGGTGACGATGGCGGTCGGGCGGCCGCCGACGACGGTCCGGTTGCCGGCGGCGAGGCCGGTGGCCGCATCGAGCAGGCGCACCGCCCCGCGGCCGCGGGCGTGGGTGCGGGTGATCACCCAGATGCCGCCGCTGCCCGCCGCGATCGTCCCGCCTGGGACCGACGCGATGGTCGTCGTGCCGAGGACGCGGTCGGTCGACGGGCTGATCCGCAGGACGCGCCCGCGCTCGTAGACCCAGACGAACCCGTTGAAGACGGTGACCTGGGTGGGGGCGCGCACCGGCGAGCGGGGCAGCGACACCTCGCCGGAGCGGCGGATCGCGCCCTTGGCGACGGAGAAGCGCAGGATCGACTGGTCGACGCTGTCGGTCACCCAGGCCGAGTCCGTCGCGACCGTGAGCGCGCTCGGCGCCGGCCCCACCGGCGCCTGGGCGGCGATGGTGCCGGCGGCGGGATCGAGCCGCACGAGCCGGCCGCCGCCGGGCATCGTGACGGTCGCCCAGACCGACCCGGCGGAGTCGTCGAGCGCCGTGGCCCGGCCGGGTAGCTGTGTCGAGGTCGCGACCTGGCCGGTGTCGGGATCGACGCGCCAGAGGCGCACGCCCGCCGCCAGCCACACCCCGTCGGGGCCGACGGCGAGCAGGTACTGGCGCCCGGCGGGGGGCAGCGGGATCGGCGTCCCCACCCGCCGGCCGGTCGTCGAGTCGACCTTGACGAGCGAGCCGACGAGCCCGCGGCCCTGGGTAGACGGCACACCACAGGGTGCCCGCGTCGTAGGCGATCGCCGCGGGGCCGCCCAGGTGCACGCCGGGCTCCGCCGGGCGCTGCGTATGCGCCTGCGGCGGGGCGGTGGGCGGGGTCACCCGGCGCACGTGGACGGTGCGGCCGCCGTCCTCGATGTGCAGGCCGGCGCCCGACCCGCACGCGGTGCAGGCCGCCGCGACGCCCGCGAGCACGAGCCATCTCCTCACGCGCCAGGCTCCGGAGTCGGAGCGCGGTCGCTCAGCTCGACCGTCACCTCGGCGCCGCCCTCGGGCCGGTTCGCGACCCGCAGGGAGCCGCCTAGCACGCGCGCCTGCGCCGCGGCGATGGCGAGGCCAAGGCCGATGCCGTGGCCGCGGGCGGTGTCACCGGTCGCGAACCGCTCGGTCGCCCGCGCCAGCATGTCGGGAGCGAAGCCCGGGCCGGAGTCGGAGACGACGATCGTCCGTCCCCGCACGGCGACCACGACCGGCGGGGCGCCGTGGCGTGCGCAGTTGTCGAGCAGGTTGTCGATGATCCGCTCGAGCCTGCGGGGGTCGGTGAAGGCGCGCGCCGGCTCGGACGCATCGGCGACGACGCCCGCACGGCGGGCGACCAGGCTGCGCACGAACGCGTCCACGTCGACCCAGCGCAGGTCGGCAGTGACCGCGCCGTTCTCGAGCCGCGAGATCTCGAGCAGGTCCTCGACGAGGGTGTGCAGCCGCGACACCCGCTCGCGCACGACCGCCCCGACCTGGTCGGGCTCGAGCAGGCTCGCCGCCGCCACCAGGCCGGTCACGGGGGTGCGCAGGTCGTGGGCGACGTTCGCGACGAAGCGCTGCTCGTGTTCGATCCGCTCCTGCAGCGAGTCCGCCATCCGGTCCATGGCCGCGCCGAGCGCCGCCACCTCGTCGCTGCCTCGCGCGTGCACACGCGCAGAGAGCGATCCCGCCGTCACCCGCTCGGCCGCGGCCGCCGCCACCCGCAGCCGCCTCGACAGCCGCCACGCCAGCGCGGCGCCGAGCAGGGCGCCGCCGGCGGCCCCGGCCAGGCCGACCTCGATCAGCGTCCGGCGCAGGTCGGCGATCGTGGCCTGGTCGGCGGCGAACGACACGCGCAGATAGACGCCGGCCGGCGCACGCGCCGACGGCACGCCGGCCCAGATGTACGGATGCCCGTCCACAGGCCCCTTGAAGGTCGCCACGACGTGGCGGCCGCCGACGGCCCGGCGCAGCGCAACGGGCACTCCGTGGCCCGGGCCGACCACCGACCCGGGCGAGAGCACGTCATAGCGGTCATAGAAGGAGGCCGCGTCGCGGGCCGACGAGACCGCCTTCGCCCGGGCCCGGTCGAGCAGATCCTGCTGGGTGAGCTGGTACACCACCAGGCCGACCGCGGCCGCCACGAGCCCTGCCAGGAGCGCGAAGGACAGCGCCAGCCGCAGGCGCAGGCTCATCCCGGCCGCACCAGCTTGTATCCCGCTCCCCGGACGGTCTCGATGGCGTCGGCGCCGATCTTGCCGCGCAGCCGGCGTACGTGCATGTCGACGAGGCGCGTGTCGCCCGACCAGACGTAGCCCCACACGTTCTCGAGCAGCTGCTCGCGGGTCAGCACGATGCCGACGTTCTCGGCCAGCTCGAGCAGGAGCCGGTACTCGGTGGGCGTCAGCGAGAGCACGAGCCCGTCGCGCGTCACCACCATGCCCTTGGAATCGATCTCGAGGTCGCCGAAGCGCAGACGGCCGCCGTCGGCGAGGCGGGTGGCGCGGCGCAGGACGGCCCGCAGGCGGGCCGCCAGGATCGGCGGCTCGAACGGCTTGGTGACGTAGTCGTCGGCGCCCGCCTCGAGGCCGAGCACGACGTCGATCGGATCCGTGCGGGCCGAGAGCATCACGATCGGGACGACGCTGCGGGCGCGGATGCGGCGGCAGACCGTGACGCCGTCGAGCCCCGGCAGCATCACGTCGAGGAGCACAACATCGGGCGTGCCCCGGTCGAAGGCGTCGAGGCCGGCCTGGCCGTCGCTCGCCGTCTCGACCATGAAGCCGTCGCGCTCGAGCGTCATCCGCGTCATCTCGCGGATGGTGGGGTCGTCCTCGACGAGCAACACGCGGTTCACGGATTCAATCATCGCCCGTGCACCGGCGGCTGTCACCCCGGTTGCGGCGCCGTTACCGAGCCGATACCCGCTCGACCACGGGGAGTCGCCGAAGACGGGCGGCTCAGCGAGAGGCGTCGACGTCGTCCGGCGTGCGCGGCGCGACGGTCGAGCCCGGCAGCTGGCCGCGCTCGCTGGTCGCCGCCTTGCCGAGCCGGCGGTAGCGCGGCTCGCGCACCGGCGCGTCGATCACCTCGACCTCGCGGGTCGTCCCGAGCATCAGTCCGAACAGGCCGAACATGATGCCGAGCGCGGCCGGCAGGCCGAACGCGACCGAGAACGGATCCGAGGCGCTGCCCGTGACGAGCTTCGAGCCGATCGCGTACTCGAGCAGGAACCCGATCAGCCAGCCGAGCACGAAGCCGGCCGCGAGGCCGCCAAACTGGCGCCTGCGGCGGCCGTGGCCCCGCCCGGCCCTTCCTGCTGGTGGAGCGATCCGGGGGGTGGTTGTGTGTCTGTCGCCATGCCCGGTGCCTACCCCGCCCGCCAGCGGGCAAAACCGGGGTCTGACCCCGAACGGGAGGCGTGACACCTGTGTGACGCTTTTCGGGTGGGGCCTGGCCCCGGCTCAGGTGCGCTCTGCGTGCACATAGGCCTCGACGGCCCGCTCGCGCGCCCGGGTGGCGCAGGCCAGGCCAGGGCGAAGCCGCTCGAGGTGGGCGTCGCCGATCGCGTGGCGCGAGAGCATGCTCACGTTCAGCTGGGCGAGCGTCGCCGCCGAACGGGCGGCCGCCTCGGCCAGGAGCGCGCCGGTGATCGCGTCGCCCTCGAGGTTGCGGTTGCCGCGGGCGGCCACGTCGGCCGCCAGCGTCGCCACCTCGGCGGCGATCTCGAGCACCTGCATCGGGCAGTCGATCGCCCCGCGCCACCGCGAGGTCGAGCCGCGCCGTTCGCTCGGGCCCGGCCGGCATCCGCAGCGCCTGGAGCACCTCGGCGTAGGCGGCGCCGTCGGCGTCGGCCAGCCCCGCCGCCTGGCCGCGCAGCTCGTGTGCGCGCTCGCCCACGCCGTCGAGGGCGCCGCCGCTATCGAAGGCGGCGGCCATCTCGACCAGGCCCGCCGCCATCGCGCACGTGACCGCAGCGACGGAGCCGCCGCCCGGCGCCGGCGTCCGCGCGGCCAGCCGGTCGAGGAACTGGGCCAGCGTGGCGCTCAGATACGGCTGGGACGCCGCCTCGGGGTCGCTAGAAAAGGCCAACCGTCCTGCCGTCCTCGTCGATGTCGACGTTGAACCCGGCGGGCGTCTTGCCGAGGCCCGGCATCTGCATGATGTCGCCGCAGAGCGGGGTCAGGAACCCGGCGCCGGTGTAGGGGCGGATGTCGCGCACCGGGATGCGGAAGCCCGTCGGCGCGTTCACCAGCGCTGGATCGGCCGACAGCGAGAGGTGCGACTTGGCCATGCAGATCGAGAGGTTGCCGAGCCCGTCGCGGGTGTACTGCTCGATCTTCTGCCGGGCCGCGGGCAGGAAGTCGACCCCGTCGGCCTGGTAGACGCGCGTGGCGATCTTCTCGATCTTCACGTCGATCGGGTCGGAGTCGTCGAACGTGAATGCGAACGTGTTCGGCTGCTCGCACGCGTCGGCGACCGCCTCGGCCATCTCGGCGGCGCCGGCGCCGCCCTTCGAGAAGCCCTCGTTCAGGACGGCGGCGTGGGCGCCGTGCTCGATCCCGAGCTTCTGCACCAGCGCCACCTCGGCGTCGGTGTCGCCGGGGAAGCGGTTGGCCGCGACCACGCAGGGCAGGCCGAAGTGCTTCACGTTCTGGATGTGGCGGGCGAGGTTGGCCGAGCCGGTCTCGATCGCCTTCAGGTTCTCGGACTCCGAGTTGCGCGGGTCGTCCTCGAGCCCGGCGTGGTGCTTGAGCGCCTTCGCGGTCGCCACGATCACGACCGCGCTGGGTGCGAATCCGCCCGCGCGGCAGACGATGTCCATGAACTTCTGCATGCCGAGGTCGCTGCCGAAGCCGGCCTCCGTGATCACGTAGTCGCCCACCTTACGGCCGACCAAGTCGGCGACGATCGAGCTGTTGCCGTGGGCGATGTTGCCGAACGGGCCGATGTGCATGAAGCACGGCTGGCCCTCGAGCGTCTGGATCAGGTTCGGCTTGAGCGCGTCCTTCAGGAGCACAGTCATGGCGCCGGCGCAGCCCATGTCCTCCGCGTTCACGGGCTTGCCGTCGATGTCGTAGCCGACGGTGATGCGGCCGATGCGCGTGCGCAGGTCCCGCAGCGACGTCGCCATCCCCATGATCGCCATCACCTCGGAGGCAGCGACGATGTCGAATCCGGTCTCGCGGGGGAGGCCGTGGGTGGGGCCGCCCAGGCCGGTGACGATGTTGCGCAGGTGGCGGTCGTTCATGTCGACCGCCCGCCGCCACGTCACCCGGTGCGGGTCGATGTTGCGCTCGTTGCCGTAGAACAGGTGGCGGTCGACGAAGGCCGCGAGCATGTTGTTGGCGGCCGCGATGGCGTGGAAGTCGCCGGTGAAGTGCAGGTTCAGGTCTTCCATCGGCACGACCTGGGTGAGGCCGCCGCCGGCGGCGCCGCCCTTGATGCCGAAGATGGGGCCGAGCGACGGCTCGCGCAGGCACAGCACCGGCCGCTTGCCGATGTGGCCGAGGCCCTGGGTGAGCGAGACCGACGTCGTCGTCTTGCCCTCGCCGGCCTTGGTCGGCGTGATCGCCGAGACGCAGACGATCTTGGCGTCGGGCGCACCGGCGAGCCGGTCGAGCGCGCTGAGGTTGACCTTGGCCTTGTACTTCCCGTACAGGTCGACCTCGTCCTCCTCGAGGCCGATCTCGCGGGCGATGTCCATGATCGGGCGGAGGGTCGCTTCCTGTGCGATCTCGAGGCTGGACTTCAACGCTGTCTCCTTGGTGGGTTCGTGCTAATGGGAAACGGCCGCCGCGCCGCGCTCGGACACGAGCTCGTTCTCGTAGAAGCGCGACAGCCGGAACGGTGCGATCAGGTCGGGCGTCTTGCCCGTGGCGGCGAGCTCGGCCATCGTCTTGCCGACGATCGGCGACGCCTTGAAACCGTAGGTGCCCCAGCCGGCGTCGATCAGGAAGCCGTCGGCCTCGGTGAGGCCCATGATCGGGGCGTAGTCGGGCGACACGTCGCAGAGGCCGGTCCACTGGCGCAGGATCCGGGCGCGGCCGAGCATCGGCAGCAGCTCCACCATGTGCATCGCCAGGTCCTCGATGAACCGGAACGTGCCCTTGTTGGAATAGCCGGAGTAGGGCTCGATCTCGGAGCCCATCACGAACTCGCCGCGGTCGGACTGGGAGATGTAGATGTGCAACGTCCCCGACACGATGATCTTGCGCAGGAGCGGCTTCACCGGCTCGGTCACGCAGGCCTGCAGGATGTGGGTCGTGATCGGCACCTCGATGCCGGCGAGGCGCCCGACGAGCGTCGACCAGCCGGACGTGCACGAGATCACGGTGCCGGCCGAGATCGAGCCCGCGGTTGGTCTCGATGCCCGTCACCTTGCCGTTCTGGCGGGTGATGCCCGTGACCTCGGTGTAGGGGTGGATCTCGACGCCCAGCCGGTCGGCCTCCTTCGCGTACCCCCACACCACGGCGTCGTGGCGGATGATCCCGCCGGGCGGGTGGTAGAGGGCGGCCAGGACCGGGAACGTGGGATGGTCGGAGACGTCGAGCATCGGCTCGAGCTCCTTGATCTCGTCCGGGTAGATCACCCGCGAGTCGACCCCGAGCAGGCGGTTCACCTCGGCCCGCTCCATCATCGTGTTCACCGACCGGTCGGAGTGGGCCAGCGTCAGGTGGCCGTGCTGCGAGAACAGCATGTTGAAGTTCAGGTCCTGCGACAGCGTCTTGTAGAGCTGGACGCTGGCCTCGTAGAAGCGCGTGCCCTCCGGCGTCAGGTAGTTCGAGCGGATGATGGTGGTGTTGCGGCCGGACGCGCCCGCGCCGATGTAGCTCTGCTCGACCACGGCCACGTTCTTCATCCCGTGGTCCTTGGCCAGGTAGTAAGCCGTGGCCATGCCGTGGGCGCCGCCGCCGATCACGATGGCGTCGTAGCTCGCCCGCAGCGGGTGCGAGCGGAAGAACCGGTGCTTGCGCAGGAGCCCGATCACGCCGTCTGCTCCTGCTCCTGGTGATCCTCCTGGGGCGGCGCCGCGGCGGCGACGACGCTCGCGCGGACGATGGCGAACGTCTCGCCGGCGTCGAGGATCGCGTCCCAGAAGTACTCGCCGTACTCCCAGGCGACCAGCATCACCAGGTCGTCGCCGCGGTTCAGGACGAGCGTCGGCACCCGCATGACCGAGCCGGCCATGCAGCGGCCGGCGCCGAAGCGCGACTCGCGCACGTCGAGGCCGGACGAGCGGTGGAAGACGTCGCGGCGGCGCTCACCGCCGAGGGCCACGGCGGCGTAGGCGGAGGTGACGTCGAGCGCGGGGCCGCCGATCCGGTCGCGCAGCACGCCGACCCGCGCAAACGGGCACAGGACGTAGCCGTGCGTCGGGGTGAGCCGCAGCGTCCACACGCCGTCGTCGGCGCGGGCCGCGCCCGCCGCGAGGCCGCCGGTGAGCGAGTCGAGCTCGGCCGCGGTGCCGCGCACGTCGAGCTTGCCGACGTGGGAGACGTCGGTCGCCGTCGCGGCCGCCTGCGTGTCCCCGGCGGGGTAGGCGGCGACGCGCCAGCCGTCGACGTCGGAGAGCTCGGCGCCCGCCGCGAGGTGCGCGCGCTCCATCGGCGTGCGCAGGCCGACGGCCGAGGCCGCCGCCGCAGGCGAGAGGAAGGCGTAGGGGTCGCGGATCGCGCTCACGACCGCAGCCGCTCCTGGTCGGGGTCGTAGAAGGCCCGCAGCGTGACGCTGGCCGGGATGCTGGCCCCGGACGGGTCGGAGAGCGTGATCGCCGTGCCCTCGGCGGTGAGATCGGCCGGCACCCAGGCAATGCCGATCGCCTTGCCCAGCCGGCGCGAGAAGCGCGACGAGGTGACGCGGCCGACGGGCTCGCCGTTCACGACCACCTGCGCGCCCTCTCTCGGCACCGTCCCGTTCGCGCCCTCGAAGCCCACCAGCGAGGCTCGGTTGCCTCGGTCCTTGTACCACTCGATCGAATAGCGCCCGATCCAGTCGTTCTCCTTGTCGAGCTTGACGATCCACGGCATGCCGGCCTCGAGCGGCTGCGACTCGGCGTTCGTGTCCTGGCCGACGATCACGTGCATCTTCTCGAGGCGCAGGACGCGCTGCGGCTCGAGCCCGAACGGCTTCACCGAGAAGCTCTCGCCCGCCGCCATCAGCGCCTCCCACAGGTGCTCGCCGGCGGCCGCCGGGCAGTGGATCTCGTAGCCGAGCTCGCCGACGAAGCCGATACGCAGGAGCAGGCAGGGCACGCCTGCGACCTCGGCATGGCCGGCCCCCAGATACGGGAACGCGTCGTTCGACAGGTCGAAGTCCGTGAGGCCGGTGAGCGCCGTGCGCGCGTGCGGGCCGGCCAGGTTGAACGCGGCGATCGCCGACGTGACGTTCACGATCTGGCAGTCCATCCCCCACACCGCGTTCCACCAGGTGAACCACTGCTCCATCCCGCCCGCGCCGGACGACGTGGTGGTCACGTAGAACTCGGTCTCGGAGAGCCGGGCGACGGTGCCGTCGTCGAGGATCGAGCCGTCGTCGCCGCACACGATGCCGTAGCGCACCCGGGCGGTCTTCATGTCGCCGTAGCGGTTGGGGTAGATCCGCTCCAGGAACGCGGCCGCGTCGGGGCCGCGGACGATCAGCTTGCCGAGCGTCGAGACGTCGATCAGGCCCAGCGACTCGTGCACGGCGGCGGTCTCGTCCTCGGGCGTGCCGTAGTCGTAGGGGCGTTTCCAGTCGCCGGCCCACAGCATCTTGCCGCCGCGGTCGGCGTGCCAGTGGTGCACCGACGTGCGCTTGACCGGCTCGTAGCCGCGGCCGGCCAGCAGCGAGAAGCTCGTCGGGTTGTGCGGCGGCCGCGCGGTCGTCACGCCGACGCGCTGCTCGTCGGGGTCGACGCCCAGCTCGCGGGCCATGACGAGGCCGGAGTTGCGGTGGCACATCTTGCCCTGGCAGGGGCCCATCGTGACGGTCGTGTAGCGCTTCGAGAGCTCGAGCGACGCGAAGCCCTCCTTCACCGAGAGGTTCACGTCCTTCGTCGTCACGTCCTCGCAGTAGCAGACGAACTGCTTGCCGCGGCCACCCTCGGCGCTCGCCGGAACGGCGGAAGTCGTCCCGACCGGCTCGCCGGCGACGCGGACGCCCGCCGGGACGTTGTCGGGCACGTACACGCGACGGTCGGCGTCGTAGCGGATGGAGCCGCCCGACTGCACGAGCGTCCCGAACTGGGCGACGGTGCCGCCGCTCATCAGGAGCAGGTCGGCCGAGAGCGACCGGCGCTCGCCGCCGCGGGCGACGAGGACGCCGCTCACGGCACTGCGGCCGCGGGCCTGGACGGGCGCGAAGCCGCGCAGGTGCTCGATCCCGAACACGCCGAGGCGCTCGTCGGTCTCGCCCTCGCGGGTGTCGACGACGGCCGAGACGGCGACGCCGGCCTCGGCCAGATCGCAGGCTGCCTCGATGCCGAGGTCGTCGACGGTGAGCACGACGGCCTCGTCGCCGGGGACGATCCGGAACTGGTTGACGAGCCGGCGCGCGCCCGACCCGAGCATGACGCCCGGGAGGTCGTTGCCGGCGAAGACGAGCGGCTGCTCGATCACGCCGGTGGCGAGGACGATCTCGCCGGCCCGGAAGCGGTACATGGTGTCGCCCTGGTAGACGGGGACGAGGTTGCCCTCGTAGACGCCGCCGGCCCAGGCCGGCTGCAGGATCTCGACGCCCGCCTCGCGCGCGGCGGACTCGAGGTCGCCCACCCGGTTCGCGGCGTCGATGCCGGAGAACGCAAGCCGGCCGCCGAGGGCGAGGCCCTCCTCGACGAGCGCCGTTTCGCGGCCGTCACGGGCGGCGGCAAGTGCCGCCTCGAGCCCCGACTCGCCGCCGCCGATCACGAGCACGTCGACGTGGCGGTGCACCTTCTCGTAGCGGCGGTCGCGGCGGTGATCCGGGTCGAGCTTGCCGAGGCCGGCCGCCGAGCGCAGGAACTTCTCGTAGTACTTCCACGCCCACCGCGGGCGCATGAACGTCTTGTAGTAGAAGCCCACCTGCATCCCGAACGCCGGCGTCGCCGACGCGAGCGCGTGCAGGGCGTCGCGCTCGAGGGACGGCCACGCGTTGATGTGCTCGACCTGCATGCCGTCCTCGATGGGCGTCATGCAGGCCCGCACCGCCGGGTCGCCGTCGACCTGGACGAGGCAGTTCGGGCACTGGCCGCCGCAGCAGAGAAGGCCGCGCGGGCGGTGATACTTGAACGAGCGCGAGAACACCCGGATGCCGTCGGCGTACAGCGCCGAGGCGACGGTGTCGCCGGCAAGGCCCTCGACCGTCCGCCCCCGCCACGTGAACGTGACGGCGCGGCCGCGGTCGATCAGCTCACCGCGGCGCTCTGCCAGACGGTTCATGTCAGCCCTCCCGGGGGCGCCACCTGCATGACGTCGTTCGAGCGGGTGTCACGCTCGGCCTGGAACCACTCCCGGCAGCCGGCGGAGTGGAACCACCACTCCCGCTGGGCGCCGGCGTCGTTCTTGCGGAAGTAGAGATACGAGAACAGCGCGCGGGTGTCGTCGGCCGACTTCGGCCGCACGGTCACCTCGCCGCCGTAGGCGTACTCGTCCACCGGCCTGCGACCGCAATTCGGGCACTCCAGCAGAAACGACATGCCTAGCTGTGCGCCCCCTGGGGGCTCTCGTGCCCGTTCGTGGAGGCGGCCGCCAGCGCCTCGACGACGGCCGCGGCAAAGCTCTCGGGGCGGAACGCGAAGTTCGTGCCGACGAGCGGGATGCCGGTGATCGCCGAGGCCTCGACCGTCATCGCCCGCAGGTCCTCGGGCTCCAGGTCGTGCACGGCCGACTTGCCGCATGCGCGCGCGAACATCTGCATCTCCTGCGTCATCGAGTGCAGGAAGCCCTCGACCCGGTCGGCGGCCTCGTCGACCGGGAGACGGGCGATCAGATCCTCGTCCTGCGTCGTGATGCCCACCGGGCAGAGGCCGGTGTGGCAGTGGTGGCAGGCGCCGGGCTCGGTGCCGAGCCGGTGGTAGTCGTCCAGGTACAGCGGCCGGTTGCAGTTGAGCGCGATCATCGCGGCGGTGCCGATCGAGACGGCGTCCGCGCCCAGGGCGAGCGCCTTGGCCGCGTCGACGCCGTTGCGGATGCCGCCCGAGACGATCAGGTTGACGACGCCCTCGAGCCTCATCTCCCGGATCGCGCTGGCCGCCTCGCAGGTTGCGGCGAGCGTCGGGATGCCGGTGTGGTCCATGAGCGAGTCCGGCGAGGCCCCGGTGCCGCCCTCGAGGCCGTCGATCACGATCACGTCGGCGCCGGCCTTGCAGGCCAGCTTGACGTCGTCGGGCACGCGGCAGGCGCCGATCTTCACGTAGATCGGGATCGCGCCGTCGGTGGCCTCGCGCAGCTCCTCGATCTTGATCTGGAGGTCGTCCGGCCCGACGAAGTCGGGGTGGCGGCAGGGCGAGCGCTGGTCGACGCCGGGCGGGAGCGTGCGCGCCTCGGCGATGATCGGCGACACCTTCGCGCCCAGCAGCACGCCGCCGGTGCCCGGCTTCGCGCCCTGGCCGATCACGATCTCGGCGGCGTTCGCCATGCGCAGGTGGTGCGGGTTGAAGCCGTAGCGGCTCGGCAGCACCTGGTAGACGAGCTGGTCGGAGGCCTCGCGCTCGAGGTCGAGCATGCCGCCGTCGCCGGTCGTCGTCGAGATGCCGACGCGGGTGGCGGCCGTGCCGAGCGCCGCCTTCGCGTTGCGCGACAGGGCGCCGTAGCGACATGCCCGCGATCGTGATCGGCGTCGCGCAGCTTGATCGGCTTGGCGCCGTGCCGGCCGCCGATCTCGATGTCGGTGCGACACGTCTCGCGGTAGCCCTCGAGCGGGACGCGCGAGAGCGTGCAGGGGACGAAGGTCAGATCCTGGAAGTGCGGCGTCCGCCGCGTCGTCCCCAGCGCCCGGTTGGTGTATCGGCCGAGCTCGGCCTTCGTCTGGATGTCCTCGATCGTCTCGGGCGACCACACCCACAGCTTCTGCAGCACGTGGCCGTCGGCGCCGCGGGGGATGAGATCGCTCACAGCGCACCTCGCCATGCGTCGTACTCGTGCCGGGAGAAGTTCCAGAGCTTCTTGCCGGCGACGAGCTTCTTCCACTCGCGGCCGCCGGCGTCGAGGCCGTTCTGACCCAGCTCGTGCGCGATCAGCTCGCGGTCGTCGTCGCCCAGCTCGCCCTCGACGCAGTCGGCGCCGAGCGAGGCGATCTCCCCGCCGACGTAGACCGTGCCCTCGTACATCGAGTCGCCGATGCCGTCGGCTGCGTCGCCGCACACGACCATCATGCCGCGCTGCATCATGAAGCCGGACATGTAGCCGACCGATCCGCCGACGACGAGGGTGCCGCCCTTCATCGAGATGCCCGCGCGGGCGCCCGTGTCGCCGGCGACGAACACGCGGCCGCCGCGCATCGTCGCGGCCGTCGAGGAGCCGGCGTTGCCGCGCACCTCGATCGATCCCGACATCAGATTCTCGCCCAGGCTCCAGCCGCAGTTGCCGTTCACGGTGATGCGGGCACCGTCGCACATCCCGCCGCAGAACCAGCCCACCGGGCCGTCGAAGACGACGTCGATGGGGTGCATCACCGCCACCGCGAGGCTGTGCCGGGCCTTCGGGTTGGCGAGGTGGATCTCGGGGACGCCGTCGGCGGCCGCGCGCTTGATCGCCTGGTTGATCTCGCGGGTGGTGTGCCGCGAGCAGTCGATCTCGGAGGTCAGCGTAGCCACCAGCGCACCTCCCCGGCCGCCAGCTCACGCGGGACGAGCGACGCGTCCTCGTCGACGGCGCGGATCGCGACCTCCTCCGAGGCGATCAGGGCGACCTCGTCGGACTCGGCGTAGAGCAAGGGCTTGAGCGCGAACGGGTCGCGGGCGACGCCGATGCCTTCCGGTGTCGAGATCAGATAGGCGAAGGTGCCGTCGAGATCGGCGACCGAGGCCCGCAGCGCGTCCTCGAGGCTCTCGCCCCGCTCGAGCTTGTCGGCGATGTAGACCGCGATCACCTCGGAGTCGTTGCCGGTGGCGAAGCGGTGGCCCTGGTTCTCGAGCTTGCGGCGAAGCTTGTGGTAGTTCGTGATGTGGCCGTTGTGGACGACGGAGATGTCGGGGAACGGCCGCGCCCAGAACGGGTGGCTGTGGGCGACGTCGACGACCGACTCGGTCGCCATGCGGGTGTGGCCGATCGCGTGGCTGCCCTCGAAGGCCGCATACGGGTCGGCCGCCTCGACGGCGTCGGCGTCGCCGACGTCCTTCACGATCTCCATCGCCCGACCGATCGAGAACACCTCGACGTCGGGCTCGCTCTCGATGGCGTCGGTCAGCGCGCCCACGTCGCCGGAGTAGCTGATCCGGGCGCGCATGTTGGGGCCGTGCTGGGTGCGCTCCGTAACTGTGCCGGCCTGCTCGAGCGCCGCCGCGACCCGCTCCGGCGTGCCGTGGTTTGCATCGATGCGGGCGCGAACGACGTAGGAGTCAGGCTGGGGGGCGCCGTAGAGCGCGATGCCCGTGGAGTCGGTGCCGCGGCGGGCCATCGGCCCGAGCATCGCGTGCAGCGTGCCTCCGACGGGCCCGACCCGATCCGCATCCTTGTAGAGAAATCCACACAGCCCGCACATGGGCGAAAACCTCCGACAGCCGCCGCAGATCCTAGACGGAGAGCGGGCAGGCGGCGAGTGCCAGGCGGCAACCAATTCACCCAAGGGGTATGTGCAACCCGAACATCCGCCGGGGACTCAGGGGCCAGGCCCCGCGGGGCCTGGCCCTGGTGTGTCCTAGAAGAGCGTCAGGTAGTTCTTGACCTCCCACGGCGTGACCTGCTCGTGGTAGGCCGCCCACTCCGACTGCTTCGTGTTCACGAAGTAGTCGATGTAGTCCTCGCTGCCGGTGTTGCCGAGCGCCTTGCGGAGCACCTTGTCGTCGGCCAGGTGCCGGGTGGCGTCGAGCAGGTTGGCCGGCAGCAGCTCGATGCCGCGCTTGGCGAGCTCCTCGGACGAGAGCGTGTAGAGGTTCTCGTCGTTGTGCTTGCCCGGGTCGAGGCCGCGCTCGATGCCGTCCAGGCCCGCGGCCAGGACGACCGCCGCCGCCAGGTACGGGTTGCACGAGCCGTCCACCGTGCGGTCCTCGACGTGGCCGCCGGGGAGGCGCAGCATCTGGGTGCGGTTGTTGGCGCCGTGGGTGATGAAGATCGGCGACCAGGTCGCGCCGGACGTCGGCGTGCCGGCCGTCGTGGTCAGCCGCTTGTAGCTGTTGACGGTCGGCGCCGTCACCGCGATGTAGGCCTTCGCGTGCTCCTTGAGGCCGGCGGTGAACTGGTAGGCCAGCTGGGTCAGGCCGAGCCCGTTGGCGTCGTCGTCATCGGCGAACAGGTCGCGCTCGCCGCTCTCGTCCCACAGCGACATGTGGAAGTGGCCGCCGTTGCCGGTCAGGTGCCCGAAGGGCTTCGGCATGAACGTCGCCAGCATGCCCTCGGCCTGCGCCATGGCGTGCACCATGTAGCGGAAGAAGATGGCCCGGTCGCACGTGGTGAGCGCGTCGGCGAATTCGAAGTTCGACTCGAACTGGCCGTTCGCATCCTCGTGGTCGTTGGCGTAGCTGCCCCAGCCGAGCTCGTTCACATACGTCGAGAGCCGGCTCAGGAACTCGTAGTGCCGGGTCAGCCCCTTCATGTCGTAGCAGGGCTGGTCGAGCCGGTCGAGCGGGTCGGCGAGCTCGAGCCCGCCGTCAGCCGTCTCGCGGAGCAGGAAGAACTCGAGCTCCATCCCGATCTTGAAGGTGTAGCCGAGCGACTTGGCCCGCTCGAGCTGGCGGCGCAGGATGGTGCGCGGGCAGTACGGCCACTCCTTGCCCTCGACGTAGATGTCGCAGGCGAAGCGGGCCAGGTTGTCCTTGAACGGCACGCGCGTGTAGCTGTTCAGGTCGGGGATGGCCATCATGTCCGGCGACGCCGGCGTCTGGCCGATCGGGCCGGCCGCGAAGCCGGCGAACCCAGCGCCCTCGCTCACGAGGCCCTCGAAGTTCGACATGGGCACGAGCTTCGCGGACGGCTTGGCGTTCATATCCACGAACTGGGCGAAGAAGAACTCGATGCCGTCTTGCTCGGCACGCTTCTTGACCGCCTCGGCGGCGGGCCTGGCCATGGTGGTCGCCATCGGTGAGACTCCTTTGCTCGATCCCGGGGGGCAAACACTCCCATGAACGCAGGCGAATTTCCACCTTGCTTTGCAGGACGCCGTCTATGCTTCAGGAAAGAACGAACTGTGCTTGATGGCGCGGCATGGGGCCGCGGCGACGAGGGTGATCGAGTAGCTCCGAGCCCTTCCGGCACTTGAGGGGCGGGCGCGGCCCGCCGAAGAGGAGTGTTCGATGACCGATAGTTTCCAGGCCCTCGGCGTGAGCGATGAGGTGTGCGCCGCGCTGGCCACGGGCGGGATTACCGAGCCGTTCGCCGTCCAGCGAATGTGCATCCCCGCCGGCCTCGAGGGCGCGGACGTGATCGCGAAGAGCCCGACCGGGAGCGGCAAGACGCTCGCGTTCGGGCTGCCGCTGATCATGCTCGCCGACCCCGACGCGACCGCGCCCGAGGCGCTCGTGCTCTGTCCCACCCGTGAGCTTGCCCAGCAGATCGGCGCCGACCTCGAGCCGCTCGCCGCGGCCCGCGGCGTCCGCGTCGCCGTCTGCTACGGCGGCGCCGGCCTCCCCGCCCAGGCCAAGGCCGCCTCGAAGAGCCAGATCGTGATCGCGACTCCCGGTCGCCTGATCGACCTCTCCGGACGTCGCATGGTCGACCTGCGCAACGTTCGCCGGCTCGTGCTCGACGAGGCCGACCGGATGGTCGACATGGGCTTCCTGCCCCAGGTCGAGCGGATCGTGCCGAAGCTGCACAGCGACCGCCAGACGCTCTTCTTCTCGGCGACGGTCGAAGGGGCCGCGGGCGTCGCCGCCCGCCGCTTCACCCGCAACGCCGTCCGCATCGACGCGAGCGAGCACGTCACCATCGAGCGCGGCGACGTCGACCACTCGTTCATCTCGGTGACCGAGGCGGAGAAGTACGCCCACCTGACCGAGCTGCTCGCGAACGCCGAAGGGCTCACGCTGGTGTTCTGCGAGACGAAGACGAACTGCGCCTGGCTGGCGCGGCGGCTCGAGGGCAGCGGCGTCCGCTGCGAGGCGATCCACGGCGACCGCAGCCAGGCGGAGCGCAACCGGGCGATGTCGCGGTTTGGGAGCGGCGACGTCCGGGTGCTCGTCGCCACCGACGTGGCTGCCCGCGGGATCGACCTCGACGGCATCGGGCTGGTCGTGAACTACGACGCCCCCACCGGCGCCGACGACTACACCCACAGGGTCGGGCGCACCGCCCGCGCCGGCGCCGACGGCCGCGCGGTCACGCTTGTCACCCGCGACCAGCAGGCCGATGTCAGCCGGGTGGCGACGCGGCTCGAGATCGCCGACGAGTTCCGCTCGGCGGGGATGGCGGTATCGCCGCCGCGGCTGGTCTACTCCAGCCGCCGCAGCGGCCGCGGCCGGCGCCGGTTCTAGCTGCATGAATAACCGGTGCCTGGCACCGGTTATTCACGACGAGCGGCCGAGCGCCCGTTCCAGCCGCAGCAGCTTCAGCTCGATCTCGATCATCAGCCAGTCCTCGTTCTGCACGTCGAGGTCGGTCAGGTCCTGGATGCGGCGCAGGCGCTGGCGCAGCGTGTTCGGGTGGACGAAGAGCGTCTGGGCGGCGGCGGCGATGTTGCCCCGTCGCTTCAGATACTCCTCGAGCGTCGCGAGCAACTGCGAGCGGTGACGGCGGTCGTAGGCCTCGAGCTTCTTGAGCGCGTCCCCGCGGTGGTCGCGGGTGCGGCCGTCCTGCGACACGCGCAGCAGGTACTTGTACGCGCCCAGGTCGTCGAAGCTGACCACGCCGGGCTCGGGGCTGATCACGGCCGCGGCGGTGACCGCCTGCTGCGCCTCCTCGAACCCGGTCGCGAAGGTGGCCGGCCCCTCGCAGCGGTGCGAAAGCCCGATGGCCAGCGGATGGTTGCGGTTGAGGCCCGTGTGCATCTCGCGCAGCCTGGCGAGCGCGGCCGCCTCGTCGGTGTTCCCGAGCCGGACGAGGCCGCGCACCGCGCCGTCCCGGCGGTCGAACAGCGAGCCGGGGAACGCCCGGGCCGCGCCGGCCTCGAGCGCGCGGGCGACCTCCTCCCACGACTGCGTGCCGCCGCCCGAGCGCGGCGCCGCCTGGAGGACGAGGTGCGGGCGGTGGAGATCGCAGCCGAGGGCGCGGCCGCGGTCGGCCAGGCCGGCCGGCGCCGGCAGCCCGCGGGACAGATCTTCGAGGAAGTCCTTGATCGCGTTGTGCTCGGTCAGGCGGTCGATCAGGTGCAGGTTCTTGAGCGCGATCGCCGACTGGCCGGCGATCGACGCCGCCACCTCACGAGCCTCCGCATCGGCCGGGCGGTCGCCGGGGAAGCGCAGCGCGAGGAAGCCGAGCAGCTCGTCCGCCGCCACCATCGGTGCCACCAGCGCCGCGGCGGTGGGGTCGCCCCACAGGAGCTCGGCGAGACGGCGGCTGTCGCCGTCGTCGGCCCGGCCTCGGGCGAGCCCCACGCCGAGATCGGCGGCGCTCGGCAGCCGGTCGCGGGGGCCGCTCGCCGGTGACGCGGCGCCCAGCTCGAGAGCGCCGTCGCCGGTCGTCACGTACACCTCGCAGGCCGCCGCGGCAAGCAGGCGCTGGGCGCGGCGGGCGACGGCGGGCAGCAGCTGGTCGAGCGTCGAGGCGGCCGACACGGCCCGGGCCAGGTCGGCCATGCCCTCGACCAGGGCCAGGCGGCGGCGGGTGTGCTCGTAGAGGCGCGCGTTCTCGATCGCGCCTGCGACGAGGCTGGCGGCGTGGACGAGGAAGTCGGAGTCGGCCTCGGTGAACTCACGCGGCGCCTCGGCGTGGAGCGAGATCACGCCGACCACGTCGCCCGCCTTGCTGCGGAGCGGGACGGCGACGATCGACTGGTACTGCTCCTCGTCTGCCTCCGGAACGACCTTCGCGCGCGGGTCGGTGAGGGCGCCCTCGGTCAGGAACACCGGCTGGTTGTGCTCGGCCACCCAGCCGGCCAGGCCCTCGCCGCGCTCGAACCGGAGCCGGTCGACGAGCGCGCCGTATGGATCGGACACCGAGCGCAGGACGAGCGAGGCGTCCGGCGCGACCAGGTAGATGAAGCAGGCGTGGCAGTCGATCGCGTCGGAGACGAGGTCGACGATCGCCCGCAGAACCCGGTCGAGGTCGAGCGTCGACGAGACCGTGTTGATGATCCGAAACAGGTGTCGCGTCTCCGCCGAGCGCACGGCGGTGTTCGGAACGGACATAGCGAAAATTCTACATGGGTAGGCCTGGCCAAACCGGGGGAAGCGGCATGCCGTCGGACGCGAGACCACCGGGCGCCGCCGCCGGCCCGGCCCGAGGCGGCAATTCTCCATGCTCCCGGCCGCGACGACACGGCCACGGCCTGTGTGAGGCGCCAAACCGCGCCGCCCCCGGGAGGTGGACGACCCGCCATAGACCTCGAAGCGGCTCGGCGACTAGGATGTGGCCGCCAGAGCAACGACGAAGGAGCTTCGAGTATGGCAACGGTCGCACCTCAGTCGGCCATGGACGGGCTCGACCCGATGTTCAATCCGGAATGGTTCTTCACCTCCGAGCAGCTCGAGCTGCTGGAGCGGCTGCGCGAGATCTGCACAGAGACCATCCGGCCGCTTGCGGCCGAGAACGACCGGACGCTGACCTTCCCGCGCAAGAGCCTCGAGGCCCTGGCCCCGGACGGCTTCCTCGGCCTGATGCTGCCCAAGGAGTGGGGCGGTCTCGGCCAGAACCACGTCATGTACGCGGCGACCACCGAGACGATCGCCCGCTACGGCGACGCCTCCTGCGCCATGTGTTACGTCATGCACATCGGCGCGGTCGAGGCGCTCAAGCTGCGCGCAACCGACCACACCATCGAGAAGTACCTGAAGAAGGTGCGTGAGGGCCTGCTCGGCACGCTGTCGTACTCCGACCCGGAGACCGGCTCGCACTTCTGGTACCCGATCGCCTCCGGCGCCCGCAGCGCCGACGGCGGCTACGAGGTGCTGAAGAAGGCCTCATGGACGACGTCCGCCGGCTTCGCCGACTTCTACGTCCTGCAGACCACCTCGCCCGACTACAACGGCGACTACTCCAACCTGTCGGTGTTCGTCGTCGACGCCGCCGACATCCAGGCCAAGCCGGAGGAGTGGGACGCGATGGGCCTGCGCGGCAACCAGTCCGGGTCGCTGCTGCTCGACTGGAAGTTCGTGCCCGAGAGCCAGCTCGTCGGCCCGATCGGCGACGGCGCCAACTCGAACGACGAGTCGGTCGACCCGAACTTCCTGGTCGGCTCGTCCGGCACGTGGAACGGGATCTCGCTCGGCGCGATCGACATCGCCGTCCGCCACACGACCCGCAAGACCCACAAGGACGTCGGCCTGCGCGTCTGCGACTACCCGACGATCCAGGACACCGTCGGCGAGGCGATCATGGACACGAACGCGTCGCGCATGTTCGTGTACTCGGTCGCCCAGGCGCTCGACAAGGTCACCGACGGCTCGCAGACGAACCCGGCCGTGGGCGACCTGGCACGCGGCAACTACCTCCACTGGCTGTGGCAGATCAAGTTCAACGCGGCCAAGAACGTCGCCCATGTCGTCGACAAGATGCTGCACTGCTGCGGCGGCACGGGGTTCAAGAAGCAGCCGCTGCAGCTCGAGCGCTACCTGCGCGACGGCAAGGCCGGCTGGGTCATGGGCCCGACGAATGAGGTGCTGCGCCAGTTCGTGGGCAAGACCGCGCTCCTGGGGATGGAGTCGCTCGACTACTGGAACCAGGTGATCAACCGGCGGGCGCTCGAGAACGAGTTCAAGAAGATGACCGCCGACCAGAAGCGCGAGCTGGCAGAGCAGCTCATGGCCGAGGCCGGCGCCTCGGCGAACGGCGGCTGATCGCAGGCACGAAAAAGGGGGCCGGCTCGCGGAGAGCCGGCCCCCTTTGTGCTTCTCGGGATCAGACGGTCGAGGTCGGTGCCCCGATGACCGCCTCCTCCTCCGGCATGGTCGCCGCCGGGAGCCGCAGCTGCAGCGACTTCTTCTCCTGGACGACGACGCGGTACACGTACAGGCCGAGCGCGATCACCAGGATCAGGAGCGACGGCACGACCGTCGAGCGGGTGCTGGCGCCGTAGGCGAGGCCGACGTTGGCCGCGCCGACGACCAGCAGCGTGAGGTCGAACAGGAACAGCAGGCCGCAGACGCCGACCCAGATCGAGTTCACCTTGATCGGCCGCGGCCATGCCGGCCGGTCCTTGCGCAGGAGCAGGAATCCCGACGTCGCGAACACGTGACAGAGCACGTAGCCCAGGTTCGAGATCACGAGGATCTTGAGGGCCCCGATCGGGTCGGACGCGTAGGTGAGCAGGAGCACGATGTTCAACAGCGCGTCCAGGGTCATGGCGTTCGCCGGCACGTGGTAGCGGTTCAGCCTCCCGAACCAGCGAATCGTCATCCCGTCCTGGGAGATGCCGTAGAGCGCCCGCGACCCGTCCGCCGTGGCGGTGTTCATCGCGAGCACGATCCCGGCGCAGAGCAGGATGATCGCTAACCCGGTGCCCGTCCCCAGGATGTCGTGGAACGTCTGGGCGTAGAAGCTGCCGAGGTAGTTGTCGATGGTGATGTTCTGCGCGCCGAACGTGCCGACGGCCCCGAGCGGCAGGAGGGCATAGACGATGACGCCGAAGATGGCCGCCACCCGCAGGGCCTTGCCCGTGTCGCGGGCGGTGTCGTGGTACTCCGGCGCGAAGGTCGCGCAGCACTCCATCCCGTACGACGACCAGCACATGACGTACAGCCAGACGATGACGAGCTTGATCCCGTTGTCGCCGGTGAGCGAGGTCCAGTGGATGGTCGAGTTCATGTTGCTCGAATGCCAGTCGCCGGTGATGTAGGGCAGGAACATGATCACGGCGAGCGGGATCAAGAGCAGGCCGCCCGTGACGTAGCCGACCCACACGGCGGGCCGCATGCCGAGCACGTTGAACGTCCAGATCGCGCAGATGATGACGATGGTGAGGGCGATCGGGAACGAGAAGTAGACGGACTGCCCGGCGATCTGCCACGAGTGGTTCCATGACGAGCTCGGATCCGCGGACGACGTGTAGAACTGGGCCTGGACGAGGAAGCCGACGACCACGCCGGTCGCCGACAGCACGACCGACCAGCCGATCCAGTAGCCGAACGCCGCGATCGGGCCGACGAACGAGACGTACTTCTTCCACGCCTCGTGGGCGTAGATCGCGATGCCGCCGGAGAGCTTCGGGAACATCGCCGCGAGCTCGGAGTAGACGTAGTTGTGCAGCGCGCCGATGACGACCGACGTCGTCCACAGGATGACGGCGCCCCAGCCGCCCAGACCGAGCACAGACGCGCCGAGGCCGGTGATCAGGAAGCTTGGGTTCGCCAGGGCCACGACGAACCCGTCGAACCAGCTGATGGTCTTGAGGAGTTCCCGTTCCTCGACTGCGGCGGTGGCCATGTATGAAACCTCCAGGAAGGGGCCGACGAGCTGATGAAGGACCGTCGATGAAACAGGAATCGCAGGCCTCGGTCAAGAGATTCTCCCACGATGTTCCGAGGCGCTTGCGGAAGCTTCCACACATCCGCGAAGATCCCTCCGATGGCTGCCCCGCGCATCACCCTGCACTGCGACTGCGGAAAATCCGAGGCGTGGGTCGCCTATGGGGAGCGGTGGACGTGCGAGTCGTGCGGTCGCACCTACGACACGAACGCCATCCCCGCCGCCGACTACGAGGCGATCGAGGCCCTGCGCCGCCGCTACCGCATCATCGGGTACGCCGGCGTCTCGCTGGTCGCGGCGTTTGTCCTGTTCCTTGCGCTGACGGCCCAGGAGTTCCAGATCTTCATCGGCCTGCCGGTGATCCTGCTCGTCTGGTTCACCTACGTGCGCCCGGTCATGCGATCGCGCTACCACCGCCGGGTCGGCGAGCTGCAGCGGACATGGACCCTCAAGGCCGAGGGCGACCTGTGAGGCTGCGCGACCGCCCTGCGATCCCGACGCCGACGCCCGTGATCGAGCAGAGCGCACGCACGCGGCCGGTCGTGCTCGCGACGATGGCGGTGCCGTTCGAACCCGATGCGCTGCGGGTGGCGCTCGGCGCGGCGCTCGAGTCGCAGGCGCCGCTGATCTTCGTCGACGCCGTCGAGTTGCCGCTGTGGCCGCAGTCGATCGCGACCCGGCACGCCGACACCGAGCTCGAGGCCGACCGGGCCTGCATCCGCGAGTCGGTCGACCAGGCCGCCGCACTCGGGCTGCAGGTGGAGCACCTGCGCGTGCGCAGCCCCCACCCGATCGACGCGCTCCTCGAGGTGGCCGGCGAGCGCGAGGCCGGACTGCTCGTGTTCGGACCCGACCGCGGCCGGCTGCGGCCGCGCCGGTTCGCCCGCATGGTGCGCCGCATCCGCAAGCGGGCATCGTGCCTGCTCTGGGTGGCGGGCGAGGGCCCCTAGGCTCAGCCGGCGGGCGCGAGCCGCATGCCGCGGATCGTGTGGACCGTGTTCCAGGCGACCAGGCGGCCGTCGGCCAGCAGGTTGTGGACGGCGGCCTGCGTGCGCTGGAGGACGTGGAGGCTGTTCGCGCGCACGTTCCAGACCATGATCCGGCCCGGGTAGGCGAAGATCACCCTCGGGCCGACCATCGCCAGCATCGGGAGCACGGTCGCCTTCACCGGGATCGAGCGCACGAGCGCGCCCGACGCCGCCGAGTAGGCCCTGATCCGGTCCGTGCCCGAGGCCGTGCGCACGAGCGCCGCGGCGTAGCTCGGGGAGAGCGCCACCGCATGCAGCGTGCCTGCGAACGTCGCCGACCAGCGCCGGGTTCCGGAGACGAGTCCGCGCAGCTCGAGCGTCTGGCCCGACTGGACGCTGAAGTTCGCCACGACGGCCGGCGCCTCGAGCAGGCTCCGCCCCGAGACGGCCATCATCGCGGCGCCGGGCGCGCCCGGGACGAGGACGCGCTGTGCCTGGCCGCCGGACACGACCGTCCGCCGCACGACCCCGGTGCCGCTCAGAAGGTCGCATGCGCCGTCGGTCTGGACCGTGAAGACGGAGTAGACCAGCCCGCCGGTCGAGACCGCACCGAGCAGCTTGCCGGCCCCAGCCGTGCCGCCGCAGTTGATCGTGTAGACGCTCGGCGAGCGGCCGCCGGGCAGTGTCGAGTAGACCCACTCGTCCACCTCGGTGTTCCCGAACCCGGCCTCCTCCCAGAACACATGCGTGCCGGCGAATCGCACCCATGCGTGCAGTGAGCGGAAGAACGACCGCGAGGGCAGGCGGCACTTCGTGACCCGCGTCGGCGTCGTGCCGAGCTCCCGCCGGCGCATGATGTGGATGCAATGCGTGCCGGAGACCTGCTCCGCCCACGCCATCCGCCCGCCCGAGACGGTCAGGCGGGAAATGCGGCCGGACGTCCGGTAGAGCACCTGCGCGGACCCGGCGGCCGGCCAGGCGCAGGCCGCTGCGAGCACGATCAGGAGGGCCGGTATGCGGACGCGATGCGATCCCACGCAACCCACATATCACACCCCGAGCAACGCCCGCAAGGCGCTACCATCGCAGGGTGGGGACGTTGGAACCCCGGGCACCGGACATGTGCGCGCCGGTCCACGGCTGGAGGCTGTGGTTCGTCGTCGCCGAGGCCGGCCGGGCCGCGCTCGTCAGCCCCGTCTATCCCACCCCCTGGCCGGTGGGTAGGGAGCTCGAGGCCGAGTGTGACGCCCGCCGCCGGGAGCCGCTGCGGCCGTGGCGGCTGCGGCCGCCCGAGCATCCCGCGCCCGAGGTGACCTGCTCGTGCGGCGTACACGCCGTCTCGCGCCCTGCCGACCTCGCCGCCTACGTGCCGTCGGTCGCCGGCCGGCGGGTCGTCCACCGGGTGATCGGGAAGGCGGCGCTCTGGGGGGACGTGATCGAGGGGCCGCGGGGGTGGCGGGCGTCGCGTGCGTACCCGGCCGAGCTGTGGGTGCCGGAGGTGCACGTGAACGGTCGCCGCGTGGCCGGCCTCGAGGCGATCGCGCTCGACCTGGCCGGCTACGGAGTACCCGTCCGGCTGTGCTCGGGCATGACCGCACGCGACCTCGTCGACGAGCTTGGTCGCGAGCGCCGGTCGGGGCTCGACGCGGCAGCCTAGATCGCTAGAACTCGCGGGCGGCGACGAACCGGGCGATGGCCGCCAGATCGTCGCGGGCGCCAGCCTCGATCGGCACCCCGGCGAGCGCCGCCAGCGCCTTGCCGAGCTCCGCCTCGGCCTGGGCCACGGCGCCGGCGCGGCCGCCGCCGGACTCAACCAGCGCCGCGGCCCGCTCGAGCTCGGCGGTGTCGAGATGCGCGCGGGCGAGCAGGCCGGCGAGCTCAGGGGCGTCCTGGCCGCCGGAGCCGAGAGCGATCGCGACCGGCAGCGAGGTCTTCCGCTGCACGAGGTCGCCGAACACCGGCTTGCCGGTCACGGCCGGATCGCCCCAGATCCCGAGCAGGTCGTCGACCGCCTGGAACGCCAGCCCCAGGTGCCCGCCGAATGCCGCCAGTGCCGCGACGACCTCGTCGCCCGCGCCGGCCAGTACCGCCCCGATCGACGCCGAGCATTCCAGCAGGGCTCCCGTCTTCCCGGCGCACATGCGGACGCAGTCCTCCGGCGTGGCACCGGCCCGGCCCTCGAGGTCGAGGTCGAGCGCCTGGCCGTCGATCAGTCGTGCGGTCGCCGCCGCCAGCGACTCGAGCGCGGCGCCGCGAGCCGGCGATGCGGCATCGAGCAGCACCCGGTAGGCCAGGGCGAGCGCTGCGTCGCCGGCCAGGATCGCCCGCGCCCGGCCGAACGCTGTCCAGGCCGCCGGGCGGCCATGCCGCTCGCGGTCGCCGTCCATGATGTCGTCGTGGAGGAGCGAGAAGGTGTGGACGAGCTCCACCGCCACGGCGCCCGGAATACCGGCGGACGCATCGGCTCCTGCCGCTCTGGCGGAGCACAACGCAAGCGCGCCGCGCACGGACTTGCCGCCGCGCAGCTCGGCGGGACGGCCGTCGGCATCGACCCAGCCGAGGTGGTAGCCGACAACCGCCGTGATCTCGGGGGCGAGCCGTTCGCACGCCTGGCGCAGCGCCGGCGCGAGCGCGGCCGCCGCCTCGTCGATCACGGGCGGAAGCGCCCCGGTCACCGCCGCACCGCCCCCGCCGGGCGGCGTCATCCCTCGCCGATGACCTGGATGAACACCTTGCGCCGGCGGGCCCGGTCGAGCTCGCAGAAGAAGATCTTCTGCCACTTGCCGAGCGTGAGCTCGCCGTCGATGACGGGGATCGTCTGCGAGGCGGAGCCCATCAGCGCCGCCCGGCAGTGCGAATGCCCGTTCGGAACCTGGTGCGGGTCGCCCTCGAGCCCCTCGGTGCGGATGGAGAGATCGTCGTGGCGGTAGTACACGCCGTCGCGCGGGGCGATGTTCTCGAGCATCTCCTGGAAGTCCTCGATGAACCCGCTCTCGCGCTCGTTGATCACGACCGCACACGTCGTGTGCGGCGAGTACACGACCGCCATCCCCTCACGCACCTGGCTGCGCTCCACGACCTTGGCGACATCGTCGGTCAGGTCGATGAACTGCCCACAGCCTTCGGTGTCAAGATCGTGGTTCTCGAATCGAATCCTCATACGTCTTCCCCTCGAAGCCGTCGCGCGGCCGTGCAAAACGTACCATCTATGAGTTGGAGAACGGCCCTCTCGCGTGGAGTGCGAGCGCATCGGCATATGCCTGGCGGATGTCCGCCTCCGTCCATGTGTGCGGGCTCACAGTGAGGCAATAGTCGTCGCGGGCGAGGGCGACGAGCGCATCGACCTCGCCGGCCGGCACGCCCGCCTCGGCGCAGGTCGGAAAGCCGATTGCCGCCAGGATGCGGCGCACCGCCCGAACGGCGCGGGAGCCGTCGGCGGCGCCGTGGCGCGGCTCGCAGAGCGCGTCCGCGACCCGCTCGAGCCGGTCGGCGCAGGCGACGCGGTCGACCTCGAGCGTCTCTGCCAGGACGAGGCCGACGCTGAGTCCGTGCGGCAGCCCCAGCCGCCCGCCGATGGCATGGCCCAGGGCGTGGTCGGCCCCACAGTCGGAGAGGTTCATCGACAGCCCGGCGAGCAGGCTGCCGAGGCTGAGCTCCGCCCGGGCGACCCGGTCGCGGCCGTCCGCGACGGCACCCGGGAGGCCGGCAGCGACGTGTCTGCAGGCCTCCAGGCCGAGCGCGACCGAGCCGGGATTGCCGTTGCGCACGATCACGCCGCCGATGGCCTGGGCGAGGGCGTCCGCGCCCGTGCCCATCGTCGCCGCCGGCGGGAGCCCGAGCGTGAGCAGCGGGTCGACCAGCGCGTGCTGGGCGCGCATCAGCGGCGAGGCGACACCCAGCTTGCGGCCGCTGGCAGGGTCGACCACGACGGCGCCGCCCGAGACCTCGGAGCCCGTGCCCGACGTTGTCGGCACCGTCACGAGCGGGATGCGCGGCTCGGCCACCGCCGCGTCGCCTTCGAGCAGGCGGGCAAACGGCGCTCCCTGGGAGTGCGCGGCTCGCGCCGCCTTGGCCAGGTCGAGCGCCGACCCGCCGCCGATTCCGACGATCGCGTCGGGCGGCCGCGCATCCATCCGCGCGACCAGCGCGTCGACCAGGGCCACGGTCGGCTCGCCGGGCGGCTTCGCGTACACGTCGAGCCCGGCGATCGCAGAGGCGACGGCGGCAAGCTCGGCCACCGGCTCCTCGATCACGACCGTCGCCTCCTCCGCGCCCAGCTCGGCCAGGATCTCGGGCAGGGCCGCGACGGCGCCGTCGCCGAAGCGGATCTTCACGGGCAGGTGGAATGCGAACGGATCGGTCACGGCCCGGCGAATCTACCGGGTGCCCGGGTTGGGCGAATCAGCCTTCGGGCATGAAGACGCCGATGTCCTTGCAACCGACCACCGGCCGGATCCCGCGCGCGTACGCGTGGACAGTCATCCGACTGCGGTGGCCGATCCTGGCCGGATGGGCGGCTGCGGCCGCCTACGCCGCGTTCGTGCTGCCCGCGCCCGTCCAGCCGCCGGACACGCTGGTGTCGCTCGTCCCGGCGAGCTCACCGGCGGTGCGCGCAAACGCGCTTGCGCTGCGCCGCTTCCCGGTGCCGCTGACGGCCGAGATGGCCGTGGTGCACCGCGACCCGGGCGGCCTTTCGCGCGCGGCCCAGGCGGACGTCGTCTCCGCGGCCGCGCGCGTCGACCGCCGCGCGCGCGCACACCCCGGCTCGGGGCCCGTCGCCGTCCCCCTGATCAACGCGCGCGGGGTCGTCCCCGGATCGCGCGAGACCGGGACGACGGCGATCACCTACCTCGCCTACCCGGCGTCGACGCCGATCGCACACATGATCGACGGGGCGAACCGGCTGCGAGGACACGGCGGGCACGTCACCGGGATCCTGCCGGCCGAGGTGCACGAGGGCGGGCTGGTCGACGATGCCCTGCCGCTGATCGAGGTCGCGACCGTCGTGCTGGTCGCCCTGCTCGTCGGCGTCCGCTTCCGCGCCATCGGCGCGCCGCTGCTGACCCTGGCCACCGTCGGCACCGGGTACACCCTGGCCGAGCAGGCGGTCAGCCACGCTGCCCAACGGGCCGGGCTGGAGCAGCCGTCGCTGCTGCGCCCACTGCTCGTCGCGCTCGTGCTCGGGATCGTCACCGACTACGTCGTCTTCTACCTCGCGACGGCGCAGGCGAAGACCGCCCACGGTTCGACGCGGCTGCAGGCCGCCCAGCAGGCCACCGCCGAGACGACGCCGATCGTGCTCGCCGGCGGAGCCATCCTGGCTGCGAGCCTGCTCGCACTCCGCGTCGCCCGGGCGGAGGTGTTCCAGGCGCTCGGCCCCGCCCTTGCGCTCGCCGTCGCCGCGGCCGTGCTCGTGGCCGTCACGCTCGTCCCCGCGGCGCTCGCCATCTTCGGGCGGGCGCTCTTCTGGCCCCGCCCGCCCGAGCCGGCCGGCTCGGTGGCCGAGCCCTCGCCGGCTCCGGCGGGGAACGCCCTCTCGCGACTGATCTCCCACCGGTCGGCCGCGCTCGTGATCGGGCTCGCCTGCACCGCCGCGCTCGCCGTTGCCGCCGGCGAGGTGCGGCAGGCGAAGCTCGGCGTGACGACGATCTCCGGCCTGCCCGCGAACGCCCAGGAACGGATCGGCGCCGCCGACGCCGCCCGCGGGTTCGCCCCCGGGATGCTGGCGCCGGCCCAGGTGATCGTCGCCCGGCCAGGGATCGCGGCGGACACGGCGGGGCTGGCCCGGCTGGAGCACGAGCTCCGGGGTCAGCCCGGCGTCGCCGCAGTCGTCGGCCCGGCCGACACGCCCTTCGAGCGCGGGCGGGGCGTGCTCACCACGGCGTCGGGAGGCGCGGCGCGGCTGCTCGTCGCCTACGGCACCGACCCGTACGCCGCAAAGGCGCTCGCCGAGGTGGGGGCGCTGCGCACCCGACTGCCGGCCCTGGCGGCCCGCGCGGGGCTCGGCTCGCCGCGGACCGCGCTCGCCGGGGACGGGCCGATCGCGCACGACACGGTGGCGTTGATCCGCGACGACCTCGTCCGGGTGGTGGCGGCCGTGCTGCTCGTGAACCTCGTGCTGCTCGTCCTCTTCCTGCGGGCGCTGATCGCGCCGCTGCTGCTCGTCGCCGCGAGCGCGCTCTCGGTCGCGGCCGCGCTCGGCATCAGCACCTGGACGTTCCAGACGTTGTTCGGCTACGGCCAGCTGACCTACTACGTGCCCTTCGCTGCAGGCGTTCTGCTGGTGGCGCTCGGATCGGACTACAACGTCTTCGTCGCCGGCCGGGTGTGGCAGGAGGCGCGGGTGCGGCCGCTGCGGGAGGCGCTGCAGATCGCCCCCGCCCGCACGGCGGCGGCCGTCCGCACCGCCGGCGTCACACTCGCGGCCAGCTTCGCGATGCTCGCGCTCGTGGACGTGCGGGCCTTTCGCGAGCTGGCGTTCACGATGGCGGTCGGGATCCTGCTCGACACCTTCTTCGTGCGGACGCTCCTCGTCCCGTCGCTCGTGTCGCTCTTCGGCGAGCTGAGCGGGTGGCCCGGCGGGACGCTCACCCGCGGCCGAAGCGTCGCCCTCGATGGGGAGTAGCTAGCATCCACGGCGTCAGATCGGTGCCCCTCAGCCTGGGCCTCGCGGTCGCAGTTGCGACCGTGCTGGCCGATTCGTCGGTCGTGGTGCTGGCCCTGCCCGACCTGCTGTCCTCGTTCGACGTCTCGATCGAGCGCGTCGCATGGGTGATCACGGCCTTCAACCTGGCTCTCGCGGTCGCGGCCGTGCCGGCGGCGTACATCGCCGTCCGCGCAGGGGCCGCCCGGGTGGCCGCGGCCGGGCTCGCCTGCTTCGCCGCCGCCTCGGGCGTGTGCGCGGCGGCAGGGAGCTTCGACCTCCTGCTGGCCGCGCGCTGCGTCCAGGCCGTGAGCGGCGCCGCCGTCGTGTGCGCCGGGCTCGCGCTGATGCAGGACGTCGCCGGCTCGCGCCGGCGGGGCGCCACCGCCTGGGCCGCCGCCGCCGCCGCCGGCGCGGCGCTCGGACCGGCCGCGGGGGGCGCGCTCACGCAGGCGTTCACCTGGCGGGGCGTGTTCGCCGCCCAGGTGCCGCTCGCGCTCGTCCCGCTGCTGCTCCTGCTGGTGCGCGGCGGCCTGGGAGCGGCGACGGGCGAGAAGCCGGGCCGCGCCCGCCCGCCGATCTCGCCCAACCTCGCCCTCGGACTCGTTTCGGCGGCGCTCACGGCGGCGCTCTTCCTGCTCGTGCTGATGCTCGTGCGGGCCTGGGGCCTCAACCCGCTGGAAGCGGCTGCGGTCGTCTCGGCGATCCCGGCGGCGGCGCTGGTCACCGCCCGCGTCGTCCCGCCCGCGGCGCTCTCACGAGGGCCCGCGGCGGCGGGCGTGATCCTGATTGCCGGCGGCCTTGCGGCGCTCGCGATCGTGCCATCGGCGGACATCGTCTGGACGCTTGCGCCCCAGGTCCTGATTGGCTGCGGGCTCGCCCTCACGCTGCCCGGACTCACCGGCGCCGCCCTGGCCGCCCCCGGGCCGCAGGCGATCCAGGGCGGCTGGACGATCGGCGCCCGCCACGCCGGCGTCGTCGTCGGGCTGCTCATCCTGACACCGATCTTCACCACCGACCTGCTCGCGCAGCAGGCGGCGGCGGAGCGGGCCGGTACGGCGCTCGTCCTGAACTCCGCCCTCTCGTTCGACGCGAAGCTGCGGCTCGGCGATGCGATCGACCGCCAGCTCCAGCAGGCCCAGAACCGGCTGCCTGACCTGACCCCCGCCTTCCGCTCCCAGCATCCGAAGGGCACGGACGTACCCGTCTACGACCACCTGCACCACTCCCTGACCGACCAGGTGCGGCGGGCGGCGACGCACGCCTTCTCGCGTTCGTTCCTGGTGGCGGCGGTCATCGCGCTACTCGCGCTCGTCCCGATCGCCCTGAGCCGGCGGGAGGCAGCGGCATGACGACGCTGCGCTGGCCGGTGATCGCGCTCGTGGCGGCGGTCGCGCTGGTCGGCTCCTACCTGCTCCTGGGCGGGCACGACTACGCGCCCGCGAGCGTGCCCAGCCCGTGCCAGCCGAGGCCATGGCACGACGTCAGCGACTTCAGTGACCTCGAGAACGAGGTGGCGCTCTCGGCGCTGAACGGCGCCGCCTGCCGCCTGCACGTGTCCCAGGGGGCGCTGGCGCTCGCGTTCACGAGCGAGGCGCGGCTGAAGGACTTCGCCCGCCGCCACAACCTCTCGACGCTCGAGATCGCCGACGCCGCCAAGGCGGGGCTCGGACAGGCCATCTCGGATGGGCGCCGCGCGGGCGCGATCAACGAGATCGAGGGCCTCGTCCTGCAGGCCGCGGCCGACCGGGTACCGGTGGATCAGCTGATCCGGCTTGTGCGCGGCGTGCTCGGCGGGTGATCGAGCGCCCGCCGCAGGATCTGGGAGAGGGCGCGCTGGTCGGCGGGTGACAGGCGCCGGATCGGCTCAGGGGGCTCCGACATGCGCACGAGCAGGCGCCGGCGCAGGTCGAGCCCGCGCTCCGTCACGACGAGCACCTTGACGCGGCGGTCGCGCTCGCCGGCCCGCCGCTCCACCAGGCCGCGCGCCTCCAGCCGGTCGACGACGCCCGTGATGTTCGACGCGTCGCAGCCAAGTCCGCCGGCCAGGCGGCCCATGGGCACCGCCGTCCCCGGCTGGAGCAGGCGCAGTACGTGCACCTGAGTCGGGGACAGGTCGAATTCGGCTGCAATTGCCGGGAAACGGGCGCGCTCCGCCATCAGGAGGTCGAACAGGAGCTCCCAGCACTCGTTCATCTGAACAACATCATATTCCATAGTCCGGATATTTGCCAACTTCAACTATTTCTGGCACACTTCGCATATGACGAAACTTCTCCTGATCCCCCTCGAGGACACCGTCGTCTTCCCGGGCATGGACGTGACGCTGCCCGTGGACGTCGGCGAGGAGTCCCGTGTTCTGCTCGTCCCGCGGCATGGCTCCGACTACACCAACGTCGGCCTGGTGGCCGAGGTCGGCGAGCACATGCGCCTGCCGGGACGCATCCACGCCGTCTCGCTCTCCGGCCTGCACCGTGGCATCGCCGGCGCCGCCACCAGCGACCCCCAGGGCCGCCTGTGGGTCGAGGTCGACGAGCGCCCCGACGAGACGCCTCCGCCCTCGCGCACCCGCGAGCTCGAGCGCGAGTACCGCGCCGTGGTCGAGGAGATCCTCGAGCTGCGCGGCGACGACGGCCGCGTGAGCGCGTTCGTGCGCTCCATCACCGACCCGGGCGCCCTGGCCGACACGTCCGGCTACGCCCCCGACTTCACCTACGAGCAGAAGGTCGAGCTCCTGCAGACGATCGACGTCGTCGAGCGGCTGCAGCTCGCCCTGGGCCTCCAGCGCGACCGGCTGGCCGAGCTGCAGGTGCGCCGCCGCATCCGCGACGACGTCGAGTCCGGCGCCCAGAAGCAGCAGCGCGAGTACTTCCTGCGCAAGCAGATGGACTCGATCCGCAAGGAGCTGGGCGACGACGACGCCTCCGTGGCCGAGGAGTACCGGGCCAAGATCGAGGAGGCCGGGATGCCCGACGAGGTCCGCGAGCAGGCCGAGCGCGAGGTTGCCCGGCTGGAGCGGATGGGCGAGGCGACCGGCGAGTCCTCGATGATCCGCACCTACCTCGACTGGCTGATCGCCGTGCCGTGGTCGAAGCGGAGCGACGAGCGGCTCGACCCGGTGCACGCCCGTGAGGTGCTCGACACCGACCACGCCGGCCTCGACGACGTCAAGGAGCGCATCACCGAGTACCTGGCCGTGCGCAAGCTGCGCGAGGACCGCGGCGTCGCCGACGACCGCCGCTCCGGCGTCATCCTGACGCTGATCGGCCCGCCCGGCACCGGCAAGACCTCGATCGGCGAGTCGATCGCCCGCGCGACCGGGCGCGAGTTCGTGCGCATGTCGCTCGGCGGCGTCCGCGACGAGGCCGAGATCCGCGGCCACCGCCGCACCTACATCGGCGCCCTGCCGGGACGGCTCGTGCGCGCCCTGCGCGACGCGGGCACGATGAACCCCGTGATCATGCTGGACGAGGTGGACAAGGTCGGCGCCGACTGGCGCGGCGACCCCTCATCGGCCCTGCTCGAGGTGCTCGACCCGGCCCAGAATCACTCGTTCCGCGACCACTACCTGGACGTCGAGCTCGATCTGTCCCAGGTGCTGTTCATCGCGACGGCGAACGTGGCCGACACGATCCCCGGCCCGCTGCTCGACCGCATGGAGGTGATCCGCTTCGACGGGTACACCACCGCCGAGAAGGTCGCCATCGCCCGCGGCTACCTGTGGCCACGGCAGGTCGAGCGCAACGGCCTGCGGCCCGAAGAGGTGCAGATCTCGGAGGACGTCGTCGAGACGATCATCACCGAGTACACCCGCGAGGCGGGCGTGCGCCAGCTCGAGCGGGAGCTGGGCACCGTGCTGCGCAAGACGGCCACCCGGATTGCATCGGGCACCGCCGAGCCGCGCGTCACGATCGACCTCGCAGCCGTGCGCGACGCCCTGGGACGGCAGAAGTTCTTCCAGGAGTCCGCGGTGCGCACGGCGGTACCCGGCGTGTCCACCGGACTGGCGGTCACCGGCACCGGCGGCGATGTCCTCTTCATCGAGGCGACCCGCATGCCGGGCAACGAGGGCCTGACCCTGACGGGCCAGCTGGGCGACGTGATGAAGGAGTCGGCCCGGATCGCGCTCTCGTTCATCCGCAGCCACGCGGACGAGCTGGGCATCGACCGGCACGACTTCGAGCACACCGAGTTTCACGTGCACGTGCCGGCGGGAGCGATCCCCAAGGACGGCCCCTCGGCCGGCATCGCCATGACGACCGCGATCGCGTCGCTCCTCACCGGGCGGCCCGTGAAGCACACGGTCGGCATGACCGGCGAGGTCACGCTGCAGGGCCGCGTGCTCCCGATCGGCGGGCTGAAGCAGAAGGTGCTGGCCGCCCACGCGGCGGGCCTGACCGACGTGATCCTGCCCGAGCGCAACCGGGGCGATCTGGACGAGGTGCCCAAGGACGTGCGCGAGCAGATGTCGTTCCACCCAGTCATGAGCGTCGACGAGGTGCTGCGGCTCGCACTCGAGCCGGAGCCCGTGAAGTCGGTCGCCTGACCGTTCCCCAACACCCCGCGGCCGGACGACCCCTCCGGCCGCGGGGGATCCGGGGCAAGTAACGTTCCGTCATGCGCTTCGGATGGGTGCTCCCCTACGGTGATGCGCGCACGGCGGCCGACCTGGCCGTCGTCGCCGAGCAGCACGGCTGGGACGCCTTCTTCGTCTGGGAGGCGGTGTGGGGCGTCGACGCCTGGATGATGCTGTCCGCCGTCGCAATGCAGACGCAGCGGATCCGGATGGGAACGATGCTGACGCCCCTCCCGCGACGGAAGCCGTGGGACCTGGCCGCCCAGGTGGCGACCCTCGACAACCTCTCCGGGGGCCGGGTCATCCTTCCCATCGGGCTGGGGGCGACCGACGACCGCTGGTGGATCTTCGAGGACGACCCCGGCCGGCGAACGCGGGCCGACATGATGGACGAGAGCCTCGAGCTGATGCAGGCGCTGTGGAGCGGCGAGCCGGTCGCCTACGAGGGCGTCCACTACCAGGCCCGGCCGGCCGACCGGATGGTGCCGCCGCGCCCGGTGCAGCGCCCGCGCGTCCCGATCTGGGTCGTCGGGGCGTGGCCGCGGCCGAAGTCGATGCGGCGGGCGGCGCAGCTGGACGGGTGGCTGCCGGCGTACATGCCCAGGGGCGGCGGCGACCAGGAGCTGACGCCCGACCTGCTCCGCGACGGCATCGAGTGGCTGCGGGAGCGGCGGGCGGCTGCCGGCCTCTCGATGGACCGCTACGACATCGTGGCCGAGGGCACGACGCCGCCCGACCCCGACGCAGCGGCCGAGATCGTGCGGCCGTGGGCCGAGGCCGGCGCGACCTGGTGGATCGATGCCGACTGGTCGGACATGGACCCCGACCGCGTGCGCGCGGCCGCGCTCGCGCGCCTGCAGGCCGGGCCGCCCGCGCTGTAGCCGTGTTCGACGCCGCCGCCTACCTCGACCGCATCGGCTACACGGGGCGGACGGAGCCGACGGCGGAGACGCTCGCGGCGCTGCACCGGACGCACATGCTGGCGGTGCCGTTCGAGAACCTCGACCTCCACCTCGGCCGCCGCAACGTGCTCGACCCCGATCACGTCTTCGACAAGGTCGTCCGCCGCCGCCGCGGCGGCTGGTGCTTCGAGCTGAACGGCCTCTTCGCCCTTCTGCTGGAGCACCTGGGGTACCGGGTCACGCGGTGCGCGGCGGCTGTCGTCCTGAGCGAGCCGGGCACGCCCGACTTCGCCCATCTCACGCTCCGCGTCGACCTGGACGAGCCGTGGATCGCCGACGTCGGCTTCGGCGACAGCTTCACGGCGCCGGTGCGGCTGGACGATCCCGGCGACCAGCTGCGGGAGGGCCGGCCCTACCGGCTGGAACGGGCGGACGGGCGAGTGACGCTCGTGCAGGAGGGCCGGCGGCAGTACGTCTTCACGCTCACGCCGCGGCGGATGCCGGAGTTCCAGGAGATGTGCGACGCGCTGCAGACGCCGCCGGGGCACTTCACGGACGCGCCGATCTGCTCGCTCCTGACCGAGGACGGACGCGTGAGCCTGGCCGGCATGCGCCTGATCACGACGACGCCCGCCGGGCGGGTCGAGCGCGAGCTGGCCGACGAGGCGGAGCGCGCCGCCGTCCTGCGGGAGACGTTCGGCGTCGACCTCGGCGGCGCCCCGCTCACGGGTAGCGGCAGTGCGCCGACCGCTTCTCCAGGCTCCACGAGCCGATGATCGAGACGTCGACGACGACGCAGCGGGCGGCCTGCCCGGAGCCGACCAGGCACGCCCAGCGCGAGCCGTTGCGCGACTGATCCGAGCAGCGGGCCGGTGATGTGCGCAGCTTCCCGGCGACGTCGTGCTCCAGCGTCGCGCCCGAGATGCGCGGCCGCCAGGCGGCCGCCCACACCACGGCGAGCAGCACCAGCAGCACGAGGCCGATCCGGAGCGCCAGCACCGGCAGGCTGCGCGGCGGCTGGCCGTGACTCCTGATCATCTCGGAACCCATGGCCGGTAGTGTGCCAAGGTGCCCGCGGATGCGCCCTTCGGCTACCTCTTCGCCGGGATCGCAGTCGCCGACCTCGCGGCGGAGACCGACTGGTTCTCGCGGCTGTTCGGCCGCCCGCCGGACATCCTTCCCAACGCGGACGAGGCGATGTGGCGGGCGACCGGATCAGGCTCGGTCTACCTCGTACGCCGCCCCGGCCGGGCCGGGCACGCGCACCTCACGCTCGCGGTGGACGACATCGACCGGTGGATCGCCGGGCTGGCCGGCCGCAGGATCACGCCGGTGCGGACCGAGACGGTGCCGGCCGGACGCAAGCTCGTGCTGGCCGACCCCGAGGGCAACGAGATCGCGCTCGCGGAAGTCCCGCTCTAGCGGTTGGCGCGGGCGATCGCCCGAGCGGCGGCGACCGCGTCGGCGTTCGAGAACGACGCCGCCGGGCCGCGCACCTGGAAGGTGCGGCCGCGCTGGCGCCAGGTGATGGTGCTGGCGTGTCCGCCGCCGGCGGCGACGGCGCCCTCGACGCCCGGCGCCAGCGTGATCAGCCGGTTGCGCGTGCAGATGTGGCAGCTCTTGGCGAGGTTGCGGATGACGCGTGGACCGATTCCATGCGAGGCCGGCCAGACCGTCAGGAGGTAGAGGCCGTAATGCGAGCTGCCGCCGTACCGCACCCGGGCGCTGTCGGCGGCACGGTAGACACCGGCCGGCGTCCCGGCCGAGCCGGCCAGGTGCACCCGCACGGGCAGCTGTCGCAGCGCCTTCGGCAGCGACGCCGAGATCTCGTGGTAACCGGCCTGGCTCACGCCCCAGGGATTCGACTTCTGGCCGGTCGTCGGCGGAGGCGAGCTCGAGTCGTGGAGCGGCACGTTCTTGATCACGGCCACCACCGCGGCGACGCTCGCGACAAGCATGCCGGCGGCAAGAACGCGCGCGCCGTAGCGGTAAAGCCGGACGCGCGGGTGAGGTACGTCGTTCACTTAAGGCGATTTTCACCTCACACGGGGCCGAACGCAACTCCCCCGTGGGTGAATTGCAGCACTTTCGTCACCCGATGGGGTACACGGCGTGCGCGTTCTCCCGCAGGATCATCGCCCCCGCGCGCTCGGCATCGGCCGCCGAGAACTCGGCGCCCAGCACCTCCGCGAGGGCCGTCCGCCACCAGCGGGCGGCCAGCAGGTACAGCTCCGGCGTGCGTGCCGCGTCGCTCGCGTAGAGCAGCTTGGAGGCCGGCGCCAGCTCGAGCGCCTGACGCACCATCTCGGCCGGCCGGGACGCGTGCGGGATCGTCAGCGACAGGTCGAAGAAGACGTTGCCGTAGACGTGGGCGAGCCAGCCCGCCTCGCGCACGAACGGGTAGCAGTGCAGGAGCACGAAGGGCGTCGACCTGTGGCGCTCGATCACGGGCTTGAGCCAGGTCGGGTCGGCCCGCGGCAGGAGCAGATCCGAGTCGCCGAACCCGCAATGCACCTGCAGGGGCAGCGGGTCGGCGGCGTTGGCCTCCAGCGCATCCCAGAGCGCCAGCTCGAGGAGCGGCTTGGCCGCCAGCCGCGAGCCGCTCGCGGCAAACGCCTCGCGGGCGGCGCCGACGTCGGCCGGGCCGACGTCGAGGCCGGTGCGGTAGGCAGCGATGGTCTTCAGGCCGACGAAGCCACGCGCCTTCGCGGAAGACACCTCGGCCCGCACGCGCTCGCGGAACTCGTCGAAGCCGCCGCCGAGCGCCTCCTCGGCCACGCGCTCGATCCGCATCACCGGCCGCGCCGGACACGCCGCCAGCTCTCCCATCCGCTCCCACCCGTAGCCCTCGCCGACGGCCGGATAGCCGTCGTCGATCAGGAGCAGGCCCGTGCCGGACGCGCGCAGGAGGCCGGCCGTATACGCATCGAAGCCGGATGCGAGCCGGTGCGCGTAGACGCGCTCCTCACCGGGGTCGCAGCCGAAGAACACGGCCAGCTCGGTCATCGCCCGGCGGTAGGTGAGCCCGGTCGCGATGTGCGGCCACTGGGCCGGGTCGGGGCTCTCCGAGAACATCCCCCGGAACTCGTCCAGCGTCGGCTCGAACGCGACGACGCCGTGGGCGTGGTGGTCGACCGAGGGGATCTCCCACAGCGCATCTGCCAGCGTCGCGGCGCTCATGCGGCCGCGCGTCCCAGCTCGCCGCCCACGAACGCGAAGGCGGGCAGGGTGACGCTGTCCCAGTAGGCGCGGGTGTGGGCTCCTTCGCCGTAGGACAGCACCTGCGGGCGACGCGGCAGCTGCGCCACGAACGCGCGCACGTCGTCGAACAGCGGATCGCTGCGTCCGCACCAGACTCCCAACGGCGTCGTGCGGTAGACGCCGTCGTCGTTGGCGACGCTTGCGCTGTGCGTGACGTCGGGGCTGAACGCGGCCACCGCCCGCAGCCACCCCGGCCGCACCTCGCCGAGCCGCAGGACGCCGTAGCCGCCCATCGACCAGCCCCAGCCGGCGATCCGGCCCGCGTCGAACCCGCGCACAGCCAGCCAGCGCGGCATCTCATCGGTCATCATCCGCTGAGGATCGTCGCCGCCGGCCGGGTCGGGCTCCCAGTAGAGGATCCCGCCGTCGGCCCCGGCGAGCACGAAGGGCGGCGCGCCCCGCTGCACCGCAGCGGTCAGGAACCGGCCGAGCCCGAACGCCTGGTAGTCCTTCGGGGTGGCGCTGACGCCGTGCAGGATGACGCACGCCGGCAGGCCGGCGCCGTCGCCGTGCCCGTGCGGGACGGCCGTGAAGAGGTCGACCGTCTTCCCGCGGGCCTGCGAGTGCACCTGCTCGAGCCGGATCTGGCCCTCCGGCGCGGACGGGATGTGAGGGTGCGGGCTGAACCAGTCGTGATACTGGGACTTCAGGTCGGCCTTCAGCCGCGACCGGCCGGGGACGACGCCTGCGGCGACGGCACCGGCGCCGACGACCGCGAAGGCCCCGCCGCCCACCAGCGCGCGCCTCGTCATCTTCCCCGCCATCCCCGCCTCCGGGTCAGTACTTCTCGAAGTGCCCCTGCTGCTCGAACGCCTCGTCGGCCGAAGAGTAGGCCTCCCACTCCGACCGGCGCACCGCCAGGTAGGAGCGGGCGAGGACGTCGCCCATGGCGCCGGTGAGCACCTCATCGGCGGCGAGGGCGTCGAGCGCCTCTCGCTGGCTCGAGGGCAGCGGCCGGATGCCCTGAGCCTCGCGTTCGGCCTGCGACAGCGTGCCGGGATCGACCTGCACCGGCTCGGGCGGCTCGAGGCCGCGCTCGAGGCCGTCCAGGCCCGCGGCGATCAGACTGCCCACCGCCAGGTACGGGTTGCAGCTCGCGTCCGCCGACTTCAGCTCGGCGTTCGTGGACGCCTCTTCGCGACCGGCGTAGAGCGACGGCACCCGCACCGGCGCCTCGCGGTTGTCGAGCCCCCAGCAGGTGAAGGCGCCCGCCCAGTAGTGGGGCACGATGCGGTGGTAGGAGTTGAAGCTCGGGACGGTCACCCCGCACAGCCCGGGCAGGTGCTCGAGCAGGCCGGCGATGAACGAGCGGGCCTCGGCCGAGAGCGCGCCCGGGCCGGACGGGTCGTGGAATCGGTTGCGATCGCCGTCCCACAGCGAGAAGTGGATGTGGCAGCCGTTGCCGGCGTTCTGCGGCCACGGTTTCGGCGCGAGCGACGCGACCAGGCCGTGGGCGGTGGCGATCGCGCGGATCGTCTCGCGCGTGAAGATCTGCTGGTCGACCGCGGTGAGGGCGGCCGCATGACCGGTGGAGATCTCGTGCTGGCCATGGCCGAGCTCGGCGTAGTACTGCTCGAGCACGATCCCCTGAGCCTCGAGCGCGCCGACGAGGTCGTCGATGACGTCCTGGACGGCCGTCATCCCGATCGTCGAGAAGCACAGGCTCGAATCGACCGGCTCGTAGCCGCCGGCGACGGCGCGGGCGAGCGAGAACTCGTTCTCGAACGAGATCTCGATCCGCAGGCCGCGCTCGGCCAGCCGGTCGCACATCCGCTTCAGGAACGAGCGCTGGCAGACCGGCGCCGGCTTCCCGTCGAGCCCGATCATGTCGACGAACATCGCCCCCATGTGGGGGGCGTACGGGAGCACCCGGAACGTGTCGGGGTCGGGGACGAGGCGCACCTCGCCCACCGGCCCCATGCCCGGCACCGGCTGGAGCTGGTCGAGGCTGTTCATCGCCTGCATGGCGACGGTCAGGCCGATGCCGCTCTCGATCCGGCCGGCCAGGCCGTGGCGGCTCGACGCCTTGCCGCGGATGGTGCCGCCGTTGTCGCAGTAGAGGAAGCGGACGAGGCGCAGGTCGTGGTCGTTGAACGCGCGGACGACTTGGGCGGCCGTGGTCATGGGCGCCAATCGTATAGAGAGCGGGCGCGCCCGCGGCGCGACGTGCGATATTACGGCCGGATGGGACTTCGGGGCGGTATCGATCTCGGCGGCACCAAAATCCAGGCCGTCGTTGTCGGCGCCCGCAACGGCGTGCGCGGACAGTCCCGGCTCCCCACCCCGAAGGACGGCGGGCCGGACGGCGTGATCGCCGCGATGGCCGAGGCGATCCGAGCCGCCGCCGAGGAGGCGAAGGTCGAGGTCGCGGCGCTCGACGGCGTCGGCATCGGCTCGCCGGGCGAGGTCGACCCGACCGCCGGCACGGTCACGAACGCCTACAACGTCGTGCCGGACTGGAACCGCACGATCGAGGTCGGCGACATCCTGGCCAGGGAGCTCGGGACGAAGATCGGGCTCGGGAACGACGTGCGCGTCGCGACGGCCGCCGAGTTCCGGCTCGGCGCGGGCAAGCCCTACACGTCGTTGCTCGGCGTGTTCTGGGGCACCGGGGTCGGCGGCGGCATCATCCTGAACGGCTCCCCGTGGCGCGGCCGCGGTGCCGCCGGCGAGATCGGCCACATGGTCGTCCGCCGCAAGGGCGCGAAGTGCACCTGCGGCCGCGAGGGCTGCATGGAGGCCTACTCCGGGCGGCGGGCGATGGAGCTCGAGGCCCGCCGGCGGATGAAGGATGGGGAGAAGACCACCCTCTTCAAGATCATGGAGAAGAAGGGCCGGGTCGCGCTCACGAGCGGCGTCTGGGCCGAGGCACTCGAGCACCATGACGACCTCGCCACCGACCTGATCGACCGCGCGATCGGCGCGCTCGGAGCCGGCATCGCCTCGGCGGTGAACCTGATCGACGTCGAGGCGGTGGTGATCGGCGGCGGGCTCGGCACCCGCCTGGGAGAGCCTTACGTCGCGCGGATCGAGCAGGAGATGGGCCCGCACCTGTTCGTCGACGCCCGCCCGCCTGCCGTGCACGTGGCCGCGCTGGGCGACCTCGGCGGCGCGATCGGCGCCGCGCTTTTGATCACGGCCTGAACATCACGGGGGGCAGTGCTTCGCCAGGAAGGCGATCACGCGCTCCAGGCGGTCGATGCGGCGGTCGGGCCGGGCCGTCGCCATCATCACGTGGTGCTCGTCGGGATAGAGCACCATCTCGACGTCGCGCCCCAGCTCGCGCAGCGCGACGAACAGCTGCCACGTGTCGTCGATCGGGCACACACGGTCGGCCTCGCCCTGCAGCATCAGCATCGGCGCGGTCATCCGCTCCACGTGTCGGATCGGCGACGACGCCGCGAGGCCCTGCTCGTGCTCGTACACCGGGCCGTAGCCGATGTCGCGGTCATACGACGGGCCGATCGCCGACACGGCGTGGGCCGCCACCATGTTGGCGACGCCGTTCTCCGAGATCACGCACGCGAAGCGGTCGCTCGTCCCGGCCAGCCAGTTGGCCGCCCAGCCGCCGTAGGAGAGCCCCATGACGGCGATCCGCTTGGGGTCCGCGAGCTTCCGCCGCACCGCCCACCTGACCGTCGTCAGCAGGTCGTCGGCGTCGGGCCCGCCCCACGCGCCCTGGATCGCTCCCACCCAGTCGCGTCCGTACCCGCACGAGCCGCGGATGTTCGGGGCGAGCACCCGGTAGCCGCGCGAGACGAGCGCCCACGTGTCCAGCTCCGGCGTCGGCGCGTGGGCGCCGTACGGCCCGCCGTGGGGAGTAAGCACGAGCGCGGAGCGTCCGTTCGCCTCCGCCGGCTCGAACAGGAACGCGGGGACGCCGTCGGCGTCCACCTCGCGCACCGTGGGCGCCGGATGGCGCCGCAGCCACGCGCCGCCGTGGCGGGACAGCCGCCGTGTCTTGCCGGCCTCGATGGCGCACACCTCGGGCGGGTAGGCGTCGTCGGTGAGCGCGGCGACGACCTTCCCGCCGGCCACCGCCACCGCCGAGAGGGTCGTCTCGCCCGAGGTGAGCGGCGCCGGATCGCCGTCGAGCGGGACGCGCCACAGCTCGTCGCGGCCGCGCCGGTTGATCGGGACGACCAGCGTCTCCCCGTCCCAGACCGGCGCCGGCATCTCGGACGGCCCGATCCAGTCGTGCAGGTCGGAGCCCCACGCCAGCGTGACCGGCAGGTCGAGCGTGCCGGTCAGGCTGCGCGCGGCGCTTCCGTCCCAGACGTAGAGCTCGATCTCGGCGTGGTCGGGCGCTCCCGGGACGTCGGTGCCGAGGAAGGCGAGCGTGCGACCGTCCGGCGACCATGCCGGCAGGTGGGCCAGGCCGCGCAGCCCGACGAGCTCTCTGGGCTTCTTGCCGGCCGCGGCCCGAACCGTGTAGATGCGCGGCTTGGGGTCGAGGTCGGCGTCCGGCCCCATCCGCGCGGCGAACGCGAGCCGGCGACCGTCGGGGTGCCACGCGGGATCGGCGACGTCGAAGTCGCCCTTCGTCACCTGCACCGGCCGCGCGCCGGGCCTCGCGGCGACGACGAAGAGGTGGGTGCGGTACTCGCGCTCGCCGGCATCGCTGCGCCAGTCGACCGTGCGGATCACGCGGGCCTTGCGCCGCTTGGGGTCGCCGGCCCAGAAGCGGGGCGGGCCGGCCGCGGCGGTGAACGCGATCCGGGTTCCGTCCGGCGACCACACGGGCGCGCCGACCTCGCCGTGCGGCGCGCCGCACACCCGCTGGGCCTCGCCACCGTCGGGCCGGATCAGGTACAGGGCCGCCTTCTCGTCCTCCGCGCCGCGGTCGCTCGTGAAGGCGATCACCTCGCCGTCCGGCGACCAGGCGGGAGCCGAGTCGCTCCACGCGCCGTTCGTGAGCGGCCGCGGCCGGCCGCCCCGGTACGGGACGAGCCAGAGGTCGATCTGGTAGCGGTCGCCCGCGACGGTGCGGCGGCCGTAGGCGACGCTCACGCCGTCGGGTGAGAGCGCGACCGCCCCGACCGCAGCCTGGCGACGGATGATTTCCGGTGAGAGCACGGGCATGGCGGCGGGGAGGATACTCAGTCGAGCAGGACGTCGAGCGCGGCATCCGCCGCGCGCAGCGCCGCCTCGACCTCCGTGGGCGTCTCCGCGCGCGCAAACGCGAAACCCAGGTAGCGGTCGCCCTCGGGCAGCGGGACGACCGGGCGGCCGACCGCGATCGTGATGCGGACGTCGGAGACGCCCGGGACGGCACGCGCAGCGGCGAGCCCGCTCACCTCCCGCAGGGTGCCTGCTCGCCGGATCGGGAGCATCATGACGCCGGAGGCCGCCCGCTCGCGAGCGTGGTCGCCGAGCGGGAGGCCGAGGGCGTGCCGGAGGATGACCTCCTCGAGGCTGATGCCGGCGCCGAACCGCAGCGCCCGCGAGCACAGCCCGCCGATCGAGCGGCCCGCCAGCTCGAGCACCCGGATGCGGTCGCCGTCGAGCCGCAGCTCGGCGTGCACCGGCCCCTCGCGGAGGCCGAGCGCCCGCGCGGCGGCAGCCGCCGTCTCCTCGACCCGCCGCAACCGTTCGGCGGGCAGGCGCGACGGCGTCACGTAGATCGTCTCCTCAAAATACGGCCCCTCCAGCGGATCGGGCTTGTCGAAGACGGCCAGCACCTCGAGCTCGCCCCCGCGCAGGAGCGCCTCGACAGCCACCTCGGCGCCCGGCTCGTAGGTCTCGGCCAGGACGGGGCCGGCCGGATCCTCGCCCGCGTCCGCCAGGATCGCCCGGATGCGGGCCTCGGCGGCGCGCGCGGCGGCGGGGTCGTCGGCCCGGATGACTCCCCGGCTGGCCGAGAGCGCAACCGGCTTCAGGACCGCCGGCAGATCGACGCCGCCGGCGTCGTCGCCGAGGCGGAGAACGCGGAAGCCCGGCTGGGGGATGCCGGCGTCGCCGAAGGCGCGCCGCATCGCCGCCTTGTCGCGGGTGGCGGCCACCGCGGCCGGCGGGTTGTGCGGGAGACCGAGCCGCTCGCCGGCCAGCGCCGCGGTCGCGACGCCGCCGTCGTCGACGGCCACGACCGCGTCCAGCCCGACCCGCTCCGCCAGCTCGACCACCGCGTCGGCAGCCTGCTCGGGGCGGCGCAGGTCGACGCGCAGCGCGCGGTCGCCCATCGGCCCGCGCAGCGCCTGGCGCCGCTCCGAGGCGACGACCACCTCGGCGCCGACCGCCTCGGCCGCCGCGAGGAAGTCCTCGGCCCGGTAGGTCGCGGTCGGGAGCAGGAGGAGCACGCGGGGCACGGCCGGTACCCTACGTGGGGTGGAGACGGTGATGAACGTGACGGAGGCAGCGGTCGAGAAGGCGGTGCTGGTGCGGTCGCGCGAGACGGACCCGGAGCGTTTCGCGCTGTGGGTCGAGGTGGCCGGCGTACAGGGCGCCGAGTACACCTACGACCTCTCGCTGCAGCCGCTCGATGAGGCACCCGCGGGCGCACACGTGGCCGACCTGGGCCGGATCTCGCTCGTCATCCCCGGCGAGAGCGTCGAGCTCCTGCGCGGGGCGACGCTCGACCGCGAGGGCGACCTCGCCACGGGCGGCCTCGTGATCCACAATCGCACCCCTCCGAGCCCGGCGATCGGCGTGCCCGCCACGGCCGATCTGAGCGGCGACGTCGCCCAACGGCTGATCCAGGTGCTCGAGCAGCAGATCAACCCGGCCATCGCGGCGCACGGCGGCAGCGCGGAGCTCGTTGCGGTCGACGAGGGCACCGCGTTTCTGCGCCTCGGCGGCGGCTGCGTGGGCTGCGGGATGGTGTCGGTCACCCTGCGTCAGGGGATCGAGGTCGCGCTCCGCGAGGCGGTACCGGTGATCACCCACGTCGTCGACGTCACCGACCACGCCTCGGGCACGAACCCCTACTACGAGCCGGCGAAGAAGTAGCCGCGAAACCCCCGCGTGGGGTAGGCGCGCGGCCGGCGTCGCCGGTACGTTGAGCGAAGAGCGGATCGCCGATCGCGATCCCGGGTCGTTCCACTGGGGGTTTCCATGGGCATTGCCATCGTCGATTCGACGTCGACGCGGTCCGGCTTGAACGCGGGCGCAGCGGCGCGGGGCGAGTTCCACTGCGGCGGATGCGGGTACGGCATCAGCGTGCGCCGGCTGCTGCCGACGTGCCCGATGTGCCGTGGCACGGGGTGGCATCCGTCCCCCGGCCGGCCCGTCCTCCTGGACGTCGACACGGCCGATCTCGAGGCTTAATCAGGCCGGACGGCGGCCGATGACCGGGCGGTGGCGTCCCCCGCCCGTCAACACGCGCTGTTCGCGCTCGCACGCGCGCTCCTCTCGACGCTCGACCCCGACGAGGTCGCACGAAGATTCGATGCGCACGTTCCCGACCTGTTCGGCGGGGAGGCGCGCGTCTGGCTGCGGGACGGCGCGGATCGCCTGCGCCGGCTGGGGGAGCCGGACGAGACTCGTCCGCTCGACGCCGCCTGGGGCGAGGTGATCGCGAGCGGGCGGCCCCAGCAGATCGATGAGACCTTCCTCGTCCCGCTCGGATGCGAGGACGACGCCGCCGGGCTGATCGAGATCGCGGGGGCGTCGGCCGCCGACCTGGCATCCGGCGGGATGCAGTTCTGGCGCGGCCTGGGCGACCTCGTCGGCGAGGCCGTCCGCAACGCCGAGCGGCACCGCGCCACCCACGATGAGCTGCGCCGGTTCCGCGCGCTCGTCGAGCAGATGCCCGCCATCACCTACGTCGACCGGGCCGGGTCGGGCGAGCCGATCTACGTGAGCCCGCAGCTCGAGACGCTCTCGGGCGTGGCCATCGAGCAGTGGTACGACGGCACCGACGGCTGGTCCGAGCGCGTCCACCCGGACGACCGCGACCGCGCCGTCGAGGCGTACCGCCAGGCCGTGTCGTCTGGCACGCCGTACCGCGACGAGTACCGCCTCCTCGACGCCGACGGGAACGAGCGCTGGTTCCACGACCGCACCGTCGTCGTCCGCGACGCGCACGGCGCGCCGATGGAGATCCAGGGCGTCATCCACGAGATCACCGACCGCAAGAACGCCGAGCAGGCATTGGTCGACTCCGAAGGTCGGCTGCGTGCAGCCGAGGCCCGCTACCGGACGCTCGTCGAGCAGCTCCCGCTCGCGATCTACGTGAACGACCTTGACGCCGCCGGCACGGCGCTCTACCGCAGTCCCGCAATCGAGACCATCACCGGCCACTCGCCGCAGGCCTGGGCCGCCGAGCCGGGGCTGCTCGCCGAGATCCTCCATCCGGACGACCGCGACCGCGTCCTCGCCGAGCTGGCCGCCGCGGCCGCCGACGGCGCGCCTCGCTCGACCGAGTACCGGATCGTGCGGCCGGACGGCAGCATCGTCTGGGTGCTCGACGAGTCGGCCGTCGTGCTCGACGAGGATGCCGGCCGGCCGTGCCGCCAGGGCTACCTGCTCGACATGACCGCCCACCGCCAGGTCGAGGAGCAGCTGGCGCACGTCGCCGAGCACGACCCGCTCACCGGCCTGCCCAACTGGGCCATGTTCCAGCAGCGGGTGCGCGAGGCCGTCGACCGCGCGGCGGCCGCCGGGCGCGGCGCCGCGGTGCTGCTCGTCGACCTGGACGACTTCAAGCTCGTGAACGACAGCTTCGGCCACGCCGCGGGCGACGCGCTCGTGGTCGAGGCCGCCCGCCGGCTCGTCGAGACCGTCGAGGACGCGACGGCCGTCTCGCGCCTGGGCGGCGACGAGTTCGCCATCCTCCTGGCCGACCTCGATCCCGGGCGTGGTGGCGGCGGCACCGGCCTCGCGGCCGACGTGATGGCCGACCGGGTGCGGGCGGCGCTGCGGGCGCCGGCCGAGATCGACGGCACCGAGATCTACTGCCCCGCGAGCGTCGGCATCAGCCTGTACCCGGAGGACGCCGCCGACCCGGCCGAGCTCCTGAAGCGCGCCGACACGGCCCTCTTCCAGGCCAAGGCGGCCGGCCGCGACGGCCAGAACCGCTACACCCACCCCTCCGCCGACGCGCTCGAGCAGCTGGCCATGACCGGCCGGTTGCGGCGCGCGATCGAGGATGGCCGGCTCGTCCTCCACTACCAGCCGCTGGTCGACCTCGCGACCCGTGCGGTCGTCGGCGTCGAGGCCCTGGTGCGCTGGCCCGACGGGACGCGCCTGGTCATGCCGGGAGACTTCATCCCGCTGGCGGAGCGCACCGGTCTGATCGGGCCGCTCTCGAAGTGGGTGGTCGCCGAGGCCTGCCGCCAGAACCGGGCCTGGCGCGACGCCGGAATCGACCTGTACGTGTCGGTCAACCTGCCCGCCACGTTGTGGGAGCCCGCCGCCATGAGCGACGTCGTCGAAACGATCGAGTCTTACGGGCTGCCACCGGACCGGATGATGATCGAGATCACCGAGTCGACGTTCATGAACGCCGCGCACCGCAACGAGCCGGTGCTGGCCGAGATCCACGGCCGCGGCCTGCGGCTGGCAATCGACGACTTCGGCACCGGCACCTCATCGCTCGGCCGGCTCAACGAGATCGCCGTGACGACGCTCAAGATCGACCGCTCGTTCGTCGCCGACCTGTCCGAGGACCATGCCCAGGTGCTCGTCAGGACCATGATCCAGATGGCCCACGGCCTCGGCCTGCAGCCCCTCGCGGAGGGCATCGAGACCGAGCAGCAGCGCACGTTCCTGCTCGAGCAGGGCTGCCCGCTCGGCCAGGGCTACCTCTTCAGCAAGCCGGCGCCCGCCGAGGCCGTCGAGCGGCTCCTCCGCGGCCTCGCCGACGCGGCCTAGCTGCGGGCCTCTGCGGGCGGGTTGCCGCTCCGCGCCTGCTTGAGCATCTCACCGGCGGCGATGACGGCGTCGCCCTTGTCGGCGAACGTCGCCGTCGTCAGGTGCTTGCGGGTGTAGTCGTTGTCCTCGATGTAGCCGCGCCACGTCCGCGACTGCTCGTCGAGCTCGACACCGTCATGCCAGTGGAAGTAGTTCTCGTCGCTCATGCGAACCTCTCCGGGTGGACGGCGGCCGACTCTACGCCGGGTGGGTGCCGCCCTCGTCACCCGGTTCGGACGAACGGTGGTTGCGCTCGATCGCCTGGAGCAGGCGGATGATGGCGATCAGGGCGAGGAGCATCGTCGCCCAGAAGGCCGCGCCGCCGATCGCGGCGACCCGCTGGTTCGCGGTCGACGCGGCGATCGCGAACGAGCCACCGCCGATTACGACAAGCGCGACGAAAGGCCGAGGACTACGACCAGCCCGTCGACCCACTCGAGCGACGGCAACGGCCGGGGCGGGCGTGGCGGCTGCGCCGCGGTCGCGCGCGCTGCCGGACTGGTGTATGACCGCTCGAGCTCTGCGTACGAGTCGACAAGGGAACGCGCGCGGCGCCGCTCGCGACCCGTCAGTGGCGCCTCGGCCTGGATACGTCGCGCGAGCGCGAGGGCCCGCTGCACGGTGGCGAGGTCGCGGGGCGTCTGCACCGGCACGTAGGCACGGTCGAGCGCCCGGAGCGCGGCGCCCGTCGCACCGGTCTCCGCGTCGCGCTCCGCCTGCACGACCAGCTCTCGGGCATCGTCCGCCATGGTGCGTTTGTACCACGCCCGAGACGGCTGCGGAAGGCTCTAGGCAACACGGGCCGGGCGGTGCACCCAGGCGGCGTCGGGCGCGAACCCGAACGCGTCCCGCATGCCGTCGGCGCCGGCGGGCGTCAGCCACACCGCCCGGCCCCGCGGCTGCGGACGGACCCAGTCGAGCTGGACGAACCGGTCGTGGACGGCTGCGCCGAGCGCGCCCGCCAGATGGTGCCGCTGCTCGCTCCAGTCGACGCAGTAGCGCACGAACGGCCGCCGCGACGTCGCGGCGCCGTCCAGGTCGACCCCGAGCCCGCTCAGGACGTCCGCGCCGCGACCGGTGAGGACATAGTCGATGTCGCGCCCGAAGGCCGAGAGATGGTCGTCCCGGGCGGTGCGCGGGTGGTAGACGCCATCGCCGCCGGCGATCAGCCCACGCTCGATCATCGCCGCCATCAGGCCGGTGCCGACCTGACCGGCGAGGTGGTCATAGCACGTGCGTGCGACGCGCAGCGCCTGGGCCCTCGTGCCCTCCCGCAGCGACGTCACCGGCGCAGGCGGCGCCAGGCGGGCCATCGCCTCGAGCAGCCGGGCGACGTCCGGGCCGGCGAGCCGGTAGTAGCGGTGGCGGCCATGGTGCTCGCAGACGATCAGGCCGCCGGCGACGAGGCGGGAGAGGTGCTCGCTGGCGGTCGAGGCGGCGACTCCCGCCTCGACCGCCAGCACGCTTGCAGCGAGTGCCCGGCCGTCGCCCAGGGCGGCGAGGATCCGCGTCCGCGCGCGGTCCCCGAGGAGCGCCCCAACGGCGGCGATGTCTGCGTCTCCGGGCATGGCGACACCCTAGACCCGGGACGCTTCGGTCACGGCCGAAACGTCAGGTGACCCTGACGGCCTCCGCCGGCATGCGCTCGTGGACGCCCGCCTCGACGAGCCCGGCCAGGCGGTCGACCGCGTCCCACACGTCGGTGAAGCGGGTGTAGAGCGGCGGCAGGCCGAAGCGGATGCTGTCCGGCCGGCGGAAGTCGGGGACGACGTGCGCGTGCTCGATCAGCGCCCGGCAGATCGGCCACGCCTCCGGATGGCGGAACGAGACATGGGCGCCGCGGTCGGCGGCAGCGCGCGGCGTCCCGAGCGAGAACCCCAGGCGCGCGAGCCGCGCATCGTGCAGGTCGACCGCAAGCGCCGTCAGTGCCGCGGCCTTGTCACGGACACTGCCGATGCCGGCGTCGGCCAGCATCGTCGCCGCACCCATCACGGCCGCGAGCCCGATCACCGGGGGCGTCCCCGCCAGGAAGCGGCCGACGCCCGCGACAGGCTCGTACCGCGGCCCCATCGCGAACTGGTCCGCCTGGGAGAACCAGCCCTGGATCGGCGAGCGCAGCGCCGCCTGGTGACGCTCGGCGACGTAGAGGAACGCGGGCGACCCCGGGCCGGCGTTCAGGTACTTGTAGGTGCAGCCCACCGCCATGTCGGCGCCGGATGCGTCGAGGGGGACGTCGACCGCGCCCGCCGAGTGGCACAGGTCCCACAGCACGAATGCCCCGGCCGCCTGCACTGCCGGCGTGATCGTGGCCATGTCGGCGAGCGCGCCGGAGCGGTAGTTGACGTGCGAGAGGACGACGAGCGCCGCGCCCTCCGCGGCCGCTGCAAGGGCGTCGGCGTCGAGCGGGGCGACTGGGTCGCCCGCGAGCATCCGCAGCTCGCGGCCGTGCGCCGCCGCGAGGCCCTCGAGCACGTAGCGGTCGGTCGGGAAGTCGTCGGCGGGGACGACGATCGCGCCGTCGCGAACGGCCAGCGCCGCGCCGGCGAGCTTGTACAGGTTGACGGTGGTCGAGTCGCACGCCAGCGTCTGGCCTGGCCCGGCTCCAAGCGCGGCGGCCGCCACCGCGTCGCCGGTGCGTCCGGCCAGGTCGACCCAGTCGTGCCAGCCGGTCACGAGCCGCGTACCCCACTCGTCGACGGTCGCCTCGAGCGCGGCCCGGGCGTCGTGCGACAGCCGCCCCAGCGAGTTGCCGTCGACGTAGATGCGGTCGCCGTCCCCGTGCGCGAAACGGTCGCGGAAGGCGCTCAACGGGTCCGCCCGGTCGAGCTCGGCCGCATGTGCGCGGGTCAGAGGGCCGCCGTCCACCGCGTCACCGTATCCCACGCCGCCGTCGCCGGATCGATGTGCTCGAAGTGCCCGTCGTGCTCGAGGACCACGAGCTCGCAGTCGTCGCCTGCGGCGACCGCCGCCGTGTGCAGGTCGCGACTGAGAGCGACGGGCACCGTGTCGTCACGGCCGCCGTGGACGAGCAGCGCCGGCACGCCCAGGGGCAGGCGCTCGATCGGCGAGGCGGCCGCGTAGCGCTCGGCCAACCGGTCGGGCGGCCCACCCATCAGCTCGTCCGCCGCGCCGTTGCTCAGGCCGAGGCGTGACGCCCGGGCGAGGTCGCTCACGGCCGCCTGGCCCACGGCGGCGGTCACGGCCACACGCGGGCGCTCGCGCGTCGCCGCCCACAGGGCGAGGTGGCCGCCCGCCGAATGGCCGATCGTCACGACCCGGCGGATGTCAATTGGCGCGCCGGCCGACCGCACATCGGCCAGATGGTCGATGGCCGCCGCCACGTCGTCGAACGTGGCCGGCCATCCGCCGCGCCCGCCGGCGATGCGGCGGTACTCCAGGTTCCAGGCCGCCCAGCCGCGCCCGGCCAGGTCGGCGCAGACCGCCGTCATCAGCGAGCGGTCGTAGCGCTCGCGCCAGTACCCGCCGTGGACCACGACGGCGACCGGCCACGGCCCGGCGCCCCCCGGCAGGTACAGGTCGGCAACCTGGCTCGGGTCGCCACCGTAGCGGTGAGGGGCGGGCACTCCCATAGCATCGCGAACCATGACCGATCCGGGCACATCGGGGCTGCGCGCGGACCTGCGGGCGCTGCCCCGGCCGGTGTGGTTCCTGCTGGCGGGGTCGTTCGTGAACCGGTTCGGGAGCTTCGTGCTGCCGTTCCTCGCGCTCTATCTGACCCACCGCGGCTACACCGTCGCCCAGGCCGGCCTCGCCCTCTCGGCCTACGGCGTCGGCAGCGCCTCGGCCGCCGCGGCCGGCGGCGTCCTGGCCGACCACGTCGGCCGGCGGGGAACGATCGCGATCTCGATGTACTCCTCGTCGGTCGTGATGCTGGCCCTGTCGCAGGCCGGCAGCCTGACCACGATCGTCCCGCTCACCGCGCTCGCCGGCCTGGCGGCCGAGTCGTACCGGCCCGCGTCGAGCGCCCTCCTCGCCGACCTCGTCCCGCACGGGCGGCGCGTGACGACGTTCGCCGTCTACCGGCTCGCGATCAACCTCGGCTTCGCCGCCGGCCCGGCCGTCGCCGGCCTCGTCGCCGAGCGCTCGTTCGTTGCCGTGTTCGCGGGCGACGCGGCCACGTCGGCGGTGTTCGGGACGCTGGCGATCGCCCTCCTGCCCGACCGCCCCGAGGTCGCACACGAGGTGCCTGCGGAGTCGCGCGGCGCCGTGCGCACGATCCTCGCCGACCGCGCCTTCCTGGCTCTGCTCGCCGCCACCTTCGCGGTCGGCGCGATCTACTTCCAGCAGGAGGCGGCACTGCCGTTGCAGGTCGTTGCCGACGGCCACTCGACCGCGGTCTACGGCCTGCTGATCTCGCTGAACGGCGTCGTCGTCATCCTGGCCGAGCTCCCGCTGACGACGCTCACACGACGCTTCCCGCCTCGGCGGGTGATCGCGATCGGCTGCCTGCTCACGGGCATCGGCTTCGGCACGACCGCGCTCGCGGCATCGGCGCCCGCGCTCGCGGCGACCGTGGTCGTGTGGACGCTCGGCGAGATCGTCTCGGCGCCGGTCGCGTCGGCCTACGTGGCCGACATCTCGCCGCCGCACATGCGCGGACGCTATGCCGGCGCCTTCGGCATGGCGTTCAGCCTCGCTCTGATCGTCGGCCCGGCCGCGGGGACGGCGATCTACGCCGCCGGCCCGGACGTGCTCTGGGGCGGCTGCGTCGCCGTCGGCGCACTGGCCGCGGCGATCATGCTCAGCCCCGCCTCCCGGCCGCGCTACGCCACGACGGCGTCGCGCTCGACCAGCGCGGCGTAGCGGCCGCCGAGCGCCACGAGGTCGGCGTGCGTCCCCCGCTCGACGATGCGGCCGTGGTCGAGCACGAGGATCAGGTCGGCGTCGCGGACGGTGGAAAGGCGGTGGGCGATGACGATGCTCGTGCGGCCCTCGCTGAGGTCGTCGAGCGCGTCCTGCACCAGCCGTTCGGTCTCGACGTCGAGCGAGCTCGTGGCCTCGTCGAGCACGAGCACCGGCGGGTCGCGCAGCACCGCGCGGGCGATGGCGAGCCGCTGCTTCTCGCCGCCGGAGAAGCGGTAGCCGCGCTCGCCGACGACGGTGTCGTAGCCCTCGGGGAGCGAGCGCAGGTGCTCGTCGATCTGGGCGGCGCGAGCGGCAGCCTCGATCTCGGCGTCGGATGCGCCCGGCCGGGCGAACGCCAGGTTCTCGCGCACCGTGCCGTGGAACAGGTAGGTCTCCTGCGAGACGACGCCGACGATGCTGCGCAGCGCGTCGAACGTCAGGTCGCGGACGTCGGTGCCCTCGATCCGCACCGACCCCGAGCCGACGTCGTACAGGCGCGCGACCAGGTAGCCGAGCGTGGTCTTGCCCGAGCCGGTCTCACCGACGACCGCGACCTTGCTGCCGGGCTCGGCGACGAACGAGATGCCCTCCAGGATCGGCGCCGCGTCGGGGTCATAGCCGAAGCCGACGTCGTCGAACTCGACCCGCCCGCGCACCTCGGCCCGCTCGAGCGCGACCGCGTCGGGCCGCTCGTCGATGTCGACCGGCAGGTCGAGATACTCGAAGACGCGGTCGAAGAGCGCGAGCGAGGACTGCACGTCAGTCTGCACCGAGAGCAGCGACGACACCGGGAAGAAGAGCCGCGTCTGCAGCGTGGTGAAGGCGACCAGGGTGCCGATCGAGATCGCGGGCCCGCCGGTCGAGAGCAGGTATCCGGCCACGCCGTACATCAGCGCCGGCATGACGGCGAAGGTTGCCTGGATCGATCCCATCACCCACCGTCCGGCCATCCGCGAGCGCTGCTCGAGGTCGGCCAGGAGGCGGCTCTCCCCGACGAAGCGGTCGGTCAGCTCGTCGGTCTGGCCCATCGTCTTCGCGAGCAGCACACCCGAGACCGACAGCGACTCCTCGACCAGCGTCGAGATGTCGGCGAGCGTGCCCTGCATGGTCGAGGTGAGCGCGCGCCGCTTCTGCCCGATCCGGCGGGTCATGAGCACGAAGGCGGGCAGGAGCGCGAAGGCGGCGATCGAGAGCCGCCAGTCGAGCAGCACCATCGCGATCGACGTGGTCACGACGGTGGTCACGTTCGAGACGACGGACGTCGCCGTCGTCGTGACGACGGTCTGGACGCCGCCGATGTCGTTCGCGATCCGCGACTGCACCTCGCCGGTGCGGGTGCGCGTGAAGAACGCCAGCGACAGCCGCTGGAGGTGGCGGTAGACGGCGGCGCGCAGGTCGTGCATGACCTGCTGGCCGACCAGGTTCGACTGCCAGGTCTGGGCGACGCCGATCGCCTGGGTGACGATCGGGATCGCGACCATGCCGGCGACGAGGATCGCCAGCGTGTGGGTGTCGAGGTTCTGGCCGTCCGGGAGGACGTTGTTCAGCAGGTCGCGCAGCAGGAACGGCGGCACGACGCCGAGCGCGGCCGAGAACAGGATCATCGTGAGCAGCCACGACAGCCGCAGCCGGTACGGGCGGAAGAGCCGGACGATGCGGCGGCCGTTGCCCTCGCTCACAGGGCCGCCTCCCGCAGGTTCTGGGCCGCCCGCCGCAGCAGCGCCGCCATCCGGTCGAGCTCGCTCGCCGAGAACCCCTCGGTCATCGCGTCGTCGACCTCGCGGCCCAGGTTGGGCAGGGCCGCGATCTGCGCGGCGCCGGCATCGGTGAGCTCGATGCGGCGCCGGCGGCGGTCGTCGGGGTGCGGGCTGCGGCGGATCCAGCCGCGCTCCTCGGCGGAGTCGATCAGGGCGGTCAGCGTCGGTGGCGTCACCCCGAACGCGCAGCAGAGCTCGCGCTGGTCGGCGGGGCCGGAGCAGCAGCGCAGCCGCCGCAAGAGCTCCCACTGCTGCATGGTCATGCCGTGGCGGCGGGCGATGCGATCCGCGTGGACCTGGGCCAGCCGGTTCACCCGGCGCACGTCGCGCAGCACCGCGTGGCGGGCTGAGTCGTGCTCGGGTGGAAGTGTTGGGGTCGGTGTATTCATTCGATCACGAAATATTAGCAGTCGAACTATCTGCGAGCAACCGCGTCAGGATCGCCTCCATGACCGCGTCCGCCCGCGCGTCCAGCTCTGCCGCCGTCAGGAGCTGGACCGGATGGGGCACCCACACCATCCGGTACCCGGGCATGCCGAGCAGCGCCGCCTGCTCGAGCGCCTCGTCCGCGAACGGCTCCGTGCCGACGCCCGCGGTGGCCACGCCGAGCCGCTCGAGCCGCACCAGGTCGTGCACACTGCACGACACGCACGAGCCTCAATCGGCGAGGCCCTCGACGGCGAGGTCGGCCTGCGCGGCGATCCGCTCGACGAGCTCGCCGGCAGCCGGGCGGGAGAACAGCGGCTTTCGGAACCGCTCGACGGCGGCTCCGCGCTCGCGCAGATGCCGCTCGACCCGGTCGAGGAACTCGGCGCCGCGGTTCTTCGAGATGTCGAGCAGCGCCACCGTGCGGCCGGCGAGCGTCTCCGGCCGCGGAGCGGCGGCGACCGGCGTGCGGGCGGCGGGGTCGTAGGGGCTCACGTATCGCATCGCACCTCCAGGGTGACGGGGACCAGTCCATGCCGACGCAGGGGCCGAAGACCGCCGAGAAGCGGCCGGCCTCGCCGCCGGCGACGATGAGCAGGATGTCGTCGGGCGAGTCCCACTTGGGGACGAGCTCGGCGTCTGACGCCTCGGCGACCCGGGCCGTGAACTCGCCGTGGCGCAGCTCGCAGGCCGGCCGTCGCACCGCCTCCCAAATGGCCGCGCGGACGTCGTCTTTGCTCCAGCCGCCCGCCGCGAGCGTGTCGGCATGCTCGGGGCAGATGACGAACAGCGTGGCCGCCCCGACCGGCCACCAGTTCGGGCTCCAGAGCGTCGCCGCAGCCCATCCCAGCGCCGCGGCCAGCTCGTCCGGCGTGCGGCTGCGGTGCTCGGAGATCGAGAGCGGCGCGTCGCCCGCGAGCAGCGTGACCGCCGACGCGCCCGGGGGGAGCCCGCGCTCGACGTGGAGCGGCGGCCACGGGCTGCGCTCCTCGTCCTCCGCGAGGCAGGTGCCGACCTTGCCGGGCTGGCCCAGCGTCGAGCGGTCGAGCCGGCCGGGCATGCCCTCGCCGGTGAGGGCGACGACGAGCCGCAGCGCCCGGCCGATGGTCGCGTTCGCGCGCGTCCCGGGGCCGAGCGCGCCCATGCCGGAGTTCAGCCCGGCGGCTGCCGCACCGGCCCGTTCACGACCGCGATCTGGCCGGCCGGCTGGGTCGTCACCGCCTGGCCGTGCAGGTTGAAGCCCGGGCTCGAGCATCGCCCGGACGGCCGCCTCGACGACGGCGAAGTGCTCGGGCCGGCACCCGGCCAGGACGGCGCACGCCGCCACCCGCTCGAGCGTCGCAACGCCCATGCCCGGCGGCGACGGGGCCGAGCGAGGCGGACGGATCGCGCCCGGCCAGCATCGCCGCCACCCGCTCGGGCGTGGGCGCGACGGTCGGCAGGCCGTCCGTCCAGCCGAGCTCGAACATCGCCTCCGGGTCGTCGTCGCCGGTCGCCGCATCGGCGGCCAGCTGGGCGGCGTCGTACGTCGACTTGGCCGCGCAGCCCCGGCTTGCGGGTGGGCGGGCTCGGCGCCGAGGTCGGCCTCGAGAAGCGCGCGAGAGCGCGGCAGCCTCCCAGCCGACGACGGTCGCGGTCACCTCGCCGGACTGCGCGATCGCGACGGTCGTCGGCACGGCCTCGAGCCCGTAGGCGCGCGACGTCTCGTACGGCGCCGGCTCCGACAACATCCGGCCGCCGAATCCGGTCCGTGCCGCGAGGCGGGACGGCGGCCGCCGGGGCCGCCTCGCAGACGACCGTGACATCGGCGCCGGCGGCCGCGAGCCGCCGCAGCGTGAGCTCGCAGGTGGGGCAGTCGTCGGTCACGAACATGACGACCGCAGGGCCGGCCGCAAGCAGGTCCGCCAGCGCCACCGGGCCGCCGTTCGTGCTCGGGAGCGCGAAGCCCGGAGCGGGCATGTCGGCCACGGGAGTCACACCCCGCAACGTAGATGATCGGCCGGGGAGGGGTTTGGCGGGCGAGGGCGAAGGGCAGGCCAGACCTGTGACCGAGCCGTACCTCATCGTCATCGCCGCCGTCGCCGGCATCATGCTCGTCCTCGTGACCGCGTCCATGTTCGGCGTCAGCCGCCGCGCCGTCGAGGCCGAGATCCGCCGCGTCGAGGCCGAGGAGCAGGCCCACGAGGCGCCGCGCGGACGAGCGCGGCGACACGCACATGGCGGCCTGACCGCGGCGATCGCCTACCCCGACCCCGAGCTCGCCGACGCCGCCGTCCAGTTGCGCCGGTGGGCGCCCGGTGACGTCGCCTGCGCCGCCGAGGGGAAGGGCGTCGACCGCGCCGGGGCCGCCGCCTGGATCGACGACGCAACTGCGCCGGCAGGAGGACGGTGCCGGCCTCTCGCTGGCGATCGCCGCCGCGGGCTCCGGCGAGGCGCTCGGCTGCATCTCGCTGAACGCGCGTCCCCGGCCGGGAGCCGCTCCCGTGGGCAGCGCCGGACGGGGGCTCGTGTTCGAGGTGCAGACGGGCACGGCCGGCGTCGGCTACTGGGTGCTCGACCGCGTCCGCCGGCGCGGTCTTGCGACGGCCGCCGTCCGCCTGCTCACGCGGTGGGCGATCGCCGAGCCCGGCCTGCGGCGGATCGAAGCGCTCGTCGAGCCGGGCAACCGGGCGTCGCTCGCGCGTGCTCGAGCGGTGCAGCTTCCGCCGCGAGGGCCTTCTGCGCGACTACCTCGACTTGGGCGACGGCGGCCGCCGGGCAGACGCGTATGTCTACTCGCTGATCCCGGGGGACCCGCCAGAAGGGGTCTGACCCGTTTGACGGGCATTCAGGCCGCGCAGAGCCCGGTCGAGGTCGGCGATCAGGTCGGCGGCCGACTCGATCCCCACCGAGAGCCGCACCAGCGTCCCCGGCGTCGCGAACGGCGAGTCCGCCGTCGAGGCGTGGGTCATCCGGCCGGGGTGCTCGATCAGGCTCTCGACGCCGCCGAGGCTCTCGGCCAGCGTCCAGATTCGGGTGCGGGCGACGAGCGCGACAGCCTCGTCCTCCGACGGCGCCAGGAACGAGACCATGCCGCCGAAGCCGTCCATCTGACGGCGGGCGATGTCGTGCCCGGGGTGGTCGGCGAGGCCCGGGTAGAGCACCTGCTCGACACCGCGGGTGCCCCTGCAGGAACTCGACCACCTGGGCGGCGTTCTCGCAGTGCGCCCGCATGCGCACCCCGAGCGTCTTCAGGCCGCGCAGCACGAGCCACGCGTCCAGCGGGCCGGGCACGCCGCCGAGCGAGTTTTGCAGGAAGCGCGAGCCGTTCTGCCGAGCGCGTCGTCGTCGGTCGCGGCAAACCCGCCCACGAGGTCGGAGTGGCCGCCCAGGTACTTCGTCGTCGAGTGGACGACGATGTCGGCGCCGTGCTCGATCGGCCGCTGCAGGTAGGGCGAGGCGAAGGTGTTGTCGACGACCACGATCGCGCCGGCGGCGTGGGCCGCGTCGGCGGCCGCGCTGCAGGTCGACCACGTTCAGGAGCGGATTCGTCGGCGTCTCGAGCCAGACCAGGGCCGTGTCGTCGCCGAGGTGCGTCGGCCAGCTCGGTGTTGCACTGCTCCGCCGACAGGTAGGTGAAGCGGTAGCCCTTCGGCTCGTACACCTTGGAGAACAGGCGGTACGTGCCGCCGTAGACGTCGTTGACCGACACCACCCGCCTGGACGGGTCGACCAGGTGCATCACCGTCGTCGATGCGGCCATGCCCGACGCGAACGCGAGGCCGTGCGCGGCGCTCTCGAGCGACGCGAGGCACTCCTCGAGCGCATCGCGGGTGGGGTTGCGCGTGCGCGAGTAGTCGTACTCGTACTCGCCGACCGCCTTCTGGGCATACGTCGACGTCTGGTAGATCGGAACGGCCACGGCGCCCGTGCGCGGGTCGGGCTCCTGGCCGGTGTGGATGGCGCGCGTCTCGAAGTCCATGCCTCGAGTCTAGATGGTTACCGGCGCCAGACCGAGCTGGCGAGCCAGCCGCCCCAGCGCCCGCTCGAGCGGCTCGGTGCTGCGGAAGCGGCCCTCCGGATGCCACGCCTTCGCCGTCAGCGTGCCCGCCGCCCGGTCGGCCTTCAGGTCGGCCCGGCCGACGATGCGGTCGCCGGCGAGCAGCGGCAGCACGTAGTAGCCGTAGCGGCGCTCCGGGGCCGGCTTGTAGACCTCGATCAGGTGCTGGAACCCGAGCATGCGCGCCGCGAAGGGCCGGTCCCACAGCAGGTTGTCGAACGGCGAGAGCAGCACCGCCCCGGCCGGACGGGCGGCCTCGGGATCGGAATCCGCCGCGATCAGCACGGGCGCGCCGCCGTCGGACACCTCGACCCGGCGCAGCTCGCCGGCGGCGACCACATCGGACACCGGGCCGCGGATCCGGGCCGTCCCGCCGCGCAGGCGCCAGTGCTCGACGACGCCCGCCTCGGTCAGCGCGCCGCGGGCGCGGACAGCCACCACCACCAGCCGCCGCAGCACCTCGTCATCGTCGGGCACGGGCGCGCCGAGGACGGCGTCGGGCAGCACCCGCTCGGGCAGGTCGTACATGCGCTGGAACCCCTGCCGGCCGGCGATCACGACGTCGCCCGCGCTCCACAGCGCCTCGAGCATGCGCTTCGCCGGCTTCAGGTTGTTCCACATCCCCACGCCGGAATGCTCGCCCTCGAAGTCGCGCGAGCCGAGCGGCCCGCGCTCCCGGATCGCACCCATCACCTGGTCGGCCAGCTCGGGCTGGCGGGCGATGATCGGCCCCCACCACGGGTGGCTGCGGTCGCGCATGAAGCTGCGCATGAGCGGCCACAGGTCGATCGGGAGCAGGCAGGCCTCGTGCGCCCAGTACTCGAACAGGCGGCCCGAGCCGAGCAGGCCCGACACGGTCCCGGCCGGGTACGTGCCGACGCGCGAGAGCAGCGCCAGCCGGTGGCTGCGGGCAACGGCCGAGATCGAGTCGAGCTGCACGCACGAGAGCCGGCCGACGACGGCCTCGACGTCGGCGGCCCTGCCGCGGCGCGGCCGGGTGGCGTAGCCCTGGGCGGCGACGATGTGCCGGCGGAGGGCCGCCGCCGGGAGCGGCGTCACGCGCCGTTTCGCCGGTGGGCCAGGAACTCGAGCAGGTCGGACCGGGTCAGCATGCCCGCCGGCCGGCCGCCGCGCACGACGACGACCGCCGGGCTGCCGGCGGTGAGATCGGCGAAGACACGGTCGAGCGAGTCGGCGGCATCGACGGCCGCGAGCGGCGGTCCCATCGCCTCGGCCACGCTGTCCTGGAGCGCGTCCGGGTTCTTGAAGACGCGGTCGAGCAGGCCGCGATCCTGCAGCGAGCCGACCACGTCGGCGAGCGACTCGGGCGGCTGCGTGCGCACCACCGGCAGCTGCGAGATCGAGTAGCGCTGCATGAGCTCGATCGCCTCGCCGACCTTGTGGTGGGCCTCGATCGTCACCAGCTCGGGCATCTCGAGGCCGTGCTTCGCGATCACCACCTGGTCGACCGTGGGCACCGGAGTCGTCCGCTCGAGGAAGCCGTACTCGAGCATGTAGTTGTCGTTCAGGAACTTGCTCAGGTAGGCGCGGCCGCCGTCGGGGATCAGCGTCGACGATGGTCGCGTCGCGGCCGAACCGGCCGGCGATCTCGAGGGCCGCATGCACCGCCGTCCCGCCCGAGCCGCCGACGAGCATGCCCTCCTCGCGGGCCATCCGCCGCGCCGTCAGGAACGAGTCGCGGTCGGACACGGTGACGTACTCGTCGACCAGGGTCGGGTCGAACGTCTCCGGCCAGAAGTCCTCGCCGATGCCCTCGACCAGGTACGGATGCATGTTCTCGGACGAGTAGATCGAGCCCTCCGGATCGGCGCCGACGACGAGCAGGTCGGGCTTCTGCTCCTTCAGGTAGCGGGCCGAGCCGGAGATCGTGCCGCCCGTGCCGACCGAGATCACAAGCGCGTCGAGCGTCGCCGCCGGTCTGCTCCCAGATCTCGGGGCCGGTCGTGTCGTAGTGGGCCTTCGGGTTGGCGGCGTTCGCGTACTGGTTCGGCTTGAACGCGCCCGGGATCTCCTCGGCCAGCCGGTCGGAAACCGAGTAGTAGCTCTCCGGCGATTCGGCGTCGACGGCGGTCGGGCACACGATCACCTCGGCGCCGAACGCGCGCAGGAGCGAGATCTTCTCCTGGCTCATCTTGTCCGGCATGACGAAGATCATGCGGTAGCCGCGCAGGGCGGCGACCATCGCCAGCCCGACGCCGGTGTTGCCGGAGGTCGGCTCGACGATCGTGCCGCCGGGCCGCAGCAGGCCCTCGCGCTCCGCCGCCTCGATCATGCGCAGGCCGATGCGGTCCTTCACCGAGCCGCCGGGGTTCATCCACTCGAGCTTGGCGACGACCGTCGGCTCGACGTCGCGCGGCGACCCGCTGCAGGCGCACGATCGGGCGTGCCGCCGATCAGGTCGAGGACGGTGGGGTACTCGCGCGGCATCAGTCCGGCCACCGGAAGGAGAAGTAGAACTGGCGCCAGGCCGACCACCAGTCCGGCGCCGGTGCTCACGATGGTGCGCGGGTCGGCGATCTCGACGGCCGGATGGTGGCGGAACTGCTCGGTGTGGTCGGGGCTCGCGAACTCGACGCGGATCTCACAGGGGCGGCCGGGGTCGTACGGCGCGACCGCCTTCAGGTCGCCGAGCGCCCGCTTCGCGCCCTCCTCGATCATCGAGCGGGCCACGTTCGGCGTCTTGTGGCGGGCGCTGAACCGGCCGAGCGCGGTCTTCACCTGGACGGTCTCGAGAGCCTCGCCGAGGAGCTCCTTGCCCTCGCGGCAGGCCGCCTGGTCGCCCGTCACGAGCAGCACCGGACAGCCCCATGTCCCGCACAGCGCCGCGTTGATCCCGGTCTCGCCCACCTCGCGGTCGTTGAAGTGCAGGCCGTGCCACTGGGTGCCGGAGACGGTGTGGCTCATCTGGCCGTCGCCGGTGCCGGCCATCGCGTGCATGCCGATGAAGAGCGCGGCGTCGCAACCGTCCTCGAGCGCGCCCGTGTACTCGGTCCACTCGCGCTGGACGACGAACTCGCAGCCGTCGTCGAGAAGATCGGGCCGCAGCGAGTTGAACGACAGGTCGCCGCCGGCGCCGTGGCAGTCCATCACGACGACCTCGCTCGCCCCGCCGGCCCGCGCGCCGCGCACGGCGGCGTTGATCTCCTCGGTGTAGAGGGTGCGGCCCTCGTCGTAGAGGGGGTCGCCCGCACCGACCCCGCTCCAGTTCGTGATGCCGGCGACACCCTCCATGTCGCTCACGATCAAGACGCGCATGGGCGGCAACTCTAGCGGCCGGGAATCCTGTGCCCCCAACTCCGCAAAGTGCGCGAAGTTTCGGGTTGCAAGCCGTAGCGCCGTGCCGTACCTTGACCACTGCGCCGTCGAGGGCAGCCGAGTAGGTCGAAGCCGGACGGAGGAGCTGTAGAGGTGACTCGAAAGCTCTTTCGCCCGGGGGACGAAAGGCCAGCCACGACGGCGAATCTTTGGTCCGGGCGGGCGTGGGCCTCGGGGGGAAGGAGCGGGTGCCCGGCGCCGCGAGGTGCCGGGCATACCCATCCCCCGAAGACCCGCCGGAACATCGCAAACTGCGTGAAGTTTCGGGTTGCAACCGGTGGCGCCGTGCCGTAGCTTGACCACTGCGCCGTCGAGGGCAGCCGAGTAGGTCGAAGCCGGACGGAGGAGCTGTAGAGGCAACTCGAAAGCTCTTTCGCCCGGGGGACGAAAGGCCAGCCACGACGGCGAATTTCTGGTCCGACCTGCCCGACCACACCTTGCCCGACGCCACCACCATCACCGTGCCCGCCCGCGAAGGGCATGCGGTCGAACTTCACCGTGGCGACCGCATCCGCGTGATCGATCCGCGCGGCGGCCAGGTCGCGGACGTGTTCGCGTTCTGCGCAGGCGACGTCAGCGAGTACCACAGCGCCCAGCACACGCGCGTGTGGGTCGGGAAGCTCTTTCCCGCGGTCGGCGAGCAGTTCGTGACCAACCACCGCCGCCCGATCCTGACGCTCGAGGCGGACACGTCGCCCGGCATCCACGACATGCTGTGCGCTGCCTGCGACCCGGCCCGCTACGCCGGCCTCGGCGCCCCGGGGTGGCACGCGTCGTGCGAGGAGAACCTGCAGAAGGCGATGGCTGCCGTCGGACACGAGGGCATCGTGATCCCGCAGCCGATCAACCTGTTCATGAACATTCCGGTGGGCGAGGGCGGCACGATCGGCTGGGAGCCCGCGCCAACCGGCGCGGGCGACTCGGTCACCCTCCGCGCCGAGATGGACATCGTCGTCGCGGTGTCCGCGTGCCCGCAGGATCTCGTCCCGATCAACTCGGGCAACCCGACCGAGATCGAGCTCGCGGTTATCCGGGACTAGGGGCGGGGCCCGGCTCGCCGGAATCGCCCCGGGCCCGCAGGACGGCGGCGATGGACGACGCCAGGAAGCCGAACGCCGCCACACGCGGGGCGACGCCGGCGATGAACGTGAAGCCGACGTAGAAGCCGGCGTTCGGCTGCACCGCCCGGACGAGCGCCCTGACCTCCTGTGCGCTCACGCCAGGCTGGAGCAGCTCGGGATCGCGGGCGATGGCGTAGCTCAGTGCGCCGAAGACGATCGAGATCACGAGCACCGACCCGCCGTAGATGACGACGGCGGCCCGCTCCGCGCTCGAGCTCTCGATCGCCTCGGCCACGATCCGCGTCGGGAACGGCAGGAACGACACGGTCATCAGGAGCACGAGGTTGATGCGCATGACGGCGGTGTTGGCGTAGCGCAGGCGGCGGAACACGGCATGGTGGAGCATCCAGATGCCGCCGATCGTCATGAAGCTCGTGGCGAAGGCAAGGTAGGCGGGCCACTGGTCGGCGAACCCGCGAAACAGGTGGTCGTACGCCGACGCCGGCACGTCGATGTCCAGGACGAGCAGCGTGATCGCGATCGCGAACACGCCGTCGCTGAAGGCCTCGATGCGGCCGGTGTCCCATCGGTTCATGGGCGTGACTTCGGCCCACAGCCGGGCTATCCTTCGGGTATGGCGTACACGAACCGTTTCCGGATGATGGCCCCGCAGCAGGGGCCCGTCCGCGTGCGCGCGTAACCACGACGACCGGCCCCGACTGGGGCCGGAAGACGCCGCTCATCGGCGACCGTCGGCCCCACGGGGCCGCGAAGGGAGTTCCGATGAGTCGCTTCTACATCACCAACGCGATCGCCTACGTGAACGGCGATCCTCACCTCGGGCACGCGCTCGAGTTCGTCCAGACCGACGTGCTCGCCCGCCATCGCCGGCTGCGCGGCGACGACGTCCGCTACCTGAGCGGGACCGACGAAAACGCGCTCAAGAACGTCCACGCGGCCGCGGCGGCGGGCGTGGGCGCGACCGAGTTCGTGGCCGCCCGCTCCGCGCTCTTCGCCGGTCTGCGCGAACCGCTCGCGCTCTCATACGACGACTTCATCCGAACGTCGGCGGATCCCCGCCACCGGCCGGGAGTCGAGCGCCTCTGGCAAGCATGCGCCGAGGCCGGCGACCTCGAGCTGCGCTCCTACACCGGCCGCTACTGCGGTGGCTGCGAGGCGTTCCTCGACGGCGCCGATCTGGTCGACGGCGTGTGCCCCGAGCACGGCCGGCCGCCCGAGCCGGTCGAGGAGCGCAACTGGTTCTTCCGCCTCTCCCGCCATGCCGACGCGCTCGAGGCGGCGATCGAGTCGGGCGAGCTCGCGATCGAGCCCGAGCATCGCCGCAACGAGGTGCTGGCCGTGCTGCGCGGCGGCCTCGCCGACTTCAGCGTCTCGCGCCCGCGCGAGCGCGCGAGCGGCTGGGGGATCCCTGTGCCGGGCGACCCAAGCCAGGTGATCTACGTCTGGTTCGACGCCCTGGCCAACTACGTGACCGCCCTCGGCTACGGAAACGGCGGCGTCGCCCACGCCCGCTGGTGGCACGACGCGGACGAGCGCGTGCACCTCGTCGGCAAGGGAATCACGCGCTTCCACGCGCTCTACTGGCCGGCGATCCTGCGCTCGGCCGGCGAACCGCTGCCGACCCGGATCCTCGTCCATGACTACGTCACCGTCGACGGCCGCAAGCTGTCGAAGTCGCTCGGCGGCGCCGCCGACCCGGCCGACCTGGCGGCGCGCTACGGGACCGACGCGCTGCGCTGGTGGGTCGTCCGCGACGTTCCCCGCTCCGGCGACGCCGACTTCCGCGAGGAGCAGCTTGCGCGGCGGGCGAACGAGCTCGCCGACGGGCTTGGCAATCTCGTCAGCCGGACGGTGGCGCTGGCGGCGCGGGACGGCGTCGGCTCCCCCACTCGCAATTGGCATCCGCCGGGAGTGTCAATTGCGAGGGTGGGCGACCCGGATCTGGCGGCCGCCATCGACGCGGTCCCCGGAGCGGTGGACGCCGCGCTCGCCCGGTTCGACCTGCGCGCCGCGGCGGATGCGGCATGGGCCGTGGTCGAGGAGGCGAACCGCTTCGTCTCGGCCCGCCGCCCATGGAAGCTCGAGGGCGAGGCGCGGGCGGCCGTGCTGGCCGACGCGCTCGCGGCCTGCGCGGCGATCGCGGCCGAGATCGCCCCGTTCCTGCCGGGCGGAGCGGAGCGGATCGCCGCCGCCCTGGCATCGGGTGACCCGGCCGCGGCGCGACGGCTCTTCCCAAAGGTCGCATGACAACCCGATCTCACATCCCGCCGCCCTCGCGCGTTCATCTCACATGCCCCAATCGATCGCAGACCGCATCGCCGCCCTCGACTGGCCCGCCCTCCAGGCGCGGGTCGACGAGGCCGGCTTCGTCCAGACACCGCCCATCCTGACCGCGGCGGAGCGCGCCGGCCTCGCCGCGAGCTTCGAGGACGGCCGCTTCCGCTCGACCATCGAGATGCGCCGCCACCGCTTCGGCGAGGGCACCTACCGCTACTTCGACAATCCGCTGCCCGACGCGATCGCCGATGCCCGCCGGGCCCTCTACCCGCCGCTGGCCGAGACGGCCAACCGCTGGGCCGGGCAGCTGGGCGAGCCGGCCGACCTGCCCGCCGGGCTCGACGGGTTCCTCGACCGCTGCCACGAGGCCGGCCAGACACGGCCGACCCCGCTGATCCTGCGGTACGGCGAGGGCGGCCACAACGCCCTGCACCAGGACGTCTACGGCGACGTCGCCTTCCCGCTGCAGGCGGTCACGCTGCTGAGCGCGATCGGCGACTTCGCGGGCGGGCAGTTCGTGCTCGTCGAGGGCCGGCCGCGGCAGCAGTCGCGGGCGCACGTGATCGACCTCGACCCGGGCGCGTTCCTCGTCTTCCCCACCCGCACCCGCCCCGTCCAGGGCACGCGCGGCTTCTACCGCGCGGCGATGCGCCACGGCGTCGCGACGGTGCTCGGCGGCGAGCGCACGACCCTCGGGATCATCTTCCACGACGCCGCCTGAACACCGGGTGCGTGGCACCGGTGGTTCAAGCCAGTGACGGCAGGGGCCGATGGGGAGCGGGTGAAGCGCACCACACCGATCGCCCTGGTCGCCCTCGCAGCCCTCCTCGCGACGAGCTGCGGCGGCGGCGGCGCCACGAAGCCCGCCGCCCAGGCCAGCCGTCCGTTGCCGAGCCCGAAGCTCCTCGTCCTGCACGCCTCCGACCTCGGCCCCGGCTACGTCCCCCAGGCCACCGCGACGAAGCCGATCACGCTCGCCCATGAGCTGCTGCACGAGTCGGCGGCCGCCCGCGCCGCCGATCGACGCGCCTACGTCGCGGGGTACTCGGCCGGCTTCGCCCGCCCCGCCCAGGTCGGGATCATGAGCGAGGCCATGACCTATCGCGAGCCGGCGGCCGCCGGGATCGTGATCGCCGACGCCCAGGCCACCGCCCACATCACCCGCCAGCTGCACGCGCACGCCATCACCGTCCCACCGGGCGCCCCGGGCACGCCCCGGCTGATGCTCGAGGGCACCCTCGAGGGGCTACCTGCCTACGCGTACGGCTGGCAGCGCGGCGCCGCGCTCGAGCTGATCGCCGTCTTCGGCCGCCACGTGACCCTCTCGCGCCTGGTCGCGCTCGCGCGCACCCAGGACGCCCGCCTCACCGAGGCGGTCTCCTAGACCGGGAATGGCCGGTGCCTGGCACCGGGAGGTGGTGCCAGGCGCCAGTCACGGCCCAGCGAGGTACGTCCGCGTGGGCCGCGATCGCGACGACGGCCTAGCGATGTGCGTCCGCATAGGCCGCGAGCGTGTCGACGATGACCTGGCAGGCCGCCATGGCCGACTCGCCGTTGTCATAGGCCGGCGCCACCTCGCACACGTCCATCGCGACGAGGTCGCAGCGGCCGATCACCGACACCATCGTGAGCGCCTCGCGGGCGGTCAGTCCACCCATCGTGGGCACGCACGTGCCGGCGCAGACCGAGCTGTCGAGGCTGTCGACGTCGAAGCTGAAATAGACGCCGTCGGTGCCGTCCGAGGCGATCGCAACGGCCTCTTCCGCCACGGTCCTGGCGCCGCGCTTGTCGACGTCGGAGACGTGGTAGACCTTCACGCCCGCCTCGCGCACGTAGGCGTACTCGCTCTTCGGGTTCATCGCCCCGTGCGGCCCGATGATGACGCACTTCGTCGGGTCGAACGCGTCGAGCTCCATCGCCCGCGTGATCGGGCAGCAGTGGTTGATCGTCTCGCCGCCGACGTCCGGCGCCGTGTCGAGGTGGGTGTCGACCAGGATCAGCCCGTACGTCCCGGAGGGCGCGTGGCGGTCGACGGCCATCGAGCCGCCGATCGTGGTGATGTGCTCTCCGCCGCACAGCACCGGCAGGGCGCCGGCCCGGATGGCCTCGCCCATGATGTCGGCGACGAGGTCGACGGTCTTCGGGGCGTTGGCCGGCACGACCGGCACATCGCCCATGTCGCACACGCCGAGCTCCTCGAAGATGTCGAGGTCGTACTCGCCGTGGTAGGAGAGGGTGTGGCTCGACCAGTCGCGCACGGCCCGGGGGCCAAGCTGCGCCCCCGGACGTGCGATCGTGGTGGAGTCGAACGGCATGCCGACGAACGCCGCCCGCGCGCCGGCAGCCCGGAGGGCGTCGGCGCTGGGCTCGACCTGTGGCGCTCCCATGAAGGTGGCGATGCCGCCCACCAGGACCGAGTGCCAGCCCTGGCGGGTCTGCTGCGATGCGATCGATGACATGCCGGCTCCTCCTACTCGGGCGGGATCTCGGCGAACACCTTGTCCACCGAGACGCCGCGCTGCTTGCTGGTGAACCACGCGATCCCGTAGATCACGGTGGCGGTCGGGATGATGAGCACCATCACCCAGCGCAGGGTCGTGCCCCACGTGGCGAAGCCCTGGCCCGGGTCGTACCAGAACCAGTACTCGCAGAAGAGCAGGCAGACCGTCGACAGCGCGCCGAGCAGGGTGATGTTGGGGATGCCCGCCGTGGACCCGTTCCACGGCGACGCCTGCCACAGGTCGCGCCGCCGGTAGGGGAACACCATCGCCGCGATCGAGCACAGGACGAACGAGAGGATCCACGCGAAGATCCCGTTCAGCGTGTTGAAGATCCCGTCGACGTACAGGTACAGGCACACCTCGGAGGCGATCCAGATCAGCGCGATCGCGTAGATCGGGGTGTGGTAGCGCTCGTTCACCTCGGACAGCTTCCGCGGGAAGATCCCGTCGAACGCCCACGCCAGGATCGCCCGCGTGGCCGCCAGGAAGTTGATCGGGAGCCACACGTACGTCCAGAAGACGAAGCTGACGCCGAGGACGATCATCAGCCAGCCCTGGTTGTGGACGAGGGCGGCGGTGAGCTCGTTGTAGGTCGGGGTCGAGCCGAGCCCGAGCGCGGCCGGGTCGGCGGCGCCGACCTGGCCGAGCAGGGTGGTGCCGAACGCGTGCCCGAGCCCGATCAGGATCAGGAGCATCAGGATCGTCACGTAGACGATCGACCCGGGCATCGCCAGGAACTGCGACCGCTTCGCGTTGCGCACCTCGCCGCCGATGAAGCTCGACGTGATCGCGTAGAGCGTGATGAAGAGCGGCCACACCATCGCGTAGAGCGTCTCCTTGAGGTCGAAGCTCGCCTGCTGCAGGTTCCCCGACGACTTGGCCGCCGCGGCGACGGCGTCGTGCGAGCCGCCGAGGCCGCTGACGTAGGCGTTGATCCCCGACGTCGCATCGCCGTGGCCGGCGACCGCGAGAATGACGATGCCCGTCACCACGCCGACCATCGCGATCACGAACGACACGCTCTGGACGCGGAAGTAGAGCCGCGTCCCCAGCGAGAAGATGATCGCGAACAGGGTGAGCAGGATCGTCCCGGAGGCGAAGATCCACCACTTGTGGGTGAAGTTGTCGCCGTAGGAGATCAGCCGCGGGCTGTTCAGCGCGAACCCCGCCTCGCGGCACAGGCCGGAGAGGCCGTACTGGGCCAGGTACGCCGCCGGGATGCCGGTGTAGGTCACGAGCCAGACCATCCAGTTCCACGACGACAGGAAGCCCAGGTAGGGGTGCAGCGAGCGGCTGATGTAGACGTAGTCGCCGCCCGAGCGGGGCATCGCCGAGGCGAAGTACGCGTAGACGCACGCCATCGGCAGGGACAACAGCCCGGCGAAGATGGTCGCCGTCACCATGCTCGCGCCCGCGTAGAACGGCGCGACCAGCAGCACGACGAACGCGACGCCGATGCCGATGTTCTGGTTGTTCGTGTTGTAGATGAAGACGTCGCGGGCTGATGCCTCACGCCGCAGCCCCGTCGCCTTGCGGGCGAAAACCTGCGGGGCGTCCGTTGCTTCGGTGGCCAAGTCTTCCCTCCTTATCCGGTCACGAGCTGGCAGGATCTGATCTTGCGGCCGCGCAGCTCGACCACGACCCCGTCGATCACGCCTTCCGAGTAGGCGCTCCCGGGGTTCACGCACGTGGTCGTGCCGATCTTCGCGATCGCCTTCGACTCATGGATGTGCCCGTGCAGGGAGAGCACGGGCTGGATCTCCTCGATCAGGGCGCGGACGGCCGTCGAGCCGACCGGCACGATCCGCGGCTCGCCGCCGTCGAGCACGACCTTGAGGTCGTCCGTCAGCTGGGGGGCGCGGTCGAGGCTGGTGTTGTGCGGGGGGCAGTGCAGGTTGAAGACGGTGTTCACGCCCGGCTCGAGCTGTGCGGCGAGGCCGTGCAGACGCTCCAGCAGCTCCTCCTCGGGCTGCTCGCGGGGGCTGTCCCACGGCGTCGGGTTCGTCCACGAGCACGACAGCATCTGGGTCTCCTCGTCGAGGCGCACGACCCGGTTGTCCGGGTTCACCACCGTCGTGGACTCGAGCGCGGCGTCGATGGCGAACTCGTCGTCGTTGCCGGGCATGACGTAGCAGCGGATCCCGGTGCCGTCGAGTCGCTCCTCGGCGAGCGCGATCCAGCGCGCCACCTCCGCCACCATCAGGTCCGTGAACACCTGGTCGCGGTACTCCCGGTCGGCGCTCAGGCGGTCGTACTCGGCCCGGTCGCACCGGTACGGGTAGAAGCCGTTGAAGCGGATGCGCTTCTCGAGCTCGTCGAGCCCGTCGTCGGTGACCGTCTCGAGCCGGCCGAGGACGGTCGCCTCGTGGCGTCCGTCGCCCTTCGCGACGACGGGCACCATCAGCTTGCCGGTGATGTCGCCGCCCATGATGAGGGTGTTCGCCTCGTAGAACCGGGCGGCGCCGAGGAACTTGCGCCAGCACTTCTCGGAGCCGTGGACGTCGCCGGCGTAGTAGAGCCTCACGCGCCGGCCTCCGCGGCGGCGGCACAGGCGCGGGCGTGCAGCGAGATCGCCTCCCAGGCGATCGTCGCCCCGAGTAGCGCGGTCGGCTGCCCGGGCGAGTCGTAGGCGGGCGCGACCTCGACGACATCGCATCCGGCCAGGGCGACGCCGTGCAGCGCCCGCACGAAGTCGAGCGCCTCCGACGTGCTCGGGCCGCCGATCTCGGGCGTGCCCGTCCCCGGCGCGAAGGCCGGGTCGCAGAAGTCGACGTCGAACGAGAGGAACGCCGGCCGGGCACCGGCCGTGCGCCGGACGAGGTCGCCGAACGCGGCCGGGCCGAGCTCGCGCAGCTCCCGGGTCGAGAGGACGGTGAAGCCGAGCTCGCGGGCGTCGGTGATGTCCTCCGGCCCGTACAGCGATCCCCGCATCCCCGCCTGCACTGAGCTGGACGGGTCGATCACGCCCTCCTCGGCCGCCCGCCGGAACGTCGTCCCGTGGAAGTAGCGCTGGCCGAAGTACTCGTGCCAGGTGTCGCCGTGGGCGTCGAGGTGGACGAGCGCGAGTGGCCCGTGCCGGCGCGACAGCGCCCGCAACTCGGCGAGGGTGATGGAGTGGTCGCCGCCGAGCACGACCGGGAAGATCCCGGCCGCGACGATCGGCGCCAGGTCCTCCTCTGCCAGCGCATAGGTGGCCTCGGTGTCGCCGGGGGCGACGGCCAGATCGCCGGCGTCGACCGCGGAGAGGTGGGCGAAGATGTCGACCTGCTGCTCGGGGTTGTACGGCCGCAGCAGCGCGGAGGCCGAGCGGATCGCCTCCGGGCCGAAGCGGGCGCCGGAGCGGAAGCTCGTGGCGGTGTCGAACGGCAGCCCGAGCACGGCGACGTCGACGTCGTCGAGCGCCGTGACGTGGGGCAGACGCATGTAGGTGCGCACGCCCGAGAAACGCGGGTTGCGGAACGCATCCGCCGGCATGTAGCGGCCGCCGCTCACAGGGCGCCTCCGGCGACGGCGACGACCTGGCCGGTGATCGTGCCGGCCTCCTCGCTGCACAGGTGGGCGACGACGGCGGCCACCTCCTCGGGACGGGCGACCCGGCCGAGCGGCACCCCGGCGCCGTAGCGAACGCGGATCTCGGCCGGGCTGACGCCGGCGTCGCCCGCGTCGACGTCGAGCTGGGGCGTGTCGACCACGCCGGGGGCGATCGCGTTTGCGGTGATGCCCTGCGGGCCGAGCTCGCGGGCGACGGCGCGCGTCATCGAGATGATCCCGGCCTTGGACGCGCTGTAGGCGCTCGCGCGCGGCCAGCCGGTCACGCCCCATCCCGAGGCGACCGTGACGATGCGGCCGAAGCCGGCATCGGCCATCGCCGGGGCGCAGGCGCGGATGCAGTTGAAACTCCCTGTGAGGTTCGTGTCGATCACCTTCCAGAACGCGTCGGGACCGACCTCGTCGATCCCGCCCATGACCATGTGCGCGGCGTTGCAGACGAGCACCTCCACCGGGCCGAGGTCGGCGCGCACCCGTTCGACCATGCCCAGCACCTGACCCGGGTCGGCGACGTCGGCGGGGGCCGAGTAGCCGGGGACGGACTGGCCGGGGAGGTGATTGCGGGCCACCCGCAGGCCGCGCTCCTCGAGCAGGTCCACCGTCGCGGCGCCGATCCCGGTGGCTGCTCCCGTCACGAGCGCCACCCTCATATCACCGCGCCCGAGTTCGGGGAGAGCACGACGCCCGTGACGTAGCTCGCGGCGTCGGAGGCCAGGAACGCGACCGACGCGGCGATCTCGGCCGGGGTCGAGAGCCGCCGCAGCGGCAGCGACCCGAGGTACTCCGGCGTGCGCCACAGGTCAGTCAGCAGGGCGGTGTCGGTGGCGCCGGGAGCCACGGCGTTCACGCGCACGCCGCGGCCGGCCAGCTCGAGCGCGAGCGACTTCGTCAGACCGACGATCGCGCCCTTGGCGGCGCAGTAGTGGGCGTGCAGCTCGGCCCCGCAGATGGCGAGCTCGGAGCTCGTGTTCACGATCGCGCCCCGGCCTCGCGCCGCCATCCGCGGCGCCACCTCGCGGCAGGTGTGCCAGGTGCCGCCCAGATGCACGCGCAGCATCCGCCGCCACTCGGCGTCCGAGATGTCGGCGATCGGCGTCTCGGTCAGGTGGCCGGCGCAGTTCACGAGCACGTCGATCGGTCCGAGCTCCCGCTCGGTACGCGCGACCAGGCCGGCCACCGCATCGGCGTCGGCGACGTCGAGGGGCAGGTCGGTGCGGGCCACCTCCATCCCGGCCGCCTCGAGCGCGGCGGCGGAGGCGCCGCCGATGCCGCCACCCGCGCCGGTGACGAGCGCGACGGGCCTACTCAATGGGGATCTCCATAGATGCCGTCCTCGATGTGGACGCTCGGCACCGGCCGGGCATCCGTCTCGGCGATGACCGAGCGGGCGTGCGCAGCGATCTCGCTGAGCGGCGCGATCCAGATCCCGCCGGCGCCGCGGGCGTGATCGACGACCCGCTCGAGGGTGGCGACGCGCGACGCGCGGCCGGACAGGAACGGGTGGCTCGTCAGGATCATCAGCCCGCCCTCGGCGGCGAGCGCGTCGAGCTCGCCGGTCCAGAGATCGAGCACCTTCGCGGGCGACTCGATCACCGCGCCGACGTTCGGCTCGGGCAGGAAGGCGTACTGCTCCCAGTCGTCGAGCATCCAGTGCACCGGCAACTCGGCCAGCACGCCCTTCCCGGTATCGAGCAGGTAGGGGCGGTCGTCGTCCATCATGCTCGAGTCCCAGCGGAAGCCATACTCGGCCAGGAGAGCGGGCGTGGCGTCGGTCAGCTCCCACCACGGCGCCCGGAATCCCTCGGGCCGGCGGCCGGTGATCCGTTCGAGGCTTTCGAGCGCCCGCTCAACATCCGCGCGCTGCTCGTCGTCTGAGAGGTCGTGGTAAGGGACATGCGAGTACCCGTGATGGCCCAGGTCGTGACCGGCGGCGACGATCGCCTCGACCGTCCCGGGATAGCGGTCGGCCGTCAGGCCGGGCACGAAGAAGCTGGCGGTGATGCCGTTGCGCTCGAGCATCCGCAGGATGCGCGGCACGCCCACCTTCGGCCCGTAGGCCTGGTGGCTCATGGTGGTCAGCCGGCGGGCGTACTTCGGGTCGACCGCCAGAATGGCGGACTCGGCGTCGACGTCGAACGTGAGCGCCAGAGCGGAGCGGTGATCGCCGGGCCAGGTGAACCCCCCCATCGCGGCGAGTCTCACGGATCGCTGCACTCCTCACAAGGGTCGAACCCTGCAACGTTGTACGATCGCGATTAGAGGATCATCCAATGGCAATGCGTGTCAGCGAGCTGCTCGAGGTACCCGAACTCGACCTGAAGGTCGTGGTCGGCGGCGACCTCGAGCGCGTCATCCGCTGGGTGCACACAACCGAGCTGGCCGACCCGACCCGCTACCTCCAGGGCGGCGAGCTCATCCTGACGACGGGTGTCTGGCGGGATGCGGGCACGACCAGCACCGGATTCGTCGCGCCGCTCGCCGCGAGCGACGTGGCTGCCCTCGGCTACGGCCTGCCCCAGCCCGACGCGGTGATGCCCCCCGACCTGGTCGCAGCCTGCCAGGCGGCCGGCCTGCCGCTCTTCGCCGTCCCGTTCGACGTGCCGTTCATCGCCGTCTCGCGCGCGTTTGTCGACCGGGTCTACGGCCAGCGCGAGGAGGCGCTCCGCGAGCGGGTGCTGCGCAACGACCGGCTCGTCCACGCGGCCGGCCACGGGGCCGGCCTCGACGGCATCCTCGACGTGCTCGGCACGCGTCTGCGGCCGTGGATGCTCGGCCGCGGCCGCTACGTCATCGCGGGCGCGGCGACCGACCGCGACGTCGCCTGCGTGTGCGCCGACCGCCTCGCCCTCGGTCAGCCGCAACCGGTGACGGCGAACGGCTGGGTGGCCTTCCCGATCGTCGCGGTCGGCCGCACCGAGGCCCACCTCGTGGTGTCGGCAGGCGCGTCCGGCCTGGGCGACGACGATCGGGGGGCGGTCGACCAGACGCTCCCGTTTCTGGGGCTCGAGCTGGCCCGCCTCCAGGTCCTGCGCGGGAACGAGCGCCGCCTGGCGGCGGAGCTCGTCGACCTGATCATGGCCGGCGCCTCGCAGGCGCGGACGACGGCGGCCCGCCTGGCGACGTTCGGGCTCGACGCCGCGGCTCCGCTGGCGGCGATCGTGTGCGAGTGCGAGGACGGCGAGGGCGGCCTCGACCGGCTCGAGAGCGCCCTGGCCGACGCCGAGGTGCCGGCGGTCGCCGCGGTCAAGACCCGCGAGCTCGTGGCCGTCGTCGGCTGGCCCGGCGACGAGGACGGCCTGGCCAGGCTGGCCGCGCGCCTGCACGAGCGCATGGACGAGCCGATCGGCGTCGGCGGCATCGCGGCCGACTCCTCGGGGTTGCGTACGGCCGTCGTCGAGGCCCGCCACGCCTGCCGCTTCGCCCGCCTGCGGCGCGACGCCGGCTGGGCCACGCACGACCAGGTCGGGTCGCACTCGCTCCTGCTGGCACTCCAGGACGAGGAGGTGCTGGCCGCGTTCCGCCGGGCGCTGCTGCGGCCGCTGGAGGAGCACGACGCCCGCCGCCGGTCGCGGCTGGTCGAGACGCTCGACCGCTTCCTCTCCTCGGGCTGCCGCTGGCAGGAGACGGCCACGGCGCTCCACGTCCACGTGAACACGCTGCGCCACCGGCTCGACCGGGTGGAGCAGCTGACCGGCCGCGACCTCGGCTCGATGGAAGACCGGGTCGACCTCTACATCGCGCTGCGCTCACGCCCGTAGGTGGCGACGGTCCCTGATCGTTAGGGACTGTCCCCTTAACAATCAGCCGACCTCTTCCGGCTCCTCGTACCACCGCACCTTGTCGCCCACGCGGTTGCGCATCTTCCAGCGGCCCGACTTGGGCGCGTCCTCGATCGCCTGCCACAGCCGCTCCAGCCGCGGCCCGGCGACGTCACGCACCTCGGGCGCGCCCGCCTCGAGGGCCTGGCGCGTGCGCTCGGTGTTCATCTTCGTCGTCCGCCACAGGCCCCAGTCGGACGCGCACAACGCCCCGACCCGGCGGGCGTTGATCATCCCGTCGTCGCCGTCGCCGACCTCGTTGTGGAAGAGCATCGTCACGATGTCGGACTGGTCCTTGGCGTTCAGCTCGACGATCTGCATCTTCGTCAGCATGAGCTCGGCCAGCGGGACCGCGGTCGGGTGCAGGTCGATCCGCTCGGTGATCGGGATCGAGTGGCACATCTCGAACGCGCCGACGAAGACGTCCACCTGACGCTGATGGGGGACGTCGTAATAGAGCAGCCGGCGGTGGCCGTTCGTGGTGTTGAACACCCGGTCGGCCTCGTAGCCCTGCTCGGTCATGAAGGCCGAGACGGCCCGGCCGCGGCCCTTCAGGGTGACCAGGTCGATGTCCTTGTATTCGCGGACGAAGACGGGCTCCGTACCGGCGGGCAAATGCGCCCGGACGGCCAGCCCACCCACCAGCCGGACCGGCACATCAGCCTCGCCCGCAGCCCCGAGCAGGCGGTCGGCCTCGAGCACGATGTCGGCGTTCGGGGTGGTGTCGGCCACGGTGTCGGCGGACAGGGTACACTCGCGCCCTATGAGGATGCAGGCAGCGGTGTTGGAGGAGTTCGGCGCACCGCTCGTCGTCCAGGAGGTCGACCTCGCCGATCCCGGTCCAGGCGAGGTGCTCGTCCGGTTGGAGGCGTGCGGCGTCTGCCACACCGACCTCTACACGGCATCCGGCGCGGACCCGTCCGGCTACGCCCCCGCCGTGCTCGGACACGAGGGCGCGGGGGTCGTCGAACGCGTCGGCGACGGGGTCACGCTGGTGTCCGCGGGCGACCACGTCGTGACGCTCTTCTCGCCGCAGTGCGGCCAGTGCGTGCACTGCAAGAGCCCGCGCACGAATCTATGCCTCGCGATCCGCGACATGCAGGGCAAGGGCTATCTGCCCGACGGCACCGCCCGGCTCTCGCGCAACGGCGAGCCCATCCGGCACTTCATGGGCACCTCGACGTTCGCGGAGTACACGGTCATGCCGGAGATCGCGCTCGCGAAGATCAATCCGGAGGCGCCGCTCGACGGCGCCTGCCTCTTTGCCTGCGGCCTCTCGACCGGCCTCGGCGCAGCGATGAACACCGCCCGCGTCGATCCGGGCACGACCTGCGTCGTCTTCGGCGCCGGCATGGTCGGCCTGGGCGCCGTCGCCGGCTGCCGGCTGCAGGGCGCCGAGCGGATCGTCTGCGTCGACATGTCGGCCGACCGGCTCGAGCTGGCCCGGGGCCAGGGCGCGACCGACCTCCTGATCGGCGGCGACGACGTCGTCGCCCAGATCCTCGAGATGACGGGCGGCTTCGGCGCCGACTACACGTTCGAGGCGACGGGCAACGTCAGGGTGATGCGCCAGGCCGTCGAGGCGGCGCGGATGGGCTGGGGCCTCGCCACCGTCGCCGGCGTGGCGGGCAAGGGCGAGACGCTCGACGTGATCCCCCGCTTTCTGATCACCGGCCGCCGGATCGCCGGCTCGTCGTTCGGCGGCGTCAAGGGCCGCGACGGCGTCCCGGCGCTGATCGAGCGCTGGCTGGCGGGCGACATCGACGTCGATCCGTTCGTCTCACACCACCTCGCGCTGGCCGACGTCAACCGCGGCTTCGAGCTGATGGAGGCCCAGGACGGCATCCGCAGCGTGATCCACTACTCCTAGCGGAGCCGTGGACGCCTTCGTCTGCGTCACCTGCGGGACGCAGTACCCGCCGTCGCAGCAGCCGCCGCCGGCCTGTCCGATCTGCCTCGACGAGCGCCAGTACGTCGGCCACGCCGGCCAGCGCTGGACGACGCCGGCCGAGGTCGCGGCCGACCACCACAACCGCATCGAGGAGGTCGAGCCGGGCCTGCTCGGCATCGGCACCGAGCCCACCTTCGGGATCGGCCAGCGGGCGCTGCACGTCGGCGGGCTCCTGTGGGACTGCGTCACGCTGATCGACGCCGACACCGAGGCCGCGGTGCGCGCCGCAGGCGGCGTGCACACGATCGCGATCTCGCATCCCCACTACTACTCCGCCATGGTCGAGTGGGCTGAGCGGCTCGACGCCCGCGTGCTGCTGCACGAGGCCGACCGCGAGCATGTGATGCGGCCCGACGCGCGAGTCGAGCACTGGTCGGGCGAGCGGCTCGACCTCGGCGACAGCCTCGAGCTGCACCGGCTGGGCGGGCACTTCGAGGGCGGCACGGTGTGCCTGTGGCGCGGCGGCGCGGGCGGCCGCGGGGCGCTGCTCACGGGCGACATCGTCCAGGTCGTGTCCGACCGCGACTGGGCGAGCTTCATGTACAGCTACCCCAATCTGATCCCCCTCCCGGCGGCCGAGATCCGCCGCATCCGCGGACGCGTCGAGGAGCTCGAGTTCGACCGCGCCTACGGCGCGTGGTGGCCGGCGATCATGGCCGCGGACGCCCGTGCAAAGGTACTGCGCTCGGCCGACCGTTACCTGCGGGCGCTGGGCGAGCGTTAGGCGCCGGATGCCGGCGCCGGCGGATGCACCGGCGTCGCGCCGGGGCGGGGGTTGTTGCCGATCGTGAACTCGTCCAGGTCGGACTCGGACATGCCGAACAGGTGGCCGAGCTCGTGCAGGAGCACGTCGTGGACGGCCCGGCGCAGGTTCTGGCGGCGGCCGGCGGCGCGCAGGATCGGGAGGCGGAAGAGCGTGATCTCGGCCATCTGCATGCCCTGCGACGACGACTGGCGGAAGAGGCCGAGCGTCCGGGGCGACCCTTGGCGCTCGTCCTGGATGTCAATTGCGACGTTGGCGGCCTCGATCCGCTCCTTGATCCAGGGCGGCAGCGCATCGAGCTCCGCCTCGGCGATCGCCGCAAACTCGTCCTCGCTGCACCGAAGCGACACGGCGACCAGCATACGGCCGCGCGCGCGGCGGTGGCGCTAGCTCGTCCGCGTCTCGAGGAGCATCCCGATCGCCATCGCAAACGCGCCGATCGCGAGCGGATAGAGGCTGACGTCCTCGTTGACGACCTCGAGCAGGGCGCCGAGCGGGAGGGCGATGACGACCGCGGCCAGATAGCAGACGATCGCGATCGCGAAGAACAGCGGGTAGATGCCAGAACCGCCCATGGCGGTCCCGAGTTTACCTCTTGAAGCGGCGCCGCCAGCCGCCCTGGTCGGGCTCGTCGTCAGCGGCCAGGACGCGCAGCTGGGAGACGTCGAAGGCGGCGGGCCGACCGGGGGCCGGCGCGCTGGTCGCGAGCCGCTCGACGCGGGCCTGGTTCTCGGCGTCGATCTCGATGAAGCTGCAGCCGACGACGAGGCGCCCCGATGAGGCGTCGCGTACGGAGGTGACGCGCACCTCGGCCTCGACGGTGTCGGCGAAGAAGCGGCCGTGGAAGGTGAGCCGGTCGGCGGGCCGTAGCACGCGGTTGGTGGCGAACGCGACGCCGTCGCGGGAGAGGTCGACCATCGTCCCGTCGACCCGGTCGCCGTCGACGACGTGGCGGCAGTTCACGGCCGAGAGCCAGGCGATGCCGCCGGCGGGGACGCGCGGGTTGCGGCGGCGGCTGGCGTCGGCGGTCACGGCGTCGGCGCGGAGGCGGACGCGGGCCAGATCGTGGTTGTGGAAGTCGGCCTCGTCGACGACGAGGGAGACGATCCAGGGCTCGCCGTCGCCGTCCAGCAGCCGGCCGCGGAGGCGCATGCCGCCGGCCACCTGGAGCCGCGGGGCGGTCACCCAGACCGTGTCGCCGGCCATGCCGGACGGCTGCACGGTCACGATCGCGCCCTCGTCCGACTCGAGGTCGGCGGCGAGGCCGGAGAAGAGCATCGAGATCGCCTGCTGACGGGACAGAGAAGCCATGTCTATGGACGTAATCGGCGCGACGGGCGCAAGACATGAGGGCCGGGTGACTGCGCGTGCGTCCGCGCGGGTATCTACACTCCCGCCTTCGCTCCGGCCGCCAGGGGGTGTGCTCAGGCCGGAGCATACGGGCCCGATCGCAGGAGGCACGCAACGTGCCGGAACAGCGATTGGAAGCAACACCGCGGAGTCCCCACCCGGGGGCGTCCGCCTGCGCGGCTGGTCAAGGAGGGCGTCCAGCCGGCAGTGCTTCTGCTGTCGAGTAAGGAGAGAAGCCCTGAAGTCGAAACTCGCCGCCGCGACGGTGCTCGCGGCCACCATGATCACCGCACCGACTGCACAGGCATCACAGTCGCCCGGGTTCATCCCGTGGTGGCAGGCTCCACATCCCAAGCTCGTCCACAAGTTGCGCCAGGACATCCGTCTCCGGCGCGGCCGGGCGGTTCACCGGGCGTGGAAGCTCGGCATCATCTTGACTCCCAAGAGCCGCGAGCGGCTCACGGTCGACGTGCCGTCGCTCGAGGCGATGGACGCACGCTGGCACCTCCGCGCACACCAGTACCGCGCGGAGCTGCACCGGCGTGCGCCGATGTACGCGGATCTCGCGTGCATCCACGGCTACGAGGGCTCGTGGTGGGCGTACTCGCCCGCGGGCCCGTACTACGGCGGATACCAGATGGACCCGTCGTTCGAGCAGAGCTACGGCTCCGACTACGTGGCCATCTGGGGCGACGCGAACAACTGGCCCGTCCCGATGCAGACGGCCGCGGCCTACCGGGCGACGCTCGCGGTGGGCTTCTCGCCGTGGCCGAGCTCGGCCACGGCCTGCGGGCTGCTCTGACCGCCTGACCCGTGGGGTGCGGACGCACTGTCCGCACCCCACGCAGGGTTGCCATTTGCCGCTTTAGTGAATATTCACTAGCCTGCGGAAATGGTCGTCGACTACACCCGGCTCACAGCCGAGGAGCGCCGCAGCGCGATCCTCGCAGCGGCCCGCCACGAGTTCGCCTGGCGCGGTTTTCGCGGGGCCCGTACCGCCGCCATCGCGAGCGGCGCGGGGTGCTCGGAGCCGACGCTCTACAAGCACTTCCCGTCGAAACAGGCCCTGTTCGCGGCCGTCCTGCGAGACGCCACCGAGTCGATGAAGGAGATGGTGGACGCGCTCAAGGCCGAGGCGGGCGACGCGATGTCGGGAATGATGGCGGTGGCCGAACGGGCCACCACCGATCCGCTCATCATCGAGACCATCCGCCTGCGGACGCTGGCGGCCGGCCTCGTCGACGACCCCCAGGTACGCGCTGCGCTCACCGCGAGCGTGGACGAGGTGCGGGGACGCATGGCAGAGCACATCGCCGCCGGCCAGGCTGCCGGCGAGATCCGCTCGGACATCGACCCCGACAACGCGGCCTGGATCCTGTACGGCTACACCCTGGCCGGCGGACACGCCCACGCGGTGCACGGAAACGCCGCGCTGGCCGAGTTCGTCGCGGTCGCGGACACGCTCTGCCGCATGTTCCGCCCGAATCCTGCTTCTCCGGAGGAGACCCTGTGACCCACGAACACCCCAACCACAAGTGGTGGACGTTGTTCGCCATGTGCTTCGCGCTCTTCATGATCATGCTCGACAACACGATCGTGAACGTGGCGCTCCCGTCGATCCAGCACGAGCTGAAGCCCTCGCCGGAGAACCTGGAATGGACGGTGAACGCCTACATCCTGGTGTTCGCCACCCTGATTCTGCTGGGCGGCAAGCTCGGCGACCGGTTCGGCCGCAAACGGATCTTCATGGTCGGGCTGGTCGTGTTCACGCTCTCGTCCATGGCATGCGCGCTCGCGCAGAGCGACACCCAGCTGATCGCGTTCCGCGCCGTCCAGGGCGTCGGCGGCGCGCTGCTGAACCCGCTGTCGCTCTCGATCCTGGTGGCGGCCTTCCCGCGCAAGCAGCTGCCGCAGGCGATCGGCATCTGGGCCGGCATCTCCGGCCTCGGCCTCGCCATCGGCCCGCTGCTCGGCGGCTTCCTGACCCAGCACTTCTCCTGGTCGGCCGTGTTCTGGGTGAACGTGCCCATCGGCGTCGTCGCCTTCGGCGTGACGTTGTGGGCCGTGATCGAGTCGCGCGACCCGTCGGCCCGGTCGCTCGACATCGTCGGCACCGTGCTGATCAGCGCGAGCCTGTTCTCGCTGACGTGGGGCCTGATCAAGACGGCGAACCACGCGTGGCTCGGCGCCTACACCCTGTCGTTCATCATCGCCTCGATCGTGCTCGGCGCGCTCTTCGTGACGTGGGAGAGCCGCGTCAGCGACCCGATGATCCCGCTCGGGTTCTTCCGCGTCCGCGCGTTCACGGTGTCGAGCATCGTCGTCGCCCTGGTCGGGCTCGCGCTGTTCGGCGTCATCTACTTCATGACGCTCTACTTCCAGAACGTGCGCGGGTACGACCCGATCCAGGCCGGCCTGCGGACGCTGCCGACGACGATGATGATCCTGTTCGTCGCGCCGATCGGCGGACGCCTGTCCGGCCGCGTCGGCCCACGCTGGCTGATGACGGTGGGGATGTTCTCGGCGTCGATCGGCCTCTTCGGCCTGTCGTTCGTGAGCGTCGGATCGTCGTACAACGCGATCTGGCCGTTCCAGGTGCTCATGGGGGCCGGCATGGCGCTCACGATGCCCGCCGTCTCGGCCACCGGAATGGCGGCGGTCGAGCGGACGAAGGCCGGCATCGCCTCGGGCGTCATCAACGCCTCCCGCCAGGTCGGCGGCGCGCTCGGGATCGCCGTCCTGGGCGGGATCGGAACGACCCTCGCGGCCAGTTCGTGGTCGGACAAGATCTCCGGGCTGCCGCCGGCGCTGCACGCACAGGCCGAGAAGCTGGTGCCGCTCGTGCAGGGCGGGCAGGGCAAGCAGATCCTCGCGATCACCCACAGCCAGACCGCCCAGGCCAACGCGCTCGAGTCGTTCGTACACGGCGTCGACCGGGCGCTTCTGACCGGCGCAGGCCTGACCTTCGCGGCGGCGCTCGTGGCGATGATCGGGTTGCGCCACATGCGCCCGGCCACCGACGAGGCTCCGGCCGGCCAGAGCGTCGAGGCGGCCGAGGCGCCGCCCGCCGTCGTGGAGATGTAGCTGGCGACGCTCGACCACGTGCAGGTGGCGATACCGCCGGGCGGCGAGGATGCCGCCCGGCGGTTCTACGCCGGCCTGCTCGGCCTGCGCGAGATCGAGAAGCCCGAGCCGATGCGCGCGACCGGTGGCGTCTGGTTCGAGCCTGGCGTGCACCTGGGCGTCGAGGCAGAGTTCCGGCCGGCCCGCAAGGCCCACCCCGGACTGCGCATGGCCGACCTGGACGCCGTCGCCGCGCGGCTCGAGGCAGCCGGCGCAGACGTCGAGTGGGACGAGCGCTGGCCGGGCGTCCGCCGCTGCTACACGCACGACCCGTTCGGCAACCGGCTCGAGCTCGTCGCCGATGAATGACAGCTAGGCGGCACAGATCGCCTGGCCGGAGAGCATGGTCGCGCCGGCGCGCTGGTTGACGGCCTCGCCGAACCATCCGTGACGATCCTCGTCCAGCGACCCCGCGATCGCGATGTCGAAGCCAGGGTTCACGACCTGTATGCCGCCGCCGAGGACGGACGTCCCCGTGGGGCAGACCGGCGTCAGCGCCGGGTCGTCGACCCCCACGTCGGTCTCGGACTGCGACACGATCGCGTACTTCGGCGGCTTCGCGCCACAGACCGCGAAGGCCGTGACCTGCTGGTCGACGTTCGACGTGTTGGCCATGAAGGCGGTGTACCGGTGCGGGCCCAGCGGGCCGGCGCTGGTCAGGAGGTTCGCAGTCGTGTCGGAGGTCGAGAACGCGCCTCCGCTCAGGACGACGGTGCCGGTCGGGCAGGTGACCGTGACCGGCGTGCCGGCGTGCGGCGGGTTGTCCGAGCCGGCAAACGCCACCTTGTACCCCTTCGGCTTCTTCGCACAGATGACGTCCACGCGGAACGTCTGGGCCGCCCCCGACGCGTTGTTGACGCGCGCCCGCCAGGCTCCGCCGACAGGCTCGGAGGTTTCGAGGCTCGTACCGACGGCGGCGAAGCCGTTGTCGAAGGACGCCCCGCCGCCCCAGGGCACGGTGCCGGCCGGGCAGTTCGCCTGGCCGCTCGTGTCGAGGATCGAAGGCGGCGCCGGGATGTCCGCAGTGCGCACGATGTGGTAGCCGGGCGGGGCAGTCGCAGCGGCGACTGCCGGCGTCGCCGTCCCCGCGACCAGTATCGCCAGGCCCGGCACCACCACCAGGGTGCCCGTGACAATCTTGTGTATGTGCATGTCCGTCCTTTTGTGAGTCGACACGAGGTTCGTTGGGATACGTGCCTCTGCCGACCAGCGGATTGGGACGACCGTCACACCACTCGGATACGGAGGGCGCAATGAATAACCGGTGCCTGGCACCGGTTATTCACACCGACCGCCTACGGCTCGTCCCGCTCGCCGACGAGCACCTCGATCTGGAGGTCGCGCTCGACGCCGACCCGGAGGTGCTGCGATACATCTCGGGGCGAGCGCACACACGCGAGGAGGTCGAGAGGAGCCACGCCGAGCGGATGGCGCTCGGCCGCAAGGTGCCCGGCCTCGGCTTCTGGATGGCGTTCGCGACCGACGGCGGCGAGTTCGTCGGTCTCATGATGCTGCCGCCGGCACACGGCCCCGACCAGCCCGACGACCCGAGCGTCGCCGACCTCGGCTACCGGCTCCTGCGGAAGTGGTGGCGCCGGCGTCTGGCGACAGAGGCGTCGCTCGCCCTGCTCCGGCATGCGTTCGAGACGGTCGGCGTGCGCCGGGTGATCGCCCAGACGATGGCGGTGAACGCGGCGTCCCGCGGCGTGATGACCGCGGCCGGGCTGACCTACGTGCGCACCTACTTCCCCGAGTTCGACGACCCGCTCCCGGGCACGGAGCAGGGCGAGGTCGAGTACGAGATCACGCTGGAGGACTGGCGGTCAGCCTAGGGGGCACGGCGCTCGTTCGCGATGAACGCGGAGTGCGTGATCGGCATGCGCTCGCCGAACAGCTGCTCGCAGGCGGCCGCATAGCGGCGGATCTCGCGCTGGGCGGTGACGGCGTTTCGCAGCGAGAGGAAGTTCATCAGGCTGCGCGCGTTGACCGTCCAGTAGAACTGGGAGTAGATCGCGACCGGGAGGACGTTGCGCGCGACCTCCTTGGCGACGCCCCGGTCGAGCAGCTCGACGTACGCCGCGTACGCCTGCTCGTAGACCGCGCGCTGCGTCTCACGGGTGTGCTCGGCGAGCTCCGCGTCGACCGGGTCGAAGCTGTACGCGCCGGGCTTTCCGACCTGCGTCCGAACATCTTCGGGCTCGGGGATGTAGAACTCGGGGTCGAGCTGGGAGTAGCGGGCGCTCCACTCGTTGAACGAGCCGATCCGGTGCCGGGCCCACTCGCGCATCACGAAGATCGGGAGCTTGACGTGGAAGCGGAACGCGTTGTGCTCGAACGGCGTGCCGTGGCGCTCGCGCATCAGGAACCGGATCAGGCCCTGGTCGCGGTCGCCCAGCTGCTCGGAGCGCTGCGCGAAGGAGACGCGGGCGGCGTTCACGACCGAGAGGTCGTCGGCCATGCAGCCGTCGAGGCGGACGAAACCGTGGTCGAGGACGGGAATCGCGCCGGGCTCTGGTCGCTCTGCCACCGTCTTCCTCGCGTCGACGACGTCGGTGCTCATCTCCTTCCATGCTACTCCTGGCCGCGGCTGTGGCAGATGGTTGATTCCGATTCCCCGCGCGCCTGAACGCACGAGGGTTTTCGCTGTGCGTGAGCTGGCGGCGCTGCGGCTGCGAACCGTCGCATCGCTGTGTCCTCGGCCGCGCTCATACAACAAGGTATGAGCGCGACCTGCGTCCGTCCGCTGCTAGGTTCGCAACCGCCCAGGACATCACGGGAATCGGAATCAACCATCTTGGAGTGTCCGAATGCCCCGCGCCGCCGTCTGCCATGCCTTCTCCGAGCCGCTCGCCGTCGAGGACGTGGCGCTTGACGCGCCCGGCCCCGACGAGGTGCGCGTGCGGGTGACGGCCTGCGCGATCTGCCATAGCGACGTCGCCTATGCCGACGGCGCCTGGGGCGGCCGGCTCCCGGCCGTGTTCGGGCACGAAGCCTGCGGCGTCGTCGTCGCGTCCGGCGTGGGCGCGGCGCTCGCCGAGGGCGATCGGGTCGTCATCAGCCTCGTCCGCAGCTGCGGCGGATGCGCCCGCTGCCGCGAGGGCGCCCCGGCCCTGTGCGCCGCCCGCTTCAGGCTGGACGACGTCTCGCCGATCCGGCTCGCCGACGGCCGCCGCGCCGCCCAGGGCATGCGCTGCGGAGCCCTCGCCGACGAGGCGGTCGTCCACGCGTCGCAGGCCGTGCCCGTCCCCGACGACGTGCCGGACACGAGCGCCTGCCTGATCGCGTGCGCCGTCATGACCGGCTACGGCGCGGCCGTGCGCGATGCCGGCATCGAGCCGGGTGCGACCGTCGCCGTCGTGGGCGCGGGCGGTGTCGGGCTGAACGCCGTCCAGGGCGCGGCCATCGCCGGCGCGGGCGAGGTGATCGCGATCGACGTGTCGGCGGCGAAGCTCGCCGCCGCCGCGGCGCTCGGCGCCACGCTGGGCATCGACGCGTCGGCGTGCGACCCGGTCGCAGCGGTCACCGAACACACCGGCGGCGGCGCCGACGCCGTGATCGTGACGGCCGGCTCGGCCGCCGCGGTCGACCAGGGCCTCGCCTGCCTGCGCCGGGGCGGCACGCTCGTCGTCGTGGGGATGCCGCCCTCCGGGCAACTGGCCCGCTTCGACCCGGGCGGGCTCGCCCACGACGGCAAGCGCATCGTCGGCAGCAAGCTGGGCTCGGCCCGGCCGGCCGAGGACGTGCCCCAAATCGCGGCGCTCTACCGGGAGGGGCGGCTGCGGCTGGACGAGCTCGTGACCGCCACCTACCCGCTGGACGAGATCAACTTGGCGGTGGCCGCGATGCGGCGCGGCGAGGCCATCCGGAACGTGATCGTGCCGTGACGGCGGGCACGGCCGTCGCGCGCATCGAGACGTTCGCGAACGAGTGGGTCGGCTTCGTCCGCGTCCGCGACGGGGACGGCGCCGAGGGCTGGGGCCAGGTGTCGCCCTACCAGGCCGACATCACCTCCGAGGTGCTGCACCGCCAGGTGGCGCCGCACGTTCTCGGCGGCGATCCCGACGACGCGGCGGCGCTGGGCACCCGTGTCCTCGAGGCGGAGCACAAGTTCCCCGGCTCCTACGTCTGCCGCGCCCTGGCCGGCGTCGACTCCGCGCTCTGGGACCTGCGCGCCCGCCGCGCCGGCGTGCCCGTCTGCACGCTCGCCGGCGGAGCGCCGCGCGACCTGCCCGCCTACGCCTCGAGCATGCGCCGCGACATCGCACCCGCGGCCGAGGCCGAGCGGCTCGCCGGCCTTCAGGCCGAGCAGGGGTTCGACGCGTTCAAGATCCGAGTCGGCCGCGAGTGCGGCCACGACCGCGACGAGTGGCCCGGCCGCACCGAGGAGATCGTCCCGGCCGTGCGCGCCGCGGTGGGCGCAGACGCCCGCCTGCTCGTCGACGCGAACAGCTGCTACACGCCGGCCCGCGCGATCGAGGTCGGGCGCTTCCTGCAGGCCCACGGCGTCGACCACTTCGAGGAGCCCTGCCCGTACTGGGAGCTCGAGTGGACGGCCGAGGTGGCGGCCACGCTCGACCTCGACGTCACCGGCGGCGAGCAGGACTGCTTCCTGTGGCAGTGGCGGCGGATGGTCGACATGCCCGCAGTCGACATCGTCCAGCCGGACGTCTGCTACGTCGGCGGGCTCACCCGCGCCCTCGCGGTGGCGGACATGGCGGCCGCCGCGGGCCTGCCGTGCACGCCCCACTCCGCCAACCTCTCGCTCGTCACCCTCTTCGCCCAGCACCTGATGTGCGCGATCCCGAACGCGGGCAGCCACCTCGAGCTCTCGATCGAGGGGCCGGACTACTACCCGTGGCAGGGCGGGCTCTTCGATCCGCCGATCGTCGTGCGCGACGGCCGGCTGCCGGCGCCCCGGGGCCCGGGATGGGGCGTCGAGATCGATCCCGGCTGGCTGGCCGCCGCGAGCCGGCGTGTCTCCGAGGTAGCGTGAGGGCGTGGCGGACGAGCGCGTCGCGGTGATCACGGCAGGCGGGAGCGGCATGGGTGCCGCGGCCGCCCGCCGGCTGGCAACGGACGGCTTCCGGGTCGCGATCCTCTCGTCGTCGGGCAAGGGCGAGGCGCTGGCGGGCGAGCTCGGGGGCGTCGGCGTCACCGGCTCGAACCAGTCGGACGCCGATCTGAAGCGGCTGGTCGATGCGGCCATGGAGCGGTACGGGCGCATCGACGTGCTCGTGAACAGCGCCGGCCACGGCCCGCGGGCGCCGATCCTCGAGCTGACCGACGCGCAGTGGCGCGCCGGGATGGACGTCTACTTCATGAACGTCGTGCGCCCAACGCGGCTGGTCACGCCGATCATGGTGGCGCAGGGCGGCGGCGCGATCGTGAACGTCTCCACGTTCGCCGCCTTCGAGCCGGACCCGGTGTTTCCGACGAGCGGCGTCTTCCGCGCCGGGCTGGCCGCGTTCACCAAGCTCTTCGCCGACCGCTACGCCGCCGACAACGTGCGCATGAACAACGTGCTGCCCGGCTTCATCGACTCGCTACCCGAGCAGGAGCAGTTCCGGGAGCGGATCCCGATGGGCCGCTACGGCAAGGTCGAGGAGGTGGCGGAGCTGATCGCGCTGCTCGCATCCGACCGGGTCGCGTACCTGACCGGGCAGAACATCCGCATCGACGGCGCGATCACCCGCTCCGTCTAGCGGGACTACGGCCGCAGGACGCGGCCGCCGTCGACCAGGATGTTCGTCCCGGTGACGAAGTCCGACTCGATGCAGAAGCGGATGGCGCGGCACACGTCGGCCGGCTCGCCGATGGTGCCGAGGGCGGTCTCCTCGGTCGCGCCGCGCATCCCGTCGGGCAGGAGCACGGGGCCGGGGGCGACGCCGCACACGCGCACGCCGGAGCGGCCCCACGCCAGCGCGAGCGACTTCACCATCTGGATCTGGGCGGCCTTCGCCGCGCCGTGGGGCGTGAAGAGCGGCCAGGGCTGAACCCCCGCCACGTCGGTGATCGCGACGATCACACCGCCGCCCGACGCGGCCATCTGCCGGTGGGCCGCCTGGGCGGCGAACATGAAGCCCTTGGCGGTCGAGTCGAATGCCGCGTCGAAGAGCTCCTCGGTGACGTCCTCGGGCGCAACCGGCTCGAAGCCGGCCGACGGGCAGTAGACGACGACGTCGAGACCGCCGAACTCGACGGCGGCGGAGTCGACCAGCGCCGCCATCTGGGCGGGATCGCCGGCCTCGGCCGCGTACGCGCCCGTCCGCACGCCGAGCACCTCGATCTCGGCCCGGGTGGCCTCGGCCGCGTGGGCGCTCGAGTGGTAGCTGATCGCGACGTGCACGCCGGCCTGCGCGAGGTCGAGCGCGATCGCCTTTCCGAGCCGATGGGCGCCTCCCACGACGAGGCCTCGGCTGCCGTGGAGAGCGGGCATGGAGGGATATGCTAGCCAGAGGGTATAGACAGGACGAAAACCACTCCGGAAGGGAGACCCGCATGGGGTATGAGGTTCCTGATCTGCCGTACGACTACAACGCGCTCGAGCCGCACATCGACGAGCAGACGATGCGCATCCACCACGACAAGCACCACCAGGCGTACGTCGACAAGGCCAACGCCGCCCTGGAGGGGACGGAGTGGGCGGACAAGCCGGCCGACGACGTGCTGGCGAACCTGTCGTCGCTGCCTGCGGACAAGCAGGGCCCGGTGCGCAACAACGCCGGCGGCCACGCGAACCACTCCCTGTTCTGGACCGTGCTCTCGCCGAACGGCGGCGGCGCGCCCAGCGGCGAGCTCGGCGACGCGATCAACTCCGCGTTCGGCAGCTTCGACGACCTGAAGAAGCAGCTCACCGACGCCGGCGTGAACCGGTTCGGCTCGGGCTGGTCGTGGCTCGTGGTCGACAACGGCTCGCTCAAGGTGACGAGCACCGCCAACCAGGACTCCCCGATCTCGGACGGCCAGACGCCGATCCTGGGCATCGACGTGTGGGAGCACGCGTACTACCTGAAGTACCAGAACAAGCGCCCCGACTACCTGGCCGCGATCTTCAATGTGATCGACTGGTCGGCGGTCGCCGAGCGCTACACGGCCGCACGGTCGGCCAGGGCGACGGCCTAGCCAGACGCCTCCGGGTGGGCGGGTCGACACGGCCCGCCCGCCGCGGGTCATACTCGGCGCCGCCATGGCGACGCTCGTCTTCTTTCCCGAGGGTGCCTTCGGCCCCACGAACAACTGCGTGGGCATCGGCGACGTCCTGCGCGAGCGCGGCCACCGGGTCGTGTTCATCGTGGAGGAGTCGTTCGCCGGGACGCTGGAGGCCCGCGGGTTCGAGGAACGGCTGATGCGGCTCGGGCCGAAGCCGGAGGTCGAGGAGGCGCCGGGCCAGTTCTGGAAGGACTTCATCCGCGACACGGCGCCGGTCTTCCGCCGGCCGACGATCGAACAGCTGGGGCGTTCATCCAGCCGACCTGGCAGGCGCTGCTCGACGGCTCCCGCTACGTGAACCCGCGGCTCGAGGAGATCATCGCCGAGCTCGACCCGGACGTGATCTGCGAGGACAACGTGCCCGCGTTCCCCGCCCTGGCGGCGAGCGGCCGGCCGTGGGTGCGGATCGCCTCGTGCAACCCGCTCGAGATCCGCGATCCGGCCATCCCGCCCGTGTTCTCGGGCTACGCGGCCGGCGACGGGCGGGCTGGGCCGAGTTCCGGGCCGAGTACGACCGCACGCCACCGCGACATGTGGGCGGAGTTCGACGCGTTCGTGCAGGCGGCCGGCGCCCCGCCGCTGCCCGACCTCGAGTTCATCCACGCGTCGCCCTACCTCAACCTGTACGTCTACCCGGCCGAGGCCGACTACTCCCGCCGCCATCCGCTCGACCAGACCTGGCACCGGGTCGAGTCGTGCGTGCGGGGCTCGGACGGGGCGTTCGAGATCCCGGAGGGGCTGCGCGGCGGCGAGGGGGGCCTGGTCTATCTCTCGCTGGGCTCGCTCGGCTCGGCCGACGTCGACCTGATGAAGCGTCTGGTCGACGTGCTCGGCCGCACGAAGCACCGCTACATCGTCTCGAAGGGCCCTCAGCACGACCAGTACGAGGTGGCCGAGAACATGTGGGGCGAGGAGTTCGTGCCGCAGCCTTCGGTGCTCCCGCAGGTCGACCTCGTGATCACCCACGGCGGCAACAACACGACCACCGAGTGCTTCCACTTCGGCAAGCCGATGATCGCGCTGCCGCTCTTCTGGGATCAGTACGACAACGCCCAGCGCATCGATGAGACCGGCTTCGGCGTCCGCCTTGACGACATACGAGTTCGGCGAGGAGGAGATGGCGGCCGCGATCGACCGACTGCTGGCCGACGGCGACCTGCGCCGGCGCATGGCGGCGATCGCGACGCGGCTCGCGGCCGGCCCCGGCACGGTGCGGGCGGCCGACCTCATCGAGCGTGTCGCTGCCGACGCCGAGGCCGTGGCCGCCGCCCGCTGGTTCGGGGGCAAGGGCGGGGGCGATCGGGCGGATCGAGGAGTGCGACCGGCTCGACCTGGGCGGGGGCGCCGCGCTTCTCGAGCCTGCGGGTGGACGGGGCCGACCCTACGTCTGGAGCGAGGGCGACGCCGCGTCGGCCCTCCTCCAACCGGGGTCTGACCCCGAACGCGGGCGTGGCAGTTCCGTCGACGCCGGCGTGACGCTCCCGGCCGGGGCCGGGGAGCGGCCGATCGGGCTCGACCAGTCGAACACGTCCTACGTGGTCGGCGAGCGCCTGGTCGTGAAGCTCTACCGGCGCATCTGGCCGGGCGTCCATCCCGAGGTCGAGCTCGGCCGCCACCTCACCGAGACCGCCCGCCTCGACTGCGTGCCCGCGTTCGCCGGATCGCTGCACTGGGACCGCCACGCGGTCGCGCTCGTGCAGGAGTTCGTCCCCGGCGAGGACGGCTGGGCGTGGGGCGCGGCCGCGATGCAGGCGGGCGACGTCTCCGATATCGCCCGGCTCGGCGCCGAGACCGCGCGCCTGCACGCCGCCCTGGCCGGGTACGGGTCGAGCATTGCGACGGGCGCGGATCTGGCCGGTTGGCAGGGGGCGGCCCGCGACCAGCTCGATGCGGCGGTCGCGGCCGTCCCCGCCGCCGTAGCGGCCGAGCTCCGCGACCTGCGGCCGCGGATCGTGGCCGAGCTCGACGCGCTCGAGAGGCCGACCGGGCCGGTCACGCTCCAGCGGCTGCACGGTGACTTCCACATCGGCCAGGTGCTCCGCGCCGCCGATGGACGGCTCGTCGTCGTCGACCTGGAGGGCGAGCCGACCAGGCCGGTCGAGGAGCGTTCCCGCCCGGGCCCGGCCCTCCGCGACGTGGCCGCGATGCTGCGCTCGTTCGACCACCTCGGCCGCTACGTCGCCCGCGACGTCGATCCCGGATGCGACGTCGACGACTGGATCGCCCGTGCGCGCGAGTCGTTCCTGGCGGCGTACGGGCCGGTGGACGCGGGCCTGCTGCGGGCGCTCGAGGTGGAGAAGGAGACCTACGAGTTCACGTATGCGGCCGCGTTCCTGCCGGAATGGATGTACGCGCCGGTCGGCGGGATGCGCTGGCTGATGGAGCACGATGGCTGACCTGCGCCCCGAGCTCTTCGCCGGTGACGTGCTCGCCGGGGCGCAGGCGATGGCGGGACCGGTGCCCAGCTGGAATCGATGCAGGCCCTGGCCGCACGGGCGCGGCGCGTCCTCTTCCTGGGCATGGGCAGCTCACGCTTCGCCGCCCTCGACGCCGCCGCGCTGCTGCGCGGGCACGGCATCGACGCGGCACGCCGAGATGGCCTCGACCGGGAGCCCGCAGCCGCCGAGCGCCGACACGCTCGTCCTCGCGATCTCGGCCACTGGAGGCTCCGCCGAGACGGTCGCGGCCATGCGCCGCCACCTGGGCACGAGCATGGTCGTCGGCGTCACGGCCGTGCCCAAGAGCGCGATCGGCCGCGAGGCGGATGCCTGCCTCGAGATCGCCGGCGACGGGCCGAGCGGCGTTGCCTGCGCCAGCTACCGCAGCACCGTCGCCGCCCTGCGCGAGGTGTGCGGCCTGCTCGCTCCTGCCGCGGCGCCGCCCGCTGGGTGGCGAGACCGGGCAGCCGCGGCGGCCGCGGCGCTGCTCGAGCGGCGGGCGGCCTGGCTCCCCCGCGCCGTCGAGCTGCTTGGGTGCGGGCCCGTGTACATCGTCGCGCCCGCCGAGCGGTTCGGCAGCGCGGAGCAGTCAGCGCTCATGCTGCGCGAGGTGCCGCGGGTCGCGGCCCAGGCCTGCGAGACCGGCGACTGGTCACACGTCGACGTCTACCTGACGAAGCGGCCGGGCTACCGCGCAGTGCTCCTGCCCGGGTCGGCCTACGAGGCCGAAGTCTGGGAATGGCAGGCCGAGCGCGGCTTCACGGTCGTCACGGTCGGCGCCGCCGGGCCGGGACCTGGACTCGGCATCGACATCCCGCGCGACGCAGACGTGCGCCCGCTCATCGAGACGCTCGTCAGCGAGCTGCTCGCCGCCGAGCTCTGGGCGGCCGATCCGATCTAGGCGATCGGCGTGCCGGTGACGGCGACCCGTTGCTGCAGGTAGTCGAGCCAGGTGTGCGGGACGGCACTGCCGCGACCGGTACCGGCGGCGCAGTAGGGCTCCTCGGAGTCGACCACGATCGACCGGTACCCGCCCGGCGCAAGCTGCGGGCCCCATTGCTGACGCGCGTCGTTCTGGGCCAGGCCGCCGGGGATCGTGTAGGTGTCCAGCTCGTGGAGCGTGTAGCACGCGAGCACCCCCCCGCCGGAGAGCGCCAGGCCGAACACGCCGTCTGCACCCACGCGCAGCCCGGCGCGTGCCCGGACAGTGGCGCCGTAGTCGGTGTGCGTCACGTGCTTGCCGTGGCTGCCCGCCCAGGCGGTCTCGCGCTCGGCGATGTGCACCATCCGCGCCCGATCGCGAGCAGTCACGGCCGCGGTCTGGCCCGCGGCGATGCCCAGGCCGCTCAGGGGCGGCTTCGGCTTGTATCCGCCGGCGGTGACGTAGGCGATCCGCCACGAACGGGCGGAGCGGACGATGGCGAGTACGTACCAGGGGTGGTCGCCGCTCGAGAGATTCGCGGTGCGCACCTGCGCGAAGAAGGCGTGATCAGGTGACGTGCGCGGGATCTCGGGAAGGATCGACACGATCGTGTGAGCATCCTTCTGCGGCGCACAGCCGCAGCGGACGTCACGGACGTACGCGCGATCCTGGGCCGCCGCGGCGGCCGTCTCGATCGGAGACAGGGCGGCGATGGAGAGGGTCGAAAGGGCCACCTCGCGGCGCGACCAGAGCCTGGCGACGATGGCCGTCGCTGCGGAGGAGGACAGACGCCCGGAGGCGGCGGATGTCGATGCCGCCGCGGTGGAAGGAGCGGACGCGGCCGGCGCGGGGCCGGGCGTGGAGTCCGAGCTGCCGCAGCCCGTCGTCGCGATCGCGCACGCCGCTACGAGGATCGTGACAAGACGGGCGCGAGACACATCCGTCGTATCGGCACCCGGGGACGTGCGCTTGAATCGCCGGTGCCCAGCACCGGCGATTCATAGCGTCAGCCTGCGAGCCAGTCGCGCGCGGTCGTGTGGCGCGGGGCGCCGCCGTTCCGCCGCTCGAGGTCGGAGCGCAGCTCCGCGACCGTGCCGTGGCGCTCGGCCAGCACGTCATGGTTGTGGATCGTCTCGTGGTTCACCTGTCGGGCGAGCACGAAGCAGCCGTCGGAGAGGTCGGTGTAGCGCTCGAACGCGCCTGCCACCATCAGCCGCACCGAGTCCTCGACGAAGCGCGGATGCAGGTGGGCCTGCTCGACCACGTGCAGCTCGTCCGGCCGCTTCAGGAGCTCGAACACCGGCGCGCTCATCGAGTTCTCGGCGATCGCGATCAGGTCGCGGGCGTCGATCTCGCGGCGGGTGCCGATCATCAGCGTCGCCTCGGCCCGCTGGTTGTGCGTGGCCGCGGGCAGGAGCGAGAAGATCTCCTCGATCTGACCGTTGTCGTAGCCGGCCTCGGTGAGGCGGTCGTGCGCGCGCTCGCGCACGAGACCCTGGGCGCACGGGCACGCGTTCAGACCGCGCACCTCGACGCCGACGAGCCGGCGGGCGCCCTTGCCGTTCGCGAGCGCCTGGCCGATCAGGTGGTAGATCTCCTGCGTCTCAAGGGCGGAAACCGGGGTCCGCCGGGTGACCGGGAACTTGGCCCGGATCGTGACCTCGGAGCGGACCGCCTGCTGGCGCTCGACGATGCGCGCCGCGATGTGCTCGGCCAGCTCCTCGACGTGAAGGGCCTCACCGATGACGACATGGTCGATGCACTCGGCCACCGTCTCGGGGAAGCGGGACATGTGGACGCCCTTCTGACCGGGGTCGAGATCGACGAAGCAGTCGATCTGGGCGTAGTAGAGGAGCTCGGTGCCCGCGTGTGCGATCCGGATCACCTTGTCGACGCCGGTGACGCCGGCGCGGGTCAGGGCGAGATGGACGTCGGGCTCGGCTGCCTGGAGGTCGTGAGTGAAGGTTGAGGATTCAAGCATGCCCGGGATGGTACCCGCCTTCGCCGGATCACTCCCGTAACAGGCGTGACAGGCGCCGGTCGGCGAGCACGCGACCGCCGGTCTGGCAGGTCGGGCAGTAGAAGACGGTGTGCTCGTCGAAGGACACGTGCCGGATCGCGTCGCCGCAGCGCGCGCAGGGCTCGCCGAGCCGGTCGTGAACGGCGTAGCCGCGGGCGGCCTTCGTCGTCAGGCCCGATCCGGACAGCGGCACGAGCCGCTCCACCGCGGCGCCCAGCGTCCCGGTGATCGCACCGTGGAGCCTGGCGACGTCCTCCTCGCCGAGCGCGGCCGAGCGCTGGTAGGGCGAGAGCATGGCCGCCCACAGGATCTCGTTCGCGAACGCGCGGCCGATGCCGGCGATCGCACGCTGGTCGCGCAGGAACGCGTGCAGCTGGTGCGGCCGCGCCTTCAGCGACTCAGCCAGCACCGCGACGGTGTAGGACGGATCGAGCGGCTCGGGGCCGATGTGGTCGAGCTCGGCCGCGAGCGCGTCCGGCCGCAGCAGCCACACCCCGGCACGGCGCTTGTGGCCCGTCTCGGACATGATCAGGTCGCGGGACGGGAACGCGACCACGAGCATCGACGACTTGTCCGCTTGCCGCCGACGACGAGCTTCCCCGCCGACATCAGGTGCACCATCATCGTGTCGCCGCCGTCGGCCGTGAAGAGCAGCCGCTTCGCCCGTCGGCCGACCGCGGTGAAACGCTGGCCCGCGAGCGACTGCAGCGGCGGGTCGATCGTCTTCGTGGTCGCGAAGTGGGCGACGGGCACCGACTCGATCGGCTCCGCGGTCAGCGCCTCGCGCTGCGCGATCACAAACGCTTCCAGCTCAGGCAGCTCCGGCATACCCGAACGCTACCGGTCGGGACGCATCCGCAGGGCCCCGGCGTGTAGGGTCGGCACGCGCGTGTCCGACACCGGCGTCGTCACCACCTACCGAAACGGGTTCCCCGAGAGCAGGCATCGCGTTCACGCGGTGGCGGTGCGGCGCGACGGCACGGTGATCGCGTCGTGCGGCGACCCCGAGCGGGTGACCACGCTGCGCTCGTCGGCGAAGCCGTTCCAGGTCGAGCCGCTGCTCGCCTCCGGCGGCTACGACGCGCTCGGGCTGGACGACCGCATCCTCGCCGTGATGTGCGCGTCGCACGCCGGCCAGGACATCCACGTCGAGGCGATCAGGCGCGGCCTGGCGGCGTGCGGGCTGGGGCCGGATGCGCTCCAGAACGAGCGCAGCACGCCCGAGGAGCGGATGCGCCACAACTGCTCGGGGAACCATCTCGGCTTCCTGGCGAACAGCGTGCACCACGGCTGGGACACCGCCACCTACCGCGACCCCGCACACCCGTCGCAGCAGGCGGCGCTCGCGGTGATGTCGGAGCTGTCGGGCACGGAGAAGGACGCGATCCCGACCATGACGGACGGCTGTGGCGTCGTCGCGTTCGCGCACCCGCTGCGGGTCATCGCGACGATGTACGCCCGGCTGCCCGAGACGCTGCCCCGCCAGTACGCGGCGATGACGGCGCACCCCGAGCTCGTCCGGGCCGACGGCGACTTCGACACCGAGGTGATGCGGTCGATCAGCGGCTGCGTCGCCAAGGGCGGGGCCGAGGGCCTCTCGAGCATCGGCCTCGCCAGCGAGGGCATCGGGATCGCCGTCCGGATCGACGACGGCAACTCGCGCGCGAGCGCGCCGGCGGCCGTCGCGGTGCTGCGCCAGCTGCTCGGCTGGAACGGCGACGTGCCGTCCGGCCTGGGCGCCCTGGCCGAGCCGGTGTTCGAGAACTCGGTGGGCGATCCGGTCGTGCGCCTGCGGGCGGATGTGGCCCTGACCTCGTGACAACTATGTGACACAGGTGGGGCGATTCGGTTCTGGAAAGTTCCTTGCCGAGCCTGATAACCGCTTGTACACTCCTGGCGTCTGCGATCCGTTTTGTCTCCCCAACCGGCCGCCCGGGGGTTTTGTGTTTTATGCGGCCCGGGTGGGGTGTTCTTCGTGACCGCCTAAACGCAAATCGAAGCATTCGGGGGGGCCCATGCTGACTGTCGATATCTCGCTTCCGGAGATCGAAGAGCTCAAGGCCCTGGTCCAGGAAGGACACGAGAAGGGCTACCTCACGTTCGACGAGGTTGCGGCCACGCTCGAGGAGATCGAGCTCACCAAGGAACAGCTGGAGGACTTCTACACCTACCTGCTGGACCACAACATCGAGCTCCTGGACGCGGAATCCCGGCAGACGGCGCAGCAGGACGCGGCCTTCCACGGCGAGAAGGCGCCCGAGCTCGACCTGACCGTCGAGCCGAGCCTCGACTCGCTCCGCCTCTACCTGCGCGAGATCGGCAAGGTCGCGCTGCTCACCGCCGACCAGGAGGTCAGCCTGGCGAAGCGGATCGAGCGCGGCGACATGCTCGCGAAGCAGCAGATGACCGAGGCCAACCTGCGCCTCGTCGTCTCGATCGCGAAGGGCTATCTGGGTCGCGGGCTCTCCTTCCTCGACCTCATCCAGGAGGGCAGCCTCGGCCTCATCCGCGCCGTCGAGAAGTTCGACTACCGCAAGGGGTACAAGTTCTCGACGTACGCCACCTGGTGGATCCGCCAGGCCGTGACGCGGGCGATCGCCGACAAGGCGCGCACGATCCGCATCCCGGTGCACATGGTCGAGAAGCTGAACCGCGTCGTCCACATCGAGCGCCAGCTGGTGCAGCGGCTCGGCCGCGAGCCGCGCCCCGAGGAGATCGCCGCCGAGCTCGGCATGACCACCGACGAGGTGCGCGAGATCCAGCGCATGGCGCAGCTCCCGGTCAGCCTCGAGAAGCCGATCGGCGAGGAGGAGGAGTCCGAGCTGGGCGACTTCGTCCCCGACGAGCAGGCCGTCTCGCCGTTCGACTCGGCCACGATGACGCTGCGCCGCGAAGACATCGACCGCGCCCTCGACTCGCTCCCCGAGCGCGAGCGCAAGGTGATCGAGCTGCGCTTCGGCCTGAAGGGCGAGCAGCCGTGCACGCTCGAGGAGGTCGGCCGCGCATTCGGGGTCACCCGCGAGCGCATCCGCCAGATCGAGAACAACACGCTGAAGAAGCTCGAGGGCCTGCCCGAAGCGCAGGCGCTGCGGAACGCGGAGTAAACTCCGCCCCCACCCGGGAGGATGTCCGAGTGGCTAAAGGAGACGGGCTGTAAACCCGTTGGCTCTGCCTACGCAGGTTCGAATCCTGCTCCTCCCATGAATCGATAGCTCCCCCGAGGCGTACGCGCCGGCGTCGCGCGCTGCTCTTCCTTTGACAGAATACTCTCGAGAGTATAGTCTCGAGATATGTCTCTCGAAGACAACCGGCCCGAGATCCGCCAGCTCACCGACGCACAGACGATGCGCGCGCTCGCCCATCCGGTGCGGATCGCCCTGCTCGAGGCGCTCATGCTCGAGGGCGCGAAGACCGCCACCGAGGTCGGCGAGCTGATCGGCGAGTCGCCGACGACCTGCTCGTTCCACCTGCGCCAGCTGGCCCGCTACGGGATGGTGGAGGAGGCGGGCGGCGGGAAGGGCCGGGCGCGGCCGTGGAAGGCCTCGTCGCTCGGGTTCAGCTTCGCCTCGAGCCACGACGAGCCCGAACGCGACGTCGCCGCGAGCGCGCTCGTCCACCTCATCCGCGAGCGCCAGCTCGGCCGTTACCGGGAGTGGATCGAGACGCGCGCGACCTTCCCGCGCGAATGGCGCGACGCCGCCGGCAACAGCGAGTACCTGTGCTACCTGACGGTCGACGAGCTCGCACAGCTGAACGCCGATCTCGCGGCGCTGCTCGCCGACCGCTTCGTCGAGCGGCTCAAGCACCCCGCGAACCGGCCGGAGGGATCGGTGCCGGTCGAGGTGCTGCTCTTCTCCTATCCCCTGCGCCCACCCGAGACGGGCTGACCATGCGCGGCCTCGCGCCCCTTCGCAGGGGCGGCTTTCGCCTGCTCTTTGCCGGCCAGCTGGCCTCGAATCTGGGCGACGCCCTCTACGCGGTCGCGCTGCCCTGGTACGTGCTGGCGGTCCACGGCAGCCCGGCGACCCTGGGGATCCTGCTGGCGGCCTACGGAGTGCCGCGCACCGCGCTGCTCCTCGTGGGGGGCCAGGCGAGCGACCGGTGGCACCCGTGGACGGTGATGCTGGCCGCCGACGCCGTACGCGCCGTCGCGCTGGCCGCGTTCGCCGTGACCGCGGCGACCGGCACCGCCCCGATGGACGTGCTCCTGCCGGTCGCCGTCGTGCTCGGCGCCGCCGAGGGCATGTTCCTGCCCGGCGCCTTCGCCATCATCCCGCGGCTGCTCCCCGGCGACGAGCTCCAGGCCGGGAACGCCCTCGTCTCCGGCTCGACCCAGCTCACCGCGTTCGCCGGGCCGGCCCTCGCGGGCGTCCTGGTCGTCGCGGTCGGCCCGGCCTCGGCGTTCGCGCTCGACGCCGTGACGTTCGCGGTCTCGACGGCGACGCTGCTCGGGGTGCGCTCGCAGGATCTCCCCGAGGTGCCGGTGGCCCAAAGCGGAGGCGACGTCCCCACCGTCCGGTCGCTCCTGCGGACGAGCCGCGTGCTCCAGATCATGCTGCTGATCACCGTCCCGGCAAACCTCGGCGTCGGCGGCGAGGGCGAGGTGGCGCTGCCCGCGCTCGCGCACGGCCCGCTGCACGCGAGCGCCGCGGGCTACGGCGCGCTCGTAGCGGCGTTCGGCGCCGGCGCGCTTGGCGGAGTGCTGGTCGCGGGGCAGCTCGGCCCGCTGCGGCGCCCGGCGATCGTCGGCTCGGTCGGCATCCTCCTGGAGGCGCCGTTCATCGCGGCGGTGCCGTTCCTCGGCGGGGCGACGGGCGCCGCCGTGATGATGCTCGGCTTCGGCGCGCTCAACGGGTTCAGCAACGTGGTCATGATCACGGCGTTCCAGCGCTGGGCGCCACCCCAGCTGATGGGCCGGCTGGCTGGGCTGCTGACGCTCTCGAGCATGGGCATCTTCCCGGTCTCGGCGGCGCTCGCGGGCGTCGTCGTCGGGGCGTACGGGCCGGCGCCGTTCTTCGTGTTCGCCGGGCTCACGACGGCGGTCCCGGTGGCGCTCGGACTGACGCAGCAGTGCTGGCGCGGCTACGGCGCCGCGCCGCGCACGACGAGCCGCACGCCTGCACCGATCGGGACGAGCGCGGTGGTCACCGCCGGCTCGGCCTCGATCAGCGCGGTCACCTCGGCCACCTCGGGGGCGTGCGAGAGCACGTTGTCGATCGCCAGAACGCCGCCTTCAGGCCGCAGCGTCCGCAGGAGGTCGGGCCAGTAGCCGGCGTACGCGGGCCGCTCGGCATCGAGGAACACGAGATCCCAGGCACCGTCGGCGGACGCGCGCAGCGTCCCGGCGGCGTCGCCTGTGACGAGCTCTGCGGGAACCCCGGCGCAATCGAGGTTCGCGCGCGCCAGCTCGGTCCGAGCCGGGTCGATCTCGACGCTCGTCAGGGTGCCGCCCGTCGTCTCGACGGCGTCGGCGAGCCAGATCGTGGAGTAGCCGTTGGACGTGCCCAGCTCGAGCACCCGCCGTGCCCGGGTCGCGCGGACGAGCACGCCGAGCAGCTCCGCCGTCTCCGGCTCGACGTTGCGAAACCGGGCCAGGCGGCCGGACTGGGCAGCGTCGTGCGCGCGGGCGGCGGTGAGCACCGCGTCCGCCACAGCGCGCCGATCGGCGTTCACGCCGGGTTCACCAGGAGCACCGCCGACCCGCTGATCCCGCCCGCCGCCAGGGTCTCGAGCGCCTCGCCGGCCGCCGCCAGCGGGAACTCCTGGACCTGCGCCGCGATGGGGATCTGCGCGGCGAGCGCCAGGAACTCGGTCGCGTCTGCGCGGGTGAAGTTCGCGACCGAGCGGATCCCCCGCTCCTTCCACAGCAGGTCGTAGTCGAAGGCCGGCATCCCGTCGAGGTGGATCGCGTTCACCGCCACCGTCGCACCCGGTGCGAGCGCGGCCAGTGCGGCGACGACGACTGCGCCCGCGGGCGTGAAGGTGACGGCCGCGTCGAGCGGCCACGGCGACTCGTCTTCGTAGCCTCCCGCCCAGGCCGCGCCCAGCCGCAGGGCCAGCGCGCGCTCGGTCTCTGTCCGGGTGAAGACCGCCACCTCGCAGCCCCAGTGGAGCGCGACCTGGATCGCCAGGTGCGCCGACGAGCCGAAGCCGAACAGGCCCAGGCGGCCGCCGGCCTCCGCCCCGGCTAGGTGCAGCGAGCGGTAGCCGATGATGCCGGCGCACAGGAGCGGTGCCGCCTGGACATCGCTGAAGCCACCCGGCAGCGGGAACACGTAGTCGCGCCGGGCGCGCACGACCTCGGCGTAGCCGCCGTCGGCCGTCCAGCCCGTGAACTCGGCGTTCGGGCACAGGTTCTCGAGCCCACGCCGGCAGGCCGGGCAGGTGCCGTCGGCGCCGTACAACCACGCCACGCCGACGCGCTCGCCGGTGCCCGCGATCCGTCCGGCCACCTGGTGGCCGAGCACCACGGGCCGCCGGCGCAGGGGCAGATCGCCCGAGAGGATCTGGAGATCGGTGCGGCAGACGCCGCAGGCCCCCACCTCGACGAGCACCTCGCCGGGGCCGGCGACGGGGTCGGCGACCTCTCGCTCGACGAGGCGCCCGACATCCTCAAGCACGACCGCGCGCATCGGTTCACACTATCGCCGCGATGACGTTCGGCATCCTCACCCTGATCGTGGCCTGCGGCCTGGCCGGGCCGCTGCTGTCGGGCGCGAGCCGGCTGGCCGTCCCGGTCGTCGTCGGCGAGATCGCCGCCGGCGTGGTCATCGGCCGCACCGGCTTCAGCGAGATCAACACGAGCGATCCGACCATCGTCTTCCTCTCCGACGCGGGCTTCGCGATGCTGATGTTCGTCGTCGGCACGCACCTGCCGCTGCGTGACCCCGGCCTACGGCGGGCGCTGCGGAGCGCCGCCATCGCGACCGCGCTCTCGTTTGCCATCGCCGTGCCGGCCGGCTGGGCGCTCGCCGACGTAACCCAGATCAAGCACCCGGCAGTTTTCGTGCTGCTGCTGGCCGCGTCGAGCTCGGCCGTGGTGATGCCGATCCTGCAGGAGCGCGGGCTGATCGGTGGCGAGATGCTGCCCGCGACCGCCTGGATCGCGCTCGTCGACATCGCCACGATCGTCGCGCTGCCGATCGCACTCGAGCCGGCGCGGGCGCTGCGGATCGCCGTCGGCGGCCTCGCGGTGACCGCGGCCGCCGTCGGCGTCTTCGCGGTCGTCCACGCCAGCGGCCGGCACCGGGTCGTGCGCGCCCTGCGCGATGACTCCGGCAAGCGCGGCTGGGCGCTCGACCTGCGGCTCTCGCTGCTCGTGCTGTTCGGGCTCTCGGCGCTCGCCACCTGGTTCGGGACGAGCATCCTGATCGCCGGCTTCGCGGCCGGCATGATCGTCGCCCTCGCCGGCGAGCCGCGGCGGCTCACCCAACAGCTGGTCGGCCTCGCCGAAGGCTTCTTCGTGCCGTTCTTCTTCGTCTCGCTGGGCACCCGGCTGAACTTCCGCTCGCTCGCGTCGTCCCGGTCGGACATCGCGCTCGCACTCGTCCTCGTCGCCGCGATCGTCGTCTGCCATGTGGCGATCGCCGTCGTGATGCGGATGCCGTGGCCGGCCGGCTTCCTCGCCTCGGCCCAGCTCGGTCTGCCGGCCGGGGTGGTCGCACTGGGGCTGACCGAGGGCCTGGTGACGCCCGGCCAGGGCGCCGCGGTCGTGGCCGCGGCCGTCGTGACGCTGGGGGTGTCGAGCATCGGCGCGGCGATGCTCCAGAAGCGGCTAGCATCCAATACATGAGCGATCAACAATCTCCCCGACCATGGTTCGCCGACCACGTCGACCGCTACGTCGAGACCGACGGCGCCGACGGCCACGACTGGAACGGCAAGCCCACGCTGCTCCTGACCACCCGCGGCCGCCGCAGCGGCGAGCCGCACACGCTGCCGCTGATCTACGGCCGCGACGGCGACCGGCTGCTCGTGGTCGCCTCGCGCGGCGGCGCCCCGAAGCACCCCTCCTGGTACCTCAACCTGCTGTCTGACCCCGAGGTCGACGTGCAGGTCAAGGACGAGCGCTTCCAGGCCCGCGCCCATCCCGCCGATGCAGGCGAGAAGCCGCGGCTGTGGCAGACGATGACCGAGATCTTCCCGGACTACGACGAGTACCAGCGCAAGACGGAGCGCGAGATCCCGGTCGTCGTGCTCGAGCGCACCGGCGGCTAGGACTACACCGTCAGGCGGTTGAGGGCGCGCAGCTTGTTGGTCGCGTCGAGGGCGGCAACCTTGTAGGACTCGGCCAGGGTGGGGTAATTGAAGACCTGGTCGATCAGGTAGTCCACCGTCCCGCCGAGGCCCATGACGGTCTGGCCGATGTGCACGAGCTCGGTGGCCGCCGTGCCGAACACGTGCACGCCGAGGATCGTGCGCGCCTCGGGCTCGACCAGCAGCTTGAGGATCCCGACCGTGTCGCCGAGGATCTGGGCGCGGGCGAGCTCGCGGTAGCGGGAGATGCCGATCTCATAGGGGATGCCCTCGCCGGTCAGCTCCTCCTCGGTGCGGCCCGCGAAGCTGATCTCGGGAATCGTGTAGATCCCGATCGGGAGCAGCTCGCGCATCGGCCGGGTGTCGAGCCCGAAGGCGTGCGCGGCGGCCAGCCGGCCCTGCTCGAACGACGCCGACGCCAGGCTGGGAAAGCCGATCACGTCGCCGACGGCGTAGATGTACTCGACGGCCGTGCGGTAGTGCTCGTCGACCGCGATCCGGCCGCGCGAGTCGATCTCCAGGCCGACGTCCTCGAGCCCGAGGCCGCTGGTGGCGCCCTGGCGGCCGGCCGAGTACATGACCGCGTCGGCCGCGATGCGCTTGCCGCTCGCGAGCGTCGTGAGCGTGCCGCCGTCGTGCTTCTCGACCGAGGTCACCGTCTCGCCCAGCCGGAACACGAGCCCCAGGTCGCGGAGGTAGTACTGGAGCGCCTCGACCATCTGGCCGTCGCAGAACTCGAGCAGCCGATCGCGCCGCTCGACCACCGTCACCCGCGTACCGAGGGCGGCGAAGATCGACGCGTACTCGATCCCGATCACGCCGGCTCCGACCACGACCAGGGTCGCGGGGATGCGCGACAGGTGCAGGATGCCGTCGGAGTCGAGGATCGTGGCCTCGTCGAACTCGACGTCGGGCGGGTGCGCCGGCTCGGTGCCGGTCGCGATCACGATCCGGTCGGCCTCGACGATGCGGACGCTGCCCTGCAGGTCGGATACCTCCACGCGGTGCGAGCCGGCCAGGCGCCCGCTCCCGGCCAGCACCTGGATGTGGTTGCGGGCGAGCTGGTTTCGGATCACGTCCACCTCGCGCGCCATCACCTGCTGGGTGCGCCAGATCAGGTCGTCGATCGTGATCTCGTCCTTTACCCGGTAGCTCTGGCCGTACAGGCCGCGTTCGGAGAGGCCGGTCAGGTAGACGGCGGCCTCGCGCAGCGTCTTGGACGGGATCGTGCCGGTGTTGGCGCACACGCCGCCGATGGTGTCGCGGCGCTCGACGACGGCCACGGTCGCACCCACCTTGGCCGCCTGGATGGCGGCCTTCTGGCCGGCCGGGCCGGAGCCCAGGACGACGAGGTCGAAGCGGCTTCCTTCCATCGGCCGCGATGCTAGTCGACCGGGCGCGACACCCGAACCCGGTTTACCGCTCGGCCACCGCGACGGGCGGCGCCAGCCGGGAGTACCCGGTCAGCCCGTCGAGCGCGTGGGCGGCCTCGAGCAGCGCTCGCTCGGCGAACGGCCGGGCCACCAGCTGGAGGCCGGCCGGAAGCCCGTTCGCGGACAGCCCGGCGGGGATCGAGATCGCCGGGCAGCCGGTCGCGGAGATGCGCGAGCAGGCCCGCATCCATTCCAGGTAGCTGCCCATCGCCACGCCGGCCACCTCGATCGGGTATTCGACCTCGACCGGGAACGGCTCGACCTGGGTGACCGGGCAGGCCAGGTAGTCGTAGCGGTCGAAGAACGCGAGGACGCGGACGTGGAGCTCGGCGTGCAGGCGCGTCGCCGTCGTCAGGTCGGTGACGGTGAGCGCCCGCCCCCGCTCGACGTTCCAGCGCACGGTCCCCTTCATCCGGTCGCCGTCCGAGTCGTAGAGCTCGCCGAGCGAGAGCGCGAAGCCGAACGCCCGCCAGGTCTCGAACACCAAGTCGGCCCCGGAGAGATCGGGCTCGTCGTCGGTCACGTCGAGCCCGAGGTCGCCCAGACGGGCCACGGCCGGCTCGAGCGCGCTCAACACGGCCGGCTCGACCGGGAGGCCGCCGAGCGACGGGCTCCAGGCCACCCGCCGCCCGCGCAGCTCGGCGTCGAGCGGCGGATCCAGGTCGAGCGGCGCCGCCCGCTGCGAGAGCGGCGCCCGCGGGTCGGGTCCGGCCAGCGCCCGCAGGAGCAGTGCGACGTCGCCGGCGGTGCGGCCCATCGGCCCGTCGACCGAGAACGGCAGCCACGGCGCATCCGACGGCCAAGACGGCACGACGCCCGGCGTCGGGCGCAAGCCGACGACGCCGTTCCAGGCCGCCGGGTTGCGCAGCGACCCGCCCAGGTCGCTGCCGTCCGCCAGCGGAAGCATCCGGCAGGCGAGCGCGACCGCTCCGCCGCCGCTCGACCCGCCCGCCGAGCGAGAGGCGTCCCACGGGTTGCGGGTCGGGCCGAACACGGGATTGAAGGTGTGCGATCCCGCCCCCCACTCGGGCGTGTTCGTCTTCCCGACCATGATCGCCCCGGCGGCGCGGATGCGCGAGACGAGCAGCTCGTCGCCATCTGGCACGTGGTCGCGGAAGGACGGCGACCCGTAGGTGGTGCGCACGCCGGCCGTGTCGACGAGGTCCTTGTGGGCGATCGGGAGGCCGTGCAGAGGCGGCAGGGGCTCGCCTCTGGCGCAACGCGCGTCGGCCTCGGCGGCAGCGGCCAGCGCGCGCTCCGGCACCAGGGTGACAACCGCGTTCACGGCTCCGTTGAGCTGCTCGATGCGGTCGAGGTGCTCGCGGACGAGCTCAAGCGATGACACCGCCCGCGAACGCAGGAGCGCGGCCTGCTCCGTCGCGGGGAGCACCGCGCTACCGCTCACGACACGATCCGGGGAGCATCCCCAGGTGAATGTGGATACACGCTGACGGTGGACAAGCGATTTCAGGCGTGGTCGTCGGGCTCATGGTGGTGCTCGGCGTCGCTGCGATCGTCGAGCTTCGGTCGGTCGACAACCGGGCGGACTACCTCGGGACGAACAGCGTACCGGCCGCGCAGACCATCGGGACGATCGAGACCACCGCCGCCAACTGCCGCCGCGTCCAGGCCGACTCGTGACCGCCAGGGCCGGCCGTCAGGCCAGCCTCATGGGCCGGCTCGGACCGTATTCGCCCACGGCGACGAAGGCGCTCGCCGGATACGCCGGCAGCGTCACCGACCCGACCGACGGCACGCTCTGGGAGACGACGAAGACGGCGTGGGCAAACGTCTCCCAGTTCCGGATCTAGGGGTAGTCGAAAGCGGGGCGGACTCACCGCCCGCGCCGTCCGCTTCCCCGAAACGTGGTATGCCACAAACGGCCCTTCTTGGGGAGGCAGGTCGCGCCGATCCGGCCATGGCCGCGGCGGCCGCCGTCATCGACGATGCGGGCATGCACCTACGACCGTCGATCCTGATCGCCGCCGGCCTGCTCGCCCTGTCCGTCGCCGCGATCGCTCCCCGCTCCGCCGCCGCCGCCACCGCGCCCCCGCCGCGCACCGCCCTCCTCTACCGGATCAACGAGATCCGCGTCGGACACGGCCTCGACCGCGTCTACCCGTCTCTGCGCCTGCAGCGCGCGGCCGCCCACCACACGGACGACATGATGGTGCGCGACTACTTCTCCCACACGAGCCCGACGGGCTCGAGCGTCTACTCGCGGATCGTGAACAGCGGCTTCGTGGTGGGCTACTCCTGGTTCGGCGGCGAGACGCTCGCCTGGGGCAACGGCTCCCTCGCGACCCCGGACTCGACCGTGCACGCGTGGCTCGAGAGCCCCGAGCATCGCGCGATCATGCTTTCGCCGAGGTTCCACTGGGTCGGCATCAGCCGCACCTGCGGCATCTACCGCGGCGAGCCGTCGACGTGCGTCTGGACGGCCGACTGGGTCAGGCGCTGGTAGCCGGTTCGCCGGTTTACCACCCGGCCGGCCGCGTGGCGCCTGCGCAGGGCGTCGGCTAGCCTGTTGCCACGTCCCGGCGGCTCGTCGCGACGATCCAGGCAGCCGTGATCGAGTTCCAGCACCTCGTCTACTTCGTGGCCGTCGCCGAGGAGGGCAGCATTCGCGCGGCGGCACACCGGCTGCACCTGACGCAGCCTCCGCTGAGCCGGCACATGCGGTCGCTCGAGAAACGCCTCGGCGTCCAGCTCTTGACGCGGACGCCGCGCGGCGTCCTGCTCACGCCGGCCGGCGACGTGCTCCTGGTCGAGGCGCGCGACACGATCAGCCGCCTCGAGCATTCGCTCGAGCGCGTGCAGCGGGCCGCGGTCGGCCTGCGCCGGATCCGGTTCGGCTACGCCGGCACCGCCGGCGCCGACCTGATCCCCGGCGTGATCGCCGCGCTGGCCCGGCAGACACCCGCGATCGACGTCGAGCTGGCCGAGCTGCCGGCGGACAGGACGCTCGTGGCGTTCGCCCGGCTGGCGTGCGACGCCGCGTTCGTGCGCCGCGCGATCGGCGGCGTGCCGCCGGCCGACGGCCCCGGCACCGTGGAGTGCGAGACGCTCCGGCACGAGCGCACGGTCATGGTCACCCCGCTGGCGCACCGGCGGGCGGGAGCTGCGGCCGTCGACGTCGCCGCGTTTGCGGGCGAGAACCTGATCGTCACGCGCGGCGCCCGCGACACGATCATCGAGGCGAACGACCGGCTCGGCCTCGGCATCCGGTCGGTGACCGAGGCGCCCACCATCCCCGCCGTCCTCGGCCTGATCGCCTCCGGGCGTGGCGTGGGCTGGATGGCCGAGACGACGCCGGTACTGCATCACCACGACGTGGTCTCGGTGCCGGTGAACCGCTATACGTCGCCGCTCGCGCTCGCCTGGTCGCCGGCCTTGCCCGAGAGCGTGCGCGCCGTGATCCGCTCGGCCGCCACCGCGCTCGCCGGGTCGGACGCGCCGGGCAACGTCGCCCACGCCTGACCGGAATCCCGTGCCTGGCACCGGTCGCGGTCGGGACGATGTGAGTGGCGGCGTTTGAAGTCCGCCGCGACCGGGGTACACTCTCCTGGTTCGGGCAAGGGCGCCGGGTCAAGGGCGCTTACCTCACCGGTCAGAGGGCAGACCTGGAGGTGACATCCGTGGAGCTGGTTCGCGACGGCGATGGGGCACCCCGCTCGTACCGCGGTGGGCGTCTCCTGCCGGCTGCGGTCTTCATCCTGCTGGTGGCCGCGGCGCTGGCGGTGTTCCTGGTCGTCCGCAGCAACGTGAACAACCAGAACCGCCGCCTGCTGCGCGAGCGCACCGGCGAGGTCGCGCTGCTGCTCCAGTCCGCTGTCGGCAACCTGCCCACATCGCTCCAGCCGCTCGGCGTCGCCCAGCGACTCGGCGGCACCGCCGCCTTCCTGAAGGCGGCGAACGAGCAGGCCGCGAGCGCGCCCACCGAGACGGCCGCCCTCGTGCGAACTTCCGACGGCGCGCCGACGGTGATCGCCGCCGCCGGCCTCGCGCCGGTGTTCCCCAAGGGCGCGACGATCACCGGGGAGCCCGCGCGTGCGCTGGCCGCGGCGGCGAAGGGCACGCTGACGGCGACCAGGGTGTTCCCCTTCGGGCAGACCCGGCTCGTCGGCTTCGCGGTCGGGCCGCCGACGACGGCACCGGGGACGGCGATCCTGCTCGTGGCGCCCATCGACCCGCGGCCGACCGCCACCCACACCGTCACACAGCAGCGGCCGTTCGACGAGCTCGACGCGGCGCTGTACGCATCTTCGCGGCCGGACCCGTCGCAGCTCGTTCTCACGACGACCAAGGCGCCGCTGACCGGCCAGGTGGCATACCGCCGCATCCCCGTCGGCGGCACCCAGTGGCTGCTCGCCGCCACGGCGCGGGACCCGCTCGGCGGCTCGTTCGCAAACGCCGTGCCGTGGATCGTCCTCGCCGTCGGCCTCTTCGGCGCCGGGATCGCCACCGGCGTCCTCCTGATCTTCCGGCGTCGCCGCGACTACGCGCTCACCCTCGTCGACGCCCGCACGGCGGAGCTGGCCGCGTCGCTCGAGGAGCTCTCCGACGCGCAGGCCCGGCTCGTGTTCCAGGAGCGGCTGGCGGCGATCGGGCAGGTGGCTGCCGCGGTGGGGCACGAGCTGCGAAACCCGCTCGGCGTGCTCACGAACTCGCTCTATCTGATCCGCACGGCCCTGCCGACCGGCGATACGGAGCGGATCGAGCGTCACCTGGCGACGGCCGATCGGGAGATCGGCGCAGCGGTCGTCATCGTCGAAGGGCTGCTCGACTTCGCCCGCCAGAGCGAGCCTGAGCCGGGGGTGTTCGACCTGGACGACCTCCTGGACGAGACGCTCAGCGTCGCCGTGCCGCCGGCCGGGGTCGAGGTGACCCGGCGTGGACTGGACGAGATCGGCGGCGTCCGCGCCGATCGCCAGCAGCTCCGTCAGGTGCTCCTGAACCTGCTGTCGAACGCCTATGCGGCAATGGATGGGAACGGCGTGCTCGCGGTCGACGCCGTTGCGGGCGCGCGCGGCCTCGAGATCCGCGTCACGGACACCGGCGTCGGCATGGACGAGGAGACCGTGAACCACATGTTCGACCCGTTCTACACGCGCAGGGCGAAGGGCATCGGGCTCGGCCTCGCCGTGACCCGGCGGATCGTCGAGGCGCACGGCGGCTCGATCGCCGCCCGGTCGGCGCCCGGCGAGGGGACGACGTTCATCGTCCGCCTGCCCGAGGCGCTCGTGACGACGGCGGAGGCGCCCGCGTGAGCGCCGTGCTCATCGCAGACGACGAGGCGGGCATGCGCGAGACGCTCGCCGACATCCTGGCCGATTCGGGCTACGGCGTGACCTCCGCGGCCGACGGCAACGCCGCCCTCGAGGCGATCCGCAACAACCAGTTCGACGTGGTGGTGATGGACATCCGGATGCCGGGCCGCGACGGCGTCTCCGTCCTGCGCGAGGTGGGCAAGCCGCCTCCCCGAGTGATCCTGATGACCGCATACGCCAAGGAGTGGCACCTGCGCGAGGCCCATGAGAAGGCGTTCGCCGTCGTCCACAAGCCGTTCCCCGTCCCGCAGCTGCTCGACCTGGTCGCATCCGCCGCGAGTGCGGCGACGTGAGCAGCCTGGTGGATCCGACGACCCGACCCGGGCAGGCCACCACCTCCGTGCTCGTCGTCGACGACGACGAGGCGATGCGCGACACGGCGGTCGAGATCCTCGGCGAGAGCGGCATCGACGCCGTCGGGGCGGCGTCGGCGGCCCAGGCGCTCGCCCTGCGGCCCGAGCTGGCGCCCGGCGTCGCGCTGATCGACCAGCGGCTGCCGGACGCGTCCGGGGTGCGCCTGGGAGCCGACCTGAAGGAGCAGGACGGCGACATGACGGTGCTGCTCGTCACCGGCTACGCGAGCCTCGAGAACGCGATTGCGGCGGTGGCACAGTTCGACGGCTACCTGACGAAGCCGGTGCCGCCGGCCGAGCTCGTCCGCGTCGTCCGTTCCGGCCTCGAGCACGCCCGCCTCCGGCGCGAGAACCGCGCGCTCGTCGTCGAGCTGCGCGAGGCCAACCTGCGCCTGGAGCGGAGCGTGGCCGAGCGCACTGGTGAGCTCACCGGCCTCGTGCGCCTGTCCGAAGCGCTGGCCGGCTCGAGCGACCTCGAGACGGTGATCGAGGCATGTCTGCACACCGCCTCCGAGGTGACAGACGCGCTCTACGCCGGGCTGTACCTGACCGAGGACGAGACCACCGCGCTCGGCCTGCGGGCGAGCACCACCGGCTCGAGCCTGCCCGAGCGGCTCGACTGCATCCCGCGCAACCTCTCCGACCGGCGGGACGGGAACGGCGGCGAGCCCGGCGCGCGCTTCGGCGACGCGGTGCCGCTGACGGCCGGCGGCGAGGACGTGGGCGCCCTCGTCTTCGGTGGGGCGACCAGGCGGGGGCCGATGTTCCTCGCCACTCTGGCTGCGTCCACCGCCGTCGCCATCCAGAACGCGCACCGGCTCGAGCGGGAGCGGGAGACGGTCGCGCAGCTGTCCGAACTCTCGCGTATGAAGTCGACGTTCCTGGCGACGGTGTCGCACGAGTTGCGAACGCCGCTCGCGGCGGTGCTCGGGCTGGCGGAGCTGCTGGCCCGGCCGGAGAGCAGCGTCACGCCCGAGCGGCGCACCCAGATGACGACCCAGATCCTCGAGCAGGCGCAGCTCCTGAGCGCGATGATCGAGGACCTGCTCGACGCGACCCGGGTCGAGTTCGGCGGGTTGCGCGTGCGGCGCGAGCCGATCGACGTCGTCCGCATAGCCGAGCGCGTCCACGACACGTTCCACGCCCGCGGCCACGCCCTGCGGACGCGGATCGGTCTCGACGTCCCGACGGTGCTCGGCGACGAGGCCCGGCTCGGCCAGGTGCTCACGAACCTGGCCGGAAACGCGTTCAAGCACTCCCGGCCCGGCACGCCGGTCGAGCTCGAGGTGGACGCGGACGGCGACATGGTGCACGTCGCCGTGATCGACCACGGCAACGGGATCGAGCCGGAGTTCCTCGCCCGCATCTTCCAGCCGTTCACCCAGGCAGCGGCGAGCAGCGCCCGCCAGGAGGGTCTCGGTCTGGGGCTCTACATCGTCCATGGCCTGGTCGAGGCCATGGGCGGCACCGTGGAGGCGACGAGCACCATCGGCGCCGGCAGCCGCTTTACGGTCCGCCTTCCGCGGGCACCCCGGCCGTAGCGTCGGGCTGCGCCTCGATCGGCTCCCTGGGCAGCGTCCGCAGCTGCGGGAGCGGCGACGGCAACACCAGCAGCACGCTGAGCGCGCCGCCCACCGTCGCGATCCACAACGTGTCGTGGATGCCGATCACGGACGCGGTCGCCCCGGCTGCCAGTGCGCCGATCGGCCGCACGCCGTAGTTCACGATGTTGAACGCGCCGGCGACTCTGGCGCGCAACCGGCCGGGGACGACCGATGCGTTGATCGACCCGGCGGCGATGTCGAGGATCATGACGCCGACGCCCGACCCGAACTCCGCCACGAAGAGACACGCGAGCACGAGGACGTGTGGCCCGCGCGCGAGCGGCACCAGGATCAACGGCGCCGGGAAGAGCACGATCCCCAGGCAGAACGCCGGGCCGATGCCGATGCGACCGGCGATCCGGCGCGTCACCACCGCGCCGATCAGACTGCCGATCGCGGCGACGCCGAGGACGATCCCGAGCGTGCCGGCGCGCACGTGCAGCTCGCGCGTCGCGTAGAGCAGGAAGACAGCGAAGTAGGCGAAGTTGAAGAAGTTCACCATCGCGCACGAGACGAGCTCGTAGAAGACGATCGGCGAGCCGCGCACGTAGCGGACGCCTGCCGTGAGATGGCCGGGCTCGGGCGGCTCGGGCGGCGGCTCGGTGGGAGCGATCCGGCCGAGGAAGCCGGCCGAGGCCAGGAACGAGACGGCGTCGACGAGCAGCGCGGCCGGAGCGGTGACGGCCTGGGTGATGATCCCGCCGAGGCTCGGTCCGGCCATGAACGTCGCCGCGCGGCTGCCGTAAACGAGCGAGTTCGCATCGAGGAACTCGTCCCGCTCGACGACGCACATGAAGAGCGTCGCGTCGGAGACGTTGAAGAACACGCTGAGGCTCCCGACCGCGAACGCGACGGCGTAGAGCTGGGCCATCGTCAGCACGTCCATCCAGGCGGCGACGGGCACGCTGACGAGCAGGACAGCCCGGCCGAGGTCGCTTGCGATCATCACCCGGCGGCGCCGGCCGAGCCGATCGGCGAGCGCGCCCGCGTGGAGAGCGAACACGAGGTTCGGCGCCCACACGAGCGCCGTCAGGATGCCCATCTCGGCCGGCGATGCGTGCAGCGTGAGCACGCCGACGAGCGGCAGCGCGAGCGCCGAGACCTGGTCGCCGAGCATCGAGATGCTCTGTGCCGACCAGTAGTTGCGAAAGACCCGCCGGCGGAGCAGCGGCGGCACCCGCCAGGGGGCGCGCATCTACACCTCGCCGTACCGGTGCCACGCACCGGTGGCGAGCGCGACCGCCGCGAGCAGCGCCGCGACGACGCCGACTGCGACCGCCAGCGAGACGCGCGTGTCGAGCAGGCCGACCGTGATCACCGAGCCGGCCACGGCGACGTAGATGCACGTGATGAACGCCGCCGTGACCTCGCCCCGGCGGTCGCCAGGCGCGATCCGGTTGAGGTCGTCCTGGGCATACAGGAACCCTACGCCGTGCCCGGCGCCGGTCAGCACGGCACCGGCCAGCAGGAGGGCCAGCGATCCGAGCGGCGATGCGACCACGAGCGCGGCCAGGCCGAGCGCGAGCAGGACGAGCCCGGCCTGCTGCGCCCGCCGCGACGCCATTCCGCGATGGGCGACCACCTGGGCGGCGCACGAGGCCGCCAGCATGACAGCGGTGATCGCGCCGAGCAGCGCGAGGTTCGACGTTGCGAGCAGCTTCGCCGCGTACGACGGGACGATCGAGAGGAACATGGCCACCGCCGCCCACAGCACCGCGGCGGTGAGCGCAACGCGGGCGAACGGGCGGCGAATTTCGGCGGGCACGGCCGGGCGGGTGACCTGCCATCGGCCGCTGCGCCCGCGCAGCGGCTCGGGGACGCGGAACGCCAGGAGGGCTACCGCGGCGGTGGCGGCCAGCAGCACGACGTAGGGCAGGCGCAGCGGATCCGGCGCCCACTGCGCGAGCAGGCCGGCGATCAGCGGGCCGGCGCCGCTGCCCCCGGCCTGTGCGAGCCCGGCCAGCAGGGCCGGGCGGCGGGCGGTACGGCCGGGCTCGAGCTCGACCAGCGCCGCGGTCGCGGCGCTCGACGCCATTCCGACCGCGAGCCCCTGCAGCGCCCGCCCGGCGAAGAGCCACTCCGTGCCCTGCGCGAACGCGAACACGATCAGGCCGGCCGCGCCGGCGGCGAGCCCCAGCAGCAGGACGAGCCGGCGGCCCAGCCGGTCCGACAGCTGGCCAAAGAGCATGAGCGCCGGCACGAGCACGAACGCGTAGAGCGCGAAGACGGCTGTCAGGATCGCGCTCGAGAACCCGAACCGCTGGCTGTAGACGGCGTAGAGCGGCGTCGGCAGGTTCACACCCGCCATCAGCACCACCCAAGCGATCCAGACGACCGCCATCGGGCGCACCGAACGTCCGTCCGCGACGGGCTGCCGGACGGCCCTCGCCGGCCGTCGTGTCACGGTGGAGGGCATCCATCGTCCCTACCCCGCCTCCACGGCGGCGGAACATTGCAACGTGTGTGTCGCTAGGCGGTGCGCACGGCCGTGCTGCGGGCGCGCAGGGCGGCCAGCGCGGCCTCGAGATCGCCGGCCTGCTCCTCGACCTCGGCAAGCGTCTCCCAGACACGGTCGGCGTAGCGCGGCGTGGCCGTGCCCTCGAGCAGCCTGACTGCCTCCCGGCACAGGAACCGGGCCTCATCGAGGTTGCCGCGGTGCAGCTGGACCTCCGCCAGGAGCCCGTAGGCGACACCCGCGTGGCCCGGCTCGGTCGACTCGGTGCGCTCGAGCGCCCGGCGCAGGTGGGCCTCGGCCTCGCCGAAGTCGTCCCGGGCGAGGGCGATCCGGGCCCGGTCGAGCGAGAGCACCGTCAGCTCCACGTCGGGCGCGGAGGCGAGCAGCCGCTCGGTCTCGTCGAGGTTCGCAACCGCCTCGTCCAGCCGGCCCTGGTCGGCCTGCACGCGCGCGAGCAGCAGGCGAGCCTGGCCGATCAACTCCTCGTGCTCTGCGGCGTCGATCCGGGCGAGCACGCGCCGGAGATACGTCTCGGCGATCGCCAGCCGGCCCTGCTCGATATACGTGCGGGCGATGGCCCACTCCAGCCGCAGGACGTTGCCCGGTGCGAGATCGGGCTCGTGGCGGACGACGCGCGCAAGCGCCGCCTCGGCCTCGCCGAACAGTCCGGCGTCGGTGTACGCGTTGGCCAGGAACGTCCCGAACAGGGTCATGAGCGCCGGGTCAGCCGGATCGGCGGCCGCGTCGTCGAACGCGGCGCCGAGGACGGCGATCGACCGGGTCGGGTCGCCCATCCCGGCGTAGGCGCGCCCGAGCGCCCGGTGAAGCGCGGGCCGCGTCCGCGGGCCGGTGGGGACGTCGACGTCGATCGCGGCCTGGAGCAGTGTCGCGGCTCGCTGTTCGCTACGGCGCTCGAGTTCGATCAGCCCCAGCGCCTCAAGGATCTGGCTGCGGGCGCGGAGGTCGTCGCGCGCGTTCGCCTCGGCGAGCAGCGCCTCGAGCTCGACGGGGGCGCCGGGGTCGCCCAGGCGCGCGGCGATCTCGGCGGCCGCGAGCCGGGTCGCGTCGACTCCGTGGCCGAGCGCCCGCCCGAGCAGGTCCTCCGGGTCGACGCCGAGCCGGGCGGCGAGCGCCGAGACGACAGCCGGTGACGGCACGCGCAGGCCGGCCTCGACCCGGGACAGGTAGGACGCCGTGCAGCCCGGGAACGCCGCCTCGCGGAGCGACATGCCCCGCTCGGTGCGGGCTTGGCGGACGCGGGCGCCGAAGGCCTGGGGGTCGGTGATGTGCGCGGGTGCCTGGCGGCCCATGCCTGCGAATCGTATCGGAGGTTGCCACGTGGCAATGCAATCTTGACCGGGAATCGTTTCCTTCCTAACGATGTCTTTTGGCAACGCTCGAGGAGGTGAGCCATGCGCCGCTTCGCACGCCCTTCGATCGCTGTGGCACTCGCGATCGGCCTGTCCGCGCTGCTGGGTGCGGGCACCAACTGGGGGCCCTGAGCCCCGCACCACGGCACCGGCCGCCCCGCCTCCCTCGGCGACGGCGGCCGGGCGCCGCCCTGCCCTCCGTTGCCCGAGATGTTGACGAATGTGCGGGGATGCGCTTTGTTGAGTTCATCACCACCAACGTCCCCATCCCAGGTGGCGGTGAGCGATGAACGGTCCGCACCGTGAGCGGTTCACGCGGTCGGCGGGCACGGCCCTTGGCGCGGCGATCGCACAGCGATCGGCACCCAGCGCCTGGCCCACGTACGTCGCGCGCCAGCCCGTCTATGACCGCGACCGCAACGTCGTCGCCTACGAGCTGCTGTTCCGCGGCACCGCGGACGCGACCAGCGCGACGGTGGTCGACGCGCAGTCCGCGACCGGCGAGGCCGCGCTCACCGCGATGGCCGACATCGGCCTCGACACGCTCGTCGGTGGCCGCCGGGCGCTCGTCAACGTCTCCCGCAGCTTTCTCCTCGGCGAGCAGGTGCTCGCGCTCCCGCCCGAGCGGGTCGGTCTGGAGGTGCTCGAGTCGGTCGAGCCCGACGCGGAGGTGATGGCGCGCCTGCGCGAGCTCGCCGGCCGTGGGTACCAGATCCTGCTCGACGACTTCGTGCTCACCCGCGCGACGCGACCCCTGCTCGACGTGGCCCGGTTCGTGAAGCTTGACGTCCGCTACGGGGCCGATGTCGCGCTTGGCCGGGTACGGGAGCACCTGGAGGGCGCCGACGTGCGCATGATCGCCGAGAAGATCGAGCACCCGGACGGCGTCGCGACGTGCCGCAACCTCGGGTTCCACTACTTCCAGGGCTTCGTGTTCGGCGTCCCCCAGCTGCTGACCGGGAAACGCATCCGCCCCAGCCGCCTCACGGTGCTGAACCTGATGAACGCGCTCGCCCGCAAGGACGCCTCGATCGCCCAGCTGGAGTCGATCATCGTGCAGGACGTCGGCCTCAGCGTGACGTTATTACGTTACATGAACTCCGCCGCCGTTGGCCTAAATCGTAGGGTGAGCTCCATTCGGGAGGCGATCGTCTATCTGGGCATGGATACGATCCGCTCGTTCGCATACCTCGTCAGCCTGACGGCGCACTCGCAGGAACCGGCGGAGCTCGCCCGGATCGGCATGATCCGCGGCCGGATGATGGAAGTGCTCGCCACCGCGCTCGGCCATGACGACCCGCCTGCGCACTTCACGGTCGGCCTGCTCTCGGTCGCCGACGCCCTGCTCGCCACGCCGATGGACGTGCTCCTCGACGAACTGGACGAGCTCGACGACTCCGTGAAGCGCGCGCTCGTCGCCCGAGAAGGCGGCCTCGGCGAACTCATGCGCCTCGTCGAGAGCTACGAGCTCTGCCGGTTCGACCACCTCGACGCGGCCGGCGTGAACCTGCATCTCGTCCGCGACGCCTACCTGCGCGCCGTCGAGTGGGCGGACGAGACCTCGGCGTGCCTGATCCCGCTCGACGCCCGGGTCGGCATCGGGCGCGACCCGCTGCGGCGCGCGTCCTAGCCGTCTACGCCGGCAGGATCGGCCGCAGCCGGCGGCTCTCCATCTGCTCCCGCAGCCGCGCCGCCGGGCGCAGCCGGCCGTCGACGGCGAACCGGCCCGGCGAGAGCGCGGACGTGAGCGGCGCCGGCCGTCCCAGCAGGCTGTCCGCGAGCAGGCCGCCGCAGACGAACCCCTGCACGTTCCCGACCCCGCTATAGCCGCATGCCACATGCAGCCCGGGTGCTCCCGGCAGCTCCCCGGCGACGGGCAGGAGGTCGGCCGAGAAGCCCATCGTCCCTGCCCAGCGGCAGTCGACGCGAACGCCGGCGAGGCCCATCCGATCGCCCATGAACCGCTCGAGCGCGGCCTGCACAGGCGCGGTCGGCCGCTGGTCGTCGGTGTACTCGGCCTCGAGGTCGGCCGAGCGGCAGCCACCGATCGCGAGCCGCCCGTCGGCCGTCGGCCGCGCGTAGACGAAGCCGTGGTCGGAGTGGGTCGGGACCGTGATGACCGTGTCGGGCAGCGGCGCGGTCGCCAGCATCTGGCCGCGCACCGGGTAGACGATGCCCTCGAGATCGGGGACGAGCCGGGGAGTGCGCCCGTCGCAGGCGACGACGACGGCGCGAGCAGCGACGCATCCCGCGGAGGTGCGGACGAGCCAGCCACGCCGGGCCGGCGCGACGGCGCCGACCGGCGAGCGCTCGTGGATACGCGCTCCGGCGGCCGCGGCAGCGCCGGCCAGCGCGCGCACGAACCTGGCCGGATCGAGCCGGCAGTCGCGCGGGAAGAGCGCGGCGTACGGGTAGCGGCCGCGCATGGGCACCGGCACGAGCTCGGCCGCCTCGCGGCAGTCCACGCCGATGTCGCGGAGACGGGCGACGGCAGCATGCAGGTCGCCGGCCTCGTCGGCAGCGGCGATCCACAGGCTGCCGGTGCGCTCGATCGCACCCGCCTCGCCCCGCTCCGCCGCGAGCGCGAGCATGTGGTCCAGCGCCGCGTCGGTCGCACGCAGGAGCTCCAGGGCGGAAGGCAGGCCGATGAGCGCGGCCGCACCCTCCAGTCCAAGGCCGCTGCCGGCCGACGCGAACCCGCCGTTTCGGCCGCTCGCCCCCGCGGCCACGTCCGCGGCCTCGAGCAGGACGACCGTCGCGCCGGCCGCCGCCAGCCGCAGCGCGCAGGCGCAGCCGGTGACGCCCGCGCCGACGACGGCGACGTCGGCGCCGGCCCGGCCCTCGAGCGGCGGATGGCCTGCCCAGGCGTGCTGCGCCTGCCACAGCGAGCGCGGCGCCTCGTGCGCAGATGCGGTCAAATTCCTCGATCCTCCGGACATGCGCTCTGCACGACTCGCCGTCCTCCCCTTCGTCGCCGCCCTGCTGCTCGCGAGCTGCGGCGGGAGCGGTCAGGCTACCCGGCCGTTCGGCCCGGAGTCGCTGCTCTCGGAGGCGCGCGCAGGTCTCCTGCACTCCGCCGTTAGGTCGTGAAGCGTGACGCAAGCGCCGCCGCCTGGTCACGCAGCTCGGGGATCGCGAGCGACTCCCACAGCTCTCCCCGCCGCAGCCAGCCGATGGTGTAGAGCGTCGTGGACGGGCGTCCGTCCGCGTCGAGGACGGCGCCGCCGGAGCCGGTGTCGATGCCGAGTCCGAGCGGGTGCGGGCGTGCGAGCCCGGCGGCGCGCAGGCTGCCGTACAGCGGCGAATCGTCCCGGAACGGCGAGTCCGCGGGCCCGGCGCCGTTCACGATCGCATCGACGTGCAGCGTCTCGACGGTGTCCGCGCCGCGTCGGCGCATGCCCACCGCCAACCGGCCTCCGGCCTCCTCGACGGACACGACCCGAGCGGCGACCACCCGCAGGCGGCCGTCGCGGCGCAGCTCCTCGACCCAGCCCGACGCCGCGGGCGCCATCCGGCTGCGGTTGATCAGCCAGTAGCGGGCGTAGCGGCGGAGGAACCGGCGCCGGTCGGCGTCCGCAAGGCCCTGCCAGACCGCCTGCGTGTGCGGGCGCATGGCGTCGACCACGTCGCGCATGTCGGCACCCCGCCCGCGGGCAACGACGGTCGCCGCCCGGAACGCGCGGGCCTGCTCGCGCAGCGTCGTGCCGGGAGCCGGCGGCCGGTAGCCGACGTCGATCGCCCCCTCCGGCCAGCGGTGCGTCACGGGCAGGAGGCCGGTGCGGGAGACGGCGACGAGCCGGGTCGCCGGGCGCAGCTCGGCCAGCCGCAGGGCGACGTCGACGGTCGTCAGGCCGACTCCGAGCAAAAGGACATCGTCGCCGGCGAGCCGTTCCAGCGCACCGGCCCCCCAGGGATCGGTCAGGTACCTGGCCGGGTCGGCCGGCCAGCGGCCGGACGCGAGCGGGAGGTCGGTCGCCGGGGGCGTGCCCGTCGCCAGCACGACCCGGCCCGCGTCGAGCTCGGCGCCGCTCGCGAGGGCCACCCGCAGCCGATCGCCGGTCGCGGTCACGGCGACCGCCTCGTCGCGCAGCTCGAGCGGCGCCACCGCCGCGGCGGAGACCGTGTCCCGCAGCAGGGCGACGAGGTAGCGGCCGAAGAGCGGGCGGTTGACGAACGCGCGCCCCTCGACCGGCTCGCCCTGCTCGGCGCACCACTCGACCAGGTGGCCGGGCCGGCCCGAGAGGGCGCCGATGGTCGAAGCCGGCACGTTCATGAGGTGGCGCGGGTTTATCGTGCTGTAGGCGATGCCGCGCCCCAGCCGGTCGGCACGTTCGACGATGGCGATCCGCACGGGCACGCCGGTGCGCAGCAGGTGGACGGCGGTGAGCGTCCCCGCCGCGCCACCGCCGATGATCGCGACGTCGACGGGGTCCGGGCTGATCATGACCGGGATCAGACCACAGCGGAGGCCGTCTGCGCCATCAGCCGGCTGTAGACCGCGACGGCGGCCGTGACCTCGGCGGGGTCGAGGCCTTCGTCCGTGGCGTGGGCCTGGGTCGGCTCGCCCGGGCCGAGCAGGACGGTGTCGATCCCGGCGGCGTCCAGCCAGGACGAGTCGTTGGCGGCGCTGTCCATCCCGAACGCCGGCTCCCGCCCGGATGCCCGCAGCGCGGCCGCCGCCGCCTGCGCGACCGGGCGGCCGGAATCGATCGCGTACGGCGGCCAGCGCCGGGCGACGGCGATCTCGGCCGCGAACGGCGGCCGCACCGTCGCGGCGACCACGCGCTCGATCTCGGCGACGACGGCATCGGGATCCTCGCCCGGGAGCAGGCGGCGGTCGAGGCCAAGCTCGACCCTGTCGGGGACGACGTTGCGGCCGCCGCCGTCGGCCTCGACACGGGTGAGCATCAGTGTCGGCGCCGGCGGGTCGAAGCGGTCATCGCGCGCGGCCAGCGGGATCGCGTTCAGCGCGTCGATCAGCGCGGCGGCCGTGTCGATCGGGTTCGCGAGCGCATGCGCCATTCCGGCGTGGCCGCCGCGGCCGGTGAGGACGACGTCCGCCCACACCAGCCCGCGGTTGCCGAGGAAGACGTCCAACCCCGTCGGCTCGCAGCAGATCGCCGACCGGCCGGTGATCCAGCCGCCCGCGAGCAGCGCACGGGTGCCGCGCTCGCTCCCGACCTCCTCGTCGCCGGTGAGCGCGAGCTCGACCGCGACGTCGCCCAGCAGGCCCAGCTCCGCGACGACGCGGACGGCCTCGACGGTCGCGGCGACGCCCGCCTTCATGTCGCATGTGCCGCGGCCGTGGAGGCGTCCGTCGCGCGCCGTGAGCCGGAACGGCGGCGAGCGCCAGGCACCGGAGGCCGGGACGACGTCGACATGGCCGGAGAAGGTCAGCCGGCGGGAGGACTCGCCCGCGCCGATGCGGGCGACGAGCGCGGGCACGCCGCCGAAGTCGAGCCGCTCGATATTCGCGGCGACGCCGCCGAGCCGGTCGGCGATGACGTCGAGGCAGGCGGCGATGCCCGGCGAGCCCTCGACGGACTCCTCGGCGACCAGCCGGCCGAGGAGGTCGAGCACCTCGGCCGCATGCGCGGCGGCGCGCTCCTGGATCGCGGCGGCGGTCATCCGCGCGAGCATACGGGGCGGCGGACGCGCTGGTCGATCGCACCGGCGGTGGTGCAGGACGACTCCGTCCTGGGTAGTTCCGGGGCGTGGGGGACGTCATCCTCGTCACCGGCGCGACCGGGCGTGTTGGCCGCGAGGTGGTCGCCGGCCTCGCGCGGAGCGGCCGACCTGTCCGCGCCCTGAGCCGCAACCCGGCGGAGGCTGGTCTTCCGGCCGGCGTCGAGGTCGTCCCCGGCGATGTCCGCGATCCGGCGACCGTGCGCGAGCGCGCCCGCGGCGCCGACGCGGCCTTCCTCCTGTGGCCGTTCATGGATGCCGCCGGCGTCGACGACGTCGCCGACGCGCTGGCGCGGCAGGTGGGCCGGGTCGTGGTCCTCTCCGCGGAGGCCGCCGCCCGGCGCCCCCGCTCCTTCTGGGCCGCCACCGAGCGGGCCGTGGCGGGGCGGGCGCGCGAGTGGACGTTCCTGCGGCCGACGGGGTTCGCGGCGAACACGCTCATGTGGGCCGATCAGATCCGCACGACGGGCGTCGTGCGCGGGGTGTACGCGATCGGACGCGAGGTCGAGTGGCACGAGGTGTCGCGGGCGCACGTGCAGGAGCAGCTTGCCGGAGTCTCCGACACGGCCCTCGACACATGGGAGTCGTTCGTCGCGACCCCGGAGGTCGTCACGAGCACCGTCGCGGAGATCACCGGCCGCCCCGCCCACACGTTCGGCGACTGGGCGCACAACCACGCCGACAGCTTTCGTTGAGCGGGACGGTCGAGCAGCCTCGGCAGGCGGCGAGGGACGCGGGCCTGAGCTACTCGAGCGATGACCGCCCGGGCATCCGCCGGCGCGGGCGCGGCCGCGGCTTCCAGTATCTCGACCCGGCTGGACGCACGATCACGGACACGGCGGAGCGCGCGCGCATCCAGGCCCTCGCCGTCCCGCCGGCGTGGACGGACGTCTGGATCTGCCCGTCGCCGAACGGGCACCTCCAGGCCACGGGTCGCGACGCGCGCGGCCGCAAGCAGTACCGCTACCACCCGCGCTGGCGCGAGGTGCGCGACGAGGCCAAGTACGACCGCATGGTCGCGTTCGGCCGCGGCGCTGCCCGCGGATCCGCCGCCGGGTCGACCGCGACCTCGCCCGCCAGGCGCTGCCGCCGCGAGAAGGTGCTCGCGACGGTCGTGCGCCTGCTGGACGCGACGCGCATCCGGGTCGGCAACGACGAGTACGCGCGCGAGAACGGCTCGTTCGGCCTGACGACGATGCGCGAGCGCCACGTCGACGTCGACGGGCTCGCCGGATCGCGTTCCGGTTCCGCGGCAAGAGCGGCAAGGCCAGCGACGTCGACGCTGCGCGACCGCGCGCCTGGCGCGGGTCGTCACGCCGCTGCCAGGAGCTCCCGGGCCAGCAGCTGTTCCAGTACGTCGACGAGGACGGCGAGCCGGCCGAGTCGACTCGGACGACGTGAACGACTACCTCGCGCGAGGTCGCCGGCGACGACTTCACCGCCAAGGACTTCCGCACGTGGACGGGGACGGTGCTGGCCGCCTGGGCGCTCGAGGAGCTGGGCGAGGCCGCGACTCGCAACGGCAGGCCAAGCGCCAGGTCGTGCGGGCGGTCGAGTCGGTCGCGACCGAGCTCGGCAACACCCCGGCTGTATGCCGCAGCGCTACGTGCACCCGCACGTGATCGAATCGCATCTCGAGGGGAACCTGGCCCGGGGACTCGGCCGCGAGGCAGACCGCCGGGTGGCGGCGGGCATGCGCGGCCTCACCCGGCACGAGGCGGCGGTGCTCGCGCTGCTCCGCCGCCGCCTCGAGGCCGAATCCTGAGCCCGCGTTTGTGGCCGGGCGCGCCGCGGGTACACCGCCACCTCACCGACACACGAGAGGAAGGGACACCATGGAGCTGAAGACGCTCGACGATGTGCTCGAAACGGAGCTGAAGGATCTGTACAGCGCCGAGAAGCAGCTGGTCGAGGCGCTCCCTGACATCGCCCAGGCGGCCTCGTCGAAGGATCTGGCGAAGGCGATCGAACGAGCACCTCGAGGAGACCCGCGGACACGTGAAGCGGCTCGAAGAGGTGTTCGAGACGATCGGCATCCAGCCCGAGAGCGAGCACTGCGACGGGATGGAGGGCCTGATCAGCGAGGGCAGCGAGGTCGCGGAGGCCGAGGGCGACGGCAACGCGCGCGACGCGGCGCTGATCGGCGCGGCCCAGCGGGTGGAGCACTACGAGATCGCCGCCTACGGGACCGCGCGGTCGCTGGCCCAGCAGCTCGGGCCACACCGACGCCGCGACGCTGCTCGGCCAGACGCTCGACGAGGAGTCGGCGGCCGACGAGAAGCTGACGAAGATCGCGGAGAAGTCGGTCAACCAGGCGGCTGCTCGCTAATCCCGGCGACATCGGGGACAGTCCCCACATGGGGGCTGTCCCACGCCAGCCCTCGAACGAGGAGATCGCGGCGGCGCTCGACGAGTACGCGGCGCTGCTCGAGCTCTCCGGACGCGAGCGGCTATGCGGTGCGCGCGTTCCGGCGCGGCGGCCGAGCTGGTCGGGGCGACGCCGCTCCCGGTCGCCGAGCTCGTCCGGGCCGGACGTGCGCGGGAGCTGCGCGGCATCGGGCCGGGGATCGAGCGGCGCATGCGCGAGCTCGTCGAGACGGGCGCGCATCGCCGAGCTCGACGAGCTGCGGCAGACGATCTCGCCCGAGCTCGCCGCGTTCGGCCGGATGCTCGGTCTCGGCGCCCAGCCGGCTCGTCGCAGATCGGCGCCGGCGCTCGGGATCCGGACCGTGGCGGAGCTCCGCGCGCGGCCGCGGCGGCGGGCCGGCTGCGCGAGGTGCCCGGCGATCGGCCCGCAGACCGAGGCGCGGATCGCTCGCCGCGCTCGAGCGCGGCGCGCCGCGCCGCCGCGGCCGGCTCCTGCTCGACCGGGCGCGGGCGCTCTGCGAGCGGTGGCGGCGGCGCTCGGCGGCATCGCCGCCGGCGACGTGCGCCGCTGGGTCGGACCAGCCGACCCGGCTCGCGGTCGTCGTCGCGACGGAGATCCGGACGCGGTCAGCGCGCGCGCTTCGCGGCGCTGCCGGAGATCGTGGCGATGCTCGGGCCGGACGTCGGCGTGACGCCTCGACGGCGTCCCGGTCGAGCTCGTCGTCGCGCCGCCACGGCGGCTTCGGGACGGCGCTCGTGCGGGCGACCGGATCGGCCGGAGTATGTCGCCGCGCTCGGCCCGCTGCCGGACGCGGCCGACGAGGACGAGGTGTACGCGCGCGCTCGGGCTGCCGTGCCCGCCGCCGGAGCTGCGCGAGCCGGCACCGGCCATCGCCGGAGCGCCGCCTGCGCTCGTCGAGGCGCGCAGATCCGCGGCGACCTGCACTGCCACACCACCTGGTCGGACGGGCAGGGCGACCGTGCTCGAGATGGCCGAGGCCGCGCGCGTCCGCGGCTACGAGTACCTGGCGATCTGCGACCACACGCCGCAAGGTGCAGGTCGTCCCCGGGCTCGACGCCGACGACCTGCGCCGGCAGGCGGAGGAGATCGCGGCCGCCAACGAGGCGCTGCGCGCCGTTCCGCGTGCTGCGCGGGGTCGAGTGCGACATCCGCCCCGACGGCGCGCTCGACCTGCCGGACGACATCCTCGCCGAGCTCGACTGGGTGCAGATCTCGCTCCACGCCGGCCAGCGCGCGCCGCGAGCGAGCTCACCGCCCGCGTCATCCAGGCGATGCATCACCCGGCCGCCCGCTGCCTCAGCCACCCGACCGGGCGGCTCATCGGCCACCGCGCCCGAGAACGCGCTCGACCTCGACCGCACGTTCGAGGCGGCGCTGGAGACGGGCGTCGCGCTCGAGGTGAACGGCCTCCCGAGCCGGCTCGACCTGGCGGCGAGCACGTCCGGGCGGCCCTCGCCGCCGGGGTGCGGATCGTCTGCTCCACCGACGCGCATTCCGCCGCCGGGCTCGGCAACATGACGCTCGCGGTGCACACCGCCCGCCGCGGCGGGGCGCCGGCGGCCGCGGTGGTGAACACGCTGCCGCTCGCGGCCGTGATCGGCCGCGCGTAGTCCGCGTTCAGCCGCCGTGCGGGCATGAGAGGTTTCGCGGCGTGAGGGCGGTGGTACCGGGACGGCCATCGACCGCGAAGGAGAGGGCGCGATGAAGGCACTGACATGGCACGGCAGGCGGGACGTCCGGGTGGACACCGTTCCCGACCCGACGCTCGAGCAGGACACCGACGGGATCGTCCGGGTCACCTCCAGCGGCATCTGCGGCTCCGACCTGCACCTGTACGAGGTGCTGGGCGCCTTCCTCGAGGAGGGCGACATCCTCGGCCACGAGCCGATGGGGATCGTCGAGGCGGTCGGATCCGGCGTCAGCCACATCCGGCCCGGCGACCGCGTCGTCATCCCGTTCAACATCTCGTGCGGCCAGGACGCCGCGAACGCCGGTTCCGGCTCGCTCGCCGTCGTGCTCGCCGCGATCAAGGACTGGACGTTCCTGCTCGGCCCCGGCTTCGTCGTCGGAATCGGGAACGGCCTGCTGCTCGGCTACCTGATGTACCGGTCCGAGCTCGTGCCCCAGCCCCTCGCCATGGTCGGCCCGGTCGGGGGCACCCTGATCTGCACCTCGGGGATCGCGGTGCTGTTCGACGTCATCCAGCCCGGCGGCGCGGTGCAGGCCATCGCCACGATCCCGGAGTTCGTGTGGGAGCTGTCGCTCGGGGTCTACCTCGCCTTCAAGGGCTTCCGGCCGTCCTCCCCGATCCTCTCGGCACCGCGGCCGGACCGCGTTGTGATCAGCCCGACGCACACGAACGCCGCGGTGGCGACATGAACCGCCGCAACCTCCGCGACGCGATCCTGACGCTGTTCGGCGTCATCTCGGTCGTGAACGGGGCCTTCGGCAACGGGCACCTCGTGATTGCGGTGCTGGGCGCGCTGGCGCTCGCGTTCGTCGCATGGCAGCGGTGGCAGTCACGGGTGAGTCGCGCCGGCGCGTAGGGGATGCGGCCTTCCGGTCAGTCCGCCGCCGGGATCGTGACCACGAACGTCGCCCCACCCCCGGGCGTCGGACGGGCCGTCGCCTCGCCGCCGTGCGCGTGGGCAACGGCGGCCACGATCGACAGGCCCAGGCCGACGCCGCCGCTCGCACGCGCCCGCGAGCTGTCGACGCGGTAGAAGCGCTCGAACACGTTCTTCGCCTCTGTCTCGGTGAAGCCGGGCCCCGAATCGCTGACGCGGAGCTCGGCCCGGCCGTCGACACGGCGGACGTCCACCCGCACCTCGGTGCCCGGTGGCGTGTGTGAGCGGACGTTGGCGAGCAGGTTGTCGACCACCTGGCGCAGGCGGTCGCGGTCGCCCGGGACGACGACGGGCTCGAACGACGCCTCGATCGTGCGGGTGTGGTCGACCACGCGGGCGGCGTCGACCGCCTCGCCGGCGATCTCGGCGACGTCGACCGGCGCGCGCTCGAGCGGGCGGCCCTCGTCGAGCCGGGCGAGCAGCAGCAGGTCGTCGACGAGCACGCTCATCCGCTCCGACTCCCGGCCGATCCCGGACATCGAGCGCTCCAGGTCGTCTGGGCGCTCGGCGGCGCCGCGGCCGAAGAGCTCCGCATAGGCGCGGATCGCGGCCAGCGGGGTGCGCAGCTCGTGGGAGGCGTCGGCGATGAACCGCCGCAGCCGCCCCTCGGACTCCTCGCGCGCCTTGAACGCCGACTCGATCTGGGCCAGCATGGCGTTCAGGGAGAGGCCGAGCCGGCCGACCTCGGTCTTCGGCTCGGCCCGCTCGACCCGCTGGGAGAGGTCGCCGGCGGCGATCGTCGCCGCGGTCGCCTCGATCTCGCGCAGCGGCCGCAGGCCGAGGCGCACCACCCACAGGCCGAGCCCCGCGATCGCCACGAGGACGGCTCCGGAGACCAGGAGCTCGACCAGCATCAGCCGGTGGAGGGTGTCGTCGACGCCGTTCAGCGAGGCGGCGATGAACAGGATCCGGCCGGGCCGGAGCGGGTCGATCGACGCGCGGAGGCGGTAGCTGTCGTCGCCCGAGGTGGCGGGAACGGTGAAGTACGCGACTCTCTCGGGGCCGGAGTGATCCTCCGCGGCGGCGGGGATGTGCACGTGCCGGGGCAGCCTGGGCGGCGCGTCGTCGCCGCCCACCAGGAAGCCCTTGATGACCACCCGGCCGCCGAGCGTGGTCACCGCGTACCAGTCGATCCCCTGGGCGGGCGGCCCGTCGCCCGTCGGTGCGCCCGAGCCGCCGCTGCCGCCGAAGCCGTGCGTCCGCGGATAGGCCATGTGCTCGACCTGGACATGCCCGGCTTCGAGCGCCGCGTCGACCTGGTCGAGCTGGAACGACCGCAGCGAGACGTACGTGGCGGCATCGGCCACCGCCAGGCCGACCGCGGCCAGGACGACGACGCCGAACAGGAGCCGCGCGCGCAGCGAGAAGCGCCCGAGCACCTCAGCGCTCGGCGTCGAGCATGTATCCGACCTGGCGGATCGTGCGGATCAGCGGCGGGCCGAGCGCATCGAGCTTGCGCCGCAGGTAGCTGACGTAGGTCTCGACCACGTTCGAGTTGCCGGCGAAGTCGTACTTCCACACGTTCTGGAGGATCTGGCCCTTCGAGAGCACCCGCCGCGGGTTGTGCAGGAAGTACCGCAGCAGCGCGTACTCGGTGGCGGTCAGGTCGACCCGGATGTCGCCGCGGTGCACCTCGTGCCGGTTCTCGTCGAGCGTGACGTCGGCGAAGCGGAGCACCTCGGCCGACGCCCGGGCATCCGTCCGGCGCAGGATCGCCTCCACCCGCGCCACCACCTCGGCCAGGCTGAACGGCTTGGTCACGTAGTCGTCGCCCCCGGCCCGCAGCGCCTCGACCTTGTCGGCCACGCCGTCCTTGGCGGTGAGGAAGAGGATGGCCGTCTTGAACCCGCGCTCGCGCAGGCGCCGGCCGACGTCGATGCCGGGCAGGTCGGGCAGCATCCAGTCGAGCACGATCAGGTCGGGCTCGAAGTCCATGACGGCGGCGATCGCGCCGCGGCCGGTGCCCTCCTCGCGGACGACGAAGCCCTCGTAGCGCAGCGCGGTCGCGACCGCGTCGACGATCGAGGGCTCGTCGTCCACGACCAGGATCCGCCGCGAATCGCGCGTGTCGTCCGCGTTCATGCCCTCACGGTGACAGCCCTACCTGGGAATCTCCTGTGAACGAGCTGTGAGCTCCGTGAACGCGGGCACGATATCCGAGCGGCCGCGCGGGCCCCGGCGAGGCCCGCCGGCCGACTCCTCCGGGAGCAGGCGCAGCGGCAGGGCCATCGCCGCCCCGAGCAGGGCGAGGCTGGCGGCGCAGACGAGCAGGCTGAGAATCATGGTGATCGACATTCGGAACCTCCGAGTGTTGCGGGTACGACTCTGAGGATCGGTCGCCGACCTCCGGAGGGCGTGGGATTCCGCTGAGAGACCGCTGAGAACCGGTTCCCAGCGACTCCACAGCGGCTCCGCGGCCGATCGGAAGGAGCGCGCCCGATGGTGAGGGCATGAGCACGACGACTTCCATCGCCGCGCCCGGCCGTCACGCCCCTGCCCGTCGTCGAGGTGACGATCCCGGTCTACGACGAGGAGCGGGCGCTGGGGGGAGATCCACTACTTCACACGGTCGGCGGCGTCACCGTCTATGACCTGACCCGGACGACCGGGGCGGCGTGACCGGGGCGGCTAGCGCTGCAGGCGGATCGCGTTCAGGTCGCGATCGCGCACCTCGTCGATCCGGGCCAGGAGCGCGTCGAGGTCGTCGTGCTCGGCGTGCAGATACCGGCCGGCGAGCTCGTCGTAACGCCCGGTCGCAAGCGCCGCAACGAGCCGTGGCGCCAGCTCCGGCGGCGTCCACGGAGCGTCGTCGGACAGCCACGACGTGAGGTCGGTCTGCACCAGCCCTGGGCTGAAGAAGAAGACCGGGATGCGCCCGTCGAGCTCGCCGGCGAGCGTCTCGCCATAGCGGCAGACGGCCGCCTTGCTGGCTGGGTACGCGGTGTGGCGCTGGCCCGGCAGGTACGCCGCGCCGCTCCCCGTGATCACGATCCGCCCCGACCCCCGCGCGAGCATCCCCGGGATGACCGCGCGGCAGCAGAGGTGGACGCCCAGCACATTGATCTCGAACGTCCGCCACCACTCCGCAGAGTCGATCTCCCACGTCGCGCCCTCGTGGCTGGCGATGCCCGCGTTGGCGACGAGCAGATCCACCGGCTCGGCGTCGGCCACGACCCGTTCCACCGCCTCGGCGTCGGTCACGTCGAGCGCGACCGCACCGGCCGCCGATCTCGCCGGCCACCGCATCCACCTGCTCGCGGGTCCGGGCGGCGACCACCACGTCCCAGCCGTCCTGCGCGAGCCGGCGCGCGATTCCCGCACCGATCCCGCGCCCTCCCCCCGTCACGAGTGCACGCATGCGCGCAACCCTAGCGTCCCGATTTCGCGTCCGCGAACGCGCCGCCGGGCTCGGGCAAACGAACGCTGGCTATCATCGTGCCTGATGGGCATCGTCACGGGGACCGACTTCGTCTACCTGCCGACCCGCAGCTTCGAACGGGCCCTCGCGTACTACGGCACGACGCTCGGGCTGCGCTGCTCGGCCCGCTACGGCACTCGCCCAGGCGCGGAGTTCGAGACGGGCAATCTGACCCTGGCCGTGATCGAGTCCGAGGCGTTCGGGATCGACTTCCACCAAAGCCGAAACGCCATCGCGCTGCACGTCGAGGACATCGAGGCGGCCCGCACCGAGCTGGAGTCTCGCGGCGTGGAGTTCGCGGCGGACACGCTGGACACCGGTGTATGCCACATGGCCTTCTTCCGCGACCCCGACGGCAACGCGCTCATGCTGCACAACCGCTACGCGCCGAAGCATCAGGACTGATTTAGATGCTGATCTTTCGGGTGACCCGCCAGTCCATCGTCAGGTTCCCGATAGCGCACTGGGAGAACCCGTTGACGCTGCCGTGCGTGAACGTCGCTCGATGCACCCGCCCGACATGGCTGGTCGTCCAGGTCACATGTCTGCATGGCGCGATCCCCGTGGTCACGTGATGGGTGAAGCTCGTGACCCTCGCGCCGCTCGGTAGGGTGAACCTGTAGGTGACGCTGGCGTGCGCCGCGAGGCATGTGGTCAGGAGCTGGGCGCCGGGGAGCGTCCCCCAGTTGCAGTTGCCGCCGAGGCTGAACGCGCCCGAGCTGCGTGACGACCAGCCGGTTCCGTGATGGGACTTCGTACCGGTCGTCGTCTTCGTCCTGAACCCGGTCGTCACCCGTACGGGACGGAACCCACTCACGACCTGGTTGGCGGCGTTGTGGGCGACCACCCGGAAGCGGTAGGTACCAACCTTGACCTTCTCCCCGAGACGGTTGCGGCCGCCCCAGGCGACGGCGAACGTGGTGCGACTCGAAAACGCCCACGAGCGGGTCAGCGTGCCCTTGCGGTTGAAGAGGTTGACGCGGCCACTGGCGGCCCTGTTGAAACTGGCGCGGTAGGTGGTGAAGTCGCGGAACCCGTCGCGGACGAGCGGGTAGAAGATCGCCGGCTGGACGCTCGTCCCCGTGATCCGTACCGGCGGCGTGGCGCCCGTCCCGCTGACCGCATCGGTCAGCGTGGTCGCGTCCGAGAAGGAGAAGGTGACCGTCCCGGTCTCGTGCGTCGCCGACGTCGGACTGAAGGAGACGTTCTCCTCGCACGACGCCTGGTCTGCGAGCGTCGGGTTCGTGTCGCAGGCGGTCCCCGAGCCGGGCGCGGAGAAGGTGAAGACGGGGTTGTCGACGTTGATCCCCGTAAGAGTGACATCGCTGCCGGTCGTGTTCGTGAACGTGAGCGTCGTCGATGCGACGCCTCCGACGTTGACCGATCCCAGATCGATCGGATTCGGGGTGAACGTTCCGGTCGCGCCCGCCGCGGACGAGGGAAGACCGACGGCCAACACTCCGAGGACTACGGTGAGCACGGCGACCCGGAACGCGTCTCGCATCGGTCCTCGAATCCGTGGCGGAGGGCTGGGCTAAGGCAGCACGCTCCTACCGCCACTCCGAAGGAGCACCTGCCGCGGTCAGTCTAGTCCCCGTGATGACCGAAGACAACGTGGCCGATAACCGCTCGTCCCGGTCGCAGAGCTCGAGCGATGGCCGGCTCGGGCCCTCGATTCATGTTGCCCGATCGGCTTGTCGGCGCTTCCGGCCACCTACGAGCGGTGTCCTGTCCGAGCTCGAGATTCCGGTCGGCGGCAACAAGATCCCCTACAATGGCCCGCGCGGCTTCGCGCGGGTCACGGGGCCGCTCGCCCTCTTAGCTCAGTTGGTAGAGCACTTCCATGGTAAGGAAGGGGTCAACGGTTCGAGTCCGTTAGAGGGCTTCTCGCCTGTTCCGCCACATCCCTGGGTGGCAGCCAGCAGAAGGCTCGAACCCCGCAGCGATCGCGCGCCCGAGCAGGTTCAATCCGCCGGTGCGCGAACTATCAGGCTGACCTGCGGGATCGACTGATCGAAAGGGAAACCATGAGCGTCGAACTTCAACGGAAGCTGGTGGTGGAGTTCGTCGGCATGTTCATGTTCGTGTTCACTATCGGGATGGCCACCAACAAGGCGGCGGCGGCGTGTTGGCGCCGCTCGCGATCGGATCGGTACTGATGGTGATGGTGTTCGCCGGCGGCCACGTCTCTGGCGGACATTTCAATCCTGCCGTCAGTACCGCGGTGGTGCTTCGCGGGAGGATGGCCGCGAACGAGTTCGTCGCCTATGTCGCGACGCAGTTCGCCGCCGCCGTGCTCGCGGGTGTTCGTCGTGCGCTACGTCGGCGGGCGAGAGGCGCACGTTGCTGTCGCGAGCTAGGGGAAGATGTTGGTCGCCGAGTTCCTCTTCACCTTTGCGCTCGCGTGGGTGGTGCTGCACGTTGCCACCGCGCGTGGCACTGACGGTAACTCCTTCTACGGGCTTGCTATCGGCTTCACCGTGGTGGCAGGTGCGTTTGCTGTTGGTGGCATCTCCGGCGGTGCGTTCAACCCCGCTATCGCCCTCGGCGCGATCGGTCACCGGGTTGTTCGAGTGGCGCAACATCTGGATCTACTTGGTCGCCGACTTCATCGGCGGCGCTGTCGCCGCGTTCGTGTTCCTGTTCGTGCTTCCTGCTGAGAAGGAGATCGGAGACATCGAGGCGGCGAGCACGGAGTGACCAACTCGCTCCGGTGATCACCGCGACGTGAGCTACGCCCTCTACGTCGGCGCCGGCCTGACCCGGGACGGCTGCGCGTATCTGGCCGGGTACGGCGACGAGCCGTCCAGCCACTGGCTCGAGCTGGCGCCGCGGGCGGAGCATCCCCCGGGAGCGGAGATCGAGGTCGGGGTGACGCCGGAATCGGCCATGCCGGGCGTTCGCTCGACGATTCCGCAGGCGTCCACAACCGCCCGTCACCTGCGGGTCGACTACTCCCACTACCTCGGCGTGCCGGCGCCGCTCACGAACGGCGGCCTGAACGAGCACGGCGTGGCCGTGCGCGACGTGTGGTCGACGTCCAGCGAACGGTTGGTGGCGATGACGCCGCCGGACCAGCGCGGCCTGAACTACAGCGACCTGGCCAGGATCGTGCTGGAGCGCGCTCCAGCGCCCGCGAGGGCGTCGCCTTGATCGGCCGGCTGATCGACGAGCACGGCGAGGCCACGCTACGGCGGCAACTCGCACCTGATCGCGGACGCCGACGAGGCCTGGGTGGTCATCGAGTTCGCGGGTGGGCAGAAGCTGTGGGTGGCCGAGCGGGTCGGTCGCGACGACATCCGCATCAGCCGCCCGGCGTGATCGGGCAGCGTCCCGGCCGACTTCGCCGAGCACCCCGACTTCGCCGGCTCGCCGCACCTGATCGAGCTCGCGGTCGACCAGGGCTGGCACGACCCCGGGTCGGGACCGTTCGACGTGAACGCGGTGTACGGCGACGGCAAGGGCGTGTGGGAGGGCGCCGGCTGGATCGCCGGCGAGCTGGCTGCCCGGGCCGCCCGGCCGGAGCGGATCGGCCGGGCCGACGTGATGTGGGCCGTGCGCACCGAACGGCTGACCGGCGACTCGGCCGGATACGGCCAGGTGGTTCCCCTGCCCGCCGAGTCGCACCCCGACCTGCGCCTGCTCTGGCACGCGCCGGTGGGCGCGGTCGCGGCGCCCGTTCACACCCTTCTTCCTGGGCGTCGACTCGATCCCGCCGGAGCTTCGCCGCCACCGCTACCTGACGTGCGGCGAGGCGCCGCGTTCATCGACGCCGCGCGAGGACGACCAGAGCCTCGACGGTGTCGCAGCGGATGGAGGCGACCCGCTCGGCGGTGCGTCACCTTCAAGCGGTTGCTGTACCTGTCGGCCGAGCACCACGAGCTGTTCCTGCCCGGAGGTGACGCCGGTGTGGGAGGCGCTCGAGCGAGCCGCCGCCGGCCGGCTGGCGACCGCCGTTGAGCAGGCGCAGGTGCTGCTCGCCGGGGGCCGCGGCGAGCTCGCCCGCGATCTGCTCACCCGCTTCTGCCTGATCGAGGCGCTGGACGCCCTGGATCTCGGCGACGCCATGGTCGAGAGCATGGAGCGACGCAGCCGGGTGCTCTTCGGGATCCGCGACGATCCGGGGTGGCGCGGGCCCGAGCAGCTCTGGTAGGAGGCGGGCGCCCGGTCAGCGTTCGGCGTCGCGAAGCTGGGGGCAGCCTGCGATCACGGCCGCGGCGTCGAGCACGAGGCGCCCGACCTCGGCGGGCGTCGCGTCGTGCTTTTCGAGCACGAGCGGCACGCTGAAGCCGTCGAGCAGCGCGAGCAGCTGGAGCGCGGCCGTGCGCGTGCCGTACGGCGGTGTCATCGACCCCTCGCGTCCCCCGGCCATGATGATGTCCTCGATCAGCCCGCACCACTGATCGTGGATCGCCCGCCACTCCGCCGCGAGCTCGGGGTCGCGCGCCGCGCTCGCCACGACTCGACCCACACGAGCCAGCCTTCGCGCGCCTCGGCCGGGCGCATGTCGGCCCCCGCGGCGGCCAACAGCATCTGGCGCAGCGCGTCGACAGGGCTATCGGTGCCGTGGGCGCGCGCGCGACACGCTCGAGCTCCGCGCGATTCTCGTGCCGGAGCGCCGCGAGGATCATCCCCTCCCAGTTGCCGAACCGATACTGGAGCGTGCTCAGGGCGGCGTTGGTCTCGGACGCCACATCGGAGAACCGGGTCTCCTCGATCCCTCGGCGGGCGATCACGCGACGGAGGCCGGCAAGCACCTGCGCCTCGGTGAACGCCGTCGAGTTGGCGTCGCCCGCGCCCTTCTTTCGTATCGCCATACCGGACGAGCCTACCAGATGGTATTGTCGTCCGGTATGGAGATACCGAACTGGCGCGGGCGGTTTCGCGCCGCGTTCATCGTGGGTGCGCTCGCGCTCGGCCTGGTCGCCGCCGGATGCGGAGGCGGAGGCGGCTCCAGCACATCCGCGTTGTTCAGCCTGGGGACGATAAACCGGATCGACTCGTTGAACCCGTTCGTGCTGACCGAGCCGCAGGCATTCACCGTCGCGGACTCTGGTGTACCCCGAGCTGGTGTCGTACGCCGGCCCCGACGGGACGCGCATCGTCGGCGACTGGGCGTCCAGCTGGCAGGCGTCGGACGGCGGCCGGGTCATGTCGATTCCACCTGCGCAAGGGCTCGTGGTCGGATGGGCGGCCGCTGACGGCGGCCGATGCCGTGTGGACGATCCGCACCGAGCTTCGCTACAAGCCGGCGCGACGGCGCTCGTCGCCGCGCCGCTGGCGGGGATCCGGGCGGTCTCGGCGCCCGATCCGCACACCCTCGTCATCCGCTACGCGCGCCCGGTCGGCAACGCGCTCGCCCAGCTGGCCTCGGTGTGGATCCTGCCCGAGCACGTGTGGCGCTCCAGACCGGGAACAACGGGCGTGACCTGCGCACGCTACCAGGTCGAGCAGCACCTGCCGATGGTCGGCGGCGGCCCCTACACGGTGACCCGCTACGCCGAGACGGGCACTACGGTGCTCCGCGCAAACCCCGGCTTCTACGGCCCGAAACCGGCCGTGCGTGCGATCGCCATCACCTTCTACACGAACGCCGTCTCGATGGTCGCAGCGCTCCAGCAGGGGGACGTGACCGCGATCGACCAGGTGCCGGACACGGCGACCAGCGACATGCGCCGCATGCCAGGAGTGCATCTCGCCGCTTCACCCGACACCACCGTCGTCCCCATACTCGTGAACTCCAACCCATGCCAAGAAGCGCAACCGCGAACTGCTCGACCCGCGGGTGCGCGAGGCGATCAGCCTGGCCGTGAACCGCAAGGCGCTGGTCTCCGTTCCATTCCGAGGCGACGCCAAGCCATGGGGGAACTGGATCCCGCCGTACTCGGGCTCATGGGTCGATCCCTCGATCAAGCCCTCGCCGTTCGACCCCGCCCGGGCAAACGCCATCCTCGACTCGCTCGGCTACAAGCGAGGGCCAAACGGCATCCGCATGGTTCCGGCGACGAGCGGGAGGTATGCCCAGCCGGCCCACCCGATGTCGTACCCGTTCGCCGTCCCGGTCGACCTGCCGTTCGACGGCGGCCGCGCGGAGGAGCAGATCGCCCAGGACCTGCGAGCTGGTCGGGATCGCGATCAACGAGGTGTCGTCAGGCGACACGGCCGCCAGCTACGCCTACTACCAGGGCCCAAACGGCACATATCAGAACTACGACCTGGGGATCTGGTACTACGTGGCCTACATCGATCCCACGTACATCCTCCAGATCCCAACGACCGCCCAGTGGAGCAACTACAACGACACCGGATTCTCGGACCCGACATACGACCGCCTGTTCGTCCTCCAGGGACACACCGTGAGCCAGACGGCGCGGCGGACGATCGTGTGGAGGATGGAGCGCATACTCGCGGCCAGGCTGCCGTACATCCCGCTGGTGACGACCGGCGGCGTACATGGCGTACGCAGTCAGTGGCAGGACGTGAACCCGCGCTGTACGGCTGGAAGTCGTTCTTCGAGCAGCTGAGGTCCTGACCGCGTTGTAAGGATCCGTGCTTGCGGGCGGACTTCTCCTCCAGTCACCGACCTGAGGAGTCCGCCCATGAAGGCAGCCGTCCGTCCCGAGCACCACCTGCTCGCCGTCGAGCACGAGCATGACGTCAACTGCATGTTCGAGCTCACCGTGCCCGCCGCCGAGGCGCGGTCCGAGCGGCCGCCGCTCCATCTCGCGCTTGTGATCGACCGGTCGGGCTCGATGGCCGGCGAGAAGCTGGAGCACGCGTGCCGCTGCGCCGCGTGGCTCGGCGAGCGGCTGCGACCGACCGACGAGGTCGCGCTCGTGACGTTCGACGAGGAGGTGCGGCTCGTGCTTCCGCGCACGCCGGTCGATGCGGGCCTGCTCACGGCGGCGCTTACGTCCGTCCGCCCCGGCGCGGTCGACCAACCTGTCCGGCGGATGGCTGAAGGGCCTCGAGCAGCTGCGTTCATCGCCCGACACGGCGACACGACGGATCCTGCTCCTGACCGACGGCATGGCGAACGTCGGTATCACGGACGGCGGCATCCTGGCCGATCTCCCGCGCCGGGCGCAGGCCGACGGCGTGGGAACGACCACCATCGGCTTCGGCGCGGACTTCGACGAGGATCTCCTGACGGCGATGGCCGATGCGGGCGGCGGGAACGCGCACTGGGCCGAGACGCCCGACATGGCCCCGGGGATCTTCGCCAGGGAGTTCGACGGCCTCACCCGGCTGTGCGCCCAGAACGTGAGCGTCGAGATCCGGCCGGCCGCCGAGGTCGAGGTGCTCGGGGTGCTCAACGAGTATCCCCAGGTTGCCGTACCGGGCGGCGTCCAGGTCCAGCTTGGCGACGCCTACGGCGGCGAGACACGGAACGTGGTGTTCCAGCTCCACATCTCGTATCTGGCGACGCTCGGACCGGTCGCGGTCGCGGAGCTCGTCCTGCGCTACGTCACGGTCGGAGACGGCGTCGCCAGCCACGAGGAGGCGATCCCGCTCGTCGTGAACGCCGTCTCGGCCGCCGATGCCGCCGCGGCCGCGCCGGACGCCGAGGTGCGCCGGCAGGTCATCGTGCTCGCGTCCGCCCGCGCGCGTGACGAGGCGATCCGGATGACCGACGCCGGCGATGCCGGTGCAGCCCATCGCCTGCTGCGCCGCACTGCGATGGATCTCCGGGCCACCGCCGCGCTCGACCCGGCCGCCGCACCGACGGCCGACCTCCAGGCGACGCTGCTGGACGACGAGGCGGTGGAGCTGGCGCGCGGCCCGATGACCGCGCATCAGCGCAAGCGGCTCCGGTACGACTCGACGACCCGCCGGCGGGGCCGCTAGCGCCCGTACCCGAAGTGGTTTCCCGCGACCGGGACGCCGTTCTGCCAGAGCACGTCGATGAACCCGTGGCGCGTGTTCGCGAGCGGGGGGATGAACGTCGCGATGCGGTTCGTGGCAGTGCTGATCACGTCGCCGCTCTCGCCGACGAACACGTAGGCGCCGTCGACCGAGTGCTGCAGCCAGCCGACCTTGGCGCAGTCGTATGCGCACGGCGAGTCGACGCCCTCGTAGATCGGGTGGTCGAGCGGGATCGTCGCGAGGAGCCGCGGCGAGTCGGCCGTCGTGTACGCCCGGACCGCGTTCCGGGTCATGTCGAGCACGTAGACCGCGGAGTTCGCCGGGTCGACGCTGATGCCGTGGCTGGCGGTGGTCTGTGCCCACCCGGGCGGCAGTGGGCCGAAGTTGACGGAGTCGAGGATCCGGCCCGTGGCGGTGTCGGCGACCGAGAAGCCGCGGTAGTCGGTCCACGTGATCCACGCCCGCGTGTTCCCGAAGCCCACCGTGAACGGGCGGACGCCCGCGACGCTCGACGGAGACGGCCCGATCCTCGGCCCGGCGCCCTGGTACAGGTAGTCGTCGGAGCGCCCGCCGAGGTACCAGTGGCCGTCGACGCAGAGCGTGTTGTGCGGCCCCAGGCCCCCTTGCACGCCGCCGATCACCGCGCCGGTCGCCTCGTCGATCTGCTCCCACGTCCGCGCGGTCTTCGCGTTCTCTCCGACCGGGATGTAGAGGCTGCCGCCACACGCGTTCAGCTGATCCACGCCGAACGGGTAGGCGACGTCGTAGACGACCGAGTCGGTGGTGAGATCCCACTTGACGAGGCTGCCGTTCCCCTGTGAGCCACCGTCGCCGCCGACGGCGAAGTAGAGGTCGGTGCCGTCGAAGGCGGTTCCGCGGATCCCGCCGGTGAGCGGCAGGCCGCTCCAGCTTCCGACCGGCGTCCACGAGCCCTCCTGGTAGGCGGCCAGGGTACCGTCGTCGCCGGCCACGTACAGGACGGCGCCGCTCGCCGCTGCCGTGGCGGGGCGGGCGTCGCTCGCGGCAGGGGAGACCGCCAGGAGCGTCACCGCGGCGACGGCTGCGACCAACCACCTCACGGCCGGACCGATCAGGCCGTGCCGCGCGACCGCGCTCCGCCCAGCGCGAGCACGAGCAGCGCCGCGATGATCACGGCCGTCAGGAACTGGCCGATCCAGCCGACGTTCAGGAAGTCGTTCGCGACGATCCCGCCGAGCAGCGAGCCGGCGATGCCGAAGAGCGCCGTCTCGAAGATGGTCAGATCCTGACGGCCGGACACGACCAGGCGGGCGAGGCCGCCGATCAGCAGGCCGACCAGGCCGTACCAGACCAGCGACCACAGCACGGAGAGCGCAAACCCGAGCGCCCCGAACCCGAACGCCAGCAGGAGGACGATCACGATCAACGCGATCAGCGCAGCAGACATGCCCGCACTTTACTCCTCACGCTGGCCGGACACAGGCCGCGGCTATCCTGGGTCGCCATGTCCGACTCGACGCTGACCAAGCTCGGCAACCCGGACGCGCGCGCCGACCGGCAGCTGGAGGTCTTCGAGACCGGCGATCCGGCGCTGCGCGTGACGCTCAGCTGCGCCGAGTTCACGTGCCGGTGCCCCATCACCGGACAGCCGGACTGGGCGACCATCACGATCAGCTACCTGCCGGCCGGCCGGATCGTCGAGAGCAAGAGCGTCAAGCTCTACATGGAGACCTTCCGCGAGGAGGGCATCTTCCACGAGCACCTGGCGACGACGATCCGCGACGACTTCGTGGCGGCGCTCGATCCGCGGTCGCTCGAGGTCACGGTCGACTTCAACTCGCGCGGCGGCATCGCCATCTCCGCGAAGAGCTCGTACGACGGCGACGCCGGCGCCCGCTAGCCGGCCTCCGCCAGGATCTGGCCGCCGCTGCCGCGCACCCAGCGCTCGACGAGCGCCCAGATCACGATCGCGACGAGCGCCATCTCGAGCTTGCCCACGAACTGGCCCTTCCAGAGCGAGAGGTCGTGGAAGGCGAGCTGCAGGAAGATCAGGCTGTCGATCGCAGCGCCGACGACCGCGCCGCAGGTCGCGGCGATCGTCCAGCCGCGCCGTGCGAGCGGCGTGTAGACGAGGAAGTCCGCCGTCTCGGAGAACAGGAACGCCGCGGCGCTCGCGAACGCCAGGCTGGGGCTGATCCAGTAGGAGAGGCCGGCGCCGACCAGGATCGCGGCCACCGACACCGGCCGCCCCATCAGCCGCTGGACGATGTTGCGGAGCACGAGCGCGGCGCCCGCGCAGTAGACGCCGGCCGGCGCCTGCAATCCGAAGCCGACCGACACGAACCCGACGTGCTGGACGAGGTAGTTCGCGAGCCAGATCGTCGCGATGTAGAGCGCGAGCGCCGTCGCGCCGAGGGCCGTCCTCATGCCTCCCATTGATCGAACACTGTCAGAAGGGCCGCGTTGGCGGCCGCGATCACCGCGAACGCCGCTCCCCACGCGACCGACTCCGCCTGCCAGAGCGCGAGCGCCGCAGCCCCGAACACCCCCAGCTCGAACGGCGCCCGCAGGCGCAGCGGCAGGCGGCGGCGGGCCCTCGGCGCCGCGAAGGCGCCCCAGAGGACGGCGACGACGACCGGGAGGCCCACCGCGAGCAGGACCGCGACGAAGCCGCTCGCGATCGACGCACCCCACAGGCCGAACGCCGCGAGCGCGGCGAGCTCGAGCAGGAACTTCACTGCCAGGTTGAGCTGCTTCACAGCCACCGCGCGCTCATCCGTGCGCCACCACGCGCAGCTCCGTCTGCCCCACCCGGATCAGCGAGCCGTCGACGAGCTGGGCCCGCCCCGCCAGCCGGCGGCCGTCGACGAAGGTGCCGTTGGTCGATCCGAGGTCGGTGATGTCCGCCCCGCCGTCGCCCACCCGGACGATCGCGTGGTAGCGGCTGACCTCGTCGTCGTCGAGCAGGATGCCGGCGTCGACCCGGCCAATGATCGCGTCTTCGCGCAGGTCGAAGCGCGCCCCGGACGGGCCGCCGCGGACGATGACGAGCCCGAGGGTCACGGTCGCCGATCGTACCCCGCAGGCGCGATCCGATCCGCAAGCGCGGTTGCAACGTATTCCGGGATCTGACAGCATCGACGGCGCCTGGCGGGAGGCCTTACCGACCCCTACCCGGGAAGATTTCCCGGCGAGCGCCGTCTTGGTGGAGACGGGAGGTTGGTCGCAGTGGTGGTAGTTGTCCACTCAACTGAGTGTGGATTGACGTACGCGTGGAGCGGGGCCGGCTGATGCCTATGGAGCCCATGGTCGGCACCGAGTTCGCGGGCTACCGCCTGAACGCGGTGATCAGCCGCACGAACATGAGCGTCGTCTACACGGCCGAGCACCCGCGTCTCGGCCACGCCATTGCGCTCAAGGTGCTCGCGCCCGACCTGGCGACGAACGACCGCTTCCGCGAGCGATTCGTGAGCGAGTCGCGCATGGCCGCCGGCGTCCGCCACCCCAACGTCATCCCGATCTACGACGCCGGGCCATGCGACGGCCTGCTCTACATCGCCATGCAGTACGTCGCCGGCGCCGACCTGCGCGCGATCCTGAAGGAGCACGGCCGCCTGTCGCCCGACCAGGCGGTGCTGCTCCTCGGCCAGGCCGGCCGCGGCCTCGACGCGGCCCACCGCCAGAGCCTCGTCCACCGCGACGTCAAGCCGGGGAACATCCTCGTCGAGCGCGGCGAGGATCAGGATCCCGACCACGTCTACCTGTCCGACTTCGGCATCACCAAGCGCGCGCTGACGCACACCGGCCTGACCTCGACCGGCCAGTTCGTCGGCACCGTCGACTACTGCGCCCCTGAGCAGATCGCCGGCGGTCACGTCGACGCTCGCGCCGACATCTACTCCCTCGGCTGCGTGCTCTACGAATGCCTCGTCGGCAGCGTCCCGTTCGTGAAGGAGTACGAGCAGGCGATCGTCTACTCGCACCAGCACGACGCGACGCCGCGCCCGAGCCAGCTGCGCCCCGACCTCGGCGAGGGGATCGACCACGTCATCGCCCGCGCGACGGCGAAGAGCCCCGACGACCGCTACCCGACCTGCCGGGCGATGATGGACGCGGCCGCGGAGGCGTTCGGGCTCGCGGACAGCCGCCCGCTACGCGTCGCGACGGTCATCTCGAACCAGATACCGCAGGCGACCCCGCCGCCGTACCCGTCCACGCCACCGCCGTCTACGCCACCGCCCGCGACGCCGCCGCCGGCGTACGTCCCCTGGGAAATGCCGCCCGAGTCGCAGGCGGCCGCAGCCCCCGTGCCGCCGTCGCCGCCGTCGCAGCCACCGCCGCAGCGGGGCTGGCTGACGCCGGCCCTCGTCGCGTTGGTCGCCCTGACGATGGGCGCGGCGCTCGCGAGCGTCGTCTTCCTCGCGACCCGCGACAACGGCGGCACGACCACCATCGTCAGCACCCTCGCGGACGGCGCGGGGGGCACCGGCCAGAGCACGACGGGCGCGACCGGCGCGGTGAACGGCTTCCCGGCGAACTCGGGCTCGCTCCAGCGCGTGATGGATCCGCGCGTGCTCGGCCACGGCCAGTGCGAGGACTCGCGCGCGACCCTGCCCGGCGTACCCGCGTCGATCAGCATCCCCGCCGTCGAGATGGTGCTCTGCCACGCTCCCGCGGCGCAGTTCCCGACGGTGACCTACGAGGTGCTGCTCTACCCGGACACGACCACCCTCACGCGCCAGTTCAACTCGATCCTGAAGGCCTGGCAGGGAACCGGCCAGTGGATCCGCACCCCTCGCGCGTGCGCCGCAGGCACGGGCAAGGTGTTCGCGGGCGGCCCGGTGAGGTGGCTGCACCCGGCCAACCCGCCGAAGCCCGCCGCCCTGGCCGGCTTCCGCGCCTGCTACAACGCCTCGCCGGCGCCGCTCATGGTCTGGACGCACATGCGCAACAACGGCGAGCTCCAGCCCGACCACTACGACACCCTTGTGGTCGCGACCACCTCGAACAACGGCACTCTCCCGAGCGATCTGCGCGACTTCTGGCGCTTCATGAGCACGCTCCGCACGCCCATCGGCAAGTCGCTCGACAGCTCGGATCTGCCGCCCCTGTCGGCGTGAGCGAGCTCGCGCTGGGAGCCCGGATCGGGCGCTACACGCTCGTCCGCCGCATCGGCGAGGGCGGCATGGGCGTCGTCTACGAGTGCACGCAGGAGGGCTCGACGCAGGTCGTCGCCGTGAAACTGCTGCGGCCCGAGCTGGCCCAGAACGACGGCTACCGGCGCCGCTTCCAGCACGAGGTGCGCGCCGCGGGCGAGGTCGGACATCCCGGCCTCGTGCCGATCGTCGACGCGGGCGAGGCGGACGGCTACCACTACCTGGCGATGCCCTTCGTCGGCCGGCGGACGCTGAAGACGCTGATCCGGGCCGACGGCCGCGTGCGCCTCGAGCGGACGCTCGCGATCGCCGAGCGGCTGGGGTCGGCGCTCGACGCGATCCACGAACGCGGGCTCGTGCACCGCGACATCAAGTCGTCCAACATCCTGCTCGCCGACGAGGACGGGGCGCCGCTGCTGTCCGACTTCGGCGTCGCCAAGGGCGCCGGCTACACGGTGCTCACCCGCACCGGCCTCATGGTCGGCACGCTCGACTACCTGGCGCCGGAGCTGATCCGGGGCGAGCCGGCCACCCCGGCCTCGGATGTGTATGCGTTCTCGTGCCTCATCTACGAGTGCCTGGCGGGAGCGCCGCCGTTCAGCTCACGATCGATGTTCGAGATCGGCTACGCCCACCTGAACGACACGCCGCCCGCACTGCACGGCCACGTTCCGGGGATCTCGGCCGAGCTCGAGCGGGCGCTCCTGCGCGGGCTCGAGAAGGAGCCGGCGCGGCGCCCGCACCTGGCCGGCGCCTACGCGGGGATGGTCCGGATCGTCAACCGGCACTACGGGGAGGCGGCGTGAGCGGGCGTCCGGCACGGGCCGCCGTATGCACGCCCGCCTCCCGTCTGCCACACTCCAAAGATGTCTGACAACCGCCAGATCACGGCCGTGCACGATCGGCGGCCGCTGCCCGAGGGCACCGTCACCTTCGTCTTCACCGACATCGAGGGGTCGACGAGCCTGCTGCGCCGCCTGCGCGGGCGCTACGGGGAGATGATCGGTGCGCACGGCCGCCTGATTCGCCAGGCGCTCCACCAGCACGGCGGCTGGGAGATCGACACGCAGGGCGACGCCTTCTTCTGCGTCTTCGGCCGCGCCGGCAGCGCGGTGGCGTTCGCCGCGTCGGTGCAGAACGCGATCGCCGACCACGACTGGCCGGAGGACGTCCGTGTGCGGATCCGGATCGCGATCCACACCGGCGAGCCCGAGCTGGCCGACCGCCGCTACTACGGGCTCGACGTGCACCGCACCGCCCGCCTGTGCGCGACGGCCCGCGGCGGCGAGGTGGTGCTCTCCGACCTGGCCGCGTCGCTCGTCCAGGAGCAGCTGCCCGGCGATGCGTCGCTGATCGAGAAGGAGACGGTCGAGCTGAAGGACTTCCCCGGGAAGACCCGCGTCTTCCGGCTCGCCATCCCCGGCGCCGAGATCATCGACGCGGCGCCCGACGTCGTCTCGGCCGAGCCCTTCCGCGGCGCTCACGAGGCGCTCGCCCTGCGGGTCGCCGAGGTGCAGCGCCCACCGCAGCCGCACGCCGAGGCCGGCGGTCGCGAGATCCTGCTCGTGTCCGACTCTGCGACCGGCGTGGAGGGGCTGCTCGCCTTCGCCCAGGCCGCCGCCTGCCGTGACCACGCCCGGGGGATGATCCTCACCTGCGTCGTCGACGACCAGGACGACGTGCTGCCGGCGACGCGCATGCTGGCCGGGTTCCGCGACCGCCTGGCCGGCGCCGGCGTGACCAGCCGGGTGGCCGCATTCCGTGCGGCCAACGCGGGCGGCGCCGTCGAGAAGCTGGCGCTGCGGCAGGAGGTTGGCCTCGTGGTCGCCGGCGCCGCCGGCCTCGTGGACGGCGACGGGGACGAGCTCGCCACCGAGATCCTGCGCACCGCCCCCTGCGACGTCGCCCTGCACCTGGCCCGCGGCGACGGCCGTCCGGAGGGGCCGGTGATGGTGCCGTTCGCAGGCACCGAGCACGACTGGGCCGCGCTCGAGCTGGCGACGACGATCGCCGCGGCCAACGGGCGTCTCGCTGGTCCTCACCGGGAGCAACGCGCCCTCGGAGGGCGACGACGGCGACGCCAGCCGCCTGCTCGCCGCCGCATCGCTGATCGTGCAGCAGATCGGCGGCCTGATCGCCGAGCCGCTGCTGATCCCTCGCGGCGCCGATGCGGTCGTCGACGCGGCCGCGAGCGCGTCGCACGTCGTCACCGGCGTCCCCGCCGACTACGAGCTGCGCGGCATCGGCAGCACCCGCAGGGAGGTCGCCCGACGGATCGGGACGACGATGACGCTCGTGCGCCGGGGCGCGCGCAGCGGCGTCATCTCCGCCGACCGCGACGTGACCCGGTTCTCCTGGACGGGGACGAGCTCCGGCTCCTAGCGCGCACCAAGAGGGGGCTGACTCCGCCTGGTGCGTCAGTAGCGGTAGCGGTGGGCGGCGACCACGTCCACGGGCGACATGTCCTTGGTCGCGTCGGCGTCGCCGCGGCGCACGGCCGTCCAGGCCCCCACGAGGTCGTCGCCCAGGGCGCTTCGCACCGGCGCCGAGCGTTCGACCGCCGCGATCGCCTCGTCCGCCGTCCGCGGCAGGCGGTGGATGCCGCGCCGCGCCCGCTCGTCCGCCGGCCACGAGCCGGGCTCGTCCTGGACCGGCTCGGGCAGGGTCAGCCCATCCTCGATCCCGGCCAGGCCGGCGGCGATGACTGCGGCGACTGCGAGGTAGGGATTGCCGGACGCGTCGGACGCCTTCAGCTCGACGTTCGCGGCGCCCTCCGGCACGAGCGTGCCGGCGGGGATGAGCCGCAGGGCCGCCTCGCGGTTCTGCACGCCCCAGAACGCGAACGCGCTCGCGAAGTAGCCCGGCCGCCGGCGCAGAAGCGAGGGCACGCTCGGGGCGGCGACGCTCGCCAGGGCCGGGAGCTCGCTCAGCAGTCCCGCCACCCACGCCTCGCCCTCGGCCGTCATCCCGGACTGGCGGTCGCCGCCCGACGAGCAGGTTGCGGCCGTCGCGCGACACGGAGCTGTGGATGTGCCAGCCGTTCCCGGCCGCGGCCACGTCGACCAGCGGCGCGAACGACGCCCGCAGGCCGTGCGCCGGGCGGCGGCGTGGATGGTCTGCCGCGTCAGCATCTGCAGGTCGGCGGCGGCGACCGGGTCGGAGGCGCCGATCGAGACCTCCATCTGGGCGAGGCCGTACTCGGCGTGGAGCTGGCCGACGGAGACGCCGTTCGCCGCCAGGTCGGCGAGCAGCTGGGCGGCGAACTCGTCGACTGCGAGCATGGCGTGCGGCGAGTACACCGGCCCGGAGTGTGCGGGCGCGAGCTCCTCGCCGGCATGGCCGACGAACCACTCGAGCTCGTAGCCGGCCTTCACCTCGAAGCCGGCCGCGGCCGCCCGCTCGACGGCCCGCTCGAGCACGCCGCGCGGACAGTAGGGCGACCGCTCGCCGTCGACCTGGAACTGCCGTCCCGGCGTCCACGCGAAGGCGGGCTGGCCGGCCAGCGGCACGACCCGCTCGGGCGTCGCCAGCAGGCGCACGTCGCCGGAGGCGTTCGAGAGCGGCCCGTGTGCGAACGTGATCATGTCGTTCGACAGGAACACCGGGAACAACGTCGTGATCCCCACGCCGCGCGCGCACGCATCGTCGAGCCGCGCCGCCGGGACAGTCCGCGAGCGCGGGATCCCGTTGTTGTCGCAGAACGCGATCGTCAGGCCGTGGACGCCGTCGAGATCGGGCACGCTCAGTCTCCGGCGGCGGTGGTGTCTGCCAGCCCTTCGTGCCTGGCCAGGCCGGCGCCGACGCGGTTGGCGAGGCCTGGCAGGACGACCACCAGGATCGCCCCCGTGATCACCCAGGCACCCGCCGTGTAGTAGTTCCAGCGGGCAGCTTTCGGAGCGTCCGGATCGATGTTGTAGTAGAGCGTCGCGAGCAGCACGAGCAGCGCGGCGATCGGGATCACCATCTGCCATCGGGCCACGCGGGCCTGGCCGCGGAACCACAGCAGCCGCATCGCTCCGAGCGTCGCCAGGATGTAGGCGACGAGCAGGATCAGCGTCCCGATGACGCCCGACCACACGAAGATGTCGAAGGCCGAGCTGGTGAAGAAGATGCGGCAGATGAGGATGATCGCCGCCGACGTGAGCGTGACGACGGCCAGCGCCCGGACCGGCTCGCCGGTCTGGCTGCGAATGCCGCCGAGCGCCGAGGTGCCGAGGCCGTCGCGGCTGAGCGCGAACAGGATGCGGGTCGCTCCGACGACGCACGCGAGCGTGCAGCCGAACGCGCTGATCGCCGTGCCGAGCGTGATGATGTTGCCCACCGACGAGGTGATGTACTGCGAGCCGAGGTCGCCGAGCAGCGAGCCGGAAGAGCCGAACGCCGCGACGCCCTTGGCGTCGGTGCCGAAGCCCATCATCTCGACCGACGTCACGAAGATGAAGTAGATGCCGCCGAAGATGGCGGTGCCGAGGATCGCGCGCGGGATCGCCCGGCGCGGCTCCTTCGTCTCCTCGCCCAGCGTCGCCGCCGCCTCGAAGCCGGCGAACGACAGGAACCCGAACACGGCGCCCTTGAAGATGTCGCCGATGCCGGTGCCCGCCGGAGGCGAGAACACCTTGAGCGTGAACGACTGGCCGCCGGGCGCGCTGCCCCCGATGATCTTGGCCAGGACGACCGTCGCGACGACGATGATCAGGAGCACCGTCACACCCTCGATCGAGAGCAGGATCCGGGTCGCTGTGTGGGCGGGGAAGCTCGCGAGCGCGAAGGCGCCGGCGAGCGCGATGAAGGCGATCAGGAACTCCGACCAGAGCGGGTGGTTGTTCCAGATACCGACCTCGTCGAGGAACGTGGCGCCGAAGATGCCGGCGGCCGCGCTCGTCACGCAGGCGTAGAACGTGTAGGTGCCCATCAGCGACCAGCCCGCGAGGACGCCCATCCGGGGCCCCAGCGTGGCGCCGACGAAGCCGAAGACCGAGCCGGCGTGGTTGTACACCTGGCATAGGCGGACGAACGTGTACGACACGAGCAGGACGCCCACCGTCGCGAAGACGAACGCCAGAGGCACCGCGCGGCCGACCAGGCCGACCGTGCCCTGCGGGTTGATGTTGGCCGCCATCGACGGCGCCATCAGGGCGATCGAGATGCCCACCGCCGCCGAGAGCGAGAGACTGCCACGCCGCAACCCGCGCGCTCCGTCGCCCGATCCTTCCGTCACCTGCGCCATGGGACCCCCCAGATCGTGGTTCGCCGGGTGATTATCGCACCACGAACCACGTGCGAGGGCGAGCAAGTAGGCTTGCATCCGCGATGGCGTACACCCTCGTGCATATCGACGACGTCGAGCCGAGCGGCCCGAACGGCGCCGTCCGCTTCGTCCGCCGCGCGCTCGGCGTCGAGGCCTTCGGGATCAACCGCTTCGACCTGCCCTCGAACCGCGAAGGCTTCGAGCACGACGAGGCCGGCACCGACCAGGAAGAGGTCTCGGTCGTCATCGCCGGTAGCGGGCACTGGAAGGTCGACGGCGAAGAGGTGGCGGTCCGCGAAGGGTCGTTCATCCGCATCGACGCCGGTTCGACGCGCTGCCCGGTCGCGGGCCCGGACGGGCTGTCGTTCATCTCGGTCGGCAGCCCGCGGGGGGCGTACACCCCCCACGGGCCGTTCTAGAGACGATCCTCTACTCGGTCGTGCGGCGGCGGTAGAGGGCCGTCGCGAGCGGCGCGAACACGACCAGGAGCGCGATCGACCACACGAGCGACGCGGCCACCGGGTGCTGCATCGGCCAGGCGTCGATCGACGCGGACGGGTTCGGGTTCCCGAACAGGTCGCGGGCCGCCGCAGTGACCGCGCTGACCGGGTTCCAGTCGGCGATCGTGCGCAGGACCTCCGGCATGCGCTGGGTCGGGACGAGCGCGTTGGAGACGAATGCGAGCGGGAACAGGATCACGAGCCCCGTGCCCTGGGCCGACTCCGGCCCCTTGCTGAGGATGCCCAGGCAGGCGCAGGCCCAGGACATCGCGTAGCTGAAGAACAGGAAGAGCGCGAACCCGCCCAGCGCCGAGATCGAGGCCATCGTCCGGACGCCAGCCGATCGCAAGGCCGGTGAGCGCCACGATCGCGGTGCAGAGCGCGGCCGTCAGCAGGTCGGCCAGCGAGCGCCCGACGAGCACGGCCGGCCGCCACATCGGCAGCGTCCGGAAGCGCTCGATCACGCCGGTCGAGAGGTCGGTGCTGAGCCCGACCGCCGTGCCCATCGACGAGGTCGTCAGGTTCAGCGCCAGCAGGCCGGCGATCGCGAAGTCGGTGTAGCTGCCGCCGTTCGGGCAGCACGACACCCGGCGCCGAAGACGTAGACGAAGAGCGCGGTGAAGAGCACGGGCTGGACCGTCACGTCGGAGAGCTGGAGCGGCTCGCGGGCGATGTGGACGAGGTTGCGCCCGGTGAGCACGGCGATGTCGCGCAGACCGCTCACGAGTGGATCACCTCCTGGGGGGCGTCGAGATGAGCTCGCCGCCGTCGTCGGGCCTCGACCGCGTGGCCGGTCAGGGCGAAGAAGACGTCGTCGAGCGACGGCTGGTGCACCTGGACGTCGTCGACCGTCACGCCGGCGTCGTCGAGCGCGCGCACGACCTCGGTCGCGAGGCCCGCGCCGCTGCGCACCGGCGCGCGCAGGCGGCGGCCGTCGTGGCTCGCGTGCACGGCGCCCTCGGCGAACGCCGCCAGGGCGTCGGCCGCGGCCGGGTCGGGCTGGGTCAGCGTGACCTCGAGCCGGGCGCCGCCCGGTCTGCGCCTTCAGCTCGCTGGCCGTGCCGTTCGGCGATCGCCCGGCCGTGGTCGACCACGACGATCCGGTCGGCCAGCTCGTCGGCCTCGTCCAGGTACTGGGTGGTGAGCAGCAGCGTGGCGCCGTCGGCGACCAGCTCGCGGATCACGCCCCACATGCGCACCCGGCTGGTCGGGTCGAGGCCCGGTGGTGGGCTCGTCCAGGAACAGGACGGGCGGGCGGGTGACGAGCCCGGCGGCCAGGTCGAGCCGGCGGCGCATGCCGCCCGAGTACTCCCGCAGGATCCGGTCGGCGGCGTCGGCCAGGTCGAACTGGTGCAGCAGCTCGGCGGCCCGGGTGCGGGCCTCGCCGCGGCGCAGGCCGCTCAGCCGCCCGATCATCACCAGGTTCTGGCGGCCGGTCAGCACCTCGTCGAGCGTTGCGTCCTGGGCGGTCACGCCGATCTGGCGCTGCACCGCGCGGGCGTCGCGGACGACGTCATGGCCGGCGACGCGGGCCGAGCCGGCGTCGGGCCGCGTCAGGGTGGTCAGGATGCGCACGGCGGTCGTCTTGCCGGCGCCGTTCGGCCCGAGGACGCCGAGGATGGCGCCGCGCGGCACCTCCAGGTCGAGCCCGTCCAGGGCGACGGTCGGCCCGAAGCGCTTCCTCAGCCCCTGCGCCTCGATCATCAGCTCGTGCATCGGAATTCTCCTTACCGGTCGGCAAGTAATCAGTCTGTGGCCAGCCTAGCCACTTACTAGCCGGCCGTCAAGTAAGGTACGCTTTCCGCGATGACCGAGGCTCCCGAGACCAGCACCAAGGGCACGCCGGCCCCGCGGCGAGACCCGGGAGCGCATCCTCGACGTCGCGCTCGAGCTGTTCAACGAGCAGGGCTACGACAAGACGTCGCTGCGCGAGATCGCCGAGCGGCTGGGCGTCACGAAGGCGGCGCTCTACTACCACTTCGAGCGCAAGGAGGACATCCTCCTCGAGCTGCACCTGCGCCTGCACGCGCTCGGCAGCGACGTGCTCGACCAGCTCGACGGGCTTCGGCGACGACGCCGCTGGCCGCCGCGGCCTGGCCGCAGCTGCTCGACGAGTTCATCGACCAGGTGCTGGCCAACCGCGACCTCTTCCTGCTCCACCAGCGCAACCAGAGCGCGTTCGAGGGGATCGTCGACGAACGAGCGCCACCAGGCCGAGAACGAGGACATCGAGGAGCGCTTCCGCCGCTTCCTCGCCAACCCCGCGATCCCGCTCGCCGACCGGGTGCGGATGGCGTGCTCGATCGGCGCTGTGTTCGCGGCGCTGATGGGCGCGGGCGCGATGTTCGGCGACGTCGATCCCGACGAGGTCGCAAACCACGTCCGCGCGGCCGTGCACGACCTGTTCCCCGCCTCCCGATGACGGTCGGCGCTCGTCGCGTACGTCTCAATCCCCGGAGGCAAACGCCGATGACCGGAGCACTGCCGTGGACGGTCGTGCGCCCATACCTCCGAGCTCCGGAACCCCACCGCGCAAGCCGGTGCGGGCGGCGCTTGCGCGCCTCCGAGGCGCCGCGCGCCGCGCCGGCGTCCGCGAGCGGCTGCGCGGCCGCGGCGTCTCCAGCGAGGCGCAGCTCGCCCGCATCCTCGACCTCTTCGAGGAGCACGTCTACGCGGGCGAGATCACGCCGGCCGGGTCCTACGTCGACCACGCGTCCGACGTGACCCTCGGATCGCTGCTCGGCGGCGACGTGCCCGCGGACGTCGAGTCCGGCGAGTTCTGGGAATCGCGCATCCTGGCCGAGGACTGGGCCGCCTACGAGGATTTCAACCGCCGCCTGCTCGACGGCGAGGACGCCGAGGTCACGTACCGCATCGAGGGCCTCGACGGCGTCACGCGCGTGCTGCGCGACCGCGCCCGGCCACGACCCAAGGGCGACGGCGGGATGCTGATCGACGGCATCATCTCCGACCTGACGGCGCGCGAGGAGGCGACCGCCCGGGCGGCCGAGGCCCACGACCGGTTCACCGGCCTGCTCGACGTCGTCGGAGCACACGTCTACCTCGCGCTCGCGACACCGCGGGACGGCACCCTGCAGGAGCTCTTCCAGGGCCCCGGCGGCGACCGCCTGCTGGGCGGCGCCGAGCCCGATCCGGAGATGGTGAACTGGGACCGGGCCGTGCACCCGGACGAGCGGGCCGCCTACGACGAGTTCAACCTGGCGCTCAGCCGGGGCGAGGATCGCGAGGTCTTCTACCGCCTGATCGGCCTCGACGGGGTCACGCGCTGGGTGCACGATCGCGCGGTCTGCCGCGGCCGCCCCGACGGCACCTACGAGGTCAGCGGCATCGTCTCGGACGACACCGAGCGGCGCCGGCTCGAAGACGAGCTGCGCAAGAGCCTGGCCGAGCTCGAGCAGGCACGGGCCGATGCCGAGCTGCGCGCCAACACCGACGACCTGACCGGCGCCTACAACCGCCGCCACTTCGCCCAGATCGCGTCGGACTCGCTCGCGTCGCAGCCCGAGCGCTCCGCGCTGCTGCTGATCGACGCCGACCACTTCAAGCAGATCAACGACGTCTACGGGCACGCCGTCGGCGACGCGGTTCTGGCCGAGCTGGCCGAGCGGCTGCGGTCGGGGATCGCCCCCGGAGACCACCTGGCGCGGTGGGGCGGCGAGGAGTTCGCGGTGCTGCTCGGCAACGTGTCGTCGGAAGCCGCGCTGGCCGAGCGGGCCGAGCGGCTCCGACAGGCCGTGTGCGAGACCCCGATCGAGCACGGCGACATCCGCGTCCGCCTGACGACGTCGGTCGGCGCGACGCTCGCGTCGGCGGGCGCAGCCAATCTGGACGCGCTCGTCGAGCGGGCGGACGCCCGCCTCTACGCCGCCAAGTACCACGGCCGCAACCGCGTCGCGCTTCAGCCGGAGCCCGGCGTCCGGGCGATGTCGACGCGCGAGCCCGAGGTGGGGATGGCGCGCGCCCTGGCCTTCGCGAGCGGCCTGCGCGAGGGCATCCCCGAAGCGCACGCCGAGCAGGTCGCGGATCTCGCAATGCGCACCGCGCAGCGCCTCGAGCTGCCGGTGGGCGTCGCCCTCCTCTGCCGCATCGGCGGCTGGATGCACGACGTCGGCAAGATCGCGATCCCGGAGCGGATCCTGACCAAGCCGCGGGCGCTCGACGACAACGAGTGGGCGATCATGAAGACGCACCCGCTGCACGGCGAGACGATCGTCCGCCGCGTTGCCGGGCTGCAGGACGCGGCCCCGGCGGTGCGCCACCACCACGAGCGCTTCGGCGGCGGCGGCTACCCCGACGGCCTGGCGGGCGAGGCGATCCCGATCGAGGCCCGCATCGTCTGCGCCGCGGATGCCTACTCGGCGATGACGACGAACCGGCCCTACTCGGCCGCCCGCTCGCCGGAGGAGGCCGCCGCCGAGCTGCGCCGTAGCGCCGGCGCGCACTTCGACCCGAAGGTGGTCGACGCCCTGCTCGAGGTGCTCGGCCTGGACGGCGAAGCACTATCCGACGCCGCCTGACGGAAGCCCTGCGGCACCGCTGCGTGGGGGCAGGCCCCGCGCGGGGCCTGGCCCCACTTTTCGCTGAGATCAGGCGGGCGGGTCGAGGCCGCGCCACACCGCGGTGACGGCCTGCTCCGGCCAGTCGTCCGGGATCGACACGCCGGCGAAGGTGCGGTACAGGTAGGAGCCGATGAGCATCTCGACGATCGCCTCGGGGTCGGTGTCGGGATGGACGTCGCCCCTGTCGCGGGCGAGCTGGACGACCGCCGCCATCTTCAGCCGACAGGGCTTGGTCACGGTCTCGCGGAACGACTCGAGCATCTCCGGGTGGTCGTGGCGCTGTAGGTAGAGCGATGCGGCGATCGAGATCCCGTCCGATGGGCCGACCGCGGCATGGAAGCCGCGCAGCAGCTCGATCAGGGTCGTGCGCAGGTCGGGGCACTCGCACGGCTCGTCGGGGCCGGCCATGGTGCACACGGCCGCCGTGACCATGTCCGCCTTGGTCGGATAGCGCCGGTAGACGGTGGCCCGGGTGACGTGCGCCTCGGCCGCGACCGACTCGATCGAGGTGCGGTCGTAGCCCTCCGTGCTGAGCAGGCGGAGGGTCGCCTCGATGATCTTGCGGTCGGCGTCCTCGTTGCGAGGGCGGCCGGGAGCGCGTGGGAGCGGGTCGATCATTGCCATGTCGTCGCGATTATGATACACCACAGGTCTGTATCGAAAACCCTCAGCCTGGAGATTCGGAATTCATGCCTACCACCCAAGACCGTAAGGGGATCGCGCTACTCCTCCTGTGCGCGGTCCAGTTCATGGTGGTGCTCGACATCGCCATCGTCAACGTTGCGCTGCCCACGATCAAGACCGCGCTCGACTTCAAAGAGACCGATCTGCAGTGGGTCATCAACGCGTACACCCTCACCTTCGGCGGCCTCCTCATGCTAGGCGGCCGAGCGGCCGACCTGCTCGGCCGCCGGCGCATGTTCCTGGCCGGACTCGTCCTCTTCTCGGGAGCCTCCCTCGTCTGCGGGCTCTCGACGACCGAGGGCATGCTGATCGCGGCACGCGCGGTCCAGGGCGTCGGCGCGGCAATCATCTCGCCCGCCGCCCTCTCGATCCTGATGACGACCTTCTCCGAGGGTGCTGAGCGCAACAAGGCGCTCGGCATCTGGGGCGCGATCGCCGGCACCGGCGGCGCGGCCGGCGTGCTCCTCGGCGGCGTCCTCACCGACCAGCTGAACTGGTCGTGGATCTTCTACATCAACGTCCCCGTCGGAGCGCTCGTGATCGCGCTCGGCCCCCGCTACCTGCGCGAGAGCCGGGTCGAGACGGCCGGCCGGCGCAGCTTCGACCTGCTCGGGGCAGTGCTCGTGACCAGCGGCCTGTCGCTGCTCGTCTACGCGCTCGTGCAGACGGTGGACCACTCGTGGTCGGCACCGCGCACGATCGCCATGTTCATCGGCGCGGCCGTGCTCCTCGGCGGCTTCATCGCCACGGAGCAGCGGGCGAAGTCGCCGCTCATGCCGCTGCGGCTCTTCCGCAACAAGTCGCTGGCCGGCGCCAACGTGGTCGGCCTGATGCTAGGCGCATCGATCTTCTCGATGTTCTTCCTGCTGACGCTCTACATGCAGCAGGTGCTCGGCTACTCGGCGCTGCGCACCGGCATCGGCTACCTGCTGGTGGCGAGCGTGATCATCGTGTCGGCCGCGGCGTCACAGGCGCTCGTCACCAAGATCGGCGTGCGCACGGTGCTGGCAACCGGCATGGGGCTCACCGTGCTCGGGCTGCTCTACTTCAGCCAGATCTCTGTCCACGGTGCGTATCTGACCGCGCTGGCGCCGGGCTTCATCCTCACGGGCGTCGGGCTCGGCTTCTCGTTCGTGCCGGTGACGATCGCATCTCTCGTCGGTGTGGAGATGAACGACGCCGGCATCGCCTCCGGCATCATCAACACGTCGCAGCAGATCGGCGGCGCGCTCGGCACGGCGATCCTGTCGACCGTCGCGTTCACGCGCGTGAGCGACTACCTGACCAGCCACGCTCCCGCACCCGACCTGCTCCTGCGGGCCGACGTGGACGGCTTCTCGGTCGCGTTCCTGGTGGGCGCCGGCCTGGCGGCGCTCGGCCTCGTGGCGACCCTGACGATGGTGCCGGGCGGCGTTGCGACCGAGCCGGTCGCCGAAGAGGCGACCGAGCCGGTGGCTGCTTAACGAAACCCGCTCCTCGGGGAGGGCGCAACTCGCGCCCTCCCCGAGGCCGCGTCAGTCCTCCTTGCCCGCTCCTCGCGAGTGCAGGAGCGCGCGCAGGTCGCCGACCGGGCCCAGATGCGCGAGCTTGGCCGGGTTTCGCACCGTCCGCACCGCCTCGATGACCCCGCCCGGCGCGACATCGAGCAGGATCGCGTAGAGCAGACCGCCGTCGTCGTCGACCACCAGGGCGCCGGGCGCGCCGTTGATCTCGGTGCGCCGCATTGTCACCCCCATCTCGCTCGACTGGCGGCCGAGGCCGGCCAGCAGGGGCACCACCCGGCCGCGGCCCACGATCGGCCGAGGCCACGCCGGCGGCACGCCGCCGTTGTCGCCGACGACGGCAACGTCCTCGGCCAGCAGCTCGACGAGGCCGTCCATGTCCCCGTCGTGGACGGCGTCGAAGAAGCGGTCGGCGAGCGCCTCGCGGCGGCCGGCCGACGTCTCCGCCCGGCGCCGCTCCTCGCGCACGTGACGGCGGGCGCGGACTGCGAGCTGGCGGCAGTTGTCCTCGCTGCGGCCGACGATCTCGGCCACCTCGCCGTACCCGTAGTCGAAGACGTCGTGCAGCAGGAACACGGCCCGCTCGACCGGCGTCAGCCGCTCGAGCACGAGCAGGAACGCCATCGACACCGAGTCCGCGTCCTCGACGATCCGGGCGCCGTCAGGCACGACGGTCCCGGTCAGGAGCGGCTCCGGCAGCCACGGCCCGACGTAGCTCTCGCGGCGCACCTGGGCCGAGCGCAGGTGGTCGATGCACAGGCGCGTCGTGACAGCGCAGAGGTACGACTTGGGGTCGTCCACCTCGGTCCCGTCCCCGACGGCACGCTGGTAGCGGATGTACGCCTCCTGCACCATGTCCTCGGCCTCGACGACGCTGCCGAGCATCCGATAGGCGATCGAGAAGAGCAGCGGGCGCAGCTCGGCGTGGGCCTCGAGCATCGCGGCGTCAGCCCCCGAGCGGGACGGCCGCGCCGGAGGCCGCCGAGGCGTAGAGCGCGTCGATGGTACGCATGTTCGCGAGCGTGTCCGCGTGGGAGACGACTTCGGGCGGACGGCCGGCGCGAACGCAGTCGGCGAAGTGCTCGACCTCGAGCTGGTACTCGTCGGCCGCCTCGATCGGGTGGGTCTCGTCCCGGCCGTCGGCGTCGGTGTGGATCACCGTGACCTCGTCGTCCGGACGCACGACGAAGGCCTGCGGGATGGTGATGTCGCCCTCGGTCCCGAGCAGGCGGACGTGATGACGGTATGGCTGGGACAGGCTGGAGAGGATGAGCGCCGAGCCGCCGTCGCCGAAGTCGAGCACGCTGCGGAAGTCCTCGTCGACGCCCTCGGCGCTTCGCAGCGACGACCCGCTCACCGACAGGGGCGGGCGGCCGAACATCCACCGCGACACGTTCACGCAGTATGCGCCGACGTCGTAGAGCGAGCCGCCGCCGTACTCGGGCACGCGGCGGACGTTCTTCGGGTCGCGCACCGTGAACGTGAAGACCGCGACGACCGTGCGCAGCTCCCCGATCGCGCCCTCGTCGAGCAGCCGCCGCACGGTGCGCCACTGGGGGTGGAAGCGGTACATGAACGCCTCCATCCAGACGACGCCGCGGGCGGTGCAGTGATCGATCATCTCGGCCGTCTGCGCGGCGTCCAGGGCCGCCGGCTTCTCGCACAGGACGTGCTTGCCCGCGTCGGCGGCCCGCTTCGACCACTCGGCGTGGAGGTGGTTGGGAAGCGGGATGTAGACCGCGTCGACATCGGGGTCGGCGAGGAGCTCGGCGTAGCTTCGGTGTAGGCGCACGGCGTCCCGGAGCGGCCGGCCGTCGCGGGTTGCGAGGCCGGTCGCGCGCAGGAACCGCTCGCCGGCGTCACTCGAGCTTGCGAGCGCGACCAGCTCGACGTTGCGGGCGCGCAGGATGGACGGGATCACCACCCTGCGGCCGATGTTCGCGGCGCTGACGACGCCGATGCGAACGTGATCCACGGCACCCCTTCCGTCGGCCGCGATGCTAACACGGGGCCGCCGGCCACCCGGCCAGGCTAGGGCTTGCCGTTCCCCTTGCCGTTGCCGCCCGCGTTCCCGTTCGCGGCGCCTCCGGCGTTGCCCTTGCCGTTGCCGTTGGCGGTCCCGCCGGTGGTCGTCGTTGTCGACGTCGTGGTCGTGGTCTTCGTCTTCGTCTTGGTCTTGCCGGGGGACTTCGACGCACCGACGCCGTTCGACTTCGCGCCCTTGCCGTTGGTGGCACCGTTCGCCTTGCCGTTGCCGGTCGCCGCCCCGCCCGCCGCCTTGGTGTGGCCGGGCGCCGTCGCCGACTTGCCGTGCGTGGCGCCGCCCGCTCCCTGGCCGTTGCCGCCCCCATTGCCGTTGCCGTTCCCGTTTCCGGCGCCGTTGCCATTCCCGTTCCCGGCGCCGGCCCCGCCAGGCTTCGCCGGCCTCGTGCCGATGGTCGTCGTTCCAGCCCCGGTCGTCGTCGGAACGCCCGGCAGCCCACCACCCGGCGTCGTCGCATCGGCGCGGGCCGAGCCGGCAGCGTGCGCGTGCCCGGCGTGCGCCGCCGATCGCTTCGGTGCGGGCGCCGCCGCACTCACGGGCGCGTGGTGGAAGATCGCGTGGGTGACGGCAGAGCGCAGCGGGTGCACCGCCGTCATGGCCACCGCGGCGGTGGTCGCAGCGATCGCGACCTTGGTCAGGAGCCCGACCTTCGTGGCCGCCGATGCCGTCGAGACGGCGGCACCGCCGCCGCCTGAGCCCGCGGCCGCGCCCGTCGCAGAGGCGCCCGCCGCCGCCCCGGACACGCCGAACCCCGGCACGGCCGAGGCGAGGGCGTGGAGCACCTGGGGGCTCGGGACGAGCGCGAAGGCCGTGGCGAACTCCGAGACGCGCAGGAGCCGCGACTGCGCCGTGCGGCAGCGACGGCAGCCGGCCAGATGCGCCTCGTGAGCGGGTGTGGGAGCGAGCATGCGCGCGAGCCGGCCGCGAACGCCGGCACACTCGGAGCCGGCCTCCTCTCGCTCGGCGACGAGCGTCGCCCGGGCACGCACGAGCAGCGACTCGACGGCACCCGGCGTCGTCCCGAGGACATCGGCGATCTCGTCCTGGGAGAGCCCGCTCCAGTGGCGCAGCACGAATGCGTGGTGCTGGGTCTCCGGCAGCGACCACAGCGCCGCGCGCACGTCAGCGAGCGCCTCGACCTCGCTCTCGTCGGCCGGGAACGGGGCCGGCGGGTCGATCTCGGCCGAGGGCGTATCGCGGCGGTCGCGGAGCAGGTTCAGCGCGCGATGCTTCGTCGCCTTGATCAGCCAGGCCCGCGGGTTCACGAGCTCACGCCCGGCCTCGATGCTTGCGTAGGCCTGCAGGAAGACGTGCTGGACGACGTCCTCCGCGTCCTCGCGGCGACCGGTGAGGTGCAGTGCGTAGCGGAACGCGTCCGCGGCGTGCGCTTCGTAGAGCGACGTGAGCCGCTCGCCCGCCCGCGAGTTCTGATCCAGCACGTGGCCACACCTTCCGAGACACGGGGACAGGAGAATTCCGGCGCCTCAATCCAAATATCGGCCGATTGCCACCTCTTCGCGAGATGCGGGTGTCACTCAGGTGGGGGATTTGCGTACGCAGACCGCAGGAACTCGAGGCGGCCAGGGTCGTTTGGCTGCATGGGTCATGAGCGGCACTCCTCCTCTACTCCCTGCCGCCGGCAGGATGAGCGAGCACGTCGCGAGTCTCGCGAGAGCGGACAAGCGGTCGTGCTCCTCATCCTGTTCCTCATGTCGCTCCTCGGCGTGGCCGCGTTCGTTATCGACTACGGGCTGTGGTCGGTGAACCGCTCCCAGGTTCAGAGCGCGGCCGACGCCGCGGCGCTCGCCGGCGCCGCCGGCCTCCCCGGAGGCTGGGGAACCGCGATCACATACGCGAACGGCGAGTACGGCAAGAACGGCAAGCCGGCCGACACCTCGGCGGTCACGTCGTCGACGGATCTGCAGCCGAACGACTCCGTCACGGTGAACGCGTCGCGCAGCGTCACGACCGGGTTCGCCGGGATCTTCGGCATCCACTCGGTCACCGTCTCGGCGAAGGCCCGCGCGACAATCGAGTCGTTCTCGCAGATGAACGGGATCAACGTCATGCCGTGGGGCGTGCTCCAGAGCAGCTACACGCCCGGCCAGCCGTATCCGATCTACACGAAGGACACGGCGAACGCGAACAACGGCGCGATCAGCCTTCCATATGTGAACAATGCCAACTGCCCGGTGCCGAACGGCGCCAGCATCTACTCGGATGAGATCGCCGGCTCGACGCAGGTGTGCCCGGTCTCGGTGGGCGAGACGGTGCAGACGAAGCCGGGCAACAACAGCGGCCCGACCGCCCAGGGACTGAACCAGCGCATCACCAGCTGGGAGTCGCTGAACCAGATCGTCCAGTTCCAGGCCGACGGCACCGCGGCGCTGCTCGACCCGAACAGCCCGCAGCTCGTGATCATCCCCGTCCTCACCAACCAGGCCGGCCAGAGCGCATGGCCCAACGGCTCGAGCGCGCCGATGACCGTCGTCGGCTTCGCCTGGTTCGTGATCACGAGCTGCGGCGACCCCGCCCACCCGACGTACTGCGCGAACAGCGACGGCAAGGAGGTCAACGGCGTGTTCGTGAACCTCGAGACCGCGGCGACGATCGGCACGCCCGGGCCGTACAACCCGCAGTCGAACACCGCCTACACCGTCGAGCTCACGCAGTAGGACCGCCGGCCTCGCGTTTCGGCGCGGCCCGGCAAGGGGAACGTTGGGCGGCATGAACCTCATCGTGATCATCCTCATCGTCCTGCTCGTGCTCGCCCTGCTCGGGTACATCGGCCGGGGCCGGCGTCGCAGCTTCTGAGCTCCGATGCTCAGGCACCGACCAGCGCGCTACCGATCGAAGGAGTCGGGGCAGTTCGTCTCCGAAGGGTTCGCGCGTGAGCACCCCGACGAGGCGTACCCGGTGAGCCGGCGAGTCTCCGCGCCGATGGTCGGCGCGGTCGCCGGCGGGCTCGTCGGGGTCGCGGCGCTTGTGACCGGGACCTACCTGCGCGCGCGCAGGTAGGTCAGTCGATCAGCTTCTTCTCCATCTGCCACACGGCGATGCGCCACATCAGCACGGCGAAGGCGAGCAGGAAGACGGCGTGCCAGACGTCCGAGGCGCCGAGGTGGCCGAGCGCCGCGTCGCGGACGAGCTGTACACAATGGTAGAGCGGGTTGATCTCGGCGATCGCGCGGAGGACGGGCGGGAACGTCGAGATCGGGAAGAACGTCCCGGCGACGAGGAACAGCGGGGTCAGGACGGCGCTCGTCACGTAGTTGAAGTTGTCGATCGTCTTCGCGACGGCGGCCACCAGCACGCCGAAGCAGGCGAAGCCGAAGCCGGTCACGAAGCCGACGAACGGCACGAGCAGCATGCCGACGTTCGGTGAGAGACCGAACGCCATCGCGACGATCAGCGGCGCGACCCCGTATACACCGGCGCGCACCGAGATCCACAGCACCTCGGCGGTAATCAGCTCCTCGACGTCGACGGGCGCGGCCAGCATGGCGTCGTACGTGCGCTGGAACTTCCAGCGGATGAACGTGTTGAACATGCCCGGGAAGGCGGACGAGAAGAGCACGGCGGTCGCGACGACCCCGGTGCCGACGTACTCGACATAGCGCACGTGCTCGACGTGCGAGACGAGCGACCCGAACCCGAGCCCGAACGCCAGCAGGTAGATCGTCGGCTGCACGACCGACGAGAAGGTGGTCGCCTTCCAGTAGCGGCCGAAGAGCACGATGTCGCGGCTCATGACGCCGGCGAGCGCGGCCGGCTCGAGCCGGCGGACGCGGTGGGCGGGCGCCGTCACTCGATCTGCTCCCCGGTCAGCATGACGAACGCGTCCTCGAGGTTGGCCGGACGGCGGACGCCGTCGGGGGCATCGCCGTCGAGCTGCTCGGCGCGCATGATCACGATCGCCGGCCCGCTGCGGCGGGTGCGCCAACCGGCCTCGTCGGCCCGCCGCGCGATCGACTCCAGGTGATCGGGCCTGCCGTAGACCTCGAGCGCCTCCTCGCCGGCCTCGGCGCGGACGACCTCCTCCGGCGTGCCGAGCGCGACGATACGCCCGTGCGACATGACGGCCACGACGTCGGCCAGGCGCTCGGCCTCCTCGATGTAGTGCGTCGACATGAGCACGGTCACGCCGGACGTGCGCAGGCGGTCGATGAGGCCCCACAGCTCCTGCCGCACCTGCGGGTCGAGGCCGACCGTCGGCTCGTCGAGCAGCACGAGCCGCGGCTCGTGGATCAGGCCGCGCGCGATCAGCAGCCGCCGTCGCATCCCGCCGGACAGCTCGGAGACGCGGGTATCGGCGCGATTGGTGAGGTTCGCGATCTGCAGGGCCCGGTCGACGGCCGCGCGCCGCTCCCGCCCCGGCACCCGGTAGATCCGCGCGAACACGTCGAGCGTCTGGCGCGTCGTCAGCTCGACGTCCAGGTTGTCGAGCTGGGGGACGACGCCCATCTCGATCCGCGCCTGCTTCGAGCCGGACGGCAGCACGTGACCCAGCACGCGGATCTCGCCCTCGTCGGCGCGGGCCTGCCCGGTCAGCATCCGCATCGTCGTCGACTTGCCGGCGCCGTTCGGGCCGAGCAGGCCGAAGCAGGTCGCGGCGGGCACCTCCAGGTCGAGGCCGTCGACCGCCGTCACCTGCCCGAACCGCTTGATCACACCCCGCAGGGAGATCGCGCTCGTCTGCGGTACCGCCATGGCCCGAGTATAGGGACGGCCCGGGGGCGCCCCGTCAGCCCCGGTGGAGCAGGCGGTGGAGCACGCCGCGCACGTGCTCGACGCCGAGCTCGAGGTCGGCGGCGGTGCGCAACACGTGATCGAGATGCGACCGCAGCGGCAGCTTCGGGTCGGCCGAAAGGGCGACCAGGCCGTCGGCGACCAGCCGGGCGGTGGTGGCGTGCCCGCCCTCGCTCTGCCGCAGATCCTCGACCGTGACCTCGGGGATGGCGGCGACGATCGCGTTGAAGCGGGCCACATCGTCGCCCTCGCCGTCCGGGGCTGCGTCGCCCATCGTCTCGACGATGGTGGGCAGCTCCTCTGCCAGGATCGCGCGATGGAACCGCGCGACGAGCGCGGTGCGGAGCCGGTCGAGGGCGTCGGCATCGCTCCAGTTCGTCCGCAGCTCGGCGAGCGCGGCGTTCGCGTCGGCGTCACCCAGATCGGCGTCGTCGCCACCGCCGAAGCGCGCCTCCAGGCTGCGCGCGTTCACGACCATCCCGACCAGCTGGGTAACGCCGTCCATACGTCCCCAGGCCCAGTCGTAGGCGCGCCACGACCGGTCGAGGAACCCGCCGAAGTGGCCCACACGGAGCCCGAGCAGCTTGTTCGGCGGCGGCTTCCCGCCGTCGACCAGCGGGCTGCCGCAATTCGCGCCGAACCGGTAGAAGCGGAACCGCGGCGTCGGGCTGTACGGATCGGTGCCGGCCGCCGCCCGCCGCACCACCTCGACGGTGAGCGCGGCCACCGCGAACGGGTCCGGATCGGCCGCCTCGGGCACCCGCTCGAGCGCGAAGCGAAGCGCGCCCAGGATCGCCTGCTCGGCCTCCCGGGCCTCGGGCGATGCGTAGTGCGCGTCGAGCACGGCGAGCACCTGGCGGTCGTCCATCGCCGCGCCCCCCGCGGCCGCGATCTTTGCCGCCAGCGCGTCGTTGGCCGTGCGGCGTATGCCCTGGAGCTCCCACACCGCGGCCGAGAGCGCGACCAGCCCGCGGCTGACGGCCGCGTCGCCGGGGTGCTCGCGGGCCGCCCCGCGGGCGAGCGACATCGCCAGCCGCAGCACCCGCTCGGCGGCCGACGCGCCCCACCGCCAGCGCTCGCCGAGGCCGAGGTCGGCGGCGGTCGGCAACCAGTCGCGGGCACCGGACGTACCGGGCTCCGCCATCTCTGCCGGCGCCGAGAGCATCTGCACCGCTTCGTCGCGCGTCTCGGCGCCGAGCGTGCGCGCCTCCCACACCGCCGCGGCCAGCCGCCAGGCGCGGTACTGGTCGAGGAGCTCCTTCGCGGCGTTGGCGAGGCCGCCCGCGGCGGCCCGGTCGAAGAGCTCGCGGTCGTCGTCGCGGCGGGCGCGGGTATCGCGCTCCATCTGGCGGAGGCGGTCGAGCTGGTTGGCCAGGTTCACCTCACGCGGCAGCGAGAGCGCCGCCATCGTCGGCCCGATCATCCCCTGCTTCAGGTCGAAGGCGTCGGCCGAGGTCTCGACGAGGCCGCCTTCCGGGACGACGTAGGCGATCACCCGGTCGACGTCGGCGTCGACCGGGCGCTGCGAGATCTCGTCCAGCACCGGCCCGAACGGCTCGTTGTCGAGCACCCCGCCGTCGATCACCCAGCGCGACTGGTCGCCCAGGGTCGAGATCGCCGCCATCCCCGGCCCCTCGGTCGCCGGGCCGGCATCGCCGGCCGCCGCCGCGGCGCGGAAGAAGGTCGGCTGGAACGCCACAGGGAACGAGGCCGATGCCCGTGCCGCGCGCGACAGCCGGTCGCTCGCCTCGGCGCCGGCGAACTCGTCGTGGCCGCGCAGGTCGCGCCGGAAGGTGCACACGATCCGGTACTCCAGCTGGCCGAACCGCACCCCGGTCTCGTCCGCGTAGGTCGTCGCCCTGCCTCGCAGCGACGTGGCGGTCGTGTAGAGCACGACCGCCCGGGGCGCCTCCACCTCCTGCGCGAGCGCGGCCGCCAGCGCGCCGACCGACGCGTCCGTGAGGCCCGCGACCTCGGGGACGGCCCGCGGCGGCCCGGCGACTCCGCCGAACACGTCGTGGATCGCGACCGCGAACATCTCGCCGTTGAGCACGGACGGCCGGTCGCCCGCTGCCTGATCCTCGTCGCCCGCCAGCCGCGAGATCGACGCGACGTCGAGCCACGTCCCGCGCAGGTCGGGCAACCGGGTTCCGCGCGCGATCGACGTGGCCAGGGCCGCGCCGTTCAGCCCACCCGCGCTCGTCCCGGCGACGACGTCGACGGTGACGCGGATGTTCAGCGCGTTCACCAGCTGGGTCCACAGCCCGAGCACCGCGTCGTCGCCCGCGTCCGAGCGGCCCGCCAGCCGCAGCCGGTCGATCTCGGCGGACACCCCGCCCATCCATACGGCCAGCGAGACGCCCCCGTTCATCACGAGCGCCAGGCGAGTCTCGCGAGGTGGGGCCGAGCCCTGGGCCACCGTCCGGCGACCCTACGCCACGCGGCCCGGTGGGGTCAACCGGCTATCCCGGCATCCCGCGACCCCAAACCTTCTAGGCTTGGCGGCATGACCGCCGGGAGCGATCGCAAGCGGGTGGGGGTGATCGGCGCCGGGCTGATCGCGCAGGCCATGCACCTTCCGCACCTCGCGCTGCTGCGCGACCGGTTCGAGCTCACGACCGTGGCGGATCCCAGCCCGTCGGTGCGCGAGCGGGTGGGCGACCGCTTCGGGATCCCGCACCGGGTGGCGACGGTCGAGGAGGCGATCGGGCGCGGCGAGCTCGACGCCGTCGTGATCTGCGCCCCGAACGCGACCCACGCGGGCACGGTGCTCGCGGCGCTCGACGCAGGACTGCACGTGCTGTGCGAGAAGCCGCTGTGCATCGTCCCGGCCGACGCCGACGCCATCGTCGCCGCCCGCGACCGTGCTGGGCGGGTCGTGCAGGTGGCCTACAACAACCGCTTCGACCTCGCCTACGAGCGGCTCGTCTCGGAGCTGCCCGACTCGACCGAGACGCTGCGCTACGTCAGCGTTCTCGTCCACGACCCGGAGTTCGGCCCCTACTTCGGTCCGGAGGATCTCGCGCGCGGCAGCGACGTGCCGACCGAGGTGATCGACCGCGGCCGGGCCGCCGAGGCCGAGCAGGTGCGGGCGGCCGTCGGCACCGACGCGGTGGACGCGATCACGGCGTTCTCCGGCGGCTTCCTGGGCAGCCTCGTCCACCAGGTGAACATGGTGCACGGGATGCTCGCGCGGATGGGCGAGCAGCTGCCGGCGCCGGTCATCGCGGGCGACGCCTGGGCGGGCGGTGAGGCGCTCAGCGGCTCGGTGCGGCTGCGTAACGGCTCCCGCTGGGACAGCGCCTGGATCCAGCTGATCGCGCTGCACGAGTACGACGAGCGGATCACGCTCTACTTCGACGACTCGGTCCGCACCCTCTCCATCCCGTCGCCGTGGCTGCGCCAGGCGCCGACGACCTACGCGGTGTCACGGGCGGGCGCCGACGGGCGCGACGTCACCTCGTTCGACTCCTACGACGAGGCCTACCAGCGCGAGCTCGTGCACTTCCACCGCTGCATGCTCGGGGCGGAGGAGTGCCGCACACCGCCGGAGCAGGCCCGGATCGACCAGGCCGTGCTCACGGACATGTTCAAGCTGGCGGGAGCGTCTGAATAAAAGGGGTCAGACCCCGTTTATTCACCGAGCAGGTCTTCCGCACGGCGGACGGTCACCGGGGTGCCGGCCAGGCGTGAGCGTTCGGCCGCCTCGGCGACCAGCAGCGTGTTGAGCGCGTCGCGCGGCGTGCAGGCGCTCTGCGCCCGGCCCGCGGCGACCTCGAGGAAGTGGTCGATCTCGCCGGCGTAGCCGGCCGCGAAGCGGTCGAACGCGCTGGCGTAGGGGGTGTAGCCGTCGGCCACCCCGATCGGGTCGAGCAGCCGCAGCGGCGTGCGCGCGTTCATGCCCGCGGCGGCGCTCTCCTGCGACCCGATCGCCTCGATGCGGACGTCCTCGCCGCGGCCATCCTCGCGCGTGCCCGCGAGGAGCACGAACGCGCCGCCCTCGAGCTCGAGGACGAGGGCGCAGGTGTCGACGTCGCCGTAGCGCTCGGCGAAGTCGATCGCCCGCACCGCCCCGGCCGCGTAGACCGAGGCCACCTCCGTGCCCGTGACCCAGCGGATCATGTCGAAGTCGTGGATGAGCTGATCGCGGAACATCCCGCCGGAGCGGGCGATGTACTCCGCGGGCGGCGGCTCGTGGTCGTGCGAGGCGACGTGCAGCGTGTGCACGCGGCCGAGCCCGCCGCCCGTGATCAACTCGCGCAGCTCGCGCAGGGCCGGATCGAAGCGGCGCATGAAGCCGACCTGGACCTGCACTCCGGCCGCCTCCACCTCCCGCACGAGCGCGACCGTCTCGTCGACCTCGGCCGAGAGCGGCTTCTCGCAGAAGCAGGGGATGCGGCGCTCGACGCACGCGCGCACGAGGCCGGCATGGGCGGGGGTCGCGGCGGCGACCACCACGGCGTCGGGCCCGGCGGCGAACGGGTCGGGCAGCGGCGCAGGCCGGGCGCCCACACGGGCCGCGAGCGCCTCTGCCCGTCCGCCGTCGACGTCGGCGATCAGGACCTCGGAAGCGCCCGCTGCCCGGACAAGATTCTCGGCGTGAAGCGAGCCCACCTGGCCCGCCCCGCACAACAGCACCCGCATGCTCCCCACCTTCCTGGAACGCTCCAACCGATGGCTTGGCACACTAGCGCCGCGGCGGCGCGGTCGATCCGCGCACGCGCAGCTCGACGGGGACGGTCAGGTGGCGCGGCTTCTCCGGCGGCCGCCGGTCCATGCGCGCCAGCAGGATCTCGACGGCCTGCTCGGCCTGGAAGTCGAGCGGCTGGGCCACGGTGGTCAGCGAGATGCGGGCCAGACCGGCGACGGCGATGTCGTCGAACCCGACCACCGACAGGTCACGCGGCACGGCGATCCCGGCCGCCTCACATGCCTCGATCAGCCCGATGGCCGCGAAGTCGTTCCAGACGAAGACCGCCGTCGGCGCCGTTTCCCCGCGCAGCGCGTCGCGAAGCGGCATCTCGGCGCGACCGACCCGGATCGTCTCCGAGCCCTGGCCCCACCACATCCCCGGCGGCGGCTCGACGCCCGCGGCGGTGAGCACGGCCTTGTAGCCCGCGTGGCGGGCACGGTCGCCGCTCGCCTCAACCATCGCCGTGCGCACGTAGCCGATGCGGCGGTGGCCGAGGTCGACCAGGTGCTGCGTCGCCAGCCGCCCCCCCTCGCGGTCGTGCGGGCCGACCGAGTCGGTCCACTCCTGCCGCAGCCCGATGATGACGGTGGGGACGCCGGTGCGGCGCAGCGACTCCGGCAGCTGGGGCGTGCGCTCGATCGATGCCAGCAGCAGGAAGCCGGCCACGCGCTGCTCGAGCAGGGCGTCGACGCCGGCGATGGCAAGCTCCTCGTCGCCCTCGATGTTGCAGAACACGGCCGTGTAGCCGGCGCGGAAGAGCGCCCGCTCGACGACCCGTGCCAGCTGGGCGTGGTAGGCGTTGCCGAGGTCGCCGACGAGGACGCCGATCATCGTGGTGCGGCGGCGCACGAACTGGCGGGCGATGCCGTTCGGCGTGTAGTTCAGCGCCTCGATGGCCTCGAGGACGCGCTGCCGGGTGGCGGCGGATACCTCGTCGACGCCGCGGATCACGTTCGAGACCGTCGACTTCGAGACGCCCGCGGCGCGGGCGACGTCGAAGATGGTCACGTCCCGCCGCCGCGCGCCCGCGGGGTCGGCGTCGGCTGGGGGTGTGGCGCTCATCTGATGTCTGGTGGCATCGGGGGCGAGACAGTGTAGTCCGACGCCGACCCCGCTCTGGTAGCGTCCTGGAACGTTCCACCAATAAGGAGGCAATGTGCAGGCTCGTCCCGAACCGATCCGGCTGGGCATCGCCGGAACCGGCTTCATCTCCGCGGTGCACCGTGGGTGCGCCCTGCGCAGCGACGCGGTGTCGCTCGCCGGCGTCGCGTCCGCGCGCGGCCGCGCCACCCGTGACCGGGTCGGCGCGCTCAGCCCCGAGGTGCGCCTGCTGACCATGGACGAGCTGGTCGGAAGCGACGACGTCGACGCGATCCTCGTCTGCACCCGCACGGCCGACCACGCCGACCACGCCGTCCGGGTACTCGAGGCCGGCAAGCACCTGCTGCTCGAGAAACCGGGCGCGATCTCGCTCGCCGACCACGACCGGATCGAGGCCGCGGCCGCCGCCCACCCCGGCCAGATCGTCCGCGTCGCCTACCACCGCCGCCACGACCCCGGCTTCCGCGAGGTGGTCGAGGCGGTCCAGTCGGGCGCCATCGGGACGCCGTTCGCCGTCCAGCTGGCGAGCCGCGAGGACTTCCCGCCGAGCGCCGACGACGGCCCCGCCGGCGGCTTCATCATGGACGTCGGCGTGCATGACTTCGACACCGCCCGATGGCTGCTCGGCGCCGACCCGCGCACCGCCTACGCCCTGGTCCACAACCCCGTCTACCTCGAGTCCGACCTCGACAATGCCCACATCACGATCGGTCTCGGCGACAAGGTCGCGACCGCCCACCTGTCGCGCACGTCGACGCTGGGGATGGAGATCCGCTGCGAGGTGATCGGCCCGGACGGCTCGGTCGTGCTCGCCCAGGCCGCCACCGGCACGGGCGTCACCGTGCTCGCGGCCGGCATGGAGCCGGGCTTCCCGGCCGACTGCCACGACCGCTTCGCCGCCGCCTACCAGGCCCAGATGGATGACTTCGCCGCCGCGTGCCGGGGCGAGGAGACCCCGAATGCGACCCTTGCCGACGACCGCTTCGCCGTCGCCATCGCGGTCGCCGCGCGGGCCAGCGCGACCCGCGGCGAGCCGCTCGAGGTCGGGCCGGACTGGCCCTGGACGCCCCCCGCAGAGCCGGCTGCCTGACCCGTCCGGCGACGGGGTTGCAACCGTCACGTGCGGTTGATAGGTTCGCCTGGAACGTTCCATCCATCTGGAGGGGAAACCATGAGCGAGACGACGGGGTCGCCGGAGGCAGCGGCAACCAGTGGGCTCTTCACGCGCCAGTCCTCGGGGCTTGTGCGCGAGCTCGGAATCCCGGCCGCGACCGCAATCGCGCTTGCGTCGGTCGCCGTCGTCAACACGTTCATCAACTTCAGCGCGGGCCTCACGAGCTTCGACCACCCCGACATGGTCGTGCCGCTGCTCCTGGCGGCCGGCATCTGGTTCGTCGGCATGTTCGCCTACCGCTACCTGCTCCAGGCGATCCCGCGCGCCGGCGGTGAGTACGTCTACGTCTCGCGCGTGATCTCCCCGGTGCTCGGAGCGATGGTGGGCGTCAGCGTCGCGGTCGCGTTCACCTACATCCTCGCGGCGAACGCCCAGTTCACCGCCGCATTCATGCCGTTCGCCCTCACCGGCCTCGGCGACGCGTTCTCGAGCTCGACCATCGCCGCCGGCGCGAACCACGTGACCAGCAAGGGCGCGATCGCACTCATCTGCGTCGGGCTGCTCGTCATCGTCGGCCTGCTCTCGCTGCTCCCGCTGCGGCGGGTGGCGCAGGTCATCCTCGGCCTGGTCGTGATCCAGCTGCTGGCCTTCGTCGCTCTCGCCATCATCCTGCTCGCCCACAGCCACAGCGATTTCGTGTCGTCGTTCGGCAGCTTCAGCAACCATCCCAACGCGTACAACGCGGTGCTCTCCGCGGCGAAGCACAACGGGGTGGTCACCGGCATCAGCCTGACGGCGTCGCTGCTCGTGGTGCCGTTCATGGTCCTGAACTACAACGGCGTGCTCTACTCGTACTACGTCGGCGGCGAGCTGAAGCGACCGGGACGCACGTACGTGTGGGCGTCGACCATCAGCATCGTGCTGCTCGTCGTCGTCTGGGTCGGCATCTGGGTGCTGCTGCGCTGGCGGGTCGGCCTCGACTTCATGCAGGCGCAGGCGAACCTGAACGCCGTGAACGGCGACGCCTACGGCAATATCTCGCCGCTCTCCGCCCAGGCGGGCGGGCTCGGATACGGGCTCGTCCTCTCCGGCGACCCGATCACGAAGATCCTGTTCTCGATCGCTGTGCCGTGCGCCGAGCTGGCCGTCGACCTCGCGTTCGTCGCCGTCGTCACCCGCGTCCTCTTCGCCCTCGCGTTCGACCGGCTGCTGCCGGTGTCGGTCGCGAAGATCGACGAGCGCACCGGAACGCCGCTGATCGCGACCGTGATCGCCCTCGCCGGCGGCATCGGGTTCTCGATCCTCGCCACCTATGTGAACCTGGCGAACATCGTCGCCAACCTGAGTCTGTTCGTCGCGCTGATCCTGCTCGCCGGCGCGGTGTCGGCGCTGCTTCTGCCCTACCGGCGGCCGGAGCTGATCCTGAAGCCGGGCACGAATGACGTCGATCGCTGGGCCGGCATCCCGAAAGCGGCGATCGCCGGCGGCCTGACGACGGTGCTGGCGCTGATCGTGATCCTCCTGATCGTCACGCATTCGAGCGTGTTCGGGAAGTTCAGCTTCCAGAGCGTCGCCACCCTGGTCCTCGTGCTGGCGGCCGGCCCCGTCGTCTACCTGATCGCGCGGGGGGTGCGGCGGTCGGCGTCGATCGACCTCGACCTTGCCATGCGCGAGCTGCCGCCGGAATGACCGTGGCCGTCTGACCCGTGCCGTTCCGCAAGAAGAAGAGCACGTCGCGCGCGCTGCGCATCTACTTCGCGACGGACGTGCACGGGTCGGACCGCTGCTTCCGCAAGTTCGTGAACGCCGCCTCGGCGTATGACGCCGACGTCCTCATCCTGGGCGGCGACGTCGCCGGCAAGGGCCTCGTCCCGCTGCGGACGCGCGACGGGGTGATCTCGGCGGAGGTGCGCGGCGAGCAGGTCGAGGTGCCGGCCGCCGACGAGGAGCGGCTCCGCTCCGAGATCAACATGCTCGGCTTCTACCCGGTCGGGATGGACGAGGCCGAGGTGCAGCGCATCGCCTCCGACAAGCCCTACCTGGAGCAGCTCTTCCGGCGCGAGATCATCGCCCAGCTCGAGGGCTGGTGCGCCCTCGCCGCCGACCGGCTCGACCCCAAGGTGCGGTGCATCATCACGCCGGGCAACGACGATCCGGTCGAGATCGACGACGTTCTCACCCGCAACGAGCGGGTGGAGTGCCCCGAGCGCGAGCTGTGCGACCTCGGCCCGGCCGTGCTCGCGAGCATCGGCGACGTCACCCCGACGCCGTGGGATACCGAGCGCGAGTACCCCGAGGAGGAGCTGGGCGAGCGGATCGCGGCCATGATGGACCGGGTCGAGCCGGGCCGCGCCTCGGTCGTCAACTTCCACAATCCGCCCTACGGGTCAGGCCTCGACACGGCGCCGGAGCTCGACGCGAACCTGAAGCCGGTCCTGCACGGCGGCCGCCCCAGCTTCATCCCCGTCGGCAGCCGGGCCGTGCGCGACGCGATCAAGCGCTACCAGCCGTCGGTGGGCCTGCACGGCCACATCCACGAGTCTCGCGGCGCCCAGAAGATCGGCCAGACGCTGTGCTTGAACCCGGGCAGCGAGTACTCCGCCGACGTCCTGCGCGGGGCAATCGTCGACCTCGACGGCGACGGCTCCTGTCTGGACTTCCTGCTTACGGCCGGATAGGCCGCCCTCCGCTACCGTTCGGGGCGTACGCGAGAGAGGTTGGCGTGGCGCTGCTGCACAGACGAGAGGCTGCGACCGAGCACCCGTTCGAGCTCGAGGTCGACGCGACGCCCGCGGCGGCCGGAAGCCTGCTGGAGGGTGAGCTGCGCGGCCTCGAAGGCCCCGCCGACGTCACGCTGCTGCGTATCGAGACCTGCCCGTCCGGCAGGCTGGCGACGACGATGGGCACGACCCGGGTCGACCCGGTGTCGGGACGCGCCCGCTTCGAGCTCCCGGTGCCGGAACAGACGCCGCCCGACCGCACCGGCCGCCGCTGCCGGCTGGCGTTCGCCGTCCGCGCACGCAGCCCGGTGTCCGGCCGGCGCCGCACCCAGGTGACCCTGCCGGTCGGGATCGAGGGTGGCGAGCGGGCCGTTCACGAGGCCGGCTACCTGGCCGACCGGATGATCGCCTCGTTCCCCGCCCGCAACTTCCACATCGAGCTCGCCGACGCACTGCTCGAAGGCGGTGGCCACATCGACGGGCGGGTGCACCTGCACGGCCCGGTCCGACGGCTCGAGGTGCTCGCGCGCTGTCAGGAGATCTGGCGGACGAACTTCCGCATCCGCAACCATCGCCAGCCGCCGCTGTGGCGGAACGAGACGCTGTGGTCGGACACGATCGCGTTCGACTGCGATGCCGACCGGACGTGGCAGCCGTTCTCGTTCGCGTTGCCCGCCAGTCTGCCGGTCGCCGTCGAGGGCCACATCATCTCGTGGCGCTACGAGATCGAGGTGCGCCGGCGGGGCCGGTTCGGCCGGCTCGAGGCGGCCGTCGCAACCCCTCTTCGGTTCGACATCTCCTAGGCGTGCGCGACCGCGACCGCACGGCCCTCGCGCTGGCCGGCCTGCGCATCTTCATGGGCGTGCTCTGGCTCTCGAACCTGACCTGGAAGCTGCCGCCCGACTTCGGCCGCGATCAGCCGCGCGGCCTCATGTACTCGTTCCACCAGGCCCAGCACCACGCCGTCTCCGAGCCGCTGCGGCGACTCGTGACGGACACCGTCATCCCCCACTTCACGCTGTTCGGCTGGCTGGTGTTCCTGATCGAGCTCGTCGCCGGCGTGCTGCTGCTGCTGGGGTGGCACACCCGCGTCGGCGCGGCCGTCGGCCTCGTCCAGTCGATCGCGATCACGCTGCTCACGGTGCAGGCGCCCAACGAGTGGGCCTGGGGGTACGCGCTCTTCGTCGCCGTGAGCCTCGTGCTCGCGCTCGTCCCGTCGAACACGCGCCTGAGCGTCGACCGGTGGCAGGGGCGGGCGTGAGGATCTCGGTCGTGATCCCGACGCTGGACGAGGCGGCCACGGTCGCCGAGGCGATCGGGGCAGCGCGTGCGGCGCTGCCCGACCCGGACGTGATCGTGGTCGACGCGGGCAGCGGCGACGGCACCGCCGCCGCGGCGGCCGCAGCCGGGGCGACAGTCCTCGAGGCGCCGGGGAAGCGGGCCCAGGCGATGAACGCGGGCGCGGCTGCGGCGGCCGGCGACATCCTCGTCTTCCTGCACGCCGACACGCTCCTGCCGGCCGGCGCCGGAGCGGCGATCGCCGCCGCGCTCGAAACGGCCGGGGCCGGAGCGTTCCGGATCGGGTTCGACCAGGCGCGACCGCTGGTGGAGCGGGTCGTGAACGCGCGCTCGCGGGTGCTCAAGATCGTCTACGGCGACCAGGCCCTGTTCGCCTCGCGGGCCGCGTTCGAGCGGGTGGGCGGCTACCGGCCGTTGCCGATCATGGAGGACCGCGATCTGGCGACCCGCCTGCGCCGCAGCGGGGGACTGGTGATCGTCCCCCTGGCGGTCACGACATCGGCCCGCCGCCATCGCAGCGACGGCCACGCCCGCACGCTGGCACGCAGCTGGCTGATCCAGCTGCTCTACACGCTGCGGGTACCGCCGGAGCGGCTCGCGCGGCTGTATCCGCCCGCGCGGTGATCGACCATCTCAGTCGAAGAGCGGCTGGCCGGTGAGTGCCCGGCCCATCAGGTCGCGCAGGACGTCGCTGGTCGGCGCCATCACCGTCGCCGCGCGGGCGTCGCGGAACAGCCGCTCGAGCGGCAGGTGGCGCGAGAACGCGGCGCCGCCGCACACGCGCATCGTCTCGTCGGTGACCGCGATCGCCATCTCGGCGGCGGCCGCCTTGAGCGCGAGCACGCCCAGCTGGGCGGCCGGGTCGCCCGCGGCGACCTGGCCGCCACCTCGTAGAGCAGCGCGCGGGCCTGCATGTGCCGGATCTTGGCCTCGGCCAGGCGAGCCCGGTTCACGGCGATGCCGCTGAGCGGCGTCTGCAGATGCTCGAGGCGTGCGCCCGCCAGATGGTCGGCGGCCATGGCCACGGCGCCCGGCGAGGCCGACGCAGCAGGCGGCGCAGCCGAGCACGAACCAGGGCAGGGTCGCCTCCATCATCAGGGCCATGCCCGAGGCCGGTGCGCCCAGCCTCCGGGACCCGTCCACGCGCACGGAGGCGAACTCGATCAGCGCTCGACGCGTTGCCGCACAGCCCGAGGCCGTCGAACGGCCCGCCCACCTCGATCCCGGATGCGTCCGCGGGGATCAGGTAGAGCTCGGTGACGAGCGGGTCGGCGGAACCGTGCGCGCCGGTGGCGGTGACGTACGAGTCGGCGTGCCCGGCCGAGGTCACCCACGACTTGTGCGCCGAGACGATCACGCGTCGCCGTCCGGCTCGGCCCGCGAGGCCTGCGCCCAGAGTGGCTGCGTGTGGCCGGCTCGGAGAAGGCGAGGGTCGTCAGGTGGCCGCCGGTGGCGATCTCGCGCAGGACGTCGCGGTTGGCGCCACGCTCCGCGGCGCCTGCGATCAGCGTCTGCGTCGCGATCGCGTGCATGACGTACACCATCGCCGTCGACGAGCAGGCGCTCGCGACCCGCTCCACCGCGGCGACGACCTCGGCCGGCCCACCGCCCGGGCCACCCAGATCGGCCGGGACACCGAGGGCCATGAGGCCGGCCCGGGAGAGCCCATCGACGGCCTCGGCCGGGAACCGCGCCTCGCGGTCGACCGAGTCCGAGTGGGACGCGATCGTGCTCCAGAGGCCGTCGTCCACGACGGGATGCTCGATCACGCTCATGTCACCCTCCTCGACGCTTCGCTTCGTCCCACCAGCCTAACGCGCAGGCCGCGCCGGAGCGTGTGCCTGATCCCACCTCGGCACGCCGACCGACTCGAGCACCGCGCGCGTCGTCGCCGCCCGGGACAGGTCGAGCCCGGCCAGGTCGGATGCGGTGTCGACGTCGGGCACAGGGTCGAGCAGCTCGACGGCGAGGCCGGCCGCGCGGGCGGCGGCGACGGTCTGGTCGAACACGGAGCCGGTCGACCACTCGACGCCGGCGAAGAGGGCGTCCGCGTCGCCCCGAAGCCGGATCAGCCCGAAGCCGCCGTCGTGGGACGGCGCCAGCACGAGCTCGGCGCCTGCCGCGAGCGCGGCGGCAATCGTTTCCGGCTGGATCGCCGGCGCGTCGCCCGCGACGACCACGGCGCCCGTCGCGAGCCCGGTCGCAAGCGCACCGGTGAGCCCCTCGCCGAACTGCGCGACGATCGCAGCGCCGGGGAACCGCGCGCGCAGGGTAGCCGCGTCGCCGGGCGGGCACAGGAACCCGGCACGGGGATCGACGATCCGGGCGGCGGCGAGGACGTCGGCCAGGAACGCCTCGGCGAGGCGGGCGGCCAGCGCGGGCGAGAGCGGCGGCGAGAGCCGCGTCTTGACCTGCCCCGGCAGCGGGGCCTTCGCGGCGATCAGCACCCTCGGCGGCTCGCCTCCCGACCGGGAGGCAGGGCCTACGCTCACCGGATGTTCCTCTCGGCGTCCGCCCCCGGCCGGGCCGCGATCGCCGCCAGGAACGCTTCCACGGCCGCGATCATCGGAGCGGTCTCGATGCTGACGCGGCGGTCGACGTCCGTGATCCCGCGCCGCACCGTCGGCGCAAACGGATCCAGGAACGCGCCCTCGGCGGTGACGGTGAGCTCGGGCAGGATGTCGGCGTCGGCCGGCTCGACGCCCATGCCACGGACCGCCGCCCGCCCCCGGCGCACGACGGGGCGGACGACGTGGTCGGCGTCGGGGATGCCCCAGGCGCGGTGCAGGTCGCACAGCCGGGCCAGGTCGGCGGGCGTCTGGTCGTCGACCGTCGTCGCGATCCGCACCCGGATGCCCTCCTCGCGCAGCCGCGGCACGGCCTCGCACACGCGGGCGAAGTTGCGCGGGCCGCGCAGGCGGTCGTTGTGCTCCGCGTCGGCCGAGTCGAGCGAGACCTGGAGCGAGAAGCCGTCGTTGCCCGCCAGCGGCGCCATCCGGCCGAGCAGACGGTCGGTGAAGAGAGTGGCGTTCGTGAGCGCCGTCGTCGGGACGACCGCGGCCATCTCCGCCAGCACCGCCGGCATCTCGGGGAGCATGAACACCTCGCCGCCTGTCACACCGGCGCGGCGCAGCCCGAGCGGCGCCGCCTCACGCACGGCCCGCAGCATGTCCTCGCCGCCGAGCTCGCGCCGGTGGCGGATGCGCGGGCCGCTCTCGGTGAGACAGTACGAGCAGCGCAGGTTGCAGTGGTAGGTGGCATACAGCCACAGCCGGTCGCCCATCCGCCCCTCCGCGACCGCGGCGTCCACCGCAGCTCGAACGTCGCCCGCGGGCATCACGGGCGAAGGGTACTACCGTCGGCCTGGCCTACGGGACGGCCGCCTGGCCGCGCGGGTCGGGCAGCGCCGGCGCGATCACCCAGACGACGCGGGCCTCCTTCGCGGAGGTGTTGCGCCACGTGTGCGGCACCGTGGCGCCGAACGTGACGGCGTCTCCCCGGGCGAGCGCGAACACCTCGCCGTCGATCTCGAGCTCGATGGTGCCCTCGAGGACGTAGCAGACCTCGCACTCGCTCGGGATCGTGTAGTAGTCGTCTCCTCCCGACCCGCCGGGCGCGGCGAGCGTCTCGACGACCGTGACGTGCGGCTCGTGCGGGGGCGTGATGAGCGTGTCCACCACGGCCGCGCCCGGCAACGTCGCCGTCGGCCGGTCGGCGGCGCGCACGACCGCCAGGCTCGGCGTCGCGAACAGGCGCGCCAGCGGGAGCGAGATCGCGTCGCACACCGCCATGAGCGATGCCACTGAAGGGCTCGTCTTGTCGCGCTCGACCCGGGACAGGAAGCCACGGCTGAGGCCGGTGCGCTCGGAGACGTCTCCCAGCGACAGCCGGCGCTGCTCGCGGGCGTGGCGGAGGCGTGCGCCGAGGCGCACGGAGGTGCCGTTGGTGATCGTCACCGCATCTGGGATATCAGGTCGTTGACTCATGCGCAACTTTCCTGTATCTCTACGCAATCGCAAGCGCGGACGACACCCAGGGCGGCCGGCGCTTAAGCGTCCTCAACCGGCGCGAGCTGCTCGGCGCCGGCGCGCTCGCCATCGCGACGGCCGCGTGCGGCGGGGCCACCGGCGGCGCGGGGAGTGCCCCGTCGATCGCGAGCTCGGCCCTCCAGAAGAAGAAGATCGAGAACCAGCTTCTCTTCTACAACTGGGCCCAGTACCACGACCCGAAGAACGCCAAGGAGTTCTCGAAGAAGTTCGGCGTCGCGTTCAAGGAGTCGAACTACACGTCGAACGAGGAGCTCCTGACCAAGCTCCAGACGACCAAGGGACAGGGCGTCTACGACATCATCGTCCCGGACGCCGACCACGTCCGGATCGAGGCGCCCCTGGGCCTACTCATGCCGCTCGACCACAGCCTGATCCCGAACCTGAAGAACCTGGCGCCGCACTGGCGCACCCTGTCGTACGACCCCGGCAACAAGTACTCCGTGATGAAGGACACCGGCATCACCGGCTTCACGGTCAAGACGGACAACGTCAAGGCCAACCTGCGGACGTGGAAGGACTTCTTCGACTTCCTGCCCACCGCCAAGGGGCTGAACGTGAACTTCATCGAGAGCCCGGCCGAGGTGATCGGCGTGGCGCTGAACTCGCTCGGCTACTCGATGAACACCAAGAGCGACAAGGAGCTGAATGCCGCCCGCGACCTGCTCCTGAAGGTGCGGCCGCACGTGAACACGATCAACGAGGTCTACCTCGACGACTTCATCGCCGGCAAGATCGACCTCGGCATCACCTACTCCGGCGACGGCATCCGCATCCGCGACGCCCGCAAGGCGCAGGGCGACATCAGGGTGATCGCGCCCGAGGCCGCTCCGAGATCTGGATCGACAACTGGGCGATCTCGGCCTACGCGCCCGACCCGGTCGCCGCCCACGCCTGGATCAACTACATGCTCGAGCCGGCCGTGAACGCCCGCGAGATGGAGTACGTCCAGTACGAGGTCGGCACCCCGGCGTCGTTCCCGCTCGTCGGCGCGACGGCCAAGGACCCGCTGGTCGTGTTCCCGCCGCGGATCCTGAACAACTACGAGATCCTGTACACGACCCCCGAGGGCCTGAACAAGCGCACCCAGATCTGGGGCGAGTTCAAGGCGGCGTAGCTCAGCCGGCCCTCGTCCGGAGGCGGCAATCGATTGCGGTGCTTCTCGGCGTGGGCCTGCAGCTCCTGGATGAAGTCCGAGCGCCGGTTCAACTCGGCGCTGACCTCGCGGACTTGCCGGTCGCGCTGGTCGGCGTGGCCCTCGACGCCCTCGTGCCGGGCCATGAAGTCGCTGGGGGCGTGGCGGGTCGGCTCGCCCTCGGACGGCAGGGCGGGCTCGGGCTGGGAGGGGCGCTCGGGACCACTCATCGTTGACCTCCGATCGGGTTCGACCTGGATTCCCCCGCGTCCGCTGTGCCCAAACCCGCGTTCTCCGATCGTTCACCGGTGAAGGTCAGCGATAGGCGCCGAGCCGCACCGCGATCGGCAGCACGTACCAGAGCGAGACGAACGCGGCGATCGAAACGCCGCCGACGAGCGCCGCCAGCGACGAGCCGTACAGATAGCTCGTGATGAAGAGGACGACGGCCGTGATGGCAACCGCCAGGAACACGGTCCCGACGATCGCGAGGACGTTCGAGACGCCCAGGAGGCGGCGCTTGGCTCCTCGCTGCCAGACGATGCGGTGGAACGCGGTCGGGGCGATGAAGCACACCGACGCGGCCGCGGCCGTGAGGAACGCGGTGTAGTAGAGGCCCTGCTCGTTCGACGAGATCTGGGCGAACCGCGAGCTAAACGGGACGGCCAGCAGGAAGCCGAACATCATCTGCACTCCCGGCAGGGCGATACGGAGCTCGTTCAGGAGCTCGGTGAGCTGCCGGTTCTGGCGGGCATCGGCGCTCTCGGGAGGGCCGGGTGCCTCGATAGGGTCGTCGCCGTCGACCACGAGCGCGTTCTTCGGCGTGGGGGACCGGCTCCCTGTCGGTGAGCCTCGAAACGTTTCGGCCGCCGACGCTCCGGGAACCCATCCGGAGGATGCGCTTTCGATCACCGCGGGACAGCGAGATGGCTGGCTCCACCGACTCCGACGCCGAGGCGGCCGAGGAGGCACGGGTGCAGCACTGGCAGGAGGAGCGTCTGAGTCAGCTGGGCTACCTTCCGGAGACCGCCTGCCGCGTCGTCCGCGCGGCCTGGCTGGACGGGGAGCACACCGATCTCGTCCACCGCATCGAGAACCTCGTGCACCGGGGGGCGACGCTCGATCAGGCAGCCCGGATCGTGGTATCGGTACGCACGGACGCCGAGGGGCCCGTCCTGCACGAGGCGCGCCCGTAGCCACTGAGGGATGTGGGACAGTCCCCGGCGCGCGGGGACTGTCCCGATTCTCGGCCTTGACTTCATGCCCGGCGGGGGCCTATCCTCCCCGGAGTATTGTCAGGAAAGTTTCCTTACTCCGGTGAGGCGGCGCCCGAGTTCGCGGCCGGAACGCCCAGCCTGCTGCGCGCCATCAACGAGCGCAGCCTGCTCGAGCTGATCCGCCGCGACGGTGCGATGTCGCGGGCCGAGGCCGCCCGGCGCAGCGGCCTCTCCAAGCCGACCGTCTCGCAGGCGCTTTCCGGCCTCGAAGACGCGGGGCTCGTCCACCAGTCCGGCCGCGCGCGCGGCCCGAAGGGGCCCGGCGCCGTCGTCTACAGCCTGAACCCGGAGTCCGGCTGGGTGATCGGGATCGACGTCGGCAGCCACTGGGTGCGGGCGGCGCTCGCCGACATCACCGGGACCGTGCGGGCCCGCCGCGACGAGCGCGCTCAGCGCACCACCACCGCAACCGTGGCGCAGATCAGCGCACTCGCCCACGGCCTCGTCCAGGAGCGCGGGATCGACTGGACGCGCATCACCTACGCGACCGTCGGGCTACCCGGCGTGCTCGACCCGTCGGCGACCCACCTCGCCCTGAGCCCCAACCTGCCCGGCGGCAAGCAGGGCCTGCTCGAGGCGATCTCGGCCGAGCTCGGGTCGAAGGTGACGTTCGAAAACGACGTCAACCTGGCCGCCCTCGGCGAGCGGGCCCGCGGCGTCGGGCGCGGCGTGGAGAGCTTCGTCTTCCTGTGGGTCGGCACCGGCATCGGCCTGGGCATCGTCGTCGGCGGCCAGCTCTACCGGGGCGCATCCGGAGCGGCCGGCGAGATCGCCTACCTGCCCGTCGGCCCCGGCGACCCGCACGACCCGGCCTACCGCCGCCGCGGGCAGCTCGAGGAGTCGGCCTCGGCCGCCGCCGCCCGCCAACTCGCCCGCGACCACGGCCTGCGCTCGGCGACGCCGAAGAGCGTCTTCGCGGCCGCGCGCCGGGGAGAGGCCGCCGCGCTCGCGGTCGTCGAGGAGATCGCCGGCCGGATCGCACTGGCGATCGCGGCCGTCGTGCCCGTGCTCGACCCGGAACTCGTCGTCCTCGGCGGTGGCATCGCCGGCAACGGTGGCGACCTGTTGCGCGAGCCGATCGAGCGCGAGCTGCACCGGATCTCGCCGTTTCGGCCGCACCTGGCCGTCTCGGCGCTCGGGGACGAGGTCGTCCTGCACGGCGCGGTCGCGACCGCACTCGCCGCCGCCCAGGAGTCGCTGTTCACTCGGATGCCAATCGCCATGACGGGAGGAGAGGCGAGATGAGACCACGGAGGAAATTGCATCGGTGCCGCGGCCCTGCTCGCGGTCGCGCTGGGGGCCGCGTGCGGCGGCAGCGGGAGCTCGGGCGGGTCGAGCTCGAGCGACTCGCACACGCCGGTCACCCTGACCGTCTGGCATCAGTACGCCGGCGAGGAGTCGAAGCCGTTCCAGAACGGGATCGCCAGGTTCGAGAAGCAGTACCCCTGGATCCACGTGAAGCTCGAGCTCCAGCCGAACCCCGACCAGGACACGTTCGATCCCAACCTGATCGCCGCGATCAAGGGCGGCAACGCACCCGACGTCGCCATCGGCTTCACCCCGAGCTACGCCGGCCAGTACTGCTCGAGCGGGCTCTGGGAAGACCTGACGCCGTTCATGCAGAAGGATCACATGTCGGTCTCGGATTTCGCGCCGGCCACCCTCAGCTACACGAAGGTGAGCGGCAAGCAGTGCGCGCTGCCGTCACTGACCGACGCGTACGGCCTCTACTACAACACTGCGATGTTCAAGAAGGCGGGCATCAGCTCGCCGCCGCAGACGATGGACGAGCTCGCCGCCGACGCGAAGAAGCTCACCGTGAAGAACACCGACGGCTCGATCAAGGTGGCCGGCTTCGTCCCGCTGAACCTGTGGGAGGAGCTCGACATCGCCGACATCGCCCACTCCTTCGGCGCGCAGTGGTTCGACTCGAGCGGGAAGGCCCAGCTCGCGACCGACCCGGCCTGGACGCAGGCGTTCGAGTGGCAGAAGTCGCTCGTCGACTGGTACGGCTACTCGAACCTGCAGAAGTTCTACGCGACGTACACCAACTCCGAGTTCAACCCCACCAACGCCTTCGAGACGGGCAAGGTTGCCATGGTGTTCGACGGTGAGTGGCGCACGGCGTTCATCCGCCGCGAGCATCCGACGCTGGCATACGCGACGGCGCCCTTCCCGGCAACCGACCCCTCGCTCTACGGCTCCGGCCGTGTCGGCGGAACGATCGTCGGCATCCCCGAGGGCACGAAGCACCCGCAGGAGGCGTGGGATCTGGTGAAGTTCCTGGCGACGGACACGCCGTACCTGGTGGCGCTCGCGAACAGCCTCGGGAACGTGCCGACCACGAAGGCGTCGGGCGACCTCGCCGAACCTCAACCTGGGGCCGCAGTTCAAGACGTTCGTCGACGTCTGGAACAACCCGAAGTCGACGTTCTATCCACCGCTCCTGCCCGGCGGCGCCGGCTACGCCCAGCTGGCCGACGACTTCGACGCCAAATGGCAGGCTGGGAACGTCGTCGAACCTCCAGCGGGCCTGCAGCAGCTCGACACGAACATCGACAACCAGATCCAGCAGGGGGAAACGCCGTAGCCGAGCACGCGCCCACGCGGCGGCGGCCGCCGCCCTCCCCAGGCGCACGCCGGCCGAGCGCCGGCGTGCGCAGCGGCGGGTCGCGCTGCGCAAGTACGCGACGGTGCTCGCGTTCCTCTCGCCCTGGATCGTCGGCTTCGCGCTCTTCACGGCGTGGCCGATGGTGCTCAGCCTGTACTACTCGTTCACCCACTACGACCTGCTGACCGCGCCGAGCTGGGTCGGGCTCGACAACTACCGCTTCATGTTCGGGGTCGGGACGATCCACGGCCAGCACGAGGCCGACCCGTACTTCTGGCGGGCGGTGAAGCAACACCGTGTGGATCATCCTGGTCTCGGTGCCGCTGCGGATCGTGTTCGCGATGCTGACCGCGATGCTGCTGACGCGACCCAAGCGCGGGCGTGAACGTCTACCGCACCCTCTTCTTCATGCCGTCGCTGGCCCCGACGGTGGGCGCGGCGCTCGTCTTCGTCTACCTCCTGAACCCGACGACGGGGCCCGTGAACCGCGTGCTCTCGACAATCCCCGGCCTGAACGCGCCGCTCTGGTTCTACGACCCGACGTGGGCCAAGCCGGCGCTGATCGTGCTCGGCCTGTGGGGCATCGGCGACGCCATCGTGATCTATCTGGCCGGCCTGCTCGACGTCCCCCGCGATCTCTACGAGGCGATCTCGATCGAGGGCGCGAACGCGTGGCAGCGGTTCCGGCACGTGACCCTGCCGATGATCACGCCGGTCATCTTCTTCACGCTCGTGATCGGCGTGATCGACGGGTTCCAGTACTTCGACCAGGCGTTCGTGTCGTCCACCACTGCCGGGACGTCGCCGGGCGACCCGCAGGGGTCGTTGCTGTTCTACGGCGTCTGGCTCTACCAGCAGGCCTTCACGTACTTCCACATGGGCTACGCGGCCGCAATGGCGTGGGTGCTCTTCATAGCCACGATGGCGACGACGGCCATCCTGTTCGCGACCGCGCGCAAATGGGTGCACTACGGCGGAGGGACGTCATAGCCACCGTCGCCCGGACCAGCGCGGCTGCCCGCCCACGTCCGACGCAAGAAGATGCTGCTCGCGGTGGCCAACCACGCCGTGCTGATCGCGGTCTCGCTGGCCTTCGCACTGCCCATCATCTTCATGCTCCTGACGGCGCTCATGACCGACCAGCAGGCGCTCTCGGCGACTCTCATCCCGCACCCGTTCGTGTGGTCGAACTTCAAGACGGTGTTCACGAGCATCGACCTGCCCCGCTACACGTGGAACTCGTTCCTCTACGCGGGGCTCTCGACGGTCGGAGTCGTCATCTCGTCGGTGCCGGTCGCCTACGCCTTCGCGCGCATCGAGTGGCGCGGGCGCAACATCGTCCTCCTGCTCGTGCTGGCGACGCTGATGATGCCGCCGCAGGTGACGTCGGTGCCGCTCTACATCCTGTGGTCCAAGCAGTACCACGACTGGACCGGCATCCAGTTCATCGGCACCCTGAAGCCCCTGATCATCCCGAGCTTCTTCGGCGACGCCTTCTCGATCTTCCTGCTGCGCCAGTTCTTCCTGACGATCCCGAAGGAGCTCACCGACGCGGTGCGGGTCGACGGCGGCGGGCACATCGAGATCCTGCGGAAGGTGATGATCCCGCTGTCGAAGCCGGCGATCGCGGCCGTCGCCCTGTTCAACTTCATCTACTCGTGGAACGACTTCTACGGCCCGCTCGTCTACCTGGCCGGGAACACGCAGTCGCAGACGCTCTCGGTTGCACTGGCGTCGTTCCGCACGGTGCACCACGTCGACTGGAACCTGACGATGGCGGCGGCGCTCATCTTCATGCTGCCGGTGATCATCATCTTCTTCCTCGCCCAGCGGGTGTTCATCGAGGGCATCACGCTCACCGGCGTGAAGGGCTAGACCCACACCCACGCCGTCGCAGGCCGCGTTGTGCGAGCAGGGCCGCGAGCGCGAGCACGACGAGGGCGCCGAGCGGATGGAGGCCGCCGACCCAGCCCTGCGACTCGGCCAGCGCGATCTGCGCCGTGCCGACGACCGCGAGGAGCAGCGAGAGCACGACGTCGGCGCGGGGCAGCCACGCGAGCAGGGCTACGACGAAGACCAGCACCTCGAGCCCGTGAATCGTGAACCCGAGCGACCTGTGCGCGTCCAGGGCCTCCTGACCGGCGCCGAAGATGTAGGCGCCGATCAGGTAGACCTGGGTGAACACGCCCGCGACGATGAGTACGGTCAGGGCGAGGTGAAGCCAGCCGGCCGCAGTGCGCGTTCGCCGCAACCGCGGACGCCGGGGAGGTGCGAGGTCGATCGCCGCGCCGGTCATGCCACCTGTGCTCCGGACGGAACGGGCGCGGCCAGCGCGGACGGGACGGGACGGGTATAGAGCGCGATGAAGAGCGTCAACAGGCAGAGCCCGTAGATCCCGACGCCGGTCGGGAGCGCCTTGGTGAGGCTGATTCCAACCAGGACGGTCGTCCACAACCCCGTCGCCAGCGGCGTGAACCGGCGCCAGTCGTTCCAGAGCCCCGCCCGCATCGTCGCCCGTCCCGCGATCAGGAATCCGACCGCCGAGAGCACGACGGCGATGCCGAACACCGCCCCGACGACCGATGCAGCCGTGGCATCCGTGCGATCGTGGCGGATCGGAATCGAGGCGAGCTCGCCGACGAAGAGCAGGGCCGTGCCCGTGATCGCCACGAGCAGGCCGGCGGCGGCGCCACGGGTCGGTCCGGCCATCCCGCTGCGTCGCAGGCCGATCAGACCGACGATGACGAGGACGTGCAGAAGCGCGTAGGCGACCGAGACGACCACGAACGCGCCGCTCGACCACGGGTACCTCCACAGGGTGTCCGGGACGGTCGTCGACGGCTGCACGGCGATCTGGACGACCGCTCCACTGATCGCGCTGAGCGCCGCTCCGACGATGCCGACTGCGGCGAACCTGCGAATCGATTCGATGCTCGAGGTGGTCATGGCGTCCTCCTGACTGGCGGTTTGGAGACTGCCCGAGCACCGTAGGCCCGGGCCGGCGGGCCGTCATCGGCGACGGCACCTGACCGTGGTCAGTGCCAGCACCGATCACGACCTCGGGGCCAGCACCGTTGCCGCGTGCACTCCGCCCTGGGAGACTTGGCGCGATGAGGGGTTGGCATCTCAAGCCGCTCCCGGCCGCCTTGCTCGTGGTGACGGTGGCGTTCGAGCTCGCGGCGGTGGGACTCTCGTGGGATCTCGAGTCGCGCTACGACACCCTGCTCTATGCGTTCTACTCGGTCGTGCAGGTCGCTGCCGGAGCGCTCGTCGCCTCGCGCCATCCCCGGAACCCGATCGGCTGGCTCTTCTGCGGCTTCGGGGCCTTGAACGCGCTGAGCGCGGACCTGGCCCAGGGCTGGGGGCTGCGCGCCGCCCAGGAGGGGTGGCCGGGCGGCCCCGCAGCCGAATGGGTGAGCGAGGCGAGCTGGCTTCCCGGCGGCGTCGGCCTGATCCTGACGTTCCTCCTGTTTCCGGACGGCCATTTCCTGAGTCCCCGGTGGCGGCACGTGCTCTGGATCGGCCTCGTCGGCTTCGTGCTCGCGCTGCCAGGCTGGTCTCTCAGCCCCGACCGGGCGACCGAGTTCGCCGCCGGGCGGAATCCGCTCGCCACGACCGCGATCCCGACGGAAGTACTGCTGGCGGTCGGGCTGACGCTCTTTCTCGGAGCCCTGGTCGCGTCGGCAGCGTCGCTGGTCATCCGCTTCCGCCGCTCGCGCGGCGTCGAGCGCCGCCAGCTCATGTGGTTCACCTATGCCGCAGCAGTCGCAGCCGTCGTCCTGCCGCTCGCATCGACACTCTGGCTTGTGACGCCCGTCGTTCACGTGCTCGCGGCTCTCGCCCTCACCGCACTCCCGGTCGCCGCCAGCATCGGGATCCTGCGATACCGCCTCTACGACATCGACGTGGTCGTCAACCGCACACTCGTCTATGGCGCGCTGTCGCTGCTGCTCGGCGGGGCGTTCGCGGCCACGACCCTGCTCCTGGGAATCGCGCTCGGCAGCGGCTCGGCATGGGCGACCGCCGGAGCGACGCTGGTCGTCGCAGTTGCGTTCCGGCCGCTTCGAGTGCACGTGCAGGACTTGGTCGACAGGCGATTCAACCGCGCCCGGTACGACGCCCGGCACCGGATGGCGGAGTTCCTCGAGCGGCTGCGCGCAGGTGCCGCCGCTCCCGAGGATGTCCAGGACGTGCTCCGCACGGTCCTCTCCGACCCGGGGCTCGACCTCCTGTTCTACCTGCCGCAGAGCGAGCTCTACGTCGATGCCCGGGGGGTGCCGGTGGAGGGAGCCCCGCCCGAGGGGCGCGAGGCGGTTCCGGTCGAGCGCGGCGGCCAGCCGTTGGCGATGGTGATCCTCGACCCGCGGGGACACGAGCATCCAGCCCTTCTCCGCGACGTGGTGTCGGGCGGCGGCCTCGCGATCGAGATCGCGCGCCTGCGCGTCGAGCTTCGGCGTCAGCTGTCGGAGGTCGAGGACTCCCGCGCCCGGATCGTCGCCGCGGCCAACGACGAGCGCCGGCGGATCGAACGCGACCTCCATGACGGCGCCCAGCAGCGCCTGGTCTCGATCGGGCTCGCGCTGCGCCACGCCCAGCATGAGCTCTCGACGGTCTCGCCCGGAGACGTCCGCGAGACGCTCGACGACGCGGTGGCCGAGGTCGCCGTCGCGATCGAGGAGCTCCGCGAGCTGTCGCGTGGACTGCCTCCGTCGCAGCTCGACGCCGGACTGGCCCCTGCACTCCGCGAGCTCGCCGCTCGCGCGCCGGTTCCCGTGCACGTGACGGCGCCGAACGAGCGATTCGATCCGAGGGGTCGAGGCCGCCGCCTACTTCATCGCCTGCGAGGGGCTCACGAATGCCGTCAAGCACGCCCACGCCACCAGGATCGCCCTCGGAGCCGGGCGTGAAGACGGGAGGCTGGTCATCCGTGTGACGGACGACGGCGTCGGCGGTGCGACGCCGTCACACGGGTCGGGGCTGCGCGGCCTGACCGATCGGGTCGCCGCCCACGGGGGCTCGCTCCGTATCGAGAGCGACCACGGCGCGGGCACCGCGCTGATCGCGGAGCTGCCGTGCGGGTCGTGATCGTCGAGGATCAGGCGCTCCTCCGCGAGGGACTGGGCCGCCTGTTCGCCGACGGCGGGCACGTGGTGACCGCGTTGCTCGACGATGCCGAACGGCTGATGCCGGAAGTGGCCGACCGACCTCCTGACCTCGTCGTCATCGACGTCCGGATGCCGCCGACATTCACGGACGAGGGCACGCGAGCCGCGCGGGAGCTCAAGGACGCCCAACCTGCGATCGGCGTCCTCGTGCTCTCCCAGCACATCGAGACGACGCACGCGATCGGACTCGTCGCCCTCGGCGGGTTCGGCTACCTCCTGAAGGATCGCGTCCTCGACGTGGGCGAGTTCCTGGCATCGGCCGAGCGTGTCGCCAACGGCGGGTCGGCACTGGATCCGCAGGTCGTCGCGAGACTCGTCTCATCGCAGGGCGAGGAGAGCCCGCTCGCCGAGCTGTCGACGCGGGAGCGAGAGGTGCTCGACCTCGTCGCCGAGGGCCTCACCAACACGGGCATCGCGCGAAGGCTCTACCTGAGCGAGCGCACCGTCGAGGCCCACGTCCGCCACGTGCTGACGAAGCTCGACATCCCGCAGGGGGAGGACGGCAACCGCCGGGTGCTCGCCGTGCTGGCCCATCTGGCCGCGACGCAGCGCCAGTGATCTAGCCGGCGGCGGCCGGCACCGGCGCTGCGCCGTCCAGGACACGGCCCGAGCCGTGCTCGAAGAAGTGCAGCCGGGCGGGATCGACCGAGAGCCGCACCCGCTCGCCGGCGCGGGCGCGAGTGCGGGGGTCGACGCACGCCGTGCAGACCGTCGTGCCGGCGTCGGCGACGAGCGGCACCTGGGCCTCCTCGCCGCCCTCCTCCTGCGGTGTGCGGCCGTCGCCGGCATCGGACGCGGGCCGGGCGTCGAGGGCGAAGATGACGTTGGCCTCGGCGCCCAGCTCCTCGACGACGCGCACCGGCACGTCGAGCACGGCCCGGGTGTCGTCGCGCCACACCTCGGCGTCCTCGAAGTCCGACGGCCGGATGCCGACGACGACCGGCCCCGAGCGGCCGGCCAGCCGGTCGGTCACGGGCAGCCGGTGCGCCCCGAAGACGACGTGCCCGCTCTCGATCGTCGCCTCGAACAGGTTCATCGACGGCGAGCCGATGAACGCGGCCACGAACATGTTGACCGGGTTCGCGTACAGGTTCTGGGGCGTGTCGAGCTGCTGGACGACGCCATCGCGCATCACGGCGACGCGGTCGCCGAGCGTCATCGCCTCGACCTGGTCGTGCGTGACGTAGACGGTGGTCGTGCCCAGCTGGTCGCGCAGCCGGGCCAGCTCGGCCCGCATCTGCACGCGCAGCTTGGCGTCGAGGTTCGAGAGCGGCTCGTCCATCAGGAAGGCCTGCGGCTCGCGCACCATCGCCCGGCCCATGGCAACCCGCTGGCGCTGGCCGCCGGAGAGCTCCGACGGCTTGCGGTCGAGCAGCGGCTCGAGACCGAGCACGCCGAGCGGCGGCGCCGACCTTCTCGGCGACCTCGGCCTTGGGCCGCTTGCGCAGGCGCAGGCCGATCGCGATGTTCTGCGCCACCGTCATGTGCGGGTAGAGCGCGTAGTTCTGGAACACCATGGCGATGTCGCGGTGCTTGGGCGCGAGGTCGGTGACGATCTGCTCGCCGATCACGACCTCGCCGTCGGACACCTCCTCGAGGCCCGCGATGATGCGCAGGAGCGTCGTCTTGCCGCACCCCGACGGCCCGACCAGCACCATGAACTCACCGTCGGCGATCTCCATCGACACGCGGTCGACGGCGACCACGTCCTTGCCGAACCGCTTCGTCACGTCCTGGAGAACGATCCGCGCCATGGCTCCTCCTCAGGGTACCGCGCCGTTTCGGGCGAACCTGTCTGCGACCAGCGACTCGCGCAGGCGGACGCCGGCCCCGTCGGCGACCGCGAGCTGATCGAGCGCGAGCAGGGCCGCCCCCACGATGGGCAGATCGTCGACGACGGTGATCCGCGCCCCCGGAGCGCAGGCCGACACGCGTTCGGTCAGGCGACGCATGAAGACCGGGCTGCGGGCGCGGGCGACGCCGCCGCCGAGCACGACGTCGGCCTCCGACCGCAGTAGCCGCAGCCGCCGCAGCGAGGTGCACACGAGCACCGACACCTCCTCGGCCTGCCGCTCGACGATGCCGACGGCGACGGCGTCTCCCTCGTTGGCCGCGTCCAGCACGACCGGCGCCAGCTCGTAACGCGCGAGTCGTCCAGCTTGCCGGTGTGCAGGCCGACCATGACCTGGCGCGGCGTCCGGAGGCCGAAGTGGGCCGGAACCGCCTGCTCGAGCGCGGTGCGGGGGCCGCGGCCGTCGCCTGCGCGCACGCAGGCGCCGACGGCCTCGATGCCGATCGTCGCGCCGCCCGCCCAGTCGCCCGAGATCGCGCCGAGCGCGGGGAAGCGCACCTCGCGCCCGTCCGGGCCGACGCCCGTGCAGTTGAAGCCGGCGCCGCAGACGACGGCGACGCCCCAGCCCCGGGGCGCCCCGGTGCGCATCACCGCGAACGTGTCGTTGCGCAGCACCGGGTCGGCCACCAGGCCGAGGTCGCGCAGGGCGCGCAGGATGCGGCGGTCGTCGGCGGGCAGGTCGGCGCCGGCCAGGCAGAAGACGCCGGCGTCGGCGATCGGCCGAGCCTCGATGCCGGCTTCGGCGGCGGCGGCGAGCACCGACCGCTCGAGGTCGGCGACCGACTGGTCGTGGTCGTCGGGCGTGAACGACGCGCCGGGGCCGCGGTGCGTCCCGAGCACCCGGCCCGTCTCGTCGAGGATCGCGACGTCGGTCTTCGAGTTACCGCCGTCGACCGCGACCACCGTGCGCCCGCTCACGCCGCCACCTCGTCCATGCCGACGAGGCCGGCGCCGCCGCCGCGCAGGCCGTCCACGATCGCGGGGAGCGCTGCGATGGTCGCCGGCGGCCAGCTGTGCAGCAGGACGACCGCGCCGTCGCCGTGGGCGAGGGCGCCGTCGACGACGAGCCGCTCCAGGTCAATTGGCGTTCGCTCGGGACGCCAATCGTCCGGTTCGACGTGCCAGTGGTAGTTGCGATATCCGGCCCGGTCGAGCGCCGCCAGCACCCGCGGATCGTCGTGGCCGTCGCCGAACGGGCAGCGGAACCACGGCCGCGGATCGACGCCGGCCAGCCCGGTGATCGCCCGCTCGGCCTTGCGCACGTCGCACTCGATGCCGGCGTCGGTGAGGAGGGTCATGGGCGCATGGTGGTGGGAGTGGTTGCCGACCAGGTGGCCGTCCTCCGCGATCCGCCGGGCGCACTCCGGGTAGGCGGTCGCCCACCGGCCCTGGACGAAGAACGTCGCCCGCACGCCCGCCCCGGCGAGGACGTCGAGGATCCGCTCCTGCACGTCGGCGCCCGACGGGTGACTCCAGTGCTCGGTGTCGAACGTGAGCGCGACCCGGGGGCTACTCATGCGTGGTCACCTTGGACGCGATCGTATAGGTGCCCGGCTCGAGCCCGCGGCCGCGCGCGAGCGCCCACGACAGCAGCTGCACCGGGACGATCGAGACGGCGGAGGAGATCCCGTCGGCCAGCTCCCCCGTGGCGACCCCCATCGCACCCTCCGGCGCGGCGCCGTCCGGCGTGATGACGAGGACGGCGGCCCCTGCGGCGACGAGCTCGGCGGCCAGGCCCGTGTCGAGCGTCCGGGTGCGCACCTCGGACGCGAAAACGACGGCCGCGAGCTCGGGGCCGGCCAGCTCGAGCGGGCCGTGCCGGAACTGGGCCGCCTGCAGCGACTCGGCGGGGAAGCGGGCCGCCTCCTTGAGCGTCAAGGCGCCCATCTCGGCGGCGGCGCGCGACTCGCCGCGGCCGAGCAACGCCAGCACGGGGCGGTCGCCGAGCCAGTCGGCCAGGGTGCGGGCGGTGCGCTCCGGATCGGCCACGAGCCGCTGCGTCGCCACGGCCGCCGCCTCGGCGTCGGCGGCGGGGGCCGGCTCGCGCCCGGCGAGCGACCGGGTCAGCGCCGCCATCATCACGAGCGTGGCCGCGAAGGTCATCGTCGAGGGGCCGTGCTCCTCGCCGCCGCGCGTGTCCAGGTTGCGGTCGGCCAGCCCCGCGAGCGTGCTGCCCGTGCCGTTCGTCACGGCCGCGATGAACGGCCGGTCGCCGCGGTCACGCAGCTCGCGGACGACGCGGACGGTCTCTGCGCTCTCGCCGGACTGGCTCACGCAGACGAGCAGCGTCTCCGGCCCGAGCGCGTCGAGGCGGAAGTGCAGGAGCTCGGCGGCGTCGACCATCGTCGCCAGCACGCCGGCCGCAGCGAGCCGCGTCGCCGCCGGGTAGCAGGCGTCGTAGGAGCTGCCCATGCCGGTGAGGACGACGCGGGTGCGACAGCGCAGCTCATGCCCCAGCGAGGCGATCGCGTCGCCCTGTTCCGCGACGCCGCCGGCCGCCCGGCGGATGGCATCGGGCTGTCCTGCGATCTCGGCCAGGAATATGTCAGGAAAGTTTCCTAACGAATGCACGGCCATAGATTACAATCTCGCGCCGTGGTTGAAAACCCCAAGATCGCGGTTGTCGGGGGAGGCAGCACCTACACGCCCGAGCTGATCGAGGGGCTCGGCCTGCGGGCCGAGCGGCTGGGGATCGCCGAGATCGCCCTGCACGACATCGACGCCGGCCGCCTCGACGTCGTCGGCGGGCTGGCCGAGCGCATCCTGCGCCGCCAGGGCTTCGCCGGGCGGCTGGTCTCGACCACCGACCGGGCGCGCGCGATCGACGGTGCCGCGTTCGTGCTGGTCCAGCTGCGGGTCGGCGGCCTCGCCGCCCGGCTGAAGGACGAGACGATCCCGCCGAAGTTCGGCTGCCTGGGCCAGGAGACGACAGGCGCCGGCGGGTTCGCCAAGGCCCTTCGCACGGTGCCCGTCGTGCTCGACATCGCCGCCGACATGGCGGCGCGCGGAGCGGACGACGCCTGGCTGCTCGACTTCACGAACCCGGCCGGGCTGGTCGCCCAGGCGCTGATCGACGGCGGCCACCGCGCGATCGGCCTGTGCAACATCCCGATCGGCTTCCAGCGCCAGCTGGCCGACCGGCTCGGCGTCACACCCGATCGCGTCTCGCTCGAGCACGTCGGCCTGAACCACCTCTCCTGGGAGCGGGCCGTCCACGTCGACGGCGTCGACCGGCTGCCGGGGCTGATCGAGACGTTCGCGGACCAGCTGGGCGAGGATGTGGACATGCCCGGCGATCTGATCCGGCTGCAGGGCGCGATCCCGTCCTACTACCTGCGCTACTTCTACTTCCCCGAGCAGACCGTCGCCGAGCAGGCCGAGCACCCGACCCGCGCGGAGGAGGTGATGCGGATCGAGGCCGACCTGCTCGAGATGTACCGCGACCCGGCGCTCGACGTGAAGCCGAAGTTGCTCGAGAAACGCGGCGGCGCCTTCTACTCCGAGGCCGCCGCGATGCTGCTCGAGTCGCTCGCGACCGACCGCGGCGACACCCAGGTCGTGAACGTGCGGAACGACGGCGCAATCCCGAACCTGGCCGCCGACGCCGTCGTCGAGGTGTCCTGCCGGATCGACGCGAGCGGCGCCCACCCGCTGCCACAGCGCCCGCTTCCGCCCGACATGCTCGGCCTGGTCGAGGAGGTGAAGGCGTACGAGCGCCTGACAGTCTCGGCCGCCATCTCGGGTGACCGCGACACGGCCGTGCGGGCGCTGATGGCGAACCCGCTCGTGCGCGGCTTCGACACGGCCCGGCCGCTGCTCGACGCCCTCCTCGACGCGCATCGCGAGCATCTGCCGCAGTTCGCTGAATAACCGGTGCCTGGCACCGGCTATTCACGAGTAGGCTGCGGCCATGACGGTCGCTGAGCGCCGGGCACGGTTCCGCGAGCTGCACGCGAAGGAGGGCATCTTCGTCATGCCGAACGCGTGGGACGAGGGCTCCGCGCGGCTCCTGGCCTGGTCGGGGTTCGACGCGATCGCGACGACGAGCGCCGGCTTTGCGTGGACGCTCGGCCGAAACGACCAGTCGGTCAGCCGCGACGAGCTCGTCGGGCACGTCGAGCGGCTCTCGGCAGCGACCGACCTGCCGCTGTCCGTCGACAGCGAGCGCCTCTTCGCACCCGACCCGGCGGGCGTCGCCGAGACGGTGCGCATGCTGGCAGGGGCCGGGGCGGCCGGCTGCTCGATCGAGGACTACGACCCGGCCACCGGGCGGATCGACCCGGTGGGCGTCGCCGCCGAGCGGGTCGCCGCCGCAGCCGCGGCGGCGCACGAAGGCGAGCCGATGGTCCTGACCGCACGGTCGGAGAACCATCTCCACGGCGTCGACGACCTCGACGACACCATCGCCCGCCTCGTCGCCTTCGCGGCTGCCGGGGCCGACGCCGTCTACGCCCCGGGGCTGACCGACCCGGCCGACATCCGGGCGGTGGTGACCGCGACCGGCTTGCCGGTGAACGTACTCGCGCTGCCCGATACGCCGCCGATCTCCGAGCTGGGCGACCTCGGCGTGCGCCGCGTCTCGACTGGATCGCTGCTCGCCAGTGCGGCCTACGGGGCGATGCTGGCCGGCGCCCGCGAGCTGCGCACCCAAGGGAGCTCCGAGTACGCGCGCACCGGCATCCCCCGCGACGTCCGCACGGCCGCTTTCTAGATGGTTGATCGGTAAGTCCCGTGGTGTCCAAGGTGCAAGCCCGTGCGGGCTTGCACCGGTCAGCGCAAGGACGCAGGGAGCGTTCATAGCTGGTCGTATGGGCGCGACCGAGGACGCCGCGATGCGACGGTTCGCAGACGCAGCGCCGCCAGCGCCTCGTCGAACCGTCGACCGTCGTGCGGCCAGGCGCGCGCGGACTCACCGATCAACCATGTCAACCGTTTCGTAACCTCAAATGCAAGTGGCCTCCGCCCGATAACCGGGGTGTGAACGGCAACCAGCTTCGCCGCGGCGGGCTCTTCCTGCTCGCATTCCTACCCGCAGCCGGGTACTCGCTGGTGCGCTCGAACGCCCTGCCGGTGACGGGAGACTTCGTCTCGCCCCCCACCCACGTGCTCGCGGTCGGCGGCGCCGCACTCGCCGCGCTGCTCGCGGCGCTCTTGATGGTCCGGGTCGCGATGCGCGAGAACGACATCCGCGGCGGCCTCGTGGGTGTCGGCTTCCTGGCCATGGCGGGCCTCTTGATCGTCCACGCCGCGGCGACGCCCGGGTTCATCCTCGGCGAGTACGGCCGCAACGCCACCGTCGGCCTGGCGGGCGCCCTGGCCGTCCCCACCGGCGGCATCCTGTTCGCGATCGCCCTGCTCGTCCCCGTGCGCGTCAGCGACGCGCCCCGCCGGATCGCCCAGGCGGCCGGGGTCACCGTCTCGGCGCTCGTCGTCTTCGGCGCCATCGGCCTCGGCCATGCCACGCTGATCCCGCTCATCCCGATCAACGTCACGCCCGGCGCCTATCTCCTGCTCACCCCGGCCTGCGGCGTCTACGGATGGCTGGCCTGGCGGACGTGGCAGACCTATCTGCTCACCCGCCGCCCGAGCGACGCCGCCGTCGCCGTCGGCCTCGTGTGGCTGGGCACGTCGATCCCGACCTACCTGCTCTCGCCGGTGTGGTCGTGGACATTCTGGGCCGGCCACGGGCTCGAGGCCGCCGGGTTCCTCGCAGTCGCGGCCGCCGTCACGCGCGACCTGACCCGCCGCACGCCGACCTACGCCCTCCGCCGCCGCACCCGCGCGCAGGACCTGCTCGACTCCGAGTCCGAGCTGCTCGGCGGCTACGTCAAGTCGCTGAAGGCCGACCTGCACCACCACGACCCCTCGACGCTCGTCCACTCGCAGAACGTGGCCATGCTGGCCGTCGCTGTCGGGGAGCAGCTCTCGCTGCCGGCGCCGGCGCTGCGGCGCCTGGCGGTGGCCGGCCTGCTGCACGACATCGGCAAGCTGCGGATCGCACCGGAGATCCTGAACAAGCCGGGCAAGCTCAGCGACGGCGAGTACCGGACGATCAAGACTCATCCCCAGGCGGGCGCGAACATCCTCGCCCGCGTGGGCAGCTTCGACGAGGAGATCCCCATCGTGCTCGCCCACCACGAGCGCGTCGACGGCGGCGGCTACCCGCACGGCCTGGCCGGCGAGCACATCCCGCTCGAGGCCCGGATCCTCTCGATCTGCGACGTCTTCGACGCCCTCACGAGCTGGCGGGCCTACCGCGAGCGGTGGTCGCACGAGCGCGCGCTCGACCTGATCCGATCGGACACCGGCACCGCCTTCGACCCGGCCTGCGCCGCCGCGCTGCTCGCCGTCATCGGCGCCGACACGGCCGCGGATCTCGCCGCCTAGGCGACTCCTCCCGCAGCAGCGCCGGTCACGGCGACGTCTGGTTGACTACGGGAGTGGCAACCTCCGTGGCGATCGACAGCTTCTCGCGATCGCAGCATCGCCGCGGCCAGACCTACGTCGCGCTGGCAGCGCTGGCCTGGTCGACGGCGGGCGTGCTCCAGCGCGAGCTCCACGTCGGCCTGGGCACGCAGGTGGCGGGGCGGGCATTCTTCGCATTCGTCGCGCTCGCGATCTTCGTCGCCGCCGCGCAGCGCCGCGAGCCGGCCGCCCCGATCCGCGGCAGCGGATGGGCGATGGTCGGCGTGAGCGTCTCGACGGCGCTCGCATCGGGCGCGTTCATCGTCGCGCTGAACTACACGACGGTCGCGAACGTCCTCTTCCTGCAGGCGGCCGCGCCGATGATCGCCGCGCTGCTGGCGTGGCTGATGCTGGGCGAGCCGGTGACACGACGCTCGCTGGTCGCGATGGTGATCGCCCTCGCCGGCGTCGGCGTGATGGTCGGCGCGCCCGGCCACGGCGGCATCCTGGTCACGCTGCTCACCATCGTGATCCCGCTCTCCTTCGCCGTCAGCATCGTGATCACGCGGCACCACCGGCACATGTCGATGGCGCCGGCGACGGCCCTCGCCCAGGTGCTGATCCTGATGTGCGCCGTGCCGTTCGCCCACCCGGGCTCCGTCGACCGGCGCAACCTCGTCCTGCTGATATTGCTCGGCGCGGGCCAGATCGGCCTCGGCCTCGCCCTGCTCTCGATCGGCGCGCGGCTGATACCGGCCGCCGAGATCGCGACGATCACGCTGCTCGAGGTCGTCCTCGGCCCGCTGTGGGTGTGGTTCGCGGTGTCCGAGCGGCCCGCCACGGCAACGCTGATCGGCGGCGTGGTCGTCGTCTTCGGCGTGCTGCTTCAGGCGAGCGGGGAGCCGGCCGCGGCGGCGGCCGAGGTCAGCCCGCCACCACCTTGAACGACCCGAGCGACGGGTCGCTCGCGTACGAGATGCGCGCGCCGAGCGCCGCCTCCTCGCGCAGCCGCTCCCACAGCTCCGCCCCGATCACCTCGCCGGGCGCGAGCGCCGGGATCCCCGGCGGGTAGGGCACCGCAAACTCGGCGGCGACGCGGCCGACTGCGGCGTCGGCGGACACCCGCTCGGTGGCCGCGAAGGCCGCATCGCGCGGCGTCATCGCCAGCTCGGGGTGGGTCCGCCACGACGTCCCGACCGGCGGCCGCTCGGGGACGGTGCCACGGTGCTCGTCAACCGCGGCGCGCAGGATCGGGATGAACGCGTCGACGCGGCCGGCGTCGTCGCCCACGGTGATGTGGGGGATGATCATGCGCCGGTCGACACCCTCGACCTGCACGCCCCGCGCCCGCAGCGCGCGGTCGACGGCGAAGCCGTCCGCGTGCGCGCCGGCGAGGTCGATCACGAGCTTCAAGGGGTCGCGGGCCAGCACCGACGGGTGGCCGAGAACCTCCTCGTCGCCGATCACCCGCAGACCCTCGATGGTCTCGACGCCTGCGCGCGCACGCGCGTAGAGCTCGATCGCGGCGCCGATCAGGCTCTCGCCGTCGGCCTGCATCCGCGCCCGCGCCTGGTCGATCGTGCCGTAGATCATCGCCGAGGGGCTCGTCGTGAGCAGCATGTCGAAGGTCGCCCCGAGCCGCTCGAGGTCGATGCGGCCCGTGTCGCGTGCGAGCAGCAGCGCGCCGGGCGTGAGCGACATGAGCGTCTTGTGGATGCTGAGCGCGATCGCGTCGGCGCCGAGCGCAAGCGCGTTCTTCGGTACGGTGCTCGCGAAGCCGAAATGCGCCGCCCAGGCGTGGTCGCAGATGAGGGCGACGCCGCGCTCGTGGCAGGCCGCGGCGATCGCGGGCACGTCGGAGAGCACGCCGACGTAGGAGGGCTCGGTCAGGATCGCCGTTCGGATCTCGGGCTCGGCGTCCAGTGCCGCGCTCACCCGCTCGACGGGCGTCCCGAGCGGGATCCCGAGCTCATCCGAGACGTCGGGCGAGAGCCACACCGGCCGCGCCCCGGCCAGGATCAGGCCGGAGTAGACCGACTTGTGGCACGTGCGGTGGACGAGCACCGGCTCGCCCGGCCGGGTGGCGGCCAGACAGAGCGCCTGGTTGGGGTGGGTCGAGCCGTTGTGGGTGAAACGGCACATGTCAGCCCCCCACGCGGCGGCCGCCAGCGCCTCTGCCTGCTCGAGCACCTGGTAGTCGCTCCGCAGCGTGTCCGCGCCGCCATGGTGGGGCACGTCGGAGAGCAGCAGCGACACGTCCCCGAAGAGCGCCGGGTTGCGCTTGTGTCCGGGGGTCGTCATCGGTGTCGGGATGTCGCGCAGGTAGGTGGCGATCGCGTCGGCGAAGGGTGTCTCGGTCATGCGGCGAGTCTACGCGTCGGCGGTTGCGCCCGGCCCGGGCAACCCGCGATGATCCGCCTCCATGCCGGAGACGATCCCCCAGCTGTTCGACGAGACCGTCGCCGCGGTGCCGGACAAGGTGTGGCTCGTCGCCGGCGACGAGTCGTTCACCTACGCCGAGTCCCGCGAGCGGATCGGGCGGGCTGCGGCGGCACTGCGGGAGGCCGGCCTGCGCCCCGGCGACCTGGTGCTGGCGACGATGCGGAGCACCCCGGACCACCTGTTCACGTGGCTCGCGTCGGCCTACGCCGGCACGATCCTCGTCACCGCCAACCCGCGCAGCGCCGACGCCGAGCTGGCCGGGCTGATCGGCCAGGTGCGACCTCGCCTCGTTATCTCGGACGCCGCGATCGAGGGCGCCATCGCGGTCGAGCGGCTGTTCGAGCACCAGGGGGCATTCGAGGGGACCGGGCCCGCCGGCCCCGACGACGCCGCCGTGCTGATCCCGACTTCGGGGACGACGGGCCGGTCGAAGCTCGTGACCCAGACCCACCGCGCCTACGCCATGGCCGGGGTGGGCTTCCCGTGGTGGATGGAGCTCGGGCCGGACGACCGGCTGATGACCTCGCTGCCGCTGTTCCACATCAACGCGCCGACGTACTCGATGCTCGGGTCGGTGGGGGCGCGGGCCAGCCTGGCGCTCCTGCCGGGCTTCTCGGCCAGCACGTTCCTCGAATCGGCCCGGCGCCACGGCGCCACCGAGTTCAACGCCATCGGGGCGATGCTCGAGATCCTCATGCGCCAGCCGGAGCGGCCCGACGACGCCGACGCGCCGCTGCGCCTGTGCTACACCGGCCCGGCGCCGCCGCGGGAGCGCCACCTCGAGATCGAGCGCCGCTTCGGCATGCGCATCGTGTGCGGCTACGCGATGTCCGAGACGCCGTACGGGACGATCTGGGCCCGGGGCACGCGACCGTACGGCACGCTCGGGAGCATCCGCCAGCACCCGACCCTCGGGGTCGTCAACGAGGGCCGGGTGGTGCACGACGGCCGCCCGGCCGGCATCGGCGAGGTGGGCGAGCTCGAGCTGCGCAACCCCGCCGTGATGAAGGGCTACTGGGACATGCCCGACGAGACCGCGCAGGTGCTCTCGGCCGACGGGTGGCTGCGCACGGGCGACCTGGTCACCGTCGACGACGGTGGCATCTACACGTTCGTCGGCCGGGTCAAGGAGGTGATCCGGCGCCGCGGCGAGAACGTCGCGCCCGCCGAGATCGAGGAGGCGCTCGCCGGCCATCCGGCCGTGTTCGAGGCGGCGGTCGTGGGAGTGCCGTCCGAGCTCTCCGAGGAGGAGATCAAGGCGTTCCTCGTCCTCCATGACCCGGACGCCGACCTGTCCGCCGTGCGGCAGCACGCCGCCGGACTGCTCGCGCCGTTCAAGGTGCCGCGCTACATGGAGGCGACGGCGGAGCTGCCGCACACCCCGACCGGTCGGGTGGCCAAGCACGAGCTGACCCGCGAGCGCACCCCCGACGAGATCGACTTCGAGAGGAGAGCATGAGCACGAGCGACTGGCTTCGCACCGACATCGGCACGACCACCGCGGACTCGATCACCGTCCGCGGCCACGACCTCGCCGGCGAGCTGATGGGCAAGGTCACGTTCACCGAGCTGTCCTTCCTGCTCGTCCAGGGACGCATGCCCGAGCCCGGCGAGACCGTGCTGCTCGACGCCGTGCTGGTCTCGCTCGCCGACCATGGCCTGACGCCGACCGTGCTGGCGGCCCGACTCACCTATACCGGGGCGCCGGAGTCGCTCCAGGGGGCGGTGGCGGCGGGCCTTCTGGGGGCGGGCTCAGTGTTCCTGGGCGTGGTCGAGGACGCCGCGGTGTTCCTGGCGGAGATCGTCGCGAAGGCGGACGACGACGATGCCGCCCTGCGGGCGGCGGCAGACGCAGCGGTGACTGCCCGGCTGGGTGCGGGCCGTCGCGTCCCCGGGCTCGGCCATCCGATCCACAAGGTCGAGGATCCGCGCACGCCGCGCATGTACGCGATCGCGTCAGAGGCGGGAGCGCTCGGCCCGCATCTGCGGGCGCTCGAGTTCGTGGCGGAGTCGGCCGCCGGCCGGGCCGGCCGCAAGCTCCCGATCAACGGGGCCGGTGCGGCGGGGGCGGCGCTCGCCGACCTCGGTTTCGCGCCCGAGATCGTGCGCGGATTCGCGCTGCTCGCGCGCACCGCCGGAGTGGTGGCGCACCTGGCGGAGGAGATGGAGCGACCGCTCGGGATGCCGCTCTTCCGCGACGTCGACGAGCGGCTGGCGGAGGGACGGCGATGAGCGGCCGGGTGGAGGGCAAGACGATCGCGATCACCGGCGCGTCGTCGGGGCTCGGCCGAGCGATGGCGCTGCGCTTCGCGGCGGAGGGCGCCCACGTGGTGTGCGCCGACGTGCGCGAGGACCCGCGCGAAGGCGGCGCGCCCACGGTCGACGTCATCGCCGAGGCTGGCGAGAGCGCCGAGCACATCCACGCCGATGCCTCCCGCTGGGACGACATCGACCGGCTCGTGACGACGGCCGCTGCGCGGACGGGCCGGCTCGACGTGATGGTGAACAACGCCATCGTCGCCGGTCCGCACTCGAAGGGGCTGCTCGAGACCGACGAGGACGACTGGGACGCGATCATGGCCGTCGGGCTGCGCGGCGTGTTCCTGTGCTGCAAGCGGGCCGTCCAGCAGATGCTGACCCAGGAGCCGGTCGCCGAGGCCCGCGGCCGCATCATCAACCTGTCGTCGCAGCACGGCATGATCGGCGCGCCCGGGCACGTCGCCTACTGCACGGCCAAAGGTGGCGTCGTCAACCTGACCCGCCAAATCGCGGTCGATTTCGCCCGGCGCGGGATCATCGTGAACGCGATCGCCCCCGGCAAGATCCTCACCCGCCCCGCCGACGAACCGGACACGCCCGAGGTGCTGGCCTACTCGCACTCGCGCACGCCGTTCTCGCGGCTGGGCCGCCCGGACGACGTCGCCGCCGCCGCGCTCTACCTGGCATCGGACGAGTGCTCGTACGTCAGCGGAACGAACCTGCTCGTCGACGGCGGCTGGATGGCGTACTGACGCTCCCGCGGGTGATCTGGGTCAATCCGTCGGGGACGGAGTCGGTCGAGGCCTTCGCCGAGCGGATCCGCAGCCAGGTCGAGGTGACGCTCCTCGGGCTCCGAGTCTGGGGCCTGGCCCCGGGTGAGCGATACGACATGGGCGTCGAGGTCGCCGCCGTCGCCGAGGCCGCGGGATCCGGCCCCGTGCACCTCGCCGGGTTCTCGGCGGGCGCAACGGTGGCGCTGGCGGCCGCGCTCGCGCTCGGCGACGCGGTCCGGAGCGTGGTGCTGCTCGAACCGGCATTCATCGGCGACGACGACTGGGATCCGGCCGAGACGGCGTGGCGGTCGCGTCAGCGGGAGATCTTCGCGCGCCCGCCGGCTGAGCGCATCGCTCCGTTCCGGCAGCTGCTGATGCGGCCGGGCCTCGAGCCGCCACCGCCGCGCGCCACCTGGGAATGGACCTTCCGAGACGATCTGCTCGAATCGATGCTTTCTGGCGAGACGGGGTTCGCGAGCGGCGACCTCCGCAGGATCCACGCGCCGGTGCTCGGGATCCGCGGCGGTTGCAGCAATTCCCGATGGGAGGCCGCCGACCGGCGACTGGGCGAGGTTTGCGCTGGCTTCAGAGCCCACGTCTTCCCGGCCCTCCACCACTTCGCGCCGCCGTTTCGCGAGGAGCCGGAGCAGCTTGCAGGGCTGCTGCTCAGCTTCTGGCGTTCGGCGTGAGCAGCACCCGGCCGAAGTGGTCGCGCGAGGCGAGCAGTGCCTGGGCGTCGACCGCGCGCTCCAGCGGCAGCTCGGCCGAGATCGGCGGCGGCGCGACGCGGCCCTCGGCCAGCAGCCGGAACACCTCGTGAAGCTCGCGCCGTGAGCCGTCGCTCGAGCCGATGATCGACACCTGGCGGGCGAACACGTCGACCAGGTCGATCGTCGCCTCCGACCCGGACGACGCGCCGCAGATCACCAGCCGGCCGCGGTTCGCGAGCGCGCGCAGCGCGCCCGGGAAGGCCGAGCGGCCGACGTGGTCGACGGCGACGTCGACGCCGCGCCCGCCGGTCAGGGCGCGCGCCTCGTCCGGCCACCCGGGGTCGGTGTAGTCGATGGCGTGGCCGACGCCGGCCGCCAGCAGCCGCTCGCGCTTCTGCCCTGTCGAGGCGGTGGCGATCACGCGGGCGCCGGCCATGCGGGCGAAGGCGATCGCCGCGCCGCCGACGCCCGATCCGCCGGCGGTCACGAGCACGGTCTCGCCGGGACGCAGGCCCGCCCGGGCGAACAGCATGTGGTACGCGGTCAGATACACCGATCCGGCGGCGGCCGCCGTCCGCGCGTCCAGGCCGTCGGGCAGTGCGAAGACGTTGCGGGCGGGGGCGCGCACGAGCTCCGCGTAGCCGCCGTCGCGCTGGACGCCCATCACCTCGTAGTCCGCGCATGCGGCCTCGTCGCCCTCGAGGCAGAAGGCGCAACGGCCGCAGGCGTAGTCGTAGTGCACGTAGACCGTCTCACCGACCGCGACGTCCGTCACGCCCGCACCGACCGCGGCCACCTCGCCGCCGACGTCGTATCCGGGGATGACCGGCAGCCGGGCGGCGTAGGCATGGCCGACGTCCTCGCGCACCCAGATGTCGAGCCGGTTCACCGCCACCGCATGGACGCGCACGACCACCTCCCCGGGGCCGGGCTCGGGGTCGGGCCGCTCGACGAGCTCGAGCACCTCCGGCCCACCGGGTTGCATCATCACGACGGCCCGCATCGCGCTAGTAGGCCATCCAGCCGCCGTCGACCATCAGGTTCGCGCCGCTGGTATAGGTCGCTTGGGACGCCAGGTAGGCGACCGCGGCGGCCACGTCGTCGGCGCGGCCGAGACGGGAGAACGGCGTGCGTGACTGCACGTAGGCGAGCCCGGCCTCGTCGGCGCTCAGGTCGCCGGGCGTGCCGGTCACGATCTTGCCCGGCGAGACGGAGTTGCACAGGATGCCGTCGGCGCCGTGCTCGACGGCGATCTGACGCGTCATCTGGATCAGCCCCCCCTTGGAGACGGCGTAGGAGAAGTGCCCCGGCGCCCCCACCAGGCCGTGCTGCGAGGTGATGTTCACGATCCGTCCACGCACCTCGTCGCGCAGCGGCTGACCCAACATCTGCCGCACAGCCGCGCGGGAGAGCACGAACGGCCCGCGCAGGTTCACGGCCATGATCGCGTCGAAATCGGCGACCTCGGTCTCCACGAGCGGCCGGGAGTGACGGCCGGCGATGGCGGCGTTGTTCACGAGCACGTCCAGCGTGCCCGCGCGATCGGCAGCGATGGCGACGAGCCGCTCGCAGTCCTCGGGCAGGGACACGTCGGCGTCGACCTGGAGCGCGCTCCCGCCGGCCGCCGCGATGACGGACTCGGTCGGATCGCCGCCAGTCATCGGGTCGCGGCGGACGTCCGCGCAGACGACGTCGAACCCGTCGGCGGCGAGCCGGATCGCGATCGCGCGGCCGATGCCCGACGAGGCGCCCGTGACGATCGCGCCGCGGCTCACCCGCCCACCGCCAGGAAGCCGCCGTGATGCTCCTCGCCGACGAAGCGGCCGTCACTGACGACCCGGTCGCCGCGCGCCAGCACGTGCCGGATCCGGCCGGGCAGCTCGACGCCCTCGTACGGTGTCCAGTCGAGCTCGTCGCCGAGACCCTCGAGGGTGATCCGGCTCGGCGCGGACGGATCCCACACGACGACATCGGCGTCGTACCCCGGCCGCAGAGCCCCCTTGCGCGACAAGCCGAAGATGCGCGCCGGCGCGGTGCAGGCGACCTCGACCAGCCGCTCGGGTGTGAGCCCTTCCTCACCGGTGAGCGCGAGCCCGATCGGCAGCCGCGCGCCGACGCCGGGGAGCCCTGTCGGCACCTGCGTGAAGTCGGCGGCCACCGGCACCTTGTCGCGGTCGAGGCGCAGGTGGCAGTGGTCGGACGCGTACGTGTCCAGGCCGCCGCCGGCGAGCCCCGACCGCAGCGCCTCCTGGTCGGCGGGCGTGCGCAGCGGCGGCGTCATCACGTAGCGCAGCGCATCGGCGCCGTGATGGTGCGACTCGTCGAAGAGCAGGTGGTGGACGCAGGCCTCGCCGTAGACGGCCACGCCGCGCTCGCGGGCCGCGGCGATCTCGTCCATCGGCCGGCGCCCGGTCACGTGCACCACATAGGCCGTCGCCCCGGCCACCTCGGCCATCGTCAGGAACCGGCCGACGCACTCCGCCTCGAGGGCGATCGGCCGGCTGCGCGGCAGGGATCCCAGGCCCAGCTCGCCGGCGGCGACGAGCTCGCGGGTGAGCACGTCGACCACCCGTCCGTTCTCGCAGTGGGCGAGCACGACCATGCCGAGCTCGGCCGCCTCCTGCATGACCGCGAAGGCGACGTCGTCGTCGGCCATGATGCCGAGCTCGATGTAGGCCAGCCACAGCTTGACGCTGCCCACGCCGAGCGCATGGACGTCGCGCATGTCGCCCGTGCGGTAGGCCTGCGGCTCCCAGATCACCGTGTGCAGCGCCACGTCGGCGTGGGCCGCGGGCAGCTCGTCGGCGATCGTCCGCCGGGCCGCCTCGACGGGCCGCTCGCCCGGTTCGGCGTCGACGAACGCGAGCATCGACGTGGTGCCGCCGAGCAACGCGGAGCGCGTGTCCGCGGCGACCGCGCCGAAGATGTGGGTGTGCACGTCGATCGCGCCGGGCAGCACCAGGCAGCCGGACGCGTCGACGACCTCGGCTCCGCCACGGCCGACCTCACCCACCGCCACGATCGCACCGTCGCGGACGAGCACGTCGCCCGCGGCCGAGCCCGACGGGGACACGATCGTCCCCCCGGAGACGACGGTCGGGGCGCTCACAGGGCGCCGTCGGGGAGGCAGGGCGCGGCGGCCAGCAGCCGCCGGGTGTAGTCGTGGCTGGGCTGCGCCAGCACCTCCGACACGGTGCCCGTCTCGCATAGCGAGCCGCGGTCCATGACGAGGACGGAGTCGGCGATGCACGCGACCACGCCCAGGTTGTGAGTGATGAACAGCATCGAGAGCCGCAGGTCGCGCTGCAGCTCCTGCAGCAGCTCGAGCACGGCCGCCTGCACGGACACGTCGAGCGCCGAAGTCACCTCGTCGCAGATGAGCAGGTCGGGCCGCGCAGCCAGCGCGCGGGCGATCGCGACGCGCTGGCGCTCGCCGCCGGAGAGCTCGACCGGGAAGCGGTCGCCGAGCCGGGTCGGCAGCTTCACGCGCTCGAGCAGCTCGCCGACTTCCTTCTCGGCCTCCGCCCGCGACAGCCGGCGCAGGACCCGCAGCGGCCGGATGATCGAGGAGCGCACCCGCTGGCGCGGATTGAGCGACTCGAACGGGTTCTGGAACACGATCTGGATCCGGCGCCGCACCTCCAGCGGGCGCTTGCGGGCGGCTCCGGCGATTGGGACCCCGTCGAAGCTGATCGTCCCGCCCGCCGGCACGTGGAGGCCGGCGATACAGCGGCCGATCGTCGTCTTGCCACTGCCGGACTCGCCCACGAGCGCGACGCAGCGGCCCTGCGCGACCGTGAACGAGACGGCGTCGACCGCCGGCCCGCCCGAACGGCTCGACCGGTAGCGCGCCTCGAGACCCGCCACCTCGAGCAGCGCCGCCGCCTCGACGGCGGTCTGCGCGACGCGGCCGTTGCCGCGCTCGGCGGCCTGGAGGTCGAGCTCCTTCCAGCGGATGCACCGCACATGGTGACCCGGAACGGTCTCCTCGAGCGCCGGCACCGTCTCGTGGCAGCGCGCCTCCTGGTGGGCGCAGCGGGGCGCGAACGCGCAGCCGCCCGGCCACTCGCCGACGCCGACCGAGACGCCCGTGATACCACGCAGCGCGCGGGGATTCTTGAAGTCGGGGATCGCCCCCACCAGCGCGCGCGTGTACGGGTGCTGCGGCCGCTCGATCACGTCGGCGGCCAGACCGTTCTCCACGACCCGGCCGGCGTACATGACGACGATCCGGTCGGCCATCTGCGAGACGACGGCCAGATCGTGGGTGACGTACACCATCGCCATGCCGTGCTCGTCGCGGAGCCGACGCAGCTCGGCCAGGATCCGGTCCTGGGTGAGCACGTCGAGGCCGGTCGTCGGCTCGTCCAGGACGGCGACGGGCGGATCGCAGACGCAGGCCATCGCGATCGTCACCCGCTGCTGCTGGCCGCCGGACAGCTGGTGCGGGTAGCGGCCGGCGAAGCGGGGGTCGCTGCCGAGCTCGACCCGCTCGAGCGCCGAGCGCACCGCGTCGCCGGGGCCGCCGCCGGCCCGGTGGGCGCGGAGCACGTCGAGGATCGCGTCGCCCACCCGCATCGACGGGTTGAGCGCGCCGCCGGGATCCTGCGGCACGTACGACACCGTCTTGCCACGCAGACCGCGCAGGGCGCGGCGGTCGCGGCCGAGCACGTTCTCGCCGCCGACCTCGACCGTGCCGCCCTTGATGACGACGCCCGGGCGCGTGTATCCGAGCAGCGAGAGCGCCGTCGTGGTCTTGCCGCTGCCGGACTCGCCGACAAGGCCGAGGATCTCGCCGGGCGCGACGCTGAACGTGACCCCGTCGACGACCGGCTCGCCCGTCTGGAGCCGGAGGCACAGGTCCTCGACCCGGACGACGGGCTCCGTCCCGACGGCGCTCACGAGACGACGCTCCGGGTCGTGCGGGGGACGTACGAGCGGCCCAGGCTGCGGGCGATCGCGTCGCCGGTCAGGTTGATGCCGATGGTGAGCAGGCCGATCATTGCGGCCGGCACGAGCACCGACCACGGGTTCAGCTGGATGTAGGTGCGGTTCTCGCTGATCATGAGCGCCCAGTCGGAGTTCGGCGGCTGCAGGCCGAGGCCGAGGAAGTTGACCGACGCGATGATCAGGATCGAGTACGTGAACCGCAGGCCGGCGTCGACCAGCACGGGCGCGAGGATGTTCGGGAGCACCTCGCGCCCGAGCACCGCAAACGCGCGCTCGCCGCGGGCGATGCCCGCCTCGACGTAGCCGCGGGTCGAGACCTCGAGGGTGGCGGTGCGGACGATGCGGCTGATGGCGGGCGCCTGGATCGCCGCGACGCCGATGATGAGGACGGCGATGCTCGTGCCGGCGCCGGCGATCAGGACGAGCAGGAAGAGCAGCGGCGGGAACGCGAGCATGACGTCGACGCTGCGCATCAGCACCGGGTCGACCAGGCTCCGCGTGTACCCGGCGGTGAGCCCGACCGCCATCCCGACGACGTAGGCGAGCAGCGTTGCTGCGGCGGCGTACCCGATCACCGAGCGGCCGCCGTAGAGCACGCGGCTGAGCACGTCGCGGCCGAGGAAGTCGGTGCCGAGCCAGGCGTGGCTGGACGAGCCGGACAGCGGGATCCCGATGGGCGCGGTCGGATCGTGCGGCGCCACGTAGGGGCCGAGGGCCGCGACCAGCAGGACGAAGAGGACGATGCCGCCGCCGGTCGCGCCGGACGGCGTGCGCAGGAACCGCAGCCGCTGCTTCATGCCGGCTCCCGCAGCTTCGGGACGAGCAGCATGACGACGAGGTCGGCGAGCAGGTTGAGGAAGACGTAGACCACCGCGATCAGCATCGCCACCGACTGGACGACGGTCACGTCGCGGTTCTGGACGGCGTTCACGAGCGTCGTGCCGATGCCCGGGTAGGCGAACACGCTCTCGGTGATGATGATGCCGCCGATCAGCCACTGCAGGTTCTGGGCCAGGACCTGCACGCTCGGCGCGAGCGCGTTTCGCAGCGCGTAGCGGGACAGCACCCGCCGCTCGGCGACGCCGTTCAGCCGCGCGGTCTGGACGTACTCGGTCTGCAGCACCTCGGTCATGCCGGCGCGCACCATGCGGATGCCGGCGGCGAGCGAGGCGAAGAGCAGCGTCAGCACCGGCAGCACCAGCTGCTTCGGGTTGTCGAGCGGGTCGCCACCCGGCGGCACGATCGCGACCGGCGGCAGCCAGTCGAGCGCGACGAAGAACACCCCGATCAGGAGCGACCCGGTCACGAACTCGGGCAGGGCGATCGCCCCCAGCGACAGGATCGAGATGGCGTGGTCGACGGGTTTGCCGGAGTAGATCGGGCCGATCACTCCGAGCCCGATCGAGAGCGGGATCATGAAGAGCGCCGCGATCGCCGCCAGGATGGCCGAGTTCTTCAGCGGCCCAGAGATCTGCTGCCATACCGTCTCGTGCTGGCCCTGCGCGAGGCTGACGGCCGAGACGCCGAGGTCGCCGTGGACGAACCCGCCCAGCCAGTCGGCGTAGCGGGTCGCCGCCGGCCGGTCGAGCTGCATCCGCTTCGTCAGCACCGCCTCGGCCTGCGGCGTCGCGTTGCGGCCCAGGATGACGCTGGCCGGGTCGCCCGGCAGGACGTTCAGCGCGGCGAAGATGACGACCGACGCGACGAACAGCGCGAGGAACGCGCCGAGGAGGCGGCGGCCGAGGAACGCCAGCACCGGCGGGGCCTCCCGCCGGACGAGCCGCGGCTCGGCCGCCGCGGTCACCGGACCGCTGGACTCGTCGTCACGCCGAGAGCCACGCGTTCATGAAGAGGTAGTTGCCGAGCGCCCCGGCGGCGTGCGGCTTCAGACCCTGCACCTTCTTCGACACGGCATCCACCCAGTCGGCGTTCGTCCACTGCAGGTAGCCGCCGGTGTCGTACTGGATCTGCTGCACCTGGTTCCAGTAGTCCTGCGCCTTCGACTTGTCGAGCTCGCCGATCGCCTTCGCCAGCACGTCGCTGAACTGGGCCGACTTGAAGTGGGTCTCGTTGTACGGCGCGTTCGACGAGAGCGCCTGCAGGTAGAAGTACTTCAGCGACAGCATCGGCCACTGCGTCTCGGCGAACGCCATCTTCAGGTAGAGCAGGCTCGGGTTGTAGTACGAGTTGGCCGGCTCCGACTTCAGGTTCACGGTGACGCCGGCGGCCTTGGCCTGCTGGGCGAACAGGGTCGCCGACTCGACGAAGCCGGGGAAGATGTCCGAGGTCTGGAACTCCACCGTCAGGTTCGACTGGCCGGCCGCCTTCAGGAGGCTCTTGGCCTTCTCGATGTCCTGCACCCTCTGCGGCAGGGTGGTGTCGTAGAACGGCAGACCCTTGCCGACGGTGTCGTTGCCGACCGTGCCGAACCCGGAGATGGCGCTCTCGATCAGCGCGGGCCGGTCGGCGATCAGCCGGAAGGCCTGGCGCACCCGGTTGTCCGAGAACGGCGCCTTCTGGGTGTCCATGTAGAACATCATGGCCTGCGGCGACGGCGCGACCAGCACGGTGATGTCGCCGGTGGCCTGGTGGGCCTTGCCCTCCTGGAACGGCAGCTGGGCCATGCCGTCGATCGTGCCGGCGAGAAGCGCGTTCAGGCGCGCCGTCGGGTCGGTGATCGACGTGATCATGAGCGAGTCGACGTACGGCTTGCCCGTCTGCCAGTAGTTCGGGTTCTTCTTGAAGACGCTCTGCTGGCCGGGCGTGAACGACTCGAACGCGAACGGCCCCGTCCCGATCGGGTGCTTGAAGTCGGTCAGGCCCGCCGGGACCATCCAGGTGTTGTAGTAGGTGAAGTTGGCGGCCAGGTCGGCGTCGGGCGCCTTCAGCGGGATCCGCACGAGGTGCTTGTTGATCGCCTTCATGTTGGCGACGTCGATGCCGGAGACGAACGGGTAGGAGCCGAAGTTCGCGGGCTTCGACATCTGCTGGATGGAGTAGATGACGTCGTCGGCGCCGAACGACTTGCCGTTGTGGAAGGTGACGCCGTCGCGCAGCTTGACCTCGTACACGGTGGCGTCGGTGTTCGGGTTCCACTCGAGCGCGAGCCCCGGCGACGTGGTCAGGTCGGGGTTCACGATCACCATCGGGTCGTACAGGTTCTGGATGCGGCCCTCGTCGATCGGCGTGACGCCGATGAACGGGTCGACCGTCTCGGCGGTGCCGCCGCCGACGAACCCGAGCTTCAGCTGGCCGCCGCGGCGCGGTGCGCCGACGGAGCTCGAGGCGGGCGTGCTCGAGCTGGAGCCGCCGCCGCAGGCCGCCGCCAGGAGCGGTGACATGCCGATGCCGAGCGCCGCGGCGCCCTTCAGCAGCCCTCCGCGGGAGAAGCGGCCGTCGAGGAGGTCGTGTTCCGGTATTCGCTGGTCGTTGCGGTCGGTCACCGTGTCCTCCAGATGGGTTCGTGAACGGTCGCGTCCAGGCAGAGGGGGATGCCGGCGGGCGTGCGCGCGCAGGCGGGCGTCGGGGCGAGGCGGGCGGGCCGCCCGCACGCAGAAGGCCGGGCGTGGACGTCGCCCGGAGCGGGGCCCAGGCTGCGTGATCCGGCGCCGCGGAGGGCGGCTGGGCGGGGCGGCATCAGGCGCGGTCGTCGAGACATCGGGGCGAGTATCTCAATGGGCCGACGGCTTGTCAGCCCCGCTTCCCTGCGGCTGCGACGACCATTACATTGTCCCCCCACTCACGCCGGTCAGACATACCGACACCCGGAATCCGGGCCTGGTATGCGATCATACCGGACTCACTCTCGGAAAGGACGTCGCCGTGGATGCAACGCTGCTCGCCTCCGATCTCGGGTTCCCCGAGGGCCCGGTCGTGATGCCCGACGGGAGCATCGTCTTCTGCGACGGGAACACCGGTGAGCTGCGGAGCTGGAAGGACGGTGCGCTCGGCACCTTCGCCGACACGGGCGGGTCGCCATGGGGCGCGATCCTCGGCACCGACGGCGCCGTCTACGTCACCCAGGGGGGCAACGTCCCCGGCAGCGGCGATCTGAGCGCGGTCTGCGGCATCCAGCGCGTGAACGCCGACGGGTCGATCGAACTGCTCTCCTCGAACATCGGCGGCCACGACCTGGCCGGCCCGAACGACCTCGCCTTCGGCCCCGACGGCCGGCTCTGGTTCACCGACTCGGGCACCGAGCAGGACGATCGCTTCGAGCCGGCCGACCGGGCCCCGGGCCGGCTGTTCGTCCTCGGTTCAGGTGGGGAGGGCGAGTTCCTGATGGAGCGGCCCGGCGTCTACCCCAACGGCATCGCGTTCGACGCGCAGGGGCGGATGTACTGGACCGAGTCCGCCGCGCATCGCGTCTGCCGACTCGATGACGGCGAGGCGACCACGTGGTGCCAGCTGTCCGACGGCCACGTTCCGGACGGCATGGCGTTCGCCGCCGACGGGCGTGCCTTCGTCTGCACGACCATCTCGGGCGGCGTCACGGTCGTCTCGCCGGAGGGCGAGGTGCTCGAGGAGATCACACTCGGCCAGCACGCCACGAACTGCATCTTCGACGGCTCGGCGCTCTATGTGACGGCGTCGGCGACGGCGGAGATCCACGCGGACGAGCGCACCGGCACGTTCTGGCGGGTCGAGACCGACGCCACCGGCCTGCCGCTGATCCCCGGCAAGCTCTAACCCTCCGGTGCCAGGCACCGCCACGCGGAGCCAGGCACCTTCAGCGGGAGACCGCCACCTCGCGGCCCGTGGCGATCGCCGCCTCGCACGCGAGGGCGACGGCGAGCGTGCCGAAGGCATCCCGGGGCGTGCACGCGACCGCAGCTGGGTCGCCGCGCTCGACAGCGGCGAAGAAGCGCTCGTGCGTGCGCAGTCTGGCGTCGACCGTATCGGCCGCCTCGACGGCCGCGCCGCCTGACCGGCCGCTCAGCGCCGGGGCCCGGCCCAGATCGAGCGCCATGGTCGCATCGGCGGCGAGCACGTCGAGCGTGTAGACGCTGGGCGAGCCCTCCGTCGTCCAGCCGACGTGGATCGCCCCGATGCCGCCGCTCCGGAAGCGCAGGATGAGCGAGACCGTGTCGTGGCGCCCCGCCGGCTCTCGGCCGGCGAGCGCCAGCCGTCCGGCTCCGGCCGTTGCCTGCACCGACTCGACCTCGCCGGCAATCGCCCGCTGGACGTCGATGTCGTGGCTGCCGAGCTCGAACAGGATCCCACCGCTCTGACGCGGGTCGGAGAACCACGAGCCGGCGGCGGCCTGGCCCAGATCCCCCCGGGCCGGCTCCGTGCCGCCGAAGCTGCGGCTGACCAGCAGTCCGGGCGGCAGGCCGGCGAGCGCCTCGCGCGCGGCCGCGACGACGGCGAGGCTGCGCCACTGGTAGCCGACGGCGCACACACAGCGCGACGTCTCCCAGACGGTCACGATGTCGCGGCCGTCGGCGAGCGAGCGGGCGAGCGGCTTCTCCAGGTAGACGGGGATGCCACGCGCGAGCGCCGCACAGGCGGGCGGCGCGTGCGTGGCGGGCGGCGAGCAGATGACGAGCGCATCCATGCCGACGGCCTCGACCATCGGCCGCCAGTCGACGTGAGCCTCGGCCCCGGCGGCCTCGGCGAGCGCCCGCGCCCGCTCCGGCAGCGGGTCGCAGACGGCGACGACGTCGTGGCCGAGCGTGGCCAGGTGTCCGAGATGGGTGCGTGCGATCGCACCCGCACCGACGAGGGCGACCCTCACGACGCCGGCCGGCGCAGGAACTGGTATTGCACCCCGCCGCTCGTCGCCGCGTCGGTCCAGATCATCATCGCGTCGCCCGACCGGAACGGCGGCCAGGTGACATCGACGCCGCGCTCGGAGAGCGTGCGGTGCACCGCTTGGAGGTCGTCCACCTCGATCGCGATGTGCTCGATGACGGCGTCGGCGCCCTCCGGCAGCCGCCGCTTCCGGGCCTCGTCGTCGTGCACCTCGATCAGCTCGATGCTGGCGTCGCCGCAGGGGAAGTAGTTCCCGGCGCTCTCGTCGTTGCGGTTCGTGCGCGCGAGCTCGAGGCCGAGTGAGCGAAGCAACGCCGCAGGCTCGGCGAGGCCGCGGACGACGATGCCGACGTGATCGATGCGCTTGAGCTCCACGCGCCCTCCTCAGACCGAGACGACCGAGCCGGTCTCGAGCGCCCGCTCGCAGGCGTGCGCCACCCGCAGCGTCTCGAGCGCGTCGGCCGGCGTGCAGTACACGCGGCCGGGATCGCCCGCACCGGACCGCGTCCAGGAACCCGGCGATCGACCGGTGCATCGGCTCGCCGTACTCGGCGGCGACGTCGTTCCCGGCCGATCGGCCCGAGATCCGGAACCGGTCAGGGCCGAGCTCGAGGGCGATGGTCGCGTCGGTGGCGAGGATGTCGGCCGCGTACAGCTCCGGCTGGCCGTCGCGCGACCACACCGTGTGCACGCAGCCGAGGGCGCCGTTGGCGAAGTGGAACAGGAGCGTGATCGCGTCGTCGATGTTCCCGCGGGGGCCATCCGCCTGGGCCAGCCGCACCGAGCCGGCGGTGGTCTGGACGGCGGCGATGTCGCCGGCGATCGCGCGCTGAAGGTCGATGTGATGGCTGCCGCGCTCGAGCAGCTGGCCGCCGCCCTGGGCGCGATCGACGAACCAGGGCCGGCCGCTCACCGGGCCGAAATTGCGGCCGACGAGCATCCCCACCCGCTGGCCCTCGAGGGCCCGGCGGGAGTCGGAGAGCAGCTCGGTCGCGTGCCACTGGTAGCCGACGGCGCAGACCGTGCCGGACGCGCCGGCGGCCGCGACGATCGACTCCGCGTCGGCCAGCGTCCGCGCAATCGGCTTCTCCAGGTAGACGTGGATGCCGACCGCGAGCGCGGCGACGGTCGGCGCGCGATGGTGCAGGGGCGGCGTGCACACCCACACGACGTCGAGCTGCTCGCGCTCGTACATCTCCTCCCAGCTCGCGTAGGCGCGGCCGCCGCGGGGGCCGGTGATGGCCTCGGCCCGGGCGAGGTCGACGTCGCAGGCGGCGACGAGATCGACGCCCTCCGCAGCGTCGATCGCCGGGACGTGGACGCGGGTGATCCAGCCGCCGCCGATCATCCCGGCCCGCAGCGGCATCAGCCGGCCGAGCCGGAGAGGTCGAGCAGCACCTTCCCGAACTTCCCCGGCGCGCGGACGTAGTCGAGGGCGGCAACCGCCTCGTCCAGCGGGAACGCGCGGTCGACGATCGCGCGGACGCGGCCGGCGGCCATCGCCGGGACGATCCGGCGCCCGAACTCCTGGACGAGATGCGCCTTCTCCTCGAGCGGCCGCGTGCGCAACGTCGTCCCTATCAGGTGCCCGCGCCGGCTCATCAGGTCGCGCAGGACGATCGCGGCCTCGTCGCCCGGCTTCGCCCCGACGACGATGATGCGGCCGCCGCGGGCGAGGGACGCGACGTTCCCGGCCATGTGCGGGGCGCCGACGAGCTCGAGCACGACGTCGGCGCCGCCCACCTCCTGCACGTGGGCGAACGCCTCGTCGGCCCCGAGGGCGGTCGCCCCCAGCTCCGCGACTCGCGGCCGCAGCTCGGCCGAGCGGACGTTCGCGACCACCCGCGCGCCGAGGTGCACGGCGATCTGCACCGCCGCCGTGCCCACCCCGCCGCTCGCGCCGTTCACGAGCAGCGTGTCGCCGGAGGCCAGGCCGGCCTGGAGGCAGATCGCGTCGAACGCCGTCAGGAACGCCTCCGGCGCAGCGGCAGCGGCCTGGTCGTCGAGGGCGTCCGGCACGGCGGCGAGCTCGCGCTCGTGCGCGATCACCCGCCCGGCGAGCCCGCCGCCGCCGACGAGGCCGAATGCGCGGTCGCCGGGAAGGAACGCCGTCACGCCCTCGCCGCACTCGACCACCCGGCCGCCCACCTCGAGACCGGGCACGTCCTTCGGGGATCCAGCCGGTACGGGGTGCTTGCCCTCGCGCTGGAGGACGTCGGCGGGGTTCACGCCCGCGAACGCGGGCTCGAGCGCGACCTCGAACTTGCCCGGGACCGGGTCGGGCCGCTCCTCGACGGCGACGACCTCAGGACCGCCGACGCCGTGATAGACGACGCACCTCACGCCGGTGGATAGCGGTCGAGCCACCACCGGGCGATGTCCGCCCGCCGCATGAACGTGACCCCGGGGATGCCCTGCGCGTGCTCGATGAACTGGCGCACGACGGCGGCGCGGGCGGCCTGGCCGCTCCAGCGCGCGTGCACGGCGAACGTCATCATCGTGCGCCGCTCGTTCGCCTCACGCGCGAGCTCGTCGATGCCCATGACCGCCGTCTCGAGGAAGTCGCGCGGGCTGGCGAAGCCGGGGTTCATCAGGTACCGCGAGTCGTTGTAGGTCTTCGAGTAGGGGACCACCAGGAACGGCTTGCCGCCGATCGGCTCGTAGTAGGGCACGTCGTCGGAGTAGCCCTCCGAGTGGTAGATGAAGCCGCCCTGCTCGAGCAGGAGCTCGCGGGTGTTCTCGCTCGGCCACGAGCGCGAGTTCCACCCCTCGGGCGGGCGGCCGAGCACGCGCTCGTAGGTCTCGACCGCGCGGGCGATGGTCGCGCGCTCCTCGTCGCGGCTCATCGTCCACGGCTCGTTCCAGCGCCAGCCGTGGCCGAGCAGGTCGTGGTCGTGCTCGCGCATCCACTCCGCCACGCCGGGGTTCAGCTCGAGTGCGACGGCGGCCGCCGAGATCGTCACCGGCACGTTCGCCTCGTCGAAGATGCGCGCGAGCCGCCAGACGCCGGCGCGGCTGCCATACTCGTAGTGCGACTCGGTGCCGGGGTCGCGGGGGCGGCTGGACGCCCGGGTCGGCGTACTCGCCCCAGCCGTCGTTGCGGTCGTCGCCCCAAAGGACGGAGTACTCCGAGCCCTCCTCGTAAACGAGGACGAGGTTCACGACGACGCCGGCGCCTTCCGGCCACTCGAAGCGCGGCGGGATGCGGCCGTAGCCGACCAGGTCGCGCCGCAGCACCGCCTCCGGGATCACGCCCGCGGCTCCATCGCCGAGAACGCGGGCCGTGCCGTGACCGTGTCGCGGAGCAGCGCAACCTTCGGCCAGGCGTCGAACGAGACCGGCAGCCGGTACCAGCGCCACAACACCGGCGCGAAGGCGATGTCGGCGAGCGTGAACGTGCCGACGACCGTGCCGTTGTCGGCCACGAAGCTCTCCATGATGTCGAACTTGGGCCGGGCGGCGTCGATCGCCGCGTGAAGCTCGGCCTGGTCGGCGTCCTCGGGACGGCTGCCGCCGTCGTCGATCGGTGTCGCCATCAGCCCGATCCGCTCGGCCGGGAACAGCGCGCCCCGGAATTGGGTGCTCCACGCGTCGAGCGCCCAGTCGACCGCGGCGCGGGCCGCCGGCTCGGTCGGATAGAGGTCGGTGCGGCCCTCGCGGTTGGCCAGGTAGCGCAGGATCGCGTTCGACTCCCCCAGCTCGAGGTCGCCCTCCTCGAAGAACGGGACGGTGCCGAACGGGTAGCGATCCCGGTACCAGTCGGGCCGGGGTTGGGCGAGCGGGACGTGCCGGCGCTCGTACGGGAGCCCCAGCTCGGCCAGCAGAAACCGGACCTTCATGGCGTTCGACGAGGCCGGATTGTCGTAGAGCACGATCCCCATCAGCCCTCCCGGAGGCGAGTCAGCCCAACCGGTATGCCATCCTACCCGCCGCCGCGGCCCGCCGCAGCGGGGTCATACGGGGATGACGTCGGCGGTGACGTGCAGCGCCACGCTGCCCGAGATCGCCTGGCAGACGGGGCAGTGCCTGCCGGCGTCGTCGACCAGCCTGCGGACGTCGGCCTCGCGCGCCGGCGACGCGATCACGGCGTGCAGCGTCGCGTCCGACAGGTGGTGGTGCGTGTCGTCGTCCCAGGCCAGCTTGGCCGACACGGTCGTCTCGATCTCGGCCAGATCGACGCCGCGCGCCCGGGCCATGCCGGTGAGCGTCGAGGTGAAGCAGTTCGCGAGGGCCGCCGAGAAGAGCTCCTCGGGGTTCGACTCGCCGCCGGGGCCGCCGAGCTCGGCCTGGGTCGCCGTCGCCACCGACAGCGCCCCCGACTCACCCTCGATACGGCCGCGCAGGCCCTCCCATCGCAGCGTCGCCGTGGCCTGGAGCGATTCCATCGCCCGAGTTTACCGTGGTAGGTTTGCCGCATCGAGCACCAGGAGCCCACCGAGCCTGCGAACGTGTTCGAGGCCGTCGATCGCGACGCGCGGCTGTCGGACAAGGTGACCGAGGCGATCCTCCAGACGATCCTGTCGAATCGGCTCAAGCCCGGTGACGCGCTCCCGCCCGAGCGCGAGCTGGGGAAGCAGTTCGGCGTCTCGCGCACCGTCATCCGCGAGGCGATCCGGGCGCTGCATGCCAAGGGCCTGCTCGAGGTGCGGAGCGGCAGCGGCGTGCGCATCGTCGCCGTCGACGCAAAGACGGTGCGCGAGTCGATGCGCCACTTCGTCAAGGGCAGCATGCTCGAGTACGCCAAGGTGGATGAGGTGCGGCGGGTGCTCGAGGTGGCGGCCGCCGGGATCGCCGCCGAGCGGGCGACGCCGGAGGACATCGAGCGCATCGACGGCACGCTGGCGCAGATGGGTGAGAGCGTCGACGACCTGAAGACGAGCATCGAGGTCGACCTCGAATTCCACCGCTCGATCGCCGCCGCCACACACAACGAGCTCTTCGGCGTCCTGCACGACTCGATCGGCGAGATGCTGGTCGAGGTGCGGCGGCGCAACCTCTCTCTCGGCCCGGCCGAGCGCCGGCTCGTGATCGACATGCACCGGGCCATCCGCGACCGCGTCGCCGAGCACGACCCGGTGGCCGCCCAGCAAGCGATGCGCGACCACCTGGACCACGTCCAGGCGACGTACAGCGGCCAGGCGCCGGAGCTGGCCTAGGCTCGGCACCCTCCCGATGGCCGTTCCGGAGGCACCGCTACGCCCGACCCGCTTCGGCCTCGTCCCGGACGGCGAGGGGTGGTTCGTGCTGAATGCCACCGAGACGCGTTGGCGCGACTACGGGCCGCTCGGCGTCGGCGCTGACTTTCAGGGCAAACGCCCGTTCCCGCAACTCGGGGTCAACATCAACGTCCTCGGCCCGGGCGAGCCGCTGGGGATGTATCACCGCGAGAATCATCAGGAGGGCTTCCTGGTGCTCTCCGGCGAGTGCGTGCTGATCGTCGAGGGGCAGGAGCGGACGCTTCGGGCCTGGGACGTCGTTCACTGTCCGTCGGGCACGGCACACGCGATCGTCGGTGCGGGCGACGGGCCGTCGGTCGTGCTCGCGGTCGGCGCCCGCGGGGGACGCAAAGGGCTCGTCTACCTCCGGGATGCGGCAGCGCTCGACCGCGGCGCCGGCGTCACGCACGAGACGAGCCTGGCCGCTGAGGCGTACGCGCCGTTTCCGCGCCCCACACGCTGTGCGTACCGCCCGGGCTGGCTGCCTCCTCTCTGACTCAGCCGAGTCCGAGCGCCAGCTCGGGCTCCTCATGCGTCATCACCTCGAGCAGCGCGGTCTGCCCCGAGTCGACTGCGGCCGCGCACCGCGTGATCGCCGCACGCACCTCACCGGCGTCGGCGACCCGCTCGGCGTAGGCGCCGAGCGCCCTGCCGACCGCCGCGTAGTCGCCGCTCAGGCGATGGGCGTCGTAGCGCTCGACGGCCCGCGGCATGTGCTCGCCGTAGCCGCCCATGAGGCCGTTGTTCATCACGATCGTCAGGATCGGGATGCGGCAGCGGACGGCCGTCTCGACGTCCATCCCGACCATGCCGAAGGCGGCGTCGCCCATGATGTTCACGGCCAGCCGGTCGGGGCGGGCCAGCCGTGCGCCCATGGTCAGGCCGAGCCCGGTGCCGAGCTGGGTCGACTTGCCCCAGCCGAGGTAGCCGCGTGGCACGAGGCACTCGTAGAACGGCACGATCTGGTCGCGGGGATGGCCGGCGTCGTGGGTGACGACGGTGCGCGAGCGGTCGACGGCCGCCATCAGATCCCACACGACCCGGTAGGGGCTGATCGGTCCGGCGTCCGACGTCAGGCGCGGCATCCAGCGGTCGAGGAATCCCGACCGCACCCGGGCGATCTCGGGCGCCGGATCCCGCGCCGGCGCCGCCTCGGCATCGAGCCGGTCGAGCATCTGGCGCAGCACGACGCGGGCGTCGCCGACGCAGCCGAAGGCGATGTCGTAGCCGCAGCCGAGGTCGCGCGGGTCGTTGACGATCTGGCCGAGCGCCGCCGTGTCGGGGAGCCGCGTGATGTAGAGCGAGCGGGTGAAGCTCGTGCCGACGCCGAGCACGACGTCGGCCTCGCCCAGGAACCTGTCGACGGTCTCGGGCCGGGTGCGGGCGGCGGTGCCGAGGGCGAGCGGGTGGTCCTCGGGGAACGCGCCCTTGCCGTTCAGCGTCGTCGCGACCGGCGTGCCGGTGCGCTCGGCCAGGGCAACGAGCTCGTCGGTCGCGCCGGCGTAGAGCACGCCCTGCCCGGCCAGGATCACCGGCCGCTTCGCCTCGGCCAGCATCCGCAGCGCTTCGGCGACGTCCTCGGGCGCGGCCACCGACAACGGCCGCGGCGTCGAGGAGATGTCCCAGCCGGCATCGCCGGTCTCGGCGCACATCACGTCGTTCGCGACCGCGACCAGCACCGGACCGTCGCGGACGACGCGCACGGCGTGCAGCGCGCGCCGGAGCACGTCCGGCGCCTCGGCGGCGGCGTTGACGGTGGCGGCGAAGCGCGTGATCGGCGCGTACGCCGTCTCCGCGCACAGGTTGGGGGCGGCCTGGGCGGCGCGGTCGTGCTCGCCGGGGATGAGCAGGATCGGGCTGCGGTCGCCGTGGGCCTGGGCGACGGCCGCGAAGGCGGCCTCGACACCGGGGCCGTACTGGGTCACGCACGGCGCAAGCCGCTCGCCGTTCGTCGCCCGGGCGAAGCCGTCGGCGATGTTGACCGCGACCCGCTCCGTGCGGGTGACGATCGGGCGCATGCCCAGCGCGGAGGCGGAGTCGAGCAGCCGGTTCTCGGGGAACCCAACGACGAACTCCGCCCCCTCACGCTGGAGGAGCTCCGCGATCCGATCGGCGACGAGCGTTCCACGTTCCAAGCGATCACCTCGCGGTCGCGAGAGGCCGGCCCCGCGGACGAGGCGGGGCGGTGGCTGGTATACCGTATCATGGCATACGCCCCGTGACCGGGATCGCCACGCCGGTGCCAGAGGGCGACGCTACGCGCCGGTGGGGCTGGCCATGCCGGTGTACGGGATCGGTCTCGGGCGCCGCGTAGGTGCCCGACCTTCCGCGGTCGCGAGGCCCGTCCGCCACAGGCCGTAGGCGAGCATGGCCCCGAACCCGACGCCGTCGCAGACCGGCACACCCACCGCATCCTGGACAGCCAGGGCAACGTCCGCCATCCCGCCGCAGGCGAGGATCAGCGACTCGGCTCCCCGCTCCTCGACCGCCCGCCGCGACGCCGCCACGATCGCCGCGGTCGTGTCGGGGTGGCCGGCGCCCTGCTCGGCGACCGGGATCTCGAGGGCGAGCACGCCGGCGCAGCGGCGCAGGATGCCCCGCGAGTCGATCATGTCCTCGAGCGCCGGGATCCCACGCTGGAGCGTCGTGATGACCGCGAACCGGCCCGAGACGATGCCCGCGGCGACGAACGCCGCCTCGCCGATGCCGATCACGGGCGCGGTTGCCAGCTCCCGGGCGGCGTCGAGGCCGGGGTCGCCGAAGCAGGAGATCAGGTAGCCGTCGAGCCCGGGCTGGTCCCGACCATCGCGGCGACCTCGCCGACGGCGACGGCCGTGTCGGCGGCACTCTCGATCGAGGTCGGCCCACGCGCGGCGGTCACGGCGATCACCTCCGATCCCTCCGGCAGGGCGGCCCGGGCGACGCCGGCCATGGCGTCGGTGTGGCGCTGGTCCGTGTTCGGGTTGAGCAGGCCGAGCCGGAAGCTCACGCCGGGGCCCCGGCGGCCGCGGCGGCGGCAGGGACGGCGGCGAACTCGTCGTGCACCGACAGGAACCGGCCCGTGCCGGGCGGTACGACGATCTCGCCGTCGCGGTGCACGGTGATCCCGCGCACCAGCGTGCGCACGCAGCGGGCCCGGCTTGTGCGGCCGTCGAACGGCGACCACGGATTCTTGGAGAGCTGCTGGCTGCTCGCATCGACCGTCCACTCCTTCTCGAGGTCGAAGAGCGCCAGGTCGGCGTCGCAGCCGGGCAGGATCGTGCCCTTGCGCGGGTAGAGGCCGATCGTGCGGGCGGCGTTCGTCGACGAGAAGCGCGCGAAGGCGTCGAGTGCCATGCCCCGCCGGTGGTAGGCCTCGTCGAGGACGAGCGGCACCGTCTCCTGCATCACCTGGCAGCCGAGCGGGGCCTCGAAGATGTCCTCCCAGCCGGGTTCCTTCTCCTGGATCGTGTACGCGCAGTGGTCCGAGACCAGGCTGTCGAGGGTGCCGTCGAGCACCCGCTCCCACATTCCCTCCACGAGCTCGCGCGGGCGCAGCGCCGGGGCGCAGCGGCCGTAGGGGCCGAGCCGGACGAGGTCGTCCAGGTCGAGCAGCAGGTGGTGGGGGCACACCTCGGCGGTCGCCCGCAGGCCGCGAGCGCGGGCGGCGGCGACCAGGTCGACGCTCTCCGGGCTCGACGTGTGCACGATCTGGATGCGCACACCGACATGCGCGGCCAGGTAGAGGGCGCGGTGCACCGCCTCCTCCTCCACGAACGCGGGCCGCGACTCGTGGTGGGCGAGCGGATCGCGGCGGCCGGCGAGCCGCATCCGCTCGAGGCCGGCCTGGAGCAGCGCGTCGGACTCGGCATGCACCAGCACGAGCGCGCCGAGCTCCTCGGCGTTTCGCATCCCCTGCACGAACTCGGCGTCGTTCACGTGCGGGTAGGCCGGCTCGGAGAACGGCATGAACGCCTTGAACCCGAACGCCCCCTCCCGCCACTGCGCGGCCATCTCGGGCAGCGCCGGTGCGCACAGGGCACCCCACAGGCCGAAGTCGCAGACCACCTTCTGGGCGGCCATGTCGCGCTTCTCCCGGTAGAGCTGGGCGGTCGTGACGGGCGGGTAGGTGAGCGGGTGCTCGAGGACGGTGGTGATGCCGCCGGCCGCGGCGGCGCTCGTGCCGGTCGTGAAGTCCTCGCGCTCGGTGTGCCCCGGGTCCTCGAAGTGGGCATGCGGGTCGATCGCGCCTGGCAGGACGACGAGCCCCGAGGCATCGATCAGCTCGTCGGCGCGGCGGGCGATGTCGGGATCGCGCCCGATCGCGGCAATGCGGCCGTCGGCGATGAGGATGTCAGCGGCGAAGACGCCGTAGTCGGTGGCGAGCGTGCCGCCGCAAATCGCGGTGCGCGGCCCGCTCACGCCGGCACCCCGGCGCCCTCGGCGGCCAGGCCGGCCACGACGCGCATCGGCAGGCCCAGCGAGGCCAGATGACCGATCAGCAGGTTGCGGGACTGCTCCCAGGCGCCGCTCAGCCAGGCGCGCAGCCCCAGCCCGTCGACGAGCCGGGCGAGCACGGCGGCCTCGATGTCGAGGTCGATCGCGGCCGGCAGCATCCCCTCGTCGCGCACCCGCTGGAGCAGCGCCCGGATCTCCTGCTCCCAGAGGGCGTCGGCCGCCTCGAGCTCCGCCACGAACGCCCTGTCACGACCGGCATACGTCCACATCTCGGCCCAGAGCCGCCACTCCGCCCGCCGCTCCGGGTCGCGGGGCACGGCCACCGCGACGAACGCCGAGAGCAGCTCGGGCACGGTGCCCGCCGCCTGGAGCGCGGCCCGGGCGTCGGCGATCCAGGCCCGCGACGTCGCCGCGAAGACGCCGGCGATCAGCGCCTGCTTGTCGGGGAAGTGGTGCGTGAGGACGCCGGTCGTGAAGCCACCCTCGCGCGAGATGTCGCGCAGGGTCGTCGCCTCGAGCCCCTCGCGGATGATCACCCGCTTCGCGGCGGCGGCGATCTCGTCGAACCGGCGCCCCGACCGGGCGCCCGGCCACATGCTCTCGTTCGTTGACAGCGTTCCGGCGCTCCTGCTTTACTGCGGCCGATCATAATCGTTGTGACGGAGGGCATGGGGTGGATTACGGACTGACGGGGACGGTGGCGATCGTGGGCGGCTCGTCGTCCGGCATGGGCCGGGCCACCGCCCGTGCATTGGCGGGCGAGGGCTGCCGGGTCGTGCTCTATGCACGCCGTGGCGAGCTCCTCTCCGAGGTGGCCGGGCAGATCGCCGCCGAGACCGGAACGGAGACGCTCGCGGCCCCGGCCGACGCCACCGACCATGCATCGCTGGACATGGTGGTCGAACGCGCGCTCGAGCGGTTCGGGCGCCTCGACATCGTCGTCAACAACGCCGGCGGCCCGCCGGCGGGCGACTACGAGAGCTTCTCCGAGGCCGACTGGCAGTCCGCCTACGAGCTGACGCTGCTGTCGGCGCTGCGGATCACCCGCAGGGCGCTGCCGGCGCTGCGCGAGAGCGGCCGCGGGCGGATCGTCAACCTGACGTCCTCGGCGGTCAAGGAGACGAACGACGGCCTCCTGCTCTCCAACGTGTTCCGCCCCGGCGTGATCGGGTGGGCGAAGACGATCTCCCGCGACGAGGCCCGTCACGGCATCACCGTGAACTCGATCGCGCCCGGCTACATCGCCACCGAGCGGCTCGTTCACCTCTACTCGTCCGAGGCCGACCCCGACGCCGCCATGAAGCGCGACGCCGACACGATCCCGGCGGGCCGCTTCGGCGACCCCGTGGAGATCGCGGCCGCCGCGGCGTTCCTGTGCTCGACGGGCGCGGCCTACATCAACGGGACGACGCTCCTCGTCGACGGCGGCCTCGCCCGCGGCCTCCTGAGCTGATGGCGACCGGGCGGCGGACGGACTGGTCGCGCCTGGCCCGGCCGTCGCTGGCCGGGATCGAGCCGTACGACCCCGGCGAGACGCGCGACGAGCTGAAGGACCGGCTGGGCCTGGCCGACCTCGTCCCGCTGAACTGGAACGAGGACCTGTTCGGCCCGCCACAGCACGTCCTCGACGCGGCCGCCGCCGAGGTGGCCCGGGCGCCGCTCTACCCGGAGCGGGCATATGGCGACTTCCGGGCAGCCGTCGCGGACTGGATCGAGGTGCCGCGGGCCTGCGTCGTCCCCGCCCACGGCGCCCAGGCGCTCATCAGCGCGGTCACCCAGGTGTTCGTCGACTCGGGCACGCCGGTCGTGATCCCGCAGCCGACGTACGGGCTCTACGCGCAGCTCGCGGCGGCCGGCGGCGGGATCGTCCACCGCGTGCCGACAAGGGGGCTCGCGCTCGACCTGGAGGCGATCGCCGGGGCGGCCGAGACGCACGCCGCCCGGCTGGTATGGCTGTGCGACCCGAACAACCCCACCGGCCTCTTGATCGACCGGGCCGAGTGGGCGGACTTTCTCGAGCGACTGCCCGAAGGGTGCGCCGCGATCGTCGACGAGGCGTACATCGACTTCTCCGACCCGGACGTGCGCGTCCGCCGCGAGCAGGACGTGCTCGACGGGAGGCGGGTCGTCTGCATCCGCTCGTTCTCGAAGGTGTTCGGCCTGGCCGGGCTACGGCTCGGGTATGCGGTATGCGACCCGGGCGTGGCGGCACTCCTGAACGTCGTCCAGGAGCCGTTCAACGTGAACCGGGTGGCCCTTGCGGCCGGCCGCGCCGCAGTCGAGACGCCGGGGCTGGCGGATCGCCGCCGGGCCGACGTCGCCGCGGCCCGCGACGTGCTCGCCCGCGAGCTCGAGGCGGCCGGCCTGGAGATCGTCCCCTCCCAGGCCAACTTCCTGCTCGTCCGCATCGGCGTCGACGACGGCCCGGTGTGCGACCACCTGCTCCGCAAGGGCCTGCTCGTGCGCGGCGGCGCGAGCGTCGGCCTGCCCGGCTATATCCGCTTCACGATCGCGCCCGCGCCCGTCATGCGCGAGGCGGCAAGGGAGCTGGTCGCGGCGCTCGGGACGGCGTGATTCGCGACCTCGAGACGGTCGTCGAAAACGGCCTGTGCAGCGGCTGCGGGCTGTGCGAGAGCGTTGCGGGCAGCGACCGGGTGCGGATGGCGATGACGCCGATCGGCCAGCTCCGCCCGGCGGTGGCAGGCCCGCTTCCCGACCCCGTGCTGGCGGAGGCGCTGGCCGTGTGCCCCGGGGTCGAGGTGCGCGGGCCGGAGGCCGAGGCGGGCATCGCCGTGCATCCGGTGTGGGGTCCGATCGCGTCGCTCACACGGGGCTGGTCGACCGACGCCGAGGTGCGCCGCCACAGCTCCGCCGGCGGGGTGCTGTCGGCGCTCGCGCTGTACATGCTCGAGCGCGACGGCGTCGACGCCGTGCTGCACGTGCGCGCCGACCTGCCCCACCGGCCCCTCGAGACCGTGGCCCACATCTCGCGGACGCGAGCGGAGGTGCTGGCGGGGGCGCAGTCGCGCTACGGGCCGGCCGCGCCGCTCGTGCACGTCCACCGGCTGCTCGACGAGGGGGCCCGGTTCGCGATCGTCGCCAAGCCGTGCGACATCTCGGCGGTGCGGGCGCTGCAGCGCCGCGACGCCCGTGCGCGGGAGGCGATAGCCGCCACGCTGACGTCGTACTGCGGCGGCGTCCCGAGCCTGCTGATGGCCGAGAAGATCGTGCGCAGCCACGGCGTCGAGCCCGGCGACGTTGCCGGGTTCACGTTCCGCGGCGACGGCTGGCCCGGGCCGATGCGCACGACCGCGCGCGACGGGCGCACCTTCGACGTCACCTACGACACGGCCTGGTACGACCCCACCGTCCCCTGGACGTACGACATGCAGTTTCGCTGCAAGATCTGCCCCGACGCCGTCGGCGAGGTGGCCGACGTGTCGTGCCCGGACGGATGGGTGCTGCGCGACGGCGAGCCGATCCACCTCGAGGCGGACGGGCGCAACATCGTCCTCGCCCGTACCGGAGCGGGCCGGGCGCTGGTCGAGCGGGCCCGCGTCGCCGGCTATCTGGCGACTGCGCCGTGCACGATGGCCGAGCTGGAGGCGACCGAGCGCGACCACCTGCCGCGCAAGCTCTCGGCCCACGCCCGGGCGACCGGGGTGCGGCTGGCGGGCCGGCCGTCCTTGAGCATCCGCGGCTACCGCAGCGGCGCCGCGGTGCGCCGGGCCGGTGTGCGCCGCACGGTGCTCGCGGCGTGGGGCGGGTTCCGGCGGGCGCGCCGGGGGGCGACCAGGGAGCCGCAGCCGTGAGCGCCGCCGCCGCGCGGGCGATGGCGCGGGCCGACGACCTGGCGGCGTGCACCGAGCGGCCGGGCGAGATCACCCGCCGCTACGGGACGCCGGCGCTGGTCGCGGGCCGCGACCGGCTGGAGGCGTGGATGCTCGAGGCCGGCTTGCGGACGCGGGTCGACCGGGCCGGCAACCTGATCGGAACGCTGGGGCGGGGAGACCTCCCCGGGATCGTGATCGGCTCGCACTTCGACACCGTCGTCGACGCCGGCCGCTACGACGGCACGCTCGGCATCCTGCTCGGGATCGGCTGCGCCGAGGAGCTGGCCGGAGCCGTGCCGGCCCACGACCTGACCGTGGTCGCGTTCTGCGACGAGGAGGGCGCGCGGTTCCCGACGGACTACTTCGGCAGCCGGGCGTTCCTCGGCGGCGCGCTGCCCGACGGTGGCCTGACCGACTCCGAAGGGGTCACGCTCGGGTCCGGCATCGAGCTCGCCGGAAACGCAGGGGCCGAGCCGGGGAGCGGGCTCCCGGCCAACGCGGTGGCCTATCTGGAGGCACATATCGAGCAGGGCCCGGTACTCGAGGCGGCCGGGCACCCGCTCGGGATCGTCACGTCGATCACGGGCGGGGCGAAGCTTGCGGTGACGCTGACCGGCACCGCAGGCCATGCCGGGACTGTGCCGATGGGCCTGCGCCGCGACGCGTTCTCCGCGGCGGCCGAGATCGCCCTGGACGCCGAGCGCCTGGCGCGCGACGACGGCGAGGCCGTGGCCACCGTCGGCCAGGTTGCCGTCCTTCCCGGCGCCGCCAACGTCATCCCGGGCCGGGCCGCGATCAGCATCGACCTGCGCCACCAGGACGACGATCGCCGCGCCCGGCTGCTCTCCAGGGTGTGTGAGACCGTCGCGGAGGTCGCCGGGCGCAGGGGCGTCGAGGCCGACATCGACGTGATCCACGACGAGCGCTCCGTACCCTGCGACCCGGCGCTGGGCGAGCGCATGTGCACGGCCGCGCGCGCGATCGGCCTCGACCCGCCGTCGCTCCCGAGCGGCGCGGGCCACGATGCCGTCATCCTGTCGAGCCACGTGCCGGTGGCGATGCTGTTCGTGCGCTGCGCCGGCGGGATCAGCCACAACCCGGCCGAGTCGGTCAGGACCGACGACGTCGCCGCCGCCCTGGCCGTGCTCACCGCGGTCGTCCGCGACCCTGCCTAACCGGTGCCAGGCACCGGGTGGTCAGGCGGCGACGCGCTCCGGCTCGGCGACCGTGAGCGAGGTGGCCGGCTCGCGCTCGGGCCGGAACAGGACCGCCGCGACGGCGGCCGCGAGCAGCTGGCCGAGACCCGCCCCGAACAGGAGTCGATGCACGCCGATGTGGCCCACGGCGATGCCCGCCAGGAAGGCGCCGGCGGGCGCGCCGGCGGCATTGATCGAGACCGTGATCGCGAAGATGCGCCCGTGGAGGCGCGAGTCCACAGCGCCCTGGCGGATCGAGAACATCGCGATGATGAACGGCGCCGAGCACAGGCCGGACACGAACATGCACGCGATCCCGAGCCACAGCGACGACACCAGCGGGACGAGCAGCAGCGGCAGCCCGAAGAGCGCCGTGAAGATGACGACGTGGCGGGCGTGCGAGCCCGGCGGCGGCCGCCAGCCGTAGGTGAGGCCGCCGATGATCGAGCCGACCGACGCGCCCGCCCACATCCACCCCGCGACCCCGGGCGACATGTGCAGCGTCTCCCGCGCCCACAGAGGCAGGCCGATCGTGAAGCACCCGTAGCCGAGCCCCGATACCACCATCAGCGCCACCGTCGCGCGCAGCTGCCGGTGCGAGAGCACCACTCGCAGACCGGCGATGGCGGCCTCGAGCGGCGGCTCGGTCTCGATGATGCGGCCCGAAGGCTCGCGCACCCGCGACGCCATCGCGCCGGCCGCCAGCGTCGCCATGGCCTGGAGCACGATCGCCCACTGCGCCCCGACCACCGTGACGATCGCGCCGGCGAGGGCCGGGCCGATCACGAACGCCGAGTCGTACGACACCGAGTCGGCCGCGTTGGCCTGGTCCCACAGGTGCCGCGGGACCACCACCGGGATCATCGAGCGGAAGCCGACGTTCGGGATCGGGAAGGTCGCGCCGAGGCCCGCCAGGAGCAGAAGCAGCACCGCGGCCGGCGGGTGCAGCAGCTGCCCGCAGATGACCACCGCGAAGAGCAGCGACGCGCGCACGAGCTGCGTGGCGACGATGCCGCGCACCCGCGCGTGGGTGCGATCGAGCCAGGCGCCCACGAACGGCCCGGTGAGGATGCCCGGCAGCAGCTGCGCGGCGGCGCCGGCGCCGGCGATCACCGCGCTGTGGGTCGCGTCGAGCAGGTAGATGACGACACCGACCTGGCTCATCGAGTTGGCCAGGCGCGCCAGGGCGACGGACGAGATGAGTGCCGGGTAGCCGGGGACGCGGAGCAGCCCCCGATAGCCCTGCGACCCGCCCATGTCACCCATCGGCCAGCATCATGCCATCTATGCTCGGCTCGATGAGCCGGATCCGCGCAGCCGTCGTCCACGCCCCGGGGCGCTTCGCGGTCGAGTCCTTCCCCGAGCCCGATCCTGGCCCGGGAGCCGCGCTCCTGCGGATGCACTTCTCGGGCATCTGCGGCACCGACAAGCACACCTGGCGGGGCGAGAGCCTGCAGTACGCCGGCACCGATCACGAGCGGGAGGCGGCCTACCCGCTGATCTGCGGCCACGAGAACGTGGGCGTCATCGAGGCGCTGGGCCCGGGCGATCCCCCCGTCGACGCCGACGGGACGCCGCTGCGGATCGGCGACCGGGTCGTCCCGGCGCCCAACCTGACCTGCGGCCGCTGCCGCTTCTGCCTCTCGGAGACGGCGCCCTACTACCTGTGCACCGCGCTCGAGGACTACGGCAACTCGCTCACGTGCGCCGACCCGCCCCACCTGCTCGGCGGCTGGTCGGAGCTGATGTACCTGCTTCCCGGCACGCGCGTCTTCCGGGTGCCGGACGACCTGCCGTCGGAGCTGGCCGCGCTCACCGAGCTGCTGGCCGTGACGAACGGGCTCGACCGGGCGCGGGTCGTCCCGGGAGGCTTCGGATTCGGCGACACGGTGGCCGTGCTCGGCGTCGGGCCGCTGGGGCTCATGCACCTGGCCAAGGCGGAGCTGATGGGCGCCGGCGGGCTGATCGCGGTCGACGTCCTGCCGGAGCGGCTCGACCACGCCCGGGCGTTCGGCGCCGCCATCGCGCTCGACGCGTCGCGCACGAGCCGCGAGGAGCGGATCGAGGCGGTCCGCGCCGCCACCGGCGGCCTCGGCGCCGACGTCGTCTGCAGCTGCTCGGGCCTCGCGGCGAGCATGATCGAGGCGCTCGACCTCGTCCGCCCCGGCGGCACGGTGATCGAGGCCGGCGCGTTCGTCGACATGGGGCCCGTGCCGATCAACCCGAACAGCCAGGTGTGCATCCCCGGCGTCACCATCCTCGGCGTCGGCGGCGAGACGCTCGACCAGTACCGGCCGTCGCTGGACATGCTCGCCCGCCACCGCCACCGGCTCCCCTTCGCCCGCGCGATCACCCACCGGGTTGAGCTGGACGACGTGGGCGACGCGCTCGAGCTCGCCCAGACCGGCGCCGCGATGAAGGTGCTCGTGGCGCCGAACGGCGCCTAGCGGTACCACTCGCGCGGCGGCTGCGGCAGCACGCCGACGCGCTCGCGCCAGGGCGTCGCCAGGTCCTCGGCGATCGCCGCGAGGCGTTCGAGCAGCGGCCGCGAGTGCGTGACGAGCGCCTTGCGCGACGCGTCCGGGTCGGCCACGAGGCCGGCGTCGAACAGGGTGCGGCCGACGATGAACCCGCTCGCCCCGGCCCGGCAGGCGTCCTCGATCTGGCCGCCGATCACGTCCTCGCTCGCGCCGCCGCCGAGGAGCACCCAGGGCACCATGCGGCCGCAGGCGTCGTCGAGCTCCTCGCAGGCGGCGGCGGAGCCCGGGTACTGCACCTTCAGGATGTCCGGCTCGAGCGCCGCCAGCCGGCGCGCGCCCTGGACGACGAGCTCGGCGAAGCGGTCGCCGCCGGCGCGCTCCTCGCCCTCGCGCTGGTAGACGATCGGCTCGACGATCAGGGCCAGCCCGGCCTCGCGGCAGTCGGCGACGGCGGTGCGGACGACGCCGTCCTGGCGCGCGGCCTGGTCGGCGACGTCGGCCCTGTAGGGCAGGAGCAGCTTCGCGCCCGTCGCGCCCAGGCGGCGCCCCTTGGCCGCCGACCAGCCCTCGAGGAACCGGGTCACGGCCACCTTCGCGACATCGCCGTAGCCCATGGCCTCGAGCGGGACGACGATCGCCGTCGATCCCGGAACGGCGCCCGCCGCGATGGTCTGGGCGACCGAGTACTCGGCGTCGAGCAGGATCAGGGTGGCCGCCGGTGCGAGCGCCGAGGCGACCCGCACCTTGAGCTCGGTGATGCCGCCGTCGTCGAGCTGTATGCCGCGCTTCGCGAGCACCGCCTGGAGCGAGTCGCGGTGATCGACCGCCGCGCCGGCAATGACGCCGGTCGGCGACGCCAGCCGGTCGAGCGCCCGCGCCCGCTGGGCGGAGCGCATGTGTTCGCTCATGCCGCCCCCACCGCACGCCGGGCGATGTCGGTCAGGAGGCGCGCGTCGCGGACGGCATCCTCCACCGTGTTGCAGGCCTCCTCGCCGCGCACGACGCTGCCCCAGAACCCCTCGAGCTCGCGCACGAACGCCTCCTCATAGCCGGCCTGCACGTGCACCGTATCGAGCCGGAGGCCGTCCGACCGGCGCACCCGCAGCGACGTCTGCTGGTTGTTCAGGTACGGCGAGGGGAACTCGAGCTCGACGACACGGTCGTCGAAGTGCAGTGTGTAGCGCTCGCGGTACCAGGCGACGCCGGGCACGAGCACCTGCACGAGGTGCCACAGCGCCCGGCCGTCCAGGAGCGACACCGACCCGGACGCGCCCTCGCCGCCGGCGAAGATCTTGCCGTCGAGCACCGGGCCGGGCACGACCCCCATCCGGTCGAGCATGCCGTGGGTCGCGTTCACGACGTGCACCGCGCCGGACATGAGCGGCTCGGTGTAGCCGCGCAGCTGGTCGCCGTCGACGGCGACGCCGAGCGCCTCGGCCGCCTGGGCGTGCTGACGAGCGCGGGCGTCGGCGATCAGGTCGGCGGGGACGTCGTCGGGGCGCACGAGCGGGCGGTGGGCGACGAACGGCCACGAGTCGGGGTCGGACACCTCGACCGAGAGGTAGCGCAGGCCCTCGCCGCCGGCGGGGAGATACTCGAGCGCGGCCTGGTAGTTGAGGTCGAACCGCTTCATGTAGCCGACCTGGACGACGGTTCCGGCCCGGTCGCGGGCGGCGGCGATCTCGGCGGCGTCGGCGTCGGTGTAGCAGAGCGGCTTCTCGCAGAACACGTGCAACCCGGCCTCGAGGCCGGCCAGCACCGTCGCCGCGTGCAGCGGGTCGGGCACGGCCACGACGAGGGCGTCGAGCGACTGCAGGATCAGATCGCCGGCGGTGGCGAAGCCGGCGACGCCGTAGCGCCCGGTGATCTCCGCGCGCACGTGGGCGGACGGGTCGGCCACGCCGACGAGCTCGAAGCGGTCGCCGAGGTGCAGCAGGTTGGGAATGTGCTCGACCTGAGCGATCATCCCCGCGCCCACCACGCCGACGCGGAGCCGGTTGTCAGCCACGCGCACCGCCCGGCAGGGCGCGCTCGCGCGCCCGCTCGCGCTCGTAGTCGGCCCTGGCCTGGGTCACGGCCGGCATCGTCGAGACCTCGGCCACCGGGACGTCCCACCACGACTCGTAGGAGCCGACGCCGCGGCCCGGGTCGCACTCGACGACGATGACCGTCGTGCGGTCGGCGGCGCGGGCCTCGGCGAGGGCATCCCGCAGCTCCGCGATCGACTCGACGCGCACGCCGTGCGCACCCAGGCTGCGCGCGTTGGCAGCCAGGTCGACCGGCCGGCTGTAGGCCGTGCCGAAGCCCTCCGAGCCGAGCGACCGGGAGAGGCCGCCGATGGAGCCGAAGCCGTGGTTGTCGACGAGGACGACGGTCAGGCGCACGTCCTCCTGGATGGAGGTCGCGACCTCCGCCGACATCATCAGCCACGAGCCGTCGCCCACCATCACCAGCACCTCGCGGGTGGGATCGGCCAGCTTCACGCCAAGGCCCCCCGCCACCTCGTAGCCCATGCACGAGTAGCCGTACTCGACGTGGTAGCCCTTCGGGTCGCGCGTGCGCCAGAGCTTGTGCAGGTCGCCGGGCATGCTGCCGGCGGCGCAGACCACGACGTCGCGCGGCTCGGCCGAGTCGTTCACGGCGCCGATCACCTGGGCCTGGGTCGGCGGCCCGTCCTCGCCGGCGTAGAGCCGCCCCACCTCGGCGTCCCACTCGCGGTTCAGCCGCGCCGCCAGCTCGGCGTGCGCGGCGTCGACGCGGTGGCTCGCCAGCGCCGCGGCCAGCGCCTCGAGCCCGGCCCGGGCGTCGCCGACGAGCGCGAGCGCACCAAGCTTGTGGGCGTCGTAGGCGGCCACGTTCAGCGAGGCGAGGCGCAGGCCGGGATCCTGAAAGGCGGTACGGGAGGCGGTCGTGAAGTCGCCCAGGCGGGTGCCGACGGCGATGACGAGATCGGCCTCGCGGGCGACGACGTTCGCGGCCCGGGTACCCGTCGAGCCGACGGCGCCGAGGGCGCCGGGGTGGTCGTAGGGCATCGCGCCCTTGCCCGCCTGCGTCTCGGCAACCGGGATGCCGGTGGCGTCGACCAGCGCGCGCAGCGCGGCGGTTGCGTCGGAGTAGATGACGCCACCGCCGGCGACGATCAGCGGCCTTCGCGCGGCCCGCACGAGCGCGGCCAGCTCGGCCACGGCGGCCGGGTCGGGCACCGGTCTCGAGATCCGCCACACCCGCGGCGCGAACAGCTCCTGCGGGTAGTCGTGCGCTTCGGCCTGGACGTCCTGGGGCAGCGCGAGCGTGACGGCGCCGGTCTCGGCCTGGTCGGTCAGGACGCGGACGGCCTCGAGGAGCGACGGGCCGAGCTGGTCGGGGCGGTTGATGCGGTCGAAGAACCGGCTGACCGGCCGGAACGCGTCGTTCACCGATGCGTCGGGGGCGCCGGGCAGCTCGAGCTGCTGCAGCGCCGGATTCACCCGCCGCGACGCGAACACGTCGCCGGGCAGGAGCAGCACGGGCAGGCGGTTGATGGTCGCGAGCGCCGCGCCGGTCACCATGTTCGTCGCGCCGGGGCCGACCGACGACGTGCACGCCCACGTCTGTAGCCGGTTTCGGTGGCGGGCGTAGGCGACGGCCGTGTGCACCATCGCCTGCTCGTTGCGGGGCAGGATGAAGCGCAGGCCGCCGTGCTGCTGCAGGGCCTGGCCGACGCCGGCGACGTTGCCGTGGCCGAAGATCCCGAGCACCCCGGCCAGGAGTGGCGCCCGCTCGCCGTCGCGCTCGACCTGCTGCTCGGCCAGGAAGGCGACGAGCGCCTGCGCAGTCGTCATCCGCACCGTGCTCACTTGACGGCTCCGAGCGTCAGACCGCGCACGAAGTGGCGCTGCACGACCAGGGCGAAGATGACGATCGGCAGCGCCCCGATCACCCCCGCGGCGGCCATCGGGCCGTACTCGATCTGGATCTTCCCGATCAGCGTCGAGACGCCCACCGGCACGGTCTGGGCCTGCGTCGTCGACGTGAGCGAGAGCGCGATCAGGAAGTCGTTGTACGTCGTGATGACGCAGAAGATCGCGGTCGCGGCCAGGCCGGGGGCGGCCAGCGGGATCACGACGCGCCAGAGGGCGGTCAGGCGGGAGTCGCCGTCCACCATCGCCGCCTCCTCGATGTCGCGCGGGATCTCGGCCAGGAAGCTCTGCATCATCCAGATCACGAAGCTCGTGTTCAGGCCGGTGTAGATCAGGATCAGGCCGAGCCGCGTGTTCAGGAGGCCCCACTTGGCGAGCGTGATGTACAGCGGGATCACGAGCAGGATGCCCGGGATCATGCGCACGAGCAGCGCGACCACGAGCGCGGACTGGTTGAGGCCGAAGCGCAGCTGGAAGCGGGCGAGCGCGTAGGCCGCCAGCGTGCCGATGGTGAGGCTGAAGGCGACCGACAACGCCACAATGATGAGGCTGTTCTCGAGGTAGGCGCCAAAGTGGTACACGTCGAACAGGCGCGAGTAGTTGCTCGTCGTCGGGTGGTGCGGGTAGAGGGTGACGCCGCCGAAGATGTCCACCGGCTGCTTCAGCGAGGTGTCCACCATCCACCAGAACGGGAAGATGGCCACCACGAGGATCAGGACGATCGTCAGGTAGAGCCCGAACCGGGGCAGGCGCGCGCTCACCGGGCCGCCCTCCGCATCAGCCGCACCGCCACGACCATCAGCAGCATCACCATCACGAGCAGCATGATCAGCATGGCCGCCGCCTGGCCGTACTGGGTGAACAGGAACGCGGTGTTATAGGCGTAGATCGAGATCAGCCGGGTGGCCGTTCCCGGGCCGCCCTGGGTGAGCACGTAGATCTGGTCGAACGTGCCGATGGCGTCGATCGTCCGCAGCGTGATCGCGACCAGCAGGACCGGCATGAGCATGGGCAGGGTGTGGTCGAGGAAGAGCCGGACGCGCCCGGCGCCGTCGACGCGGGCCGCCTCGAGCGGCTCCTGCGGCATCGACTGGAGCCCGGCGAGGACGATCAGGAAGATCAGCGGCGTCCACTCCCACACGTCGACGACCACGACGGCGATGAACGCGCTCGTGTTGTGGGCGAGCACGTCCGGCGGGCTCGCGCCGAAGAGCTGGAACAGCGGATCGGTGATACCGACGCCCGAGTCGTAGATCAGGCGCCACATGACGCCGACGACGACCGGGGCGATCGTCATCGGCAGGATCAGCCCGACCCGGATCGGGCTCGCGAACCGGATCTCACGCGAGACGAGCAGGGCCAGGCCGACGCCGAGCAGCGTCTCGATCGTCACCGTGCAGACGACGTACTTCGCCGTGGTCTCCATCGCCTGGCGGAAGAACGTGTCGTTCCAGACGTTGCGGTAGTTCGTCAGGCCGTTCGTGCCGAAGTCACGGCCGTACAGGTAGTGGGTGAAGCTGGCGCGGACGCCGTAGAACAGCGGGTAGAGCGACACGCCCGCAAGCGCCACCGCCGCCGGCACGAGCAGCAGGTAGGGGCTGGCGAAGAACCGCCCGCCCCAGTCCGCCCCGACCTTGCGCTGCCGCGGCGGCTCCCCGGGCTCGGGACTCTCCGGCGAGACCACAATGTCAGTCATGCCCGTCCCGCCGGCCCAAGCGCCGCCGCTCCGGCGAGACCGCGTCTCGCCGGAGCTGAACGGGCCGCCCGTCCTCGCACATTAAGGAGGGGGCTCGTGGGGGAACCCTGGGTTCCCCCACGTATCAGTACGTCCCCTGCTGCTTGAGGTACGCGGTGATCTGGTTCGCCGCGGTCGTCAGGTGCGACTGCGCGATCTGCTTGTAGCCCGACTTCTGCGAGATCGCCTGCACGAGCGCCTGGTTCAGGGCCGTGCCGAGCAGGTCCTCCATCTTCGGCTCGTCCGGCGTGCGCGGCTTGGGGATGGAGTTGTCGACCGCATCGGCGATCGCCGGCAGCCAGCGGTACTTCTTCGAGAGCGACGGGTCGCGCAGCGCAGACCCCGTCACGGCAGCGCTGCCCGTGCCGGCGAACTCCGTCTGCACCTTGCTCGACGTGAACCACTCGAGGAACTTGACCGCGCCCGCCGTGTTGGGCGCACCCGATGCGATGCCGCAGATGAACGTCCCGATCGCCGGCCCGCTGCGCTCCTGCGTGGGGGTGGCGGCGAAGTCGATCTTGTGCGGCACCTTCGACTGGGTCGGGTCGTCCACGACGTGGGCGGTGCCCGTGTACTCGGTCATCGCCGTGCAGTGGCCCTCGAGCATGACCGCCGTCTCCTGGCTCGTGTCGAACGCGGCCACGCCGGACGGCATGTAGGGGATGAACGAGAACAGCCGCTCGAGGGCGCCGACGCCCTCCGGCCCGGCGAACCCGGGCGACCAGTCGTCGTTCACGAAGTTGCCGTTGTAGGAGTTCAGCAGCGGCAGGTAGGTCTGCACGATCGGATTGCCGGAAACGCCGCGGGCCGTCCAGCCGTACATCGACGGCGGGTTGGTCTTGGCCTTGGCGGTCGCGGCGATGTCGTCCCACGTCTTCGGGGCCGACGGGAACAGGTCGCCGCGGTAGTACAGGATCTCGACGTCGTCGATGATGACCAGCGAGTAGAGCTGAGGCGTGTCGTTGGCGAACGCCTTCAGCCGCGGGCCGGACTTCGGCGGCCAGTAGCCCTGGTCGAGGCCCTTGGCGAGGATGTCCGGGTTCACCTTCAGCCCGAGCTTGTCCATGCTCTGGATGATCCCGCCGGCGGCATATTCCGGCACCCAGTTGTCGTCCATCACGTAGATGTCGTACGCGCCGGTCTTCTGCAGGCCGTCGGTTTTCGAGTTCTGGTACCAGGCGTTGTAGTTGGTCTGCTGGTAGTTGACCTTGATGCCGGTCTCCTTGGTGAACTTCGGCAGGAAGACCTGCTGGAAAGGCACCATGGCCGGGTCGGAGAACGTACCGATGGTGATCGAACCGCCGCCGGAGCCGCCGGAGCCGCCGCCGGACGACGACCCTCCGCTGCTTCCGCAGGCGGCGGCCAGCGGGCCGAGCCCGCCGAGGACGGCACCGGTTCCGAGGGCGCCCTTGACGATCTGGCCGCGGGTGTACGAGCGCGAGGCGCGCTCACTGCTCAGGTGGTCGTTCATGCAACGCTCCTCCTTCGAAGGCAGGGTCGGACGGGGGCATGGACTGCGTCGCTGAGGTGGCTACGGGCTCCTCCTTGGGGGTGGGCGCCGCGCTGATCGCGGCGCCGGTGTCGGCATCGAAAAGGTGGATGTGGTCGCGGTCGGGCACGATGCCGACCGGCGTGCCGATGGCCGGCTCGACGCCGGCGGCGGCGCGCAGGTTCACGAGCTCGCCGGCGAGCGTCACCGTGATCAGCGTCTCGTTGCCGAGCGGCTCGACGACGTACACCTCGCCGCGCAGCGCGCCGGGCGCGTCGGCGGCGACGATCTGGCCGTGCTCGGGCCGGAACCCGAGCTTCGACCGCCCGCGCACCGGCGCGTCGCGCAGGGCCACGGTGCCCTGGGTGTGTATGAACGCCGCGTCGGTGATCTCACCCTCGAGGACGTTCATCGGCGGCGACCCGCAGAAGCGGGCGACGAACAGGTTGACCGGGTGGGCATAGAGGTCGGCCGGGGTGGCGAGCTGCTGAAGGCGGCCGTCGTGCATGACGGCGACCATGTCGGCCATCGTCATCGCCTCGACCTGGTCGTGGGTGACGTAGAGGGTGGTGACGCCGAGCTGCTTCTGGAGCCGCTTGATCTCGATCCGCATCTGCAGGCGCAGCTGGGCATCCAGGTTCGAGAGCGGCTCGTCCATCAGGAAGACCCGCGGCTCGCGCACGATCGCCCGGGCGAGCGCGACGCGCTGGCGCTGGCCTCCGGAGAGCGCCCGCGGCATCCGCTCGAGCAGCCCGTCGATCGAGAGCATGCGCGCCACCTCGGCCACCCGCCCGGCCCGTTCGGACTTCGGCACCTTCCGCACCCGCAGCGGGTAGGCGATGTTGTCGGCGACGCTCTTGTGCGGGTAGAGCGCGTAGCTCTGGAACACCATCGCGACATCGCGGTCCTCGGGCTGGAGCCGGGTCACGTTGCGGTCGCCGAGGTGCACGCTGCCGGATGTCGGCTCCTCGAGGCCGGCCAGGATCCGCAGCGCGGTCGTCTTGCCGCAGCCCGACGGCCCCAGCAGGGCGAGAAACGTCCCGTCGGGGACGTCGAGGTCGAGCTCGATCAGGGCGTCGACGCCGCCGAAGCTCTTCGACACGCGCTCGTAGCGGACGTCCATCAGGCCGCCCTCCGGGCGGGGCCGGTCGAGCCGCGGACGACGAGCTCGGCCGGCATCATGACGCGACGGCCCGCGTGCTCGCCCGCGGCGATCGCCGAGAGCAGCATCTCGGCCGCGACCCGGCCCATCTCCTCGGCCGGCTGGCGGACGGTGGTCAGGTCGATCCGGCGGTGGCCGGCGAGCGGGATGTCGTCGAACCCGACCACAGACATCTCCCCGGGCACGAGGACGCCGTCGCGCTCGAGCGTATCCATGAGCGTCATCGCGATCACGTCGTTCGTGCAGCAGACCGCCGTCGGGTGGTCGTCGACCGGCACCGGCTCGAGGCCGCGCGTGCGCAGAGCGGCGGCGAGCGCCTCGGGGCGGTTGTCGACCGACTCCTCGTGCGCGCCGGAGTGGGCGAACGCGATCCGGCCGTGGCCGAGCCCCGCCAGGTGCGACACCACGTGCTCCATCGCCGCGTACTCGTCGACGTGGACGATGCCGAGACGCGGGTCGGCCGCCTCGAACGAGACGACAACCACCGGGATGCCGCGGTCGAGGAGCTCAGTCGGGATCGTCGATCCCGCGGTCACCGCCGGGAAGATCACGCCGTCGACGCGGCGGCCGACGAGCGCGCGCACCTGGTCGGATTCGGTGGCAGGGTCGTTCTCGGTCTCGGCCAGGAGCACCGCGAAGCCGTCGCGGTGGGCGCGCCGCTCGACCTGGAGGGCGACCGTGGCGTGGAAAGGGTTCAGCGCGTCCGGGATGACGACCCCGAGCGTCTTCGTAGCCCGCCGCTTGAGCGAGCGGGCGACCTCGTTCTGGCGGTAGCCGAGCTCGTCGATCGCGGCCAGCACGCGCCGCCGCGTACCTTCGGACACGGGCGCGGTGCGGTGCAGAACGTTGGACACCGTCCCGACCGACACTCCGGATCTGCGGGCGACGTCGGTCATCGTGACCGTCACCCGACCGGCACTTCCGGCCGGGCCAGGGCCGCCCGGAGCGCGGCGAGGGACGCCTCGATGCCCTCCTCGGCGCCCATGCGAGGATCCTCGTGCTCGATCGACACATCGCCGTCATATCCGGCGGCGCGGAGCGCGCCCAGGAGCTCGACCCAGCCGTCGACGTCGTGGCCCGCCCCCACGGCGGCGAAGTGCCAGCTGGCCGTCTCCGGGTCGACCGGGTGGCGGAAGTCGATCACGCCGTCGCGACGGACGCGATCGGCATGGATGAGCGTGTCCTTCCCGTGGGCGAACCCGATCCGGTCGCCGACGTCCTCGATCACGCAGTGGGGGTCGATGCCCTGCCACCAGAAGTGGCTCGGGTCGAAGTTGACGCCCAGGTTGGGGCCGGCGCGCTCCGCCAGGCGCAGGTACGACCCGGGCGAGTAGGCCGAGGCGCCCGGGTGGAGCTCGAGGCAGATCGTGACATCCGGCGCCGCGCCGGCAGCCCAGGCGCAGAGCTCGCGCCAGAACGGGCCGAGCCGGTGCTCGAGCTGCCACTCCCACAGCGACTCGTCGTCCGGCGTGAGCGCCCACGGCGCGAACACCGGTGTTGAGCCGCCGTCGCGGCTCCCGGGGCAGCCGCTCATCGTGACAACCGTCGAGACGCCGAGGAGGTGGGCCAGCTCGATCGCGCCGCGGACGGCCGCCGCATGGCGGGCGCCGATCTCGGGATCGGGGTGCAGCGGGTTGCCGGCAGCGTTCACGCACGAGAGCCCGAGGCCGTGCTCGCGCAGCTCCCCGAGCAGGCGGTCGCGGGCGGACGGCTCACGCAGGAGCCCGCTCAGATCGAGCTGGCCGGCGGCCTGGGCCCAGCCGCCGACGCCCATCTCGATGCGGCGGATCCCACGCTCGGCGCACCAGGCGAACGCCTGCTCGCGCGACATGTGCGCCAGCCCGTCATTGAACACGCCGATCTGCAATCGGGACTCCCGCGTCCAGGTTGAAACGTTTCAACCGATCGCGTATCTTCTGCCTCGAATTTCGCCTTGTCAAGTGGCGTTTTCTCCAATTCGAAACCTGCCCGTGCCAGCCGACCCCTCCCACACCGCCACGCCCACCGGGCTCGAGGCGGTCGTGATGGGCCGGGCGGGCGTCGACCTCTACCCGATGCAGCTGGAGACGCCGCTCGAGGACGTCGATGCCTTCCACAAGTACGTGGGCGGGTTCGCGGCCAACGTCGCGACCGGCCTGGCCCGGCTGGGCGTGCGCGTCGCGATCGTCTCTGCGGTGGGCGACGACGGCCACGGCCGCTTCGTGCGCCGGTTCCTCGAGTCGGAGGGCGTCGACTGCCGGTGGCTCGGCGTCCACCCCACGCTGCGAACCGCCCTGGCCTTCTGCGAGGCGTGGCCGCCCGACCGCTTCCCGATCACCTTCTACCGCACCCCCACCTGCCCCGACTGGGAGCTCACACCCGGCGGGCTCGACCTGGCCGGGATCGCGGCCGTGCCGCTCGCATATGTCAGCGGCACCGGCCTCGCCCGGGAACCGTCGCGGCTGGCGACGATGGCCGTCGCCGAGGCGCGGGCCGACGGTGCCGGGACGACCGTGCTCGACCTCGACTGGCGCGCCGTGCTGTGGGACGACCGGGCCGACTACGCGGCCGCGGTCGGGATGTGCGCGCGGATGGCCGACGTCGTGCTGGGCTCGGACGAGGAGATCACGGCCGCGGTCGGCGCAAACGTTCCGGAGCGGCTGCTGGCCCTCGGCGCGGAGGCGGTCGTCCAGAAGCACGGGCCCGACGGCGCGACGGTGCACGGGCGCGACGGCGGTCGCGACAGCATCCCCCCGTACCCGGTCGAGGTCGTGAACGGCCTCGGCGCGGGCGATGCCTTCGCCGCCGCCCTCGGCTGGCGGCTGCTCCGCGGCGACACGCCGGCCGCACGCGGCCGCCGTCGCCAACCGCGCCGGCGCCCACGTCGCCGCCCGGCTCGGCTGCTCCCTGGCCATGCCCTACGAAGGAGATCTCGCATGACCGAGCTCATGCTGCGCGCGCCTGCACCACCCGTCACGCCGGCCGAGGCGGGCTGGCGCTGGCTCTCGTACCGGTCGCTGCGCGTCGCCGGCTCGGCCCCGATCGAGACGGGCGGCGACGAGGTCTGCCTCGTGAACCTGGGCGGAACGCTCGCGGTGACCGTCGCCGGCGATCGCCACAACCTCGGCGACCGCCCCTCGCCGTTCGCCGACCTGCCCCGCGCGCTCTACCTGCCGCCCGGCTCGGCGGGCACGATCGAGGGCGACGGGCTCGTCGGCGTGTGCGCCGCGCGCGCCGATGCCGTCCACCCCGTGCGGCCGATCCCGCCCGAGGAGGTGCGGGTCGAGGTGCGCGGCTCCGGCAACGCCACCCGCCAGATCAATCACATCATCGCGCCCGGGTTCCCGGCCCACCGGCTGCTCGTGGTCGAGGTGCTGACGCCGGCGGGGAACTGGTCGTCGTACCCGCCGCACAAGCACGAGCAGGAGCGCCTGCCGGTCGAGAACGACCTCGAGGAGGTCTACGCCTACCGCTTCGAAGCGCCCGAGGCGTTCGGCGTGCAGCGGCTCTACAGCCGCACGGGCGACCTGGACGAGACCTGGACGGTGCGCGATCTCGACGTCCTGCTCGTCCCGCGCGGATACCACCCGTTCTGCGCGGCGCACGGCTACCACGGCTACTACCTGAACGCCCTCGCCGCCGAGCAGCGGTCGATGGCCGCCGAGGACGATCCCGACCTGGCCTGGACGCGGGACGCCTGGCCGGCCATGACCCGAGACCCACGTGTCCCGATCACGGGGAAGGAGACACCATGAGGGTCGCATCCGCGCCCGTCTCGTTCGGCATCTTCGAGCTGACCGCCGACGACGCAGGCCTGCCCGATCCGGTCGACGTGCTCGACGCGATCGCAGAGACCGGCCACGAGGGCACCGAGCTCGGGCCTCCCGGCTACTTCGGCGACGCGGCGGGGACGTCGGCCGCGCTCCAGGAGCGCAACCTCGAGCTGGTGGGCTCGTTCCTGCCGCTGCGGCTGTCGCGGCGCGAGCACATCGACGAGGACTTCGCGTTCCTCGACCGCGCCCTCGGCATCCTCGACGAGACGACGCCGCCCGGTGGCACCCGTCCGTACGCGCTGATCTCGGACGCCTTCTGCGAGCCCGAGCGGCTGGCCGGGCCGGGCAGATCGAGGAGCATCCCGACACCTGGCTCTCGGATGCGCGCTTCGCGCTGCTCGTGGCCAACGCCCAGCGCGCGGCGGAGCGTTGCCTCGACCGCGGCTACCGGCCCGCCTTCCACTACCACGGCGGCACCTACGTCGAGACCCCGCGCGAGATCGACCGGTTCGCGGCCCAGGTCGACCCGGGCGTGCTCGGGTTCTGCTTCGACAGCGGCCACTCCGCGTTCGGCGGCGGCGATCCGGTGGCGTTCCTCGACACCTACGGCGAGCTCATCTCGCACGTGCACCTGAAGGACGTCGACGGGGCCGTGATGGACGAGATCCGCGCCAAGGGCCTCGGGATGGAGGAGGCCTGGCGGCGAGGCGTCTTCTGCCTGTTCGGCGAGGGCAGCGTCGATCTGGCGGCCATCGTCGCCCGGCTGCGCGCGCTGGGCTACGACGACTGGGTCGTGGTCGAGCAGGACCGGCACCTGAAGCCGGGCCAGACCATCGCTTCGCTGCGCGAGGACGCCCGGCACAACCGCGAGGTGCTGCGGGAGCTGGGCCTCTGAACGGGCAGAATGTGGGCGTGTTCGTCCCCGACCTGCCCATCCAGACCGAGCGGCTCGAGCTGCGGGCGTACGGTCCGGAGGACCTCGACGCGCTGCTTGCGATCGTCTCGCGAGCCGACGTGAACCGGTTCCTCTACACCGAGCCGCGCGACACGGACGACACGGCCGAGCTGCTCGGGCGCAAGATGGGGAACACCGAGCTGCTGGACGAGGACGACCAGATCTCTGTCGCCGTCTGCCTGCGCGAGACCGGCGAGCTGGTGGGCGACCAGATGCTGCACTGGGTCAGCCGCGAGCACCAGGTGGGGGAGATCGGGTTCATGTTCCACCCCGACCACCACGGCCGCGGCTACGCCACCGAGTCGGCCCAGCCGTTGATCGACTACGCGTTCGAGGTGTGCGGGTTCCACCGGATCATCGGCCGGCTGGAGGCGCGAAACGGCGCCTCGGCACGTGTGCTCGAGAAGCTCGGGCTGCGCCGCGAGGCGCTGCTGATCGAGAACGAGTGGGTGAAGGGCGAGTGGCAGAGCGAGATCGACTACGCGATCCTCGAGCGCGAGTGGCGGGCACAACGCGACCTGCGCGACGCTTGACGCCGGAGCCTGCGTAAGTCTAGACTGACGGTAAGCGATGGCTTACCCGATGATCCTGGCGGCGCTCGCCGACCCGACCCGGCGGCGCATCTACGAGACGCTCGTCGAGCGGCCGCGCAACGTGCGGGAGCTGGCCGACGGATTGCCCGTCAGCCGCCCGGCCGTCTCGCAGCACCTGCGCGTGCTGCGTGACGCCGGCCTCGTCACCGAGCACCGCGAGGGCACGCATCGCATCCACCGTGCCGACCCGGCCGGCCTGGCCGAGCTGCGCGCCTATGTCGAGCGCATGTGGGCCGACGCGCTCGCCGACTTCGCCGCGGCCGCCGAGGAGGCGCCGCCGACCCCGAGGAGGACCGGCCATGCCGATTCCTGACCAGACCGCACCTGCCGTCGAGCCGGTGCGCAAGAGCGTCGTCGTCCGCCGGCCGCAGGCCGAGGTGTTCGCACTCTTCACCGAACGGCTCGATACCTGGTGGCCGCTGCCCACTCACAGCATCGCCGCGGACTCGTTCGAGGGCCGGGTGCAGGCCGAGTCGATCGTGTTCGAGCCGCGCGTCGGCGGCCGCGTGCTCGAGCGGATGTCGGACGGGACCGAGGCGCCGTGGGGCACGATCCGCGCCTGGGAGCCGCCGGCCCGCTTCGTGATGAGCTGGAAGCCGACGCTCGAGGAGGGGCCGTCGACCGAGGTCGAGCTGTGCTTCACGAGCCTCGACGGCGAGCACACGCGGGTCGATCTCGAGCACCGCGGCTGGGAGCTGCTCGGCCCCGACGACCCGCGCCGCGACGGCTACGACGAGGGCTGGGGGCAGCTGTTCGAGCTGTTCGTCAACCTCGCGGGGTAGCGCGGGCAGCGTCCTCGACCAGGTAGCGCCGCACGCCGTGGGCGAAACCGCTCCAGAAGGCGACCTGGCTCGCAAGGCCGGGCGGGGCGATCTCGGCCGGGTCGAGGTTCGCCGTCACCTCGGGAGCCGAGCGCGCTCGGACGATCCGCCGGAGGTGCGGGCGATCGTCGAGATGGCTCTCGGCGTAGCCGTAGCCGAGCGTCAGGCCCTGCTCGAGTGACGACGACTCGTGTTTGCTCATCTCGCCCGACCGCCTCCCTGGTGTACGGAGGCAGAGTAGTGCTCAGGCCGCCCGCCGCTCCTCGCCCGTGATCAGCCCGTTGAACAGCGCGGTCGGCAGCGGCCGGCTGTACAGGTAGCCCTGCCCGAGCGGGCAGCCGACGTCGCGCAGGAACTTGAGCTGCGCCTCGGTCTCGATGCCCTCCGCGAGACACTGGATGCCCAGCTTGGAGGCCATCGTGATCATGGTCTCGACGAGCACGCCGGCGTCGCGATCGCCGGGCAGACCCCGCACGAACGAGCGGTCGATCTTGATCATGCTCGGCCGCAGCCGGCTCAGCCGCCCCAGCGAGGAGTAGCCGGTGCCGAAATCGTCGATCGCCAGCCGCAGACCCTGGGAGTGGATGTCGTCCAGGAGCGGGCCGAGGTCGGCGATGTCTGTCATCGCGGCCTCCTCGGTGAACTCGATCATGACCCGGTCGGCCTGGAGGCCGAACGACTCGATCGTCGCGATCACGCGCCGGATCGCCCCGGGCTGCCAGTAGGCCGGCGGCAGGTTGATCGAGGCGTACAGGTCGAGGTCCTGGTCGCACCAGCGCCGCGCCTGGATGCAGGCGTGCTCGAGCACCCAGGCGGTGATCGGGCGGATCAGGCCGGTGCGCTCGGCGGCGGGCAGGAACTCCCCGGGGAGCAGCGTGCCGGTCTCGGGGTGGTTCCAGCGCAGCAGCGCCTCGGCGCCGACGATGCACGACTGCGAGAGGTCGACGATCGGCTGGTAGTACAGCTCGAGCTCGTCGCGCCGCTCGGCCTGGCGCAGCTGCGAGGCGATCGCGAGCTCGACGCTCGAGTCGCGCTTGGGCGGCTGGTAGAGGCGGTAGCCGTCGCGACCGGCGTCCTTGGCGGCGTACATCGCGATGTCGGCGTGCTTGAGCAGCGTCCCGGCGGTGTCGCCGTCGGCCGGGAAGAGGCTCGCGCCGATGCTCGGCGTGATGTAGAGATCGGTGCTCGCGAGCGCGTACGGCTTCGCGAGTGCGACCCGCAGGTTCGCCGCGACGATCTGCGCGGCGGCCTCGGGATCGGCGTCGCCGGCGGCCCCCTGGACGAGCACGAGGAATTCGTCGCCGCCCTGGCGGGCGACCACGTCGCCGGCCCGGCAGGACTCGCGCAGCCGCCGCGCCACCAGCACGAGCAGCTCGTCGCCGACGGCGTGGCCAAAGCTGTCGTTCACGAGCTTGAAGTCGTCGAGATCGATGAAGAGCACTGCGCCGCCGCTCTTGCTTCGCCGCGCGTTCGCGATCGCGACCGTCAGGTGCTCCTGGAACAGCGCGCGGTTGGGCAGGTCGGTGAGCGGATCGTGCAGCGCCAGGTGGGCGAGCCGCTCCTCGCTCAGGCGCCGCTCGGTGACGTCGAAGAAGAGGCCGTCGATCCGCGTCACCCTGCCGTTCTCGTCGAAGGCGCCGCGGCCGTGGCCCTGCACCCAGCGGGTCGATCGGTCGGCGTGGATCACCCGGTACTCGATCGCGTACGGCGCGCGTCGCTCGATGGCGTCCTGGAAGAGCGAGACCATGCGGCTGTAGTCCTCGGGGTGCACGATGCTGCCGTAGGAGCGGCGGGCGTGGTCGATGAAGTCGGAGGCCGGATAGCCGGTGATCGACTCGATCTCCGGTCCCACGGCGCACATGACCCACTGCTCGCCGCGGAGCTCGAACTCGTAGGACGTGCCCGGGAGCACCCGCACTTTGGCGGCCGCGCCCTCGCGATCCCAGGGGTGGTTGCCGGCGCCCGGTTCGGTCATGCCCCCGGTAGTCGGAGCCCGCACTCCGGTATGCATCACCCCTCCGAGGGAGGATTGCCGCAAGGCATCGCCCGCGGCCGGGCGGCTACGGGGCCTCCAGGTCGATCGACTCGGCGAGCAGCGTCGCGACGTCGGCGACGCGCAGGTCGCGACCCGACGTGCGGACGCCGTCGTCGAGCATGATCGTGCAGTACGGGCAGGCCACGGCCAGGGTCTCGGCGCCGGTCTCGGCCGCCTGGCGCACGCGCTCCTCGTTGATCGCCCCGGCCCGCTCCTCCATCCACATGTGGGCGCCACCCGCGCCGCAGCAGAACGTGCGAGCGCCGCTGCGCTCCATCTCGACCGGCTGCCCGACGGCCGCCACCAGCTCGCGCGGCTCGGCCACGACGTCGTTGTGGCGGGCCAGGTAGCAGGAGTCGTGGTAGGTGATCCGCCGATCGCCGGTGTTGGGCGAGAGCCGGCCCTCGCGGACGAGCTCGGCCAGCAGCTCGGAGTGGTGCACGACCTCGTAGTTCCCGCCGAAGTCGGGGTACTCGTTCGCGAGCGTGTTGAAGCAGTGCGGGCAGGAGGTGACGATCTTCTTCGCCGCCGTCTCGTTCAGCGTCTCGACGTTCTGCTCGGCGAACGCCTGGAACACGTACTCGTTCCCCATCCGCCGGGCGGGGTCACCGGTGCACGCCTCGCGCGGCCCGAGGATGGCGAAGTCGACGCCGGCGGCAGCGAGCAGCTTGGCCGTCGACTCGGCCGAGGTGCGGGCGCGCTCGTCGAACGACGCCGCGCACCCGACCCAGTAGAGGACTTCCGGTGCCGGGTCGCCGGGCTCGAGCACCCGCACACCAAGGCCCTCCGCCCACGCCGCCCGGTCGGACTGGGCCTTGCCCCACGGGTTGGACGAGCGCTCGACATCGCGCAGCATCGGCTCCGCCTCGGCCGGGAACCGGGCCTCGTTCATCACGAGATGGCGGCGCAGGTCGACGATGTGGTCGATGTGCTCGATCGAGACCGGGCATTCGTGCACGCACGCTCCGCAGGTGACGCAGTCCCAGACGACGTCGTCGGTGACCGCGTTCGGCACGAGCGCTGCCATCTCGGGCTGCTCGCCGGCCGCCCGGGCGGCCAGGATCCCCGGCCCCTCGGCGAACAGCTGGTCGCGCAGGCCCATGATCAGGAGCTTGGGCGAGAGCGCCTTGCCGGTCGCCCAGGCCGGGCAGGCGTCCTGACAGCGGCCGCACTCGGTGCACGAGTAGGTGTCGACGACCTGCTTCCAGGTCATGTCGGCGACCGTGCCCGACCCGAGCCGCATGTCCTCCTCGGGCCCCTCCTCGTCGAACCGCAGCGGCTCCAGCCGGCCGCGGCCGCGGGTGCGGCCGAAGTAGACATTCACGACCGCCGTCCCGATGTGCAGGTGCTTCGAGCGGGGCAGGTAGACCAGGAACGAGAGCACGATCAGGACGTGCGCCCACACCAGCGCCCGCTCGGCGTCGTGGGTGCCCGAGCCGCTGCCGAACAGGTTGGAGAGCGCGTTCGAGACCGGCGACCAGCCGGCGGGCCACTCGTTCAGGTGCAGGGCGATCAGCGACGAGTGCCATAGGAGCAGCGTCGTCACGATGCCGGCGATCAGGGCCAGGATCAGGTCGGCCTCGCCCATGTGGCTGCCCTCGAACCGGGCCGGGCGCTGGATCTTGCGGATCGCAAACGCGGTCACCACACCCGCCAGGACAAGGACGCAGAAAAGGTCGACGAGGAGCGCGAACCAGCCCTGGCGGCCGAGCCACGGGATCGTCTCGCCGCGGTCGGCGATGGCGATCATCGCCATCAGGATCGTCGGCAGGAGCACGATGAAGCCCCAGAAGATGAACGCGTGCATCAGCCCGGGCACAAGCCGCTGCAACAGCTTGCGCTGGCCGAGCGCGATGACCGCCTCGTTTCGGAGGCGGGCGGGCACCTCGCCCGAGCGGTCGCTCGGCTGCGCCATCCGCACCAGCCGGACGAGCAGCAGCGCGCGGCGGGTGAAGAGGCCGCCCGCGACGACAAGCGCGACCAGCAGCGCGGCGAGGGCGACCGGGTCTATCCGCCCCTCGCCTTCTCGATCTCGGCCGTGATGGCCGGGAGCACCTCGTGCAGGTCGCCGATCACGGCATAGTCGGCGTTCGCCACGATCGGCGCCTCGGCGTCGGTGTTGATGGCGAGGATGCGCTTCGCGCCCTTGCACCCGGCCATGTGCTGGGTCGCCCCGCTGATGCCGCAGGGGATGTAGATCTCGGGTGCGATCTTCGTGCCGGTCTGCCCGACCTGGTCGGTGTGCGGGCGCCAGCCGGCGATGGTGACGGCCCGCGAGCATCCGACCGCCCCGCCCAGCGCCGCTGCCAGCGCTTCGACGGGCGCGAATCCCTCGGCCGATCCGGTCCCGCGGCCGCCGCTCACGACCACCTTGGCATCGGCCAGCGAGACGCCGCCGCCGGTGTCGGTCTGGGTGCGCTCGGCGACGCGGACGACCAGGTCGGCCTCGGTCAGCGCCGGGGTGAACTCGGAGACCGTGGTCTGCGCGGGCGCGGCGGCCGGCACGGCCTCGACGGCGTGCGGGGCGACGGTCAGGAGCTTCGCCGCGCCGTGGACGCGGGCCTGTTCTAGCAGGCTCCCGCCCCAGCGCAGGCGGGTCACCTCGGCCGGGTCGCCCGGCGCGGCCGCGATGCAGTTGGCCGCGAACGGCAGGTCGGCGATCGCCGCGGCGTGCGCCATCGCCTCGGTCGCGCGCTCGCTCCCGGGAGCGATGACAGCCGCCGGCGAGTGCGCCGCGACGAGCTCCGCAATTGCCCGTCCCCACGCCTGCGGCGCGAACGCGGTCAGCCCCTCGTGGACGACGACGTACGCCGCCGAGACGCCGAGCGCGCCGAGACTGGAAGCCGCGCCGGCGGCGTCGGGGCCGAAGAGCACCGCCTCGAGCGGCTGTCCGGCCGCCTCCGCGTAGCCGCGTGCGAGCGTCGCCGCCTGCTGCGAGACGTCGTCGGCCGTGCCGCCGGCGTGCTCGACGAGGACGAGGACGGCCACTAGATGAGCCCCGCCCCGCGCAGGATCTCGACGACGGCCGGCGCCGCGTCCGGGCCGTGGCCCAGGATCTGGGCCTGCTTGCCCTGGCCGGCGGGCACCACCAGCCGCACCTTCTCGACGCCCGCGTCGGCCGCTGCGACCGGCCGCGTCTCGAGCGGCTTGCGCTTGGCCCGCATGCGCCCCGGCACGGACGGGTAGCGGGGCAGGTTCAGCCCCTCCTTGACCGTCACGACCGCCGGCAGGGGCAGCCTGTAGACGTCGCGGCCGCCGGGCACCTCCTGCTCGCAGCGCAGGCCGCCCTCCTCGACGGCGACCGCCTTGAGGCCGGTCACGCACGGCCGGCCGAGCGCATGGGCGACCCGGATGCCGACCTGATAGTTGCCGGCGTCGGCCGACTCGTTGCCGAAGAAGATCAGGTCGTAGTCCGTGCCGGCGGCCCGCTCGGCCTCGATCGCCTCGAGAATGGCGGCCGCCGTGGCCTGGCCGTCGAGCTCGGCGCCGGCCTGGAGCAGGATGGCCCGGTCGATGCCGAGCGCCATCGCGTCGCGCAGCTGCTCCTCGGCCTCGGGCGGCCCCAGCGTCAGCACGGTCGAGCTGCCGCCGTGCTGCTCGACGATCCGCACCGCCTCCTCGACCCCGCACTCCTCATGGGGGCTGATCGTGAAGCCGAGATGGCGGGTCTCGATCGCCTGCTCGTCGGCAGTGAGGACGATCCGGCCGCCGGTCATCGGCACCCGCTTGACGCAGCACAGGATGTTCAGCGGCATGGAGGCACCACCCTAGCTCCGGATGCGGGTGTTCTCGGGATCGAACACGGGCGTCGAGTCGGCCACGGCGACCGTGACCGGGTAGCGCTCGCCGAGGTACTCGACGAGGAGCCGCTCGCCCGCCACCGCCCGCTCGGGAGGCAGGTACGCCATCAGGATGTGTTTGCCGATCGACGGCCCGGCGCCGGCGCTCGTGACGTACGAGCCTCGGCCCTTGCGATCGACGAGGCGGCTTCCGTCGAGGGCGAGCACCGGCTCGCGCCCGAGCATGTAGCGCTTCACGCCGGACTTCGACGTGTGGTCGTCGACGGTCAGCGTGCACATGACGGCGACCGGATCCTCCTCGCGGTGGCGCAGGTGCGCGTCGCGGCCGACGAAGTCCTGATCCTTGACCTTCCCCCAGGCCATGCCCGCCTCGACGACGTCGTATTCGCTCTCGAGCTCGAAGCCGAAGGCCCGGTAGCACTTCTCGAGCCGTCCGGTGGTGCCGTAGACGCCGATGCCGACCGGGACGAGGCCGTGCGGGCGGCCCTCCTCGTAGACCATGTCCCACAGCCGCCGGCCCTCCTCGATGGGGACGTACAGCTCCCACCCGAGGTCGCCGACGTAGGAGATGCGCGACGCCAGCACCCGCAGCGTGTCCATCTCGATCGTCCGGCAGGTGCCGAAGCGGAAGTCCTCGTGCGAGACGTCGTCGCGGGTGAGCCCCTCGAGGATCGTGCGCGCCTGCGGCCCCCAGAGGCCCAGCGTCGTCCAGCCCGACGTGATGTCGGTGAGCTGGGCGGTGCCGTCCTCGGGCAGGCGGTCGGAGAACCACTTCCGGTCGGCCGGGCCGTGGGCGCCACCGGTGACCACGCGGAACAGCTCGTCGCCGAGGCGCATGATCGTGAGGTCGGCCTTGAAGCCGCCGCCGGGCGAGAGCACCGGCGTGTAGACGACCCGGCCGACGGGGACGTCCATCTGGCGCATCGCCACCCGCTGCACCGCGGCGAGCGCTCCGGGGCCGGCGATGTCGAAGATCGTGAACGCGCTCAGGTCGACGATGCCGGCGCCGTCGCGCATTGCCAGGTGCTCGGCGGTGATGATCGGCGACCACCAGCGCGCGTCCCACTCGGCCTCACGCCGGTTGATGCGGTCGCCGTACTCCTCGACGAGCGGGGCGTTCGACTCGTACCAGTGCGGCCGCTCCCAGCCGGCGGCCTCGAAGAACATCGCGCCGAGCTCGGCCTGGCGGGAGTGGAACGGCGGCAGCCGGACGTCGCGGTTCGACGCCCACTGCTCACCGGGGTGGACGATGCCGTAGGTCTTGTTGAAGCCCTCGGCCGCCCGCGCCCGCACGTGCACGCGGGTCTTCTGATGCTCCCAGAAGCGGGCGATGTCGGAGGAGTGCAGGTCGATCTCGGACTCGCCATGGTCCATCCATTCGGCCACCGACTTGCCGACGCCGGGCCCCTCCTTGACCCACACCGCCGCCACCGACCAGAGGTTCTTGACCTCGGGCGTCTCGCCGAGGATCGGCATGCCGTCCGGCGTCAGCGAGAGCAGGCCGTTGATGGCGTACTTCACGCCGACCGACTCGTCGCCGACGATCTCGGGGCAGAGCTCGAGCGCGTGCTCCATCTGCTGCTCGAAGTCGGCCTGGGTGAACGGGAACTCGGTGGGCGAGAGCGCGGCCTCCTCGACCGAGGGGATCTCCTCCGGGTCGTGCAGGATCGGGCGGTGGGCGTAGGAGCCGATCTCGAGCCCGGCGCCGTCCTGGCGCTCGTACATGTTCGTGTCCATGTCGCGCACGATCGGGTAGTCGATGTGCGACTTCGCGTCGGCGAACCGCGGCACCGGCCCGACGTCGATCATCTGGTGGACGGCCGGAGTGAGCGGGATCGACGCACCGGCCATGCGGGCGATTCTTGGGCTCCAGACGCCGCAGGCGACGATGACGATCTCGGCCGCGATCTCGCCCCGGGTCGTGTGCACGCGGCTCACGCGGCCGTGCTCGACGTCGATCCCGAGCACCTCGGTGTTCGCGAGCGCCGTGAGCGCACCGGCCGCCTGGGCGCGCTCGCGCATGAGCGTGCCCGCGCGAAGTGAGTCGACCACGCCGACGCCCTCGGTGTAGAAGCCGCCGACGAGGATCGACTCGTCGACGAACGGCACCATCTCCTTGATCTGCGCCGGCGTGACGAGCGACACACCACCGACGCCCCAGGCGAGGGCGGACGACATCCGCCGGCGCAGCTCCTGCATGCGCTCCTCGGTGCGGGCGACCTCGATGCCGCCGCTCTGCGTGAAGACCTCGAGCTCCCTGTACTGGCGGACGCTGTCGGCGGTGAGCGCCGTCATCTCCTTGGAGTGGTCGACCGGGAAGATGAAGTTCGAGGCGTGGCCGGTCGAGCCGCCGGGGTTGGGGAACGGCCCCTTGTCGATCAGGACGAGGTCGGTCCACCCCTGCTGGTGGAGGTGGTAGGCGACGCTGTTGCCCACGATGCCGGCCCCGATCACCACGGCGCGGGCTCGTCCCGGTAGCGTGCTCATCGCGTCTATCCCTTCGTCGTCCACGTGGGGCGCGGGACTTGCCCGCGTCCTCCCGGTCTGGTAGACAACTGATATATCAGAGCCGACGACCGCACGCAACCAGTTCCCGGCCCGCCCCGCCGATGACGCCGGGCTGCTGTCGGACCGCGCCTATGCGGCGCTGCGCGATCGCCTGATCACGCTCGCCATCCGGCCCGAGGCGCCCATCGACGAGGACGCGCTCAGCCGCGACCTGGGCATGGGCCGCACCCCGGTCCGCGAGGCCCTGCGCCGCCTGTCGCTCGAGGGCCTGATCGTCGTCTACCCGCGCCGGGGCACGTTCGCGTCGAGCGTGAACATCACGAGCCTCTCGGACATCGCCGACGTGCGCGCCCAGCTCGAGCCGCACGCCGCCGAGCGGGCCGCCCGGCTGGCGGGCGCCGAAGACCGCCGTGAGCTGGAGGCGCTCCTGGCCGAGCTCGACGACGGGCCGGATAGCCAGACCTCGCTGATCGAGCTCGACGCGCGCGTGCACCGGTTCGTGCACCGCTGCTCGCGCAACCCGTACCTGGCCCGCGACCTCGATCGCTACCTGAACATGTCGATCCGGATCTGGTACGTCACGTTCGACCGGCTGCCGCCGATGCGCGACCCGGTGGGCCAGCACCGGGCGCTGCTCCAGGCGATCGCCGACGCCGATCCCGAGGCCGCCCGCCGGGTTGCGCTCGAGCACGTGCTCGCGTTCGCCCGCCAGATGCGGGCGGCGCTCTAGCCGGAAGAACCCGACGCTTGCGGGCGTCCTGAGGGGCGGTAGACTCATCCGCCACGAACGGGATCGCGTCGTCGGCCAGGGCACACACCGGCGGATCCCCCTGCGAGCACGAGGAGGCAACGCATGACCACCTTCCGGTACGGAAAGGCCGACGCCACACACGACGACCGCGACTTCAAGTTCGCCCGGTACCGAACCGCCGAGGCGCTGCCCGCGCCGCCCGACGACTGGGGGTACGACAACGTCGTCCCGCAGGGCAGCTGGGGCATGCTGGGCAACGACCAGTGGGGCGACTGCGTGTGGGCCGGCGCGGCCCACGAGCATCTCCTCACGAGCACCGTCGCGGGCAAGCCGGCCGCATTCGACGACGCCGGCGTCCTCTCCGACTACTCGGCGGCCACAGGCTTCGACGCGAACGCCGGGCCTCCCGGCAGCAACCCGACCGACCGCGGCTCGAACGTCCGCACGGCGCTCGGCTACCGGCGTACGACGGGCATCGTCGACGCGGCCGGCACCCGTCACAAGATCGGCGCCTACCTGGCGCTCGACGTCGGCAAGATCCAGGCCGGCAACTTCTCGGAGGTGTCCGAGGCGGCCTACCTGTTCGGCGCCGTCGGCATCGGCATCCAGGTGCCGCAGTCGGCCGAGACCGAGTTCGGCGACCACAAGATGTGGAGCTACGTCGCCGGGTCGCCCAACGCCGGCGGCCACTACGTCCCCATCGTCGCCCACCGCAAGCACATCGAGTGCGTCACCTGGGGGCGCGTGCAGCCGATGGGCCAGCGCTTCTGCTCGCACTACGTCGACGAGGCCTGGGCGATCGTGAACCCGGACTTCCTCGACGTGAACGGGAAGAGCCCGCAAGGCTTCGACATCGATCAGCTCCAGGCAGACCTGGCCCAGCTGGGATAGCAGGCCTCAGCTGTGGTGCAGCCCGGGCTCGTCGCCGCGAGCGAGCCGGGCTGCACCCAGCAGCGCCGTGCGGTCGTTCAGGATCACGTGGACGGGGATGCGCCCGAGCAGCTCCGAGAACCGGCCCTTCGCGTCGAGCGCCCCCAGGAACGGTCCCTCCTTCAGCTTCTCGACGATCTTCGGGGCGATGCCGCCGCCGACGTAGATGCCGCCCGTCGCGAGCAGCTTCAGGGCCAGGTTCCCGGCCTCGGCGCCGTAGATCGACACCATGATGTCGAGCGCGCGGGCGCTCACCGCGTCGCTGCCGTCCATGGCGGACTCCGTGATCGCCGAGGCGTTGGCGTGGTCCGTGGGGGCGCCTTCGCGGTCGCAGAGGAAGTCGTGGATCGCAACGAGCCCCATGCCGGAGCAGACGCGCTCGTAGCTGACGTGCGGATGCCGGCGAACGAGGTAGGCGCGCAGGGCCGTCTCCTGGTCGTCGCGCGGGGCGAAGTCGGCATGGCCGCCCTCGGTTGCGAACACGTGGTAGCGGTGGCGGTCCCAGAACAGCCCGGCCTCGCCCAGGCCCGTGCCGGCCGAGATCACCGCGGCGTTCCCGCCGATCGACGGGTCGCCCTCGCGCAAGGTGGCGATGTCGTCCGGCCCCAGGTCGGCGATCCCGTAGGCGTTCGCGTACAGGTCGTTCACGAGCCCGACCCGCTCGATCCCGAGCACCCTGGCGACCCGGCGGGAGTCGACCGGCCAGGCCAGGTTGGTGGTCTTCACATGCCCGTTCTGCACCGGCCCGGCGACGCCGAAGCAGGCCCGCTCGACGTGCGCCGGGTGGGCCTCGAGGAAGGCGCCGATCATCGCTTCGAGGCCGTCGTGGTCGCGGCTCGAGTAGACCTCGAGCGCGGCGGGGCCGGCGGCTCCAGGGTCGAAGAGGGCGAGGCGAGTGTGCGTGCCGCCGATGTCGCCGGCGATGTCCATCCGCCGACAACGTAGCCGAGACGGTTAAGCTCGCGATCCATGGCGGTGAGGGAGCATCGGGCGTGGCATCTCGGCAGGTACGAGCCGCTCGCCTGGGCCGAGACGGCGGTCAAGGCCATCGCGTTCGCCGTCGCCTACGTCGCGCTCGTCCAGGCGCTCGAGCGGACGCTGCACGCGCCGGACGCCATCCACATCGCCGAGATCGTCCTGCTGGGCGTCGCCGAGGTCGGCCTCGTGCTCGCCATCGGCGACCGGCTGATCGAGCGGGAGCTGATCGCGATGGTCTTCGTGGTCTTCAACAACGTCGCCCATCTGGGCATGCTCTACGCCCTGCTGGCGGTGCCCGGGCCCGGCGGGCTCGTCTCGCTCTTCTGCCTCTTCATGCTCACGGGCGAGATCGTGAAGATCGCCTGGCTGCGCATCACCCACTTCACCGTGCGCGAGATCTCGGCGCTGGTCGTCCAGGGGCTCGTGGTGGCCTACGCGACCATCTACCTCGTCGCGCTCGTCGTCTGGCAGGTCCTGCGCTAGCCGCGATGCCCACCGCGAGCGCCCGCAGTTGTAGGATGGCCGGGCAGTCTCGGTCGCCTGCACGCGACGGCAGAGGGGGTGGACGATGCCAACCAGCCGCGTACCCGGTCTCGCCCGTGTGGCGCTGGCCGCGATCCGGATCGTGAACGGATCGGCCGCCCTCGTGGCGCCGTCCCTGCTCGCACGCAACCTGGGAGTCTCCCGCGACGACAACCAGACCGTCCAGTACGTCTTCCGCATGTTCGGGATCCGCACCGTCGTGATCGGGCTTCAGCTGCTCCTGCCCGACGGCGAGCTGCGGCAGGCCACGGTGCGGACGGCGCCGGTGATCCACGCGAGCGACACCGCGTCGGCTGCGCTGGCCGGGCTCACCCGTCAGATCCCGGCCCGGCCCGCGCTGATCGCGACGTCGATCTCGGCGCTCAACACCGCTCTCGCCCTGGCCGCCTACGCCGGCCGGCGCCGGCCCGGAGCGGCGACATGAGCGCGGGCAGGCTGCTTCGCGCCGGACTGATCGCCGGCGGCGTCGTGCTCGCGGGCCGCGCCGCCTGGCGGCTCCTCTCCGAGCCAGAGGGCGCCGACCCCGTGTCGGGCTCCGTCTATCGCGACACGATCGCCTGGCGCCTCTACGACGACCTGTGCGCCGCCGCAGACCGCTCGGTGGGCTGGGACAAGCTGCCCGTCCCGCTCGGCCTGGCGACGCTGATCGGCCTGCGCAACATCCTGCGCCAGGAGAACCTGTACAACACGAGCGGGGAGGCGTCGGTGGACCTGCCGCCCCTGCCCGCGTTCGATCCGTCGTTCCTGGTGAACCGCAGCGGCCGACGGCACCTACAACGACCTCGCCGAGCCGCGGATGGGCATGCCGGCTCGCGGTTCGGCCGCAACGTCCCGCTCGACGCCACCCGGGCCGAGCCGGACGACGAACTGATGGCGCCGAACCCCCGCACGGTCAGCCGCGAGCTGCTCGACCCGCACACGAGCTTCATCCCGGCCGAATCGCTGAACCTGTTCGCCGCGTCGTGGATCCAGTTCATGATCAAGGACTGGTTCAGCCACGGCCGCGGCGATCCCGACCACCGCTGGGAGATTCCGCTGGAGAAGGGCGACCCATGGCCGGCGCCGCCGCTCTCGGTCCTGCGGACGGTGCCCGACACCACCCGGCCGCCGGACGCCGATTCCCGCCGACGTTCCTGAACGTGAGCGCCACCCACTGGTGGGACGGCTCCCAGCTCTACGGCGTCGACCCCGAGGCGCAGAACCTCGTCCGTACCGGCGCCGGCGGCAAGCTGCACGTGGATCGCGAACGGGGTCGTGCCGCTCCCCGACGACCCGGCCCGCGACCCCCGCCTCGTCCCCGGCTTCTGGATCGGCCTGCAGATGCTCGCGAACCTGTTCACGCTCGAGCACAACGCGATCTGCGACCGCCTCGCGGCCGAGTACCCGGCGTGGGCCGACGAGGAGCTCTTCCAGCGCGCCCGCCTGATCCTGCGCGGCGCTGCTCGCGAAGATCCACACGGTCGAGTGGACGCCGGCCGTGATCGCCCATCCGACGATGGAGATCGCGATGCGGGCGAACTGGTACGGGATCGCCGGCGAGCGGGTGAAGCGCACGTTCGGGCGGATCAGCTCGAGCGAGGTGATCAGCGGCATCCCCGGCTCGAAGACACGACCACTTCGGCGTGCCCTACGCGCTCACCGAGGAGTTCACGATCGTCTACCGGATGCACCCGCTGATCGCCGACGACTACGCGTTCCGCTCGGCCCTCGACGGTCACACGCTGGAGCAGCTGACCTTGCGGGAGCTGTCCGGCCCGGGCTCGCAGTCGGCGCTCGACAGGATCGGCATGCTCGACCTCCTGTACTCGTTCGGAACCGCCCATCCGGGCGCCATCGTCCTCAACAACTTCCCCCGCTTCCTCCAGGAGTTCGAGCGGCCTGACGGCAAGCTGATGGACGTCGCGGCGACCGACATCCTCCGCTCCCGCGAGCTGGGGGTGCCGCGCTACAACGAGTTCCGGCGCCTGCTCCATCTGCAACCGGCGAACGACTTCGAGGACCTCACCGACGACCGCGAGCTGGTCGACCGAGCTGCGCCGGCTCTACGGCGACGTCGAGCGCCTGGACGTGATCGTGGGGATGTTCGCCGAGAAGCCGCCGCGCGGCTTCGCCTTCAGCGACACCGCGTTCCGGATCTTCATCCTGATGGCGTCGCGGCGGATCAACAGCGACCGCTTCCTCACCGACGACTACAGCGCCTCGACATACACGCAGACAGGGATCGACTGGATCGAGGGCACCCGCTTCGTCGACGTGCTCCAGCGCCACTATCCCGCGCTCGGCCCGTCGTTGCGCGAGCTCGAGAACGGCTTCAAGCCCTGGTCGCCCGTCGGCGCCGACCCCGGCGCTGGCTGAGGTCGCTGACGTCGCCGCCCTCGCGGCGAGGGCACCGTGGTTGGTCGCGCTTCTCGCACCCGTCGCTACTGAAGCGTGGCCAGATAGGCGATGAGCGCCTGTACGTCACGCGCAGGCAGGATCCCGCCCCAGTGAGGCATGCTCACGATCGGCGCGCGGCCGATGACGCTACCCGAACGGATCACGTTCGCGATCTTGGCGGGCGTGTTGAACTGGAGCCGGAAGTCGGGGCCGGAGAGGGGCGGAATCGTCCGGTCCGGCGACTGCGGGTTGGGCACACCACCGAGGCCGTTCGGGCCGTGGCAGTTGATGCAACCGTCGCGGACGTAGAGCGCGGATCCCTCGACGGCAAGGCCCTGGTCGGTCGGCACCTGAACGGGCGTGGCGCCGGGCACTGTCGGAAGACCGGCGCGGATGTAGGCAGCGAGTTCGGAGACCTGCCGCGGCGAGACGATTCCGTGCCAGACCGGCATGTACGGCTTGGTCGGATTGGCGCTCGCGCCCAGGCCGTGTTCGATGATCTGCCGCAGCTGAGCGACGGAGAACGCCGTGCCGAGCGTGTTCAGCGCCGGGACGTCGGCCGAGACGCCGCCCACCCCACCGATGCCGTGGCACTGGGCGCAGGCGAACTGGTTGTAGTCGTGCGCCCCCGCGGCCACGATGGGGCTGACGTTCGACGCCGGCGTCGTGGCGAGGGCGCCGGTAGTGGCGACCGTCGCCGTGCGGCCGGACGCGCTCGAGCGGCCGCCGAGCCACGCCGTGACGGCAACCGCCACGATCACCAGCACGATCGCGATCGCGGCGAAGACGAACGCTCCGCCCGTCGCCCCTTCTGCTGGGCCACTGCTCGACATGCGCCGACGTTAGGCACGCGCGGGGCATCGCGCATCCGGGGGAACTACGTATCCGGGCGGCCAGTGCCGCCTACGACACCTCGGTGTCCGGTCCGGCGTGCTCGGCGGTCTCCGAGCTGCGCAAGTCGTCCTTGTACGACTCCGCCCGCAGCTGCAGCCGGGCGATGAACAGGTTCGGCACGAGCCCGAACATGGCCGCGAACACGAGCCCGCCCTGGTTCGTGGAGAGGTTGAAGACCTGGTCGAGGCTAGGGATGGTGACCCCGTTCGCCGACCCCCCTGTCGTGCCGTTGGCGAGCATCAGCTGCGACGCGAGCGCCGTCAGCATCACGCCGGCGACGGCCGCCAGGCCGGAGAAGAGCGGGGCGTGCAGCAGCCGGGCGTACGAGAGCCCGAAGTCGTCCTCGGCGGCGGCGTAGCGGGTCGACGCCGCCTGCAGCTGGCGGAACAGGCCGACGACGGCGCCCGTGAGGTAGAACGCGGAGAAGGCGACGATCGCGCTCACCTGGGCCTGCATCAGGAAGGCGATGCCGAGGAACACGTACGTGACGAGCCCCGTGGCGGCCATGGTGGCGAGCAGGTGGTTACGGGCGCGCACGAGCCCGGCCCGGCGCTGGTCGCGGAAGTCGTTGATCGACCGCCGCACCGCTCCGAGCACGGCCCGCGGCCCGAGCTCGGAGCCACGTGCGGGCATGCGGGCGCGCACGCGGGCCTGCTCGGTGCCGAGGTAGGCGGCGGTGCCCTTGGGGTCGATGGCGGTCATCGCCTCGACGATCTCGGCCAGGAGCCGCTCACGCTTGGGGATGGTCGACCCGGTCAGGCGCAACATGTCCCGCACGGCGGAACCGATCACCGTCGCCCGGGGCCTGACCATCAGCAGCGCCTCCTCGACGCGGTGGGCGCGCCGCCACATGCCGATGTAGCCGCTCCCGAACGCCCACGCCTGCCCCGGGAGCCGGTCGCCGTGCAGGCAGGCCCGCATGTGGCGCAGGTGCTCGTCGGCGATCGCAAGCGCGGCACGCCCGGAGGCGTTCACGGCCTCGCCCGCAAGCGCGCGGTGGTTGGCCTCGAGCTCGTCGAGCATCTCGCACAGCTGGCCGTACGCCGACGGGTTCCCACCTGCCGGCGTGGCGATGCCGCGCGCGGCGACGGCGAGCAGGATCCACGCGATCACGCCCGCGAGGGAGCCGATCAGGTACGCGCGCGGCCCGCCGTCGTTCAGCCAGCCGACCCACTGGTCCTGCGCGATGTAGAGGGCGACGCTGACCGTCGCCGCCAGGCCGGGCAGCAGCACGGCCGTGAGCACTGCCGAGGCCCGCAGCCCGTCCGAGGGAACACGCCGCTCGGCGGCGGCGTAGGCCGGCTCGTGGGCCGGCGCGAGCACCACGTCCGGGGAGCCGCTGCGCCCCTCGGCCCGCCGAGTATCGAGATCCGTCGCCACCCGTCATCTCCCTGCCCCGAGGTTCGACCCTGGTCGTACTGATCGTCACGATATCGGCATGTGACCGGCGTCGCAAGCCCGCCCGCGTCACCGGCGGGCGGCGCAGAGCGCGCCGCCCGCCGCCCGCTCCCGGTGACTACGAGGCCCGGCGGGCCATCAGCGGGTACCGGCCGATCGGCTGTTCGACCAGTCCCTGGAGCACGATCGCCTCGACGATGATCGTGACGGCCGAAATGGCCACGGCCAGGTAGATGGCGGCCGGCGAAAGCGACGTGAGCGCGTGCAGCGAGGGGCTGTCCGCGAACCACTGCGCCGTCACGGACGCCAGGCCGAGCGACGCCACGGCGAACGCGCCGAGCACCGCCGCGGTCGCGAGGTAGGAGATCTGCAGCCCGCGGTAGGTGCCTACCACGAGCTTGATCAGGAGCGCCTGGATCAGCAGACCCGGCAGCAGCAGGCGCACGAGCCCGAAGGCGATGTGGCGCCCGTCGGCCGCGACCAGATCGTCCGGCGTCAGATACCCGCCGCCGGCGGCCGTCGTCAGCTGCACCGCCGAGGCGAGCGCCACCTCGGCAAGACGTGTCGCCACCCCTGTGGCGAGCAGGATCATGACCATCGTCGCGACCCCGAATACGGAAACATGTTGCGTTCTCATACTTCGGTTATCCCCCGGACGGGGGAGCGCGTCAACGCCGTCGCCGAAAGGAATTTCGCGGACGCGGTATTGGAGGCGGTGCTACCGTCGGGCGATCCGATCCAGGGAGGGAGAGATATGTCCGGCGAGATCGTGCACATCGAGTTCCCGGCGGAGGACGCCGACCGCGCCCAGGGCTTCTGGCAGGGCGTCTTCGGGTGGCAGTTCCAGGACGCGGGAATGCCCGGGATGGACTACCGGATGGGCCAGGCGGGCGGTGCCGCCGGAGCGGCGGTGTACGCGTCCGACGAGCGCTCGGGGCACCCGAACTTCTACTTCTCGACCGACGACATCGACGCGTCGATCGGAACGGTGCGGGAGCTCGGCGGGCAGGCGGACGACCGCTCTCCGGTGCCCGGCCATGGCTGGTTCGCCCGATGCTCGGACAGCGAGGGGAACGCGTTCCACCTCTGGCAGCAGGACGAGGCGGCGGGGTAGCCGCGGGCTATGCGGCCAGCGGCTGCGCGTCCACGTGCGCGCAGAGGGCCGCAAACGGCTCCGGGAAGAACGCCGCGCCGACATCGCCGCGCATCAGCGCGAGGGCGTCATCCGGGCTCATCGGATCGCGATACGGGCGCTTCGCCGTGAGCGCGTCGTAGACGTCGGCGCATGCGAGCACCCTGCTCATCGCCGGGATGGCCTCGCCGGCGATGCCGCGGTGATAGCCGCGGCCGTCGACGCGCTCGTGATGGGCGGCGGCCGGGACGGCGAGCCCGGAGAAGATCGGCACGCGCAGCAGGATCTCCTCCGTGTTGCGCGGATGCTCCTTGATCACCTCGTACTCGGCCTCGGTCAGGCGACCGGGCTTGTCGAGGATGGCGTTGGAGACGCCCAGCTTGCCGATGTCGTGCAGGAGCCCGGCCCGGCGGAGGTCGCGCAGGTCGCCGGCGCCGAATCCGAGCTCGCGGCCGATGCCGACGGCGTACTCGGCAACGCGGTCGGAGTGGCTCGCCGTGAACGGGCTCTTGGCGTCGATCATCGACGCGAACGCCTCGGCGATCCGGTCGATGCGGCCGTCGTCGGCGGAGACGAGCGCGCCGTCGGCCGGCGCCTCGGCGTAGGTGTCGGTCGCCAGGTCGGTGAACAGCCGATCGCAGTCGGGCAGCGAGAGGAACGCATCGGCGATCTCGGGGTCGAACCAGCGCCCGCGGCGCACGTACACCATCGCGCGGGCTGCCTCGACCCCGTCCTGGGCCAGGAACACCTCGGCGGTCTGCGCGAGGCAGGCGATCCGGGCGAGGACCGGGATCGCGTCGCCGCGCAGCTTGTAGGGCTGACCGCGGCCGTCCCAGTGCTCGTCGAGGTAGCGGACGGCGTCGGCGGCGGCGTCGGGGAACTCGAGCATCTTCACGATCCGGGCCCCCCGGTCGCAGCGCGTCTCGACGGCCAGGTTGCCCTCGCGGGCCATGTCGCGCAGCGCGGTGAGGACGCGGCGGGCGCGGGCGAGGCTCGTGTCGTTGCGGCCGGCCTGGCGGACGACCATGCCGATCGCCTCCTTCGGGCTGGCCCAGTCCATCCGCTTGGCGATCCGCTTCAGCTCCAAGTCGTCGGCGGCGAAGATCTCGGCCATCCGGGCGGCCGACGATGAGCAGCCGGCGTCCTTCAGCAGCGTGGCGTAATAGAGGCTCGTCCGCTCCTCGCCGTCCAGCCCGAGCAGGTCGGCCAGCCGCAGGGCGACCAGGCAGCTGCGGCGAGCGTGGCCGGGCGGCTGGCCCTCGGTCAGGTCGAGTGCGTGCGAGAGGGCGGCGACGACCTCGCCCACGGCGAAGGTCTGGGGCGTCCCGCCCGCGCTGGAGAGGTGCCTCGCCATGCTCCGGTTATCGGCACCGTGGCACGCGGATGCATCTCCCCGCGCGGGCCGGCGACTCTACGATGGGCGCGATGGCGACGACGATCGGCGTACTGCACCCGGGCGAGATGGGCGCCGCCGTGGCGGCGGCGCTGCGCACGCGCGGCCACGACGTGGTGTGGGCGTCGCAGGGCCGGAGCGCGGCAACCACCGCGCGGGCGGACGCCGCCGGCCTGCGCGATGTGGGCTCCACCCGGGCGATCGCCGCCGCCTGCGAGGTCGTGATCTCCGTCTGTCCGCCGGGCGCGGCGGCCGACGTCGCCCGGGCGGTGCCCGGGCTCGCCGGCACGTACGTCGACGCGAACGCCGTGTCGCCCGCAACGGCGCGGGCGATCGCCGAGGTGGTGGAGGCTGCCGGGGCGACGTTCGTCGACGGAGGCATCGTCGGCTCGCCGCCGCGGGAGCACGGGACGACGCGGATCTACCTGTCCGGAGAGGACGCAGGCAGGGTGGCGGCGGCCTTCGACGGGACGGTGCTCGAGGCGCGCCTCGTGTCGGCGCGGGTCGGCGACGCCTCGGCGGTGAAGATGGCCTACGCGGCGTGGACGAAGGGCACCGCCGCGCTCCTGCTCGCCGTCCGCGAGACCGCCCGGGCCGAGGGCGTCGAGGACGCGCTCGTCGCGGAGTGGGCGCGGTCGCTCCCCGATCTCGCGGACGCGCATGCGCGGGCGGTGCGTTCGGCGACCGCGAAGGGCTGGCGGTGGGTGGCCGAGATGGACGAGATCGCCGCCACGTTCGCCGCGGCCGGCCAGCCCGACGGGTTCCACCGGGCGGCCGCCGAGATCTACCGCCGCTACTGAGCGGCCGGCCGGCGCACGGCACGCACCAGCTCGTCGCCGACCTCGGACGTGGAGGCGCTCCCTCCCAGGTCGGGCGTGCGGGCGCCGTCGCCGCCTAGGACGGACTCGATTGCCACCATCACCGCGGCAGCTGCGGCCCGCTCGCCGAGGTGGTCGAGCATCATCGCCCCGGCCCAGACGGCCCCGACCGGGTTCGCGATCCCCTTCCCGGCGATATCGGGTGCGGAGCCGTGCACCGGCTCGAACAGGCCCGGTCCGGCGCCCTCGGGGGCGACGTTCGCGCTCGCCGCGAGCCCCATCCCGCCCTGGATGGCTGCGCCGATGTCGGTGATCACGTCGCCGAAAAGGTTCGAGGCGACCAGGACGTCGAACCGGGACGGCCCGCTGACCATGTACGCGCAGGCCGCGTCGACGAGCAGCCGGTCGAGCTCGACGTCGGGGAAGTCGGCGTGGACGGCCTCCACGATCTCGTCCCACATCACGAAGTGGTGCGGGCTCGCGTTCGACTTCGTGATGCTCGCCAAACGGCCGCGGCGCGAGCGGGCAAGGCCGAAGGCGTGGCGCACGACCCGCTCGACTCCGTGGCGGGTGAAGACGTCGACCTGCAGGCCGACCTCGTGGCCCATGCCCACGTGCACGCGGCCGCCGGCCCCGGCGTACTCGCCCTCGGTGTTCTCGCGCACGCACACCATGTCGATGTCGGCCGGGCCGCGGCCGGCCAGCGGCGTCGCCACTCCCGGCAGCAGCCGGATCGGGCGGATGTTCAGGTACAGGTCGAAGCGCTGCCGGATCGGCAGCAGGAGGCCCCAGAGCGTGACGTGGTCGGGCACGGCCGGCGAGCCGACCGCACCGAGGTAGATCGCGTCGTGCCCGGCGAGCGTGCGCAGGCCGTCGGCCGGCATGAGGGCGCCCGTGCGGGCGTAGTGCTCGCTGCCCCAGGGCAGATGCGCCCACTCGAGCCCGCCCGGACAGGCGGCCTCGAGCGCGCGGATGCCCTGCGCGACCACCTCCGGGCCGACGCCGTCCCCGCCGATGACCGCGATGCGGTGCGCCATCGGCGTATGTTCGCAGCCCTAGGAGGCGAGTGTCTTGATCGTGGCCGTGGCCGCGCCGGTGACGCCCGTCGAGGCCGTGTTCGTCATCAGCTTGCCGCTCGTGTCGGACGCGTCGATGATCGAGAGCTGCATGCTGAAGTCGTCCATGATGTCGATCTGCAGGAACCCGCAGCCCCCGACCGTGATGTTCGCGAACTGCAGCCAGGACTTCTGCGACGTGTTCGACGCCGGCGCCGCGTGCGTGGTCGGCGCCGTCGAGCAGAGGCCGATCACGCCGCTCGTGAGCCCCGGGTAGGTGCCCGACGCCCCCTGTGGGTGCATCAGCTGCATGCAGTGGTCATGCCCCTGCAGGATCAGCGAGCAGTGCGGCTTCGACGCGTCGTTCTTGCCCATGATCTCGTCGATCAGGTTCTGCATCGTCGGGTTGTCGTGGGCGCCGCCGTAGTAGCTCCAGCGGGCGTGGTGGGTGATGACCACGTTGCGCGTGCCCGGCCGCCAGGCCGACCGCAGCCAGGCCACCCGCGAATTGCCGCCCACCGAGCCGCCCGTGTGCGGCACCGGCCAGCCCGGCTTGTCGACCACGTTCTCGACGGCGCCCGAGTTCAGGAAGATGAACCGGATGCCGGCGACGTCGACGTACTGGTCGGTCAGCGGGATGCCCTGCGCCTGGTTGATCCACGCCCCGTCGGTCCGCGAAGCCGTGCCGCGGGCCTGGTTGTAGGCGATCCACGCCGAGACGTCGGGGATGCTCGACTTGCCGCCCGGGCCGTTCGTGTGGTTCCCGGGCGTCATGATGCACCGGGCGGGATCGATGTTCGGCAGGGTGAGGTACTTGTCGTAGTGCTTCATCGTCGAGGCGCTGCAGACTGAGTACTCGTCGCCGCCGATGTAGAGCGACGTCCGCGTGTTCGGGAAGCGCCCGAACGCGGCGTTGATCGCGGCCGCCACCTTCGGCGCCTTCGAGCTGCCCCCGCCGCCGGAATCCGCGGCAAACGCGACACGTGCGATTGCGGTCGCCATCTACACCACCCCCATCAGCCGGCGCACGAACGCCGACTGCGCATCGAAGATCTCCGTCGTCCCGTAGTCGCGCAGGCTGCGCAGGCCGTGCAGCATGAGCACGGCCCCCGGGTAGAAGCCAAGCACCCCGTCGAGGTGCTCGCCGTCCGCGCTCGCAAGCTCGCGCTCGATCGCGTCTGCGATGTCGGCGAACATCGCGGCGTCGGCGTGGCCGTCGGCCACGTACCGGCGCAGGTCCGCCACTGCCTCGTCCCACGTCGAGGCGTGATCCATGTATCCCCAAAGCGTTGCCGCCATGGACTCGCTCGAAAGGGCCGCCTCGTGCCCACCCGCCACGGCCGCCGCAGCCGGCGCATCGGCGAATGCGCGCCCGGCCGCCGTGCCGATCACGGGCAGCGACAGCAGCACGCCAAGAAATCCGCGTCGTCTCACCCCACCTGCCTCCTCGTTGCTTCTTCTCCCCCTCGCGAATGTACGGGCACCGCGGCGCATGCGCCAGAGGGGGCGAGGAACGTGCGCTAGATGAGGCCTTCGCGGACCGCCAGTGCGACGGCCTGCGAGCGGCTCTTCGCGTCGAGCTTCGTCGTCACGTCGTGCATCACGGCCTTGATCGTCCGCTCGCTGTAGCTGAGCCGCTGGGCGACCTCGCGTGTGGGCAGTCCCTCGGCCACGAGACGGAGCACGTCGCGCTCCCGCGTGGTGAGCGACGTGAGCGAGAGCCCGCGCGGCTCGAGCACGTCGCGCGAGACCTCGGCCAGGGTGCGCAGGAGGGTGCCGAGCAGGTCCGGCGGCAGCACGCCCGCGCCCGAGTGCACCGCCCGCACGCCGGCCGCGAGCGTCTCGGGCGTGAGCGTGTCCTTGGTCAGGTAGCCACAGGCGCCGGCCTGCACGGTGTCGAGCAGGCGCGGCTCGTCGAGCGACTCGGCGCAGATCAGCACGCGCGGGCGGCCACGCGGGCGCAGCTTGCGGACGAGGTCACAGCTGCCGTCGACGTCGCCGTCGAGGACGAGCACGTCGGCCAGCTCGAGGTTCTCGTCCAGCTCGGCCGCGCGCGGACCGTCCGCCTCCCACACCTCCTCGATCTCGGCGAGCGCGGCCAGGCAGGCCGACAGGCCTCGCCGATAGATCGGATGTGGATCGATGATGTAGACGCGCACCGGGGCCCCCACTGCACCGTTTGCGCAAGGAGCATCGCACGCGAGATAGTACGGAAGTCCACGCGGCTCTGCCATGATCGTTCTGGAGGGTTCCAAATGCCGCCCATCGTGACGACCAACGACACGATCATCTGCATCCACGGCGGGACCGTGGTCCTGACGCCGAAGCAGGGCGTCGTCACGGCCGGCGGCGGCGCGGTCCTGCGCGAGACCGACCTGATCGGCGCGCCCATCGTCGGCTGCGCCCAGCCGCCGACCATCTCCAGCAAGCCCTGCACGACGGTCATCTCGACGCTGCCCGGCGGATCCGCGCCGACCGTCCTCGTCGGCGGCCTGCCGGCGCACGTGTCCACGCTCTCGGGGATCACCGACGGCGTCCCGCCCGGCACCATCTCGGTGGTGGCCCCCGGGGCGCCGACCGTCCAGGCCTCGTGACGGGGCTAGGCGGGCGCGGTCGTGGCTGAACCCGAGCGGCAGATCGGCCGTTACACGGTCGTGCGCGAGATCGGCCGCGGCGGCATGGCGGCGGTGTACCTGGCCCGCCAGATCGACCTCGACCGCGACGTCGCGTTGAAGGAGCTGAGCTCCTTCCACGCCGCAGACCCCGCATTTGCGGAGCGGTTCGTGCGCGAGTCGCGCGTGGCCGGGTCGATGAGCCACCCGAACATCGTCACTGTCTACGAGTACCTGAACGAGAACGGCACGCCGTACATCGCCATGGAGTACGTCGAGCGCGGCTCGCTGCGCCCGTTCGTGGGCCGCACGACACCGGCGCAGACGATCGGGGTGCTCGAAGGCGCGCTGGCGGGGTTGGCCCAGGCGGAGCGGCGCGAGATCGTGCACCGCGACATCAAGCCCGAGAACCTCATGGTCACCGCCGACGGCGAGGTGAAGATCGCCGACTTCGGCATCGCCAAGGCGCTGAGCGACGCTGGCGGTCCCAACCTCACCATGACGGGCACGACGGTCGGAACCCCCGCCTACATGGCGCCCGAGCAGGCCACCGCCGGCGATGTCGGGCCGTGGACCGACCTCTATTCCGTCGGGATCACCGCCTACGAGATGACCGTCTCGCGGGTGCCCTTCCACGACTCGACCACGCCGGTCGCCGTGCTGATGCGGCAGGTGAGCGAGGAGATCCCCTCCGCCGTCACCGTCGACCCGCGCGTCGACCGCCGCTTCTCGGACTGGATCGACCGGCTGCTCGTGAAGGATCCGGATCAGCGCACCCGCACGGCCCGCGACGCCTGGTACGAGCTCGAGGAGATCGCCGTCGCCATGCTCGGGCCGCTGTGGAGACGCGAGGCGCGGCTGCTCGTCTCCGGCACCGATCGCGCGGCGGGGCCGCTGACGCCGGCGCCGTTCGAGCGCCAGACCCCGCCCCCGCAGGGGGGCGGCGGCTACGAGACCTATCTGGGCGAGTCGCCCGGCGCCGCCCCGCCGCCGCCCCCGTCCCAGCCCGTACAGCCGGCGGCGACGATCCCCGGCCAGCCGATTCCGCCGGCGCCGCCCCCCGTCGCGGCGGATCCGGGCCAAACCGTCGCCCCGGCGAGCGCGGCCCCCCGGCCGGCGCCTCCGCACCTCCGGCGGCCGCGGCGCCCAACGAGACGTTCGCCTGGCCGAGCCAGGGCGGTGGCGGCGGTCGCAACCGGCTCATCCTCATCGGCGCGCATCGTCGCCATCGTCGCCATCGTGGCGATCGCGTCGGGGCCTTCCTGTTCACGCGATCGGGCGGCAGCTCGAAGTACGACGTCGCCTCCGGCGTCGACGAAGAAGAAGGGCAGCACGAAGCCGGCGGCGCTGCCGACGATCGTCGCCGATCCGACCCGCTTCCAGGCCGGCCCCCTGCAGAGCGTCGCGCCGTTCGGCGGCCACGCCTGGGCGCTCGACCACAAGAAGCCGCGGACCGTCGTCGACCTCGAGGGCGGCCTCACCGCAACGGCGATCAAGGCCGGGAAGGGCGCCGAGAACCTGGCGGGCGGCGACAACGCCCTGTGGGTCAGCGCGAAGCTCCCGAACGGCGGCGGCGAGGTGCGCAAGTTCGTGCCGGGCTCGACGGCGCGACGGCGGCGGCGCCGATCCCCTATCCCGGCGACCCGGTGGCGGCCCGCGTCGTCGTCGCCAACGGCACGATCTGGCAGCCGACGACCAAGGGCGTCGTTCGGCTGTCCGAGCAGGGCGGCGCACCGGTGCAGGTCAAGGGCATCAGCTTCGCCCCCGACTCGATCGAGCTCGAGGGCGGCTTCGTCTGGGCCAGCGACGGCAAGGGCAAGCTGGCCCGCATCGACACCACCACGCCGCAACCGACGGCCACCGTGGTGCCGCTGCCGGGTGCGGGCTGGATCACCGGCGACGCCAAGTCGGTCTACGTCGTCGGCACGAGCGGCGTCGTGAAGGTCGACCCGCAGAACCCCCAGACGCAGACGGCCGTGTCGGGCATCTCCGCGCCCCCGACCCGGATCGGCCTCGTCGGCGACATCCTGTGGACGATCTCCTACGCGGCCCCCTCCGGCGGCGCCCGGGTCGCGACGCTCACCGGGTTCGACGTCGCCCACCCGGGCAAGGCGACGACGCCCTTCACCTTCGACGCCCCCGCGAAGGGCGGCTACATCACGAAGCTCGTCGACGTCGACAACACGTTCTGGCTGACGGCGCTCGGCGGTTCCGACAAGAAGACGTCCGGGCTCGAGCCCTTCGTGATCAAGAGCTAGCGCAGCAGCTGGCGGGCAGCGTCGAGCTGCACCTGGTACCGGTAGCGGTACTGGGCCGCCGGCCGCTCGATGTCGGCGATCCAGTCGCCCCACTTGTGCGGGTCGGAGCCGAAGCCGGCGACGCCCTGGTGCATCCGCTCCGCCTTGAGCGCGGTCGCCTCGTCGATGAACCAGCGCAGCTGCTTGCGCGGGTCGTTGGAGAAGCCCGGCGTACTTGCCGTGGTTCCAGATCGACGTCCGCATCTGGAAGAACCCGAGCGAGTCGCGGTCGCCGTAGTGGTCGTTCTTCAGTCCCGACTCGACGAGGGCTGCCATCACCGGCAGCTCGCGGGGCAGCCCCGCCCGCTGGGCGGCGTCACCCATCCATGCCGCGATCGCGCTGCGCGGCGCATGGTCGCCCGGGTAGGCGCCGATGATGCCGTCGAGCGCGCCCGCGCCGGGGGCAGGTGCGGCGGCGCCAGCGGCCGAGCATCCCCCCGATCGTGCTGTGCACGCCCGCTGCGTTCTGCGACTGGGCGGGCGGCGTTGTGGCTTTCCACCGCGCTCATTCCCAGCGTTCCGCCCGCGCCGGCGTGGCCCGCGGCTGACTCGGCGCCCGGGGCGGCCACGGCGGGCATCCCCATCCCGGCGGGCGCGTCGGGGACGACCCGGCGGGCGCCCATGAAATACGGCTTGAAGACGTCGACCGACTCGTACTCGACATGGCCGCCGGTGTGCGGCGCGGCGATCACCTGGCCGTGCCCGGCGTAGATGACCACGTGGGTGGCGCCGGCCCCGGGCCCCTCGAAGTTCGAGAAGATCAGATCGCCCGGCTGGAAGTGGCCCCACTGGACGGCGTGGCCCTCCTTCACCTGATCCCAGGTGGTCCGGTCGAGGTGGACGCCGATCTGCTTGTAGCAGTACTGGACGAGCCCCGAGCAGTCGAAGCCGCCGGGGCTGGCGCCGCCCCAGACGTACGGCGTGCCGATGTACTTCGACGCGATGTGGACGACGTGCTGCCCGGCGTCGAGCTGCGACTGGTCCATCGCCGCGGCGGCGTCGGCGACGACGCCCGGAGCCGCCGCGGGCGCCGGCGGCGGCGCCGTCGAGGCCACGTCTGCCGAGGCGACGTGCTCGGCGGCGTGCGAGCCGCCCGCACCGTGGTGCAGGCCGGCCTTGTCGAGGGCCTGCTGGGCGATGTCGCCCAGGTCGCCCTTGAAGCTCGCATGCTCTGCGAACTGGTAGACGGCGGCGCCCTCGGCGGCGGCGGCCATCAGGAGGCCGGCCAGGCTCGACTTCGATTCGCGGATCTCGAGCGTCTCCGCGGCCGCACCGGTACCGGAGAACGCCGCCGCGGCTTCGTCCAGGCCGGCCACGAGGCAGGCGGCCTGCGGGTCGCGGCGGAAGATGCGGCGGAACTCGGGATCGGTCAGGAGGCGCTGCAGCACCTCGACCGCACGGGCGTTGTCCTCGCTGCCCAAGCCGCTCTGAGCCGGGTCAGCCACGGCGTCCCGCTAGCGGTTGCGCCGCATCAGGAGCGGCCGCCCCACCGAAAAGACGATGGGCAGGAAGAGCAACACATAGAAGATGCCGAACATGCCCCATACGATCTCCCGCCGCCCGGTGAGCTGGACGAGAACGCTGTAGTACCGGGTTGACATCAGTATGGCAAAGCCCGCGCAGCCCAACAACCATCCGAGAGCGGCGACCGCGTACCAAGCCACCTGCGAGGGCAGGTCGTCGGGCACCGACCGCCCCGCCAGGCGCAGCTGCAGCCGCCGGCGCGAGCGCGCCCGCAGGCCGGGCTGGCGGAGCAGGTCGACGAGGATGTGGTACCCGTCGCGGTCGAGCAGCGGGTTCAGGTTGAAGAGCGCCCCCAGGTAGGCGCCGAGCGAGACCTGGAACGCGATGTCCGACCATGTGCCGGCCGCCGCCGTGGCGATCAGCGCGGCGCCCCCGGCCATCACGAGGTCCGTCACCGGCCCGGCGGCGCTGACCGCGATCCGCCGCCGGCGCGGCTCGAACCAGGCGTCCGACGTGTCGACGAACGCGAACGGGAAGATCAGCAGCATCTTCACCCCCGCCTTGCGGACGCGGCGGCCGTACGACGCCACGGTCAGGCCGTGTCCGACCTCGTGCACCGAGACGACCGCCAGCCGCCCGCCCAGGAACGCGATCGCACCCCATCCGAGGTGGTCGGCGACGACGAACGGTGTCCCGTGGCGGGTGAGGAAGAGACGCAGGAACGCGAACAGGCCGCCCGCCGCGACGACCGCGACCAGCACCAGGCCCGGCGTGGTGAACAGCAGCCACCCGCCGAAGCGGTAGGCCGCCTGGAAGGCGCGGTCGGGGTTCGAGAACGCCCACTCCTTCGGCTTGAACAGGCGCTCGAGGAATCCCGGCTCGGGCCCGAACGGGTCGTCCTCGACGGCGGTGCCCTCGAGCAGCCCGTGCTCGCCGAGGTCGGCCAGGAGCCGCGCCACCCGGGCCGGCCCGTCGGCCCCGACCTCCTTCTCGCTGGCGGCCAGCAGATCCTCGAGCGTGGGATCGGACGCGAGCATCCGCACGAGCGCGGCCTCGGCGTCGCCCATCCGCAGGTAGTGGGCACCGGAGCCGTCGCGGAGGATCCAGCGCTGGGGCCCCTCGCCCTCCTCGAGCTGCTTGAGCGCGCAGCCTGGCACCAGCCGCGGCCGCGACGACACGTACGGCGACCGGTCGCTGACCGCGCCGGTGGACGAGAGCGAGACGCCGACGGCGTCCAGCATCACGGTGCGGCCGGCGACGACCGCGTCTGGGTGCCGCTCGACCCGGATGACGGTGTCGCCCAGGCGCACGACCGAGCCCTCCGCGAGCGGCGCCCGGCCCTGCAGCGGACGGTCATCGAGCGTCGTGCCGTGGCTCGACCCCGCGTCCTCGATCGAGGTGTCCGACGCCGTCACCACCACCCGCGCGTGGGTGCGCGAGACGGACGGATCGGCCAGGGTGATGTCGTTCGAGTCGGCCCGGCCGAGGGTGATCGTCTGCGTCAGCGGCACGCGCGTCTCGCCGATCACCAGGTCGAGCGGCGCGCGCACGCCCTTGGCTTGAGGTGCCCCGCAGCGGCCGCAGAAGAGCGCATCCTGCGGCACCTGGCGTCGGCACGAGCGGCAGAGCAACTCAGGTCATCCCGAGGGCGGCAGCGGCAGCGGCTCGACGCTCGGGTCGCAGCCGTTGATCCCGAGCGGCGTCGACGTCCCGGCACCCGAGACGACAACCATCGCCGGCGGGGTCGCCGAGCAGTCCTGGCCGCCGACCTCGAGCACGCCGTCGGCCCGCCACGAGAACGCCGGCACGGCCGTGTAGTCGAAGATCTTCGTGCCCGGGGCAGTCGGTGGGTTCGGCGTCTGGAAGATCGAGTTACCGGCCGCGTAGGCGAGCGTGAACTGGCCGGCGTTCAGCGGCGAGTAGGCCAGGAAGGTGGGTGCGGCGGTCGGGTTGTTGGGGTGCGCGAGGTACGCAGTGGACGCGGTCCAGGACGTGGCGACGGACGAGAACGGCGTCGAGGTCTGGAACACGATCACCCCGGCCGGCGTGGGGGAGGTGCCGGGGTTCTCGGCCAGGACCGCGACGAACTGCCCGTCGGGCGACCAGGCCGGCCGGTCGAGCAGCTGCGTCGTGTCCGAGGTGCACGAGGGCGTCGCGTTCGGCTGGCTCGCATCGAGGAAGCAGAGGGCGCTCTGGGTGCCGCCGTTGTCCCAGCGGGTGAACGCCAGCACGGAGCTGCCGGGGAGCGGGGCGAACACCGGCCGGTGGTAGTCGGCGCCCGATGCGACCGGCTGCGGCGGCGACTTGCCGTCGGCCGCGACGGTCTCGACGGTGCCGCTGCCGGTGGTGCGGTCGACGTACGCGAGCTCGGTGCCGGCGGCGTTCCAGCTCGGCTCGATCGCCGCGGTGCTGGACGTCAATCGCAGCGGAGAGCCGCTCGGCCCGCTCGACCCGAAGGCCGACACGTACACGCTGCCGCCGCTGTCGTAGGCCACCCGCGGCAGCGCCGACGTGTAGATGTAGACGGTCGTGCCCTTGGCGAGGGCCGCGCCGCTGCCCGGCTTCTGGGTCACCACGTTCCCCACCGGCACGGACGGCGCCAGGACCGGGATGGTGATCGTCTTCAGGCCGGCCGCCTGCAGCTTCGAGGCCGCCGCGGCCGCCGGCAGGTTCGTCACGGACGGCAGCGCGTTCGCCCCGCCGCTCTGCAGGAACAGGCTGACCGGCGTGCCCCGCGCGACGGACTGGTTCGCCGCGGGCACCTCGCAGCCGTTCGCGAGCGTCATCGCCTTCGGGTCGGATGCCGACGGCTGCACGGGACCGACCGAGAGCTTCGCGGCCCCGAGGGCCTTCTGGGCGTCGCCGAGCGACATGCCGCAGACGTTCGGGACGGGCAGCTGCTGCGCCGCCACCCCGACCACGACCGCCACCGCCTTCCCGGGCGAGAGCTTGAAGCCGGCGCCCGGGTTCTGGCTCACGATCCTCCCGACCTCGTTCTTGGCGGCGACGATCTTGGTGGCGGCCGGGTTGTTCGTCAGCAGCAGGCCGATGCGCTCGAGCACCTTCTGCACCGCCGAAGCGCTCTGGCCGGTCAGGTTGGGGACCGTGATGGTCGGCGGGCTCTGCAGCAGCTTGTACCCGGCCACGCCGAGCGCGAGCGCCGCGACGATCACGATCGGCACCCACCACGCGAACCACGGCCGCTGGCGGAACACCGCCTGGCGGCTGATGACGATCTCGTCGGTCCCGGGCGAGCGGGCATGGATCGTGAACGGGTGGTCGAGCGGCCGGCCGACCCAGATGTGCTTCGGCGCCTTGACCATCAGCTCGGTGCCGGTGCGGCGGCCCGGCTGGGCGATGCCACGGCGCGTCTTGATCGCGAACTTGCACTTCTCCTCGGGGTCGGTGGCCGAGAACTCGAGCTCGATCGGCGCGTTCGCCAGGTTGCGCACCGCGAACGCGAACTTGCCCCGCCGCCGCCCTGTGGCCCGCTCCGGGCGCAGGTCGGTCTCGACGTTCTGGTACGGCTGGACGGTCAGCCGGGCCGACGCCGAGCCGGCGTCCGTGCTGTTCGCGCGCGATCCGGCCACGACCCGGATCGGCCAGTCGCGGGCCTCGGCCTGCGCCGACTTGGGCGGGTGCAGGTGCACCTGGGCGTCCTGCTCGTAGCGGCCGCTGGGAGCGCCGTAGGGCACGAGGTAGGCGGTGGGCGGCGTGATCGTCCACCAGCCCTCCGGGAGGCCCTCGACGCGGAGGTCGTAGTTGTCGACGATGCCGCTCTGGTTGCGCACCGACGCCACCAGCGTCGCCGTCGCACCCGGCTCGCAGGCCACCCGCACGCCCTCGCGCGGGTCGGAGTCGTCGGTCAGCGACCGCAGCGTGATCGAGACCGAGTCGGCCGGCCCGCGGCCACCGCCGGACTGGGGGATCGGGCGCATGCCCGGCGGCACCTGCGCCGGCCCGGGGCCTGGCCCCGACGGCGGCCGCACGGCGGGCGTCGCCACCGTGGGATCCCAGCGCAGGTACTCGCCGCAGTACTGGCAGAAGTCGGAGTCCTCCGGGTTCTCCCGGTGGCAGGCGGGGCAGGCTCTCACGGATCCTCGGCGGGCGGCGGCTCGGACTCGACCGTCGGCTTCGGCTCCGGTGCCTGCTTCGGCTTGGGCGGCGACTTCACGCGCAGACGATATCGCGCGTTCACCGGCTTCAATCGATCGACCGCCCGGGCCACGGCCGCCTGCCGTTCGACCGGGATCGGCGCGTCGCAGTAGACGACGAACTCGCGCGGCCCGGCCTCGGGCTCCGAACCCGCGTCGGTCGAGAAGGTGACGCCGCCGCCGTCCTCGACCCGCAACGGAAGGCTCGGGAAAGGCCGTCTTCAGGCCGAGCTCGATTCCCGGCAGCGTCCCGCGCGACTGGGCGATGGCCGAGGCGAACCGCACCTCGTCGCGACGGTCGGCCAGCGAGCGGCGCTCGTCCTCGGCCAGGCCCAGCCAGCCCGCCATCAGCGCCAGCATCGGCGCGGGCGCAGTGTCGGCGGAGAGCTGGGCCGGCAGTGCAGTCGAGCGTCGCCACCACCGGGTCGAGCACCCGCTCGAGGCTGCCGATCAGCCGCGAGGTGAACCCCTCGACGCCGGGATCGGCGCCGGGCGGGTCGGTGTAGATCGAGGGCAGGTGCTCGCGCAGGTAGCGGCGTGCCGACGCGGCCGGGGGCGGCTCCGCATCCGCCAGGTCGCGCGGCGGCGCGCTGCATGAGCCACGGTCGCGAGCGGCTGGGTGGGGCGCCCGTCGGTGGCCACCTCACACCTCCCGGTGGGCGGCCTTGACGATGTGCGTCCCGGAGGCGATCAGCTCGTCGCGGCGAGCTCGAGGTGCGTGCCGGCGGCTTGGGGTCCTGCTCGCCGGTGACGAGGTCGGTCTCGTAGACGCGCAGGATCTTCACGAACTCGACGCCCGTCGACCGGGTGGACGACGCCGTAGAGCTCGCCCTGGTTGAGCGAGCGCCCGAACGCCCAGCCCGCCGCCGGGCCCGTGCGGGCGAGCCGCCGACGAGCGGGTTCAGGTACGTGTAGAGCGCCTGCTGCGATCTCGCTCCTCGACGCGCTGCGGGTCGGCGCCGGCGCGGCCTGGACGTTCACGACGACGGTCACGCCGCGCAGCGGCACCGGCAGCAGATGCACCGTGCGTGCCGATCAGCCGGCGCTCGTCGAGGTAGGCGGCGACCTCGGCGAGCAGCTCCTCGTCGGGCGTGAGCTCCTCGAACGTCGAGCTGGCGGTCGGCGGTCCTCGACCTGGGCAGGAGGTGCACGCGCACGATCGCGTCGTCGGCTGTCGGGCGGGATGCAGATCGGCGCGGCCGACCTGCGCGCGACGCCTCGCGGCAGAGGAACTCGAAGTCCTCGGCCGTGACCGCGCGGTAGCGGGTGCGGAGCTCCATCGGCGCGCGCGCGGCGCGCGTCGTCGAGCGACTCGGGGTCGACGCCGCCGGTGGCGGCGCCGGGTTCGTGACCGAGGCGACGCCCGGGATCGCGCGCTTCAGCACGGTCAGCGTGCCGGCGGCGACGTTGCCGCGGCGGCCGCCGCCGTGGCGGTAGCCGCGACATCCGCAGCTGCGACGCCCTTCGGCGGGCACGCGCGCCGTACTGGCGCCAGCCGCCGTCGGCCGGCGCGACCGCCGGCCCGAGCTCGACCTCGCCGGTGGCGGCGTCGAGCACGAAGTGGCGGTCGTCGGCGCGAGCTCTCGGCGAAGGACTCGACCGGCTCCCACCGCTCCCAGTCGCTCGCCCCGCGGCGCGCGCACCTCGAGCGTCTCGTCGTCCGCGGCGCGAGCACCGGGGCGTGGCGCAGCGGGAAGCGCTGGCCGGGCGTGCCGTCGCTGTCGCCGAGCCGCTCGGCGCGGCGGCGCGCGGCGTGCATCGCCGGGATCCGCGCGCCGATCGGCGCCGGCCGTGATCGAGTAGATCTCGGGCGGATGCGTGTACGCGCGCCGGTCGCGCCGGAGCGGGTGAACGGGTCGAGCCGGCAGCGGAGCCAGTGCAGCTGCGCTCGCCGCACGGTGGCGCATGCCGGTCTCGGCGGGCACTCGAGCTCGACGATGCCGGTGCCGTAGTTGAAGCCGCCGGTGTGGTCGGCGAGCACGGTCGCCTCGCGCCAGCCCGAGCGCGCCCTCGCCGTCGAGACCTCCCAGCGCAGCGGCGGATCCTCCGGGTCGACGCCGGCGCCGCGGGCCTGCGAGCACGTCGACGTCGACCCGATGACAGCCGCGACGAGCGGCTCGTCGAAGCCGAGGTAGAGCGCGTCGCCGGGCTACCGGCGGCGCCGCGAACGGCGAGCTGGTCGCCGCCCGCGGGCGGCGCCACGCCGGGCCGACCGCGATCGTCTTGACGCGCCGCCGCGCTCGACGACGTAGGCCATCGGGCGCAGCGGCGGGATCGTGAAGTCCGCCGACGTCTGGAACACGATCGACTCGTCGGTGGCCGTCCGCAGCGTGCCGACCTCGGTGTGCCCGGCGCGGATCGCGACCGGCTCGGCGGCCGGCGCCGCCAGCCGGAAGCGCAGCTCGGTCGCGCGCCGGCGCCGGCGGCGCGAGCTGGATCCCGAGCAGCTCGAGCAGCGCGACGTGGAGCTTGTCCGGCACGCGGTTGAGCCGGTAGATCAGCATGTCGGTCATCCACGCGAACAGCTCGATCAGCGTGATGCCCGGGTCGGAGACGTTGTGCTCGGTCCACTCCGGGCAGGCGCGGGCGATCGCGGGTGCGGGCCTCGTTGACGAGGTCCTGGAAGCGGCGGTCGTCGAGCTCGATCTGGGGCAGGCTCACGCGACTCTCCTCGGCCGGGATCACGTAGAACGGGTAGACGAGGTTGCGCACGTCGTTGGTCGCGCGGATGCGGTAGCGCGATGTCGATCAGCAGGCGGCCCTCGTCGCGCTCGGACAGGTCGAAGTCGACGTCGAGCGACCTCGATCCGCGGCTCCCAGCGGTCGAGCGCGACCCGGATCTCGTGGTCGATCCGGCCGAGCGTGTCGGCGTCGATCGCGTCGAACACGAGGTCGTGGATCGCGCAGCCGAACTCGGGCCGCATCGGCCGCTCGCCGGGCGCCGTGCCGAGGATCACGGCGATCGCCTCGCCGATGTCGTCGTCGTCGCGCACGAGCGCAGAGCCCCCTGGCGGTCGACCCGCAGCGGGAAGGCGAGGCCCGAGCCGATGATGTCGCCGGGCGTGCTCATCCGAGTGAGATCGCGCGCCGCTGACCTGGACGGCGCCGTTCGCCTGGACGGTGATGCTGGCCCCCTTGATGGTGAGGTCGCCCGTCGCCTCGATGGTGAGCGACGAGTTCGCCTTGACGTTCACGTTCTGGCCCTCGATCGGATGCGTCGCCCCGTGGCCGTCTGCGTCGATCTTGCCGTCGGCGGTCGACGACGAGGTCGCTGCGACGTCTCGAAGGTGATCGCGTCCGGCCGCGTGCATGTCGATCTTGCTGGTCGCTGCGGAGCGCGAACGAGCCGTCGGTCTGGACGAGGTCGTCCCCCGGCGTGTCGCTGCCGTTCCACAGCGAGCCGAGCACGTAGGGCCGGCGGACGTCGCCGTGCTCGAACCCGACCAGCACCTCGTCGCCGGCGACCGGCAGCATCAGCAGCCCGCGCTCGTTGCCGGCGCCGGCGCCGCGATCCGCGCCCACCAGCCCTCGATGTCGTCGCCGAGCGCCGGGTACTTCACCCGGACGCGGCCCATGTCGTCGGGGTCGTCGTTCTTGGTGACGATGCCGACGACGACCGAGCCGCCCCAGCGCTCGACGGCGAGCCGGGTTCATCAGGTCGACCAGGCTCCGCGGCGAGCGGCCGGTGACCGCGAAGCGGGTCTCGTAGCCGCTGGCCGACCGCGGTAGACGTGGCTGGTCGACGTCAGCGTGTAGTAGCCGCCGTAGACGCTGGCCGACGCCGTCGATCTGACCTTCGCCCCGGCCGTCAGGTCGGGGTTGCCGCGGCACGTGCCCTCGGCCTCGACGTAGGCGTTCGCGAGCCGCGACGCGATGCTCGTCGCGAGCGCGTCGGCCTCGTCGGAGGAGAGCACCGGCCGGTCGGCCATCGTCATCGTGCCGCCGCCGAGCGCCGTGCCGACGTCGCCGCGGTCGACGCCGATCGAGGCGTCCGGCGTCCCCGCTCGACTGGCGCGACTCGATCGACGTCCTTGGTCGTCGGGTCCCACGAGCGCACGACCACCTCGTCGACCTGCTGGACGCCGGTCACGCGCGGCCGGAACGTCCGCAGGTCGCCGCCCCAGCGCAGCGACGCGGTCGCTGCCGTCGTCGGCCGCCGGTCTGTCGGAAGCTGAGCGACCGTCTGCGACGGCGACCTCGAAGTCGATGCGGCGCGCGAGCCGCCACAGGAACTCCCAGTCGGTCTCGTTGTTCTGCTGGACGAAGTCGTGCACGTCGCCGGCGCTGCCGATCGTGCCGGCCTCGAGGCCGGCCCGGTCGGCGACCTTCGCGCGATGTCGTCCGAGCGTCATGTTCTGGTAGGTCTCGGTGATGCGCGTGCGGTTGAGCGCGTGCGACTGGTCGTAGCCGCGGGCGGCCAGCACGCGCCGCCGGCGCTCGAACTCGGGCTCGACCGCCGCGATCTGGCCGCTGACAGACGGGCTGGAGCGAGTCGCCGCCGGCGCGGCCAGGCTGATCTCGACCTTCGCGCCGACGGTGAGCGGGCTCGAGTCGATGTGCTCGAGCTGCGGGATCGGCGATGCGGACAGGAAGGCGCCGGGCAGCGTAGCGCTGATCGGCGCGGACCTCGACCAGGTTCGCGGCCAGCGTCGCTGTCCAGCGGCTCGCCGTCGATCGTCACCTCGACGCCCGAGATCAGCGGCAGCGGGCTCACGCTCGGCCCTCGGGATCGCCAGCGTGCTGCCCGCGCCGCAGCGCGAGCGGGTCGTCGATGCCGTTCGCCTCGGCGATGCGCGCGCCAGCGGGTGGGGTCGCCGTACGTCGCGTAGGCGATCGACTGGAGGCTGTCGCCGTCGCGCACGACGTGCATGCGCAGGCCGGCGATGCCGGCGGTGGTCGGGTTCTGGCGCGGGCCGCCACCGGCGCCGACGACCTTCTCGACCTGGGTCAGCGTGATGTCGGCGACGGCCCGCAGCGGCGTGCCGTCGACGTCGAAGAGCGTGTAGCGCACGCGCAGGCTGGTCGCGACCGCGGTGAAGCTCGAGACCTGGCCCCACGAGAACGTCACCGTCGGCGGCCGGGCCGTCTTCTTGCCCGACTCCACCTCCGGCTGCACCTCGAGCATCGAGAAGAGCTGGTCGGTCACGTCGCGCGACGTCGTCGTTGTCGGTGTCGGCCGCGTCGAAGAGCAGCGTCAGGGTCAGCTCGCGCGGGTCGCCGCCGATGAACTCGCGCTGGGGAACTCCTCGGACAGCTGGCTGCCGGTGCTCCAGCGGTTCGCCTTCGTCACCGTGTAGTCGGTCGGGTTGAACCAGCAGGTCAGCGCGATCCTGGCCCTCGATCAGGAGCTGGGCCTGCTGGAAGCCGGTGGTGGAGTCGGTCGCTGCCATCAGTCCTGCACCACGAACCCGCGGTGGGCGATCTCGAGCGTCTCGGTGGCGGCCGTGTGGGAGCGGGCGTTCAGGATCGGTCCCTCCCAGCGCACCGGGAACGCGCCCTCGAACCCCCACCGGCGCACCGGCTTGCCGTCCGGGCCGAGCAGCGAGACCGAGATGTTCCCGCGCTCGCCGGCCTGCTTCGTCCTCAGGAACCAGTCCATCAGCCCCGTCTCGTGCGTGATCCCGCGGCTCAGGACGAGGTTCGGGTAGCGCATGCGGCCGCGCAGCTTGTGGACGAACGCGTTCTGGCCGCCCTCCGCGTACTCCTCGATCTCGTACTCGGCGGCGAGCCCGTGGCAGTGGGCGAAGCGGCCGATAGTGCAGTCGTCGGCCTTGATGAGGAAGCGCAGCCCGCCGACCGGGTCGGGCGTCTTCGACCCCTTCGTCGTGGCCCGGTCGGAGCCGTTGATCGGATTCGTCACCGCGCCGACGAGCCCCTGGGCGTCCTGCCCGGCCTTCTGGGCCGTGCGCTGGGCCTGCTGGGCGTCGCGGTTGGCGTCGTCGACGGCCTGGTCGGCCTGCTGCTCGGCATCGGAGACCTGCTGCTGGTAGCTCACGGCCACTCCCCGAGCAGGTTGCCCATGCGCTCGCGCTCGGCCAGCAGGTCGCGGCGCAGCCGCTCGACGACGTTCTCGTACATGTGGTCGGCGGCGATGTCCTCGGGCGTGCGGGCGGCCGAGGCGGCGCGCTCGGCGGCCGATGCGGCCCGGCCGGCAACCGTCGAGGGCAGCGAGCCGGGATGCGGCTCGTGCAGCCCGTGGGGGAGGTGCCCGTCGGCCTGGGCGAGCGCGTGCCGGGCCTCGGCCTCGAGCTTGTGGGCGGCGCCGGCCGCCTGCTTCTCGAACTGGACGACGGCGCGCCCGGCGCGGGAGACCTCGAGCGGCACCTCGGCCGCCGCCGCCAGGGCGGCTGCCTTCGCCGCCGCCGCGCCGGGGATGGGCGGCACGTGGTCGGGCAGCTTGCGGGCCTCTCGGGCGGCCGTGCGCTCGGCGTGCTGGAGCGCCGACTCGGCCCGGCGCACGAGCGGCCGGCTCATCACCTGCTTCTCGACCTCCTGCCCCAGGTGGCGCAGCTCCTTGGCGGGGTCCTTCAGCGCGCCCTCGAGCTGGTGCTCGGCCTGGACGGCCCGCTGCTCGAGCCGCTCGACGCCCTTGATGCCGCGCGTCGCCGAGCGGACGAGGCCCTCGGCCGCCCGCACGATCGGCTGGCGCTCGACCGCCCGCACGGCGGTGCGGATCATCCGCCGCTCGGCCCCCTCGGCCTGGCGCAGGAACTGGCCGGGCATCTTCCGCAGCCGCTCGGCCTCGCCGACAACGCTTCGCTCGAGGCCGCGGCCCTCGCGCTCCAGGTGGTGGGCCTCGCCGAACGCGCGTTTCTCGAGGCCGCGGCCTTCGCGCTCTAGATGATGGGCCTCGCCCCACGCGCGCTTGCGCAGATCGTCGCCCTCGTGCTTCAGGTGATCCCACTCGTGGACCGCCCTGTCGCGCCACTCCGAGGCGTCCTTCTTCAGCTTGCCCCACTCGTCGCGAGCGGCGTCGGCGACCCGGTGGCCCAGGGCCTCGACCGCCTTCACCTCCTCGTAGTGCTGCACGAGGCGGGCGGCGCCGATGCCGACCCGGGCGGTGCGGTAGGCCGCGGCCCCCTTGCCGCCGCCCTCGGCCGCCTCGCGCGCGCCCTCGTGGACGTGGCGGACGATCACCTGCGAGCGGCGCGGCGGACCGGGTTGGTGCACCACCCGGATCACGGGCCGCGTCCCGCTCGGCTCGGCGTGCGCGTGCTCGGCCGCGACGTTGTGGCGGACGGCCTCGTCGTGGGCCGGGTCGGGCGCCTGCGCCGGCTCGGGCGCCGGCGGCGGCGGAGGCGGCGGGGTGCGCGACAGCCGGAAGCGTGGCCCGACCTCCTCGACCGCGCTGCGCAGCTCGCTGCCGGGCGGGATCGACGGGCGCGGCGCGAACCGGGGCTCGTCGGGCCCGTCGAGGAACGACGGCCGCTCGTAGTCGGCGGCCGCGCCGCCGGCGAACGGGGTGCCCTCGACGGCGCCGTCGCCGAACATCCACCGCGCGGCGAAGTCGGACATGCCCGCTGCAGCGGCCACGGGGGCGGCGGCCACCGGCGTCACGACCGGGCGCGGCGCCAGTCGGCGGGAGGCATCGAGCCGTTTCGGCCGCCTGCGCTCGGCGACGTTCGCGGCCAGCACGGCGGTCAGACGCCCGGCGCAGGTGGCGACGACGGCGCAGCCGGTCTCCCAGCCAGCCTCCGGCGCGGCGTGTGACGGCAGCCGGCGACATCGCTCAGACGTCCTCCCCGCGCGCCCAGGCGAACGACTGCGCCAGCTCCAGGAACCGGCGCCGGTCGCGGTGCTCGAGGTCGAGGATCGTGTCGAGCTGCCAGTGGAAGTGGCCTGCGAGCTCGGGCCGTCTCCGAGACCAGGGTGTCGGGAGACGGCCGCATCATTCCCCCGATGCGACGTCCTCGATCTCGGCTCAGGTCGACCTCGAACTCGATGCCGCACGACGGGCAGTCGACCCGCCCGGCCGCCTCGCCGTCGCGTGTTGATGCGCTCGTAGAGCCGCTGCAGGTGGTCGAAGTCGGCGGCGTACAGGCCCTCGATCGAGCTCCGGCGTGATCGTGGTCTGGTCGCCGATCCGCAGGCATGACCCGGGCGAGCAGGAGCACCGTCAGGTACGCCTCGTTCTCGCGCACCGCGGGTTCGCGCAGCGGCTCGAGCTCGTCGCGGGCCGTCGCGAGGCGCATGACGCCTTCGCGGTGCACGGCGCCCGCCGCGTCGACGTAGCCGCGCGGCAGCGTGAACGCGTACTCGGTGCGCAGCGTGGGTACGGCGAGCGTCGCCATCTACATGCGCTCCAGGCCCTCGTGGCAGATGTGGATCTCCTCGACGCGCGACCTCGTTGCCGGACGCGTTGAGTGCCGACTGCCGGTGTACTTGACCGGCCAGCCCTGGTCGAACTTCCAGGTGGCGATCGGTCTTGCCGGTGTAGTCGATCAGGGCGATGTTGCCGTCGACGCGGGCGTTGTCCGGGCCCTCCTGGATCACCGTCTGGCGCCACTTCCAGACGTCGAGGCTCTCATCGACGCCGCGCTTCAAGCACGATGTGCGACCAGATCGTCGCTCCGGGCACGCGGCGGATGGTCGGGCCGGCCGTTGTCATCGACGGAGTGCTGCTCGATCACCGTCGTCTCGGAGTCGAGGCCGGTGCACTCCCGGAACATGCCCACGCCCTCGTGTCCGCCGAGGTCGAGGCGAAAATGGGACGCGGGTCGTGGCTGCTTGGATGGCATTCGAGTCTTCCCTCCTGGTTACGAGATCTCGGCCGCACCGGCGGTGTACTGGCTGATGCGGAAGATCGACGAACTCCGCGGGCTTGACCGGCGAGATGCCGATCTCGATGACGACCTGGCCGGCGTCGATCACGTCGGGCGGGTTGGTCTCGGCGTCGCACTTGACGTAGAACGCCTCGTCGGGCGTCGCGCCGAACAGCGCGCCCTCGCGCCATGTCCGGGTGAGGAAGCTCGACACGGCGATGCGCAGGCGGATCCAGAGCCGCTCGTCGTTGGGCTCGAACACCGCCCACTGGGTGCCCTCCATGATCGACTCGGAGACGTAGTTGAAGAGCCGGCGCACGTTCAGGTAGCGCCACTCGGGGTCGCTCGAGAGCGTGCGGGCGCCCCACACGCGGATGCCGCGGCCGGGGAACGCGCGGATGCAGTTGATCCCGGTGCGGTTGAGGCCGCCCTGCTCCTCGTGGGTGATCTGGAAGGCGAGCCCGTTGACGCCGAGCACGACCTCGTTGGCCGGCGCCTTGTGCACGCCGCGGGTGTTGTCGGTGCGGGCCCACACGCCGGCCATGTGGCCGGACGGCGGCACCATCATCGGCCGCCGGGTGAGCGGGTCCATGACCTCGAGCCACGGGTAGTAGAGCGTGGCGAACTTGGAGTCGTACCCGGCGGTGTTCATCCGCCACTCGAGCACCTCCTGGGGCAGCAGGTCCGGCGGCGGGTCGAGGATCGCGATCCGGTCCTTCGCGCCTCTCGCGTGGGCCAGCATCTTGCCCTGGATGTCGCGGAACATCGTGTCGTCGCCGTTCTCCGAGGGTCGACCAGGTCGGGGATGCACGAGCATCGTGATCTCGTCGACCGCGGCCAGCCCGCCCATGCCGCGGCGGTGGGCGACGTCGCCTTCGAACTCGTCCGGCGCGACCGTCGCCGCTCGACCGCGGGCACGCTGCAGCGTGTAGGTGCCCTCGCGCGGCGAGGCGTCGGGCAGCTTGACACGCCGGTCTCTTCGAGCGTCACCAGCTTGGACGCCGCGTTGACCTTGGTGACGATGTTGTGGCGGCCCTTCTTCAGCGAGAGGCCGTCGAACTCCTCGCGCTGCGGGCCCGCCGTGACGACGACGCGGTAGGTGGCTGGTCGTTGCCGTCCTCGCCGTCCCCGGCCGGGGCGTCCGGCGTGATCTCGATCGAGACTGGTCGTCACGGCCCTCCTCGCGCGCCGTCGCCCGCAGCAGCTCTCGCCGTCGCCGGTCGCGCGCCGGCAGCGCCGCCTGTGGCCCGCTGGTCGCCGTCGGCGGCGCCGACGCGGACGATCCAGCACACGCCGCCGCCGTTCTGGAAGTAGCCGTAGACGGAGTGGGCGAGGTAGGCGCCCGGCATGAACGGCCCGTTCTCGGGCTCGTTCGGGTCGCCGTAGATCTTCGCGAACTGCGTCCAGTTCGAGATCCGCATCGGCCGGTTGACCGGGCCGCCGGGGGCGAGGCCGACGAACGCGGCGACCGACGTCCCCACGCCCTCGATCGGCTTCGACTGGGACGGGACCTCCTCGACATAGACGCCGGGAGTCAGGTAGCTGGGCATGTCCTCACCTTCCTTGATTGCCGTGCAGCTCGTTGAGCAGCGCTCGGGACGGCGACACGGCCACGCGCCGCGGCTCGGGGCTGGCGCCGTCGAGGACCTCCATCTCGCCCTCGTCGCGCGGCCACAGGATGACCTTGGTGCCGGGGACGGCCTCCCGGGCCTGGCGGCCGATCTGCAGCGAGAAGCGCGAGCTCGCGGTCGAGCAGCAGCGACGTCGGGGCGGATCCGGCGGGCACGCGATCGACGATGTCGGGCGCGGCGCCGTTGCCGACACGACATCGACCCGTCGCCCGGTCAGGACGTCGGTCATCCCGACGAGGGCGACCGGCTCGAGGTTTGCAGCAGGACGCACAGGGGGCGGGCGGCTCGATTCGTCCACGGGCGGGAGTGTGCCGTCGCCCGGCCGGCGGCGGCCAGAGGATCCCGGGCAGTGCTTCGGGCGGGCCGGTTGCCCGTCCGGGCAGGCGCGCTGCCTAGCTCAGCTGGAGCGCGACCGGCCCGCCGGGCACATCGGCGCCGCCTCGGCCTCGCCGCCGTCGGCGCCGCGCGCCTGGAGCCGGTGGCTGCCGGCCCGCACCGACTTCACGCTGAAGCGGCCCTCGGCGTCGGTGACCGCGAAGCCGCCGGTCTCAGGCAGGACGACCCAGGCGCCCGCCGCCAGCTCGCCCGCCTTCGTGCGCACCGTCCCGGCGACGCGATGCAGCTCCTCGATGCCGGCGGCCGGGCGATCGCGCAGGCCCATGCGCACCGTCTGGGTGCGGACGGGCGGCGCCTGATCCAGCGCCCGGCCGGGCCGGCACCAGACGCCCACGCCGAAGTCGACCGAGGCCTTGTGGCCGGCGCCGAGCCCCGACCAGAACGCCGCCCCATGGCCCTCGCCCGGCGGCTGCGCGACGCGCACGGTGAGCTCGTGGTCGTAGGCCTCGTCGTCGGCCAGCGCGCCTGTGCGCACGTCGTCAGGCAGCGCGGGATGCGCATAGGCGACCGCGAGCGCCGCGGACAGAAGGCCGTGCTCCTCCTCGGCCGTCTTCGCCCAGGCGGTGATGACGTAGGAGACGTCGATCCGCACCGGCGGCGGACGCTCGACCGTGCGTCCGTTCACGTGCGCCTGGTCCCACTCGACCCGGCGCTCGCTGCGCGACTCCTTGACGTCGTACAGATACAGGTTCAGGGCAGGGCCGGACAGGCCGTCGGCCCACGCGGCCGTGGGGGCGTCGAAGGCGACGTTCGGGCCCTTGCCGAGCTCGCGCTCGAAGAGCGTGCGAACCGCCGCGTCGAGGTCGCCGAGCACGGTGTGCAGTCCGCCCGTGGTCGCGATGGCGTGCACGGCCGACACCGTACCGCACCCCCGCGATGTGCAAGTGGGCAGACCAATGGGCCGGCCGCACGCACCCTCGGGCAGCGGCGCTACCGGGTCGTGCCGCGCGCCCGGATCGGCCAGACGGTCTCGACGACCCCTTCGCGCACCCCGACCAGCTGGTCGGCGAGGTTGACGGCTGTGCACACGTGGTAGGGCATGAACCGCAGCTTCTGGCCGACCTCGACCGACGCGCCGTCGCCGAGCCGCGCCATCCCGTGCTCCTCGGTCACCCGCATCACGGTGGCGTCGAGATCGACGCAGTCGGAGATGCCGCCGTCTGTGGCCGAGCTGTCGACCACCCCGCGATCCCCGCTGAACGTCTTCGACCCCGCGTCGACCGTCGTCCACCCGGTCCGCCGCGTGCTGATGACCGTCGCCAGGATCGACAGCGCGACGTCGTCCGGCTGGGCCGATCCGGCCGCGACCTGCATGGCGTCGTAGAAGACGTAGGTGCCGGCCCGCACCTCGGTCACGCCGGCCACCTCGGCGACTCCCGGCCCGGTGACGCTGCCGCCGGCGGTCACGTTCGGAATCGGGTGGCCGTCGGCGCGCAGGCGCTCGGCCAGGCCGACGAGGATCGAGCCCTCCTCGTGCCCCGCCTCGGCGTTCGTCATCCGCCCCAGCCGCTCGCCGAACTTCCCCCGGTGGGTGGTCACGCCGTCGAGCGCGATGCCGGGCAGAGCGTCGATCGCGCGGGCGAACGCCTCGATCGCGGCGTAGTCGCCCGGGTCGAGGCCGACCCGGTGCAGGCCCGTGTCGATCTCGATCTGCACGCGCATCTCGGCGCCGAGCGCGGCGGCCGCCGCGGACAGGCCGCGGGCCTGGTGCTCGCTGTCGACGTTCACCGTCAGGCGGGTTTCGGCCGCCATGCCGGCCAGCCGCGCCCACTTGTCGTCGCCGACGGTCGGATACGCGATCACGACGTCGTCGCAGCCGGCGGCGACGAACACCTCGGCCTCGGTGGGCTTGGCGGAGGCGATGCCGCAGGCGCCGGCGGCGAGCTGCTGCGCGGCGATCTCGGGCGTCTTGTGGGTCTTGATGTGCGGGCGCAGACGCACGCCGTTTCGGTCGGCCATCGCCTGCCACGCGGCGATGTTGCGCGCCATCCGGTCGAGGTCGACGAGCAGCGCGGGGTGGGCACGTCGGCGACCGCCATGCCCGCCTCGACGTCGATCGGCCGCACCTCGGTGCTCATGCCGTTGAGCCTACTCCGTCGGCGATGTCCCGTCCGGCCGTGCGCCGCACCGCGACGCCCGACGCCAGCGCCGCGACGCCGACGACGGCCGAGAAGACGTAGCCGGCGTCGACGAGACCGATCGAGCTCTCGACGAGACCGAACGCGACCACCGGGACGACGAGGCCGATGTAGAGGACGAGGAAGTACGTCGAGGCGACCTGGCTGCGGCGGTCGGCGGGCGCGCGGGCCGTCAGCAGGCCGAGGCCGCCGCCGACGATGACGCCCTGGGCGAGGCCGGCGACGACCGCCGCCGCAAACACGGCCACCACCGTCTCGGCGGCGAGGGAGACGACGAGCAGGGCCAGGCTGAGCGCCAGGGCGATGCATCCCGCCGGGAGCGCGACCGCGGGAGCGACGCGGCGGGTGAGGAACTGGCCTGCGACGGACATGATGAACAGGGTCGCGAGCAGGGCGCCGCCGGCGGTCGGCGCGGTGATGCCGAGCACCTCGTGCAGCATCCCCGGCCCCACCGAGCCGAACACGCCCGAGACGCCGAACGCGGCCACGCCCGCTGTCGCGGCCGGCAGGAAGACGGTTCGCACCTCCGCCGGCGGCACGATCCCGGCGAAGTCGAGCTCGACGCCGCGGCGCGCCACCGTCTCGGGCAGACGCAGATGGACGATCAGGCCGACGGCGAGCAGGACGAGCTCGACGACGTAGGTCGTCCGCAGCGGGTCGGGCGCGAACTGCGCGAGCACGCCCGCGTAGGCCGGGCCGAGGGCCAGCCCGCCCAGGTTCGCGGCCACGGCCACCTTGGTCGCGCGGTCACGGTCGGTGTCGAGGTCGACAACCCAGGCGGTCGCGGTGCCCGTGTAGACGCCGGCGGTGAGCCCGATCAGGAACCGCCCGATCAGCAGGAGGTCGAGCCCCTGGGCGGCGATGAAGAAGGCCATCGCGACGATCGCGACGACGAGCGCGACCGCCAGCGGCGGCTTGCGGCCGATGTGGTCCGAGAGCCGCCCGGTGACGGCGAGGCCACCCATGACGCCGACGCCGTAGGCGGCGAAGACGACAGTGATCTGGAGCGGCGAGAGCCCGAACGCCGACATGTACAGCGGGTAGATCGGCGTCGAGATGGTCGTCGCCGCCATGGCGACGGCGAAAACCGCCGCAAGGGCGAAGGTGGGGATGGACGACGAGCGGGACAACCCGCCGGACGCTAGCGACTGCGGCCTAGGAACTACGAGGGCGGCGCGCCTCGGTCAGGTCGCGCGGGTCGGATCCGCGGCGCGGGTCCTGGGGAGGTAAGGCGCTCGGAGCCGGCCGGCGACCTGTGCGGCGCGCCGCCCTCACGTTCAGCTTGGCGGCCTCGAGCTGTCTGCTGGACGCCATGCGCGTGGGATTCCCTGCAGGGTGAACCGGTAAACACGCGCGCTGTCAGCCCGACCGCGGCCGACTTGGCAGACTGCGCAGGTGACGTCCCGCGCCGTCGTGCTCGTCGAGGGTCGGAGCGACGAGATCGCCGTCCGCACGCTGGCTGCGCGCCACGCCCGCGATCTCGCCGCCGAGGGCGTCTCCGTGCTCGCGGTCGGCGGCGCGCAGGCGATGGGGCGGTTCCTCGCCACCTACGGCCCCGCCGGCGCGAACGCGCGCCTCGCCGGGCTTTGCGACGAGGGCGAGGAGCCGGACGTCAGGCGAGCGCTCGACCGGGCCGGGCTCTCGCCCGGACCCGGGCGGGCGGGTCTGGAGGCGCTCGGGTTCTTCGTCTGCGAACGCGATCTAGAGGACGAGCTCGTCCGCGGCCTCGGCGTTGCCGGCACCGAGGCGATCCTCGCGGCGCACGGCAAGCTCGGCGCTTTCCGCACGTACCAGAAGCAGCCTGCCCACCGGGCGCGCGCAGCCGCCGACCAGCTGCGCGGCTTCCTGAACAACTGGAAGGTCGAGCTCGCGGGGCCGCTCGTGGACGCGCTCGAACCGGCCCGCGTACCGCGGCCGCTCGACGGCGTGCTCTCACACGTCTAGCGCCGGCGGGACGATCGCATGTCCCGCTGCGCCGCCAGCACGGGCTCGATCATCGCCCACATGGCGATGGCCAGGAACGGGGGCGGTGCGGAGCTCTTCGTCTGAAGGCAGAGCGCTCGTCCCCCGCCGGCCAGGGTGCGGAGTGCGTACGTGAACGGCGTGCCGTCGAGCGCGGCGTTCGCGTCGAGGTGCGCCGCGATTGTGGCCTCGTCGGGATCGACGAGGTGCAGGACGTTCACGCTCAGCGTCCCCCGGACGACCACGACGTCCAGGTGCGCGCGCAGGTGCCGGCGAGCGGCGCTCACCTCGAGATGTCCGCCGTGGCGCTGAGTCCGGAAGGTCGCGCCCGAGAGCAGCTGCTCGACGTGTTCCAGGACGTCGAGATCCGCCCGGCTCGGCGCCGCCGGCTCCGCAAAGACCGCCGTCGCCTCGCCTGCATGCGGCTTCGTCAGCACCTCGATCGCGCCGGGTTCCCTGTGGGTGCTCCGAACGGTCGCCGTCACCCAGTCGCCGACGGCGCGGTCGTCCCGCGGACGCTGCGGGTAGACGATCTGGTGCCAGGGTCCGCCCGCCCCGGCGGGCCGGAGCCAGCCCATGGCAGCCAGTGGTGCCTCCGGGCCGGCCGCGGTCTCGGCGCGGACATGGCCCGGACGGACGACCAGCCGGACGGCGCACCCGGGGGTGCTGCCGCTCCGGGTCACGGCGATCACCTCGCCTCCGCCGCCCTCCACGATGGATCCAAGGGCGTCCGCCACCCGGCGCCCGTCGCTGCGCGTCTTCCGATCTGCCATACCGGTGAAGTCGCACGGCGGACGCCCGAGCTTACGCAGATCGCGCAACGGTTCGAGTAGCCCTGCGGTTGGCGGCCGTCAATCCCGCGCGGATAGCCTCACCGCCGGATGCTCGCGCCCGGAGGTCCACGCCGACGTCGACGCCGCCTCCGACTCAGACGGCTGGGGCTGGCCGCGGCGGCGGCCGCACTGCTGGTGGCTGGCGTCGCACTGGGCGAGGGCCGGGGCGGCGACGACGCACCCACCGGTGCGGGAACGGTGCACCCGCCCGGCTCTACGAGCGATGCGACAACTGCGTCCTCCCCGGCGGCCGGTCACGCGCCGGAGCCTCGCCGGCGGCTCGAGATCGGCGAGATCGGCCACCTGCCGCACGCGATCCAGGACCCTGCCGTCACAGCTCTGGGCGGGGCGGTCTACGCGTTCGGCGGCCTCGACGCCTCGCAGGCCTCATCAGCGTCCGTGCTCCGGGTCACCGCGGACGGCGTCCGCTCGCTCCGTTCGCTCCCCACGCCCCTGCACGACGCCGCGGCCGCCGTCGTCCACGGTCGGCTGTACGTGCTCGGCGGCGGGCAGGTCACGAGCTATTCGGGCATCGGCTGGTACACCCTCGCCTCCGGCGCGACCGCGTTGGTCGGGGCCCTGCCGTCGCCCCTCTCTGATCTCTCCGCAGCGTCGACCGGGTCATCCGCCTACCTCGTTGGCGGCTACACGGGTCAGGCCTTCTCGGACCACGTGCTCGCCTACTCCGGCGGGCGACGCGCACAGGTCGTCGGAACGCTTCCGCAGGGCCTTCGCTATGCGGCCGTCGCGCCGGTCGGCGGCCGCCTGATGATCGCCGGCGGGCGCACCCAGAGCGGCCCGACCAGCGACATCCTGTCGTTCGATCCGGCCACCGGCCACGTAACTCGCGTCGGATCGCTGCCGCAGCCGCTGATGCACGCGCAGGCGGCGACGATGGGCGGCACGATGTACGTCGTCGGCGGCATCACGTCGAGCGGCCGACCCACCGACAACGTGGTCGCCGTCACGTCGTCCGGCCGGTCACACGTCGTCGCCCGGCTCCCACACGCGCTCTCTGACGCCGGTGTCGCGGCGACGCCCGCGGGCCTGATCGTCGTCGGGGGCTCGGACGGGGTCGCTCCGGTGTCGTCCGTGCTGCGGCTGCGCTGGGCGACTGTCCGCGTGCCATCCCACCACCACCGCCCCCGCTCCGGTGGGCGAACGCCCCTCCCGGCGATGTTCCAGGGACCGTTGCCGGGCGACCTTCTGATCGCCGACCGCGGCAACGACCGGATGCTGATCGTGACTCCCGCCCACCGCGTCATCTGGCGGTTCCCGCGCCGAGGCTCGGGGGTCAGTCTGCACTTCGACGACGACACGTTCTTCACGCCGTCGGGCCACCAGATAATCGCCAACGAGGAGGAGAACCAGGACATCATCCGGGTCTCGTATCCGAGAGGCAAGCTGGTCTGGCGGTACGGCCACCCGGGCCAGGTCGGATCCGCCCCGGGATACATGAACACCCCCGACGACGCCTACGCGCTGGCGCACGGACTCGTGATCGTGGCCGACGCATACAACTGCCGCGTGCTCGAGATCCGGGGCCACCGCATCGTGCGCATCCTTGGCACCACCGGCGTGTGCGTCCACAACCCGCCGACCAGCTTCGGCGACATCAATGGGGACACGCCGCTTCGCAACGGCCATGTCCTCATCAGCGAGATCAACGGCGGCTACATCGACGACATGACCCTCGACGGACGGCTGGTCCGGGTATACAAGGCGCCGGTGAGCTATGCGTCCGACCCGCAACTTACCCGGAACGGCAACATCATCGTCGCCGACTATGCGCGGCCCGGCGGCGTGGTCATCCTCAACCGTCACACCGGGGCCGTGATGTGGTCGTATCACCCGCCGTCCGGGCCGGGCATGCTCGACCACCCCAGCCTCGCGGCAATGCTCCCGAACGGCGACGTGATCGTGGGCGACGACTTCAACGACCGGGTGGTCGTGATCGACCCGCGCACGAAGCGGATCGTCTGGCAGTACGGCCACACGGCGGTCGGCGGCACGGCTCCCGGCTACCTGCACATCCCGGACGGATTCGAGTTCATCCCTGTCCTGGCGGACGGCAGCCCCGACCCGGCGATGATCTGGAAGACGCGGCACTAGGGCCGTCGTTCACACGCGAGCCTGTCCCCATGGGAGGCGCCGACCGGATGGGCCGTACAGGGATCGAACCTGTGACCTTGGGATTAAAAGTCCCCTGCTCTACCAGCTGAGCTAACGGCCCCGAGGGCCGCCAAGTCTACGTGGTACCGTCCGCGCCGATGCTGCGGATTGGCCACCGCGGAGCGGCGGCGCTCGCCCCCGAGAACACGGTCGCGAGCGTCGAGGCAGCCGTCGCGGCGGGGGTGGACGGGATCGAATTCGACGTCTGCCCGGGGCTCGTCGTCGCCCACGACCGCGGCCGCCCCGGACCGCAGCTTCCGGAGTTCCTGGCCGCGATCCGCGACGTCCTCGCCGAGGACGCGCTCCTCGTCGTCGACCTGAAGACGGCCGGATACGAGGCGGAGGTGCTGGCCGCATGCCGCGACGCGGATGTTGCCGAACGGTGCATCTTCTCGACGTCCGAGTTCGCGGCGCTCGCGCGGCTGAACGACGTGGCGCGGACGAGCGCGACACTCTCGGCCGGGCGGGCATGGCTGCTGCCGGGCCGGCGCATGCCCGCCGTCGCGATGTACCGGCGCTCCAACGCGCGCGATGCGACCGTCCGCCACGACACGGTCACGGAGGAGCTCGTCGCGGCCGTCCACGCCCGCGACGGGCGCGTCTATGCGTGGACGGTGAACAATCGGGCGGAGATCGAGCGGATGCGCGCGCTGGGCGTCGACGGGGTGATCACGGACGATCCGCGCCTCTTCCACGCGCCGTGTTAAGAGCCCGTGTGGATGGCTCAATCGCGCCGCCGCCTGTGCAATAGTGGGAACCAAACCCGGTTTCCGGGCGTATTATCTTCGTAGAGACGCAATGACTCCGACAGCCGACACAATCACGCAATTCCCGCTCTCGCAGCGGGTGGTGTGGCTGCGCTACCTCGAACGGACGCGCGAGGCAGGCGACGACTACGCCGAGGTCGAGGAGGCTGCGTGGGACGAGCTGCAGCAGGCGCTCACGCGGATCCCGGGCTCGCCCGAAGACGCCGCCTGAGCACCGGTCGAACACCGGTATCCTGCCCGCGCGCCCCCATCGGCTAGTGGCCAAGGCCCCCGCCCTTTCAAGGCGGTAACACGGGTTCGAATCCCGTTGGGGGTATTCGCACGGAGGCGGCAAGCGCGCCAATCCCGTCGTCCACGATGAGTTTGCCGCGGCTCCGCCGTCAAAGCTGACATGAACACAACCACATGCCACATGTCCGTCTCGCTCGATGGATACGTCGCGGGACCGGAACAGAGCCTCGAGCAACCGCTCGGCCGCCGCGGGATGGAGCTCCACCGCTGGCACATCGACGAGCCGCTCAACGACGCCGACGCTCGGGCGCGCGACATGCTCCTTCGCCCACGCGGCGCGTACGTGATGGGGCGCAACATGTTCGGGCCGGTTCGCGGTCCCTGGCAGGACGAGTGGCGCGGCTGGTGGGGCGAGGAGCCGCCCTACCACGCGCCGGTGTTCGTCCTCACGCACCACGAGCACGATCCGATCGAGATGGCCGGCGGGACGACGTTCCACTTCGTCACCGGTGGCTTCGACGCCGCCTTCGCGCTCGCATCGGAGGCGGCGGGTGACCGTGGCGTCGACATCGCCGGCGGCGCATCCACCGTTCGCCAGGCGTTCGCGGCAGGAGCGATCGATGAGCTCGTCCTCGACATCGTCCCCGTGTCGCTCGGCGCCGGCGAGCGCCTCTTCGACGGCGACCGCGACCCGGCCCTCGAACCCGTGGAGGTAATCCACTCGCCGCTGGCGACGCACGTGCGCTATCGCGTCGATCGCTGATCGCGGCAAGGGAGCCACGTCCCCTTACTCGCCGGCGAGCAGCCTGAGGCCGATGAGTGGGTAGAACACGACCGACAGCAGGCCGGCGACGACAAACGCTGCCGCTGTTGATGTCCGCTGGTGGTGGGTTTCGACGCCGATCGTGGTGGCCACGACGACGAATGTGAGTGTTGTCGCTTGCATGAAGCCGGCGGCGATCGCCCGGGCCCTGCCGACGATCGGTGCGTAGAGGAGCGCGGGTAGGCCTCGAACGACCAACAGGGCGACCAGGAAGACAGGCACCGCGGCGAGTGCTCGACGGCTGTCGAAAAGTGCGCTCACGTCGAGGTAGGCACCGGTGGTGACGAAGAACACGGGGATCAGAAAACCGAAACCGATCGCTTGCAGCTTCATGTCCAGGACGTCGGAGGTTTCGCCGTTTGTCGCCGCCTGGTCGACTCGCCGGATGACAATGCCGGCGAGGAACGCGCCGAGGATCATGGCGAGCCCAAAGTGCGCGGCCACGACACCAAATGCGAGAGGCAGAGTGATCGCCACCCGTACGCGTAGTTGAGCGGTGGTGTTCTCCAGGCGGGACGCCAGCTCTCGAAGCCGCGGCCATCGCCTGACCCGCTGAATCACTGCGATTGCCGCCGCCGTGACAGCAACGAATCCGGCGAGGAGGCCGAGTTCGGTGCCCGGGTTGTGTGATGTGACGGAGAAGAACACCGAGATCAGCACCAGGGGCGCAAGTTCGGCAACCGAGCCGGCGGCCATGATGAGGCGGCCGAACTGGGTGTCGGTCTCGCCGACGTCTTTGAGCACCGGGACGAGCACTCCGAGAGACGTCGACATCATCACGATGACGACGAGGAGTGCGTCGTTTATCAATCCGGTGAACTTGAACCCATAGGCGACGCAGCTCGCCAGCAGCCCGGAGACCAGGTACGCGCGCCCCACGGCGAGGAGGGTGTGCTGGTCGAAGCGACGGAGGTCGATCTCGTAGCCCGCCATGAACAACAGGTAGCCCAGCCCCAGGTCAGAGACGACGACAACCGCCGCATCCAGATGAACCCAGCCCAGGACGGCCGGGCCGACCAGTACTCCGCCGAGGATCTCCAGCGCCACCGCCGGCACCCTGAGCGCCGGCACCAGACCGAGCAGCAACGGCACAGCGACCGCGACGACACCAACGACCAGGAGGCTGTCGAACGAGATCACAGAGCCCTCAAGGTCGCGATTCAACTCCCAGAGCGTCGGCCGTCGGTGGCATTTCGAGCCGTCCTGATGAACGTGGCTGCGTCATCCTCGCAGCTTCACGTTCCGCGTCCTGGGTATCAATTGAAGTCGTGACCCCGGGCGACGCCCTACGGCTCGGCGGGCGACGCGCACGACTGCGGCATCCGGGGCGTTCGCGGGCGTCCCGAGGCTCCGGTCTCGCCGACCGCGTCCCAGACGGCTCGGGCGAACGCGGCGCGACTCCGCTGCAACCCGGCCTGGAGCGGCTCCTGAGGGCGACCGCCGCGGTCGTCCCAGGCGGCGGCAAGCTCTCCGAGGCTGGCCAGGACGTCGGTCGACCGCTCGATCGCATCGCACGACTCGCCGAGCGACGCCGCCAGCTCGACGCGCGCCATCGCGGCCCGGTGGCGGTGGGCGACGAACGCGTCCATCGCCGCGTCCCGGTCGAGCGGCGGCTCCGCGCCCGGGACGGCGAGGGCTTCCGCCGCACGCGCCGTCGACGCGAGGAATGCATCGGCGATCTCGAGCACCCGCCACCGCGCCTCGTCGCCACCGGCCGCCGATCGCAGCACTGACCCGAGCCCGCACGCGAGTGGCGTCCCGACGCACATCCACAGGACTCCGCCGGCGATCAGCATGTTCATGATTCCACCCTCACGGGCCGGGGCTCCCGACGGTGATGCCGAGGAGCGGCGGCCCGCCCTGCGTGGGCGCGCCGAGGCTCACCCCGACGCCGCCCACCGGCGATCCCACCGTTGCTGTCACGCCGCCGCTGCCGGCGGTGACGGTCGCTCCCGCGCCGAGCGCCCCGACGGTCACCGTGGTGCCGGCCGAGACGGAGGGAGGGGTCGGCGCGTGAACTGGTGGGCCGCCGGCGGGCGCGCCGCCGCGCACGGGGCGAGAAGGGGAGGCCCTGTGCGCGATCCGCGCATGCCGCGGAGCGGGGTGCAACCGACGGAGGGCATCCAGCGAAGGCCCGGCCGCCGCGACTGATGCACCGGGCGCCACGACCGGTGCCGTCGCGACGCGCGCCGTCGCAGCCTGGCGTGTCACATGGTGCCGAGGCTGGGGCTGAGGGCGGGAGCTGCGGCTGATCGCCGCCGCCGCCGCAGCGGTCGCGAGTGCCATCACGGACGCAACCGCGATGTATACGAGCACACGCTTCACGCTGCCTCCCTCTGCCCCGGACTGACCCTGACCCGTCTGGTGCAGTATCAGCGTGGATTCGGCCTTGACACAAGAGATACGTGTTTCGGGAATCGCGAGTGGTTCTTCCTCCGATGCGCCATCCGCGGGGCTGGGGCGGCCGTCCCAGTCAGGGACGAGTGCCTGCACCAGGCGCGACAGGCTGCGATGGGACACGAGCGGGTGCTGGAACGGCCGGTCGATGTGCAGGCGATAGCGGTTCCGCCGGCCAGTTCGGACCTTTGTGACGTACCCGCCCACGGTCAGATCTCGCACGATCGACTCGACGGCCCGCTCGGTGACCCCGACTCGATCCGCGATGTCGCGCATGCGCAGTCCTGGATCGCCGGCGAGCGACGCCAGCACCAGCGCGTGGTTGGTCAGGAACATCTCCCGCGCCTCGCAGGTTGCAGCAGCCATGTTCTCCGCCTCCTGTAGGTGACCCGATTTGCCCGGTCCGATTGAAACCCGAAACGGGCGTCTCCGCAAGGGACGGGGTCACCGTGGCTAGGCCCGGGTCGACCCGCCCGGCGTCAGCGCGCGCTACGCCACGCGGCCAGGCGATCGAGGACGCCACGCCGGGGTTGCGGCGGAAGGCGGCTGCCGGCCCCCAGGCTCTCCAGGAATCGGGTCAGGCCGTTCGTCGAGTCGTCGTCGAGCGCGACCACGCATGTGACGCGGCCGTCGGAGCCGTAGATGCTCATCCGCGTGTGGGGCGGGCCGTCGGCGGGGTCGAAATAGCGTGAGACGCGCAGCCCGCGGCCCGACGCCTCAACCTCGGGGTGCGGCGGGAAGAGCGCGACCACCTTCCGCCGCTGGGGAGCGGCGCACCAGGGACAGAACCGGTGCTCCGCCTCGACTTGCTGACCGCAGCTCCTGCAGACCACGTGATGCCTGTCCCCTGCTCGCTCTCTACAGGCAAACGTACTCCTCGCGGAGCCGTCCCGCCACCCGCCGAGGTCAGGGAGCTCGCAAGGCGTCGACCGGTGCGGTCGCGACGAGCCCCGAGACCGCGTGTGCCAGCTCACTGTTCGATGTGACGAGGGCGTCCGCCTGGAGCCGGGTCAGCGCGACGTACTCGGCGTCGTAGGTCGTCACCCACCCAAGCTGATCGGCGATCTCCCACGCGGTCGCCTGGAGCACCTTGTCGCCCAGGAACCGCACCTTGAGTAAGTTGATCCGCCTCACGCGCTCGCGTCCCTCCGCGGGCGAGATCTCGCCCCTGCGGGCCGCCCCGTACATCGCGGCGAGCGCCTGGGAGCGGACAAGCGTCGGAGCCAACAGCTGATGCCCGGGCACCACCTCGATCTCGCCGGCGGCGATCCGGAGCAAAGTGTCGCAGTCGACGACGAACCGGGCCACCGTTACACGCTATACCTGGGCAGGTGGACTACGTCGAGCGCGGACACGGAATCCCTGTGCTGCTCTTGCATGGCGCCCGCCGGCCTGGCGCTCGTCTGCCCGCTGCTCGAAGACCTTCGCGACGTACCGCCGCATGTCGCCCTGTTGGGAGAAGAGCTGGGCGAGGGCCAGGACGCATTCCGCAGCTACTTCGTGGTGCATTCGAAGGAGATGCTGCGCAGCTACGTCGAGAACGTCGTGCCCGGGGTCGAGGCCGCAGACTCCAAGGCTCTGGAACGGATCGGCGAGCGCTGGCGCCTGACCGCCGCCGAAGCCGAGCATCCCTACCCCGGCCCGGTGCTCGTGGTCGTCGGCCGGCAGGACTCGGCCGTTGGGTACGCCGCGCAATGGGATCTGATGGGGGCATATCCGCACGGGACGTTCGCGATGCTCGACCGGGCGGGTCACGCCTTGCCGCACGAACAGCCCGAGCTGTTGGGCGCGCTCGTCAGCGAGTGGCTGCGGCGCGTCCAGGATCCCTGAGCTCGCTCACGTCGACTCGACCGCCCCGGCCGGCATCCGCCGGAAGGCGGCAGCAACGCCCGCGAGCAGCACCAGACCGGCGCTGACGATCGCCGCGAGCACCACGAAGCCGCCGCGCGCGCCGGCCTGGTTCACGAGCGGGCCGATGGCGAGCGTGACGCCCACCTGGAGCAGCATCGAGACGAGCAAGAACGTCGACGACGTCCGCCCCATCACGTCGTTGGGGACGACTCTGAACAGGTATGCGTTCGTGATCACACGGAACGCCGACGAGCAGAAGCCGGCGATGAACAGCAGCGTGTAGAAGGCCGGGACCGTTGCAGGCGATGCGGCCAGCGCGGCGTAGCAGCCGATCAGCACGACCATCACGGCCGTCATCGCCCGCCACTCCCCCAGGCGCACGACGAGGAGCGCCGCGAACACGCCCGACACCATCGCGCCGGCGCCGTACGTCATGTCGGCCAGCCCGTACGCCGTCGCGCCCAGCCCGAGGACATCCAGCACGTACGCGACGAGCACCACGTTCAGGCTGATCGTCGCCACCCACGGGATCACGCTCGCGATGCCGAAGCCGGCGAGCGCACGGTGACGACGTAGGTACGCGAACCCCTCCCGCGCCATCGCAAGGCCCGACTCGTGCGGCCCCTCGGCCGGCGCCGGGCGATGGTGCAGGGCCAACAGGGCGAGCGCCGACAGCGCGTACGTCGACGCGTCGATCGCAAGCCGTCCCGAGGCCGAACCGGCCCAGGATGGGCCCGCCGAGCGCCGCGCCGGTGAGGCTGCCCGCCTGCCAGACGATCTCGACGAGGCCGCTCGCCGCGTTCAGCTGGTCGGGCCGGATCACCTCTTGCAGAAGGGCGGTGATCGCCGGCCAGAACACGCTGTGGGCGAGGCCGACCATGAACGTGAGCACGTACAGCGCGGGCAGCGACGGCGAGCCGGCGTAGGCGAGCGCTGCCATCGCCCCGACGAGCACCGGGCGGACGATGTTGGCCGAGATCGCGAGCATCCGGCGCGGATACCGATCAGCCAGCGGCCCGGAGAACGGCAGCATGAAGATCCCCGACCCGAGCCCGAGCGCCCACACGAGCGCCACGGACGTCGCCGACCCGGTGCGGTCGAGCAGGTACCAGCCGAGGGTGACGATGTGCAGACCAGTCCCCGCCGTCGAGAGCACCTCGCCGACGAAGTAGAGGCGGAAGTCGCGGTCCCGAGCGGGGCGAGCGGGTTCATCCGTCTGCCGACTCGGCCATCACCGGCTTGATGTCGACGACCGGCGTGCCGTCGATCGCCTCGAGCGCGCCGACGGCCAGCACGCCGTCGGCGATGGAGGTCACGGTCGCCCGGTGCAGGCCGATCGGGTTCGGGCGGTCCGGCGAGCGGGTGGCGAACACGCCCGCAAGCGGCAGGGTCAGGTCGCCGCGCGGGTGTGTGCGGCGGGCGTCGCGGTCGGCCTGGTGGAGCCAGGTAAGGACGATCACAGCGTCGCCCGCGGCGATGCCGTCGAGCAGGTCGCGGTACTCCGGCAGCACCTCGACCACGGCCGGCGGCGCCCCTTCGAAGGCCTGCCGCGGCGCCCCTTCGCGGGACCGCAGCTGCGAGCGGACGACTCCGATCGGGCGCAGCTCGTAGGTGTCGGTTGCGACGTCGGCCATCGTTTCGAATAGCGTGCGCGCAGCCTATGTCCGACATCGACCCGGTGACACGCGCCGCCGAGGCCAATGCGGCCAGCTTCGTGGCCATCGCCGCGGCGTCGGCCGGCTACCGCGGCCTGGCGGAGCCAGGCGTCCGGGCGATCGCGACGCCTGCGGCGCCGGAGCGGCCCCTCTTCAACGCCGCCTTCGGGCTCGAGCCGGGCACCCTCGGCCGCGCATACGAGCGGCTGGCGGGGTTCTACGCCGAGGCCGGCGTCCCGCGGTGGACGGCGTTCGTCGACCCGGCCGACACCGAGTCGGTGGCGGCGCTGTCCGGGAACGGCCACGTGCTCGACGCCGAGCCGCGGATGATGCTCGCGCAGGCCGCTGACGTGGCCGGCGGGGACACGCGGATCGAGCTCGATCCCGCCCCGAGCCCGGAAACGATTGCGGGGCTGAACGACCGCGTCTACGGCTACCCGGGCAGCTTCAGCCGCACGCTCCGCTCGCTGGACGGACTGGACGCGTGCGTCGCCGTCGTCGACTCCGAACCGGTGGCCTGCGCCCTCGCCCACGACCACGCGGGCGACTGCCACATCACCCTCGTCGCGACGTTGCCCGCCCACCGCCGGCAGCGCATCGCGAGCGGCCTGATCCGCCGGCTCGTCCGCCGCGGCCGGGCGCGCGGATGCACGACGACCTCCCTCGTGGCGACCCGGGCCGGCGCACCGGTGTACGAGCGGCTCGGGTACCGCGATCTCGGCCCGGTGCAGATGTGGGAGCGTGTAGAGCGATGAGCGAGAATGCGATCACCAGGGCCATCGCCGACCACGGCGCCGCGGTTGGGGCCATGCTGTTCGAGTTCGACACACCGAGCGTCATGCGCATCCTGGCAGCGGCCGGCGCCGACTTCGCCCTCTTCGACCTCGAGCACACCTCATGGGACGCGGGCTCGCTGCGGCGGGTGCTGGCAACCGGCCGGGGCACGGGCGTCCACCCGCTCGTACGCGTCGTGCGGGCCGAGTACGCGCTCATCGCCCCGGCCCTCGACGCGGGTGCGGGCGGCGTGATGGCGCCGATGGTCGAGTCGGCCGATCAGGCGCGGACGCTGGTCGAGTCGGTGCGCTATCCGCCGCTCGGCCGGCGCGGGTTCGGCGTGATCATGAGCGACGAGCTCGCCGGCGGCGGCCCCGGCGCGCGGGCCGAGCGGGCGAACAGCGAGAACGTCGTGATCGCCCAGATCGAGTCGCCGCAGGGGATCGAGAACGCCGACGAGATCCTGGCCGTGCCCGGGATCGACGTCGCATGGCTGGGGCAGTTCGACCTCTCTCTCGGGCTCGGCGTGCCCGGGCAGTTCGACCACCCGACCTACCTGGACGCGGTCGACCACCTCGTCCGCGCCGCCCGGGCCAGGGGGATCCCGTTGGGCCAGCTGGTCGGCTCGGTGGAGGACGGCCGGGCGATGCGGGAGCGCGGCTTCCAGGTGCTCGCGTTCGCCGACGTGTGGGTGTTCGAGCGGGCGCTGCGCGCATCGCTGGACGGTCTGCGCCCGTGAGGATCGTGCCGGGAGCGGAGCTCGGGACAGCGACGCTGCTCGAGGTCTTCAACGCCGGGTTCTCGGACTATCTTGTGCCGCTCCAGCTCGACGAGGCGGCGCTTCGGACGCACCTGCGCGAGAACGACATCGCGCTCGACCGCTCGCCGGTCGCCGTGGCCGACGAGCCGGTCGCCTTCGCGCTGCTCGGGGTGCGCGGCGGCGGTGCGTGGATCGGCGGCATGGCGACGGTGCCGGCCGAGCGCCGCAACGGCCTCGCCCGGAAGCTGCTCGATGCGGCGATCGAGTCCGCCACGGCCGCGGGCTGCACGTCGGTGTGGCTCGAGGTCGTCGACCGAAACGCCGCGGCCTTGGCGCTCTACCAAGCCCGCGGGTTCGCACAGGTGCGCGACCTGACCGTCTGGTCGCTGCCGGCTGCGGCGGGAGGCGGCGGGGCGCGCGAGGTCGGCGAGCGCGAGGCGCATGCGTGGATCGCCGCACATCGTGACGAGCGGGAGCCATGGCAGCGGGCCGACGCGACGCTCGAGCGGCTGCGCGAGGCCGGTGCCGCGCTGCGCGGCCTCGTGCTCGAGCGATCGGGCGAGGTGGGCGGCGCAGTCGTCTACCGCGATGCGACGACGGTGCCCGTCCTCCAGCTGGCGGCGGTCGACGACGATGCCGCCGACGCGCTCGTGCGGGCGGCGGCGGGCAGCCGGGCGCTGCACGTCACGAACGCCCCCAGCGACGGGCGCCTCTCACGTGTGCTCGAACGGCGCGGCGCGGGCATCGTGGCCCGCCAGCATGAGATGCGGCTCGAGCTCGAGGCCTAGCTGCTCGAGCGGTTCGGGCTCGAGGCGCCGACCAGGCTCGCGAGCACGACGACCGTGATCAGGAGCGTCGCGGCCAGGGCGACATGGACCGCGATCACGTCCCACGGCAGGCCGTTGCGGTACTGGTACTCGCCGACCGCCGCCTGACAGCCGAGCAGGACGACCGCGATGAGCGAGAGCCGCTGCGCCGGCGAGCCCCGGAACCGTTTCCAGAGCCAGACGGCGAGTGCGACCAGGAGCACGGTGAAGGTCGTCGCCACGCGCACGTGCACCCAGGCGGCATCGTAGAAGTTGCCGATCCGCTCGATCGGCGTCGTCGTGCTGCCGGGGTGCGGGCCGGCAGCGGTCACGAACGCGCCGGACACGATGAGCGCCAGGTAGACGCCGACCGAGCCCCAGGCGAGCAGGCCGATCCGCCCGCCGACCACCGACCGCGCGGCCGCTGGACGGAAGATGGCCACGGTCGCCCAGGTCGAGAGCGACACGACGGCCATGGCGAGCAGGAAGTGCGACATGACCAGATAGGGGTTCAGGTTGAAGGCCACCGTCACCGCCCCGAGCGGCACCTGCGCGACCGTGCCGGCGGCGGCGATCGCGAGCGCACGGGCGATGCGGCGGTCGACTCCCGCCACGCGGTAGGCCATGATCGCGGTCGCCACAGCGGCCAGCATCGCGATGCCGGAGATGGCCCGGTTGGAGAACTCGATCAGCGCGTGGGACGAGTCCTGGGGCACGAGGGCGTTGGCCTGGCAGGTGGGCCAGTGCGGGCACCCGAGCCCGGACGCGGTCAGCCGGACGAGCCCGCCCGTGGTGACGACCAACCAGAGAATGACGAGCGTCGCGACCGCCGTGCGCTGGAAGGTGCGCATCGAGACAGACCGCGGTCGCAGGCGCGAGAGCGACGGCGTATCGGCGTGGGCCATCTTCTGCCAGTGTAACCCGGCCCTCGCCGACGCCGGGCACTCCGGCGCCGTCACCACTCCTTCGCGCAAATATCACGCAAATACCGTGGTCGGGAGGTTTAGCCGATTGCAGACCGGGGGGCCGGAATGGCACAGTCTGGGAGTAGTGGGTACGAGGTCTCCGGTAGCCGTGCACGGCGCGGCGGCACAGCCGCAGCATGCGCCGAAGGGCGAGTTCGTCTCGGGCGAGCTTGCGGCCGACTGCGCCCGTTTCCTGGCCGAGACGCGCCGCCGGGTCGAGCAGCGGCGTACCGTGGACGCCCGCCCGCAGCTGCACGCGGACACCTGGCGCGCGCAGTAGATCCCGCGCATGGATGAGGCCTCCCTGGCGTATGCGGGCGCCGTCGCCGACGTGCTCGGCGAGGTCCTCGGCACCGAGCTGGTCGGGGTGTACCTGCATGGGTCGGCGGCGTTTGCAGACTACGACCCGGCCCGCAGCGACATCGACATCCTGGCGGTGTGCGCCGCGCCGCTCGCCGCGGCAGAGCGCGCGCGGCTGGGGGCGCGGCTCGGACGTGACGCTCTCCCCTGCCCGGCGGCCGCAGGCCTCGAGTTCAGCCTCGTCACCCTGGCTGCGGCGCGCGATCCCGCTCCGGCGCCGTCGTACGAGCTGCACGGCTGGGACGATCGCGGCCGGGTCCGCTCCGCCGGCGGGCAGGGCGACCCCGACCTGCCGTTGCACTTCGCAGTCGTGCGCCAGATCGGTGTGCCCGTCCGGGGCCCCGACGCGACCGAGGTGCTACGCGACGTGCCCCGGGACGAGCAGATCGCCCTCGTCGCGAACGAGCTCGAGTGGGCGCTCGCAAACGCGAGCCCGAGCACCGGCGTGCTGACCGCCTGCCGGGCCTGGGCGCTCCTCGTCGACGGTCGGTTCCACTCGAAGCGGGATGCCGCCGAATGGGCGCTCCGGCACGGCGCTCCGCCGGTCGTCGCCGGGGTGCTCACCGACCATCGCGCGGCCCGGGAGTCACGTCCGGATCCGGAGGCCGTCGCCGCCTTCACGGCATCGGTCCGGGGTCGCCTTCAACACAAGTAGGCTTTGACCATGTCCGACTCCGAGCGCCGCCACACGCCGGCCGGCCGGCGCGCGTTCGACGAGGCCCAGGACGCGACCCGGCGCACCCGCCTCGCCAACGAACGCACCTACTTGTCGTGGTGGCGCACCGGTCTCACGGCGCTCGCGGTCAGCCTCGCCGCCGGCCGGGTCGTGCCGACCCTGTCGCATCGCACGGCCTGGCCGTACGAGATCGTGGGCGCCGGCTTCGCTGTGCTCGGCGTCGCCTGCATCATCAACGCCTACCAGCGCGAGCGCGAGATCGACCGGGCGCTGCGCGAAGGCCGGTTCGCGTACATGGACCCGCGCTCGACGATGTTGCTGACGGCGCTCGGCGTCGTCCTCGGCCTGCTCACGCTGGGGCTGATCGTTGTGAATCCGTGACGGGCACGCCGTCGGCCTGCAGGATCTCCCGCAGCATCTCGGCGTTCGTCGGCGCCTGCGCGATCGGCCCCTCCGGCCCGGCGCTGCGACCGTTGTTGTTGAACATCACGTAGGTGCGCTCCGACAGCGAGGACAGCTCGCGCAGCGGCGTCGACCACTCCGAGAGCTCCTCCGGCGAGTAGAGGTAGTCGAAGCGCTCGGCGGCGCTGCGGCCCCGCACGTTCCAGGTGGCGGCGTTGCGGCCGTGCAGGCGCACATACGCGGTGTCGGAGGTCGTTGCGACGACCGTTGGGACCAGGTTGCGCGCCTCGGTCCGAGGGGCGTCCACCATGACGTAGGTCGCGCCGAGCGAGCGCAAGAATCCGAGCGTCTCGTCGGCGTGCTCGGGCTCGAGCCAGGAGCGGTGGCGGAACTCGACCATCATCTCGTCGCCCCCGAGGCGCTCCTTGGCCCACTCGAGGTACTCGAGCGAGGCCCGCTTGTGGGTGATGTAGGTCGGGAACTGCATGAGGATGCCGCCGAGCTTGCCCGCCTCGCGCAGGGGCTCGAGCGCAGCCCGGAAGCGGGTGAACACCTCGGCCCGGAGCTCACGCGACGGCCGCTCGATACGGCCCTTGGCGTCGGTCTCCGCCTCGGCCCGCAGGTCGGCGGGCAGCTGCTCGGGCTTCACGGGGTGGCGCGTCATCATCCCGAACGCCTTCACGTGGAACACGAACCCGGGCGGCGTGCGTCGTGCCCACGCCGCAGCGGCGTCGGGGCTCGGCAGGGCGTAGTAGCTCGCGTTCAGCTCGACCGTGTCGAACCGGGCGGCGTAGTGCCCGAGGCGGGCCTCGGACGTGCGCACCGAGCTCGGGTACCAGGTCTTCGTGAGCGTCTCGTCGGCCCACGAGCAGGTGCCGATGCGGACCGGCGCGCTCAGAGGACGTACCCGCCGTCAGGCACGAGCGGCAGCGCCGCCGCGGCCCACGCGTGCAGGCCGCCGGCGAGGTTGCTGGCGTCGTAACCCGCGGTCACGAGGGCGTCGGCGGCGTAACCGCTGCGCGCGCCCGACCGGCACACGATCACGAGCGAGCGATCGCGGGGCAGCTCTCCGGCGCGTGCCTGGAGCTCGCCCAGCGGAATCCACAGCGAGCCGTCCACGTGGCCCGCCGTCCACTCCTCCGGCTCGCGCACGTCGACGGCGAGAGCGCCCTCAGCGAGGGCCGCGCCGGCCTGCACGGGCGTGAGCTGGGGCGCCAGATCCACGCCTGGAGTGTACGGGGAGGCTCAGGCGGGGCCGGGCTGGGTGGCGCCGACGAAGGTCGCCTGGAACCAGCCCATGGAGAACGGCGCCATGCGCACGAAGTCGCCCGTGTGCGGCGCGTGCACGACCCAGCCGTTGCCGATGTACATGCCGACGTGGCCGAGGTCGTGGAAGAAGACCAGGTCGCCGGGGCGCAGGTCGGCCTTCGTGATCTGCGGGCCGAGGTGGAACTGGGAGGCGGCGAAGTGGGGCAACTCGACGCCGTACTTCGCGTACAGCCACATGACGAGGCCCGAGCAGTCGAAGCCCTTCGGCGTCGCACCACCCCAGACGTACGGCACGCCGATCTGCTGGAGGGCGTCGAGGGCGACGTGGTCGCGCATCTCCTGGCCCGGATCGGAGACGTCGGTGTGCAGATCGACGGTGAGCCACTTCTGCGCCTGGAGCGCCAGCTCGGCCTGGCCGATGCGGTCGGCCGCGGTCATGACGGTGATCTGGCGGCCGAGCTTTGCGACCAGGCGGTGGCGCTTGCGCAGCTCGCGCGTGATCTGGTGGCGGCGGATCGTGATCTCGCGCTTGTCCTTGCGGGCCTTCACCTGGGCGGCGGCGATCGTGCGCCGCTCGGCGGCGATGGCGAGGCGGGCGGCGTTGATCGCCTCGACGGTCTCGGACACCGCGGCGTTCAGGCGCGCCTTCAGATCCATACCGCCAGTGACCTGCGAGAGCGAGGAGGCGGACAGGACGAGGTCGATCGTGGCCGGGTCGCCGCCCTTGTACTGCTCGATGATCAGCTCCGACAGGATTCCCTGCTCGTAGCGCAGTCTGGTCCGCTCGACGGTCAGCCGGTGGGTGGCAATGCGCATGCGCTTGCGCAGGACGCCCAGCTGCCAGACGACGTGGTCGTACTGCTCGGTCAGGAACTCGGCACGGCTGTCCAGGCGGCGGATGTCGGCGTGGATGCGCGCGTACTTGGCCCGCTTTGCGTCGAGCACGTTGTCGGCGAGCGCCGGGCGCGCATGCACGCAAGTGCCGGCCGCGACCACGGCCAATGTGACCGCGAGCAGCCCGACCATGCGGCGCAGAGTCGACCCGAGCTCCATCGCCCCGGTGTTCGGCCGCGGGACGCAGGAATTGAGCGGGCGCTAAAGCCGGGCGCACCTGCAGCCGATTCTGAGCATGAGCATGCAGATCACCATCGACTGCCCCCGGTGCGACGCGGCCAAGCGGCCGCTCCAGGCCTGCGCCGCCTGCGGCGCCGCCGGCGGCATCGCCGAGATCAGCGCCTGGCGGCGGCAGCTGCACACCCATCACCTGGGCGTGATCATGGCCGAGCCGCACCGCGCACCGGTGCCTCCCATCGTGCTGCCCCGGCCGCTGCGCGTCGTGGTCGCGATGGACGACCTGGTCGAGGCGACGGACACCATGATCGTCCCGGACACCGTCGGCCCGGCTCCCGACCCGCTCTCGTTCGACTGGCACGAGCGCCGCGGCCTGCGCCGCCTGCGCCGCAGCGCCTGACCGTCCTCAGCCGGTGACAGCGACGGCCGCGGGCCGCAGGTCGAGCAGGCTCTCGGACAGCTCGAGCGCCTCGACGGCGACGTCGCGCATGCGCATCTCGGAGATCAGGTCGGCGTAGGCCTCGGCCTCGACCGGGTCGGACGGCACCCACTCGTTCAGGTAGCGGACGCCCGCGACGCCGGCCTGGTAGAGCTCCTTCAGGCAGCCGAAGCAGGGGCGCAGCGTCGTGTAGCAGTGCGCCGACTGCACGGAGTAGCCGAGCCGGGCCGCCTGGAGCAGCGCGTTCTGCTCGGCGTGGACGCAGATGCAGACGTCGTAGCCGCGGCCGCTCTGGTATTCGCCGGGGTGCGCACAGCGATGGCAGCCGCCCTCGTCGCAGTTGCGGAACCCGGTCGGCGTGCCGTTGTAGCCGGTGGCGATGATGCGCTGGTCGGCCACGAGCACCGCGCCGACGTGGCGGCCAAGGCAGACCGCGCGCTCGCGGGTGGCGACGGCGAGGAGCATGAAGTACTGCTCCGGTGTCGGCCGCACCGCGGCCTTGCGGACGTTGGGATCGGCCATCGGGCCACCCTACCGCGCCGGGCGGAGCACCATCCCTAGCCGGCGTGCTGGCGCATGCCGAGCGTGCGCGCGAACTGGCGCGACGCCGACTCGTCCATCTGCCACACGACCGGCCCATGCACGATCACGTCCTCCCCGCGCTCCTTCATCAGGTCGGGCAGGAACGTCTCGACGAGCCACTCGCGGCCATGCGCGACGGTCGCCCGGGCGCGGATGCGCACGAGGTCGTCGTCGAGGTGCTCGACCTCCTCGACCCAGGGTGCTCGTACGAACCGGGTCGACCCGGAGGGCACGAGCCGCGCCACCTCGGCGACGAGCTCGCGGCCGCTCTCCTCGCTCGTCGCGAAGAACTCGATCTCGGCCTCGCGCGCACCCCGCGGCTGCACCCGCACCGACTGGATCTGGGAGTTGTTCACGCGGATCACCTCGCCGTTGATCGCCCGCAATCGCGTCGCGCGCAGACCCACCTCGTCGACGACCCCGCGGATCTTGAGCGGCTCGATCGTGATGTTGTCGCCCACCGAGAACCAGCCCTCGAAGAACATGAAGAACCCGGCCAGGATGTCGGTCATGAAACGCTGGGCGGCGAACCCGACCAGGACGACGATCAGCGAGGCCCCGGCGACCGTGCCGATCCGGTTGCCGAAGCTGAGCGAGCCCAGCGCCAGCATCAGCGCCAGGCCGTACGCGGTGTACCGCACACTGGTGCGGACGAGCGAGATGGCGGTCTCGCGGCGCTTCAGGGACGTCATGACGCCGGTGTCGGCCGGGCCGTCCTCGCGCAGGTGCCGCGCCTCGTTGCGACGCACGATCCAGCCGGCCAGCCGTCCCGACAGCCGCGAGATCAGCCACGCGGCCGCGAACACGCCGACCACCCACGCGGCGGTCTGCCACGTGGGGGTCGGCACTGCAGACAGTAAGCTCGTGCCCGTACCCATGTTCGCAGTGTGCCGCAGGCGGTCCTCCGATGCGTCGGTCGGCTACGGCGTGTTGGTGAGCGAGAACGTCGCGGTGCGCACGGGCGTCGAGTGCAGGCTGGCGATCACCTTGTATGACCCGGTCGAGCCGTTCGCCTTCACCGCGACCCGCACGTAGCCGTGCTTACCGGTGCGATGCGTCCAGGTCGTGCGACCGTTCGCGAAGGTCAGGCTCGCCCCCGATGCCGGTGCCCGGAACGTCACGATCAGGCCGACCCGCGGGTTGCCCTTGGCCCCCACCACGCGGGCGGAGAGCTTGTGGGCGAATGCGGCGTTCACGGCCGCCGACTGCGGCGTGCCGCCCGTGGCCGAGATGCGCGGGCCTGTCGTCGCCGCGCTCGCGGCGATCACCGGGATGAGCACGACGGCACAGGCCACCGCACCGCCCCTGCGTGTGAGTGACGTGAGTCTCACGCTGCTACCTCCTGGAGTCGAAGTCCTGGAGCCCGCGTGCAGCGTCGCCCAGGGAGATGGGAGCAGCGTTGGTCGCTGCGCCCCGGTCTGCTCGAGGCAGGCGGCGTCACACCGCTCTGGGCCCGTTGGGGGCTAAAATCGGCGCCAGGCCGCGACGGGAGCAGGTGATCCTTGCCGTACACGCACTTCTGGCACCACTACGTGCAGACGCACGCGAACACCGGCGGCTCGACGGTCACCATCGACCCCGCCATGGCGTTCGCGGCGGCCGTGTGCCTGTTCCTCGTGGCGTGCTGGGCGGCCTACCAGATCCAGTCGCGGTGCGGGAATTGCGGTGCGATCCCGGCTCGGTGCCACTGCCGCCCGGTTCGCGATCGCGGGCCGCTCTGAAACGCGAATTCGCTGACGCTACGGATTAATTCGTAGCGTGAGCGGATTTGCGCTTCCGGGAGCTCAGCCCGTAAGACTGTCGAACATTCCCGGCTCGTAGGCGCCTCCCTGCTGATCCAGGATCACGCCGAACCGATTCGCGGCGTTGACCATTGCGACCAGGGACACGAGGGCGGCGATCTGGTCGTCATCGTAGTGCGCCCGCACACGGGACCACGTCTCGTCGGACACACCCTCGAACGCGTCGGCGAGCCGCGTGCCTTCCTCGGCGAGCGCGAACGCCGCACGCTCGGCATCGGTGAACACCGAGGCGTGGCGCCAGGCTGCGACCAGGTTCAGCCGGAGCGCGGGCTCGCCGGCGGCCTCCGCCTCCTTCGCGTGGAGGTCGACGCACCACCCGCAGCCGTTGATCTGGCTAATGCGCAGCGACACCAGCTCCTGCGTCCTCCTGGGTAGCGGCGATCGCACGATCAGCATGCTGGTGTTGGCGAACCGCTTGCCGATCGCGGCGCCGATCTCGTTCTCCAGCAGGTTCAGCCGGGATTCCATGGCGTCCTCCTCATTGGTGGGTACGCCCATGAGACGACGGCAACCTGGTCGCTGTGACATGTCACAGAACCGCCGTGACCGGCGTCTAAGGGGTATGGACGCTTCGACTGAGGCCTTCGTCGCCCACCGCGACCTCCTCTTCACGGTCGCCTACGAGATGCTCGGCTCGGCGGCAGACGCGGAGGACATCCTGCAGGAGACCTGGCTGCGCTGGGTTCGCGTCGATCTGGACGAGGTGCGCGATCGGCGCGCTTATCTGGTTCAGATCACCACCCGCCAGGCGCTGACCCGACTGCGTGCTCTCCGCCGGCGCAAGGAGTCGTATGTCGGCCCCTGGCTACCCGAGCCGCTCCTGACCGCGCCCGACGTGGCGGATGACGTCGAGCTGGCCGACAGCCTCTCGATGGCCATGCTGCTGGTGCTCGAGACGCTCTCGCCAACCGAGCGCGCGGTGTTCCTGCTGCACGACGTGTTCGACCTGGAGTACGACGAGATCGCGGGCGCCGTCGACAAGAGCCAGGCGGCGGTCCGCCAGATCGCTCATCGGGCACGGTCGCATGTCGCTGCCCGGCGGCCGCGTGGCACCGTCTCGCAGGCCGAGACCCGCGAGGCGCTCGAGGCCTTCCGGACGGCAGTCGACACGCGCGACTTGCAACGCCTGCTCGACCTGCTTGCGCCGGACGTCGTCTTCCTGGGTGACGGCGGCGGGATCGTGCGGACCGCGCATGTGCCCATCATCGGGGCCGACAATGTGGCACACGTGCTCGGCCGGATCGACGCCGAGGCGACACCCGAGCCGGCACATGTGAACGGCGAGCCGGCGCTGATCCTCCGACTCGGCGACGAGATCCTCGCCGTCGTCGCGGTGCGGATCGACGACGGCCTCATCACCGGGCTCTATGCCGTGCGCAATCCCGAGAAGCTGTTCCGCATCGACCACGAGACGATGGTGAGCCGCTAGACAGCGGACCGTCGCGATTTCGTAGCGTCAGCAGATTTGCGTTACGCCGGCTACTGCGAGAGCCACATCGACGGGAACAGGTCGTAGTACGTCCCGTTGAAGACGAGCCCGTGTAGACGGGCCGAGACGAACTTGTAGCGGGCGGCGTTCATGAAGACGACCCAGGGCGCGTTCGTGCGCATGTAATCGGCGTCGAGCTGCGCCCAGAGCGCGTTGCGGGCATCCCCGAGCGGCATCCGCCTGGCCTTGTCTATCAGCTTGTTGTAGGCGGGGATGTTCACGTTCGACTGGTTGTTGTTGCCGACGTTCACGATGCCCTCGCCGTTCAGCTGGGTGTCGACGAAGTCCTCGCCCTCGGGGAAGTCCTGGCTCCAGTTGTTGTAGGCGATCTGGGGGTCGTTCTTCTCGGTGGCGATCAGATCCCAGTACACCGACGCGTCGACGACCTTGACGCTCGCGACCATCCCGAGCGAGTTGAGCACGCTGGCCATGTACTGGGCCACGTTGGGGTACGGGTCGGTGTTCAGCACCCACACCGTGACGTGCGCTCCGGCGACGCCGGCCTGCTTGATGAGCGCCTTGGCCTTGGCCGGGTCGTAGGGGTAGAAGGTGTGCTTCTTGTACGCGGTGCCGAAGCTTGGCGGGATCACGTTCTCGCTGATGTCTCCCTGGCCGCCCTCGAGCTTCAGCATCGCCCGGCGGTTGGTCGCGTAGTTGACCGCCTGGCGGACGGCAAGCTTGTCGAACGGATACTTCCGCTCGTTCATCGAGAAGTACTCGATCTCGCCGGTCGCGCCCTTCTGCAGCTGCGACGGGTACTGGCGTTCGATCTGCGCCAGCCGGTCGGGCGGCGGGTTCAGGAAGTACCAGTCGAGCTGGCCGTCCGCCGTCTCGTTGACCGCCTGCTCGGGCGTGATGCCGACCGTGATCTTGACCCCCGCCAGATGCCCGTTCGGCGTGTTCGGCCACGGGTGGAAGTTCGGATTCCGGGTCAGCATCACCTGCTGGCTCGGGGTGTACGACGAGATCATGTACGGCCCCGTGGCGACGCGGTACTGCGAGAGGGTGGAGACGTCGCGTGCCGGCGTCCCGGTCGGATAGACGAACGCCGGCGGCAGCGCCATGTACTCGAGGAACGTGCCGTCCGGCTGGGTCAGGTGGAAGGTGACCGTCATCGCATGGTCGTCGGCGACGATGCCCGCGACGGTCGGCGCCTTGCCCGCCTGGTACGCGCTCGCGCCGACGATGCCGGTGTACCAGCTCACGTTCGGCGAGTTGACCTTCAGGATGCGCTCGATCGACCACTTCACGTCGGAGGGGCGCACGGCCCGGTTGACGGGCGGCGAGAAGCGCACGCCCGGACGGACGTGGAACGTGTAGACGAGGCCGCCGTCGCTGATCTTCGGCAGCGCGGTCGCGAGATCGGGCACGACCTGCGACCCGGCGCCGCCCGATGCACGGCGGAACGTCATCAGCCCGTCGTTGGTCGCCTCGAGGATCTCCCACCCCTCGGTCGTGGCCGAGAGCGCGCCGTCGAGGTGGTCGGGATTGGACGGGATGCCCGCAAGGAGCGTCCCGCCGCTCACCGGCGTCCCACCCCCCGAAGCCCCGCCCGACGAGGCCGAGCCGCCCCCGCAGGCGCCGGCCGCGGCCACCACGAACAGTGCCACAGAGACCGCGAGAGCTCGAAGTGAGAACGTTCTCATTCCGGGCTCGGGACTCTACACCCGGACGCAAGCTGCCTGCAAGCGTGCCCGGGGCCCCGGCAGTGCGGGGCCCCGGGCGGTTCCGCCGCGGGCGTGGGTCAGTGGTGGGCGACCTCGCCCGTGATCGGGTTCAGGATCAGCCGCTGCGTGTGCGGGTGGCCGTTGAAGTCGAACATCCCGCCCAGCGGGCCGGCCTTGGCGTCGAACGACTGGTTGCCGATCCGGCCGAGGCTCCAGTTGTCCTCGACGAAGCGGATGATCGACGTCTGGTCGGTGATCTGGCTGTCGACCGAGTTGCGCCTGGCCCACGGCGAGACGACCAGGAGCGGCAGGCGCGGGCCGTAGCCGCACCGGCCCTGATACGCGCCGGGTGCGGCGGTGCCGCAGTGGCCGGGTCCGGTGAGGGCGTCAATGGCCGGGTCGTTCGACTGGGAGACGATCGGCGGCATGACGTGGTCGTACCAGCCGTCGGAGTCGTCCCAGGCGATCACGATCGCGGTCGAGCGCCAGCTCGGCAGCCGCTGCAGCCGATTGATCGTCTGGACGAGCCAGTGCTGCTCGTCGAGCGGGTCGGAGTTGTCCGGGTGCCCGTCCTGCGAGGCGCGCGCCTTCAGGAAGCTGACCGCCGGCAGGTTGCCGTGGTCGGCCGCCGCCCAGAAGCTGGTCAGGTCGTACTGGTGATTGGCCCGGTCGGTGTGGCCGACCATCGCGGTCGACGTCGGCGGCAGGTGGTGCGGGTTGGCCGTCGAGCGGTAGTACTGGAAGGGCTCGTGATGCGGCTCGTAGTCGGTGATGAGCGCGCCGCCGATGTTCTTGTGGGCCGTGTCGCACACGGCCTTGCCGGCCGTGTGCGAGCTCGGCGTGAAGCCCGCCTCGAACCAGCCCCACGTGAGCCCGGCGCGGTTCAGCAGGTCGCCGATGTTCGTGCCGTGCATCGCCACCGTGCTGCCACTCGAGCAGTCGTCGAACCTCGGGTCGGGGTCGCCGTACAGCGTGCCCATGGAGGTGTCGCCCGACTGGTTGGCAGGGGTGGCCCCGTGCGTCTGGCCGGAGACGAGGTTCAGGGCGCCGGGCGTGGAAGGCCCGAAGGTCGTCCCGAACGACTCGTCGTCCATCGCGTAATGCTGGGCGTAGTTCCAGAGCGCCGTGACGGTGTTGCCGTCGTAATAGCCCATCACGTCACTCGTCCGGCACGGTCGCGTCGAGCCCATCGGGGGCGGCGTGTACGCGGCCCCGTCGAACTGCACGAACTTGTCCATAAGCCCCGAGTTCATCGCCTGCTGCTCGGGCGTGTAGTCGTGGTTCTGGTCGCATGTGATCGGCTCGGAACGATCGAACCGGAACGGGTTCGCGAGATTCGTGTTGGCGGTGAGGAGCGCGGACGTGAGCCCGTTCACGCTCGGGGTCCCGGGCGCGGCGTGGAACTTCGGCTCGCCTGGTGGGTTCGTCGCGAATGGGTAGGTCCCGAAGTAGTGGTCGAACGAGACGTTCTCGTCGAAGATCACCACAACATGCTGGATCGGCGTCGCGGCACCGTTGTGGGCGGCGCCTCCGCCGCTGGCGGTCGCCGAGACGGGTGCGGCCGCGACCGCGGCGATGACCGCGAGCGCCGCGATGAACCGTCGAGTACTCATCCCTTGCCTCCTTGTCCGTGGGAGGGTCGCGGCGTAACCCGCAGGAGGGCGCCGCACCGGTACGGTGAGGGCAGTCTCGTCCTCCAACGGCGGCCATGGGTTACCGCCTGGAAAACAGTCCGTAAACCTGTGGTGAAGCCGTGACATGCCGACCCGGGGTGACGGTCATCTCGCGGGCGCCGGAAAGGTGGGCGGTACCGGGGTTCGAACCAGCGAGAGGCTTAGGCGACTCGTCGGTTGCGCTGGCTCGGCCAATCCGAGTTCGCCGGCGCTATTCAGGGTCCGGCCGCTTGGCCTCGGAACCACTTACGTCGCCTCTCGCACCGGTAGGCGTCCCGGTGATCCACGCTAAACAGGCAGTCCCTCGGAGAACGCGGCGGCTCGGTGGGTCGGGATCAAGGACATCTACAAAGGTGACTTGCCGATCCTTCTTCGTCGGTCAGGATGAAGCCTTCCAGGTGTCCGTGAAGGACGCACCCTTGTTGCTCAGGGCAGAAGCGGCGGTGAGCGTGTGGCCGTTCAAAGCGGATGTGATCTTCTTCGTCAGCCAGTTCTTGTTGGTGAACGTTCCCGTGTGGCCGTGATGGTCGCGGATCGAGATGCCAGTGAACGTCACCTTGGCGTACTTGGCCTGGGGCCGATCGGGCCCGGATCCCGTGCCCTCGGCGGAGACGAAGACGTCAGCGGTGCTGCGGAATCGGGGGGCTTCCGCCGCCAGCGGCGGGCTCGGCTGGGTCGCTGCGGGCCTCGGCATGCGCTTCCTCAGCACTAACGAGGTCGGTACCCCGCGGTTGCGAGTGCGTCGAACTTCGTGTTTCCGCCCGAAACGGCCTGGGTAGACCCCTCTACTGGGGTCGTAACGTTTGGTGCGTTACGAAGGCGATCCTTGGTGGCAATCCGTTTGAGCATTTGCCACCATCGGCCTCTAGAGAATGGGAGGACCCCGTGGACTACCATCGTCCAGTCCCACCCGGAGAGTCGCGCCGCATCGCGCGGGTGTTCGGGGCGCTCTACCTGATTACTTTCGCCACCTCGATCCCTGCGCTTTGGCTGTACCAGCCGGTTCTCAAAGACCCTGCCGCCTATGTCGCCGGGGCGGGTCACAACAACAAGATCCTCCTGGGAGCGTTCCTGGAGCTCCTGCTGATCATCTCCAACATCGGCACAGCGACCGTCGTGTTCCCGCTGCTGAAGCGCGTAAACGAGATCTGTGCGATCAGCTACGTGACCGCTCGGATCGTGGAGTGTACGTTCATCCTGGTCGGGATCCTCGCCATGGTCACAGTAGTGACGCTGCAACGGAATCCTTCAGCCGGAGCCGGCGCGACGCTCGGATCGGTTGCATACACCCTCGCCGCCATCAAGGACTGGACATTCCTGTTCGGCCCGGGGTTCGTGGTCGGCATCGGCAACGGATTGCTGCTCGGCTACTTGATGTATCGATCTGAGCTGGTTCCGAGGCGTATGGCCATGCTCGGGCTCATCGCCGGGCCGCTCATCATCCTCACCGGCGTCGCCGCGATGTTCGGTCTCATCAAGACGGGCGGCCCCGTGATGGGCATCGCGACCGTTCCCGAGTTTATCTGGGAGCTGTTCCTCGGGATCTATCCACTCGTGTGGGGCTTCAACCTGGCGGCGCCGATCCTTCGAGGCGACACGAGGCCGGGCACGGTATGAACCGCGTACCCCCGCCCCGCCATGCGCCGAACCACATCCAAAGGAGGTTCCCGTGGCAATCGAGGGGGCCCGATCGCGGCTACGCGCCGCTCTCGCCGCACTGGTCGGCGAGTTCGCCTTCGGCGCTGGCGCATCCGCCTGCAACGCCCTCGGTCGCGCGCACCAACAGCTCGTTCAGGCATGCTCGCTGATCTGCGTCGAGGGTCATGAGTAGTTCGTCGTCGACGGATGTGAGCGCCACATCCACCTCGCGCAGAGCGAGCTCCCCCTTCGGCGAGAGCTCGATCACGCCGCGACGCCGATCAGCACGATCACGACGGCGCACGATCATTCCAGCGTCCTCCATCTGGTTCAACACAGCGACGAGATTCGACGCGTCCACGCCGGCGGCATCCAGCAGCGTCTGCTGAGGAACCGCGCCGCGCTCCCGGAGATGGTTCAGCACCAGCAGATGACGGGGGCGAACCCCAGTCGGAGCAAGCGCCTCCTCAATCCGGCGACGCATGCCGCGCGCGAGCACCGCGATCAGCACGCTCGACGCGGTACCCGTAGCAGAGCGAGGTTCGGCCGACATAGGAACCAGTCTACTCGCGGGACGATTGGCGACAACACATCAATTGTGCAGCGTGTATCATCGGCGGTCCACAAACGATCTTCCCCAGTAAGGAGTCCCCTTGAACATGGGTCTTCCCGATCCCGGCCCACCCAATCCCGCATTCGCAAGACTCGCAACATCCGACCGCATGGAGCACACCGCCGACGCGATGAGAGCGCGCGGCTTCGCCACCCAGATCGCACGGGACAAAGAGCACGCACGATCGCTCGTGCTCGACGCCATCCCCAACGGCGCCCAGGTGCACTCAGCGCTCTCAGTAACACTTCAGGAGCTCGGAATCACCCAGGAGATCGACGACTCAGGCCGATTCGACTCGATCCGCGTACGCCTTGCCGAGATGGATCGCGAAACACAAAGCCGCGAGATGCAGAAGCTCGGAGCCGCACCGGACTACATCGTCGGAAGCGTCCACGCTATCACCGACGACGGCATTATCCTGGTCGCATCCGGAACCGGCAGCCAACTCGGCGCCTACGCCTTTGCCGCCGGCCAGGTGATCCTCATAGTCGGATCGCAAAAACTCGTAGCGGATCTCCCCGAGGCACGGCAGCGATTGGTCGAGCACTCCCTCCCACGCGAATATCTCAGGATGCAGGGCCTCGGCTACCCCGGCAGCCTCATCGGAAAAACTCTCACACTCGAGGCCGATTTCGGCGAACGCATAAACGTCATCCTCGTGCCCGAACATCTGGGCTACTGATATCGAGGGCGGCTCGAGCAAGCTGTTGGCAAGCGCATCGAGGCGGTGTTCTCGCGAGCACGTGCCGCTGATGGTGGAATGCGCGCTCTTGGATGACACACACCTCGACCTCGTGCACCAACCGGGGGACGCGCGGGAGGCTGGCGTCACCCGTTCGCAATCGCCGGGCATTCCCCGCGATTAGCAGTCGAGCTGGGTGTGCGCCGAACGCTCTCCCGAGCGGTCATGGGTCGAGCTCGAGCGATCTGGTCTTGGATCTCCGCACCTTCGCCGATCGACCCCAGCGTTGCGGCGACCACGCCCGGCCCCGGCATCTGCGCACAGATGCCGCGGCTGGCCGCCGGTCGAATGTCGTCGGCCTGGCTGACACTCGAGTTCTCGTTCTGACATCCCTCTGACGCGGCACGGGCGCTTCTGACATTTCGCCGGCCGATGTCAGTACAGACACAGACATGTGGCGGTGGTCGGAGCGCGGTTGTGCCGACCGCGGCGCTGACTAAGGTCGGACATGTGCGCCTCGCCCGCCTTGCCCACCCATCGCGCGCCGGGTCGGAGCGGACCCAGGGCTTCCGTATGGGTACCGAGACAAGGTGGGCGGTACCGGGTTCGAACCAGTGACCTCCTGCTTGTAAGGCAGGCGCTCTCCCAGCTGAGCTAACCGCCCTCGCTCGCAGACAGTCTAAAGGCGGGCCGGAACCGCCGGGCCTACCCGAATTCGGGGATGAACCTCCCCGTTTTTGCGTAGGCTCCGGCCAGACGCCGGAAGCACAATCAGACCATGCCCGACCAGTTCCCCTCCGAGACGCTGCGCGAGATCGCGGACCGCGCGCGTGTCGCGCTGGGTGCGGATCAGGCGCTCGTGCTGCCGCTGTCCGGCGGGGAGCCGCTCCCGCCGGGTCCCGAGGGCGGCCCCAGCCTGTCCGCGCCGATCCGCATCGACGGCGACCCCGTGGCGACGCTCATCGTCAGCCGCGACCCCGGCGGGGCGCCATTCGGCGAGGAGTCGGCGCTGCTCTCGACGGTCTGCGAGCTGGCCGCCCACGCCATCGCCGCCTCCCGCCGCGCCGACCTGCGCACCGAGCAGCTGACGCTCGTGCAGGCGGTCGCGAGCGCCGTCGGAGCGGCGACATCGGTCGACGAGGCATTCCGGATGGCGGCGACGGCCGTGTTCGACCACACCCGCTACTCCGGCGTCACGGCGACGATGGTCGATCGCGCAGCGGGCGAGCAGGTGGTCGTCGTCGACATGGGCGGCGACGTCGCGACGACGCAGGCCATCCGCCGTCCGATCGACTCCGGCCTCGTCGGCGCGTGCATCGCCCAGGGCACCCAGATCATCCTCTCGGAGGCGACCGCCGACGAGCGCTATTCGTGGTCGGCGGACGGCCGCTGGGAGTCGCTGCTGCTAACGCCGGTCGAGGTCGAGGGCCGGTGCGAGGGCGTGCTCGAGCTCGCAGACGTCGAGGCCGACCGGTTCGACTCCGCCGACGCCGCTCTGATGCAGGCCGTCGCCGACCAGGTCGCAACGGCTCTCGTGGGCGTGCGCATGCGCGAGCGCTCCCAGCGGCTCCAGCACGAGTCGCAACGGCGCGCTCAGCGGCTCGAGCTGGCCGCCGACCTGTCCCGCGAGATCGCTGCCACCGGGAGCGTGGACGAGCTGCTGCGCACCGTCACGATCACGCTGCACCGCCACACCGACTACACCGCCGTGTGGACGGCCGGTGCCGACCACCGCCACGCCACCCAGCGGATGTGGACGATCACGCGCGGCCGCGACACCGTCGCCGTCTCGACCCACCCGCTCGACTCGGGCGTGATCGGGCAGGTCGTCCGCACCGGCAAGCAGGCGCTGCTCGGGCGCTCGCACCTGGCGGATGCCGGCGGGGCCTGGGCGGCTGCGGGCTACGAGTCGCTGATCGCGACGCCGGTCATTGTCGGCCGCCGGTGCGAGGCCGTGATCGGCCTCTCCGACTTGCGCGCCGACCAGTTCGACGAGACCGACGCGCTGCTCATGCGCACGCTCGCCGATCAGGTGGCGGCGGCGCTGCGCGGCGCCGCGCTGCGCGAGGAGTCCGACCGCCGCGCCACCCGGCTGAACGTCGTGGCCGAGGTCGCCGGGGCGCTGCGGTCGCCCGAGAGCGTCGACCAGGCGCTCCACGACGCCGCCCAGGCCATCAGCCGCTACACGGGCTACTCCGGCCTGACTGCGTGGATCGTCGAGCCGATCGGCGGCGAGCGCCGGGCCGTGTTCGCGCGCGACCGCGGCACCGACGTCTACGTCGGCCTGCGCGTGCCAACGGGCGCGGGCATCCCCGGCGCCGCGATCACGTCGGGCAAGGTGCTGCGGCTCGGCCGGGCCGGCGACCACCCCGCCTTCTCGTGGCCGGGCCGCGACCCCAACAACTCCGTGCTGATCGCGCCGGTGATGGTGGAGGGGTCATGCGCGGCCGCCCTCGTGATCGCCGACGAGCACCCGAACTGGTTCGATACCGACGACGAGGAGCTGATCAAGGCGATCGCCGACCACCTGGCCGCGGCGATCCGGTCGGTGCAGCTGCGCGAAGAGTCCGCTCGCCAGGCGCACCGGCTCTCGCTCGCGGCCGAGATCGCTGCGCTGCTCCCGTCCCAGGACACGCCCGAGAGCGCGATCCGGGTCGCCGCGGAGGCGGTGCACGATCGCGGCCGCTACGACGCCGTCATGGCCATCACCGTGCTCGCGGAGAGCGACGAGCAGGTCGTCGTCGCCGACTTCGGCGCGTCGCGGCAGAGCTTCACCGGCCTGCGCCGGCCGATCGGCAGCGGCATCACGGCACGGACGATCAACTCCGGCCGCCAGAACCTGATCAACGGCCACGAGCACCATCCCGACTACGTCCCGTGGGGCGACGAGGAGTCGTTCGACTCGCTGCTCTCGACTCCGGTGATGGTGGAGGGTCGCTGCGTCGCCGTGATCGAGGTGGCAAGCCGGCCGATGAACCAGTTCGACCACTCCGACGAGGCGCTGATGGCGGCCGTCGCCGAGCAGCTCGCCGCGGCGCTACGGGGCGTCCGCCTCCGCAACGAGTCGGAGCGGCGCGCCCAGCGCCTGGCCCTGGCCGCCTCGGTCGCGAACGCCGTGACGAACGCCGACAGCGTCCACGACGTGCTCCGCGCCGCCGCCGACGCAATCTTCGAACCGACGGACTACGGCGCCGTGGCGGCCTTCGTCGCCATGCCGGACGCGGACGAGTACGCGGTCGTCACCGACCGGGTGCGCGTGGGCGGATCGATCGAAGGCACGCGCCTGCCGATGCGCACCGGCGCGGCCGGGCGCGCGCTCGGGACGGGCGAGCAGATCGTCGTCGGGCACCTGGAGACAGAGGCGACGCCGCTCGCCTACCAGTCCGCGCTCGTGACGCCCGTCTTCGAGGGCCCGACCGCGGCCGCCATCGCGATCTACGACCACCGCCCCGACCGCTTCGACGCCGCCGACGCGACGCTCATGCGCACGGTCGCCGAGCAGGTGATCGCGACGCTGCGCGGCGTCCGCCTGCGCGACGAGTCCGACCAGCGCTCGAGCCGCCTGGCGCTGACGACCGAGGTGGCGGGCGCGATCGCCTCGGCGCAGACGATCGACGAGGTGCTCACGGCGGTCGTCGAGACGGTCTACCTCGGCCGCGGGTATTCGGCGGCGGTCGCGATCCGGGTGCTCGCGGGCGCAGGCGAGCAGGTGGTCGTCGCGAACCTCGGCGACGAGGGCACGACCGCCGCAGGCCTTCACCGCCGCATCGAGGCGGGCACCGTCGGCACCGTGATCGTGTCGGGCGAGCAGGTGGTGCTCGGCGACGCGCAGGCGCACCCGGCGTACGACTGGCCAGCGCCGATCCCGCTCCCGTCCGAGCTGCTCACGCCCGTCGTGGTGGACGGCGAGTGCATCGCCGTGCTCGGCGTCTACGACGGACACCGCGACCGGTTCGACGCGGCCGACGCGCTGGCGATGCGCACGGTGGCAGACCAGGTCGCGGCGACCTGCCGAGGCGTGCTCCTGCGCGAGCAGTCCGAGCAGCGGGCCGAACGGCTGGCCGCCCTCGAGCGCCGCCACCGCGAGCTGATGGAGCGGCTCGTGCGCGCCCAGGAGCAGGAGCGCTCGCGCGTCGCCGCCGACCTGCACGACGACACGATCCAGGTCATGTCCGCGTGCGTGATCTCGCTCGACAGCGTGCGCATGGCCGTGCGGGACGGCAACACCGACCGGGTGCGACGCGGGCTCGAGCAGGTCTCCGAGCTGATCTCCGGCGCCGTCGAACGGACGCGGCGGATGACGTTCGACCTGCGACCCGCCGTGCTCTGGCACCACGGCCTCGTCGTCGCGCTCGAGCAGACGCTGCACACGCTCGAGAGTGAGACCGGCATCGCCACCAGCCTCGAGGTGGTCGGCCTGGAGACGCGGATCGACGCGACCATGGAGACGCTCGTCTTCCGCTCGATCACCGAGATCCTCGCGAACGCGCGGATCCACTCGGAGGCGAAGACGGTGAAGGTACGGATGGAGCGCGGCGCCGGCCTCCTCGACGTGCGGGTGGTTGACGACGGCCGCGGCTTCGACCTCGACGCGGCGCTCGCCCGGGCGCGGCGCACGAACCACCTGGGGCTCGAGTCGCTGATGGAGCGGGTCGACGCCGCCGGCGGCCGGGTCGAGATCACGACGGCGCCCGGGAAGGGCACCGTGGTCGAGATCGCCCAGCCGCTCTGGCCGGGCGACTGACCGGCCGGCTCAGCCGAGCTGGCGGTCGAGGTTCACGGCCGCGCTGATCAGCGAGAGGTGGGTGAAGGCCTGGGGGAAGTTCCCGAGCGCCTCGCCCGACGGGCCGATCTCCTCGGAGTAGAGGCCGAGGTGGTTCGCGTAGGTGAGCATCTTCTCGAAGGCGAGCCGGGCCTCATCGAGCCGGCCGGCGCGGGCGAGCGCCTCGACGTACCAGAAGGTGCAGATCGAGAACGTGCCCTCCTCGCCCTGGAGCCCGTCCGGCGAGGCCTTGGCGTTGTACCGGTAGACGAGGCTGTCGGCGACCAGCTCGCGGCCGATGGCGTCGAGCGTGCGCAGCCACCGCGGATCCTTCGGGGCGATGAACTTCGTGAGCGGCATGAGCAGCAGCGACGCGTCGAGCACGTCTGAGCCGTAGTGCTGGACGAACGCGCCGCGCTTCTCATTCCAGCCGCGCGTCATCACCTGCTCGGTGATCTGGTCGCGGACGTCGAGCCACTTCACCAGGTCGCCCGGCAGCCCGCGATAGCGGCCCATGCGCACGGCCCGCTCGATCGCGACCCACGACATGAGGCGCGAGTAGGTGAAGTCCTGGCGGCCGCCGCGTGTCTCCCAGATGCCCTCGTCGGGCTGGTCCCAGTTGTCGCAGAGCCACTCCACGATCTTGCGCAGCTCGACCCACGAGTCGTAGGAGATCGGCTCGCCGTACTTGTTGTAGAGGTAGATCGAGTCGATCAGTTCGCCGTAGATGTCGAGCTGGAGCTGGGTGGCCGCGCCGTTCCCGATCCGCACCGGCGCCGAGCCGGCGTAGCCCTCGAGGTGGCGGAGCACGTCCTCGGGCAGCTCGGCGCGGCCGTCGATGCCGTACATGATCTGGAGCGGGCCGCCCTCGCCGTACTGGGTCTCGCCGAAGCGGTCGGTCAGCCAGGTGATGAACGCCTCCGCCTCCTCGGTGAACCCGAGCCGCAGCAGCGCGTAGAGGGAGAACGCCGCGTCGCGCACCCACGTGTAGCGGTAGTCCCAGTTGCGCTCGCCGCCAATGTACTCGGGCAGGCTCGTGGTCGGCGCGGCGACGATGGCGCCGGTTGGCCGGTAGGTGAGCAGCTTGAGCGTGAGCGCCGAGCGGTTCACCATCTCGCGCCAGCGGCCCTTGTAGACCGAGTGGGCCAGCCAGCCCCGCCAGAAGCGCACGGTGCTCTCGAAGGACTCCGCGGCAGCGCCCTCGGAGATCGGCTTGAGCTTCTGGCCGCGCGTGTTCGGCTGCAGGACGAAGGTCGCGCTGGCGCCGTTGGAGAGGTCGAACTGGGCGCTGACGTCGTCACCGTGGCGCTCGAGCGGCACGTTCGTCGCCAGGGTGAGCGAGAGCGCCCGCGTGTTGAAGACCGCCCCGCCCTCGTAGAGCTCGACCTCGTGCGGCTCGCGGGCGTAGTCGAACCGCGGCCGGCACTCGAGCCGGAAGCGCATCTCCCCCCGCACCGCCACCACCTGGCGCACCAGCCGCCGGGGGTGGCGGGGGTCGCGGTGGATCGGCATGAAGTCGTGCACCTCGCCGACGCCGTCGGGCGTCATGAAGCGGGTGATGAGGACGTTCGTGTCGGGGAAGTAGAGCTGCCGCACGGTGTAGCCGCCGTTCACCGGAGAGATCCGGTAGTAGCCGCCCTTCTCGGCGTCCAGGATCGAGGCGAAGACGCTGGGCGAGTCGAACCGCGGGCAGCAGAACCAGTCGATGGTTCCGTCGGTGCCGACGAGCGCGACGCTGTGCAGGTCGCCGATCACGCCGTGCTCGGCGATGGGCAGGTAGGCGCTCATCGTGCAGGCGGAGTCCTACAAGATGGGCCGGATGCGCACAAGCCGGGGCTATACTCTGCCGGCCGCCGGGCCGGTTCGCCGCCGCCCGTGCGAGCAATCGCGGGGGCGTAGTTCAGCTGGTTAGAACGCCGGCCTGTCACGCCGGAGGTCGCGGGTTCGAGTCCCGTCGCTCCCGCTTCACTCGAGCGCCCGTGCGCGGTCAGCGCCGCCGGGCGCGCAGCACGACGTCGGCGACGTGCGGCGTCCCGGGCGGCGGGTCGATCCGCGGTTCGGCGGCGTGCAGCTCGACGGTGAAGTCCTCGCCGAGCAGCGAGGCGAGATCGTCGGCGCCGACATAGTCGGCCGGGTCGTTGCCACGCGCCTTCATGTGCTCACGGTGCTCGTGGTCGAGGTCGTGGTAGACGGCCAGCAACACTCCGCCCGAGCGCACCGCGACGAGCAGGCTCCGCACCGCCTCGTCGCCGGCTGCCTTCGGCAACGCCGGGTACTGCAGCGAGAGGAGGTCGACCGAGCCGGCCTCGAACAGCGTCGCCAGGGCGTCGCCGGCGAGCCACTCGACCGCGACACCGAGGCGCTCGGCGGCCTCCCGTCCGCGGCGCACGGCGACGTGCGAGACATCGATCGCGGTCACCGTCCAGCCTTGCTGCGCGAGCCAGATCGCGTCGGCGCCCTCGCCGCAGCCGACGTCGAGGGCCGAGCCGGGAGCGAGGCCGGCGGCCTCGGCGACGAGCCGGCCGTTCGGGCGGCCGCTCCACATCGCGGCGTCGTGCTTGCCGTACCGCGCGTCCCATTCGGAGGCCTGGGCGGCCGATTCGAACCGCCCCTCGCCGGGTTCATGGTCGGGCATGACCTGCATCGTAGGCCCCCGCGTCCGGGAACCATCGCGCGCGATGAACCGTCCGATCGGCATGGCCTCGCCGCGAGGAGCAGCGCGCACGTGGCGCCTCGTCGCGCTCGCAGGCGTGGTGGGGCTCACAGCCGCGGCGTGCTCGATCCACACGACGAAGGCCCGTGAGGGCACGCCAGCTCCGGCGGCGGCGCCCGGCCCGGTGGCATTCGTGGCGACGGGGCACGGCCTCGCCGGCACGAACGTCGTCGCCGTCTCCCCGCTGAGCGGCCGGGCGCGGCCGATCACGCGCGGCGGGCCGCCCGTGGTCGACGCGGCCTGGTCGGCAGACGGTCGGGAGCTCGCGTTCGCCAGACGGGGCCGGAGCCGGTTCGAGGTGTTCGTCGCCCGCCGCGGAGGGCGTCCGCGAGCGATCCGCCGGTGCTCGCTCACCTGCGATCCGCGCGACTTCGCCTGGTCGCCGGACGGGCGCCGGATCGCGTTCGTGACCAATATCAGCTCGCGCTTCACCGGGACGGCGGGCGAGATCGCCGTCATGAACGCCGGCGGCAGCGGCTTCCGCGCGGTCTGCGCCGAGGTGACGTGCGGGCAGGGCCTGGCCGACCCGCAGTGGTCGCCCGACGGCTCCCGACTGCTGTTCTCGAACATGGACGTCATCGACTTCTTCGGGATGGGCACCCTCCCGAGCCGGATCTGGGTCGCGCGGCCGGACGGGGCGGGCGCCCAGCCGCTCACGCAGCCGCACTGCCGTCCCGGACATCCGCCGCTGCGGGGCTGCTTCTACGACTCCGCGGCCCGGTGGTCGCCAGACGGGCGCTGGATCGCGTTCAGCCGCCATTCGGAGCCGTTCGGCCACGGCCATCCCCGGCAGCCCTGGACGACGATCGAGCTGATGCACCCGGACGGCTCCGGACTGCACACGCTCGCGAGGTGCACCGGGGGCCTCTGCAACCAGATCATGACCCCGGCCTGGTCGCCCGACGGCTCCCGCCTCGCCTACATCCCCCGGGTCGAGCGCAGCGCGAACATCATCGTCGCCACCCCGGCCGGGCACCTGACGGTCGTCCGGGCCTGTGCCGGCCGTCGCTGCATCACGCCGGACAGCGTGGCCTGGGCGCCGGACGGGAGCGAGCTTGCGCTCCAGTCCGCGACGAAGGATCCGGGCGCCTACGTCCTCACTCCGGCCGGGCGCGACCTGCGCGCAGTCGGCCGCGACGTGCAGTGCTGCCTGACGTGGATCCCCTCTCCGGGGAGCTGAGGCTCAGAGGTCGATGCCGTCCAGCGCGTGCGCGCGGGCGGGGACGTCGCGGCCGAAACTGTCGGGATTCGTTCCCAGCGACTCGGCCGCCTCGAGCGCAATCCGCTGGACGGCGGCGGTCAGCGGGAACACCGAGAGCAGCTCGCCGCCGGCCTTCGCCTCGATCACCCGTACGGTCACGCCGCACGACTCGGCGCCGCGGGCGACCGCAAGCAGCCGTTCCTCGCCGGGGCCGCCGCCGTTCAGGGCGACGAGCGTGTCGCGCGGCCCGACCGCGACCGAGGGGCCGTGCAGGTACTGCTCGACGGCCAGGCCCGAGGCGGCCACGTAGGCGGTTTCGCGGATCTTGAGGGCGCCCTCGGCCGCCGTCCACTGGTTCGGGCCCGAACCGATGAACTCAAGCGACCGCTCCGGCGGCTCGACGCCGATAGGCGCCCCGTCGACGATGCCGGCCACGGCGCCGGGCACGCCCGCCAGCAGCCCGCCCAGGTCGCCCCCCAGCGCGACCGACAGCTGGGCCACCCGCATCAGGGCGCCCAGGTGGCTGGCGGTGAACGCCGAGGAGCGCTCAGGCTCGACGGTCTCGATGTCGGCACCGGCGACACCGCGGGCGGAGATCGACACCACGGCCGCACCGGCGGCCCGAGCGCGCTCGACGACGTCAGTCGTATAGCGCTTCGTGCCGCGGTGGCTGAGCAGGATCAGGCCGTCGTGCGCACCCGGCCCCGGGCCGGATAGTGCGGCGTCCATCGCCTGCACCGCCCACGCCTCGACGCCGGCCGCGCGCAGGAACCACATGCCGATGCTGGCGGCGTGCCAGCTCGTCCCCGTCCCGACGAGCAGCACGCGGCGGCCGCGCAGCCGTTCGGCCGCCGGGCCAATCGCGGCATCGTCTCCCAGCAGCCGGCGCAGCTCGGCCGGCTGCGAGGCGATGGTCTCCTGCATCGCGCTCATCAGTGCCGCCTTCCGGTGACGACGATGCCGACGCCCAGGCCGATCAGCGCCAGCCCGCCCGACCCGCCGACCAGCGCCAGCCGCCGCGGCGAGCGGCCGAACCACTGCCGCGCCTGGCTGGCGGCAAGACCCCAGACCGAGTCGGAGGCGAGCGCGATCAGCGCGAAGATCAGGCCGAGCACGAAGAGCTGCAGGGTCACGTGGCCGCGAGCGGGGTCGACGAAGCCCGGCAGGATGGCGGTGAAGAACAGGATCGCCTTCGGGTTGGCGACTCCCACGACGAACCCGTCGCGGATCGCCCGCCACGGATCCTGCGGCGTGACCTCCGCCTCGACGATCGAGAGCCGGCCCCGCTCACGCCACGCCCGCAGGCCGAGGTAGATGAGGTAGACCGCGCCGACCAGGCGGATGAGGGTGACGATCGACGCCGACCGCTGCACGATCGGCCCCACCCCGACTGCGACCAGCGTGGCGAGCACGAGCATCCCGAGCTCGTTCCCGACCGCGGAGGCGATCGCCGTGCGCCGCCCGTACGCGAGTGCCCGCCCGATCACGAACAGGACGCTCGGCCCCGGGATCACGATGATCAGGAACGAGAGAGCCATGAAGGCCAGCAGCTGCCCGGGCGAGCTCACGGGCCGATCGTACTAGCTCCGGACGAGGTACCGGATGTGGGTCGCGAACGGCGACTCGATCACCGCGGCTCGCTCGAACTCGAGGTCGGTGCGGCCGATGCCGTCGAAGAGCCGCTTGCCGGAGCCGAGCAGGAACGGGGCGATCGTGAGCGTGAGCTCGTCGACGACGCCCGCGTCCAGGCACTGGCGCAGGACGTCGGCGCCGCCCATGACGATGAGGTTCTTGGCGCCGGCTGCCTCACGCCCACGCCGCAGCGCCTCGTCGAGGCCGCCCGTGACGAAGGTGAATGTCGTGTCGCCCTTGACGTCCGGCTCGCGATCGCGATGGGTGACGACGAAGATCGGGACGCCGAAGCCGGGGTCGTCGCCCCAGCCGTTCGCCAGGTCGTGCATCGTGCGGCCGACGATCCAGGCGCCGCCGGACGAGAACAGCTCGTCGAGGTAGGCCTGGTCGACCTCCGCCGGCGCTCCATGGCCCTCGTCTCCGTATGTCCACCGGCGGCCGAACACCCAGTAGTGCAGCGGCTCAGCGCCGTCGCCGAGGCCGGCGCCGGGGCGGTCGTTCGGGCCGGCGATATAGCCGTCCATCGACATCGTGATTCCTGCGAGCACCTTCGTCATCTCGAGCACCTCCGTGGTGTGTCGCTCGTCGGCAGGAGGGACCGGCACCAGCACCGGATCTCATCGCCGCTCACGTCTCGACGTGGCGTGCGCCCAGGGCGGCCGCGAGCGTGCGGTGCGCGGGCGCGGTGCCGATCACCGTCGACCGCGCCGGTTCGAGCCGGTGCGTCCGGCAAAACGCGAGCGGCAGGCCCGGCAGCGGCGGCCGGCACCAGCACGGCGGCGGGCCTCCGGGGTGCGGGCAGGCGGCGTGCTCGACCGGCCCCGAGACCACGACACGCAGCTGCGCGGCGGCGGCGGCCGCCGCCGAGCCACCGCCGGGCGACCAGTCGAAGACGAGGTGCGGCGCGGCCGGATCGGCAGAGGCGAGCGCCTCGCGCCAGCCCGGTCTCCCGATCGAGGCGGCCGCGACCAGCACACCGCCGGCACGGACGCCGGACGGCGCCCGCTCGAAGTCGACCTCCTCGAGAGCGGCGAAGCCCTCGTCCAGGGCGGGCGGCTCGAGCTCGCGTACCGTCCGCATCTGGGCCGTCGCGGTGAGCAGCCACGGCTCGCGCCGGGCGGCCTCGCGCAGCTCGTCGGGGGTCGGCAGCCCGCCGAACCGCTCGAGCAGCCGTTCCACCATGTTCACCTGGGCCTGTGCGAGCGGTGTCCGCAGCCACACGCACCGCACCGGCAGGCCGTGCCGGGCCGCAGCGTCGACGACGTGGCTGCGGGCCGCCCGGGTCAGGTAGGTGTTGTCGAGCACGACCCGGCGTGCGCCGGCACCGAGGCGCTCGTCGAGGGCGGCGGCCAGGCGGCGCAGCGACCCGCCCCGCTCGTCGCGGTTCAGGCGCTCGTAGCCGCGATCGGCGTAGTCGCGGGCGAGCCGGCTCTTGCCGGCGCCGGGGATGCCCATGACGATCACGGCCTCGCCGTCACCGAGACCTGCCGGCGCGGCTCGCGGCGGATTGCCCCGAAGGCACCAGCGAGACGCGCGCGCTCGTCCTCGACGAGCACGACGGGGGCCGCCCGGGCCGCGGAGCGGGCCGTCTCCGGCCGGCGGGCGCCCGGAATGGGCACGACGACGGGCGAGAGGTCGAGCAACCACGCGAGGGCGACCTCGGCCGCGGTCAGCCCCCGCGCCGCAGCCACCTCGGCCAGCTCGCTCCGGCGGGCCAGGCTCGCGGCTCGGCGAGGGCCGCCCAGCGGCGCGTGCGCGATCACGGCGATGCCCGCGTCGGCGCAGCGCTCGACCACCCCGGCCCGCAGCGCCCTGTCGTCGAGCGGGCTCAGCCCGACCGAGACAACCGCGATCGGCGCGAGCTCGAGCGCCTCATCCAGCTGGTCGCGGTTCACGTTGGCCACGCCCACCCGGCGCACGACGCCCTCGTCGGCAAGGCGGGCGAGCGCCCGCAGCGACGTCCGCCAGGGCGTGCGCGGATCGGGCGCGTGCAGCAGATAGCAGTCGATCGCGATCCCGTCGAGCGCCGCCAGGCTGGCCTCGCAGTCCGCACGGATCGCCTTCGCCCGGCCGTCGGTGACCCAGCGGCCGCCGGGTCGCGTCATCCCGCCCTTGGTCACGATCCGCGCCCGGCCGTCAGCCCCGCACGCACGCAGCGCGCGGGCGAGCAGGCGCTCGTTGTGGCCGAGGTCGTCGGCGCCGAGCCCGTAGGCGCGGGCGGTGTCGAACACGGTGATCCCTGCCTCGCACGCGGCCGCGATCGTCTCCATCGCCGCGGCTTCGGAGCGATCCTCGTCGGTCGAGAGCCGCATGCTGCCGAGGCCGACGCGCAGCGCGTCCGGGCCCGGCCAGACCGCCTCGCTAGGCGTCGTACCGCACCTCGGTCGTGAACGCCGTGTCGGCGTGGCGGGCCCAGTAGCGCTCCCGGAGATCGAGCGTGCGCGCGCCGGGCACGCCCGTCCCGACCGGACTTCCGTCGACCGCGGTGACCGGGATCACACCGCCGGCCGTGGACGTCACGAACACCTCGTCGGCGCGGCGGACGTCGACGGCCGGGAGCAGACCCTCCTCGACCGGCGCTTCGCCCTCGCGCAGGAGCTCGATCGCCGTGCGGCGGGTGATACCGTGCAGCGTCCCGGCCGTAGGCGTGCGCCAGACGCCGTCGACGTGCGCGAAGACGTTGAAGCCCGGCCCCTCGGTGACGCCGCCCTCCCGGTCGCGCAGGACGACGAGCTGGACGTCGTGCACGTAGGCGCCGAACAGGGCCATGTCCATGTCGAGCCAGTGGTAGTTCTTGACCAGCGGGTCGACGCTGTCCGGCGGGATACGGGAGATGTCCGAGATCCACAGGCCCACGCCGGTCGTCGTCTGCTGCTCCGGCGTCGCGATCCACACGAAGGGCACGGCATAGCAGTAGAAGGTGTTCCGAGCGGTGCGGAGGTCGCGGCTGCCCTGGGGCAGGCGCCCCCGGGTGCACGTCATCGACACGTACGCCGACTGCAGCCCGGCGCGGCGCACGCATCCGTGAAGCACGTCCTCGATCGCCGCTCGGCCGACCCCCGGGTCGAGGCGCAGGCGGCGCAGATTCGCCGTGAAGCGGTCGAGATGCGCGTCGAGGCGGAAGAACCGCCCGTTCCAGACATGCACAACGTCATACGTGCAGTCACCCCGAGTTACCCCGAGGTCGAGCACCGAGATCCGGGCTTCGTCGATCGGGCAGAAGTCGCCATCGACAAAGGCGGCACCCCGCTCCCAGAGCCGGCTAGCGTCGACTACACCCACGTTATGTAACGATCGTTCGGAGATGTGAGCTCGGTGATCCATCGTGATCTCTTAGGGCAATTTTGCTCACGCATCGAGTTGGGAGGCGGCGTGCTCACGGCGAGAGTTGGGGTGGTGGTGTAGCGTTCAAATCCATGCCGGCTCCGTCCCTTCCCACGAGTCTGGTGGGATCCTACGCCCAGCCGGACTGGCTGATCGATCGCGAGCGGCTGCGCCACCGCTTCCCGCCCCGCGTGCGTGCGCAGGAGCTGTGGCGGGTCGACCCCAAGTACCTCGAGCAGGCCCAGGACGACGCCTCCCTGCTCGCGATCCGCGACCAGGAGCGAGCCGGGCTCGACATCATCACCGACGGGGAGGCGCGCCGCGAGAGCTACTCGAACCGCTTCGCCACCGCGCTCGACGGCGTCGACATCGACAATCCGGGGACGGCGCTCGACCGCAGCGGCCATCCCAACCCGGTTCCACGCGTCGTCGGGCCGGTCGCGCGCAAGCACCCGGTGCAGGTGCGCGACGTGCGGTTTCTGCGCGCGAGCACGAGCCGGCCGATCAAGATCACCGTGCCCGGGCCGTTCACGATGTCGCAGCAGGCCCAGAACGACTTCTACGAGCAGGACGCGGAGCTGGCGCTTGCGTACGCCGCCGCCGTCAATGACGAGATCGCCGACCTTCTCGCGGCCGGCGCCGACATCGTGCAGATCGACGAGCCGTACATGCAGGCGCGACCGGAGAAGGCCCGCGAGTTCGGCGTCGCTGCCCTCGAGCGCGCGCTCGCCGGGATACGCGGGACGACCGCGGTCCACATCTGCTTCGGCTATGCGGCGATCATCCACGACCGCCCCTCCGCATACTCGTTCCTGCCCGAGCTCTCGGCCTGCCCCTGCGACCAGATCTCGATCGAGACCGGCGCAGTCGGGCATCGACACGGCCGTCCTGGACACGCTGCCCGGAAAGACGATCATCCTCGGCGTGATCGACCTCGAGGACGAATCGGTCGAGACGCCCGAGACGATTGCCGCCCGGATCCGGCGCGCGCTTCCGTTCAAACGGCTGGAGGAGCTGGTTGCCGCCCCCGACTGCGGGATGAAGTACCTGCCTCGCGACTCGGCCTTCGGAAAGCTCGAATCGCTCGTCGCCGGTGCGGCGATCGTGCGCGCCGAGTCATCCAGTCAAACTCACATTTCCTGACGCTACGAATTCACGTAACGGCGTTTTGAGAGGTCATGCTCGATTCCGTCGAGCAGGCGGGTCAATCCGATCTCGAAGCGGTCGCGGTTCATCGTCTGTGCCGCCAGACGCTCCCAGTTGGCGCGGATGTCGCCGTCGCCCACGAGCGCCCGGGTATGGGGAAAATCGCCGTGCTCGAGCCGATCCTCGACGTGATCCAGGATCGCCTCGTAGACCGCGGCGCCGCCGTCGTCCTCGTAGAACGTCGAGCGGCCGGCGCTCATGCTGATACAGCAACCCATGACGTAATCGTCGACGATCCCGATCACTTCCAGCCGCTGCACGGGATCGAGCCCCATGCCGGCGACGGCGGCCAGCGATTGCTCCACATGCGCCATCGCGTTCGGGCCGAAGCGCTCGCCCCGGAGGGAGTCGATGGCCCACGGGTGCCGTGCCCAGGCATCGCGGGTGCACCGCGCAATGGCGGTCAGGGCCTCTCTCCAGCCGTCGGGAAGCTCGTCCGTCGGCACCAGCAGCTCCCCCATGACCGCGTCGTCCATCAGCTCGAGCAGGTCGTCCTTGGTGCGCAGATAATGGTAGAGCGACATTGTGCCTACCCCGAGCTCGCGGGCGAGGCGGCGCATCGACACCGCCGCAAAGCCGTCGCGATCGGCGACGGCCAGCGCGGCCCGGGCGATTTCGCTGCGACCGATCCGGGCGCCGCGACCGTCGGGCTCGGGCCGCGTCCAGATCGGTCCCGGTGCGCTCTGGGAGGGCATTTCGTACAACGTACCATGTCGAGTCGGCGAGCGCTGTGACGTACGCCGTACGACCACACGTACGGCGTACGTAAGCCGCGAAAGGCCGCGCCCTCGAGACACGGATGTCGCAAAGACCGCTGAATTTCGACCGCCTTCGCGGTCTCAACCGGGGATGGGACTCCCGGAGCCGAAGCCGGTCGCGTTCGCGATCGGCGGGCCGATCACGCGCGCAGACCTGCCGGGCCTGTGCGATCGCGTCTGCGCCCTGCTCAGGGGGCGCATACCGACATCGTTCTGTGCGACGTCCGCGGGGTCGCGACCGACGTCGTGACGGTCGACGCGCTGGCCCGGCTGCAGCTGGCCGCCCGCCGGCGCGGCTGCCGCGTGCGTGCTGCAGCACGCGTCCGACGACCTGCGCAGGCTGGTGGCGTTCATGGGCCTCGCCGACGTCCTCGTGGAGGAGCGCTAGGACGTCGAGCCGGGGTGGCAGCCCGAACAGCGGGAAGATCGTCTCGGTGCTCAGAAAGAACGTGAGCTCGGCGATGCCGCCGTTCTCGATCTCGATCACCTGCAGCGCCCACGGGTCGAAGCCGCTGCCCGTCTCGCTGGGCTTGTACTGGCCGAACGCGGGCGAGCCGTTCGCCGCCATCGTGGGGACGACGCGGGAGCCCTGAGCAACCGATCCCGGGGCCGAGCCACCACGTTGAAGATGTCGTCGCGGCCGCGCAGCCACATGTCGTACGGCGGCATCGACTGGCTGGCGTCCTCGTGGATCAGCGGCCGTCAGCTTCTCGATGTCGTAGGCCTGGAACGCCTCGACATAGCGGGCGAGGAGATCGCGGTCGGCGTCGCTCAGCGGGGCGGCCGGGGCGGTCGACACGACGTCGGTCTGGTCAAGCGTCGCCCGCGCCCGCTGCAGGGCGCTGTTCACCGAGGCCACGCTGGTGTCGAGCAGCTCGGCCACCTCGGCCGCCTTCCACCGCAGCACCTCGCACAGGATCAGCACGGCCCGCTGGCGCGGCGGCAGGTGCTGAAGCGCGGCGACGAACGCGAGCCGGATCGTCTCGCGCGACTCGGCCACATCGGCCGGGTCGCCGTCGCCGATGGCGCTCTGCGGGATCGGCTCGATCCACGTCACCTCGGGCAGGGTGTTCAGGTTCGACATGACGGGCTCGACCGACGGGCCGAGATCCATCGGCCGGGCTCGGCGCTCGCGGCCGTTCAGCATGTCGAGGCAGACGTTGGTCGCGATCCGGTACAGCCAGGAGCGCAGCGCGGAGCGGCCCTCGAACCGGTCGATGCTGCGCCAGGCGCGGATCAGCGTGTCCTGGACCGCGTCCTCGGCCTCGAACGGGGAGCCGAGCATGCGGTAGCAGTAGGCGGTCAGCTCGCGCCGGTGCTGCTCGAGCTCACCGAACGCCGGGGTGGCAGTGAGCGACGATCCCTCCACTCGGCGCATGGTACCTCGCCCGGCGCAAAAGCGGACGGCACAGGTAGCGTCCGGACGATGGAGCCAGGTCCTCCGGCCGAGCTGCGTGCCCTGCGCGCGTTCGCCTGCCGGCTCGACCCGGCCCGGCCGCTCCAATCCGTGGACGAGGCGGCGGAGTTCCTGGCCGACCGCGGCATGCTCACCCGTACCACCGACTGCGCGCTGCCGAGCCTGTTCGAGGCCTGTCACCAGCCGCCCTACCGAGCCGGCCGCGGCGGCTTCGCGGACTGGCCGGAGACCGCCTATCCGTGGTTCTGGGAGCTGGCGCAGCGCGACGGGGTGTGCGAGCTGGCCATCCACGGCGGCAAGAAGCTGCTCGTGACCGAGGCGGTCGCCCGGCTGATGGACCCGCTCTGCCGCGCGGAGCTCGCCCGGGCCGACGCCGGAGCCGGCGATCCGGCCCGGCTGGTGCGCCACCTGGCGAGCGCCGGCCCCTCGGCCGTCGCCGACCTCAAAGTCGAGCTCGAGTGGGACGCCGGCCGGCTGCGGCGGGCACGACGGCCATTGGAGCGGGCCGGCGCGGTCGTCAGCCACGGGGTGACGTTCCCCGGGGCGGAGTCCGGCCACGTCCACTCGAGCGTCCTGGCCCGCTGGGACCAGGTGATGCCGGGACGGTCGTCCGAGGGTTCGCTCGGAGATCTGCTCGTCGCGGCCGTGCGTGCGGCCGTGCTCGCGCGCGAGGCCGAGGTGGGAGCGTGGTTCTCGTTCAGCGAGCGGCCGGACGCCGCGCTCGTGAACGCGCTCGTCACCGGCGGGCGGCTGGCTCGCCCCGCGCCCGGCTGGCTCTCGTGCCGTGAATAAAAGGGGTCTGACCCCGTTTATTCAGACGGGTGGCAGGCGTGCCCGGGCGGCGGCGGCACGTCCAGGGCCGGGTTGCGGTCGAAGAAGCCGACCGGCCGCAGCTGGAAGCCGCACCGCTGCGACCGGCATCACCGGCCAGTCCTCGAGCCGGGGGAAGTGGTGGGCGCCGAACACGTACCAGAGCACGACGTCCTCGTCGACGAGGTTGCGGTCGGCGGCCGTCCAGCGCGGCAGCCCGTCGCCGCCCGGCGTCCTGGTTGGGGTACTCGCCGGCCGGGTAGCGCTCGTCGCGCCGGTACGGCGTCACCCAGACGTGGTGGTCGATGAAGCGGGCCCGCTCGCGCACCTGCGAGTCGGGCTGCTGCATCGGCCGCACGTTGTCGCCCGGGCACGAGCTCGTAGGCGACGGGATCGCCGATGCGGTTGCGGCGGGCGCGGTTCTCGACGCGGAAGCGGCGGGCCGTGTCCGGCGAGACCAGCCGCCGCGCCTGCGACTCGCGCTCGTAGCGTCAGCCGCACGCGGCCGGAACGCGCTGCCGTCCGGGTTCGCCGGCGCCCCATGGGTCGGCCGACCGCCTCGACGTCGCACGGCGACGTTCGCCGTCCCGTCGATGTCGAGGTCGAGCCGGGCGCAGAAGAAGTGCTGGTGGTGGCTCGTGACGATGCCGTCGCCGAGCGGCAGCGAGTGCGGCGAGCGCTCGGCCGAGACGCTGCCCGCGGTGTGCAGGATGCCGGTCAGCTTGCCCTCGAACTCGATCGAGGCGTCCTGGTGGAGGTACCAGAAGAAGCCGTACTCGTAGTTGCCGACGGTGACGATCGAGGAGATCACGAGCCGCCGCGAGCGGGCCCGGTCGACCCGGCCGGAGTGGTCGTCGGTGTGCTTCCAGAGCAGGTTCGTCGTCCTCCTCGTGGATGCAGATGGCGTTGCGGATCGTGTGCGGCTCGCCGTCCCAGCTGTTCGACGACGCCGTCCAGGTAGGCGATCTCGCCCAGGCAGTCGCAGCCGAGCTCGAGCGAGTTCGTGAGCGGGCCGAGGCCGTACTCGCCGATGTCGAACACGTTCTTGAAGTGCGTCGGTCGGGCCGGGGTCGCCGTAGGGGATGACGAGCTCGGCGATCGAGGCCCGGTGGCAGATCGAGCGCCGCTCGCCGCCGTCCGTGTAGCCGATGTCGTGCAGGACGAGGCCCTCGCGGGGATGGAATCCGACCCGCATGTCCCATCGCTGCCAGGCCAGGTGGCGCCCGTCCAGCGTGAAGCTCGGGCCCTGCGGCTGCGCGATCTCGATCGGGCGCACGTCGTCGCGGTAGGGGCGGCCGCCGCCGTCGCGGTAGTCGCCCCCGTCGCCCGACGGCACCGGCGTGCCGGGCGACACGTCGTCGACGCGCAGGACGCGCATCTCGTCGAGGTCGACGACCGCGGTCAGGCCGTGCGAGCGGCCGCGAGTAGGGGTTGTCGCCGTGGTCGTCGCGGCGCACCCACGAGATCGCGCGGGCCTGGCGGGCCGGCCCGGGCTCGAATGTCGCCGCTCGACCACGGCTCGACGTGCACGTCCGCCGGGTCGACGCCGCGCCGCCGCGAGCGCCTCCAGGTAGCGCGGGTCGTCCCGGACCGCGTCGATGCCACCGCGACGAACTCCTCGAGGTGGATCGCCGGCTGCACGCCTTCGGGCAGGTCGGTCACCGAGACATCCGCGCGCCGTCCGAGCGGGACGACGGCCTCGACGCCGCGGCGGCGGCCGTTGTCGAGCAGCACGCAGAACGCCTCCCGCGGCGGCCGCGGACCGCCCGCCTTCCAGGCCAGGTATTCGGCCTTGTCCGGCTCGCGCAACTCGACCGAGACCACCCGCACGCGCTCGGACAACCCCGGCGCGGCCTTCGCCCGCCGCCCCGCCTCTGCAACCTCGTCCGCGCTCAGCGGATCGAGCGGATGCGCAACGGTCTCACTCGTCACCGGGCACCCCGTAGCTGGGGGCGCCGGCCGGATCGAGCGCGCGGGCGACGTAGTCGGCGGCCAGCGGCTGCCAGCGCGCCCACAGGTCGGCCAGCTCGACGGCCGGATCGGCCTCGCGTCCAGTCGACGCGCAGGTCGGTGACCGGCCAGGCGACGGCGTCGCAGACGAGCATCCCGGCCGAGTGCACCGGCCCCTCCTCGCCGCCGGCGTCGAGCCCGGCTGCGAGCGCCGCGACCAGGCGATCGCCCAGTTCCGCGGCCGGATCGGCCGCGAACGCCTCGGCCATCGCCGCCGGCACCGACGTCGTCGGCCAGCAGGTTGCCGGCCGCGGCGCAGTCGGCCGCGCAGACGTCGCCGTAGCGGCCGAGCGTGCGCTCGCCCGAGAAGGCGGCGGGGCGGCCGAACGCGTCGACCACCGTCAGCTGGCGGTAGGCGGCGCAGCGGGGTCGCCGCCGTTACGGCGGCCAGCGGCATCGGCCGCCGAGGCGCCCGCCGGCGATGCGGTCGAGCAGGGCCGGGCCGAGCGACGGGTCGGTGACGTTCTGCGTGCACGCGGCGCCGACGCCGAGCGCGCGCCCAGGCGCAGCGGGAGGCGACCGCCGGACTGGACGACGCCACGATCGCGCCGAGCATCCCCGTGCGCCCGCAGCAGCCGACCAGCGAGAGGGTCACGGCAGCACCGCGACCGCGGTCACCTCGACCACCCACTCCGGCCGGGCCAGAGCGGAGACGACGAGCCCCGTGAACACCGGGTGCACGCCGGCGAGGCGCTGGCCGAGCACGCGGTAGACCGGCTCTCGGTAGCGGATGTCGGTGAGGTAGACGTGGCACGAGACGATGTGCTCGAGCCCGGCGCCGCACTCCTCGAGCAGCTGCGCGATGTTGCGCATCACCTGCTCGGCCTGGCCGGCCGGGATCGCCCACGGCGACGTTCTCGCGGGTGTCGAGATCCTGGGCGACCTGGCCGCGCAGGTAGATCGTGCCGCCCGCGATCACCGCCTGGCTGAGATCGTTTCCGAGCTGCTGCTCCGGATACGTGTCGCGGGTGTTGAACGGCCGCACGCGGACGTGGCCGCCGACGGTGATGCGATCGCCGCTCACGATCCCTCCACCAGCGGTTCGGACAGGCCGGCGTAGCGGCGGACGAGGTCGGCGGGCCCAGCGAAGTCGTAGGTGTTGTACACGTGCAGGAGGTGGGCGAACGGCGGGTGACTGGGCGAAGAGCTGGAAGGTGAGCCGGTGGCCGGCGTAGTCGGAGTTCAGGAGGTCGCGCGCGAACGCGAACAGCCGGCGGCGGTCTTCCGCGCCGAACCGGCCGACGCGATAGTACTTGTGCAGGAGCGGCCCGATCTCGGGAGCCTCGAAGGAGGCCGCGTCGGGGGTCACGCAGAGCTGGCCGCCGCACAGGTCGCGGGCCAGGTGCATCATCGCCGGGAGCTGCGTGCAGGCGACCACGCGGCCGGTCGTCGAGCAGCGCCTGGTTGGGCATGAAGAGGCCGCCCGGGCTGCGCTCGCCCATCTCGATCGCCGCGGTCAGGTGCGCGTTGATGCTCTCCCGGTAGCAGGCCAGCTCGGCCAGCTTCTCGCGCACGCCCTGGTGCATCTTCACCCCGGTCTGGCGTGGCCCCGGTGTACGCCGTGCCGACGAGCAGGTCGGCGAAGCCGCAGGTGGCGCTGGACGAACGGGAACATGCTGTAGCGGTGCAGCGTGGCGCGGATGAACGCCGCCGCCCGCGTGTGCTGGTGGAAGAAGACGTTCTCCCACGGGATCTCGACGTCGTCGAAGACGATCATGCGTGTCGATCTCGTCGAAGCCGTTCGAGAGCGGGTAGTCGGCGGCCGGCGCCCTGCCGGCGAACGTCGAGCGGCAGATGTGGGTGATGCCCGGCGCGCCCATGTCGGCGACGAAGCCGACCGCGTACTCGGACAGCTCGGCGTCGCCCCAGTCGCCGATGGTCGGCTTGACGAAGGCCTGGTTGGCGTAGGCCGCGGCGGTCTCGAACTTGGCCCCGCGCACGATGATGCCGGAGTCGGTCTCGGCGACGACGTGCAGGAGCACGTCGGGGTCCTGGTCCTGCGGCCGCCGGGAGCGGTCGCCCTTGGGGTCGGTGTTGGCGGAGACGTGGAACGGGTCGGCCAGCGCGGCGTGGCGGACGTGGTGGCGGATGTGCTCGGAGTAGGCCGGGTCGATCTCGTTCAGCACGTCCTGGCCGTCGAAGAGCGACCACATCTCGCCCACCGTCTCGTCGCCGACGCGGGTGACGATCCCGCCGACGTCGTCGAGGACGGTGTCGACGGCCGCCCGCTTGGCGTGCCAGTCCTCCTTGGTGAGCGGGAGCTTGGGGCCGACCGGGCAGCGCTCGCCGGTCTCGGCGTCGATGTAGGACATCACGCTCCCGGGTCGCGTCCTCGTGGGCGAGGTCGTAGATGCGCGCGCGGACGTCGACGATCGGCTTGAAGGCGGGATGGGACGTCACGTCGTCGACCCGCTCGCCGTCGATCCACACCCGGCGCCCGTCCCGGATCGATTCGCGATATTCGTCGCCAGTTCTGATCATGCCCTGCAGGGTCGCCCCGAACGCGCCTACATCGGTCAAATCGGGATTTCACATCGACTATCATCGGATATGACGATGAACGATCCGGCCGGCCGGTTCACGCTCCGCCAGCTCTCCTGCTTCGTCGCAGCCTGCGAGGGCGGCGGGATCGGCGCCGCAGCCGGGCGCCTGCATCTGGCCCAGGCGACCGTATCGGCCGCGATCGCCGACCTCGAGCGCGACGCTCGGCGTGCAGCTGCTCGTGCGCGGGCGCCGCCGGGCGGCGACCCCGTCCCCGGCCGGCCGGGAGCTGCTGGCCCAGGCGAGCGAGGTGCTGGTCGCGGCCGCCCGGCTGGACGAGCGCTCGGCCTCCCTCCGCGGCGAGGTGTCGGGCGACCTGCCGGTCGGCTGCCTGGTCACGCTGGCGCCCGCCGTCGCCCCGGCCGTGTGCCGCGCGTTCGAGCGGCGCTGGCCGCGGGCGGTCGTCACGCTCGTGCCCGCCCACCAGGCGGAGCTGCTGGCCCGCCTCGGCGACGGCACGATTGCGCGTCGCCATCACGTACGACCTAGGGCTGGGCCGCGGGCGTCGACTTCGCGCCGCTCGCGCCGGCGCCGCCGTACGCGCTCGTGCCGGCCGACCACCGGCTGGCGGCGGCGGACTCAGCGCAGCTCTCCGAGCTCGCCGGCGATCCGTTCCTGCTGCTCGACCTGCCGCTCTCGCGCAACTACTTCCTCGGCCTCTTCCGCGCGGCCGGCGATCGACCCCGCCGTCGCCCGCCGGCTGGCCGACCCCGAACTCGTGCGCAGCCTCGTCGCCTGGGGGTACGGGTACACGCTCGCAAACGCGCGCCCGGAACCGGTCCGGGCGGTCGACGGCGACGCCGATCCGGCGCCCTGCCGCTGCGCGGAGGGCCGCCACCCCCGCGGGTCGGACTGGCCCGCCGGGCCGGCCTCGAGCCCACCCGCACCGCGACGGCGTTCGCCGACACCTGCACCGATGTGCTGGCGACCCGGTGGGGGCGCGAGTGACCGCGTTCGCCGCCGTCGCCGCGGCGTCCGAGGACGTCCGGGGGGAGTCCTGCACGCAGCGCCAAGATCGCCCGCCTGGCCGCCTGCCTGGCCGGGCTCGACCCGGCCGAGGTGCCCGCGGCCGTCGCGTTCCTGTCCGGACGAGCTGCTCCAGCGCCAGACCGGCGCCGGCTGGGCGCTCGCTGCGCGACCTGCCCGAGGCCGCGGCCGACGCCGACGCTCACGGTGCTCGAGGTCGACGCGGCGTTCGCGCGCGATGGCGGCGCTCGCGGGCTCCGGCTCGCCGGGGCGCGGCGGGCGCACCTGCACGAGCTGTTCGGCCGGGCGACGGCGCCCGAGCAGCGGCTTCCTGCGCGGCCTCGTCGCGGGCGAGCTGCGCCAGGGCGCGCAGGAGGGCGTGATGGTCGACGGCGGCCGCGCAGGCTGCCGCGGTGCCGCGCGGCGGCGGTGCGGCGGGCGCTGATGCTCGCGCGGCGACCTGGGCGACGTGGCCGCGGCCGCGCTGCGCGGCGGCGTCGACGGCGCTGCGCGGCTACCGGCTCGAGGTGGGCCGGCCGGTGCTGCCGATGCTCGCGCAGACGGCCGCGAAGCGTGGCCGCAGCCTTCGAGCGGCTCGGCGCCGGCCGCGATCGAGTGGAAGCTCGACGGCGCCCGCATCCAGGTCCACCGCAGCGGCGGCGACGTCGCGCGTGTTCACCCGCACGCTCGACGAGATCACGTCGCGCGTGCCCGAGGTCGTCGAGGCGGTGCTCGCGGCTGCCCGCGAGCGAGCTGCGTCCTCGACGGCGAGGCGATCGCGCTGCGCCCCGACGGGCGGCCGCTGGCCTTCCAGGTCACCGTCCGCCCGGATCGCCGGGCGCCGCGACGTGGCCGCCCTGCGCGCGTCGGTGCCGCTGACGCCGTCGTCTTCGACCTGCTGCACCTCGACGGCGAGGACCTGCTCGACCGGCCCGGCGTCGGAGCGCGCCGCTGCCCTGGCCGCCGGTCGCGCCCGACGCCTGGCCGTGCCGCGGCTGTCCGAGCCGGCGACCCGGCGGCGGCCGAGGAGTTCGCCGCCGACGCGCTCGCCCGCGGCCACGAGGGCGTGATGGTCAAGGCGCTCGCCGCGCCCTACGAGGCCGGCCGCCGCGGCGCGGGCTGGCTCAAGGTCAAGCCGGTGCACACGCTCGACCTGGTCGTGCTCGCCGCCGAGTGGGGCCACGGCCGCCGCCACGGGCGTGCTCTCGAACCTGCACCTGGGCGCGCGCGACCCGACGAGCGGCGGCTTCGTCATGCTGGGCAAGACGTTCAAGGGCCTGACCGACGCGATGCTCGCACTGGCAGACCGAGCACCTGCTCGAGCTCGAGACGCGCCGCGACGGGCCACGTCGTCCACGTCCGCCCCGAGCTCGTCGTCGAGATCGCGTTCGACGGCGTCCAGGGCAGCCCGCGCTACCCCGGCGGCGTCGCCCTGCGCTTCGCCCGCGTCATGCGCTACCGGCCCGACAAGCGCGCCGAGGACGCCGACACGCTCGCCGCCGTCCTCGCCATCCACGCCGCCGCGAGCGGGGCTAGGGAGCCGGCAGTGGAGCCGGATCCGGGGTGACGGCGCCGTTTCCGGGCGCCGCCGGCGGCGCGGCCAGCACGTCGAGGAGGACGTCCTCGCGGCCGTAGTGGCCGATCGCGTCGAAGCCCTGCTTGGCGCGCAGGCCGACGCGCAGGTCGCAGTCGTGGATCAGCATGCCCTCGCCGCCGTAGAGCGGCCCCGCGACGATCTCGCCGCTCCCCGCCTCGACGATCACGGTGCCGCCGCGCGAGAACTCGTCCGGCCGGTCGGCGGGCAGCTCGACCTCCAGATCGGCCGGGAACGCGACCGGTGCTGGTACTGCGTCACGCCGATCACCCAGGCGCCGGCCTCGAAGGCGATCGTGCGCATGAGCGCCGTCCAGATCTCGCGGTCGTCCATCGTCGGCGCCACCCAGATCTGCGGCCCCAGCCGGTAGAGGGCGTAGCGGGCGAGCGGCATGAAGTTCTCCCAGCAGATCAGCCCGCCGATGCGGCCGATCGGCGTCTCGGCGATGCCGAGGTCGTCACCGGCGCCGATGCCGTGGAACAGGCGCTCGTGGTGGGTCGGCATCAGCTTGCGGTGGCGGTGCAGAAGGCCGCCGGGGCCGATCACGAGCAACGTGTTGTAGAGCGTGCCCGGACGGGCGGTCTCGCGCTCATTCACGCCGATCGCAAGGTGCACGCCGAGCTCACCGCAGACGGCTGCGAGCCGGTCGACGTGCGGGCCGGGAACGTCGACCGAGTTCATCCACATCCGCTCCCACAGGGCGGTCTGGCGGCTGTCCCAGTTCGAGACGGTCAGCCACGACTTGGGGTAGAACGGGATGAAGCACTCCGGCAGCACCACCAGCTGGGCGCCCTCGGCCGCAGCCGTCCGCATCCGCTCGACCGCGAGCTCGACGCACGCGTCCGCGTCGAGCATGACCGGGGTGGCCTGGACCGCGGCCACACGCACGGTGGGGAAGCTGGACACGGCGTCACCGTACTCCCCGACCCGTGCGCGATCAAGCACCCCGCCGGTATGCTCGGGCCGTGCCGCTGTTCGACACCATCGCCGATCTCGCGGTCAGCATCGACGGCTACGAGATCGAGCGGACGTCGCTGGACGTATCGACCGGGTTCACTCGCATCACAACAACGGTTGTGATGAAGGGAAAAGGCCTGCAAGGACGCGGAGAAGACGTCACCTACACCGGCCCGGATCATGACGGCTTCCCGGAGCACCTGGCCGTCGCGGGCGACCACACGCTGCGCACCGCCTCGGCCGCCCTCGACGGCCACGACCTCTTCGCCGCCCCGCCGGCCATGGACGCTTCCCGCGACTACCGCCGGTGGGCATTCGAGAGCGCGATCCTCGACCTGGCGTTGCAGCAGGGTGGCGTCTCGCTGGCGGCAGCCGTCGGCCGCGAGGCGCGGCCGGTGCGCTTCGTCGCGTCCACACGCGCCGACATCGGCGGGTGGATCGACGTCGACCCGCAGCTCGAGTTCAAGCTCGATCCCGAGGCGGACTGGGACGAGGCCCTGATCGCATGCCTGGCGGGTACCGGTCGCGTGCGCGTGCTCGACTTCAAGGCCTACTACCACGGTACGTCCGTCGACATGATCCCCGACCCGGCCCTCTACCGCACGATCGCGACGGCCTTCCCGGAGGTCGTGATCGAGGACGCGTCGCTCGACGGCGAGTGCCGCGAGGCGCTGCGCGGCGCCGAGGATCGCCTCAGCTTCGACGCGCCCATCCACTCGCTCGCGGACGTCGACGCGCTGCCCGTCCCGGTGAAGTGGCTGAATATCAAGCCGTCGCGGTTCGGCACCATCGAGCGACTCCTCGAGTGCATCGAGGCCTGCGAGGGTCGGGGAGTGCGCATGTACGGCGGCGGCCAGTTCGAGCTGGGCGTCGGCCGGCGCCAGATCCAGACACTCGCGAGCGTCTTCTACGCGGACACGCCGAACGACGTCGCACCCGGCATCTACAACGCCGGCGGGCCGCGGCCGGGGCTGCCGAAGAGCCCGCTCCCGGCGTTCGACCAGGTCGGGTTCTAGGCCTGATCCCAGGGGAGGGCGAGGCCCTCCGGACGGGCGCGAACGGAGTCCGGGAAGGGCGCGTATGCCTCGTCGGGCGACGGCGTCTCCTGTTCGACGCCGGCGCCGTGACGGCGGGCCACGTCGGCCACCGGGTAGATGACCTCCGTGTCCGGCCGGGCGCCGACCATGAGGACGACACAGGGGCCGTCGCCCGCGCCGACGAAGACATGCTCCGTCCAGGCCGGGCAGTGGACGAAGTCCCACGTCCGCAGCCTCCGCTCCTCGCCCTCGACGAGCAGCAGGCACTCGCCGGAGAGGACGAGGAAGTCCTCCTGGATGTTCTCTCCGTGGTACATGCAGTTCGGCTTGCCCGGGTGGAGCACCGCCAGGTTGAGCGCGATCTGGGGGAACGGCCGCTCGCGGGCCTCGAACGTGGTGTTCTCGCCGAACGCCTCGTGGTGCCACCAGCAGGCGTCGGCGGCGTTCAGGACGAACCAGCCGTCGGTCTGCGGCTCGAGGCCGCCCGCGGTCTCGCCCATGCGCGCCTCGGGGACGGGCACGGCTAGAGCGCGCCGCCGGCAGCGCCGGGGGCGGTGGCGTCGACGCCCTCGTTGGCCGCGGCCTCGCGGGCCAGGTACTCCTCGGCGAGGAGCGGGTTCTCGCGCGCGCGCTCGACCACCTTGAGGAGGTCGGACATGCTCGCCACCTCCTCGACCTGCTCCTTGATGAACCACTGCATGAACTGCTCGCCGGCGTAGTCGCCGGTGTCGCGGGCGAGGCCGGCGAGGGCGTTGATCTGGCCCGAGACGCGACGTCTCCTGCTCGAGCGCGAGCGCGACCGGCTCGACCGTGTCGGCGAAGGCCGTCCGGGGCGCGTCGACGCCCGGGATCGTGGCCTTCTCGCCGGCGTCGAGCAGGTACTGCACCATCATCATCGCGTGGTTTCGCTCCTCGAGCGCCTGGCGGTAGAAGAACGCGGCGAGGCGGGGAAGCGTCTCGTCGTCGTAGTGGACGGCGATCGCGGTGTACTGCTGGCTGGCGCCGAACTCGTATCGCGATCTGCTCGGTGAGCGCGGCCACGAAGCGGCTCTCTGGCATGGGTCCTCCTGCGAAGGGCGAGGCAGTAACCTACCCGCCACGATGCACTGGGTGCGCGAGCCACTGGAGGACACATGAGCGCCGTTCCGCCGTTCCGCAACCACCTGCCGGTGAAGATCCGCTTCGGCGTGGGCGTCGCGGCCGACCTGGCCGGCGTGCTCGCGGAGGAGGGGGCAAGGCGCCGCTGGTGGTGATCGACGAGGGCCTGGCCGGGCTCGTGCCGCGGGTCGCCGCCGCGCTCGCCGCGGTTCGGGCGCGACACGTTCGAAAGGCGCCCGGCGAGCCGACGGTCGCGCTGGTCGAGCGGGCGGCCGAGGCGCTGCAGGCGGCCGGGTGCGACGCCGTGGTCGCGATCGGCGGCGGCTCGGCGATGGATACGGCCAAGGGGGCGCGGCTGGTCGCGGGACAGGGCGGGCCGTACCTGCGCTTCGCCCGGGGCGGCGTCACTTACGAGCCGCCGCAGATCCCGCTCGTGTGCGTGCCGACGACGGCCGGCACCGGCTCCGAGGTGTCCGGCGGCGCCGTCATCACCGACGAGGCCACCCACCGCAAGGCCGGCATCGCCAGCCCGCACCTGCGCGCCCAGCATGCCCTGGTCGATCCGGCGCTGACCTGGGGCTGCCGCCGGGCATCACCGCGCACACCGGCGTCGACGCCCTCGCCCAGGCGATCGCGGCGATGGTCGTGACGGCGCGCACACCGGTCGGCGACGGCGTCGCGCTCGAGTCGATCCGGCTGGCCGGCGAGGCGCTCGTGCGGGTCGTGCGCGACGGCTCCGATCCGACGCACGCTCGCAGATGGCGTGCGCGAGCCTGCTCGGCGGGCTGTGCATGAACATCTCCGACTGCGGCGCCGAGCACTCCCTGGCGCAGGCGCTCGGCGGCCGCTACGGCATGCCCCACGGGCTCACTATCGGGCTCGTGCTGGCCGAGACGATGGACCGCGACCGCGCCCACGTCCCCGGGCAGTTCGAGCGCATCGCCGACGCCCTCGGCGAGCCCGGGTCGGGGACGGACGGCGCCCGGGCGGTGCAGGCCGTCCGCCGCATCCTGGCCGAGCTCGAGTTCCCGACCGCGGCCGCCGCAGGCGTGCCGGGCGGCCGACATCGACGAGCTGACCGGGGCCGCTCTCGAGGACTACTTCATCTCCGTCGCACCGGCGCCGTGGTCGGCGGCCGAGGTGCGCGCGGCGTACGAGCAGGGGCTCGCCCTCGGTGACCGCCGGTAAGCGCGGGCCCGGGACGGTGGTGGGCCGCGTTCGAGACGTGGCTGTCCGACAAGGCCAGCCCCGCGCTCGTGCGCTGGGAGCGGCTCCCGGGCCACGTGCAGTTCATGGCCACGCTGCCCGTGGCCGTCGTCCTGCTGTTCTTCTTCCACGTGATCGTCTTCCACCTGTCGGCGTTTCGGTCGTTCTTCTATGCGGTGTTCTGGGGGATCCCGGTGACGATCATCGTGGTCGCCGCGTCGCGCAACGAGTCGCTCAAGCGCGCGCCGCGGCCACGACGCCGAACCGCCCCCTGAATAACAGGGGTCAGACCCCGTTTATTCATCGGGTAGGCTTCGGCGGCATGGCGACGCGCGCGGAGACCGAGCTGCACTGGACGACCGATCCCGAAGCCAACCGGCTGATCGCGTCGGACGGCAACGCGCTCCTGATCGGATTCGCCCTCGACCAGCAGGTGCCGGTGCCGAAGGCGTTCTCGGGGCCGAGCGAGCTCCAGCGGCGGCTCGGCCACCTCGATCCGGGCCGCATCGCCGCGACCGATCCGGACGAGCTCGTCGAGGTCTTCGTCCGCCGCCCCGCCATCCACCGCTTCCCGGCTGCGATGGCGAAGCGCGTGCAGAGCCTGTGCGTCGTGATCGAGCGCGACTACGGCGGCGACGGATCGCGGGTGTGGACAGAGGCGGCCGACGCGGCCGACCTGAAGGCGCGCCTGGCGGCGCTCCCGGGCATCGGCGACATGAAGGTACGGAGCCTGTTCGCGACGATCGTCAAGCGGCTCGGCTACCGGCCGGACGGGTGGCAGGAGGCCCTGCCGAACCATCCCACGCTCGGCGACGTGGACAGCGCCGAGGCGCTCGCCACCTACCAGGCGGAGAAGCGGGCCTACAAGGCCGCCCAGCGCGCAGCCAAGTCGTGATCATCGAGCGCAGCATGAACCCGGAGTGGCTGTCGAACTCCTACCTGGTCGGCGACGAGTCGGGCGGCACTGCCGTCATCATCGACGCCGGCGGACCGGTCGCTCCGCTGATCGACACGGCCGACGTCGAGCGCCTGACCGTGACACACCTCCTGATCACGCACTCCCACGGCGACCACGTCGACGAGGCGGGCGTCGTGATCGAGCGTTTCCGCCCGCGCGTCCTCGCGCACGAGGTCGAGGCGGCCCGGATGTCGGGCGTCACCGACCACATCGGCGACGGCGACGTGGTCACCACCGGCGGCCTGCGGATCAAGGCGCTGCACACGCCGGGCCACAGCCCCGGCCACCTCGCCTTCCTGATCGACGACTGCTGCTTCACGGCCGACGTCCTCTTCAAGGACACCGTCGGCGGCACGATGAACGACAGCTACGACAGCCTGCACCACTCGGTCATGGACGTGCTGATGCAGCTGCCGCCCGAGACCCGCGTCCTGCCCGGCCACACCGATCCGACCACCATCGGCGACGAATGGGAGCAGAACCCGTTCGTGCGCGTGTGGCGCGGCGCGGACGAGCCGGGCGACGAGACGTGCACCGTCGCCGGACGTCCGGCGACCCTCCTGCTTTTCGCCGGCGACTACGACGGCGGCCACAAGGGCTTCGTCCGCTGGGAGGATGGGTCCCACGACATCGTCCCGGGCAGCCGGGTAGAGCGAACCTGACCCCGTCAGGGGGCGAAAGGATCTCGAGATGACCGCTGACGCTCCCGAACTTCCCGTTCCCAACCGCACCCAGAACATCGGCACCGTCGTGATCACCGTCCTGCCGTTCGTGGGGCTGCTGGCGGCGGTGACCATGTCCTGGAACGAGGCCGTCGGCCCGACCGACCTGATCCTCTTCCTCGGCCTCTACGTGATCTGCGGGTTCGGGATCACGATCGGCTACCACCGCATGCTCACCCACCGGGCGTTCGAGGCGATCGCGCCGCTCAAGGCCGCACTGCTCATCGCCGGCGGCCTCGCCATCCAGGGCCCGGCCATCGACTGGGCCGTCGACCATCGCACCCACCACGCGTTCTCCGACAAGGAGGGCGATCCGCACAGCCCCCACCACGGCTTCTCCAACTCGATCTGGGGGCGGCTGCAGGGACTCGGCCACGCCCACGTCGGCTGGCTGTTCGACCATAGCCGCACGGACGTCGACCGCTACGCCAAGGACCTGCTCCAGGACCGGCTGGTGGTCACCTATCTCGCGGCTCTTCCCGCTCTGGATCGTGCTTTCGTTCGGCGATCCCGTTCGCGCTCGGCGGCCTGATCACGGGCACATGGGCGGGGGCATTCACCGGCCTCATCTGGGGCGGCCTCGTGCGCCTGTTCTTCAACCATCACGTCACGTGGAGCGTGAACTCGATCTGCCACGTGTTCGGCCGGCGGCCGTTCGCCGCGGTCGATCGCTCGACGAACAACTGGCTGCTCGCCCTGCCGTCGCTCGGCGAGGCGTGGCACCACAACCACCACGTCTTCCCGACCTCGGCGTTCCACGGCCTGGGCTGGCGTCAGGTCGACCTGTCCGGGATCGTGATCGCGGCCTGGGAGAAGCTCGGCCTCGTGCGCAACGTGCGCCGCCCGAGCCCCGAGCAGATTGGCCGCAAGCGCACGGCCACGATGAGCGCGTAGAATCCAGCCCCCGCGCGTGCGTGGAGGGCTCCCTTGCAGCGTCGTCGGATCGTCTTCTGGGTGGTGGCCGCCGCCGCGGTGAGCGGCACGGCGGCGGTGCTCGAAGCGCGCGCGACCGCCGCGCATACGCCGCAGAAGCCCGTTCCCGAGGCGCAGGCGCTCGATCAGCGCGACCTGCCCGTACCCGTGCCGATCCCGCGGCAGGCGTTCCACGGCCCGGCGCTGCGCACGCCGGTGCCGGTGCTCATGTACCACGTGATCGGCACCCCACCGGCCTCGGCGCCGTACCCCAACCTGTTCGTCTCGCGGCAGCTGTTCGCCGCCCAGATCGCCGGCCTGGCCCGGGCCGGCTACCAGGCGGTCACGCTCGACCGGGTATGGCAGGCCTGGCACGGGCGGGCGGCGCTGCCGGCGCGGCCGATCGTGCTCTCGTTCGACGACGGCTACCTGGGCGACTTCGGGGCGGCAATGCCGATCCTGCGCCGGCACCGCTGGCCGGGCGTGCTGAACCTGCTCGTGGCGAACCTGCACCGGCACGGCTGGGGCCTTCGGACATGGATGGTGCAGCGGATGATCCGGGCCGGCTGGGAGGTCGACTCACACACGCTCACCCATCCCAACCTGACGACCGTGAGCCGGGCGCAGCTGTGGCGCGAGGTGCACGGCGCGCGGCTCGTCCTGCGCCGGCTGTTCCACGTGCCGGTGCGGTTCTTCTGCTATCCGTCGGGCGCCTATGACCGGGCCGTGATCGCAGCCGTCCGCCGGGCCGGCTACCTGGGCGCGACGACCGAGCTACCCGGCCTCGCCGAGCGCTCGCAGCCCTTCACGCTCGCCCGAGTACGGGTGGACGGCGGCGAACTGCCGGCCGCGCTGGTCCAGACGATCCGGCAGGCCTAGCCGAAGCAGCGTTCATGCTACGCGGCGTGGACGGCGAGATCGTGCTCGGCGACAACCTGGACGTCATGCCGACGTACCCCGACGGCGCCTTCCGGATGATCTACCTCGACCCGCCGTTCAACACCGGGCGGGAACGCACCGCCCGGCGGCTGCGGACGGTCGCAGCCGAGCGACGGCGACCGCACCGGGTTCGGCGGCCGCCGCTACCGCAGCGAGCTCCTCGAGAGCTCGTCGTACCGCGACCGCTTCGACGACTACCTGGGCTTCCTGGAGCCGCGGCTGCGCGAGGCCCGCCGGCTGCTCGACCCCGAGGGCACCCTCTACCTGCATCTCGACTACCGCGAGGCCCACTACGTGAAGCTGCTGCTGCGACGAGATCTTCGGCCGCGAGTGCGTTCCTGAACGAGATCGTGTGGGCCTACGACTACGGAGCGAAGCCGCGCCGGCGCTGGCCGGCGAAGCACGACACGATCCTCGTCTACGTGCGCGACCCGGACGGCTACTGGTTCGACGCCGACGCCGTCGACCGCGAGCCGTACATGGCGCCCGGGGCTGGTGACGCCGGAGAAGGCCGCGCGGGGCAAGCTCCGACCGATGTGTGGTGGCACACGATCGTGCCGCACGTCGGGCCGCGAGCGCACCGGGTACCCCACCCAGAAGCCAGAGGGGCTCGCTGCGGCGGATGGTGCTCGCGTCGAGCCGCCCCGGCGACCGGGTGCGCCGACTTCTTCGCCGGGTCGGGCACGCTCGGCGCCGTGGCCGCCGCGACCGGGACGCCGCTACGTCCTCGTCGACTCGAACCCGGAGGCCGTCGCCGTCATGGAACGGCGGCTGGGCGCGACCCGCGCTCGAGCACTCTGACGCCGTCCGCCGTCGCCGACGACGACCGCCGTCGCCATGCCGAGGAAGAAGCCGTGTTCGACGACGCCGGGCACCGCCTTCACCGCGGCGGCCAGGGAGACCGGATCAGCCCAGTCGGCGCTGCGGCAGTCGAGGATCGCGTTGCCCTCATCGGTCACGAACGGGCCGCCGCCATCGGCCAGGCGCCGCGTCGGCTCCCAGTCCAGCCCGCGCAGCGCCCGCTCGCACACCGGGAGCGCGAACTCGACCACCTCGACCGGCAGCGGCGCGCGCTCGCCCAGGTGCGCAACCAGCTTCGACTCGTCGGCGACGACGACCATCGCCCGGCCGGCGCTCGCAACCACCTTCTCGCGCAGATGTGCGCCTCCGAGCCCCTTGATCAGGTTCAGGTCGGGATCGACCTCGTCGGCGCCGTCGATGACGACGTCCAGCTCCGGCGTCTCGTCCAGGGTCGTCAGCGGGACGCCGAGGCGGGTGCACAATGCTGCGGTCGTCTCGGACGGTGGGCACGCCGGACAATGTCGCGCACGTCGCCAGCGGCGAGCCGGGCGGCCAGCGCCTCGATCATCGCCGACGCCGTCGTTCCCGTCCCCAGACCGAGCCGCATGCCGTCGCGGACGTAACGGGCGACCGCCTCCTCGCCGGCCGCCCGCCGCAGCGCCTCGGCGCTCACGCGGCCATGGCCGCGCGGACGGCCTCCGGGTCGGTCAGCGGCGCGCGGCAGGCGAACCGCTCGCAGATGTAGGCGGCCGGGGCGCCGGCGACCGGCGTCCGCCCCTCGAGCAGCGGGATGCCCGAAGCGTCCGCCCCGTCGCCGAACGCGTAGACGACGGTCGGGTGGAAGCCCGCGCGCACAGCATCGGCCAGCGCCCGCGTCGCCGGATCGGCGGCCGGGCCGACGACGGCCACCTCGCGCGGCGCCGACAGGTACAGGTCGAGCGCCGAGAGCATCTGGCCGAAGGCGTGCGGGGCGTTGCGCATGCCGTCCACCGCCAGGCGCAGCGTCGCCTCGGCCCGGGCCTCGAGCTCGGGTCGGCGTAGATCCGGGCCAGCCGGATCAGGCAGTGGCAGAGCAGCGAGTTGCCCGACGGGGTCGGGTTGTCGTCGAGCTCCTTGTGCCGGGCCACCAGCCGCTCGGCGTCGTCGGCCGGCTGGAAGAAGCCGCCGTGCTCGCTCGTCGGAGAGCCGGCGCAGCGCCTCGTCGGCCAGGTGCCGCGCCGGCGGCAGCCACTCGGGCTCGCCGGTCGCGAGCGCGCAGCTCGAGCAGGCCGTGGCAGACCGCGGCGTGGTCGTCGAGATAGGCCGGGATGCGGGCGCTGCCGGCGCGGTAGGTGCGGCGCAGGCGGCCGTCCGCGGCGGTCATCGGGCCGAGCAGGAAGCAGGCGCACTCGCGGGCGGCTTCGAGCAGGTCGGGCCGGCCGAGCCGCCAGCCGCCCTGGGCGAGCGCCGCCAGCGCGAGGCCGTTCCAGCTCGCGATCGCCTTGTCGTCGCGGCCGGGCTGCGGCCGCCGCAGGCGCCGTTCGAGCAGGGCCGACCGGATCCGGTCGAGCCCGGGCGGCGGCGGCCCCTGGGCGCGCAGGACGGTCGTCGCCGCCCTCGAAGTTGCCGTGGTCGGTCGACGCCGTAGTAGCGCCGCGGCGGCACGCGCGTCCTCCTCGCCCAGCGCCTCGCGCAGCTGGGCCGGCGTCCACACGTAGGTGGTGCCCTCCTCGCCGTCGGTGTCGGCGTCGAGCGCCGAGGCGAAGCCGCCCTCCGGCAGGCGCATGTCGCGGAGCAGGAAGTCGAGCGTGTCGCGAGGCGACGCGGGCATAGCGCTCCTCGCCGGTGACGGCGCGCCGCCTCGAGGTAGGCCGTGGCGAGCAGCGCGTTGTCGTAGAGCATCTTCTCGAAGTGCGGCACGAGCCAGATCGCGTCGACGGCGTAGCGGTGGAACCCGCCGCCGACCAGGTCGTGCATCCCGCCGAGGGCCATGCCGTCGAGCGTCGTCGCCGGCCATCTCGAGCGCCTCGGCGTCGCCGGCGCGCGGCGTACCGGCGCAGCAGGAACCCGACCGCCGGGCCGGCCGGGAACTTGGGCGCGCCGCCGAAGCCGCCCCAGGTGGCGTCGTGCACCGCCTGCAGGCGCGGCATCGCGTCGTCCAGGATCTGCTCGGACGAGCGGATCCGGCGACGGCACGAGCTCCGAGGCCCGGCGCAGCGCCTCGCCGACGTTCGCGCCGACCCGCTCGACCTCGCCGCGCTGCTCGCGCCAGGCCTTGTCGACGGCGACGCAGCACCTGCGCGGAACGCCGGCATCCCGTGCCGGGGCTCCGGCGGGTAGTAGGTGCCGCCGTGGAACGGCTCGCCCGCAGGCGTCAGGAACACCGTCATCGGCCAGCCGCCGTGGCCGGTCATGCCGACGACCGCGTTCATGTAGACGGCGTCGAGGTCGGGCCGCTCCTCGCGGTCGACCTTGACGTTCACGAACAGCCGGTTCATCACCTCGGCCGTCTCGGGATCCTCGAACGACTCGTGCGCCATGACGTGGCACCAGTGGCACGCCGAGTAGCCCGATCGAGAGCAGGATCGGCCGCTGCTCGGCCCGGGCGAGCGCAAGCGCCTCGTCCCCCCAGGGGTACCACTCGACCGGGTTCTCCGCGTGCTGGAGCAGGTACGGGCTGGTCTCGCCGGCGAGTCTGTTCACGACCCGCACCTTACCGCCGGTCGGAACGGGACTGTCCCCGCGTTAAGGGGACAGTCCCCGTGACAATTGCGCTAGGCGATCACCTGGCGGATCTGGTGCACCGCCACCATGATCACCGAGGCGTCGTCGCCGGGGGCGGCGGCCAGCGTCGTCATCAGCGATGCCAGCCGGCCGTACGGGTCGGTGCGCGCAGCCAGGTAGCGGTCGACGGCGTCGTCGATCGAGGCGTCGCCGGTCTCGGCCAGCACCGCCGAGGCGATCTGGCGCCGCAGCAGCCGCAGGTCGTCGGCCAGAGACGCCCAGGCCAGCCGCTGCCAGCGTGTGCCGGCGGGGAGCTCGGAGGCGCGCCGCTCGATCACGTCCAGGTAGAGCCGCTCGCCGATCACGAAGAACGCGTGGGCGACGTCGGCGATCGGGCGCGAGTAGGTCTGGGCGACGGTGATGATGTCGGGCGCGTAGACGAGGTCGGGGGCGATCGCGGCAAAGCGGGCCGCCTCGCGCGGCACGCCCTGCTCGAGCAGCCGCTCGAGCCGCTCGTCGCGGGCCAGCCGCCAGGCCGTCGTGGCCACGTCGCCCATGGAGGCGACGAGCTCGGCAAACGGCGCGCGGGAGCGCTCGACCTCGGCCTGCAGATCGATCTGGGGCACGTGCGTCAGATACCAGCGCGAGAGCTGGCCGACGACGGTGTCGACACCGTCCATCAGGTCGGCCTGCACGTCGTTCGCCACAACCCGGTCGAGCTTCTCGACCGCATCCCACGGCTCGCGCGCGTCGGAGACGTCGCGGGCCACGATGAACCCGGCGGCGACCTCCTCGGGGCCCGCGCCGGTCTCGGCCACCATGCGGGAGACGAAGGTGATCCCCATCGAGTTGATCACGTCGTTCGTGACGATGGTGGCCACGATCTCGCGCCGCAGCGGATGCGCGGCCATCAGGTGGCCGAAGCGCTCAACCACCGTCGGCGGGAAATACTCGGCCAGCGACGCGTCCAGGTAAGGGTCGTCCGGCAGCGTCGAGGCCAGCACCTGCTCGCGCAGGAGCCGCTTCGCGTAGGCCAGAAGGACGCACAGCTCGGGCCGCACGAGACCGTTCCCGGCCGCGCGCCGCTCCGCCATCTGCTCCGACGTCGGGCAGGAACTCGAGCGTCCGCTCGAGCAGGCCGCGCGACTCGAGCTCGACCATCAGGTCCTCGTAGGCCTCCATGCGCTGGGCGGCGACGGCCGTCTCCTGGCTGAGGATCTGCACCTGCAGGTAGTTGTCGTAGAGGACGTGCGCGACGACGTCGCCCGCGACGCTCTGGAGCACCTCGTTGCGCTCCTCGAAGGTCAGCTCGCCGGCCTCGACGGCGAGGCCGAGCAGGATCTTCAGGTTGACCTCGTGGTCGGAGCAGTCGACGCCGGCCGAGTTGTCGATCGCGTCGATGTTGATCCGGCCGCCGTGGTTCGCGTACTCGATCCGGCCCCGCTGTGTCAGGCCCAGGTTGCCGCCCTCGCCGACGACCTTCGCCCTCAGCTCGCGGCCGTCGGCGCGAACGACGTCGTTGGTGCGGTCGCCGACGTCGGCGTGCGACTCCGACGACGCCTTCACGTAGGTGCCGATGCCCCCGTTCCAGAGCAGGTCGACCGGCGCGCACAGGATCGCGTGGATCACCTCGGTCGGCGTCAGCCGCTCGGCCTCGATGCCGAGCGCCTCGCGCGCCTGGGGCGAGAGCGGGATCGACTTGGCCGTGCGCGGCCAGATGCCTCCGCCGGCCGAGACCAGCTCGCGGTTGTAGTCGTCCCAGGACGACGTCGGCAGCGCGAACATCCGCGCCCGCTCGTCGAACGACGCCTCGGCGTCGGGGTCGGGGTCGATGAAGATGTGGCGGTGGTCGAACGCGGCCCGCAGCCGCATCTGCCGCGAGAGCAGCATCCCGTTGCCGAACACGTCGCCGGACATGTCGCCGACGCCGACGGCGGTGAACGGCTCGGTCATGACGTCGCGGCCGAGCTCGCGGAAGTGCCGGGTCACGCTCTCCCAGCCGCCGCGGGCGGTGATGCCGAGCGCTTTATGGTCATACCCATCCGAGCCACCCGATGCGTAGGCGTCGCCCAGCCAGAACCCGTACTCGGCGCTGACCGCGTTGGCCGTGTCGGACAGGTGGGCCGTGCCCTTGTCGGCGGCGACGACCAGGTAGGAGTCGGGGCCGTCGAGGACACGCACCTTGGGTGGGTGGACGACCTCGCCACCCACCATGTTGTCCGTCAGGTCGAGCATACCGCGCATGAGGGTGATGTACTGGCGGCGCTCCTCCTCGCGCAACTTGACCCGGTCGGCCGGCGGCTTCTTGAGCACGAACCCGCCCTTCGCGCCGACGGGCACGATGACCGCATTCTTCACCATCTGCGCCTTCATCAGACCCAGGATCTCGGTGCGGTAGTCCTCCAAACGGTCTGACCAGCGGATGCCGCCGCGGGCGACCGTGCCGCCGCGCAGGTGCACGCCGGCCATGTCGGGCGAGTAGACGAAGATCTCCCACAACGGCACCGGGCGGGGCATGTTGGGGACGTCCGCGCAGCGCAGCTTGAAGGAGAGATGGCCGCCGTCGCGGACGTATGCGTTCGTGCGCACCGTCGCCTGGATCATGCCCAGATAGCCGCGCAGGATGCGGTCGTCGTCGAGCGACGTGACGGCGTCGAGGTCGGCCGAGATCTCGGTGACGAGCGCCGCCTCGGGATCGTCGCCCTCGGCGCTCTTGCTGCCCCGCTCCAGGTTCGGGTCGAATCGCGTCTCGAACAGCTGCACCAGCTTGCGGGCGATGCCGGAGTTGCGGACGAAGCAGTCGTTCTGGTACCGGGAGGTGAAGGTGGCGCCGAGCACCTGGCGGTACTCGCGGTACGCGCGCAGGATCGTGATCTGCTGCCACGACAGCCCGCCGGCCACGACCAGCCGGTTCAGCCAGTCGGAGCCGGCCCGACCGTCCCACACGGCGCCGACCGTGGCGCTGACGATGTCAGAATAGACGGTCAGGTCGAGCTGGCGGCCGTCGGGCCCGAGCACGCCGAAGTCGTGCAGGTAGCGGCTCTCGGCCGGGTCGCCCTGCAGCCGCGTCGGCACCTCCTCGACGACGGTCAGCCCCAGCTGCTCGAGCAGCGGCAGGAGCTCGGTCAGGGGCGCCTTGCCGCCGGTCTTGTAGAGCTTCACGCGCGTGAGCAGCGGCTCGGAGGGGCCGACCTCGTTCTGGAGCGCCACCACGTAGGGGCGGTCGTCGCCGATCCGCTCGAACTGCTGAGCGTCGAACCTGGCCGCCGCGATCGACGACGCGCTCTTGTAGTAGTCGGGGAAGAGGGCCGCGTAGCGACGGGCCAGCTCGTGGCCGCGCATCTCGCCGACGGCCTCGGCGAGCGCATCCGAGAGCGCGTCGTCCCACGACCGCGCCGCCGCGGCCACCTCGCGCTGGATGTCGACCGGCGAGACGTCGGGGATCCCGCCCTCACCGACGTGGATCGTGAAGTGGAAGCGGGCGGGGTCGGTGGCGAACGAGAGGGCGTAGTCGGCGACGACGCCCTGATAGCGGAACTCGAACAGATGCTCGAGCCGCACGCGGAGCTCGGTCGACACCCGGTCGCGGGGCAGCGCAACCACCGCCCAGACCGTCCGCCGCATCGGGTCGACGCGCAGGAAGACGCGGACCTTGCGCTCCTCCTGCATCGCCGCGAGCGACATGATGGTCGCGCGGAGCTCCTGCGCGGGCGCCGCGAAGAGATCGTCCTTCGGGAAGCTGTCGAAGAGCTCGACCACGGCCTTGTAGTCGTGGGAGCCCGTGATCAGGTCCTCCCAGCGCATGATCGCCTCGAGCTTGCGCCGGATCAGCGGGATCTGGCGGGCCGACTCGGCGTACGCCTTGCTGGTGAAGAGCCCGATCATGCGCAGCTCGCCGACGACCGCGCCGGACTCGTCGAAGCGCTTGACGCCGATGTAGTCCATCCGCGCGCGGCGGTGGATCGCCGTCTCGCTGTTCGTCTTGGCGACGGTCAGGAGCGGGCCGCTGAAGAGGCGGTCGCGTACGGCTGGTCGAGCTCGGCGACCCGCACCGGCTGGGCGAAGCGCGAGCGGGCGTCGTCGGACATGATGCCGAGGCCGGAGCCGGGGACGACGGCGATCGTGGCCTCCTCGCCGGTGCCGAGATCTCGTACTCGCGGTAGCCGAGGTAGATGAAGCTGTCGTCGGTGAGCCACTGCAGGAACTCGGTCGACTCCTGGATCACCGCCGGCGACCAGCGGAGCCGCCCAGCTGAGCCGCCTCGATCATCGTCTCGACCCGCTCCACCATCGGCAGGAAGTCGCGCACGGCAAGGCGCAGGTCCGGAGAGGCCCGTCACGAGGTCTGCCCGCAGCCGCTCGAGCGCGTCGTCCTCGAGCCGGCGGTCGGCCTGGAAGTGCATGACCGACTCGCGCCGGGCCGCGCCGCGGGCCGGCGTGATCGCCTCGATGCGCCCATCCGCCGAGCGCTCGACGCCGACCACCGGGTGGACGACCGCGCGCACCTGGAGGCCGTGCACGTGCATCTCGGTCGTGACGGTGTCGACCAGGAACGGCGCATCCTCGACGGCCACCTCGACAACCGAGCCGGCCGACTCCCAGCCGTCGGTCGCAAGCGCGGGGTTGTAGGCGCGCACGGCGAGCTGGCCGGGCTCGCGGCTGCTCATGAACGAGTACAGGTGGGCGACATGGGCGGCCAGGCCGCTCGTGCCCAGCTCGGCCACGAGCACGGCCGGGACGCGGCGGACGTAGGCGCGCACGAATTCGGCCAGCAGACCGACGCGGCTGGTGCCCAGCTCCTCGAGCAGCGTATCGACGAGCGCAGCGTCGCTCGAGTCGGGCTCAGCCACGGCCGGCGCCTGAGGCTCGCTGCTCACAGGCGGTGATCGTATCTCAGCCGGCTGCTTGGGGCTGCGGCTCCGATTCCACGGTCGCCCCCTTGGGCTCCGCGGCGAAGCGGTAGCCGACACCCGGGTGCGTGTGGATGTAGGTGTATTCGCGCGACCGGCAGTCGACCTTGGCCCGCAGCTTGCGGATGCAGACGTCGACCGAGCGGTCGCGTTTCGTGTGCGGCATGCCCCACACCCGGCGGCGGAGCTGGTCGCGGCTGAGCGCCCGCCCGCTCTCGGCGGCCATCGCCTGCAGGAGCCGGAACTCGAGCACCGTGAGGCCCGCGTCCTCGCCGTCGACGAAGGCCCGTCGCAGCTCGGGGTCGATGACGAGGCCGGGCGACTCGATGGCGCCGTCCGAGCCGCGGAACCCGCCCGCGGTACGCCGCAGCGCGGATTCGACCCGGGCCACCAGCTCGGGCATCCCGAACGGCTTGCACAGATAATCGTCCGCCCCCAGGCGCAGGGCGTGGACGCGGTCGCGCTCGGACACGCGGGCGCTGACGACGACGACGGCCGCCTCGATCCCGTCCGCGCGCACCGACTCGATCACCTGCCAGCCGTCCGTCCCGGGCAGCATCAGGTCGAGCACGATCGCGTCGGGGCTGGCGTAGCGGATCCGGCGCAGCGCCTTGAGCCCGTCGTCCACGGCGTCGACCTCGTAGCCGGCCGCGCGCAGGTAGGCGGCGATCGCCGTCGCGATGACCGAGTCGTCCTCGACCACCAGGATGCGGCGGCGCCGGGTCGTGGCAGGGCCGTGTCTCATGCGACGGGCGTCCGGGGCCGGTCGCCCGCGGGCCGCAGCAGCAGCCGTGCAGCCTCCGCTACCGCCAGCACGTGCAGGGCGACCCGGCGCAGGCGGGCGTCGAGGGGGAGCGCGCCGAGGCCGTCGTGCAGAAGCGGCCGCTCGACGCCGTCGAGGATGCGCTCGAGCGTGCCGTCGAGCCGCTGCAGCCGGTCGCCGTCGCGGGAAACCAGGGCGGCCAGTGCGATCTCGAGCGCGCGCAGGGCGCCGGTGTCGGCCCGGCGCAGCTGTTCGGGCGCCAGCGCCGGCACGAGCCGGTCGATGTGGCGGACATGGAAGTCGATCTCCTGGACGGCGCGGATCCGGATCAGGTCCGCGGCCTCGGCATGCGGCGAGGCGAGCAGGTCGTCGACGGCGGCGTCGATCGTTCGCAGCCCGGCGGTGCCGGGGCGGCGGCCCGCGACCCGCCGGCCGCGCGCGACCACTGCCGACTCGAGCTGGTCGATCCGGCGGTCGTACGTCGAGCGAGAACCCATGTCCGGATTGTGGCTGGCCCAGCGCTGGAAGGGGTTTCCGCATGGTGACGATCGCGTGAAGCTTTGGAGAAACCGTCGGCAGCGAGCCCCGGAGCGGCCGCACCGGCCGGGGTGTGGGGCGCCGCCCGGCTATGCGGCGGAGCGCTCGGCCAGGAGCATGTCGGCCAGGCCCTCGCGCAGGCCGCCGCGCGCGACGATCAGCGGCGCTCCCAGCACGGCCTGGGTCTCGCGCAGGATGAGCGCGCCGGCCAGCAGCACGTGGGCGCGCTCGATATGGATGCCGTAGGTGCGTGCCAGCCGGTCGGCGGGCTGGCGGGCGATGATCCGCACCGCCCGGTCGAGGCGGCGCTCGTCCAGCGTGCGGCCGACGAGCTTGCGCAGGCCGCGGGCACTGCCGCCGGTCGCAAGCGCGGTCGCCACGCGCAGGCCGTCCAGGTCGCCGAGGTGCTCGCGCACCTCGTCCGTGGCCCGCTCGATCGACCGCCGCGACGGCGGATCGCCCTTCAGGAACCGGCTCGTGAGCCGCAGCGAGCCGATGTCGATCGAGAGCAGGTCGTCGGGCGCCCGGTCGGGGATGCCGACGACGAGCTCGGTCGAGCCGCCGCCGACGTCGCAGACGCCGACCGGGAGCGCCAGCCCGGTCACCCCGGCAGTGGCGCCCTCGAAGGCGTAGCGGCCCTCCTCCTCGGCCGAGAGCACCCGCGCGGAGAGGCCGGTCACGTGGGTCAGTCCGGCCACCAGGTCGGCGGCATTCGCGCTCTGGCGGCCCGGGGCCGTCACGATCACGTCGATGTGGACGGCGCCGTGCGCGCGGGAGAGCGTGGCGTAACGGCGGGCGCACGACATGGTCTGGTCGAGCTTCTCGGCGGAGATCGTGCCGGTGCACTCGATCTCGTGCCCCAGGCCGAGCACCGTGCGCTCGTTTCGCACCGCGACGAGGGCTGCGGTGCTGCCCCTGCGGGCAACCAGCAGCCGGCCCGTGTTCGAGCCGATGTCGATGACCGCGACCGTCATGAGCGGAGTCTTACCGCTCGGTCGGATGTCCCTCCCGGCGTCGTGGTTCGTCGCGTCGACCTCGGCCGCCGCCCTGCTCATGGGCGGGCCGCCTGGCCGGTCGAGCCGCGCCGCGCCCGCCGGATCAGCGCCAGCTGGGTGCCACCGGTGCCGTCGCTCGGAAGCCGCTCCCAGCTCCCGTCGGGCAGCAGCTGCCAGGAGTAGTCGGCGATCCCGAACAGGCTGTCGAACATCTCTGCAAGCTGCTTTCGGGGCGTCTCGTCCTCGACCGGCACGAGCACCTCGAAGCGGCCGTCCAGGTTGCGCGGCATCATGTCGGCGCTGCCGATCAGGTAGGTGACGGCGTCGCCGGCCTCGATGATGAATGCGCGGCTGTGCTCGAGCCAGCGGCCGAGCACGCTGCGGACGCGGATGTTCTCGGACATCCCCTCGACGCCGGGGCGCAGCGCGCAGACGGTACGGGCGACGATGTCGACGTGGGCGCCGGCCCGCGACGCGTCGTAGAGGGCGTCGATCATCTCGACGTCGGTGAAGTGGTTGACCTTGATCCGGATCCGGGCCCGCTCGCCCCGCCGGGCGGCGTCGGCCACCGACGCGAACAGCTCCAGCAGCCGCGGCCGCAGCGTGTACGGCGCCACGAGCAGCTTGCGGAACGTCTGCGGCCGTCCGAACCCCGTCAGCAGATTGAACAGGTCGGACACGTCGGCGGTGATGTCGTCGTCCGACGTGAACAGGCCGAAGTCCTCGTACACCCGCGCCGTCACGGCGTGATAGTTGCCGGTGCCGATGTGCGCGTAGCGGCGCAGCCCGCGGCCCTCACGGCGCACGATCAGCGTCGTCTTGGCGTGCACCTTGAGATGCGGGAACCCGTAGGCGACGTGCGTGCCCGCCTCCTCCAGCGCCCGCGACCAGTGGATGTTGCGGCTCTCGTCGAAGCGGGCCTTGAGCTCCACCACGCACACGCTCTGCTTGCCCTCCTCGGCGGCCCGGATCAGCGCCGGGATCAGGGGCGAGCGCTCGCTGGTTCGGTAGACCGTCGTTTTCAGCGCCACCGAGTCGGGGTCGCGCGCGCCGGCCTTGATGAACTCTTCGACCGTCGTCCCGAACGAGTCGTACGGCAGGTGGATGAGCACGTCATTGGCCGCGATCGCCTGGAACATCTCGCGGCGGTCGCCGCTCGCAAACGCGGGCGGCGCGACGCCGGCCCACGGCTCGAACTTGAGGTCGGGGCGATCGATATCGGCCATCTGGGAGACGTCTGCCAGGTCGAGCATGCCGTGGATGCGGAAGACCTGGCGGTCGCTGACGTCGAGCGAGTCGACGAGCCGCCGCTGCATGCGCTGGGACATCGCGTGTGCCACTTCGAGCCGCACGACGTCGCCGAACCGGCGCCGGCGCAGCTCCACCTGTACCGCCTGGAGCAGGTCGTCGGCGTCGTCCGACACGTCGAAATCGGCGTCGCGGGTGACCCGGAACGGGGCCGACTCGACCACCTCCATGCCCGGGAAGAGCCGCGGCAGGAAGTGGGCGATGACCTCCTCCAGCGGGAACATGACCTCGTCGCGGCCGACGGTGACGAAGCGCGACAGGCCCTCGGGCACCTTCACCCGCGCCAGCCGCTCCTCGCCGGTAGCCGGATCGCGCACAAAGACGCCCAGGCTGAGCGAGAGGCCGGAGATGTACGGGAAGGGCTGCCCGGGGCCGATCGCGAGCGGCGTCAGCACCGGGTAGATCTCCCGCTCGTAGTGCGCGCTCAGGGCGCGCAGCTCGGCGCGGGTGGCCTGCTCGACCCGGCCGATCTTGATTCCCGCCTCGGCCAGTCGAGGCAGCAGGTCGTGCTCGTAGAGATCGGACTGCAGGCGGACCTGTTCGCGGACGCGGCCCGCGATCTCGTCGAGCGTCGCGTGCGGGCTGCGGCCGTCGGGCGAGCGTACGTCGAGCCCCGAGGCCGCCTGGCGCTCGAGCCCGGCCACGCGCACCATGAAGAACTCGTCGAGCCCGGTGGAGATGAACGAGCACAGGCGGACGCGGTGGAGCAGCGGAACCGTCGGGTCCTGGCCGAGCTGGATGCAGCGCTCGTTCCAGTCGAGCCAGCTGAGCTCCCGGTTCAGGAACCGGTCGGGCGGCGGTGCCTTGCGCCGGGTTCCGGCGGCGGCACGGCGGCGGCGGTTGGCCGGGAGCGCGGTCACGCCCGCTCCGGCCTCGCCCTTGTCCGCCGCGCTCGCCACCGGCGCCTACCCGAACCGGCCCGTGACGTACGCCTCGGTGCGCTCGTCGGACGGGCGGGTGAACAGCTGCGCCGTGGGGGCGTGCTCCACGAGAATGCCGCAGCGGGCGCCGGACTCGGCCACCTCGACGCTGAAGAAGGCGGTCATGTCGGCAACCCGTGCAGCCTGCTGCATGTTGTGGGTCACGATCACAATCGTATAGTCGTTCTTCAGCTCCGCCACCAGGTCCTCGATCCGCTGGGTGGCGATCGGGTCGAGCGCGGAGGCCGGCTCGTCCATCAGGACGACGTCCGGCTCGATGGCCAGGGCGCGGGCGATGCAGAGCCGCTGCTGCTGGCCGCCGGAGAGCGAGAGCGCGCTCGCCTTGAGCCGCTTGTGCACCTCGTCCCACAGGCCGGCACTGGCGCAGGGCCTTCTCGACGCGGTCGTTCAGGTGATCCTTCATCCCGTGCAGCCTCAGTCCGAAGGCGACGTTGTCGAAGATCGACTTCGGGAACGGGTTGGGGCGCTGGAACACCATCCCGATGCGGCGCCGCACCTCGACCGGGTCGACCCCGGCCGCATTCAGGTCATGGCCGTGATAGGTGATCGAGCCCGTTACCTCGGCGCCCGGAATCAGGTCGTTCATCCGGTTCAGGCTGCGCAGGAGCGTCGTCTTCCCGCAGCCGGACGGGCCGATGAAGGCCGTCACGAGCGTCTTGTGGATGTTCATCTCGACGCCACGCACGGCCGGGTTGCCGCTGTACGACACGGCCACGTTCTCGAGGCCGAGCACGACCGGCTTGCCTTCCTGCGGTGACGCCCCGTGTTGTGCCGCGATCTCAGCCATCTGTGCCTGCGACCGGGCCAGGACGACGTCGGCGGACTCGCCGCCGGTCGTGCCCCGCTCGCTGCTTGAATCCGATTCGGTCATGGAGTGCATCCGTGGTTCCGTCCCCGTAGGTTGTCGGTCATCGTTCATCACCGGGCTCGTTCGATCTGGCGCCGGGTGCGAAGCGAGAGCGCCCGGCCGATTACGCCCATGATGAGGACGCCCGCCATGAGCACGAGCGCCGCCGCCCAGGCGGTCTGCTGATCCGCGACGCTCGGCGACTCGGAGTCGACGAAGATCGTGATCGGGATGGAGGCCATCGCCTGGTGCACGTCGGTGACCACCTGGTTCGCGAAGATCGACGACGTGAAGAGCAGCGGCGCCGTCTCGCCGGCGCCGCGGGCGACCGCGACGATGGTGGCGGTGACGATGCCGCCGACGGCCGTCGGCAGGATCACCGTGATCACGGTGCGGGCCCGGGTCGCGCCCAGCGCCATTCCGCCCTCACGCAGGGTGGACGGCACCAGCAGGAGCACCTCCTCGGTCGCCCGCGCGATCAGCGGCACCATCACGATCGAGAGGCCGAGCGATGCAGCGATGGCGCTCTGGCCGTGGCCGACGACCAGGAGGCCGAAGATGAAGATGCCGATGACGATCGTGGGCACGCCGGCGAGCACGTTCAGCGCGATCCGGATGCCCTCGGCCACCGCCGGTGGCGCGAACTCGGTGTTGAAGATCGCGATCAGCACACCCACGGGCACGGAGATCAGCGTCGCCATGCCCGTCATGATCAGCGTCCCGACGATGGCGTTCTTGATGCCGCCGCCGGTCTGGAACACCGGGGCCGGGTTCTTCGTGAAGAAGTCGGCGTTGATCGCCGGCAGGCCCTTGCGGGCGACCGAGATGACGACGACGGCGAGCACCACGATCGCGAGCACCGCGGCCGCCGTCGCCAGGATCTCCATCAGCACGCCGACGCGCTTGCGCCTGCGCGAGCGCTTCGTCACGACCGTGAGCGGGTTGGCCTCGGCGCTCATCTCGTCCCCATTCTCCGTCGGATGCGGCGCACGATCAACGCCGCGGTTAGGTTGGCCCCCAGGCTGAGGACGAGCAGGATCGTTGCCAGATACGCGATCGACGACTGCTGGAGGTGCGTCGCCGCGCCCTGGTACTGGTTGGCGATCCGGCTCGCCAGCGTGTCGGCCGAGCCGAACAGCGACCATCCGGTGCGTGCGGTGCCGCCGATGGTCTGGCTGACAGCGATCGCCTCGCCCATCGCACGGGCGAGTCCGAGAATCACCGCGGCCACGATACCGCCGCTGACCTGCGGGATCGCGACCCCGCGCACCATCTCCCAGCGGGTCGAGCCGAGCGCAAGCGAGCCGGCCTTGAGATCGCTCGGAACGCTGTCGAAGAGCTCGCGGCAGATGCTGGAGACGATCGGGACGATCATGATCGTCAGCACCAGACACGCCGGCAGGAGCCCGACGTTCGACGGCGATCCCGAGAACAGCGGGATCCAGCCGAAGTGATCGCTCAGGAACGGCTCGACGTGCTGCTCGAGGAACGGGCCCATGACGAGAATGCCCCACAGGCCGAGTACGACGCTCGGGATGGCCGCCAGGAGCTCGACCAGCGCCCCCACCGGCGCCCGTAGCCTGCGCGGCGCGAGCTCGCTCAGGAAGAGCCCGATCGCGATGGAGATCGGGACGGCCAGGAGCAGCGCGAAGAACGACGTCACCGCCGTGCCCCAGATCAGGTCGCGGGCGCCGAACTGGTCTGGTGACCGCGTTCCACTCGCTCGACGTCAGGAAGCCCAGGCCGAACGCCGACATCGCGTCCGCCGACTGCTCGACCACCTTGTAGGCGATCAGCGCCAGGACGATCAGGACGGTGAGGGCGGCGGCGCCGGCGATGCCGCGCAGCGCGCAGGTCACCGATATGGAGCCGCGCCCTCCGGGGGAGGGCGAAATCTGTCTCGGCCTGTGAGCTCAACTCGTCGAAGTCCTTCCCTGGCGGGAGGACGCCGGCATCGCGGTGGGAGGTCGCGATGCCGGCGCCGCTCCTGCAGCTAGGAGATCTTTGCGATCTCCGTCTTGCGGACGCGACGACCGCGGACGGCAGCGGTGGGAACCCGAGGTCGGGGCCGAACGCTTGGCCGTCGGTGATCGCGTACGTCAGGAACGCCTTCAGCGCGGCCGCCTTGGGCGACGACTTCGGCACGATGGCGTACGTGTAGGTCGACAGCGGATATGCGGTCGCTGCCGAGGCGGGCGGGTTCACGAGCGGGATAGACCCGTCCGACTGCGGCGTGGTGGACGCGTCGGCGGCCGCCTTGATGCTGTCAACGCTCGGCGTCGGGAACTTGCCCGCCGCGTTCTGGATCAGGGCCTCGTTCAGGCTGTCGGCCGCGATGTAGGAGATGGCCACGTAGCCGATGGAGCCGTCGGTGCTCTGCACCGAGGCGGCGACGCCGGAGTTCTTGGCGGCGCCGGTGCCCGTCGAGAACGGCGGCTGCGTCGACGCGCCGATCTTGCTCTTGAAGGCCGGGCTGACCGCCGACAGGTAACTCGAGAAGACGAAGCTGTCACCGGAGCCATCGCTGCGGTAGATCGGCGTCACCTTGGTCGAGGGCAGGTTCACGCCAGGGTTGAGCGCCTTGATCTTGGGGTCGTTCCAGCTCGTGATGTTGCCGAGGAACATGTCGGCCACGACCGGCCCCGTCAGGTGCAGGTTGTTGGAAACGCCCTTCACGTTGTACGTGACGACGGTGGCCCCGAGCGCCCACGGGATCTGGAGGCAGCCCTTGCATGCTGTGGCCTGGTCGGGCGTGAGCGGCGCGTCGCTGGCGCCGAAGTCGACCGCGCGGGCGGTGATCTGGTCGATCCCGCCGCCCGAGCCGATCGCGCCGTAGGTGATGGTCACCCCTGCCTTGGTGGAGTAGTCAGGCTCCCACTGGGACACCAGCGGGTAGACCAGGGTGCTGCCGGCGCCCGTGAGCACCTTGCTGCTCGAGCCCCCGCTCGCGGAGCTCTTCGTGACGGTCGTCGTTCCCCCACCGCTTCCACAGGCGGCCGCGAGGACCACCGTGCCTGCGGCGAAAAGCAACAGCGCGGACCTTCGAAACCTCTGCATGCGTGACCTCTCCGTCGATCGTTCGATAGCGATGAGTCGATCGTGCCTGCAGGCGACGGGGTGTGGGGTTATTCCACGGTGAATGTGTGGTGAAGAGTCGGATAAGGGTGCGCCCCGGCCTGTTTGCGAGGGTGCGAACATCCCCGTCCGTCCCCTATGCTCGGGTCATGCCACGCAACGAGTTCCAACACGAGCTGGACGAGATCGAAGCCCTGCTGCAGGACGCGGGACGGCTGTGCGGCCGGTCGCTCGAGATCGTCCTTCAGGTCCTGGAGTCCGCCGACGAGGGCCGCGCGCAGCAGGTGATCGCCGACGACGACGAGGTGGACAGCATCTACCTGAAGGTCGAGTCCGCGATCGAGTCGCTGCTTGCCCGCCAGGCGCCCGTCGCAGTCGACCTGCGGCTCGTCCTCTCGATGATCCACGTGAACCTGCATCTGGAGCGGATCGGCGACCAGTGCGTGAACATCGCCAAGCTGGCGCTCCTGATCCCGCCCGACCCGCCGCTGCCGGCCGAGCTCCTCGCCGACTTCTCCACGATGGGACGGCAGGCACACGCCATGATCGCCGAGGCGATGCGATCGTTCGGCGCCCGCGATCTGGCCGGCGCCGAGTCGCTCCTGGCGATGGACCAGGTCATCAACCAGACGAACCACGGCCTGTCGAAGCGGATCCTCTCGCTCGCGGACGACGCCCCCTCCCACGAGATGGGACTGCGGGCGATCCTGATCTCGCGCTGCCTGGAGCGGATCGGCGACAACGCCGTCGATATCGGCGAGCAGACCGCCTATCTGGTGACCGCCCAGTTCCGCGAGTTCACCGACGCCTCTCGCGCGACCTCGGTCTAGCGGCGAACGGCGTTCCGCAGGAAGAAGCCGAGGTTGGCCGGCCGCTCGGCCAGCCTGCGCATCAGGTACGTGAACCAGGTCGGACCGTACGGCGCGGCGATCCGCAGGGGGTAGCCGGCGGCGACGATCTCGCGCTGCACCGGAAGCGCGATGCCGTAGAGCATCTGGAACTCGTATCGCTCCGGAGCAACGCCGGCGGCGGCGACCCTGGCCCGGGCGGCGGCGACGATGGCGGTGTCGTGCGTGGCGATCGCCGTGTGCTGCGCCTCGGCCAGGCAGCGCTCGAGCATGCGCACGTAGGCCGCGTCGACATCGCGCTTGTCCGGGTAGGCGACCGCAGCCGGCTCCAGGTAGGCGCCCTTGACGAGCCGGACGTTCAGGCCCAGGGGCAGCAGGTCGGCCAGGTCCTGCTCGGCACGGCGCAGGTAGGTCTGGAGCACGACGCCCACGTTGTCCACGCCGGATTCGCGCAAGCGCCGGTAGAGGGCGAGCGTCTGCGGCACGAGGGCGCTCTCCTCCATGTCGAAGCGCAGGCGCATGCCGCGCGCGGCGGCCCGCTCGAGCAGCCGCGACGCCGTCTCGAACATGAGCTCGTCGGAGAGATGGATGCCCAGGTGCGTCAGCTTGAGGGCCACGTTCGCGTCGAGCCGTTCGGCCGACAGGCGGTCGATCTGGCGGCCGTACTCGGATTCGTGGCGGGCCACGTCGGCCTCCGAGCGGGCGTGGTCATCGAAGAGCCCGGTGACGCCGCGCATGCCGGCGCGGTTGAGCTCGCGCATGACCTCGACGACCTCGTCCAGGTCCTCCGCCGGGACGAACCGGCGGGCGCCGAACCGCATCCCGTAGCGCGAGACGACCGCCCCGACCCGATCGCTCTCGGCCGCCCGCAGGATCCCGGCCCGGGCGGCCCGCTCGGCGCCGGAGCGGACGGTCACGCGTGGCTCCGCGACGCGCCCGCAAGCAGCGTGGCTCGGTGGTCGGCGAGGAAGCGCTCGATCGCGATGGGCGGATGCCCTGTCAGGTCGGCGACGCCGTCCCCGGGCGTGTTGTCCGCAGCCGAGTAGGCGGATGCGATCGCCGCGAGGTCGGCTGCGCGCCAGGCCGGGATCCCGGCGGCTTCCAGGTCGGCCCGGAACCGCGCCGGCGCGAGCGCGCCATAGCGCACGTCCCGGCCGACGATCTCGCCCATCAGACGGGCGATCTCGGCGTACCCGACGGCGCGCGGGCCGGTCAGGGCATACGCGCGGCCGGCGTGAGCGGACGGCGCCCGCAGCACGGCCGCGGAGGCGGCCGAGACGTCGCGGGTATCCACGAACGGGTAGCCGCCGTCGCCCATCGGCGCCGCCAGCCGGCCGTCGGCGGCCACCGGCCCGGCGAACCGCAGCAGGTTCTGCATGTACAGGTGCGGCCGCAGGAACGTCCAGGCCATCCCCGAAGCCCGCAGCCGCTCCTCGACGGCGTGATGGTCGCGCATCAGCTCGACCGGCGAACCGGGGCCCGCGCCGAGGGCCGAGAGCTTGACCACGTGGCGCACGCCGGCACCGGCCGCCGCCTCGACCGCGCGCTCCTGCTGCACGACGTAGTCCGGGCTGTCGCGCCCGGCCAGGAAGACCGTCTCTGCGCCCGCCATCGCCGCGCCCAGGGCCGTCGCGTCCTCGAAGCTCGCGACGGCGACCTCCGCGCCGCCCAGATCCCCCGCCGAGGCGGGGTCGCGCACCATCGCCCGCACCGGTCCAGCGCCCACCAGCAGCCGGGTGACCTCGCGCCCCACCTGGCCCGTGGCGGCGGTGACCACGATCACGGGGTCGCGGCCGCCTCGAACCGGGCCCGCACGACGGGCGGGTCGACGAAGGGCGACGGGCCCGGCCAGGTGCGCTCGTCGTAGCGGATCTCGAGCAGGCCGGGTAAGTCGAGCTCGCGTGCGCGCCGCTCGGCGTCGGCCTCGCCGGCAGCCACCTCGGCGCTCAGGCCGAGCGTGCGGGCGACGTCGGCGAAGACCGCGGGCACGCCCAGCGACTGGCCGCCCGTGATGGTGTAGTGCCCGTCGACGAGGACGGCGGCGAGCAGGTTGGCCGGGCGCGCGCCCGCGAGCGACCACAGCGACCCCGCGCCCATCACGCTCTCGCCGTCGCCCAGCACGGCGACCACCCGGCGGCCGGGCCTCTTCTCGGCGACGCCCAGGGCGACCGCCAGCGCGCTGCCCATCGAGCCGCCCATGTACAGGTGCGGCCCGTCGCCGCTGGCGGAACGGAGCGCCGAGGTGGCGGTGCCGAGCGACGCGATGAAGAGCGCGTCCGGGTGGGCGCGCAGGAGGGCCGCGACGGCCTGGGTCGGGTTCATCGCATGTCCAGCTCGGGCTCGAGGACGATCGGCGCCAGCTCCCGGGCGCCGTCTGCCACCCCGAGCGCGCCCCGGGCCAGGACGCCCGCATCCTCAGCCCGGCGCAGACGGAACGACTGGATCCCGAGCAGCTCCAGCATGGGGACGGCGGTGCGGCCGAGCGCCATCTGGGCGGGGTTGCGCTCGCCCAGCGCCCCGCGCATCGAGAGCACAAGGGGGAAGCCGAGCCCGTAGGGGACGACGAGCGACCCGATCGCGTTCAGGGAGTTGCCGAGGCCGGAGCACTGCATGAGCACGAGCGGCGTCCCGCCGGCGGCGCGGAAGCCGGCCGCCCAGCCGATGCACTCCTCCTCCCGGGTGAGCGTGCGCACCGGCACCGAGAGCGCCGCCAGCGCCTCGGCGATCGGCGCCAGCCGCTTGTCCGGCACCCAGGCCGCCACCTCGACGCCGCCCTCCGCCAGGGCGCGGGCAAGGTCGGCCTGCCAGGTGCTCGCAGCCGCCTCCGTCACGCCGGCGGGCTCTGGCGGATCTCGAGCACCACACCGGCCCGATCGGCGGTGTCGTAGTACGTGAAGCCGCTGCCGTTGTCGCGGCGGCCGCGCATGAGGGGCGCGATGCCGAGATCGGCCGCCCGGGTGTCCGCTGCGTCCGCGTCGGGCACCTCGAAGCCGACGTGGAAGACGCCCTCGCCATGCTCGTCGAGGAACTGCCGCTGCGGCGTCGGCTCCGGCCCCGGCTGGACGAGCTGGAGCTGGAAGTCGCCGATCCAGGCGTAGCGGTAGTCGAGCCTGCGGAAGCCCTCGGGGTCGGGCACCTCGAGCCGCGTGAACTCCTCGAGCGGCGGGTAGTCGTGCCATGGCCCGATCCCGACCGACTCGTAGTAGGCGATCGCGGCGTCGATGTCGTGGACGGCGATGCAGATGTGGTGCACCTTCGCGAACGGCGTGCTCACGACGGCTCCGGGAACGTCATCGAGGGATAGCGCCAGTCGCGGGGGGCGATGAAGGTCTCCTTCGTCGCCCGCATCGACACCCACCGGCTCAGGTTCCAGAGCGACGTAGCCTTGTCGTTCGTGCCCGACGCCCGCGACCCGCCGAACGGCTGCAGGCCGACGACCGACCCGGTGGGCTTGTCGTTCACGTAGAAGTTGCCGGCCGTGTGGCGCAGCGCCGCGGCCGCCTCGATGACCGCGCGGCGGTCGTTGGCGAACACGGCGCCGGTGAGCGCGTAGGGGCTCTGGGCGTCGACCTGGCGCAGCAGCTCGTCCCAGCGGTCGTCCGGGTAGACGAAGGCGGTCATGATCGGGCCGAAGAGCTCGTCGGAGAGCAGCCGGAAGCCCGGATCCTCGGTGCGGACGACGGTCGGGTTCACGAACCAGCCGGTTGTCGAGTCGAGTTCGCCGCCGACCACGATCTCGGCCGCGGCCCGCGACTCCTCGATCGCGCGCCGGTGCTTGGCGAACGCCTCGGCGTCGATCACCGCGCCGACGAACACGCTGGGGTCGGTCGGGTCGCCCACGCGCAGCTGCGGCACCTGCGCGTGGAGCCGCTCGCGCAGGCCCCGCCATTGGCTTTCCGGGACATACGTGCGCGAGGGCGCCGAGCACTTCTGGCCCTGGAACTCGAAGGCGCCGCGCACGATCGAGGTCGCCAGGGCATCGGGATCGGCGCTCGCGTGGGCGACGATGAAGTCCTTGCCGCCGGTCTCGCCGACGATCCGCGGGTAGTTGCGGTAGCCGGCGATGTTTGCGCCGATGGTGCGCCAGATCTCCTGGAACGTCTCGGTCGAGCCGGTGAAGTGGACCCCTGCCAGATCGCGATGCGTGAGCGCGACCCGGCCGACCTCGGGGCCGTCGCCGAAGACGAGGTTGATGACACCCGGCGGGAGGCCGGCCTCCTCGAGCATCCGCAGGACCGTCCAGGCGCACAGCTCGGCCTGTTCGGCGGGCTTCCACAGGACGACGTTCCCCATCATCGCCGGGGCGTATGCCAGGTTGGCGAGGCACAGGAAGTTGAACGGGGTGATCGCGAGCACGAACCCCTCCAGCGGCCGGTACTCCATCCGGTTCCACGTGCCCGGCAGCGACTCGGGCTGCATCTCGTACATCTCGCGCATGTAGCGGACGTTGAACTGGAGGTAGTCGGCCGTCTCACAGGCGGCGTCGATCTCGGCCTCGCGCACGGTCTTCGAGAGGTTCAGCATCGTCGCCGCGTTCAGGGTCGCCCGCCACGGCCCGCGGGCGAGCTCGGACGCGCGCAGGAAGATCGCCGCACGGTCTTCCCACGCCATGCGCGACCAGTCCTGCCATGCCTCGGCGGCGGCGGCGATCGCCGCCGCGACGTCGCGCTCGCCGGCCCAGTGGGCCTGGGCCAGGGCGCGCTCGTGGTCGTGGGGGATGACAACGGGGTGCAGACGGCCGGTCTCGACGTCGCGGCCGCCGATGCGCAGCGGCAGCTCGGGGGCGGACGCGCGGATACGGCCGAGCTCGGCGTCGACGGCGGCCCGCTCGGGTGACCCGGGCGCGTAGTCGAGCGGGAGCTCGTTGCGGGTCGCGGGGAGAGAGAAGAGGGCGGGTGCGGAGGTCAATGCGACTCCTCGGGCGGTGCAATGGCGTTAGCGGTCATACCATAACACCCTTACCCGTTGGTGCGGCGGTTCCAGGCTTCGACGTGCGCCCGCATGCGCGTTCGCGCGATCTCGGCGTCGCCGGCGGCGATCGCCGTGGTGATGACAGCGATGTCGTCCGGGATCGTGGTGAGGTGCTCGTCGGCGGCGGCCGGCCGGACGAGCGCCTCGTGCCGGCGCAGGACGGCATCGTGGATGCCGAGCGCGATCCCGATCCGCAGCCGGTTCTTGGTGGCGCGGGCAAGCGCCTCGTGCCAGCGCACATCGATCCGCGCGAGCAGCGCGCGGCCGCCGCGCTTCTCGGCCGCTGCACGGGCCTCGGCGACGAGCGCCTCGAGCCCGAGATGTCGCCGGCATCGGCCCGGCGAGCCGCCCAGGCGGCATTCTCGCCCTCGAAGTCGACCCGGAACTCGGCCAGGTCCTCGAGCGAGGCGCCACGCAGGTTGACGAGCGCCGCCAGGGCGTTGCCGACCGTCGCCTCCGATGGCGTGACCGCGTAGGAGCCGCCGCCCTTGCCCGGGCGTACCTCGATCAGGCCGGTCGCCTCGAGCGAGCGCAGGGCCTCTCGCAGGGTGGGCCGGCCGACGCCGAAGCTCTCGCACAGCTGGCGCTCGCCGGGCAGCCGGTCGCCCGGGCGGATCCGCCCCGAGAGGATCGCCTCGCGCAGCTGCTCGAGCACGTCGTCGAACGAGCGGGCGCGGCGTGTCGTCTTGGCCTCAGCGGCCATCGCAGCAGGTTAGCGGCCAGACCATTCAGCGGCTCCGCAGCTCTGCCCGGCGCAGCTTGCCGCTCGCCGTCCGGGGCAGCTCGGCGGCGAACTCGACCACGCGCGGGTGCTTGTACGGCGCCGTCAGCCGCTTGACGTGCTCCTGCAGCTCGCGGCCGAGCTGATCGGAGGGAACGTGCCCGGGCGCGGGGACGACGATAGCGCGCACGATCTCACCGCGATCGGGATCGGGCATGCCGATGACGGCTGCCTCCGCGACGGCCGGGTGCGACTGCAGCACGGACTCGACCTCGAACGGGCCGATCCGATAGCCGGACGAGATGATCACGTCGTCGGTGCGGCTGTCGAAGTAGAGGTAGCCGTCGTCGTCCTGGCGGACGCGGTCGCCCGTGCGCCACGGCCGGGTCCGGCTGGCGGCCGGGGCGCCCAGATAGCCGGTGAAGAAGGTGGGCACGGTCGCCGGATCGACCACGAGCTCGCCGTCGTCGACCCACATCCGCACGCCCGGGAGCGGCAGGCCCATCGAGCCGGGCGGCGCCCCGTCCGCGTCCGGCGGCGCCGTCAGATGCGCGGTCTCGGTCTGGCCGTAGCCGTCGAGGATCACGAGGCCGGTGGCCGCGCGCCAGCGCTCGAGCGTCTCGGCGTCGAGCGCCTCGCCGGCGGCGACCAGTCGCCGCAGCGAGGCCGGCGCGCGGACGGGCACGCGCTTGGCGACCAGCCGGTACTCGGTCGGCGACATGCAGAGGACGCTCACCTGCTCGCGGTCGAGCACGTCCAGCCGCTCGGCCGCGTCGAAGCGGGCGTCGTGCAGCACCCCGGCGGCGCCGCGCAGCCACGGCGCGACGAACGCATTGCGGGCGCTCTTCGACCACCCCGACGACGCGGTGCACCAGACGACGTCGCCCTCGTCCGCGCCCAGCCACGCCCGGGCCATCAGCTCCTGCCCGGGCAGGTAGCGCTGGGGATGTACCGCGGCCTTCGGCTTGCCGGTCGTGCCGCTCGTGAACACGATCAGCGCCGGCGCCTCCGGGTCGAGCTCCGCGGCCGCCGCCGGATCGGCGGCGTAGATCGACCGGTCGGGGACGACGATGACGGTCGCCCGCTCCGCGGCGTCGGTCCGGTCGAGCTCGCCCAGGTTGCGCTCATCGGCGATCACCACTCGCGGCCGCACGACGTCGAGCCGGGCCTGCAGATCGGCCGCCCGCAGCTGCTCGGTGCACGGCAGGACGACCGCGCCGATGCGGAAGCAGGCGACGAGCGCGAGCGCCCACTCCGACCGGTTGCCGACGAGGGTCATGACGACGTCGCCCGCCTCGACGCCCTCGTCGCGCAGCCGCCCCGCCAGACCCGCCGAGGCACGCGAGACCTCTGCGAACGTCCATTCGCACCGGCTCCCGTCGCGGCCGAGCTCGATCAGCGCTGTCGCGCCGGCGGGCGCCGCGTCGACGACGTCGCGGGCGAAGTTCACGCCTCAGCCAAGCACGAACGGATCGCGCGTCGCCCCGGTGAGCTCGATCCAGATCGACTTCGTCTCGGTGAACGACCGGATCGCCTCGAACCCGTTCTCGCGGCCGATCCCGGAGAGGCCGAAGCCGCCGAACGGGACGGCGTAGGAGAGCACCCGGTAGCTGTTCACCCACACGGTTCCTGCGCGGACCCGAGCGGCGACGCGATGGGCGCGGCGCACGTCCGACGTCCACAGGCCCGCCGCCAGGCCGTAGGCGGTGCCGTTTGCCAGCGCGACCGCCTCGTCCTCGTCGCGGAACGGCTGGACGACGAGCACCGGCCCGAACACCTCCTCCTGGGCGATCGTCGCCTCGGGCGCGACGTCGACGAGGATCGTCGGCGCGGCGAACCGGCCCTGCGCCGGCAGCGTCACGCCTTTGCCGGCGCCGACGAGGACGCGGGCGCCGCCGTCGACGGCCTCACCCACCATCGCCGCGATCTTGGCGTGCTGAGCCTCGGTGGCGATCGGGCCCATCTCGGTCTCGGGGTCCTTGGGGTCGCCGAGCTTGATCGTGCGGGCGCGGGCGACGAGCCGGTCCAGCAGCGCCTCGCGCACATCCTCGTGCACGACCAGGCGGGAGCCGGCGATGCAGGTCTGCCCGGTGGCGGCGAAGATCCCGGCGACGACGCCGTTGGCCGCGGCCTCGAGGTCGGCGTCGGCGAAGACGATGTTCGCCGACTTGCCGCCGAGCTCCAGATCGGTCGCAGCCAGGTGGTCGAGCGCGCTCTTGGCGACCGCGATGCCGGTGCGGGTCGAGCCGGTGAAGGAGATCTTGTCGACGCCGGGGTGGGCGGTGAGCGCCTGGCCGGGGGCCGGGCCGCTGCCGGTGACGACGTTGACGACGCCGGGCGGGAAGCCGGCCTCGGCGATCCGCCGGCACAGCTCGAGAGCGGTCACCGGCGTCGCCTCGGACGGCTTGATCACAACGGTGCAGCCGGCCGCCAGGGCCGGGGCCAGCTTGAACATCATGAGAAAGAGCGGCGAGTTCCAGGGCAGGAGCAGCCCGACGACGCCGACGGGCACGTGCTGGGTGTACACCAGGAAGTTCGGCTTGCCCGACGGGATGACGGAGCCCTCGATCTTGTCCGCCGCGCCGGCGAAGTAGTCGATGTGGTCGGCGATCGCGATCGTCTGGGCGCGGGTCTCGCGCAGGAGCTTGCCGTTGTCGGTGCTCTCGAGCACCGCCAGCTCCTCGGCATCGCGGCGCAGGATGTCGGCCAGGCGGTGCAGCAGCCGGCCGCGCGCGGCCGGCGTCAGGTCAGCCCAGGCGGGATCGGCGAGCACGGCCCGGGCGGCCCGCACGGCAGCGTCGACGTCGGCCTCCGCCGCCTCGGGGACGCGCGCCCACGGGGCGCCGGTGGCAGGATCGACGGTGTCAAACGTCGCGCCAGAGACGGCGTCGACCCACTCGCCGCCGATGAAGAGCCGGTACTCGGGCAGACCCACGCAATGGTTTTACCATAAATCCGGTAGCGACGGCGGACACCGTTTGGTCTCCACCATTTCCCCGCGGCTTCACCCGGCGGCTGCGACGCTTCGGGCGTGCCCACCCGATCCCGACCGCCCCGCCGCCCCCTCCTCTGCGAGCTGCATGCGCACTCGACGTGGAGCGACGGAGAACTCGGCCTGGCAGACCTGGCCGACCTCTACGGCGCGCGGGGATTCGACGTCCTTGCGGTCACCGATCACGTGGTCCGTGCCGACGACCCGACCTCCCACCGGGTCGGTGAGCACGCGTACGCGGCGTACCTGGAGGCCATCGGGGGAGCGGCCGAGCGGGCGCTGCGCGACCACGGGATGCTGGTGATCCCCGGGCTCGAGCTCACGTACTCGGACGAGGCTCCCGACGCGGCGGTGCACGCCGTCGCCGTCGGGCTGCGCCGGTACGTCGGGGTCGACGGAGGGCCTCGGGCGGCGATGGCGGCGGCCCGTGCTGCGGGCGCCGCCATCATCGCCGCCCACCCGCATTCCGACGAGCTCGACCCCACTCCCGGCCGCACGACGCGCGGCCGGGAGCGCCTGCCGAGCGTCGCCTGCGGCGACGCCCATCGGCCCGAGCACCTGCTGACGTGGAAGACGCTGCTCCCGTGCGAGCAGACCGAGGCGGCCGTGATCGCCTATCTGCGGTCGGAGCCCGCCCACCTCACCCGCGTCGACGCCCCTGCGGCGCCGGCCGCGGCCGCGCACGCCGCCTGACGCCCAGCCGGGATCACCCCGCGAGGTGGGCGGCGATGAGCGGCGTGACGAGGTCGGGCGCCTCGACGTTCACGAGATGCGCGCCGCGGTCGAGCACCTCGAGCCGGGCGCCGGGGATCGACCTCGCGATGACGCGGGCATGTGCGGGCGGCGTGGATGGGTCGCCCTCGGCGGCGATCACGAGCGTCGGCGCCGCGATCGACGGCAGATCGGGGCGCTGGTCCATGTCCTTGATCGCCTCGCAGCAGCCGGCGTAGCCCTCGGGCGGCGTCGCCGCGAGCTGGGCGCGGATCCCCGCGACCACGTCGGGGCGGGAGGCCGCAAACGCGGGCGTGAACCAGCGCGCGACCACGGTGTCGGCCACCGCGGCCATGCCTTCGCGGCGGACCAGCGCGGCCCGCTCCGTCCACGACTCGGGCGGCCCCATCAGCGCCGAGGTCGAGCACAGGGCGACCCGATCGACCCGGTTCGGGGCGTGAGCGGCCACCCACATCGACACCATCCCGCCCAGCGACACGCCGCACAACGACGCCCGCTCGATCCCGTAGCGGTCGAGCAGCGTCACGAGGTCGGACCCGAGGTCGGAGATCGAGTACGGCGCCTCGGGGACGGGAGACCGGCCGTGCCCGCGCATGTCGTAGCGGAGCACGCGTCGGTCGCGCCGCGAGGACGGCGACCTGCGGCTCCCACATCTCGAGCGTCGTCCCGAGCGAGTTGGAGAGCACGACGACCCCGGCGTCGTCCGGCCCCGCGAACGTGTGGTGGACGGCGCAGGTCATGGGGAGGATGAAAGCACGTCTCGTCTACCCTCCGCAGCGATGGCCGAGACGATGCGCGCAGCCGTGTACGAGCGCTACGGGCCGGCGCGCGACGTGCTCCGCGTGACCGAGATCGACCGTCCCGAGCCGGGGCCGGGCGAGGTGCGCGTGCGGATGCGCGTGTCGGCGGTCAACCCGACCGATTGGCGCGTGCGCAGCGGCTCGCAGAGCGGCGGCGACCCGCCGTTCCCCTATCTGGTGCCGAACCAGGACGGCGCCGGCGAGATCGACGCGGTCGGCGAGGGGGTCGAGCCGGCCCGTGTGGGTGCGCGGGTGTGGATCTGGTTCGCTGCCCATGGCCGCCAGCACGGGAGCGCCGCCCAGTGGATCTGCCTGCCGGAGCGGCAGGCGGTGCCGCTTGCCGCCGGCGCGTCGTTCGACCTCGGCGCCAGCCTCGGCATCCCCGCACTGACGGCACACCACTGTCTCTTCCGAGACGGCGAGATCGACGGCCGGACCGTGCTCGTCGCGGGCGGCGCCGGAGCTGTGGGGCACTTTGCGATCGAGCTTGCCCGCCGCGGCGGAGCCAACGTGATCGCGACGGTCAGCTCGGACGACAAGGCCGAGCTGGCCCGCCAGGCCGGCGCCGCACACGATCGTGAACTACCGGGCCGACGACGCCGCGGCCGCGATCCGGGCGGCCGCGCCCGAGGGCGTCGACCGGATCGTGGAGGTGGCCCCGGCGGCCAACGGCGCGCTCGACGCCGAGGTCGTCGCCCCCAACGGGGTCGTCGCGATCTACGCGGCCGACGGCGACCTGGCGACGCCGGTGCGGCCGCTGATGGTGCGCAACGTCGCCCTGCGCTTCATCCTTGTCTACAACGTCCCGGCCGAGTGGCTGGCCCGGGCGGTCGACGACGTGAGCACGGCGCTCGCCGCGGGCGACCTGAGCGAGCTTCCCGCCCACCGGTACGCGCTCGACGACATCGCCGCCGCCCACGAGGCGGTCGAGGCGGGCGCAGTCGGCAAGGTGCTCGTCGACATCCCCTGACGGGGGCTTCACCGCCTGCTCGCCACCCGTTCACCGCACCGAAACCCGCTCCACCCGCACACTGCGGGCATGCGCACACGAACATCCATGGAGACCGGGCCGATCCGCCAGGCGCTCGACGCGCTGGACGACGAGGTGGCCGGCTACGGCCGCGCGATCGAGATTGCGGTCGCCGCCCGGGCCGCTGGCTGCACCGTGCCGTCGTCGCGGGCGGAAGGCGCCGACCTGGCCCGGCGGGCGGGAGCGCTGGCCGACCGGGCGGTGACGGCCGAGGGCCGCGACCACGATCGCGCCCGGGCGCTGCGGAAGGTGGCGGGCCACCTGCACGCCCTCGGCGTCGAGCTGGCTGACCCGACCCTGGACGGCGAAGCGCTCGACGTGGTGACCAGGGCGCTCGCGGCCGCCCTCGACGTGTTCGCCCGCCCCGACATCCGCGGCCTGGCCCGGCTCCAGGACCGCGTCGACCTCCTGCTCGACCACGTCGAGCACCACTCCGGCTTGCGCCGGGTGGCGGTGCACCTGCTCGGGATCGGCACGGCGGCCGAGTTCTGCTGGGAGAGCCACCCGCACCTGCGCCGGATCGAGCTGGTCGGCTAGCCGGCCGCCGCCTCGTCCACGAGCCACTCCGCGCCGGTCACCATCCCGGCCGGCAGCTGCTCGCCGCCCCTGATCCGGGCGAGCGCCGGCGCCTTGGCCGCGCCGGAGACGAGGAACAACGTCCGCCGCGCGGCAGCGAGGGCGGGGAGGGTGAACGTGTGCCGGGCCATGCCCTGAACGACGTCCGGGGGGTCGATCACCCAGCGCTCGTCCTCGAGCAGCGACACCGAGCCGGGGAAGAGCGACGCGGTATGGCCGTCGTCGCCCATTCCCAGGAAGAGCAGATCGAAGTCGGGCCGCTCGCCGAAGAACGACCGCAGCAGGCCCTCGTACTCGTCGGCGTCGGTGAGCGGGTGCACCCTGGCCGGGTCGACCGGGACGTGGTCGAGCAGCGCCTCGCGGGCGGAGCGGTAGTTCGAGCGCGGATCGTCCAGCGGCACCTGCCGCTCGTCGCCGAAGAAGACGTGCAGACGCGGCCAGTCCACGCGGCCGGCGTACTCGGGCGAGGCCAGCAGGCGGTGCATCGCCTGCGGGGTCGATCCGCCGGAGAGGCACACCGCCGGCCGGCCGCCGGCCGCAGCCGCCTCGACGAACGCGTCGGCCGCCCGCCGGGCGACGTCGGCGACGTCCGCGCAGACCGTCAGCTTCATGCCGTCCTTCCGACGGCCGAGGCAAGCGCCGCCTCGAACACCTCGTCGGCGGCGCGGATGTCGAGCGCCCGGCCGAGCAACGTCGATGCGTCCATATCCGGCAGCACGATCGGGTGCTCCGTCGTCCCCGGGCCGTACGCGCGGCCGACGTACTCGCCGGGAGGCCGCTCGATGACGTACTCGGCGCCCCCGCAGCGCACCGCGACCCGCTCGACGTGGGGACGCTCGTCGTGGTCGAGCTCGACGTCGCGGTCGAGCCGGGAGCACAGCCACCCGGCCAGCAGGCGGGCCTCGTTCACCGGGCCGGCGACGGACACCGCCCGCACCTCGCGCAGCGCGGCCGCGGCGGTCGCCGGGTCGAACACCGACGCGATCGCCTCCCGCCACGGCTCCAGCCGCAGCCAGGCCAGATCGGTCACCCAGGAGTCGAGCCGGCCGACCCCGGCGACGCCCTCCAGCGACGACACGGTCGAGTCGACCACCGTCGACGACGACAGGCGGGCGAGGTCGGAGAGCATGACATGCCCGTCCGGGATCGGCCCCTGCCACCAGGCGAACGTCGGCAGGTCGGTCACGAGCAGCGAGAGCACGGCGCTCGGCAGCGCGTCGGCGCGGGCGGTGAGGAAGATCTGCTCCGAGCACACCTGCTGCATCCCGCTGCCGAGCCAGCACGAGGTCGACACCGTCGCCCGCACGCCGGTGGTGCCGGCCGTGGCGACGATCGCCCGCAGCGGCCGGCTGCCGCCGATGCGCTCGAGCGCGTGCTGGGTGAAGACGACGTCCTCGGCGGTGGGGGCGTAGACGACCAGGTTGAGCGTCGTTGCGCGGACCGAGCCGGCGCCGCGCTCGCGATCGGCGGCCAGCGCCCGCTCGACCTCGGCGAGATCGGTGAGCTCGACCGGCGGGTTCGCGATCACGGCCGCCGCCAGCGGCGCCCGTCGCGCGTGATCAGGTCGAACGCGGCCTCGGGGCCCCACGACCCCGACGTGTACACCTGGGGCGTGCCCGACCGCCACTGGTCGAGCAGCGGGTCGCAGATCTCCCACGACCGCTCGACGCCGTCCTGCGGCGTGAACAGGGTGCGGTCGCCCCGGATCGCGTCGAGGATCAGCGTCTCGTACGCCTCCGGCACGTCGTGCAGGAAGGCCGAGCCGTAGAGGAAGTCCATGTTGACGGTGCTGATCGCCACGGTCGGCGAGGGCGCCTTCGCGCCGAAGCGCAGCGAGATGCCCTCGTCCGGCTGGATGCGCAGGACGAGCGAGTTGGCCTCGAGGTGCTCGGCCGCGCCCATCGTGAACGGCAGGTGGGGGACGCGCTTGAACTGCACCGCCACTTCGGTCACCCGCTTCGGCATCCTCTTGCCGGTGCGGATGTAGAACGGCGTGCCGGCCCAGCGCCAGTTGTCGATCTCCATCTTGGCGGCGATGAACGTCGGCGTGTTGGAGTCGGGCGGGACGCCCTCCTCCCCGGCGTAGGCGGTGACCTCCTCGCCGGCCACGAAGCCGCGCCCGTACTGGCCGCGGACGGTGTTCTCGAACGACAGCGGCCGCGTCGCCCGCAGCACCTTCGTCTTCTCGTCGCGGACGGCGTCGGCCTCGAACGCGGCCGGCGGCTCCATCGCCACCAGCGCCAGCACCTGCAGGAGGTGGTTCTGGACGATGTCGCGGACGACGCCCGTCTCCTCGTAGAAGGCCGCCCGGTGCTCGACGCCGAGCGACTCGGCGACCGTGATCTGGACGTGGTCGACGTAGCGGTTCGTCCACACGGGCTCGAAGATCGCGTTCGCGAACCGGAACACGAAGATGTTCTGGACGGTCTCCTTGCCCAGGTAGTGGTCGATCCGGTAGATCTGGCGCTCCTGGAACGACTGGTGCACCGTCTCGGCCAGCTCCCGGGCGGTCGTCAGGTCGTGGCCGAAGGGCTTCTCGATCACGACGCGGGCGAACCCGGACGGGTCGTTCAGCCCGGCGGCGCCCATGTTGTTGACGATCACCGGGAAGAAGCTCGCCGGCGTGGAGAGGTAGAAGACACGGTTGCCCTCGGTGCCGTGGCCGGCGTCGATCCGCCCGAGCCGCTCGCCGAGCGCGCGGAATGCGTCCGGGTCGTCGAACCCGCCGCTCTGGTAGTGCAGGGAGTCGGCGAACGCCGTCCAGTAGCTCTCGTCGATCCGGGTGCGCGAGAAGCGCTCGAGCGACGCGCGGGCCTGCTCGCGGTAGTCGTCGTCGGACATCTCGCTGCGGGCGTAGCCCACGACGGCGAAGCGGTTCGGCAGCAGGCCGCGGGCGCCCAGGTTGTAGATGGCCGGCAGGAGCTTGCGATGGGCCAGGTCGCCGGTCGCACCGAAGATGACGAACACCGCCGGGACGGTCGCGCCGCCCGCGCGCAGGCCGACTCGCAGCGGGTTGGCCTGTGGGTCGCTGACGACCTGGGCCACGGCTACCGCGCTCCCACGGAGAGCGACTCGAGCTCGTCGGGCGTCATCCGCGCGACCGGGCGGCCACGGCTGCGCAGGGCCTGGAGGTCGCCGAGAGCCTGGGCCTGGATCAGCGTCCCGAACCCGAACGGCTTGCCCGGGATCGGCAGGTCGCCCGGATCGGGGTCGACCACCTGGATGAAGCAGCCGACCTGCGGCCCGCCCTTGTGCAGCTGGCCGGTCGAGTGCAGGAAGCGCGGCCCGAACCCGAACGTGGTCGCCACCCGGTACCGGTCGCGGATCGCGGTGCGCACCGCCCGGAACCGCTCCTCGTTGGGCGAGGTCGGATCGACGTACGCCATGATCGCGACGTAGCTTCCGGGCTTGATCGCGCCCAGGACGTCGTCGATCGTGCCGGCGTCGGGCTCGGGCAGCCGGCCCGAGCCCTCCCACTCCCCCAGAACGCGGTCGGTGTTTGCCTTCGACTCGGCGACGTTTGGCTGGTCGAACGGGTCGATTCCGAGCAGCATGCCGGCGGCCGCGGTGGCCACCTCCCACTGCAGGAACTCGTTCGCCAGCTCGTGCGGATCGGAGATCTCTCGCGTCAGCACGGGATGCCCGGCCTCGGCCAGCCGGTGCATGGCGTCGTCGTGGGAGCCGTCGCTGCGCAGGTGCACGAAGACGCGGTCGGATCCGTAGACGTCCGGGTCGCCGAGCACCTCGCCGGCGACCGGGATGAGCCCCTTGCCCTGCTTGCCCGTCGACTCCGCGAGCAGCTGCTCGGCCCACAGGCCGAAGCTCGCGAACCGGCCCTCGGCGACGATGGTCACCTTGTCGCGCCCGATCCGGCCCAGGCCGCCGAGCGCGGCGCCCAGGGCGGCGCCGCCGGAGATCTCCGGCCCCTGCTCGTCGTCGCGGATCGTGCCCAGCAGCGCCTCGATGTCGATGCCGGCGAGCGCCGCGGCGACGAGACCGAAGTACGACAGCACCGAGTAGCGGCCGCCGATGTCGGACGGGTTCTGGAACACCCTCCGGTAGCCGCGAGCCTGTGCGGTCGACTCGAGGTCGGTTCCGGGGTCGGTGATCGCGGCGAAGCGGGACGGGTCGCCGCCGGTGCGCTCCCAGAAGTAGGCCTCGTGAGAGCGCGTCTCGAGCGTGCCGCCGGACTTCGACGCGACCACGTAGAGCGCGTCGGTGTGCTCGGAGGCGCGCACCGCGGCCGGGAAGGTGGTGTCGGTGACGTCGGGCCGGTCGGTGTCGAAGGTCTGCCGCAGCACCTCGGGCCCGAGCGATGAGCCGCCCATGCCCAGGAGCACCGAGTGCGGCAGCGTGCCGCCCACACCGGCCGCCCACTCGTTCAGCTCCGTCGCACGGGCGCGCATGGTCGCGACGACGGGCAGCCAGCCCATCCGGTCGGCGATCTCTGCCTGGTCGCCCGGCCACAGCGACGGGTCGCGCCGTCGCAGCCGGGCCAGGAAGTCGGCCGCCTCGAGCTCCGCCTCGGCCGCAACGACCGCCTCGGCGAGCTCAGGCGGCGCCGCGGGCACGCTGGTCATCCATGCTCTTGGCAAGCGTCGAGATCAGCGAGTCGAACGACGCCGAGAAGCTGGCCACGCCGTCGGTCTCGAGCTTCGCGGTGACAGCGGCCAGGCTGACCCCGGCGGACTCCACCTGCTCGATGACACGACGAGCGCCGTCGACGTCCGCATCGACCGTGCGGCGGACGGTGCCGTGGTCGAGGAACGCGGCCATCGTGCCCTCGGGCATCGTGTTCACGCAGTCCGGGCCGATCAGCTCGTCGACGTACAGGACGTCGGAATACGCCGGGTTCTTGGTTCCCGTCGACGCCCACAGCGGCCGCTGCACGTTCGCGCCCTTCTCCGCCAGCGCCCGCCAGCGGTCGGAGCGCGTGATCCCGAGGAACTGCTCGTAGGCAAGCTTTGCGTTCGCCACGGCGGCCATTCCGCGCACGGGCGAGTCGTCCGGGAGGTCGGCGTCGACCGCCGTGTCGACCCGCGAGACGAAGAAGCTCGCCACCGAGTACAGGTCGGAGATCGGCTCGCCGGCCTCGACCCGCCGCTCCAGGCCGCGGATGTAGGCCTCGTGGATCGCCTCGTAGTTCTTCAGGGAGAAGAGCAGCGTGACGTTCACGTTGATGCCCGCGGCGATGGTCTCCTCGATGGCCGGGACGCCCTCGGCCGTGCCCGGGATCTTGATGTAGATGTTGGGCCGGCCGATGCGGCGGAAGAAGTCGGGCGCGGCCGCGATGGACTTGGCCGTGTCGTTGGCCATCGCCGGCGGCAGCTCGAAGGAGACGTAGCCGTCCAGATGGCCGGTGGAGTCGTACACGCCGCGGATCTGGTCGGCCGCGTCGCGCACGTCGGCGATCGCGAGCTCGAAGAAGGCGTCGCTCGGGCTCATCCCGGTTGCCGCGAGAGCGGCGACGGCCGAGTCGTAGTCGGTCGAGTCGGCGATCGCTTTCTGGAAGATCGTGGGATTCGACGTGACGCCGACGACGCCCTCGTCGACCATCCGCCGGAACTCTCCGGACTCAAGCCAGCCGCGCCGGATGTTGTCCAGCCACGGGCTCGTGCCCGCAGCAGCAAGCTGCTTCAACGTGTTCGTCATGAGGTACTCCTCTCGACCTTCGGCCGCACGGAGGAACGGCCCGCCCGCGAGCTCAGCCGGACGTTACCACCGGGGTTCGCACATCCCCTACCCCGGCCACCATCCGTTCACCCGTGGGGTGCGGGGATGCCGAACGGGGCCAGCCGCTGCGGCGCGTCAGGGACGACCGCCGCGAGCGCCTTCACGAACCCGGCCTGGGTCGCGATCCCGTACGCGTTGCGGGCCACGTAGGCGCGCAGCGCGCAGTCGACGACGGGCTGCGGGCCGAGCGAGCGCACTGCGCGGGCGCCGTCGATGTAGACGCCGAGCTGGTAGGCCCGGTACGGCCCCCGGTCCCACACCGACATCGGCTGGCCGGTGCGGCGCAGGAACGCCGGACTGACGGGGATGTGCACGTGCGGCGGCCCCATCGCGTAGGTGGCGAGGCCCTCGTCGAGCACCGGATCGCGGGCCTGATCGTTGCCGACGAGGCTGTAGAACCACTGGTGGGCGACCTCGTGCCGCGTCAGCTCCCCGGCCGTGTCGGCGCCCAGGAAGATCATCGTCGGATACTCGATCCCGACCTCCTTCAGGTCGGGCAGCACGGCCACGTGGAGCGACGGCCAGGGGTAGGGGCCAAACCGCTGGGCGAGAGTCGCGAGATCGTCCCTCACCTCGGCGGCCACCGACTGCGGGGAGGGCGCCATCCCCGCCGCGACACCCACCACCACGTGCACGGACCGCGGCGCGTGAGCCGTGACCGTCGCGGTGTGGAAGCGGCCGACCGCCACGGCGAAGTCGCGCACCGCCCGCGCCCGCCAGAGGCCGCCGCCGGCCGGAACACCGGTGGCGATCGCCGTCGTCCCGGCGGGGATGCGCAGGCGGACCGTGAAGTCGGCGGTGGGCGAGGAGGACGTCTCGGCCAGGCTCGTCGTGGGCGGATCGGTGTCCCAGCCGACGCCCGCCTCCCACGGCAGGATCGGGAAGAACGAGCCGAGCCGCACCGAGCCGCCGGCGCGGGCCATCCGGTCGACGACGTTCGCGGGCACGCGGAGACGAAAGCGCATCGAGACGCGCACTGAAACGCCGGCCTCCAACGGGTGTGAGCCGCGCACGACGAGCGTGGTCGGGTCGGGCAGCGAGGCTGTCGCCGGCCGGCCTCCCAGTCGCACGTCCGAGACGGCCAGATGGGAGCCCTCGTCGGCCTGCCGGGGCCCGTTCGGCCACAGCCGGAAGACGAGCCGGCCGGTCGGCAGGTCGGGCGTGAAGGCGACGACGAGCGTGCCCGTCACCGCGCCGCTCGCCGGGATCCGTACGTCCAGCCGGTAGCGCGTCCGGGTCGGGGACGGCTGGGCGTACGCCGGCCGCCGGCTGCACGCGCCGCCTCCGACCGCCCGGGTGGCCGTCGATGCGGCGTTGCCGTGTCCGGCGCAGGCCGCCGCGATCACGAGGGCGGCCAGGGCCGCCCCGCCAGCTCCGCCCCTGCCCGCCGCATGTCCCCGCACTCGTAGGTCTCGCATCCCCGGCGCTCGAGCTCCCCTGCCGTGTCCGGGTCGACGGCGCCGCCGACCGCAATGCATTTGACGCTCGCTCGGGCGCATTTGTCTGCCACGGTGGCGACAACCTTGCCGGCGAGCGTGCCGCGGTCGATACGCCCCTCGGCGGTGAGGCACACGGCGGCTCGGGCGAGCAGCGCGTCGAGGCCCGCCGCGGCGGCCACGAGCTCGGCGCCGGCGACCGCCGTCGCGCCGAGCGCCATCAGCATCGCCCCGACACCGCCGCCGGCGCCCGCTCCGGGCCGGTCGGCGGCGGGAAGCGCAAGCGCCGCCAGGCGTTGGTCGAGCTCCTCCACCTGCGCCGGGCTCGCCCCTTTCTGCGGACCGAAGACCGCCGCCGCCCCGTCGGGGCCGAGCAGCGGGTTGCGCACGTCCAGGGCCGCCACCAGCTCGACACCGGCGGCGGCGTCGCCGAGCGCCCGCCGCAGGCCCACGCCGCCGTCGGTGCTGGCGGTGCCGCCGACGCCGATCGTGATCCGCCGTGCACCGGCGACCGCCGCCGCGGCGATCAGCTGGCCGGCGCCGAAGGAGCTCGCGCCCATCGGATCGGGAGGCAGGTCGGCGACCGTCTGCCGGCCGCACGCCTCGGCGACGTCCACCGCCGCCTCGCCGTCGCCGAGCAGGGCGAAGCGGGCCCGCCGCGGCCGCCCAAGCGCGTCGCGCACGGTGCACGAGCGCCACTCCCCGCCCCTGGCCGCGAGCAGCGCCTCGGCAGTGCCCTCGCCGCCGTCGGCAAGCGGGACGTTCGCGAGGTCGTCGCCGGGGCGGATCTCGCGCCACCCGGCCGCCAGCGCGGACGCGGCCTCGGAGGCCGTGTAGGTGCCGGCGAGCTTGTCTGGCGCGATCACGATCCGCACGCGCACCTCGGCGTCCAGCCAGCCATTAGCATCATCCCCATCGGCGACGCACGCTACATCTGGGAGCCCTCCGCCGACACGATCGAGCGCGCGCGGGCGACCGCCTTCATGCGCGAGCACGGCATCGCCGGCTGGCGCGATCTCGTCCGCCGCAGCCAGGACGACGTCGAGTGGTTCTGGGACGCCGCCGTGCGCCACCTCGGCATCGAGTTCTTCCGGCCGTACGACCGCGTGCTCGACGCCTCGGCCGGCCCCGAGTGGCCGCGCTGGTTCACCGGCGGCACGGTCAACCTGACCCACAACTGCGTCGACCGGCATGCCCGCACGGCGCCGCGAGCGCCCGGCGGTCGTCTGGGAGAGCGAGGACGGCCGCGTCGAGACGGTCACCTATGCCGAGCTCGAGGCCGAGGTGAACCGGCTGGCGAACGCCCTGCTCGAGCTGGGTGTCGGCCGCGGCGACGCGGTCGGCCTCTTCCTGCCGATGTCGGTCCAGGTCGTGGCCGGGTTCTACGCGATCGCGAAGATCGGCGCGATCGTCGTCCCCATCTTCTCCGGGTTCGCCGCGCCCGCGGTCGCCGCCCGGCTGGCCGACGCAGGCGCGGTCGCGCTCCTCACCGCCGACGCGGTGCCCCGGCGGGGCCGGCCGGTCTCGATGAAGGCGATCGCCGACGACGCGGTCGGCCGGCAGCCCCGACGGTGCGGTCGGTCATCGTCTGGTCGCGGATGGGGAGTGGACGTCGAGCTGCGGCCCGGTCGCGACCACGCGTGGGACGAGCTCGTCGGCCGCCAGAGCACCGAGCTGGCCGCGCCGCAGCTCGACCCCGAGACGCCGATGATGGTCATCTACACCTCGGGCACGACCGGGCGGCCGAAGGGCGCCGTCCACGTCCACGGCGGCTTCCTGGTGAAGATCGCCGAGGAGTGCGCGTTCCAGCTCGACATCGGGGCCGACGACCGCTTCATGTGGGTGACGGACATCGGCTGGATCATGGGCCCGCTCGAGGTGGTCGGGCGCGGGCGCGCTGGGCGCGACGCTGGTCGTCAGCGAAGGCGCGCCCGACTACCCCGGTCCGGACCGGCTCTGGAGCATGGTCGAGCGCCATCGCATCAGCGTCCTCGGCGTGTCGCCGACCCTGATCCGCGCCCTCGTCCCGCACGGCGACGAGCCGGCGACGCGGCACGACCGCTCATCGCTGCGGATCCTGGCGTCGACCGGCGAGCCCTGGAACCCCGACCCGTACCGGTGGCTGCACCCGTCGTCGGCGAGGGCCGCTGCCCCGATCATCAACCTCTCCGGCGGCACCGAGGTGGCGGCCTGCTTCCTCTCGCCGATGCCGGTGATGCCGCTCAAGGAGTGCACGCTGGGCGCGCCGGCGCTCGGCATGGCGATGGACGTCGTCGACGCCGACGGCAACCACCTGCCGGCCGGCGAGGTGGGCGAGCTGGTGTGCCGCAAGCCGTGGCCGAGCATGACCCGAGGCGTCTGGGGCGACCCCGACCGCTACCTCGATGCGTACTGGTCGCGCTGGCCCGGCGTGTGGGCGCACGGCGACTGGGCGTCGGTCGACGAGGACGGCTGCTGGTACCTGCACGGCCGCTCCGACGACACGCTCAACATCGCCGGCAAGCGGATCGGGCCGGCCGAGTTCGAGTCGGCCGCAGTCTCCCATCCCGCCGTCGCCGAGGCGTGCGCGGTGGGGATGCCGGACGCGGTGAAGGGCGAGGTGGCCTGGCTCTACTGCGTGCTGCGTGCCGGGTTCGAGCCGGGCGACGAGCTGCGGGCCGAGGTCTCGGCGGCCGTCACCTCGGTGCTCGGCAAGGCGTTCGCCCCGGCCCGGATCGGCTTCGTCACCGGCCTGCCCAAGACGCGCTCGGCCAAGATCGTGCGCCGAGCGGTGCGGGCGACGGCGCTCGGCGACGACGTCGGCGACACGTCCTCGATCGAGGATCCCGGCGTGCTCGCGCAGGTCGCCGCCGCGCGGTGATGCTAGGCTCGCAGGCCGTCGACGCTGGGAGGGTCACGTGACCGCAGGCATGCTCGAGGGCAAGCGCGCACTTGTCGCCGGAGTGGCGAACAAGCGCTCCATCGCCTGGGCGATCGCGCAGGCGCTCCGCGGCGCCGGCGCCGAGCTCGCCTTTACCTACCAGGGCGAGCGGTTGCAGGGGTCGGTGGAGAAGCTCGCTGCCGAGGTCGGATCGAGCACCGTCGTCGAGTGCGACGTCGCCGACGACGCCAGCATCGACCGGGCCTTCGCGGCGGTGGCCGATGCCGGCGGGCTCGACATCCTGGTGCACTCGATCGCCTACGCCCCCCAGGAGACCTTCACCCAGCGTTACGTCGACACGTCGCGCGAGGCCTTCCAGGTCGCCCACGACATCTCCGCCTACTCGCTGATCGCGATGGCCAAGCGCGCCGAGCCGCTGATGGCCGAGCGCGGCGGCGGGGCGATCGTGACGATGACCTACATGGCCAGCGAGCGGGCCTTCCCCGGCTACAACATCATGGCCAGCGCCAAGGCCGCGCTCGAGTGCGGCGTGCGCTACCTGGCCTGGGAGCTGGGGCCGAACGGGATCCGTGTGAACGCTGTCTCGGCAGGCCCCGTCCGCACGCTGGCGTCGGCCGGGATCGTCGGCTTCAAGGAGATGGAGGGCGTCATCGAGGAGCGCACGCCGCTGCGCAAGAACATCCAGGCGACGGACGCCGGCCAGGCGGCCCTCTACCTGTGCAGCCCGATGTCGGAGATGGTGACCGGCACCGTGCTCTACGTCGACTCCGGCTACCACGCGATGGGCATCTAGGCGAGCAGCAGCTCGGCGCGGGCGATCTCGCGGCGAAACCCCACGTGCCGAAGCGGTTCGAGGGCAGCCTCCGCGAGCTCCCGCCCAGCGTCCTCGCGACCGGCGGCACCCGCGGTCTCCGCCGCGTCGAGGCGCGCCACGGCCGCGTCGACGGCCATGCCCACACGGTCGTAGCCCGCGGCGGCGGCCTCCAGAAGGCGCGTTCCCGCGGCGGCGTCGCCGCCTGCAGCCGTGACCCGTCCCTGGGCGCGGTCGGCCGCGGGGCCGAGATAGCGCGCGGCGGTCGTCTCGCCGACCCGGCGAATGCTCGCGGCCAGATCGGCGAGCCCGTCCCAGCGCCGTTCCGCCACCAGGAGCTCGACCTCGGCGAGCTGCAGCAGCGGCAGGTTCTCCGGCACGGGCTCGAACTCGAACACCTCGTCGTGGCGCGCGCGGGCCGCCCCCGTCTCACCGCGAAGCAGCAGCGTGCGCACCAGGAGGGGCGACAGGTTCGACGAGACGCGCTTGCGGGTGCCCCGTTCCATCCCGTAGACGTCGCCGAGGACGCGCTCGGACGCGGCCCGGTCGCCACGCGCCTCGTGGATCAGGGCCGCGGCCGGCCACGGCATCGAGAACCCGGAGGTCAGCGACTGCCCGCGCTCGCCGAGCCCTGTGACGACGAGCCCGAAGTCGTGCAGGCAGGCGTCCCAGTCACCGAGGTAGAACGACGCGAGCGCCGCCCACCCCGCGGCGTGTGAGGCGTACAGCGGACCGTCGGCACGCAGCCGCTCGAGGCCCTCGCGGCCGAGGGCGCGTGCCTGCTCGAACGAGCCGACGTAGACCGCGTTCCAGGCGGCGACGGCGTAGCTGTCGCCCAGCTCTCCAAGGTCGCCCGCCGTACGCGCAAGCTCGAGCCGGCGGAGGGCCGCGCTCAGGGCGGCCTCGTAGTGGAGCCGGCGCTGAAGGCTGTGCTGGACGCTGTCGAGCGCGACCACCGCGAGGTCCAGCCGGCCGATCCGCAGCCCCATCTCCGCCGCCGCCGAGCCGGTCTGCTCCGCGCGAACGGGATCGCACTCGGGCGCCGCGCTCTCCGGATAGCCGTGGCCCCAGAACGCCTGTACCGTCATCAAGCGCACCCGTCCCTCGCTCTCACGTTCGCCGACGTCGGCGAGGGCGGGATCGAGATAGCCGCGCGCGATCTCCTCGGACGGCAGGTTGCGCATCGTCCCCGACCACCGTACGGCCGTCTCGAGCGCGAGCCCGGAGAGGCGAGCGATGCGCTCGGCGTCGGTGCTGCCGCCCTCCCGCAGCGCGTCCACCGCCCCCGCGTACGCGGGCCACGCGTCGTCGCCGAGCCCCGCGTACCGGTACGCATGCCCAAGATGCTCGAGCGCCGTCGCCCGCTCGTCGGGCGATGCGGCGATCTCGACCGCGGACTGCGCCAGCGAGCGGGCCGCCCGGTACGCGGCGCCGCGAGCGGCGTGCTGCGAGGCGAGCACAAGCAGCTCGAACGCCCGCCGCCGCATCGCCTCGAGCTCGTCCTCCCGATATGACCGGTCGCGGCTCGCACCGCGATACGCCTGCGCGTAGTGGTGCGCGAGCAGCGCGCTGTACTCGCGCTGCCTGTCGCCGGTGGTCTCCTCGATCCAGCGCGCCACGCGCGCATGCGCACGCGGCCGGTCGCGCCGGGGCAGGCTCTCGTAGGCGACGTCGCGCGTGAGGATGTGGCTGAACGCAAGCTCCTCCTCGCCGGCCATCGACGAGCTCAGCCGGGGGGCGATCAGCTCCCTGTCCTCCAGCCGGCGCAGATCGGTGTCGACCTCTTCGCCGCCCTCGAGGAGCGCGGCCACGGCCCCGCGCCAGAAGATCCGGCCGACGACCGAGGCCTGCTGGAGCGTCCGCTTCTCGGGCGGCCGCAGAAGGTCGATCCGAGCCGCCAGCACGCCCTGCACGGTGTCGGGCAGCTCCAGCCGGTCGAGGTCGGCGCGCGCACGCCAGTGGCCGTCTTCGAGCACGATGCTGCCCTCGTCCATCAGCTGGCGCAGGATCTCCTCGAGGAAGAACGGGTTGCCCTCGGCCCGGGCCAGGATCTGCAGGCGGGCCTCGTCACGCAGGCCGTCGACGTCGAGCAGATGCGCGACGAGCTCGGCCGCCGCGTCCTCCCCCAGCGGGCTCAGGCCCACCGACGAGAAGTTCCGCCGGCCGCCGCCCCATGTCGGGCGCGCGTCGGTCAGCTGGGGCCGCGCCGGGCAGACAAAGAGGATCGGGCCCTGTGACCGCTCGGCGAGCTCCTCGAGGAGGTCGAGGAGCACCGGATCGGCCCAGTGGATGTCGTCGACCACGACCACGAGCGGGCCCTGCGCCGCAAGCGCCGAGAGCAGGGCGCGCCACGCCCGGTCGAGCTCGACCCTGACCGCCGAGGGCTGCAGCCGCGCGAACTCGTCGTCGCTCGTCTCGAGACCGAGCGTGAAGAGGAGCGCCGCCGTGGTCAGGCCGCGCGCCGGCACGGGCGTGTCCGCGAGCAGCTCGTCGACGAGCGCCCCGACCCGCCCGGCGGCGGCGTGGGCGGGATCGGCCTGCGCGAGGGCCGCGACAGTCTTGAGGATCTCCGCCAGCGGCCAGTACGCGATGCCCTCGCCGTAGGACAGACACCGGCCGAGCACGATCCGGGGCGGTGCGGGTCCGGCAGACAGCCGCCCGAGCAGCTCGCGCGTGAGCCGGCTCTTGCCGACGCCCGGGTCGCCGTAGACGGTCACGAGGTGCGGCCGCCGCTCCGCGACGACACGCTCGTACAGCGCGAGCAGGAGGTCGAGCTCCCGGTCGCGCCCGACGAGTGGGGCGTGGACGCCGGGCAGCCCGCGGGTCGGCGCGTCCGGCACCTCTCCGAGCAGCAGGAACGCCCGCACCGGCGCCTCCCTACCGCGGAGCTCCTGCGGCCCGAGCTCCTCGCAGCGGAAGCCCGCCGCCGCCCGCACCGTCCGCTCGGCGACCACCGTCTGGCCGGGCTCTGCAAGCTGCTCGAGCCGCGCCGCCGTGTTGACGGCAACGCCGGTGACCATCGCCTCGCCCGGGGCAGGTTCGGTCGCCGCGACCGCCTCGCCGGTGTTGATCCCGGTCCGGATCTCCATCGTGACCCCGTAGGTCGCGGCCAGCCACTCGTTCACCTCGACCAGCCGCCGGCTGATCCCGAGCCCCGCCCGCAGCGCACGCGCAGGGTCGTCCTCGTGCGCGGTCGGCGCGCCGAACACGGCCATGACGGCGTCGCCGATGTACTTCTCGACCGTCCCGCCCTGCGCCTCGATCTCGGCGCGGACGGCCGCAAACCACTCGCCCATGACCTCGCGCAGCTCCTCGGCGTCGAGCCGGTCCGCGATCTGCGTCGAACCGGTCACGTCGGTGAACAGCACCGTGACGACCTTCCGCTCCACGCGCGGATCGTACGCCGCCGCCACGGCGAGCCCTGGTACGGTCCCGGCGACGTGCTGCGCTTCACCGTCCTTGGTGGCAGTCCCGCCTGGCCGAACCCGGGTCAGGCCGCGAGCGGGTACCTGGTCGAGACGGATCAGGTGCGGATGCTGGTCGACTGCGGGTCGGGGATCGCGACGGAGCTGCGCGCGCGCGACCCCGGGCCGCTGACCGACATCGTCATCAGCCACTTCCACGCCGACCACTGGTTCGACCTCGTACCGCTGCACTACGCCCACCGCTATGGCTCGTGGGCCGACCGGCCCCACGCCAACCTGTACCTGCCGCCGGGCGGCCGGGCCGTGCTGGACACCGTCGCGTCGGTGTGGGACGGATCGGTCGAGACGTTCGAGGCGGCGTGGCAGATCTCCGAGTACGACCCGGTATCCGACCTGCGCGTCGGCGACCTGCGGCTCTCGTTCGCCCCGACCAAGCACTACACCACCTGCTACGCGATCCGGATCGACGCGCCGAGCGCGACCATCGCCTACTCGGCCGACACTGCCCCGATCGAGCGGCTGGCCCGCTTCGCCCGCGGCGCCGACCTGTTCGTGTGCGAGGCGGCCCTGGCCGACGCCGCGAACGACGACGTCGGTGAGCGCGGCCACATGGACGCGGCCGAGGCGGGCCGCGAGGCGACCCGGGCCGGGGCGGCTCGCCTGCTCCTGGCCCACGTGCCGATGGAGATCGGCGCCGAGCGCGTGCTCGAGATGGCGCGGTCGGAGTACTCTGGGCCGGTCGAGATCGCCGGGCCGGGCGTGACGATCGAGCTCGAGGCGTAGACGATTGACTCCACGCCCCTATGCGGTCTGGGCGGCTGCGAACGGAGTAGCGCAAGGACGCAGGGAGCGTTCATACCTGGCTGTATGGGCGCGACCGAGGACGCAGCGATGCGACGGTTCGCAGCCGCAGCCCCGCCAGCGGCCCGAACCCCCGCCACCGGGCTGACGTCCAGATGCGTGGGGGCGTGGAATCAATCGTCTAGCCCGACAGCGTCACGCGCGAGATGCCGAGCATGCCCTCGGCCGCCTTCTCGGCGGCCCGCTGCAGGCTCTCGGACATCGACGGGTTGACGGCCGCCGTCTCGGCCAGCAGCTGCACCGACAGCCGCGCGTGCACGGCCAGCGCCACCGCGGTGATCACCTCCGACGCGCGGAAGCCGACCATCGCGCCCCCCAGGATGGTGCCGTCGTCGGGGTCGGAGAGGAGCTTGATGATCCCGTCGGTCTCGCCCTCCATCACCGCCCGCGGGTTCGCCCGCACGAGGTGCTTCGTCACCTGCACCGGCACGCCGTCGAGCCGGGCCTGGCGCTCCGAGATACCCGCCTTCGCGATCTCCGGGCGCGTGAACACGCACCAGGCGACGCCGGTGTAGGAGACGGGATCGACGGGCACGCCCATTGCGTGCAGCGCCGCCGTGCGGCCGTGCAGCGAGGCCGTGTTGGCCAGCATGATCTGGCCGGTGACGTCGCCGCAGGCGTAGATGTGGGGGATGTTCGTACGGCAGAACTCGTCTGCGGGAAGCGTGCCCCGATCGGCGATCGTGACGCCGGCCCGCTCGAGCCCGAGGCCCGACGTGTTCGGGCGCATGCCGATGCACAGCAGCGCATGGGAGCAGCGCAGGTCGCGACCGTCCTCGAGCACGAGCCGCACCTCGTCGGGGTCCTCGCAGTCGATGGCGGCCGCACGGCCGTTCTTCACCACGTCGAGCCCACGACGCAGGAACACCTCCTCGAGCACCTCTGCCAGGTCCGGGTCGTCGTTCGGCAGCAGCTGCTCGCGCGCCGAGACGAGCGTCACCCGCGAGCCGCAGCGTGAGAAGAAGTCGGCGAACTCGCAGCCCGTCGGGCCCGCCCCGAGCACGACCAGATGCTCGGGCAGGTCGCGCAGGTCGAACACCTGGCGGGTCGTCAGCACGCGGCGCGCGTCCGGGTTGGCGAACGGGGGGACGTACGGCGACGCCCCGGTGCAGATCAGGAGCGCGTCGAACTCGAGCACATGGTCGAGGCCGTCTACGTTGGCGACCAGCTCGTTCGCGCCGGTGACGCGGCCGCGGCCGGGGAGCACCCGCACGTTCACCCCGTCCATACGCTCGCGTACGCCCCGGCTCTGATGGAGCGCGACAGCCCGGGCGCGGGCGAGCGTGCGCCGCAGGTTGACCGACGGATAGCCGTGGGCGAAATCGAGCCCGTCCTCCTCGGCGCGCGCGACCTCGAGCACGGCGTCGGCCGTCGTCAGCAACGTCTTCGACGGGATCGCGTCGGTCATCGTGCAGTTGCCGCCGAGCGACATGTTCTCGACCAGGGTGACGTCTGCGCCCAGGTGCGCGGCGGTCGTGGCGGCGGCGTAGCCGGCCGGGCCGCCGCCAAGGATGACGAGCCTCATGCGCGGCATCGTAGACTCCGCGTCATGAACGAGATCGCCACCCTCCTCGACCCGGCCGTGATCCGGTCCGGGTTCCCGTCGCTGCGCGACGACCGCATCTACCTCGACAACCCCGGCGGGACGCAGGTGCACGAGTCCGTCTACGCCGCCGTCGCCGACTACTACCGTGATTCCAACGCCAACCTCGGCGGGCCCTTCGTGACGTCGGTCGCCTCCGACCGGATCCTGGCCGAGGCCCGGGTGCAGGTGGCCGCGTTCCTCGGCGCCGGGGCCGACGAGATCGCCTTCGGCGCGAACATGACGACGCTCACCATGCACGCCTCGCGCACGCTCTTCCGCGAGCTGGGGCCGGGCGACGAGGTGCTCGTCACCGGGCTCGACCACGACGCCAACGTCGCCCCGTGGCTGCTCGCGGCCGAGGACCGGGGCGTGATCGTGCGCCAGGTCGGCATCGACCCGGATGTGTGCGTGCTCGACCCGAACGTCTTCGCCGGTCTGCTCAGCGACCGCACCCGGGTCGCGGCATTCGGCTGGGCCTCGAACGGCGCCGGCACCGTCAACGACGTGGCCGCGCTGTGCGGGCTGTGCCGCGAGGCCGGCGCGATCTCCTACGTGGACGCCGTGCACTACGCCCCGCACGGGCCGATCGACGTCGCGGCGGTGGGCTGCGACTTCCTCGCCTGCTCGGCCTACAAGTTCTTCGGGCCGCACGTCGGCATCCTGTTCGGGCGCGCGGAGATGCTCGAGCGGCACCGGCCGTACAAGGTGCGCCCGGCGCCCGACGAGATCCCGCACTCGTGGGAGACGGGCACGGTGAACCTCGAGGGCATCGCCGGGACGGCCGCCGCCGCCGGATACCTGCAGTCGCTGGGGATGGACGCGATCGCGGCGTACGAGCGCGGACTGGGCGCGCAGCTGCTCGACGGCCTGCGCGCGATCGACGGAGTGACCGTGTACGGGACGCCCGATCTCGACCGGCGCGTCCCGACCGCGACCTTCAACGTCGTCGGGCGGACACCGGCGCAGGTGTCGGCAGCGCTCGGCGAGCGCGGCATCTTCGTCTGGGACGGCAACTACTACGCGCTCGAGCTCATGCGGCGCCTCGGACTGGAAGGTTCTGGCGGCGCCGTGCGGGTCGGCGCGGTCCACTACAACACGACCGCCGAGATCGACGCGTTCCTCGCGGCCGTTTCCGAGCTCGCCTGACACACATCCCGGCTTGACACGACTTCACAGGTTATGCAAAGGTGCCTGCATGCGCCGATCTTTCACCCTGCTCATCGCCCTTGCCGCCGTCCTCGTCGCCGCCGCGCCCGCGGCTGCCCACCCGACCGGCACCGCCACCGCGACGCTCTCTGGCTCGCCGAACCCCGTCACGGCCGGGACGACCGTCGCGTACGACACCACGTTCACGAACGGCACGTCCCGCTCGCTGCCGAACACCACCCTGGATGCGCCTGCACCGGCCGGGTTCAGCATCGTCAGCGTGACCGCGTCCGGCTCATGCACGACGTCGGCGAGCGATGCGACGTGCACGTTCGGCACGCTGGCGCCGGGCGCGAGCGCCTCGGCCACCGTGATCATGAACGTGCCGTCGGCGACCGGCGACGTCAACTCGTCGGTCACGTGGGCGGCCGGCGACGGCGACAACGACTCCGACGACGTCACCTTGCCCGCCTACACGACGGTGACCGTCCAGGCGCCGTCCACCGACACCGTCTCTCAGTACGTGCTCCCGGCCGGGGGCACCGTCAGCACCGGCTCGACCACGAGCGCGGCGAACCCGCAGTCGACGACCGCGGACGTGCCCTCGACGCCCAACGGCGTCCCGGTGACGCTCTCCGAGATCGACGCGAGCAGCCCGCAGGATGCGTGCGGTCCCGGGGCGACCTGCTTCGGCCAGATCTCGGTGATCACGATCCCCGGGACGTTCCCGGTCACCGACCCGCTCCACTTCAGCTTCCTGCTGGACTCGAGCGAGCTGCCGCCCCACTTCAACAACAAGTCGCTGAAGAAGCTGGCGATGTTCCACGACGGCGTCTCGGTGCCGAACTGCACCGGCGCAGCGGGCGTCGCGTCCCCGGATCCGTGCGTGTCGGCCCGCAAGATCGTCAAGCCGAAGCACTGCAAGAAGGGCCAGTTCGAGGTCGAGATCGACGTGAACTCGTCGACCAACGGCCGCTGGCGAACCTGATCAGGCGGTGACGGAGCCGAGCCCGAGCGCCGCCCGGACCTCGGCGACGCGGCCCTCGGACACGACGTTGCCCTTGTCGCGGTAGAGCCGCGCGGCGCGGGAGAGCTCGCGGTCGGCGGCGCCCAGGTCGCCGGCGGCGGCGGCGATGCGGGCGCGGACGACGGCCAGGTCGGCGATGATCGTCGGCGCCTCGGCGCCGCGCAGGAGCGCGTCTGCCTCCGAGGCGGCCGCGGCCGCCTCGGCCGTGCGCCCACCGTGCAGGTCGAGCTCGGCGCGGACGCTGCGGACGAGCACCTGCGACTCGATGTCGTCGGCGGCCGCGGCCTCGTCCGCCCGCGCACAGGCCGCGGCGGCCTCGTCGTGGCGGCCGAGCGCGATCAGCGCCTGGGCACGGACGCCCTCCATCGTCGAGAGCAGATAGCGCTCCCCCATCGCCTCGAGCAGCTCCGAGTCGCGCCGCAGGTCGCGCTCGGCAGCGGCGTAGTCGCCGGCCAGCATCTCGACCGTGCTCGAGTCGAGCGCCGTGGAGGCGCCAAGGATGCTGCCGCCGACGTCCGTCAGCACCGTGCGGGCGCGGGCGTAGAACGAACGGGCCTCGTCGAAGCGTCCGCGCATCGCCTCGAGCTGCGCCAGCGCGCACAGGGCCAGCCCCTCGGTGCGGTGGTCGCCGCCCGAGCCGCCCTCGATCTCGCGGCAGCGCTCGATGGCGGCGGGCACGGGCATCGGCCCGAACACGCATGCCATCGTGAACGCTCCCATGAGGCGGCGCTCCTGGCGCAGGTCTCCGCCCCCGCGCGCGCAAGCCGCGCGCGCGTTCGACGGCAACCGTGGCGTGCCCGTACCGGAGCGCCGTCGCGTGGATGGAGCCCATGATCCGCCACGCCTTCGCGAGGCCGATCTGGTCGCCGACGAGCTCGAAGATCCGGATCGACCGCTCGGCCTCGCGCAGCGCCTTCGGGCCCCACTCCTGTTCGTCGCCGTAGAGCTGCACGAGCAGCCGGCCCAGCCGCGCCTCGGCGCCAAGGCGATGGTCGCCCGTGGCTTCGGCGGCCGCGATTGCGCCGGCGAGCACCCGGTCGGCCTCGGCGAACTCGCCGAGGTCCATCAGCGCCTCGCCCAGGTCGGGGAGCAGGCCCATCCGGTCGGGGTCGAGCTGGGGCATGAGGTCGACCGCGCGCCGCAGGAGACCGGCCGCCGCATGCATGTCGCCACGGGCGAACGCGCGCTGGCCGGCACCGGCCAGCCGCTCGCCGGCTCGGCGCCCGAGTTCCTGGCCATGGTCGTCGAGCGGGCCGAGCTCGGCCAGGTAGGCGTGAGCCTGCTCGAGGTGGTAGGCCGTGATCTCGGCGTACTCGGCCGCACGTTCGCCGTTCACGCGATCGGCCCAGGCGACGAAGCGCTCGTGCATCTGCGCACGGGTGCGCTTCAGCAGGCGGCGGTACACGGCGTCGCGGACGAGGATGTGCTCGAACTCGTAGGAGTTCGGGATCGCCCATCACCGCCGAGTGCGAGTGGATGAATCGGCGCCGCTCGACGGCGGCCAGGCGTTCGGGGACGAGCTCGCGATCGTCGCCGGCCACGAGCTCGGTCACCGCGGCCCGCGGGAAGGTGAGGCCGGCGACGGCGGCCGGCTCGAGCACGGCCCGCTCGGGCTGGGCCAGCCGGTCGAGGCGGGCGGCGAGCAGCGCGAGAATGGTCGGGGGCACCTCGAGATCGGCGCCCGGCGCCTGCTCATCCAGCATCGCGGCCATCTGCTCGACGAAGAGCGGGTTCCCGTCCGAGGCGGTCACGATCCGCTCGACGGTCGCCGGGTCGATGCTGGCGCCGCCGAGGAGCTGCCCGGCCATCGCCGCTGCAGCGTCGGCGGGCAGGCGCTCGAGCATCAGCCGCGACTTCCCGGGCCCGTCGGCGAGCGCGTCGTCGCGGTCGACGTACTCGGGCCGGGCGGTGCCGACGACGAGGCACGGCCGCCGCACCCGCTCGACGACCTCGGCGATGAGCTCGAGCAGCGTGGGCTCGGCCCAGTGGAGGTCGTCGAGGACGACCACGAGCAGTCGTTCGGCGGCCAGGATCTCGAACAGGCGGCGCACGCCGAGGAACGTCTCCTCGACGGCGAAGACCGCCGGGACGAGCCCCATCGCCGAGGCCACGCGATCGGCCACCTCGACGTTCCCGCCGGCCAGCCGGCATACCTTCTCGCGTGCGACCGCCGTCGCGTCGTCCTCGGTGATGCCCGCCGCCGCGCGCACCGCCTCGGCGATCGGCCAGAACGTGATCCCGTCGCCGTATGGCAGGCAGCGCCCGCGCACGACCGCGGCCGATCGCTCCAGATCCTCGGTGAACTCGCGCAGCAGCCGCGACTTGCCGACGCCCGCCTCGCCGACCACCATGACGAGCCGCCCACCTCCGCCCGCGTCCGCCTCCGCCGCGGCCCGGCGCAGCAGCTCGAGCTCGTCGGCACGGCCGATCAGCGGCGTCGCGGACGGGCCGTTCGCGGCTGGCAAGGCCGACCAGGCGGTAGGCGGGCACGGGCTCGGCCTTGCCCTTCAGCTCCAGCGGCTCGACCGGCACCGACCTCGACGGCGTCGCGGACAAGCGTGTGGGTGAGGGCGCCGAGCAGCGTCTCCATCGCCGGGGCGGCCTGCTCCAGCCGGGCGGCCACGTTGACGGCGTCTCCGGTGGCCAGGCGCTGGTTGCCGGCCGCCTCGTCGGTGACGACCTCGCCGGTGTTGACGCCGGTGCGGTTCGCCATCGTGACGCCGTAGTGGCGCTCGAGGTCGGTCGTTCAGCTCGTCGAGGCCTGCACGCATGTCGAGGGCCGCGCGCACCGCCCGCAGGGCGTCGTCCTCGTGCGCCTGGGGGAGGCCGAAGACGGCCATGACAGCGTCGCCGATGAACTTCTCGACGGTGCCGCCGTGACGCTCGATCGCGGCGCTCATGACGGCGAAGTACCGGCCCATCACCTCCCGCAGCGACTCCGGGTCGAGCTTCTCGCCCATGGCAGTCGACCCGGCGACGTCGCTGAAGAGAATCGTCACCGTCTTGCGTACCTCGGCGGACGGCGCGGTCGCGAGCGGCGTGCCGCAGAACCCGCACAACCGGAACCGGGGCGGGTTGTCCTCGCCGCAGGCGGGGCAGACGAGCATGGCTCAGTCTACGAGGCGCCCTCGGCGATCCATGCGCCGAACTCCTGCGCGTCACCAGCCGGGACGGCGCCGACGCAGACGACGCGGGTGCCCGGCTCGAGCGCGCGGAAGCTGCGCGTGACCGCCGTGTCCGCGACGGCGACGACCGTGCCAGGGCCGGCCTCGCTCACGTCCGAGCCGATCCGGAACTCGGCCCGGCCGGCGACGACGATGTAGGCCTCCTGCTGGCCGCTGTCGGTCTCGTCGTGCTCGGTGTCGATGGTCTCGCCGGGGTCGCAGACGAGAGCGTTGATGCCGAAGGCGGTGAGGCCGAGATCGGCGTTCAGGGCCTGCCAGCGGCCGTACGGCGTTGCGGTGACGGGGTGGGTCGAGAGGTCAGCAGTGGGCATGGAGTCCTTTCGGATCGGGGTCAGTCGAAGAGGGTCAGCTCGGGCGCGACCTCGCCCTTCAGCACGTCGTAGTCGACGGCGCTGAAGGCGAAGCCGCGGGCGTCGCACATCACCCGGGCCTGGGGGGCGATCTCGGGCGCGACCAGGATGCCGCGGCAGGGGGCGTGGGCCGGGTCGAGGTCGACCCGCTCGCAGTAGCGGGTGAGCTGCTCGACGTGGGCGGCGACCGCGCGCACCCGCTTGACCTCCACGACGACGGTGCGCCCGCCGGCGTCGCGGCAGAACAGGTCGACCGGGCCGACGTCGGTGAAGCGCTCGCGCGAGATCACCCGCAGGCCGGGCTCGATCAGCTCCGGCGCCTGCTCGAGCAGCACGTGCATCTGCCGCTCGGCGCCGTCACGCTCGAGCACGGCATCGTCGACGAGCTCGACGACCGAGTCGTGGATGACGTCCTCGACCACGATCACGAGCGACTCGCCGGAAGCGGCCCGGTGGACGCGGATCACGTCGCCCTCCTCGCTGACGGAGGTCGGGCCGGCCATGTAGTTCAGCGGCTTGAACCCGTAGTCGGTGTGCACGCACAGGCTGCCGTCGTCCTTGAAGAGGATCACCCGGTCACCGGCGCCGAGCCTGGTCGTGGCGCGGCCGTGGTAGGCGATCTCGCAGCGAGCGACGAGGAGGCGCATCTGCCAGACCCTACCGCCCGCGCAGGGATGGGCCGGCGTGCGCCTCCGCCGTTCGAGTCGTATGCTCGGCCGATGACCGCACCCACCTCGGCGCTTGAGCTGGCCACCGCGTACCGCGACGCCTTCTTCGCCCGCGACGTCGCCGCGATCATGGCCCTGGTGACGCCGGACTTCGTGTTCGAGAACGTCACGGGCGGCGAGCGCATCGAGGGCGCCGAGGCGGCCCGCCGGCACATCGCCGCCCTCCATGCGCGCTGGCCCGACCTCGTCTTCGAGGAGCGCGAGGGCGGGCTCACCGCCGGCGCCGATCATGCCGTCGCGGAGTGGACGGCGCGGGCGACGCACCCGGACACGGGCCGGCGGATCGAGTGGGACGGGATGGATCTGATCCAGGTCCACGACGGCCGCATCTGCCGCAACGCGGTGTACTCGTCGGCGCACGCGGCCCGTACGCCGGGTACCGGATAGGCCGGCTCGGCCTCATCGGCTTCCTGCTCCTGCTGGTGTTCGTCGTGGCGACCAGCGTCGCCGGCTACCGGGTCGCCAGCATCCGGTAGCCGAGATCGAGCTCGGCCAGGCCGAGCAGGCCGCGGTTGCGCTCGCGCCAGGCGCCGGACTCGAGGTCGGCCCGGAGCTCGGCGACGGCACGGTCGACGGGCGCCCCGAGCCGGCTCAGGTTCGACATGCCCGCACGCACGCGCGGGTCGAGGTAGGCCTCCGGCCGCCGCCAGTAGGCGCCGAAGAACCCGTCGACGCAGTCGTGCGGCACCGGCACGGCCGTAACCTCGGCGGCGCCCATCCAGTCGCGGACGTCGGCGATCGCCGGCATCCGGCCGCGGTCGAAGGCCGCGCTCTCCGGCAGGTAGTCGCGCACGAGCCAGAACGCGTCTGCGAAGTCCGGATCCCAGGTGAGGATCACGACCCGGCCCGCCACCCGCCGCATCTCGCCCACGCCGCGCTGCGGGTCGGCCCAGTGGTGGATCGTGAGCACGGCGAGCGCCGCATCGCACGCCCCGCCGGCCAGCGGGATGTGCTCCGCGGCCGCCTGGACGGCCGGCGCGGCGCCCGCGGCGCGCTGGGCGATCATCGCAGCCGACGGCTCGACGGCGAGGACGGTCTGCGGCGGCTCGTAGGAGCCGGCGCCCGCGCCGACGTTCACCACCGACCGGGCGCCGCCGAGCGCCGACCGGATCGCCGCCTCGATGCGGGGATCGGCCCGGCGAGTGGTCGCGTACGTCCGCCCGATCTCGTCGTAGATCGCCCCGGCCCGGGCGGCGCCGTCGTCCATGTCGCCACCCTATCTTGGAGGCAGAACGGCGCACTACGATACGCGCCATGTTCCAGAAGACCACCCTCCAGAACGGCCTGCGCGTGGTGACGGCACCCATGCCCGCGGCCAAATCCGTCGCCGTGATGGTGATGCTCGCCGCCGGCAGCCGGTACGAGACTGCCGAGACGAACGGCATCGCCCATTTCGCCGAGCACATGTTCTTCAAGGGCACCGAGAAGCGCCCGACCGCGAAGGACATCTCCGCCGAGGTCGACGGCATCGGCGGCGAGTTCAACGCCTTCACGAGCAAGGAGTACACCGGCTACTACATCAAGTGCGCCGCCGAGCACCGCTCGCTGGCCCTGGATGTGCTGGCCGACCAGCTCCTGAACTCGAAGTTCGACGCCGAGGAGGTGGAACGCGAGAAGGGCGTCATCATCGAGGAGCTGAACATGTACGTCGACACGCCGCGCGACCACGTCGACAGCGTGTACGACCAGCTGCTGTTCGGCGACCAGCCGCTCGGGTGGGACATCATCGGCACCAAGGAGACGATCCGGGCCGCCGGGCGGCAGACCTTCCTCGACTATCTGGACTCGTGGTACGCGCCGCGCCGCATGGTGGTAGGCGCCGCGGGCGCCGTCGACGGCGAGTTCGCCGCGGAGGTCGAGCGCCAGTTCGGCCACCTCGGCGACCGCACGACCGGCTCGCCGGCCGCGACGCGGGTCGAGCAGGAGGCGCCCCGCGTCAAGCTCGACACGCGCGACTCCGACCAGGCCCACCTGCGCCTCGGCGTGCGCGGCCTGCCGACGACGCACAGGGACCGCTACACGATGCAGGTGATGGGCTCGATCCTGGGCGGCGGTATGTCGTCGCGGCTCTTCACCGAGGTGCGCGAGCGGCTGGGGCTCGCCTACTACGTCTTCTGCCACCACCAGTCCTACGAGGACACGGGCACGCTCTTCTCGCAGTCCGGCGTCGACATCAAGCGCATCGACCTGGCCGTGCAGACGATCCTGCGCGAGTTCGGCAAGCTGGTGCGCGAGCCGGTGGACGAGGTCGAGCTGCGACGGACGAAGAACTACCTCAAGGGGCGCATGGTGCTCCAGCTGGAGGATCCGCGCGGGCTGCTCACCTTCGGCCTGCGCCGCGAGGTGCTCGAGAACCGTCTGGCCGAGCCGGAGGAGGTGCTGGACGGAGTCGAGGCCGTCACGGCCGCCGACATCCAGCGGCTCGCAGGCGAGGTGATCCGCGACGAGGGGCTGAACTTCGGTGTCGTGGGCCCGTTCGACGACGACGCCCACTTCCTCGAGCTGATGACGGTGTGAGCGGCCTGCGCCTCTACGCCATCCCGTACTCGACGAACGTCGAGCGGGTGGGGCTCGCTCTGGGACACAAGGGCCTCTCGGCCGACGTCGTCATGTGCGACCCGGCCGACCGGTCGCCGATCCGCGACGCGAGCGGGCAGGACCTCGTCCCGGTGCTCGACGACGACGGCTTCAGCGTCGCCGACTCGACCCGGATCATGGAGCACCTCGAACGGCGCTTCCCCGACCCGCCCCTGTACCCGGCCGACCCTGCCCGGCGGGCCGAGGTGGCGGTCTTCGTCGACTGGTTCAACCGCGTCTGGAAGGTGCCACCGAACGCGATCGAGGGGGAGCTCCAAAGCGACGCCCCCGACCATGTCCGGATCGCGGCGCTCGAGCAGGAGCTGCGCTCGACGCTCGACGTGTTCGAGTCGCTCCTCGCCGGTCGCGACTATCTGATGTCGGACTCGTTCACGGCGGCCGACTGCGCCGCCTTCCCGTTCCTCAAGTACGGCCTCTGGATCAAGGCCGACGACGACGAGCGCTTCCACCGCATCCTGGCCGAGAACCTGGCGCTCGACGGCGACCATCCCCGCGTCGAGGAGTGGGTGCGGCGCGTCGCCACGCACCCCCGCGTCGACGGGATCGTCACGTACGACGGCGGCTGAGCCCTACGGCCTGATCTCGAGGTCGTACGGGAAGTTCGTGAGGATGTCGCAGCCGCCTTCGGTGACGACGCCGAGATCCTCGAGGCGGATGCCGCCGAACCCCTTGCGGTAGACACCCGGCTCGATCGTGACGACGTCGCCGACCATCAGGTCGTCGCCGGCGAGACCCATGTTCGGCGCCTCGTGCACCTCGACGCCCACCCCGTGTCCGAGCCCGTGGAAGAAATCCTCATCGAGGGTCTCGCCGTCGCCCAGGCCGCGGGTCGTGCGGTAGCCGCCGGCCTCGATCGCGTCGCAGGCGGCCTCCCACACCACCCTGCCGTTGACGCCGGCGGCGATCTTCTCCTCGCTCACCCGCAGCGCCTCGTAGACCGTCGCGTGCATGTGCCGCAGCTGCTCGGGCGCCTCGCCGAAGCAGAACGTCCGGGTCATGTCGGCGTGGTAGCGGCTGGCGGTGTGGCGGGGGAAGATGTCGATGATCACCGACTCGTGCGGCCGGATCGGGCCCGTGCCGTGCTCGTGCACGTTCGCGCCGGTCGGGCCGTTGCCGACGAGCGGCGGCTCGCCCTCGCAACCGTGGGCGCGCAGGACATCCTCGAGCTCGCCCGTCAGCCGCTCAGCCGTCAGCGTCTCGCCCTCGAACACGAGCCCGTCGCTGCCCGGGGACGACGCCCCGATCACCTCGACCGCGCGCGCGAACGCGGCCTCGGTGGCCCGTTGCGCCGTCTTGATGCCATCGAGCTGGCGGGTGTCCTTCACCCTCCGGCGCAGCTCGAACGGCGCCCGGTCCGCCCGCACCGTCAGGCCGTGGCCGCGCAGGTAGTCGGCCAGCTCGAGCGGGAACGACGGCGGCACCGTCACCTCGCTGACGCCGAGCTTTTCAAGCGCGCGGCGGACCACCTCGAGCGAGGCCAGCTCGTAGCTCATGCCGCCCTTGACGAGCTCGCGGGAGCCGAATTCGGAGCCGGTCCAGACATCGGTGGCGCTCGAATGGCGCCGGGCCGCGTCGGCCTCGAGCTCGGAGGTGACGATGACGCGCTTGCCGTCCGTCTCAACATAGGCGAACGGGTCGACGACCGAGATCCCGGTGGCGACGAACAGGTCGGGATCGCGAATGGAATCTGCGTAGATCAGGCGTGAGTCGGGCATCGGCAGAAGGTAGCACTTCGGCCGATCTGCGCTGGTAGCGTTCGGCCGTGCCCACCGCCCGCTTCGACGAGCTGCTGCACCGGCACCTCGACCTCAACGGCAGCATCGCCCCGTCCGCCCTCCGCGTGTGGGATGCCCACACCCATCTCGGCGTCGACGAGGACGGGTTCACGCAGTCGGCCGAGGAGCTGCTGACGATGATGCGGGCGCAGGGCATCGAGCGCGCGTTCACCTTCCCGCTGAACGATCCCGAGCGCCACCCCGCCTACCGCGTCCCCAACGACCGGGTGATGGGATGGGCGGCGGCGTCGGAGGGGATGCTCGTCCCGTTCTGCCGGCTCGACCTGACCGAGGATCCGATCGCCGAGGCCGAGCGCTGTCTCGACGCCGGAGCCTGCGGCATCAAGCTGCACCCGCGAGCCCAGTTCTTCGACTTCGGCGCCGACGGCCTGAACCCGGTGTTCGAGCTCGCGTCCGAACGGCGGGTGCCGATCCTGATCCACGCCGGCCGCGGCCTGCCCGCCATCGCCGACGACCTGCGTGCGCTGGTCGAGCAGCACACCGGCGCCCAGCTGATACTGGCCCACGCCGCGATCGCCGACCTCGAGCAGATCGCGCGCACGCTGGTCGACCACCCGAACGTCCTCTACGACACGTCGGTCTGGAGCACCACCGACCTGCGCACGCTGTTCGCGTCGGCCTCGCCGGAGCAGATCCTGTTCGCGAGCGACGCCCCGTACGGGATGCCGACGACGGCCCGCTTCGCCCTGCTGCTCGTGCTGCGCCGGGCCGGGGCCAGCGAGGAGCAGATCCGGGCGATGTTCTGGGACAACGCCGACCGGGCCTGCCGCGGCGAGCCGGCGCCGGCCTTGACCCCGCCGCTCATGTCGCGGGAGCGGATGGTGCCGCTGCAGCGGCTGCGCATCCATGACTACCTGGTGATGACGCAGACGCTCATGTGGTCGCGCCTCGGCGACACGCCGGGCGCGCTCGGGCTCGCGCTGCGGGCCTGCGACCCCGACGGGAGCGACGACCTGGCCGACGTGGCCGAGCTCCTCGAGGCGGTGCGCGAGCTGTGGTCGGAGGGCCTCGCCGCCGAGGACGAGGCGACGGGACGCACCTACACGCGGTCGGCGATGCGACTGCTGCAGATCGCCGACGCGCTCGTCCAGGACGTGTGATCGCCGCCGTCGTCCTGGCCGCGGGCGAGGGCCGGCGATTCGGCGGGCTCAAGCAGCTGCACGAGATCGACGGCCGGCCGATGCTGGAGCGCGTGCTCGAGATCGTCGCGCAGACCGGACCGGAGCACCGGGTCGTGGTGCTGGGGGCGCGGGCCGGCACGATCCTCGAACGCATCGACGTGTACGGAGCCGAGCCCGTGGTCTGCGATCGCTGGGACGCGGGCCAGGCGGCGTCGCTCCACGCCGGCCTGCGGGCGCTGCCCGAGTCGGCGGAGTGGGCGCTGGTCGTGCTCGGTGACGGGCCGGGCCTGGACCGCCGCGCGGTGCAGCGCGTGCTGGCCGCGGCCCGACCGGGCGACGACGCGATCCACGCTGCTGACTACGGCGACGGCCGGTCGCATCCGGTGCTGATCCCGCGGGCCCGCTTCGACGAGATCCCCGACCGCGGCGAGCGGCCCGTGCGCGGCCTACCGGCCGAGATTGTCGACTGCCGCGACCTCGACCCGCCGGGCGACGTCGACTACGCCTGATCCGAGCAGCGCCGCCGCAGCCGCTCGACGAGCCCGTCGGGCACCGGCTCGTCGCAGCAGCAGCTCTTGACCGCGCTGCGCAGGCTGCGCTCGAAGACGTAGCGGTCGCTGCAGTAGCTGCACTCCTGCAGATGGACGTCGATGCGGGTGACCTCCGCCTCCGTGAGGACGCGGTCGAGGTAGGGCTGCAGCAGGCTCTCGGCGCCGCGGCAGGGGTCGGCGCTCATGCCGCCTCCCCGTCGCCGGCCTGATCGGCCAGCGCCCGCTTCAGGAGCCGGCGCCCGCGGTACAGGCGCGACATGACGGTCCCGATCGGGATGCCGAGGATGTCGGCGGCGTCGGCGTAGGAGAAGTCGCCGACGTCGACCAGGACGACCACCTCGCGAAAGTTCGTGGGCAGATTGCCGAGCGCGGACACGATCGCGGTGGCCGACAGCCTCGCGATCACCTCATCCTGCGGCTGCGGGCTCGACTCGGCCAGGCGGTTGTAGAGGTAGTAGTCGCCGTCGTCGTCGAGCGGCTCCTGCACCGGCCGGCGGCTCTGGCGGCGCAGCTCGTCCAGGTTGGCGTTGCGCATGATGGTCGCGAGCCAGGCGGCCAGGTTCGTCCCCGGCTTGTAGCTCTGCCAGGACCGGAACGCGCGCAGGTAGGTGTCCTGGACGAGGTCCTCGGCTGTCTGCGGGCTGCCCGTCAGCCGAAGCGCGATCCGGTAGAGCTGCTCGGCGTGGATCAACGCCTCCTCCTCGAACTGGGCCCGGTCGCGGCCGGTGGTGGCCGCGAGCGCGCCGGGCGGCGGGTCGGAGGAAGCCATCTTTGCGAGCGTATCAGTCAAGAGCAGCATTGCCTCATTGGTAACGACGGAGCCTCTCCCGCCATTCCCGCGCGAGTTTTAGTCACCTGAGCTAATATCCCGCCAATGGCTTCCGCCACCCCCGTCCGCACCGAGGTGCTCGTGCTGGGTGCAGGCCTCGCAGGCCTCTACGCGGCGCTGGCCGCCGCCCGCCGCGGAGCGCACGTCGTGCTCTCCACGAAGGGCTCGCTGCAGGCGTCGAACTCCTACATGGCCCAGGGCGGCGTGGCCGCCGTGGTGGCCGAGGGCGACTCGTTCGCCCAGCACGCCGCCGACACGATCGCGGCCGGACGGGGGCTCTGCGACCCGGCCGCCGTCGATGTCCTCGTGCAGGGCGGCCCGGAGCGCATCGCCGACCTCGAGGCCCTGGGCGTGGACTTCGACCGCAACCCGGCGGGCGCCTACCGGCTCGGCCGCGAGGGCGGCCACGGCCGCCGCCGCATCCTCCACGCCGACGGCGCGGCGACCGGCGCCGCCATCGCCGGCGCGCTGATCGCCCGGGTCGCCGCGCACCCGCGGATCGACGTCCTGGAGCACACCGCCGCGCTGGCGCTCGCGACCGACGGCGAGGGCTGCGCCGGCGCCTGGCTGCTCGGCCACGACGAGCTGCGGCTCGTCCGCGCCCGGATGACGCTGCTGGCGACCGGCGGGGCCTGCGCCCTCTTCCACCGGACGACGAACCCGCCGGGCGCGGCGGGCGACGGCATCGCCCTCGCCCACCGGGCCGGCGCGACGGTGCGTGACATGGAGTTCGTCCAGTTCCACCCGACGGCGCTCGCCGGCGGCGGGCGAGCGTTCCTGATCTCCGAGGCGGTGCGGGGCGAAGGCGCGCACCTGGTCGACGGCTCGGGCCGCCGCTTCATGGCCGACGTCCACCCGGATGCGGAGCTGGCGCCGCGCGACGTCGTCACGCGAACGATCGAGGCGCTCCTCACGGGCGGCGGCAGCGCCTACCTCGACCTCCGCCACCTCGAGCGCGAGCACGTCCTCGGCCGGTTCGCGAACCTGGCCGCCGGCTGCCGCCGGGCCGGGCTCGACCTGGCCGGCGACCGGATCCCCGTTGCCCCCGCCGCCCACTACCTCATGGGTGGAGTCGCGACCGACCTCGAGGGCGCCACCTCGATCGCCGGCCTCTATGCGGTCGGAGAGTGCGCGGCCACCGGCGTCCACGGCGCCAACCGGCTCGCGTCGAACTCGCTGCTCGAATGCTTCGTGTTCTCGTACCGGGCGATCGACCACGGCCTCGATGCCACGGCCGTGACCGTCGATCCGGGGCCGCCGCCTGTGCGACCGCTGGCCCGGGCGCCGCTGCCGGAGCTGCGCCGGCACATGTGGGAGCTGGCCGGTCCGGTCCGCGACGAGGAACGTCTGACGTCGCTGCTGACATGGCTGGGCGAGCGGCCTGACGCGAACCCGGTGCTCGTCGCCGGGCTGATCGCCGGCGCCGCGCGGCGGCGCACGGAGAGCCGCGGCGGCCACCTGCGCAGCGACTTCCCCGACACCGACCCCGACCAGGCCAGGAGCACGCCGTGCCCACCGCTGCACTCGACAGTCTGATCGACCGTGCCCTGACGGAGGACGCCGGCCGCGGCGATCCCACCACCGAGGCGACGATCCCCGAGGGCCTGGAAACGATTGCGGACGTTGTCCAACGGGAGCCTGGAATCGTTTGCGGGCTCGGCGTCGCACTGGACGTCGTCCGCCGAATCGATCCCGACGCCGAGATGGATGTGCTCGTCGCCGAGGGCACGAGTGTCACCGAGGCGCCGAGCACCGTCGCGCGCATCCGGGCGTCCGCCCGCGCCGTGCTGACCGCCGAGCGCACGGCGCTCAACCTGCTTCAGCGGATGTCGGGGATCGCGACCGCGACCGGACGCTACGTCGTCGCCGTCGACGGCACAGGCGCCGCGATCCTCGACACCCGCAAGACCGCCCCGGGGCTCCGCGAGCTCGACAAGCAGGCCGTCGCCTGCGGCGGCGGGACGAACCACCGCCCCGACCTGGGGGCGGCCATCCTCATCAAGGACAACCACGTCGCCCTCGCCGGGGGGGTCGCCGAGGCCGTGCGCGCCGCGCGGGCAGCCCGGCCCGACCTGCACGTCCAGGCCGAGGCGGACACGCTCGAGCAGGTGCGCGAGGCGATCGCCGCCGGCGCCGACAGCGTCCTGCTCGACAACATGCCGCCCGACATGCTGCGCGCGGCCGTGACGATCGCGGCCGGCCGGGTCCGGCTCGAGGCCTCCGGCGGCATCACCCTGGACACCGTCCGCGCGGTCGCCGAGACCGGCGTCGACGCGATCTCGATCGGAGCGCTCACCCACTCGGTGCGGGCGCTCGACATCTCGTTGGAGGTGCATCCGTGCCCACGCTGACCACCGACTCCGTCGACGCCCTGCAGGGGCAGGTGCGCGCGCTCGCCGCCGAGCGCAACGCCGTCATCCTCGCCCACAACTACCAGCTGCCGGAGGTGCAGGACGTCGCCGACCTGGTGGGCGACTCGCTCGGCCTCTCCCAGGCCGCCGCCCGTACCGAGGCGGACGTCATCGCCTTCTGCGGCGTGCACTTCATGGCAGAGACCGCCGCCATCCTCTCGCCAGAGAAGACGGTGCTGATCCCCGACCTCGACGCGGGGTGCTCACTCGCCGCCAGCATCGACGCCGCGGCGCTCGCGGCCTGGAAGGCCGAGAACCCCGACGCGGTCGTCGTCAGCTACGTCAACACCACCGCCGAGGTGAAGGCGCTCTCCGACTACTGCTGCACGTCGGGCAACGCCCGGGCGGTGATCGAGGCCGTCCCCGCCGACCGCGACATCCTGTTCCTGCCGGACATGTTCCTCGGCGCCTATCTGGAGCGGGTCACCGGCCGCAAGATGAAGATCTGGCCGGGCGAGTGCCACGTCCACGCCGGGATCCGCACCGAGGACGTCTCGCGCATGCTCGACGAACGGCCGGACGCCGACCTCCTGATCCACCCGGAGTGCGGCTGCGCCAGCCAGTGCATGTACGCGGCGGCGCAGGACGCCGCCCTGGCGAAGCGGACGCACGTGTACTCGACGGAGGGCATGGTGAACCACGTCGCCCGCTCGCCCAAGCGCGACTTCGTGGTGGCCACCGAGACGGGCATCCTGCACCGGCTCACCCGCGAGTCGCCGGACAAGCGCTTCTACGCGATGTCGGAGCGCGCAGTGTGCCGGTACATGAAGATGATCACGCTCGAGAAGCTGCGCGACGGCCTGCGCGACATGCGCCACGTCGTCACCGTCGACGCGGACGTGGCCGCTCGCGCCCACGGGGCGATCACGCGCATGGTCGAGATCGTGTAGCGCACCGTGCTCGTCCTCGTGCCGACCGAGCTCGAGTCAGGCCTGCTCTTCCCCGCCGGCCCGCCGGCCGCGCTGGCCGTGTGCGGGTTCGGCCTGGCCGCCGCCGGCGCCGGCGCGGCCCACGCGATCGCGGAGCACCGCGACGCCGCCAAGGGGGGCGTGATCCTCGTCGGTGCAGCCGGAACGTACGACGCCGCGGCACACCCGATCGGCTCGGCGGTGGTGGCCGGATCGGTGCGCTGCGACGGCATCGGAGCCGGGTCGGGCGAGGGCCACCGGACGGCGGCGGAGCTCGGCTTTGCCGCCGGCGACTCGATACCGCTCGGCAGCGGGCCGGAGATCCTGTCGGTGGCCACCGCGGCCGGGTCGCCGGCGGAAGCCGCGGCGCGCCGGGCCCGGTATCCGGGCGCCGCCGGCGAGGAGATGGAGGGCTACGCTGTCGCCGTGGCCACCGGGCTCTTCGGCGTCGACCTGACCATCGTGCGCGGCTTCTCGAACGCCGCCGGCGACCGCGATCGGGCCGGCTGGCGGATGCAGGAGGCGCTGGCAGCGGCCGCCGCGGTCGTGCGGGAGCTGGCCCGATGAAGCTGCGCCTCGGCCTGTCCACCTGCCCCAACGACACGTTCGCCTTCCACGCGATCCTGGAACGGCGGATCGACCTGCGCGGGCTCGAGTTCGAGCCGGAGCTGCTCGACGTCCAGCAGCTGAACGACGGGCTCTTCGCCGGGCGCTACGACGTGTCCAAGGCGAGCTTCCACGCCGCCCTCCTGCTGGCGAGCGTCTACGGCGTCGTCCGCGCCGGATCGGCGCTCGGCTTCGGCGTCGGCCCGCTGCTGGTGGCAGCCCGGCCGGACGTCCGGCCCGAGCCCGGCGCGCGCGTCCTCTGCCCCGGCCCGACGACCACGGCGACGCTGCTCTACCGCTGTCTGCATCCGGACGGCGGCGCGATCGATCACACCGTGTTCTCGGACATCGGCGCCGTCCTGCGCCGCGGCGACGCCGACCTCGGCGTGCTCATCCACGAGGGCAGGCTGACCTACGAGCGCGACGGCCTTCTGCTGATCGAGGATCTCGGCGCCTCCTTCGAGCGGCTGGCGCAGGCGCCGATCCCGCTCGGAGGGATCCTGGCGAGCCTCGCGCTCCCGGCCGACGTCGTCGAGCGGTTCACGGCCGTCCTGCGCGACTCCATCGCCTACGGCTGGGCCAACCGCGACGAGGTGCTCGTCACCATCCGCCGCCACGCCCAGGAGCTCGGCGAGGACGTGATCTGGCCCTACGTCGAGCTGTACGTCACGGAGCAGACCGTCGACCTCGGGGACGACGGCATCCGCGCCCTCGAGACGCTCGAGCGCACGGCCGCGGCCGCCGGTGCCCTGCCGGCCGGAACGGCGCCGTTGCAGGTGCTCGGCGGCCCTAGCGGGCCTGCCGCTCGGCCCGCGGAGAACGGCCGAAGAACCACCGCTCCAGCGGGATCAGCAGCTCGGCTTCGCTGAACGGCTCGACCTCCTGCGGCTTGCCCTCGTCGGCCGACACATCGAGGTCGGCGTCGATGGCGGCATTGGCCGCCTCGAGCGCATCGCCCATCTCGTAACCCTCGAACACGTAGTCGTCCGGCCGCACGATCCCATCGTGCCGCTCGGCCAGTCCGACCGCCCTGCCCACCGCCCACAGCGCGCCGGGTTTGCGCTCGATCCAGATCGTGACGACCTCCGCCGCACCGTCGTCGCCCACACCACGGATCGAACGCTCGGCAAACCACTGGGCGCCATTGCCGCTTGCATGCATCCCGGGCCTCCAAGTCGTCGCGGACTCACAGTCTACGCGGGGTTCGGCCGGCCCGGCAAGCGGCGCGGATATGATCGCTCTCGATGCGAGAGGCGGCAGCCGCATTCGTCCGCGACGTCGTCCGGCCGGCCGTTTCGAGCTGGGACGAGGCTGGGTCATACCCCCGTGAGGCGGTCGCCGGGTCGGGCCTGACCGGGCTCTTCTGTCCGCCGGAGCAAGGCGGCGCCGGGCTGGGGTACCCGGCAGGCATGGAGGTGTTCGAGGAGCTCGGCCGCGGCGATGCGGCGCTCGCGTTCTCGCTGTCGATGCACAACGCCGTGGCCGCGGTCGTCGCGGGCTGCGACGAGGAGTCGCTGCGGAGTCGCTGGGCGGCCGACCTGGTCGCCGGTCGCGCGCTGGGCGGGTTCTCGCTGACCGAGCCGCACGCCGGATCGGATGCGACGGCGATCAGCACCAGTGCGCGTGACGATGGGAGCGGCTGGCGGGTGACCGGCCACAAGGCGTGGGTGTCGCTGGCGGGCGAGGCCGACCTCTTCCTGGTGGTCTGCAAGACGGCTGCCGAGCCGGGCCATGCCGACATCGCAGTGGTCGCGGTCGACCGGCGGGCCGAGGGCGTGAGCTTCCCCCGGATCTACCGGAAGGCGGCGGCCGCATTCCTGCCGATCGGCGAGATGGTCCTGGCAGACGCCCCGGCGACGATGCTGGTGCCACCCGGCGCCGGGATGCGCGCGGCCCTCGGCGCGATTGACGTCGCCCGTTGCGACGTCGCCGCCATCGCCTGCGGCCTCCACGCAGAGGCGCTCGACACCGCGCTGCGCTACACGCGTGAGCGCCAGGCGTTCGGGGCGCCGCTGCTCGACCTCGACACGATGCGGTTCGCCCTCGCCGACGTGCTCACCGACCTCGAAGCCGGCCGTCTGCTCTACGCCCGCGCCGCGTCGCTGCTGGGGACGCTTGCGGGGCCGGCAGCAGTGGCCCACGCCAAGCGCTTCTGCCCCGACGCGGCCCTCCGGGCCGCGATCGCCTGCAGCGAGGCCCTCGGCGCCTACGGCTGGCTCGACGACACGCCGCTCCCGCGCTTCATCAGCCTGGCGAAGATGCTCCAGGTGGTCGACGGGACGGCCGAGATCCAGCGGCTCGTGATCGGCCGCGAGCTCGACCGGATGGCCCGCAACCAGGGCTAGTTGGCGAAGTCTTCCGGGCTGACGTTCTCGAGGAACTTCTTGAACTCCTCGACGACCTCGCCGGCCTCCTCGGGCTCCTGGCCGAACTCGATCGCCGAGTCGTCGATCACCTGGTCGGCCACGTAGATCTTGGCGTCGGCCCGGACGGCCAGCGCGAGCGCGTCGGACGGGCGCGAGTCGATCTCAACCTCCGAGCCGTCGATGCGCAGGGTGATGCAGGCGTAGAAGGTGTTGTCTCGCAGCTCCGTGACGGCGATCTTCTCCACCTTCGCGTTCAGCTCGCCCAGCATCGACGTGACCAGGTCGTGCGTCATCGGGCGCGGCGTCGGCGTGCCCTGGAGCTTCATCAGGATCGCCGCCGCCTCGGGGTGACCGATCCAGATGGGCAGGAACTTGCTCCCATCGAGCGTCCGGAGCAGCACGATCGGCTGCTTACCGACCATGTCGAAGGACACCCCGTAGATGCTCATCTCCTGCATCCGAAGTTCAGTATAGCCACGCTCCCTGGGGCCTCATCCGGCGTAGCGGAAGCACTCCGGAGAGTGATCGTCGGCCATGCCGACGGCCTGCATGAAGGCATAGCAGACGGTCGGTCCGACGAACCGGAAGCCCGCTCGCTTGAGCGCCTTGCTCATGTTCTTCGACTCGGCCGTCTCGGCCAGGACGGGCCCCTTGCCGCGGCGCAGCGGCGCCCCCGGGACAAGTCCCCACAGAAACGCGTCGAGGCTCCCGTGCTCCTCGCGGGCCGCGAGGACGGCGTGGGCGTTGGAGATCGCGGACTCGATCTTGAGCCGGTTGCGGACGATCCCGGCGTCGGCCATCAGTCGGTCGGCGTCGGCCGGACCGAAGCGGGCGACGGCCTCGGCGTCGAACCCGGCGAAGGCGCTGCGATAGCCCTCGCGCTTGCGCAGGATCGTCGACCACGACAGCCCCGCCTGAGCGCCCTCGAGCACGAGCATCTCGTACAGATGGCGGTCGTCGTGCGACGGCGTGCCCCACTCCTCGTCGTGATAGGCGGCGTAGAGGGGATCGCCGGCGGGAACCCAGCTGCACCTGGGTCGGGTGTCATCCATGGCAGCCAATGGGCGATCCTGGATTCGAACCAGGGACCTCCGCCTTATCAGAGCGGCGCTCTAACCGACTGAGCTAATCGCCCCCGAAGGGAGCCCGCATACTACCGCGGCTCACCGACCGTCCCGGGCCGAGCAGCGCAAGGACGCACCGAGCGACGCGTGCTTGTGCGCGAGTGAGCGGCAAAGCGACGGCCGGTGCGCGGTCAGTCCGCCCAGGACACCCTGTCTGCCCGAAGCTGGTCGACGATGCGGCCGAGCTCCGCGGCGCTCGAGAAGTGCAGCTCCACACGTCCGCCGCGCGGGCCGCGCCGCACCGATGCGCGCAGGCCGAGCGACTGCCAGGCCGCATCGACGGCCAGGTGGGTGAGCTCGTCGTCCATCACGCCCGCCGCCTGTTTCGGCTCGCGCTTGGCCGGCCTGGCCGCACGCTTGGCGGCCGCCTCGCAGTCGCGCACCGACCAGCCCCGGCTGACCGCGGTCCGGGCCAGACTCGACCGCTCGTCCTGCCCCGACGCGAGCAGGAGGGCGCGGCCATGGCCCTCGGACAGCGTGCCGTCGACCATGAGGTCGAGCACGTCATCGGGCAGCTCGAGCAGGCGCATCGTGTTCGCGACAGCCGGGCGGCTCTTGCCGACGCGGCGGGCGATCTCGGTCTGGGTGAGGTCGAGCTCGTCGGCCAGAACGGCGTAGGCCCGGGCCTGGTCGACCGGGTTCAGATCCTCGCGGGCGACGTTCTCGGCAAGCGCCAGGATGAGCAGCTCCCTGTCGTCGGCGACGCGCACGATCGACGGGATGGTGGGCAGGCCGGCCAGCCGGGCGGCACGCCAGCGGCGCTCACCAGCGACGATCTCGTAGCCGTCGCCGACATCGCGCACGACGATGGGCTGGACGATCCCGTCGGCCTTGACCGACTCGGACAGGCGCTGGATGGCCTCGTCGTCGAAGACGCGCCGGGGCTGGCGCGGGTTCGGCCGCACCTGGCCGATCTCGAGCTCCACCATCGACGTCGCGCCGGTCGGAAACTCGGCGACGAGTGCCGCCAGGCCGCGCCCGAGGCCGCGTGGGCGGCTCGACTCAGCCACGCTCGACGACCTCCAGCGCCGCCCGGTAATAGGCGTCGGCGCCGGCCGAGGACGAGTCGTAGGCCGTGATCGGCACGCCGTGGCTGGGGGCCTCGGCGAGGCGGATGCTGCGCGGCACGACCGTGTCGAAGACGAGCGGCCCGAAGTGGCTCCGCACCTCGCTCGCGACATCGCTCGCGAGCCGCGTCCTGGCGTCGTACATCGTGAGCAGGACGCCGGTGACGCCCAGGCGCGGGTTGATCCGGGTGCGGACGAGCTCGACGCTCTGGAGCAGCTGTGCCAGGCCCTCCAGTGCGTAGTACTCGCACTGCACCGGCACGATCAGGCGGTTCGCGGCTGCGAGCGCGTTGACGGTCAGGAGCCCCAGCGACGGCGGGCAATCGACGAAGACATACGGGTACTGATCCTCGGTACCGGCCAGCAGGTCGCGCAGGAGCGTGCCCTGTTCGGAGCCGCTCGGCAGCTCGACCTGAGCCGCGGCCAGATCAGGGTGGGACGGGACGAGGTAGAGGTTGGGGACAGCGGTCTCGAGCACCACCTCGTCCAGCGGACGGCCGTGGAGAAGGTCATACGTGCTGGCGGTGAGCTGCTCCGGCCGGAATCCCAGGCCCGTCGTGGCGTTCGCCTGCGGGTCGAGGTCGATCAGCAACACGGGCGTCCCCGCCTCGGCCACGCACGCCGCCATGTTGATGGCCGTCGTCGTCTTTCCCACACCACCCTTCTGGTTCGCGAGGGCGTAGACGCGGGCGCTCATGGCCGGGATCGTACCCTCAGAAGCGGATGCTTGGCGGCCATTCCCGGCCGGCGTGGAAACCGCGCCGGGGTGGGCGCGACCTTGCGCAGCAGCTCCAGACGGCGGTTCGGGCCCACCACGACGGTCTCCGCCGGCTCGCCGCCGACCAGCGCCGCCGCCTCGGCCAGGGCACTCGGCTCCGTCTCGGCCGTCCACAGCAGGACGTGGCCGCCTGTCCGCGCCAGCGGGAGGCACAGCTCGGCGGCAACGGGAGGGGGCGCGAGGGCGCGGGCGAGCACGAGGTCGTACCCGTCGCGGCCGGCGCCGCGTGCCAGATGCTCGGAGCGGTCGTGGACGACCTCGCAGGGGGCCGCCAACGCTGCCACACACCGGCGCAGGAAGGCACATTTCGATCCGGTCGCCTCCAGCAGATCGACCGGAATGCCGGTGACGAGGGCGATCGGAAGGCCCGGGCTGCCACCGCCCGAGCCCACGTCGACGATGCGGCCAGGCGCCAGCCGGTCGACCAGCGGCAGGGCCTCGAGCGCGTCCTCGACGTGCACCGCCCAGGCCGCACCGGGCTCGCGTATTGCGGTCACCGACACCGGAGCGGCGAGCAGCAGGTCGCGGTACGCCGCCAGCCGCGGGTCGGGGTGTTTCACGTTTTACACCTCGGCGGAATCGCCCTCTGGGAGGACGACGACGTGCCGGTTGGGCTCCACGCCCTCGCTCGAGGTGCCGACCCCGTCCATCTCCTGTAGGTACAGGTGAACGATCTTGCGCTCGACTGACGTCATCGGCTCGAGCGCAACCGGCCGGCCGGTGCGGGCCGCCTCGGCGGCGGCACGATCGGCCACGCCGCACAGAGCCCGCTCGCGGCGGTCGCGGTAGCCCTCGGCATCGATGACCACCTCGACAGGCTCGCCCTGGCGCCGGTGCACGACCGCGTTCGCGAGGTATTGGATCGCGTCGATGGTCTGGCCATGGCGGCCGATCAGGAGCCCGAGGTCACCGCCGGAGACGGTGCCGGTGACCCGGCCCGAGGTCTCCTCGATCTCCACGTCGGCGTCGATCCCCAGGCCGTGCACGACGCGACCGAGCAGCTCCCGCACGAGCCCGGCGGCCTCGGAGTCGTCCGGCGCCGGGCCGATGGGCTCACGGGCCGGCGCAGCGGGCGCATCGGCTGTGGCCTGGGGCTCCTCGGCGAGCACGGCGACGACCCGGGCGGGCTCGTAGCCGACCCCGAGCAGGCCGCGCTGACCCTCGGAGACCACGGCGAATTCGACCAGGTCGCGATCGAGGGCCGGATAGCGGCGCTCGAGCTCGTGCAGCGCCGCCCAGCGCGCCTCGCCCACCGTCTCGCCGGTGGCCTCGACCCGGGCCGCGGGCTCGGTCACCGCTTGCGACCGCCCCGGCGCTGGCCGGAGCGGCGGCCGGTCTGCTGCGACGAGCGGCGGCCCGCACCGCGGCGCGGCGTGGGTGCGGCGCTGCTGGGCTCGTCCGCCGCCTGGCCGCCGTCGGTGCCCGACTTCGGCTTCCCGCTCTTGCCCGGCGACGCGCCCTTCCCGGACGAGCCGCCCTTACCTGACGAGCCGCCCTTCCCGGTCGACCCCTTGGCTGCCGGCTGCGGGAAACGGTGGCCCATCGTGCGCTTGATCATTCCCTGCTGCCCGATCGTCCACAGGTTCGACGTGATCCAGTAGATCATCACACCGGTCGAGAAGTTGAGGACGAACGGGACGAAGATGATCGGCATTGCCGCCAGCATGTACTTCTGCTGCTTGTCCGTGACGAACGAGAACAGCAGCGTCGAGCCGAGCATCGACCCGACGTAGAGGATGATCAGCGTGTACTCGGTCGCCGTCGGGAGCTCGTTCAGCTTCACGAAGATGTTCGGGATCCCGAGGAAGCTCGTGTCGCTGGTCGGGTGGATGTGGTAGCGCAGAACGGCGTTCAGCGCGATGAACACCGGCGCCTGGATCAGCAGCGGGAGACAGGAGCCGAACGGGTTGACGTTGTGCTCCTTGTAGAGCTGCATGAGCTCCTGCTGCATCTTCTGCTTGTCTTCGCGCGAGTTCTTGCCCTTGTACCGGCTCTGCAGCTGCTTCACCTTGGGCTGAACGATCTGCATTGCAGCCATCGAGCGGAACTGGCGGATCGTGAGAGGCAGCATCGCCAGGCGGATCGTGAAGGTCAAAAGGACGATCGACCAGCCCCATGACCCGAGCGCGTCGTGGTAGTGGTTGAGCAGCCAGACCAGCGCGGCGACGATCTGGTTCCAGATGACGATGTCGGCGTAGATCACCGCCGCACCACCGGATCGAAACCGCCCCGCGACCACGGGTTGCAGCGCAGCACCCGCCACACCGCCAGGCCGAGGCCCTTCACGGGCCCGTGCGCGCGGATGGCCTGCTCGGCGTAGTGCGAGCACGTGGGCTCGTACTTACACACCCGCGGCGTGATCGACGTCATCGAGACGAAGGGCATGAGGGCCAGCCGCACGACCCGCAGGACGAGGATCATGATCCGGGAGATCACTGCGCCGCCTCGGCGGACTGCAGCAGCTCGGCCACCTGGTCGCACAGCCAGTCGAACCCCTGCGCCTCGACGGTCGCCGCGATGCCGGGCCGGGCGATCAGCACGTAGTCGGTCGACCCGTGCAGCATTCCTTCCTGACGGGCGATCGCCTCGCGCAGCCGGCGCTTGACGCCGTTGCGGTCGACCGCGCCACCCACCCGGCGGGGCACGGCGTAGCCGACGCGGGCCTCGCCGCCGTCGTCCCGCGACCGGTAGCGAAGCGTCAGGTAGCGGCCGCCGACCGCGCGGCCGAGCTGCGTGACCGCGTCGAACTCTCCCGCGCGGGACAGGCGGCCACGCCGGTTCGGCGGGAACGGGGCATCGGAGGTCACTGGCTGTCTATGCGGACAGGCGTTTTCGGCCGCGAGCCCGCCGCCGCTTGAGCACCGCCCGACCTGCGCGGGTGCTCATGCGCTTCCGGAATCCGTGTGTCTTCGCGCGCTTGCGGGTGTTCGGCTGATAGGTGCGCTTCATGGGGTGCCCGAGAGTATAAAGCAGCGCCCCGGATCGGCCCTCCGCCACGACCGCGGCGAAAGTGGTGCTGTGGAAAGCATGTCGACACGCGGTGACCGCCGGGGATGGCAAACTCCGCGCAAACGGGCAGTTTCGGGACCCGCGAGCGAGCTTCGAGCGAATCTGTCCACAGCTGTGGAGCGTTCTGTGGGTATCCTCGAAATACCTGCAAAATGCGGTGTTTTCCGGATTTCGCTGACAGCTGTACCGCCTTGCCGCCCGAACGGCCACGGCGTAGACTCGCCGCTCTATGACCTCGGAGCCGGCCGCTGCGTCCCAAACATGGGACACGATCTCCCAGCGCCTGCGCGAATCCCTCAACGCCAGCACCTTCGCAAACTGGTTCGGCGCGGCCACCCCGGTCGAGCAGGATGCCGACAGGCTCGTCGTCGCCGTCCCGAACGAGTTCACGAAGACCTGGATCGAGGGCCACTTCGGCAGCCTGCTGAACGCCGCTGCCGCCGAGCACGACCTGGCGCTCGAGCTGCGGGTCGCCGTGTCGGAGGCCGTCGCGGCCGCCAAGACGGAGGCGGCGGCCGAGGGCGGCGAGCAGGCCGGCGGCGAGGAGGGGCCCGTCGCGAGCGTCCGCGGGCTCAACCCGCGCTACACCTTCGACCTCTTCGTGATCGGCCCGAGCAACCGCTTTGCGCATGCCGCGGCGCTCGCCGTGGCCGAATCCCCCGCACAGGCGTACAACCCGCTCTTCATCTACGGGTCGACCGGGCTGGGGAAAACACACCTTCTGCAGGCCGTCGGCCAGTACGTGGCGCAGCAACATCGCGCCATGAGCGTCCGGTATGTGACGACCGAGACCGTTCTGAACGAGTTTGTCGACGCTTTACGGGACAAAAACACTGCCGGATTCAAACTGCGGTATAGGACCTACGACGTTCTCCTAGTGGACGACATCCAGTTCATCGAGGGCAAGGACACGCTCCAGGAGGAGTTTTTCCACACCTTCAACAGCCTGTACGAGGCCGGCAAGCAGATCATCATCTCCTCCGATCGCCAGCCACGCGAGCTGGCGACGCTCGAGGCGCGGCTGAAATCGCGCTTCGAATGGGGGCTCATCACCGACATCCAGCCGCCCGATCTCGAGACGCGGATCGCCATCCTGCGCAAGAAGGTCGCCACCGACCGGCTCGACGTCGCCGACAAGGACGTGCTGACGTTCATCGCCGACCGGGTGACGTCGAACATCCGCGAGCTGGAGGGGGCGCTCACGCGCGTCATCGCGTACGCGTCGCTGACCGGCCGGCCCATCACGGTGAGCGTCGCCGACGAGGTGCTGAAGGATCTGTTCCCCGGCGGCAGCACGCGCGCGATCACCGTCGAGCAGGTGCAGGCGGCTGTCTGCGAGTGGTTCGGCATGAGCCAGGCCGACCTGCGCGGCGACAAGCGCCCCCAGTCGATCGCATACCCGCGGCACATCGCGATGTACCTGTGCCGCGAGCTGACCGACCAGTCGCTCCCGAAGATCGGAGCGAAGTTCGGCGGCCGCGACCACTCGACGGTGATGCACGGCGTCCGCCGCATCGGCGACCTGATCAGGGAGGACCGCGACGTGTTCAACGTCGTCCAGGAGCTCACCGCGCGGATCAAGCGCGGCCGGTGAAAACCGCGCGTGCTTCCGTGTGGACAGCCTGTGGGGTCCGTGGCATGGACCCCCAGCCACGCTGCCGGCATACCCGTCCCGACGGTCCGACCTGGGGGACCGGGGGGAAGTCGGTCCATGTCGTCCGCAGGCTGCTCCACACTGGGATCCCGCTCCGTGACTCGCGCATCGCCCTTTTCCCCACCTTCCCCAGCCCCTACTCCTATAACCTCTGAATTGAATTCCCTAAGAAGCCGTTGAAGCGGGAGGTCACTGTCCGCGCATGAAAATCGTCTGTTCCCAGGATGACCTGCTCAGCCGTCTGCAGATCGCGGCCCGCGGCGTGTCCCAGCGCTCGACCGTCCAGATCCTGTCCGGCGTGCTCGTTCGCGCTGAGGCCGAAGGGCCCGTCGAGCTGGCCGCCACCGACATGGAGCTCTCCGTGCGGGTCACGGTGCCCGCCCAGGTGCACGAGCCGGGGTCGACGGTGCTCCCTGGCAGGCTCCTGCTCGAGATCGTGCGCGCGCTGCCGCAGTCCGAGGTGACGATCGAGCAGACGCCCGGCACCGGTGCGTGCGTATCGCCTGCGGCTCGAGCGAGTACTCGCTGCATGCCCAGGGCGCCGAGGACTTCCCGCACCTGCCCGAGGCCTCGGGCCCCTCGTTCACCTCGAACGCGAGTCCTTCGTCTCGACGATCAACTACGTCGCACGGGCGGCGTCGCGCGACGAGTCGCGTCCTGTGCTGACCGGCATCCTGGTCGAGTTCGGCGACGGGCGGGTGACCATGGCCGCCACCGACAGCTACCGCCTGAGCGTGAAGGAGGCGGTCGTCCCGGGTCCGGCGGCGACGCCCAGGCGATCGTGCCGGCCCGGGCGCTCGTGGAGCTCGGCCGCATCGCCGCCGCGCTCGACGCCGACAGCATCCAGGTCGTCGATCGGCGAGAACCAGATCCTGTTCGGCCTGGAGGGCGTGTGGCTCTCGGCCCGGCGCATCGACGGCCAGTTCCCGAACTACCGCCAGCTTCTGCCGCAGGCGTTCGAGCACGAGATCCCGGCGGCCCGGGCGGAGCTGCTCGACGTCGTCCGCCGCACCGCGCTCATGGCGCAGCGGACGCTGCCGCTGCGGCTCGCCTTCGAGCCGGGCAAGCTGACGATGAGCGCGCAGACGCAGGACGTCGGCGAGGCCCGCGAGTCGATCCCGGTCGACTTCCACGGCGAGCCGCTCGAGATCGGCTTCAATGCGGAGTTCCTGCGCGACGGCATCGAGAGCGTCGAGGGCGACACCGTGCGCCTGAAGCTCATCAGCCCGCTGCGCCCGGGCCTCGTTCAGGGCGAGGATGGCAGCTTCTCGTACCTGATCATGCCGATCAGGCTCTCGACCTGACCGCCGTGCTCGTCGACGTCGGTGCGCGGCAGCTGGTTTCGCTGCTATGAGCGCGTCGAGGTGGGCTTCGGCGCCGGCCTGATCGGGATCGTGGGGCCCAACGGCGCCGGCAAGACGAGCCTGGTCGAGATGATCCACTTCGGCGCGCTGGCGTACTCGCCGCGCACCACGACCGAGGCACAGGTGGTCTCGTTCGGGCAGGAGGTCACCCGCGTCGAGGTGGCGGCCCAGCTCGCGGCCGGCCCGTCGCGGGTCGAGGTGGGCTTTCGCCCCGGCGAGCCGAAGCGGGTCGTTGTCGACGGCGTCGCCGAGCGCTCCGCCGCCGGCCTTCTGGCTCGCTTCCCGGTGCTGGTCTTCACGCCCGATCGGATCCGGCTCGTCCAGGCGGGGCCGGTGCTGCGGCGCACGTATGTCGACCGCGCGCTGGTGCGGCTGTGGCCGGCCCTGGCCGACGTGCCCGCCGCCTACGCTCGCGCCCTGGCGCAGCGCAACCACCTGCTCCGGCGGCTGCGGACGGGCCGCGGCGATCCCGAGGCGCTCGTGGGCTGGGACGACGTCACTGCTCGCGCCGGGGCCGACCTCTCGGCCGCCCGCGCCCGTCTGTGCGACAAGCTCGCGCCCGCCTTTGCCGCCCGCCTCGAGCAGCTGGGCGGTGTGCCGGGCGACGCGCCCCTGCGGCTCGTCGCCAACACGGAGCCCGGAGAGCTGGCCGCGGCGCTGCGCGACCGGCGCGGGCGCGACATCGAGCGGGCGGCGACCGGGGCCGGGCCGCACCTGGACGAGGTCGAGCTGCGCGAGTCCGGCCGCGACCTGCGCCGCTTCGGCTCGCAGGGCGAGCAGCGCCGCGCCCTGCTCGCGCTCATCCTGGCCGAGGCCGACCTGCTCACGTCCGAGCGGGGCGAGCAGCCGCTGCTCCTGCTCGACGACGTCACCGGTGAGTTCGACTCGGAGCGGCGCGCGCTCCTCCTCGACGCTGTCAGCCGCTTCGAGCAGGCGATCGTGACGACCACCGACGAGGCCGACCTCGGCTCGCGCGCCTCGGCGCTCGTGCGGGTGTCCTCCGGGAAGGTGGCGGCGTGAGCGACCTCGAGCGCGTCCGCCCCGAGTCGGTCGTCGGCCGTCGCGCTCCGGCGCCCGATCCCGCGCTGGCCGCCGTCCGCGAGCGCTGGCCGGCGGTGGTGGGCGAGGCGGTCGCCCGGCACGCCGTCCCGGCCCGGATGGCCTCGGGCGCGCTCGTGGTCGCGTGCTCGAGCTCGGCCTGGTCGTCGGAGTTGACGATGCTGCTCCCGCCATCCGCCAGAAGCTGCGGGCGGCGATCGGGCAGGAGCTCGACCTGCGCTTCGAGGTGGGCGAGGTCGCGCCGCCGCCGCCGCCCCCCCGGGAGCCGCTGCCGCCGCCCGATCCGGATGCGCCGGAGCGCGCCAGAGAGCTCGTCGCGGACGTTCCGTCGGAGGAGCTTCGGGCAAGCCTCGAGCGAGCCATCAGCCGCACGCTGCGCGGCTGATTTGTGACACCTTCGGGGCGGGTCGGACGGCCGGATCCGACCCCTCCCTCTGGTACACTTCGAGTAGCCCATTTTCCGCCTATTCAAGCGGGTTTCGTTTGACTGAATCAGGTTACGACGCCAAAGACATCACCGTTCTCGAGGGCCTGGAGGCTGTTCGCCGCCGACCGGGCATGTACATCGGCTCCACCGGCCCTCGCGGACTCCATCATCTGGTCTACGAGGTGGTGGACAACAGCGTCGACGAAGCTCTCCAGGGCCGCTGCGATCACATCCGGGTTGACCTCGTTCCCGACGGCCGCGTGACGGTCACCGACAACGGGAGCGGGATCCCCGTCGCAGTCATGGCCGAGTTCGGCCTGCCCGCGGCCGAGATCGTGATGACGAAGCTCCACGCCGGCGGGAAGTTCGGCGGCGGGGGCTACAAGGTTTCCGGCGGCCTGCACGGCGTCGGCATCTCGGTCGTGAACGCGCTGTCGGAGGAGCTGCTGCTCGAGATCAAGCGCGACGGCCACGTCTGGCGCCAGCGCTACGAGCGCGGCGAGCCGATGACCAAGCTCGAGAAGGCCGAGAAGACGACCGAGACCGGCACGACCATCACGTTCCTGCCCGACGGCGGCATCTTCGAGGAGACCGACTTCGCCTTCGAGACGCTCAGCCAGCGCCTGCGCGAGATGGCGTTCCTCACCCGGGGCCTGCGCATCGAGCTGGTCGACGGGCGCGCCGGCGGCGAGCGGGCCGACTTCAAGTACGACGGCGGCATCCGCGACTTCATCGAGTTCGTGAACGCGAGCAAGGAGCCCGTCCACAAGGACATCATCTACTTCGACACCCAGGGCGGCGACGGCGAGGTCGAGGTGGCCATGCAGTGGAACAACTCCTACGTCGAGTCGACGTTCTCGTTCGCGAACAACATCAACACCCACGAGGGCGGCACCCACCTCTCCGGCTTCAAGGCGGCCCTCACGCGGACGCTCAACGAGTACGCCCGCAACAAGGGGCTGTTGAAGGAGAAGGACGAGGAGCTCACCGGCGACGACTGCCGCGAGGGCCTCGCCGCCATCGTCTCGGTGAAGCTGCAGGAGCCGCAGTTCGAGGGCCAGACGAAGACGAAGCTCGGCAACCCCTCGATGCGCGGCGTCGTCCAGTCGGCGTGCAACGCGCGCCTGAACGAGTACCTGGAGGAGCATCCCAACGAGGCCCGCGCGATCGTGAACAAGCTGATCGCCGCCAGCCGTGCGCGCCAGGCGGCCCGCAAGGCGCGCGAGCTGATCCGGCGCAAGACGGCCCTCGGCGGCGGCGGCCTGCCCGGCAAGCTGGCGGACTGCTCCATCCGCGACCCCTCGTCTGCGGAGCTCTACCTGGTCGAGGGCGACAGCGCCGGCGGCAGCGCCGTCGAGGCGCGCGACCGCAGCTTCCAGGCCATCCTGCCGCTGCGCGGGAAGATCATCAACGTCGAGAAGGCGCGCATCAACAAGGTGCTCTCGAACAACGAGATCCAGGCGATGATCACCGCCGTCGGCACGGGGATCGGCGAGGAGTTCAACATCGAGGGCGCCCGCTACCACAAGGTCGTCGTCACCTGCGATGCGGACGTCGACGGCGCTCACATCCGCACGCTGATCCTGACGTTCCTCTTCCGGCACATGACCGACCTGATCGAGGCCGGCTACGTCTACATCGCCCAGCCGCCGCTGTACAAGCTGCGGGTCGGCTCCGACGACCGCTACTTCGAGAAGGAGCTGCAGCTCGAGGAGTGGCTGATGCGCGAGCGCCTGCCCAAGGTCGAGGTCGCAGACCGCACCGGCGAGCCTTCGCGGCTGACCGAGTCGCGGCTGCAGCGGCTCCAGCGCACGGTCAAGGAGTACGAGGGATGGGCGTCCAAGCTGCGCGAGCAGTTCGGGAACGCCGCGGTGGCCTATGTGAAGGACCACCGCCTGATCGAGCACGACATCACGTCCGTCGCCGAGCTCGAGCGCTACTTCGCCGAGCAGGTGCCCGACGAGGAGCTCCACCGGGTCGAGGTCGTCGGCCGAGAGGACGGCGGCCTGCGCGTGCGCATCATCGAGAAGGCCACCGGCGCCGCGCAGACGACGGTCGTGCCGCTCGCGCTGTTCTCGACCCCCGGCTACCAGAGCCTGCGCAGCACCCACGCCCGGCTCGTCGAGCTCACCGGCCCGCCGCCGTTCACGGTGCGCATGGGCAAGCTGGCCGAGGACGTGCATACCTTCGAGGCGCTGCGGCCCGTGATCCTGGAGATGGCCAAGGAGGGCCTGAACCTGCAGCGGTTCAAGGGCCTCGGCGAGATGAACCCGGAGCAGCTCTGGGAGACGACCATGAACCCCGAGAACCGGGTGCTGAAGAAGGTCTCGGTCGACGACGCTGCGGCGGCCGACCAGATGTTCACGACGCTGATGGGCGACCGCGTGGAGCCGCGACGCGAGTTCATCGAACGTAACGCCCGCGACGTCAAGTTCCTCGACATGTATGACCCCTAACACACCCTCGCTTCCTTAGGAGCGCGGTGATGGATGGGCGATTGACACGCTGGGCGGCGGCAGGATCGAGCCGCAGGACCTCGCCGAGGAGATGCGCACGAGCTACCTCGATTACGCGATGAGCGTGATCGTGTCCCGTGCCCTCCCCGACGTCCGCGACGGCCTCAAGCCGGTCCACCGGCGCGTGCTGCACTCGATGAACGAGGCCGGCCTGCAGCCCGGCCGGCCCTACTCGAAGTGCTCGCGCGTCGTCGGCGACGTGCTCGGCAAGTACCACCCGCACAGCGACACGGCGGCCTACGACACGCTCGTGCGGCTGGCGCAGTGGTTTGCGCTGCGCTACCCGCTGGTCGACGGCCAGGGCAACTTCGGAAACCAGGACGGCTGGCCCGCGGCCGCCATGCGCTACACGGAGTGCCGCCTCGATCGCCTGGCGGTCGAGCTTCTGCGCGACCTCGACTCCGACACGGTCGACTTCCGGCCCAACTACGACGGCCGCCATCGCGAGCCGACCGTGCTCCCGGCGCGGTTCCCGAACCTGCTCGTGAATGGCTCCGCCGGCATCGCGGTCGGCATGGCGACGAACATCCCGCCGCACAACCTGGCCGAGACCATCGACGCCTGTGTCGCCCTCATCGACAACCCGGAAGCGGGCATCGACGAGCTGATGACGCACATCAAGGGCCCCGACTTCCCCACCGGCGCCACGATCATGGGCATGAGCGGGATCCGCGAGGCCTACGAGACGGGCCGCGGCAAGGTGGTCATGCGGGCCCGGGTGCATACGGAAGAGCTGAAGCGGCGGCCGCACCGCATTGATCGTCACCGAGGTGCCCTACCAGGTGAAGCGCGACGGCGAGGACGGCCTCGTCCGCAAGATCGCCGACCTGGTAAACGACAAGGTGATCCCGGAGATCGCCGACGTCAACAACCACTCCGACCGTAACGGCACCCGGCTCACGGTCGAGCTGAAGCGCGACGCGATCCCCAAGGTCGTCCTCAACAAGCTCTTCAAGCACACGCCGCTCCAGAGCACCTTCGGCGTGAACATGGTGGCTCTGGTCGACGGCGTCCCGCGCACGCTCTCGCTGCGGCAGATGCTCGTGCACTACCTCGACCACCAGAAGGAGGTCGTCACCCGCCGCACCAAGTTCGAGCTCGACCGGGCCGAGCGGCGGGCGCACGTGCTCGAGGGCTACCTGATCGCGCTCGACAACCTGGACGCTGTGATCGCCCTCATCCGCGGGGCCGATGACGTCGACACCGCCCGCTCCGAGCTCGATGGGGCAGTTCGAGCTCACCGAGATCCAGGCCCAGGCCATCCTCGACATGCGCCTGCGCGCGCTGACCGGGCCTCGAGCGCAAGCGCATCCAGGACGAGCACGCCGACCTGATGGAGCGGATCGCCGAGCTGCGCGCATCCTGGCCGACGAGACGAAGCTGATGACGGTCATCCGCGAGGAGCTCGAAGAGATGCGCGAGCAGTTCCGCGACGACCGCCGCACCGAGATCCTGCCGGCCGAGGGCGAGATCGACCTCGAGCAGCTGATCGCCGAGGAGGACATGGTCATCTCGATCACGCGCTCCGGCTACATCAAGCGGCTCGCGGTCACCGCCTACCGCGTCCAGGGTCGCGGCGGGATCGGCGTGATCGGGATGGACACGAAGGAGGACGACTACATCGAGCACCTGTTCGTCGCCTCCACGCACGACTACCTGCTGTTCTTCACGACGGTCGGCAAGGTCTACCGCGTGAAGGTGCACGAGCTGCCGACCGGCAACCGTCAGTCCAAGGGCCGGGCGCTCGTGAACGTGCTGCCGCTGCGCCAGGACGAGAAGGTGCGGGCCGTGATCGACACGCGCGACTACGGCGAAGGCCGCTATCTGCTCTTCGCGACCCGCAACGGTGTCGTGAAGAAGACCGAGTTCAAGGCCTACGACACCGTACTGCGGGCCGACGGCATCATCGCGCTCAAGGTGCGCGATGGCGACGAGCTGATCGGCGTCCGTCTCACCGACGGCGACGACGACGTGCTGATGGTGTCGCGGAACGGCCAGGCGGTGCGCTTCTCCGAGAAGGACGTCCGGCCGATGGGCCGCGATGCCACCGGCGTCGCCGGGATGAAGCTGCGCAAGGGCGACGAGGTGATCGCGGTCGAGATCGCCCGCGACGAACAGGACCTGCTCGTGGTGACCGAGAACGGCTTCGGCAAGCGCACCCGGGTCGAGGAGTACCCGACGAAGGGCCGCGGCACGATGGGCGTCCTCACGATTCGCTACACCGAGGCGCGCGGTCGTCTGGCCGGCGCGATGATCGTCCGCGACGGGTTCGAGGTGATGCTGATCAGCCGCGACGGCACGATCATCCGCACGGGTGTCGACGGCATCTCGCGGATGGGCCGGCCCACGCAGGGCGTGCGGCTGATGAACCTGCGCGGCGACGACACGGTCGGCAGCATCGCCCGGGTGACCGAGCCCCAGGCGCCGGACGACCCGCAGACCGAGCTCGACGTCGAGGCGGGCGAGGAGCCGAGCGCCGACGGCGACGGTGCCGCGCCGTCCGAGGAGTAACCCGGGGCCAGGCCCCACCGGGTCAGAGCTGCACTGACCGCAGCTCGCGGGCGGCGACGTCCGGGTCGACGATGTTGACCCAGATGCCGGCGCCGAGCTCGACCGACGCGGCCACGGCCAGCCGCGGCCAGATCTCGACGTGCCAGTGGAAGGGGTCGTCGCCGCGCAGCGGCGGCGCGTGGAGGACGGCGTTCCACGCCAGGCCCTCTCCCAGAACGGCGCGCAGGCTGCGGGTGGCGTGCAGGAGCGCCGCTGCCAGGGTCCCGGCGCGGCCGGGTCGCTGTCGTGGGCGTCCGGCACGATCCACAGCTCGTAGGCGAACCGGCTCCAGCGCGGCGCGAACGTGCGCAGGCCGTCGGCGAGCCGGATCGTCCGTCCCTCCTCGTTCGCGAGCGCCGTGCACAGTGCGCAGCCGCCTGTGAACGCCGGGAGCTCCTCGGCGACCGCCGGCGGGACACGGTCGAACGGGATGAGCTGGGAGTGGGAGTGGTCGAGCGACGCGCCGGCCGCCGGGGCCCTCGTTGATCGCCGCGAGCAGGTAGGCCGCGCCCGCTGCGCGGTGGTGCTCGCGCCGCAGTTCCCAGGCGACGAGGGCCTGTCGCACCACATCGTCGGGCAGCTCCGCGAAGGCGGTCACGTGCGGCGGGGCCGTGGATCACCACCTCCTGGCCGGGGATGGCCGGGAACTTGTTCGGGACGACGCGCACCGTCCAGCCGGGCGTGTCGGCTGCGCCGGACGCGCGGCCGAGCGCGAGCACCTCGGGCGGCGTCATCGCCTCGTGGCCCTCGCAAAACGGGCAGGTGGCCGCATCGGCGATGCGGGTCGTGCGGCCGAGCGCGCCCGGGCCGGGCCGACCGGCCCGGCGCGACCACGACCGGAACCCCCGTGAGGGGGCTGCGGCGCAGATCGAGCGCTATCCGGCGTCCCCTCCGGGCCGCAGGGCGCGCAGCAGGTCGATCGGGATCGGCAGGATGGTGGTGGTGTTGTTCGTGCCCGAGATCTCGAGCAGCGTCTGCAGGTAGCGCAGCTGGAGCGCGATCGGGTGCTCGGCGATTACCGCGGCGGCGTCGGCCAGCTTGGACGAGGCCTGGAACTCGCCCTCGGCCGCGATCACCTTCGCCCGCCGCTCGCGCTCGGCCTCGGCCTGGCGGGCCATCGCCCGCTGCATGCCGGACGGGATCTCGACGTCCTTCACCTCGACGACGCTGACCTTGATGCCCCAGGGCGCGGTCTGCTCGTCGATGATCTGCTGCAGGATCTGGTTGATCTTGTCGCGCTCGGACAGGAGCTCGTCGAGCGTGTGCTGGCCGAGCACGCTCCGCAGGGTCGTCTGCGAGATCTGGGACGTCGCGAGGCCGAAGTCGGCCACCTCGACGATTGCGGCCGTGGGGTCGACCACCCGGAAATAGGCGACCGCGTTCACGCGCACCGGCACGTTGTCGCGCGTGATGACCTCCTGCGGCGGCACGACCAGCGTGATCGTGCGCAGCTCGACCTGCACCATCCGGTCGACGATCGGGATGAGCAGGAAGAGCCCGGGGCCCTTCGGCGCGCCCAGCAGCCGGCCGAGCCGGAAGACGACTCCGCGCTGGTACTCGCGCAGCACCCGCACCGAGCTCGCCAGGAGGGCGATCGCGAATGCGGCGAGTACCGCCACGACGATGATCGGGGCGAGCGAGGAGAGCAGGATCACGTGGTGACTCCTTCGGTGGTGGGCGCGGGCGCCGGGGTCACCCGCAGGGTAAGCCCGTCGACTGCTTCGACGACGACCTCACGTCCGGCTGCGACGTCGCTGCCGTCCGTCTCGGCCTGCCACAGCTCGCCGTGCAGGTACACCTGCCCGTCCGGCTGGAGGGGCGTGCGGACGACCGCGGTGCGGCCGACGAGCGCCGGGGCGCCGCCGCCGGACATGACCGGCCGGTGGCGGGCGTCGACGATCTTGGTGGCGACGAAGGCGAACAGGACACCGGCCACGACGCTCATCCCGATCACGAGCAGCGGGCTCACGCCCTCGCCGGGCGTGCGGAAGAGCATCGAGGCCGCCTGCCGCGATGGCGATCACCCCGGAGATGCCCATCAGGCCGTGCGCGGAGACCCACGCCTCCAGGCCGAGCAGGGCGACGCCGAAGATCATGAGGATGACCCCGGCCAGGTTGATCGAGACGATCGAGAACCCGAACAGCGCCAGGATCAGCGAGACGGCGCCCAGCGTCCCCGGCAGGATCACGCCGGGGTGGTAGACCTCGTAGGCGATCCCGATGATGCCGCCCAGGAACAGCAGATACAGCAGGTTCGGGTCGATCAGGATGTTCAGGAGCTCAAGCGTCCACGGCATCTCGATCGTCTCGATCCGTGCGTCGGCGGTGTGCAGCACGATCGGCTTCTGCGTGTAGGCGGTCGTCGTGCCGTCGATCTGGCCGAGCAGCACCGGCAGGCTGCGGGCGACGTACTCGATCAGGTTCTTGTGGAGCGCCTCGGGCGCGGTGTACTCGTTCGCGTTGGTGACGATCAGCTTTGCGGCCTCGGTGTTGCGGCCGTGGCGAGGCCGCCAGGCTCGGTGATCTGGGCGACGGAGTCGTGCAGCACCTTGCGGCGCAGGTCGGAGCCGAGGTTCTGGCCGGAGGAGTCGATCGGCGTGGCTGCGCCGATGTGCGTCGTCGGCGCCATCGCTGCCACGTCGGACC
>CAVPSM010000005.1:0-364883 GCA_963708365.1 uncultured Actinomycetes bacterium
GGTTGACCTCTTCGGCGAGTCGCTGAAGGCGCGTGCGGCGGGTGTCGATCCGCCGGCGGACGGCTACCAGGGCACGTACGTGGCCGACGTCGCCGCCGAGCTCGCGCTCGGGCCGGACGCCGACGTCGCCGCCTGGGCGCGGGCGGGCACCGATGCCATGATTGGCCGGATCCGGACGACCCTCGCCCGCTTCCGGTGCTCGTTCGACAGCTGGTTCCTGGAGCGGTCGCTGTACGAGAGCGGGGCGGTGGGGCGGGCGATCGACCGCGCCCGCGCCGAGGGGCACGTCTACGAGGCCGACGGGGCGGTCTGGCTGCGCTCGTCCGCCCTCGGCGACGACAAGGATCGGGTGCTCGTCCGCTCGGACGGCACGTTTACGTACGTCGCCGGAGACCTCGCCTACATCGCCGACAAGCTCGAACGCGGCTTCGACACGGCCGTCTACGTGCTCGGCGCCGACCACCACGGCTACATCGGCCGGCTCAAGGCCGCCGCACAGACGCTCGGCTACGACCCGGCCCGGGTCGACGTCCAGATCTATCAGCTCGTGCGCCTGAGCGAGGGCAAGATGTCGAAGCGGGCAGGGCGGATCGTGACCCTCGACGACCTGCTCGACGCGATCGGCGTCGACGCGGCCCGCTACGCGCTCGTCCAGCGCGGACACGACCAGCCGATCGACCTCGACGTCGACGTGCTCACCGCCCAGAACGCCGAGAACCCCGTCTACTACTGCCAGTACGCCCACGCCCGCATCGCGGCCATCCTCCGCCGGGCCGACGGCGGTGACGTGGCAGAGCCGGACCAGGCGTGGCAGCCCGAGCCGGCTGAGGGCGAGCTCGTGAAGGCGCTCGCGGAGTTCCCCGGCCTCGTGGCCGAGGCCGCCGACCGGCGCGGCCCGCACCGCATCGCCGGCTACGCCCAGGACACCGCGAAGGCGTTCCACCAGTTCTACAAGCAGTGCCAGGTGATCGGCGTCGAGCCCCCCGTCGAGCGCAGCCGGCTCGCCCTGTGCCGGGCGACAGCGCAGGTGATGGTGACCGCGCTCGGCCTCCTCGGGGTGGACGCGCCCGAGTCCATGTGACGGATTCGGCCGCTGCTACGCTGACCGCGTGGCCAACCTGCCGACCGCACCCACCGTCTACGAGGTCGAGGAGCTCGAGGAGATCCTCGCCGGCGAGGACGCCGGCACCGACGAGGGCGACTGGTATGCGATCCACACCGATCCGTGGCCGTGCCCGGCGTGCAGCGAGGAGTTCTCCTACGTCACCGCCTGTCACCACGTCATCGTCGCGCCCGACCGCGACGACCTGATCGACCATGCCGCCCGGGCGGCCCAGGTCGGCCGCAACCCGCGCATCGTCCGCTACGACGACACGCTGCCCATCATGACCCTGTTCCAGTGGCGTGCCCTCGGCCGCCCGGTGCACGGGGTCAAGAAGGTGAGCTGAGCCGCAGGTCGGCCTCGGCCCGCGTGGGCATCGCGGGCTGACACCCGTGCCGTTCGACGCAGATGGCCGCGGCGGCGAGCCCCAGGCGGACGGCGTCGACGAGCGTCCGGCCCTCGGCGAGCCCCGCCGCCGTAGCGCCGGTCACACAGTCGCCGGCACCGGTGGTATCGACGACTCTGGCGGGCAGTGCGGGGATGTCCGGACCGTCCGGCAGGATGCGGGCGCCACGCGCGCCCAGGGTGAGGACGAGCGCGGGCGGGCGCCGCTCCCCGAGCGCGGCGAGCTCGGTCTCGTTCACGACGGCGACGTCGAACCGGGCGACGAGCTCGGCGTCGAGACGGCCGGCAGGCGAAGGCGTGACAAGCGCCGTCGCGCCGGTGGCTCGGGCCGCGGCCAGGACGCCCGCCACCGCGTCGGGCGGCACCTCGCCCTGCGTCACCCACACGTCGACGGCCGGCTCGGGGTCGGGCGGGGTCGCGAGGTGGTTCGCGCCGTAGAGGGCGACGATCTGGTTCTCGCCGGCGTCGTCGACGACGATCAGCGCGACGCCCGTCTCGGCGTCGACCCGGCGCAGGCCCGTCAGGTCGATGCCGTCGGCCTCGAGCGCCGCCGTCAGGCGGTCGCCGAACTCGTCCCGGCCGCAGGCGCCGACGAAGCGCACATCGGCGCCCATCCGCCGTGCGGCCACCGCCTGGTTGGCGCCCTTGCCGCCGGGCGCGTAGGCGAGGCGCTCGCCCAGCACGGTCTCGCCGGGGGCCGGCAGTTGGTGGGCGTATCCGAAGACGTCCATGTTCAGCGACCCGCAGACGCCGACGCGGCCGCTCACGGCGGGCCGTCCGCGATCACTCCTGCGACCGTCTCGGGATCGACCGGGTCGGGGAACGCTGTGATCCACCAGGTGGCGCCGGCCGCCTCCCAGCCGTCGGGCGTGCGGCCGGGACGCCCCGAGACGACGACGTCGTAGCCGTCCAGGCCGCCCCGGTCGCGGCGGATGCGGTCGAGCAGCGCGGGGGCCTCGTCCGGCGTCGCGTCGGTGCAGATGCCGTCGTAGCGGGCCGCGCGGCGGACGGGACGGGGCCGCCCGGTGGGGGCGGCGACCCAGATCGGGATCCGCGGGGCCTGCAACGGCCGGGGCTCGAACCGCACGTCGTCGGCAGTGAAGTGCTCCCCGCGGTGGGTGACCGGCTCACCGCTCCAGAGCCGGCACAGCAGCTCGAGCCCCTCGTCGAGCCGGTCACCGCGGGCGCGGGCGTCGTCCTCCTCGCCGAAACGGGTCAGCTCGCCCCCGGTGTTGACGCCGAGGCCGACGCCGAGCACGAGCCGGCCGCCGCTGAGGTGGTCGACGCTGACGGTCTCACGCGCGAGCTTCTGCGGCCGGCGCCGCGCCACGGGCGTCACCAGCGGTCCGAGGCGCACCCGCCCGGTGGCCGCGGCGACGGCCGCGAGCACGATCCACGGGTCGGCGACCGGCCGGATCGGCGGGCCGGCGCGGTACATGTGATCCCAGACGAAGAAGCCGTCGAAGCCGGCCCGTTCGGCGTCCGCCGCGAGGTCAGCGACCACTCGTGGGTCGGCGAGCTCCCCGAAGGGCGCGAGCGAGATGCCGTGGCGCATCGGCCGAATCTACCGGGGACAGTCCCCAGGAGGGGGTGGGGACCGTCCCCGGGCGGGGGCTCAGTAGCCGGCCCCGCCTCCGCCGCCGCCGCCACCGCCTGTCATTGCGACCAGCGCAACGATGACGACGAGGGCGATCAGTCCTGCAGCGATCCACAGGCCGCGCCGGCCGTGGTCTGGTGTGGTGTGGTCTTGCATATGAGGAGATACGAGACGGGCACGGCAGTCAGATCGCCACGATGTGATGCTCGGCACAGGGCGCGTTTGGGTGCCTCTAGGCCGCGCGGCGGCCGCGGCAGTGAGCCTCGAGCTCTGCGGCGGGGAGCGCGCCGCTCCACAGGTAGCCCTGCCCGAGGGGGCAGCCGGCGGCGCGCAGGAACTCGAGCTGCGACTCGGTCTCGATCCCCTCGGCCAGCGGCTTCAGGCCGAGGCCCTGGGCCAGGCCGACCATCGTCTCGACCAGCACGCGGCCCTGCTCCTTGCCCAGGTTGGCGATGAAGGAGCGATCGATCTTGAGCGTCGAGACCGACATCTCCTGCAGGCGGCCGAGAGACGAGTGGCCCGTGCCGAAGTCGTCGATCGCGATCGGCACGGCCCGCCGGCGCAGCTCGGCCATGATCCGGCGAGTCTCGGCGGGGTTCGCCATGGCGGTGGACTCGGTCAGCTCGACGGTGATCCGGCCGGCGGGGAGCTCGAACCCGGCCAGCGTGTCGAGGAACCGGCGCACCGCGGCGAGGTCCCACAGGGCGCCCGAGAAATTCACCGAGATCGGCAGCTCGAGTCCGCGCCCCTGCCACGCCCGGCTCTGGCGGCAGGCCTCGGCGATGACCCAGTCGGAGAGCGGCGCGATCAGGCCGGTGCGCTCGGCGAGCGGGATGAACTTGCCCGGCGGCACGAGCGCGTCGCCGTCCCGCCAGCGCACGAGCGCCTCGCAGCCGACGGTGGCGCCGGTCGCGAGGTCGACGATCGGCTGGTAGTGCAGCGTCAGGTCGCCGCCCTCGATGGCGCGCGCGAGCCGCGCGGCGGTGGCGATGCTCCCTGCGCCGGCCCCCGCTCCGGTCGAGTAGACATGGCAGGCGTGCCGGCCCGCATCTTTGGCGCGATACATGGCAACGTCGGCGTGCTTCAGCAGCGTCTCCGCGCTCTTCGCGTCGACGGGGTAGAGGCTCACGCCGACGCTCGCCGAGCAGTAGACCTCGGTGCCGGCGACCGCGAACGGCGTCGAGAGCGCCGCCAGGAGCTGGTGCCCGATGCGCTCCCCGGTCTCGGCCAGGCTCGCGCTCGGGCTGTGCTCGACGCCGGCCAGGAGGACGAGGAACTCGTCGCCGCCCTGGCGGGCGACCAGATCGCCGGGACGGACGGCGTGGCGGAGCCGCTCGGCGACCGCGCACAGAAGCTCGTCCCCGGCACCGTGCCCCAGATTGTCGTTGACCAGCTTGAAATCGTCGAGGTCGACGTAGAGGACGACGAGGCCGGCGCGGTCGCGCGCCGCCCGCTCGAGCTCGAGCTCCAGCCGCTCCCGGAACAGGATCCGGTTGGGGAGGCCGGTGAGGGCGTCGTGGTAGGCGAGGTGTGCGAACCGCTCCTCGGCCTGGCGCCGGTCGGTGATGTCGAGCAGGTAGCCTTGGCGGTAGAGCGGGACGCCCGCCTCGTCCTCAACGATGACCGACTCGTCGCGCAGCCAGCGCAGGCTGCCGTCGGGGCGGACGATGCGGTACTCGCAGCAGAACTCGGTGTGCGCGTCGTGCGCCTCCGACAGGGCGGCCATCACGCGCTCGCGGTCGTCGGGATGGACGATGCGCGCGAACAGGTCGGGGTCGGCCACCCACTGCTCGTGCGTGTAGCCGGTGATCTCGGCGTTCTTGGGGCTGTTGTAGATCGAGGTTGCGGTCGCGTCGAGGGCGTCGATGTAGATGGCGAGCGGCAGCCGCTCGACCAGGTTGCGGTAGCGGGCCTCGGCCTCGCGCAGCTGCGTCTGGGAGCTGTTGAGCGCCTGCTCGGCCAGCTTGCGCTTCGTGACCTCGAAGATCACGCCGTGGACGGCCTGCGGGGTGCCGTCGCCGTCGACGATGGTGACCGCCGTGTCCCACACCCATCGCACCTGGCCGCCCGTGTCGATCAGCCGGTACTCGCCGTCGTACGGCACGGCCGCGGCGACGGCGGCGGTGTACGTCCGCAGCACCTCGTCGCGGTCGTCGGGGTGGATCTGGGCGGCCCAGCCGTCCATGCCCTGCATCCAGTCGCTGACCTTCGAGCCGAAGAGCTGCTCGAGCTGGGGGCTGATGTAGATGGGGTTGCCCGAGATCGGCTGGGCGATGTACGAGACGGCCGGCAGCTGCTCGATCAACGCGCGGAGCATCGCCTCGGCACGCGTCTGTGAGTCGTGGGCGGCCGCGTTCTCGAGGGCGGTTGCCAGGATCGCCGCGCGCCGCGTCCACACCTCGGCCTCGTCGTCCGCGAGCGCTCCCGGCGCGAACGTCAGCGCCCCGTCGACGAGCTCGATCCCGGGCCGTTCGGCGACGCCGGGAACCGCCTCGGCGAACGCCGCGAGCACCGCCTCGGGGCTGCGGCGCGCGTGCAGCGCGACCGCCAGGTCGGTCAGGTGGTATGCGTCGTGCTCGTCGGCCATTGCCGACAGGTAATCGGTTGCCGGAAGGCCGCATTGAGACGGCGATCGGTTCCCGTGGACGACGGGCCGCAAGAGGAGCGGACGACGGGTCTCGAACCCGCGACCTTTGGCTTGGGAAGCCAACGCTCTACCGGCTGAGCTACGTCCGCGCGACGGTCGGAACACCCTACCAGCTTGACACCGGGCCACACCGGCGGCGATCCTCGCCTCGCCGTCGAGGAGGGAGCAAGATCGTGTCGCAGACCATCGTTCGCCAGCCGTTCGGCTACCACCTGAGCCTGTGCCCGGCCGTGCCCGAGCCGCCGTTCGACGACCCGGGCGAGCTGGAACAGGTGTGGGGCCGGAGCTGGGGCGCGACCGACGAGGTCGGCCGCCTGCGGGTCGTGCTCGTCCGCGAGCCGCGGGGCGAGTGGAGCCGCGTCCGGGCCGACGCCTGGAACGAGGCGGCCGGGGCGCTCGTCGACCCCGACGGTGGCTGGTACTGGGAGTCGCGCGAGGAGCCCGATCTGGACAAGGTCGCAGCCCAGCACTGTGGCCTCGTCGACGCGCTGCGTGCCGAGGGGGTCGAGGTCGTCTTCGTCGAAGGCGACGGGCCAGGGCACCTGACCCGCCCGATCTACACGCGCGACCCGCTCATGACCGTTCCCGGCGGCGCGATCATCGGCCGGATGGCGCCGGCGATGCGGCGCGGGGAGGAGCCGCTCGTCACCCGGGCGGTTGCGGCGGCCGGGATGCCCATCCTCCGCACGATCACCGGCACCGGCCTGGTCGAGGGCGGGAGCCTCGTGAAGCTGCGGCCCGGCGTGGCCGCCTACGGCACCTCGATCCGCTGCAACGAGGAGGGCGCCCGCCAGCTCGGCGACGCGCTCGCCGAGCTCGGGATCGAGCTGATCGTCGTGCCCATGGTCGGCTGGTCGATCCACCTCGACGGCCACCTCGGAATGCTCTCTCCGGACGCCGCGCTGGTCGAGGTGAACGGCCTGCCCTACTGGTTCCTCGACCGCATGCGCGCGCTGGGGATCGAGCCGATCCCGTGCCCGGACGGCGAGGAGTGGGCGATCAACTCGCTCGCGCTCGCTCCTGGCCGCATCCTGATGTGCGATGGGTACCCGCGCACCCGCGAGCTGCTCGAGGCACGGGGGATGGAGGTCGTCGCGATCCCCTACGACGAGATCCAGAAGGGCGGCGGCGGCGTGCACTGCTCGACGATGGAGCTCGTGCGCGAGCCGGCCTGAGCGCGCCTTCCCGGCGGTGATACGGTACCCCTATGGGGTATCCATCGGGCACTGAGCAGGAGCTGCGTCTCCGCATCGACGGGATGCATTGCGCATCGTGCGCGGCCCGCGTCGAGCGCGGCCTGAACCGGGTCGACGGGGTCTCGGCCAGCGTGAACTACCTGACCGAGCAGGCCACCGTGCGCTGCCCGCCCGACGTCGAGGTGGCGCAACTCGTCGGCGCCGTCAAGTCCGCCGGTTACGCCGCCCACCCCGCCGGGCACGAGCACGCCGGCGGCCATCACCACCACGACGACGAGCCGGCCGCCGTCGTGCGCCGCCGCCTGGTCGTCGCCGTCGCGCTGACCGTGCCGGTCGTGCTGATGGGAATGATCTCGGAGCTGCACTTCTCGGGCTGGGAGTGGGTCGCGCTCGCACTCTCCACGCCCGTCGTCTTCTACACGGGCTGGGGCATCCACCGCTCGACGCTCACAAGCGCGCGCCACGGCGTCGCCCAGATGGACACGCTGATCACCCTCGGCACGCTCGCCGCCTGGTCGTGGTCGGTCGTCGTCCTCGTCGCCGGCCTCGACGCCGACACGTACTTCGAGGTCGCCGCCGTCGTGACGACGCTCATCCTGGTGGGCCGCCTGCTCGAGGCCGGCGCCAAGCGCCGCTCGGGCGACGCGATCCGGCGCCTGCTCGAGCTCGGAGCCCGCGACGTCCGCGTCCTGCGCGACGGCCGCGAGGAGCGTGTGCCCATCGAGGCGCTCGCCGTCGGCGACCGTTTCGTCGTTGGGCCCGGTGAGAAGGTGGCGACCGACGGGGTGGTCGAGGACGGCCACTCGGCCGTCGACGTCTCGATGCTCACCGGCGAGCCGATCCCGGTCGAGGTCGGACCCGGCGATGGCGTCACCGGGGCCACCGTGAACGCGCACGGAAGCCTCGTCGTCCGCGCGACCCGCGTCGGCGCCGACACGGCGCTCGCCCGGATCGCGGCGCTGGTCGACGAAGCCCAGTCGGGCAAGGCGCCGGCGCAGCGGCTGGCCGACCGGGTGTCAGCCATATTCGTCCCGATCGTCATGGTCATCGCGCTCGCGACGCTCGCGGGATGGCTGCTCGCCGGCGCCACGGCGTCCGATGCGTTCACCGCGGCGGTCGCCGTACTGATCATCGCCTGCCCGTGCGCGCTCGGCCTGGCGACCCCGACCGCGCTCATGGTCGGCACCGGCCGGGGCGCGCAGCTCGGTGTCCTGATCCGCGGCCCCGAGGTCCTCGAGCGCAGCCGCCGCATCGGCACGATCGTGCTCGACAAGACGGGCACCGTCACCGAGGGCCGGATCGAGCTCGCCGGCGTGACGCTGCTCGACCGCGCCGGCCGCGCCGACGTGCTGCGGCTGGCGGGAGCTGTCGAGGCGGCGTCGGAGCACCCGATCGGGCGCGCGGTCGCCGCCGCCGCCCGGTCCGAGACCGGCGACCTGCCGCCCGTGCACGACTTCGTGAGCGTCCCCGGGAGCGGCGTGCGTGGGACAGTCGAGGGCCACGCCGTCGAGGTGGGACGCGGGTCGGGCGCGATCACCGTGTCGTGGGACGGCGCGCCGCGGGCCGAGCTGGCCGTCCGCGACGCCGTGAAGCCGACGAGCGCCGCGGCGGTCGCGCAGCTGCGGCGGATGGGGCTCACACCCGTGCTGCTCACCGGCGACACGCAGTCGGCGGCCGAGCGCGTGGCCCGCGACGTCGGCATCGACCGGGTGGTCGCGGGCGTCTCCCCGCAGGGCAAGGTGGACGAGATCCGCCGGCTCCAGGCCGCCGGCGAGGTGGTCGCGATGGTGGGCGACGGCGTCAACGACGCGCCCGCCCTGGCCCAGGCCGACCTCGGCCTGGCGATGGGGACGGGGACCGACGTCGCGATCGAGGCGAGCGACTTGACGCTCGTCTCGGGCGACCTGCGCGGGGCCGTGGACGCGATCGGCCTCGCCCGGCGCACGCTCCGCACCATCAGGGCGAACCTGTTCTGGGCCTTCGCCTACAACGTGGCTGCGATCCCGCTGGCCGCCGCCGGGCTGCTGAGCCCGGTGATCGCCGCGGCCGCGATGGCGGCGTCGAGCCTGTTCGTCGTTGGCAACTCGCTGCGCCTGCGCAGCTACCGCGGCGTCCGCGTGGCCGGCACGGGAGAGGCCCGCGCATGAGCTACGGCTACGTGAACGACAAGGAGGCCCTGATCACGCGCCTGCACCGCATCGAGGGGCAGGTGCGCGGCATCGAGAAGATGGTTGCGGACGAGCGCTATTGCATCGACATCCTGACGCAGATCGGCGCCGTTTCCACAGCCCTCGAGACGGTGGCGCAGAAGCTGCTCGAGGAGCACGCGAACCACTGCGTCGCCGGGGCGCTGGCGTCCGGCAGCCGCGAGGAGGCCGAGGAGAAGACGCGCGAGCTGCTCCAGGCCGTGCAGCGGTTCACGCGCACCCGCTGACCGCTCGGTCGTCTAGCGTTCGCGCGTGCTCAGCGCGCGGTTCCAGGACGCGGTGTCGTACGCCGCCGATGCCCATGCCGATCAGCTCCGCAAGGGCTCGGGTGTGCCGTACATGGCGCATCTGCTCGGCGTCGCGTCCCTCGTGCTCGAGGACGGCGGCGGCGAGGACGAGGCGGTGGCGGCGCTGCTCCATGACGCGGTCGAGGATCAGGGCGGCCCCAGCCGGCTCGAGGACATCCGCGGGCGCTTCGGCAACCGGGTGGCGGCGATCGTCGAGGGTTGCAGCGACGCGATCCCCGAGCCGGGGCAGCCGAAGGCGGACTGGTGGGATCGCAAGTGCGACCACCTCGACCACCTGGCCCACGTCGACGGCGATCTGCGACAGCCGCTCCTGCGCGTCTCGATGGCCGACAAGCTCTCGAACCTGCGCGCGACGGTACGCGACGCGGGCCGCGGCGACGAGCGGTTCTGGAGCGTGTTCAAGCACGGCGCGGCCAGCCAGCTGTGGTACTACGGCCGCATGGTCGACCTCTTCCACGCGAGGCTGCCCGAGAGCTCGATGCTGCCGGAGCTCGACACGCTGATGGTGCAGCTCGCCGACGCTGTGCCGAACGGCGACCGTGAGCTGGCCGAGCGCTACCGCGCGGAGCGCTGCCCGCCGGCTGTCTGAGCGGCCAGCGGCGGCGCAAGGGCGGCGGGCTCGCGCGGGGCGAACAGGCGCTGCGCGATCGCCGTCGGCACGATCGCCGACAGCACGACGACCGAGATCAGCAGCGAGAACTGGGTCTGGTCGATGATCCCGCTCTGCAGGCCGTAGAGCGAGGTGATCGTGCCGAACGTGAGCCCGGTGCTCATGAGCAGTGTCGTGAATGCAGCGTGGGGGGCGGTGAACCGGCGGGCCAGCGGGTAGACGCCCGCCAGCTTCGGGATCATCTTCGCCAGGACCAGGAGCCCCAGCACGCCCAGGTTGGACGCGACGTCGCCGAGCGACACGTTCATGCCGCCCTTCAGGAAGAAGAACGGCGTCAGGAAGGCGAACGCGACCACGCGCATGCGCTCCTGCTCCTGGCGGTGCTCGGCGTAGTGGGCGCTCATCGCCAGGCCGAGCACGAACGCGGGCAGCGCCGCCTGGCTGTTCGCGCGGTCGCCGAGGTACATCAGGCAGGAAGAGGATCGCGAACACGAGCTTGATCTCGGGCTCCGTGACGCGGTCGCCGTACCGGAAGAAGAACCACGGCGCCATCTTCGGCAGGCCGAAGATGACTGCCAGCGAGAAGACGGCGAAGGGGATGATCCAGACGTTCGGCGTGAGGAACAGGACGGACAGTCCGAGCACGGTCAGGATGTCCGTCACGAAGGTCGCGGACATGATCCGCTTGCCGACGAGCGAACGGTTCAAGCCCGTCTCGACGAGTACCGCGTAGACGACGGCGAGGCTGGTCGTGGAGAGGGCGAGGCCGCCGATCTCGGACTGCTGACCGGTCCAGCCGGCCACCCACCGGCAGGCGGCGAACGCGACGATGAACGGGCACCCGAACGACACGGCGCCGATCGCGACGCTCGCGCGCCACTCGCGCCGCAGCTGGGGCACGTCCACCTCCGCCCCGGCCAGGAACGTGAGGACGATGCCGGCGAACGAGCCGATGAACGCGAGCCAGTCGGGCACCGTCAGCGTGAACACGTTGCCGACGATCACGCCGCCGGCGAGCTCGAGCAGGGCGACCGACAGGGCCGCCTCCACCGAGACCATGCCGGCCACGAGGATGGTCACCGCCAGGACAGACGCAAGTGCGAGATCGCTCACCGCTCACCTCCAGGACCGTGGTTCCACCGGTAGGTAGAGGCCATCAGCCCGAGGGCGGTTAGGCGCGAGCCTCATCGCGCGGCGCGCATCATAGAGGATGCGCGGGCGGCTCGCGGTCTAGCCGGCCGTGCCGGGCGGAAGCGCCGAGTGGCGCCGCCGCCCGCGCTCGGAGAGCGCGACCAGCAGTGCGACTACGGCGACATTCGCGCCCAGCCAGGCTCCTGCGATCCACATCAGGAACATCCGTCCCCCTTTTCCGTGCGTCACCCCTAGGATGGCGGGCGATCACGGCAAGGGGGGTGAAATTGCGGTGTCGAGCCGGTGAAAATGTGGCAAGCGGGCTGCCGTTCGGCATCTCCGAGATGCTGGAAGCGGCCGGGAGCCCCCGATCGGCTCTCGATCTCGGCTGCGGGAGCGGCCGCCTGACCGTCGAGCTCGCCCTCCGAGGGGCGGCCGCGACCGGCCTCGACACGAACGTGACGCAGCTGGGCGTCGCGCGCGAGCGAGCGGGTGCGGCGGGGGTGGACGCGACGTTCGCCGACGGAGACATGAACGAGCCGCTCCCGTTCCCCGATGCGGCGTTCGGCGGGGTGACGAGCCGGCTCGCCCTGATGATCGCCCGCGACCCGCTCGCCACCCTGCGAGAGGCGGCCCGGGTGACGGCGCCCGGAGGCGCGGTGGTGACCGCCGTTTGGGCCCGGATCGAGCAGAATCCGTGGTTCGGAGAGCCGCGGGCGGCGGTTGCCGAAGCGCTCGGGCCTGACCGGGCCGCCTTTGCCCGCGCGTTCGGGCGGCTCGGCGACGCCGCGGAGCTCGCCGACCTGCACCGCCGGGCGGGGCTGGCCGACGTTCACAGCGACGTCCTGCGCGACCACCTGCCCGCGGCCGACGCGAACGCGCACTGGCACGACCTGGTCGCCCGGATCGGGCACTACGGCCGCCTGGACGCGGCGCTCACTCCATCCGAGCGGGAGCGGGTGGTGCATGCCCTCGGCCGCCGGCTCGAGCCGTTCCGCGCCGAAGCCGGCCTGCGCCTGCCGCGGGCCATGGTGATCGTCAGCGCCCGGCGCTGACGCCCGTCAGAGGATCATGCGGCGCGCCCTGCGGGCGCGATGGGCGAGGAAACGGCCCAGCCGCTCCCTGCGCGTGCGTTTGCGGCGCGGCCACACGACGACGTCGATCGCCGCGAGCTCACTGACGACGCGCTGCCGCAGCGCGGTCAAATCCTCTTTCATCTGAACCTGCTCCACCGCACCTCCATAGCGCCGCGAAGTATCCCATTCGCGCCGGTCGGCGTCTAGTCCGGCAATCCATATTGTGGCAGATCGCAATCAGCGTCCGGTTAGGGACAGGTAACGATCTGGAGACATCCTGGTGCACCGTGCCCGTTACACGGGCTTCGCATGAGCGGCCCGATCGGTTCACGAGAATTCGCCGGGCTTGCCGCCGGCCGCTCGCGCTGCGACCATGTTCGTGATGGGAGTGACGTACGAGCTGATCGACGCGCCGTATCCGTACCTGTGTGCGGTGTACCGCTGCGTCTGCGGTGGAGTGGAGGTACGGCACGGAGGCGACTCCGCGACGCCCCCCGAGCGATGGGAGCGCAACGCCGTCGACGGCGACGAGGAGCAGTTCCTGTGCCCCGGCTGCGCCGCGGAGGCTCGCCGGCGCGCCGCGGAGAGCGACGCGCCGGCCTGACTCCCGCTGCGTTACGCGGTGTACGAGAAGACGACCGTGACCTGGGCGCTCACCTTCTGCGTCCCCCGCCTGATCGGGACGGACGGCCCGGGGATGGCGGCGGCGCGAGCGTAGGAGAGGTCGCCGGCGTAGAACTGCTGCTGCTGCGACTCCTCGACCGAGACGACGCCGCTCACATGCAGGCCGGCCGCCGCGGCCGCCGCGTCGGCCTTCGACCGGGCGTCGGCGATGGCGGCGCGCAGCGCCTCGTCGTAAGCGTGGTGCTGGTTGCCGATCGAGAAGTCGACCCCGTAGTCCGACTGCGCGCCGGTCGCGGCTCCGTCGGCGAGGTAGCGCCCCGTCTTGGACAAGTCGCGGGCGGTCACGGTGAGGCTCTGATCGGCGGTGAAGTCGCCGTTGCGCGGCCGCGCTCCGCCGCCGACGCCGTCCGTGCGCATGTCGCTGCGGGCGACGCCATCCGACCGCAGCTTGGCGATCAGCAGGTTCATCGTCCTGCTGGCCGCGACCTGGGCGGCGGCGAGGGTCGCGCCCGTGCCGTGGGTCGAGAACGAGATCGTGCCCCGGTCTGGATGCATCATGACGTCGCCGCTCCCCGTGAAGCGCATGAAGGGCTGCAGGACGCCGCCCGGCGTGCGGGCGGCGGCCGCCGCAGGTGCGCGCGACGTGTCGTGCACGGCCTGGTAGGCGGCGATCGCGAGCACCGCGACGGCGGCGGTGACGATGAGCTGGCGGGCGTCCTTCATGGTGGTCTCCTCGGGCCGATTCGTGGCATTTGCACCGTGTTTGACCACCTTGACGGCCCGAGGGTTCCCGGAGTCCGTCCGACCCCGGTCCTACCATTTGGAGAAATGGAAGAGCGCAAGCATGAGCTGGCGATGGCCATCGACCTTCGCCTTGCCGATCTTTGGGCAGAGATCTTCGAGGTCGATCCGTCCCGGGTCGATCCCGAGCTGCTCGGCTGGTTCCTGCGCGCGGCGTACGGGCAGGGATACACCGACGCGCTGCGCGAGACCCGCCGCGGCCAGCTCTGCCTCGATCTGGGCTACCGCGTCCCCGACCGCGCGGCCTAGCCCACCCAGCCTGGTTCGGGCGAGGCCGGTGGTAATCTGATCCGCATGTCGCCGCGTCCGCGCCTGGTCGTCGCACTCGTGGTGGGGTCGCTACTCGCCGTGTTCCTGGCCTACCAGGCGCTCTTCAACTCGGGGACGCTGCTCGTCAGCGTGGCGCAGCTGCGCAGCGACACCGACGGGGCCGCCCAGAAGCAGGTGACGCTTACCGGCACGGTCATACGTGCGTCGCGCACATCCGACCCGATGCGGTTCGTGCTCCGCGACGAGGCGTCGTCGCAGACGGTGCCGGTGTCGTACCGGGGTTCGGTTCCGGACGCGTTCAAGACCTCGCGGCGGGTGATCGTCACCGGACGCCTCGAGAGGGGGGTGTTCGTGGCGCAGCCCGACTCGCTGCTCACGAAGTGCCCGAGCAAGTACTCGTCCGGCGGATCGTAGGAGCGTCGGCCTGACCACCCTCGGCCGCGTCGCCGTCTACCTCGTCTTCGCGCTCGCGGCCTACGCGGCGGTGGGTGCGGTGGTGGCGGGGCTCCGCCGCGACCGGCGGGTCATGCGCAGCGTCCAGAACGCGTTCACGGCCGCGTTCGCGGCGGCGCTCGTCGCGATCGCGGCGCTCGAGTACGGCCTGGTCACGAACGACTTCTCGCTGAGCGTCGTCTTCGAGCACACGAGCCGCAAGCTCCCGCTGGTCTACAAGATGACCTCGCTGTGGGCCAGCCAGGAGGGATCGCTGCTCCTGTGGCTGACGATCCTGACCGGGGCGGCCGGGCTCGTCATGTACCAGAACCGCCACCGCAACCGCGAGCTGGTGCCGTGGGTGGCGGCGGTGCTCGGCGGGATCGCCGTGTTCTTCGCAGGCCTGGCCGCGTTCGTCTCCTCGCCGTTCGCCCACGTCGCGGGAGCGGTGCCGGCCGACGGCGCCGGGCTCGACCCGTCGCTCCAGAACCCGTACATGGCGGCCCACCCGCCGATGCTCTACCTGGGGTACGTGTCGATGGCCGTGCCGTTCGCGTTCGCGATGGCTGCCCTCATCACGCGCCGGACAGACGCGCGCTGGCTCGTCTCGGTGCGGAGGTGGACGCTCGTGTCGTGGACGGCGCTCGGCATCGGCATGCTGCTCGGCGCCCACTGGGCGTACGTCGAGATCGGCTGGGGCGGGTACTGGGCCTGGGATCCGGTCGAGAGCGCCGCGCTGATGCCGTGGCTGGCCGCGACCGCATTCCTGCACTCGGTGATGGTGCAGGAGAAGAAGGGGATGCTGAAGGTCTGGAACATGGTGCTCGTGATCACCGCGTTCTCGCTCTGCATCTTCGGCGACTTCCTCACCCGCAGCGGCGTCGTGCAGTCGGTGCATTCGTTCGTCCAGTCCGCCGTGGGGCCGTGGCTGCTCGCCTTCCTGGCGGTCGTGCTGGCGGGCTCGATCAGCCTCCTGATCGTGCGCCTGCCGACGCTGCGGGCCGACCACAAGCTCGAGTCGGTCGTGTCGCGCGAGGCGACGTTCCTGTTCAACAACCTGCTGCTGCTGGCACTCGCTTTCGCCGTGCTCTGGGGGGTGGTGTTCCCGATCCTGAGCGAGGCGGTGCGCGGCGTCCGGGCCACCGTCGCGACGCCCTACTACGACTTCTTCCTCGTCATCTTCGGCCTGCCGCTGCTCGCGCTGACCGGGATCGGGCCGCTGATCGCGTGGCGGCGCGCGTCGCCGGGGAGCCTGTGGCGCACCTTCCGGTGGCCGGTGGTCTCCGGCCTGGCCGGGGCGGCCTTCCTCGGCCTGCTCGGGCTGGGGTCGAGCCCGGCCGGGCTCACGGCTCTGTCGCTCTGCGTCTTCGTCACGGTGACGATCTGCATGGAGTTCGCCCGGGGCACCGCGGCGCGGCGGGCGATCGCCGGCGGGTCGTGGCCGCGGGCGCTGCGCGACCTCGTGAACCGCAACCGGCGCCGCTACGGCGGCTACGTCGTCCACCTGGCGATCGTGCTGCTCGTGGTCGGCGTGACGGCGTCGAGCGCCTACTCGTCGGTCGCCGAGACGAACCTCGCCGTCGGCCAGTCGATGCGGATCGACGGCTACACGTTGAAGAACACGGGGCTGTTCCAGCGCAAGGGGCCGAACTACACGCTCGAGTACGTGCGGCTCCAGGTGTCGCGGGGAGGCAAGGCGGACGGCGTCCTCGAGCCGGGCCTGCGCCAGTACGACACCGGCCAGGTCGGGAACGAGGTCGACATCCGCTCCAGCCTGACGACCGGGACCGACCTCTACTCGATCCTGCAGGCGCCCGACCGCAACGGCTCCGGCGTGTCGCTCAAGGTGCTCGTGAACCCGGCGGTCGGCCTGGTGTGGCTGGCCGGCGTGGTGTTCGCGTTCGGCGCGCTCATCACGCTCTGGCCCGATCCCCGGGAGGCCCGTCAGCTCGCCCGCCGCTACGGGGAGCTGCTCGCCCGCAGCGAGGCATGAGCACCGCGGCATTGGTGGTGGCGGTGGCCCTTCTGGTCACCGGCGCGGTGCTGTTCGTCGCGTGGCCGTTCGCCTCGCCCTCGGCCGAGCCGCCGGAGCAGGTGCTGCAGCGACCGCGACCGGCGCGTGCTCGAGCTGCGCGAGCGCCGCGACGAGGCCTATCAGGCCCTCCACGACCTGGAGCAGGAGCTCCACACGGGCAAGATCACGCCGGCCGACTACGAGCTCGAGCGCGGCCGCCTGCGGGCCGAGGCGGCCGCGGCGCTCCGTGAGCTCGACGGGCTTCCCGGGCCGGATCCGCTACGCTAGCCGGACTGCTCGAGGAGGACTAATGGCCGGTTTGATGTCTCGATTCACCACGCTCTTCAAGGTCAAGGCGAACAAGGCTCTCGACAGGGCCGAAGACCCGGGAGAGACGCTCGACTACAGCTACCAGAAGCAGCTCGAGATGCTGCAGAAGGTGAAGCGCGGCGTCGCCGACGTCGTCACGTCGAAGAAGCGGCTGCAGCTGCAGACCGCGAAGCTCGAGGAGAGCATCGTGAAGCTCGACAGCCAGGCCCGTCAGGCCCTCGCTGCGAACCGCGAAGACCTCGCCCGCACCGCCCTCGAGCGCAAGACGCTCATCCAGGGTCAGCTGCAGGGCCTCGACTCGCAGATCGCCCAGCTCGAGCAGCAGCAGCAGACGCTGATCGATCAGGAGCGGCGCCTTTCGGCCAAGGTCGAGTCCTTCCGGACGCAGAAGGAGGTCGTGAAGGCCCAGTACTCCGCCGCCGAGGCGCAGGTGCGCATCGGCGAGGCGACGACGGGTCTGGGCGAGGAGATGTCGGACGTCGGGCTCGCGCTCACCCGCGCGCAGGATAAGACCGACCAGATGCAGGCCCGGGCGGCCGCCGTGAACGAGCTCGTGGAGACGGGCGCGATCGACGACCTGACCCAGCCCGCGGGCTCCGATCTCGACCAGCAGATCGCCGCGCTCACCGCCGGGAACCAGGTCGACGCCGAGCTTGCCAAGATGAAGGCCGAGGTGGGGCAGGGAAGCGGACCGGCAGGGGAGCTTGCGACGGGCACGCCCGCCGATGCCGCACCGGCCGACGCCGCTCCCGTAGAGGCTGCCCCCGCGGAGGAGCCGAAGTCATGATCGTGCGCATCCTGGGCAAGGGCCAGTTTCAGCTGGACGACTCCTTGCTCGGGCGCCTGAACGAGCTGGACAACGCCGTCGCCGCCGCCGTGGCGGCGGGCGACGCCGGCCGGTTCAGCGGCGCGTTCGCGGAGCTGATCGCGATGGTCGAGGGCGACGGGACGCCGGTGCCGGACGAGCAGCTGGTCACGTCCGACCACGTCCTCCCGCACGCCGACACCACGCTGGAGGAGGCGCGCGAGGCCTTCGCCGGCGAGGGCGCGATCCCGGGCTGACCCACGCGGTTTCGGTGCCTGGCACCGCGCGAGGCGGTGCCAGGCACCTGTATCGCTATGGGGTCATGCCCCGAGCCGGCTTGCGGCGCGGATGATCGCCTCGGCCTGAGCGATCCACGCCCCGGCCTGGGCGGCGCCGACCGGGTCGCCGTCGAACGTGGCGGCGTCGAGCGCGGGCGCGATCTTGTCTGCGAGTGCGTTTCGGCGGACGGTCAGGCCGGCGATGCGGCCCTCGATGCGGGCGTAGGCCGCATCCGAGCCCTCGATCGCCTTCGTCGACGCGGCGATCCCGTCCCGGCCGACGACGCCGAACGGCGCGTCGATCTGCTTGAGGACGGCGCCCAGCCGCTCGGCCAGCACCGTGTGCGTCCGCAGGCCGGCGGGCAGGGCCGCCTTCGTCAGCACGGGGATGATCGCGCGGCCGTCGTGGCCGTAGTCGTCCCGCAGCCCGGTCAGCGCGAGCATCGTCGGCCGCAGGTCGGTGTGGTCGGTCCACGGCGTGTGCGTCTCGCCGAGGTGGCGGACACCGGGGCCGACCATCCCGATCCAGGTGTTCGCGACCTCCGGCACGAGTCCGCCGTGGTTCCAGGCGAACCCGGGCTGCACCTGCGAGCACGGGCTCGCCGTGGTGCATGTCGTGCCACCGGCGAAGCCGAACATGTCCGGATTCAGGAAGCTGATGAACGTCGGCGTGCGCAGCGGATCGCCGGTCACCATGTGCAGCAGGCGCATGCCGACCGGATCGATCATCTGCCGGCTGACGGCGACGTCCTGCCCGGCGTAGGGGTTCGACGCCTTCAACGCCGCCAGATCGTGCTCGAACGTGCGGGTGACTGTCGCGTCGCGGGCCGGGTCGCCGGTCAGGTAGAAGGCCGGGGCCATGTCGCTGTGGACGTCGAACGGCGTCGTGTCGTTGCGCTGCGTTGCCAGCAGGCCGCGCAGGTTCACGTTCACCTCGCCGACCGCGTTGCCCGGGCAGGTCGCCATCGTGGCGCTCGGGCAGGTCACGTGCGAGTACTGGCACGGCGTGGTCACGCCGTCGCAGGCGGGGTTCGACGGCGGGCCGCCGGCGAAGTGGTCGCCCTCCTCGACGGTGACCACGAACAGCGTGTTCGAGCGGTTGATCCCGTCGCTCTGCAGGCGGGCGAAGAAGCGCGCGAACGCCTGGTCGTAGTCGTGCAGCTGGTTCACGTAGCCGGCTTCGCCCGGGCCGTAGGGGCCCGTGTCCACGCCGGTCGAGTGGTTGTCGTGGGCGTCTGACAGGTAGGCGTAGGTGATGGGGATGCCGTGCTCCTGCATCGCCGCGACGTATGCGAGCGACACGTCGGGCGTCATGCCGTCGAAGCCGGGGAAGCCGACGTTGCCGTTCGTGTCCTGGATCGTGTTCCCGCTCAGGTCGTGCATCGGCCCGTTCGGGCTGATCACCGGCGCGACGTACTTGTTGCCGAAGAGGCCGTCGAACCCGGTGTAGCCGCCGGGCTCGTCGGGCAGCAGGTCGGGCCGCGCGTTGGCCGAATCCGTGCAGACCGCCGAGCCCTGGGCGCAGTGGACGGCGATGCCGACGAAGTCGGCCGCCGCCTTGGCCGGATCGGCCGCGGCCTCCTGGGCCTCGGGCGAGCCGGCGCCGAACACCTTCGGCACGTCGGGGCCGAGTGTTCTCGAGCTCGATGTTGGCGGGGCCGGCCGCGCCGAAGTCACAGCCCGCGCGCGTGTAGGGCACCCAGGGCGCCGGGGCTTCTTGCCGGCGTCGGTGATCATGTTCGGCGCGGTGTCCGACGGCGTCGGGTGGCCGGGTCGAAGATCCCGTCGGTCCAGTAGGCGAACGAGAGCCGGTGCCGGTGGTGCCGTCCGGGTGGAAGTAGCGGAAGCTGTTGGCGACCGCCTGGCCGTGGCGGTCGGGGTAGACGCCGGTGAGCGATGTGAGGATCCCGTTCGCCGTGTGCGAGATGAGACTGCGTGTGGTCGTTCGCGAGCACCGTGCCGTTGCCGCGCAGGAAGTTCAGCAGGTGCGGCATCTGCTCGAGGTCGGACGGCACGCCGGCCCGGTCGCGGCGCAGGTGGGTGTTGTCGAACTGCAGGTAGATCACGTGCTTGATCGGGCTCGACCCGCCTGCGCAGGGCATGGCCCCCAGACCTCCGGGCACCGCCAGCGGCGAGAGGTTGTCGGCGACCGGTGTCGCCGCGGCCGGCGCAGCGGCAGCCGGTGCGGGCCGCGCGTGGCTCTTGTGCGCGGTCGCCCCGACGGCGGCCGCCCCGCCGACGGTCAGCGCAGCCGCTGCCATGAGCGCGGTCACGAACGTTCTCAAGACCATTCGGCCCACCCCCAAACGTGGCTCGGAGAAACCGTTACGTGAACGTATCTGCCCAGGCGTGACGGTGTGGAAACGGATCGGTGCGTATCCGGTTACGCGAGGGTAGAAGGGCAAGCCTCCCGGGCCGGCGACCCTCTCGCCGGCCCGGGGAGACGTTGCGGTGCGCTCGGCGGCGGACGATGCCTGGGCGTGGCGCGTCCGAGCCGCAAATATGGCGCGACCGTTTGGCGTGTGCTGCCGCGCGCAAGGCTACTGAAAAGGCGTTAAGTCCCGGAAATGATCACGTAAGGGATTAGGGCGGACGGCTGAGCCAGCGGCGTTCGGCGTGCCAACGCTGGAGGGTGCGGCGGCTGGGGGTGTGGGCGGTGCAGGTGTCGCAAGGGTGGTGGGTGTGCGGGTGGATGGGCGGCGCGCCGGTGGCGTAGTGGGCTTCGAGGCGGCGGCGCAGATCGGGCCAGGCGTAGCTGCCCGGCCGGTGGCGCTGTGGGTGGGCCCTGAGTTGTGCAAGATGGCTGTCGAGGGCGCGATGCCGCGCGGCGGTCATGCACCCATTCGCCTGCCACACCCCCATCAACGTGCGCACAAAGTCACGGCCGCCACGCTTGGTCTGAAACGCCTGAGCGGCATGGCCCGGACACAGCCAGACGGTGACGCGATAGCCGAGCCGGATCTCCTCGGTGCGTCCCCGGGTGCGATCCACGCAGATCGCGCACACCGGTCGTTTGAGCGGCAGGTTGCGCGCTTTGTAGAGGGTGGGGAGGGCGTACATCACGCCAACCAGTGTGACGAGGGAGATGTCACGTGTGGGTGTCGAGGGGTGGCAAGAGTGTCGGGGAACTGCAAATGACACATGCAACCACCGCCAACCGCCCCTTACCCGCGGGGTCGACCACCCACCCAACCCACCACCCCCCGGAGACCCGAACGCGGCCCTGCGGGCCGCCGGCGCCGCAGCTCCGCCAGCTCTCAAGAAGGAGCGCTGCGCTGCGGCGGCTTCAGAGTCTGATGTGGCGCCCGGCTACCGGGCGAGCAGGGTCAGACCGGGGCGTCCCAGAGGGGGTACCAGCGCTCCAGCTCGGCCTCGATGGGGAGCTCCTGTTCGAGCTTGCCTTGCAGCTGGAGCTCGCGCTCGGAGTCGCGCTTGTGGTTGGCGACCGGGACGAAGGGGTAGAACGCGCCGCGCTTGAAGTTGTAGATGAAGCGGACGTTGCCGGGCTCGAAGCCGAACACGGCGCAGAGCAGCTGCTCGCCGAAGCCGTCGTCGGTCATCGACTGGGCGGCGACGTGGATCGTCGTGACGAGATCCTCGAAGTCGTCGTCGGTCAGCTTCAGCCATTCGTAGCCGAACTCGTCGACCGACCGGTCCATCTGCGTGCCTTCGTCGTGAAAGGCGAGCTTCACCATGTCCTCGATGTCGGCGCCGCTCTCGCGAAACCGGGCCGAGGCCATCGGCTTGAAGCAGATCGCAGCGGTCTTGGACGGCTTGAGGCCGAGGCTCGTGTCGAGCGTGATCTGGGCGGTCGAGATCGCGAACAACCGCTCGAGCGTCGGCTTCGCGACCTTGGTGCGCCCCAGCAGTCCGTCCAGAAATCCCATGCAGTCGGGCTAGAGCGTCTCGAGCTGGCGCTCGAGCCGGCGCAGCTGCTCGAGCCGGGCTTCGAGCGGCGGATGGTCGGAGACGAGCGTCGAGAGGCCGCTCTTCAGCCCCGCGGGGATGATGAAGAACTGGTTCAGGCCCTCGGCCATGCGCATGTCGCGCTGGGGGATGCGGCTCATCGCCCCGGAGATCTTGACGAGTGCCGAGGCGAGGCTCGAAGGCGACTTGGTGAGGATGGCGGCGCCGCGGTCGGCGGCAAACTCGCGGTAGCGCGAGAGCGCCCGGATCAGGAAGAACGAGATCGCGTACACGACCACCGACACCAGCAGCACGAGCATGAACGACGCGCCCGAGTTGTTGCGGTCGTCGCGCCCGCCGCCGAAGCCGCCGCCGAACATCCCGCCGAAGTAGAATCCCCAGCGGGTGATGAACCCGGCAACCATGGCGAAGAAGCTTGCGAGCGTCATCACGGCGACGTCGCGGTGGGCGACGTGCGACAGCTCGTGGGCCAGCACGCCCTCGAGCTCGTGCGGCTCCAGCCGGTCGAGCAGGCCCTGGGTGACCGCGACGGCGGCGTGCTTAGGGCTGCGGCCGGTCGCAAACGCGTTCGGCATGTCGGTCGGGCAGATCGCGATCCGCGGCATCGGCAGGCCGGCGGTCAGGCACAGCCTCTGCACGATCGCGTGCAGCTCGGGGGCCTCGCTCTCCTCGACGATGCGCGCGTGGGCAGACGCGAGCGCGATCTTGTCCGACGTCCAGTACTGGACGACGAGGAGGCCGCCGGCGAGCAGGATCACCACCGGGAGCGCCAGCCCGACGCCCTGTAGCAGGACGACGAAGAAGACCACGTAGACGAGCCCGAGCAGGAACACGGTGCCCGTCATGCGGGCCATCAGGCCCCTGTCACGGTCGAGCGTTTGCCGTCTGCGCGCCATACCAGAAGTGTATCCGGCCCACCTGAACGCTTCCTGAGATCTCAGGCCAGGAAGCGGACGTCGGGCAGGTTGCGGAAGCGCTGGTGGTGCGCGAGCCCGTACCCCACGCAGAAGCGTTCCGCGGCGGTGAATCCGACATACGAGACGTCCAGCTCGACCAGGCGCCGGTGGGGCCGGTCGAGCAGCGTGCAGATACGCACCGACCCGGGCGAGCGGGCGCGCAGCGAGCGCATCAGGTTGTGCATGGTGAGGCCCGTGTCGATCACGTCCTCGACGACGACCACGTGCTCGTCGCGCACGGGATGGTCGAGATCCTTCAGCAGCCGGATCGGCCCGCTACCCCTCTCGGCGCCCGAAAAGGCCGAGAGCGCCATCGTGTCGAGCCGGTGGGGGACGGTGAGCGCACGCGACAGGTCGGCGGCGAACACGGCAGCGCCCTTCAGCACCGCCACGAGCACGAGCGGGTGTCCGCGGTGGTCGCGGTCGATCGCCGCCGCGATCTCGCCGACCCGCGCCGCAAGCAGCTCCGCCGGGAGGTACACCTCGCCGGGAGACGGAGCGGCCGCGCGCTCGGCGACCGCGGTCATGCCGGCCGCGCCAGTTCGTAGCGGTCGGCGAGCGCCTCGATGTCACGCCGGTAGAGCATCTTGATCCGCACGTCCGGGTAGAGCTCGCGCAGCCGCCGCATCTTCCGGTTCTTCTTCGTGACGAGCGACTGCTTCATCGTGGTGACCTCGATGTAGAGATCCTGGTCGGGCAGGTAGAAGTCCGGGGTGAACGCGACGCGCACCTCGCCGCCAGGCCCCGCCTCGAGCACGAACGTGTGGGGCTCGTACTGCCAGGCGATGCCGTGAAAGTCGAGCATGAGACTGAGGTCGTGCTCGGTGTCGTTGGCGAAACGTGGTGGCATCCGGCGCTTCCAGCCTACTGACCGCGTCGGACAGCGCCGGGCTGGAGCGACACCCGCGCGGTCGGTACGATGCGGCTCCCATGGCCGAGGTCCGCCCGTTCGTAATCGCGCACCTGTCCGACCTGCATTGCGGCTCGCCGTACTTCGTGGAGAACCTGCTTCAGCGGGCGATCATGGAGATCAACGCGCTCGAGCCCGACGTGGTCGTCTGCTCGGGCGACCTGACCACGTTCGGCTACAAGCAGGAGTACCGCCAGGCCCGCGAGTACCTGAGCCGGTTGGAGTGCCCCGACGTGATCACGGTGCCGGGTAACCACGACTCGCGGAACGTCGGCCACGTCCACTTCGAGGAGCTGATCGGGCCGCGCGCATCCGTGCTGCACAAGTCGGGGATCACGTTCGTCGCGGTCGATTCATCCGAGCCCGACCTCGACAACGGCACGGTCGGCCGCGGCCGCTACCCGTGGATCGAGGAGCAGTTCGCGCCGCCGGCCGACTTCCGTGTCTTCGTGCTGCACCACCACCTGCTGCCGATCCCGGGCACCGGCCGCGAGCGCAACGTCGTCCACGATGCCGGCGACACGCTGGAGGTGCTGCAGCGGGCGAACGTGAACCTGGTGCTGTCCGGCCACAAGCACGTGCCGTACGCCTGGCGCCTGGAAGACCTCTTCGTCGTGAACGCCGGCACCGTCTCGTCGCTGCGCCTGCGCGGCCACACCCGGCCCTGTTACAACCTCATCGAGGTGGGCCCGGCCGAGGTCGGCGTCTACCGTAAGTACCCGTTCCACGGCCGTGAGCGCCTGATCCGCTTCTCGCCGCAGACCGCGGAGTACGAGAAGCAGTCGCCGCCGCCTCACGACAGCGCGGCGGGGCGGAAGTGACCGAGCGCGCCCTTGCCCTCGTCGACGGCGAGCACTACCCGCCGGTCGTGCGGGCGGCCATCGCCGCCGCCGGCCGTGACGACCAGGTGGTCGCGGCGCTGCTGCTGGGCGGCACCGAGAAGCTGCGCGGAGCGCCCGACTACGGCGTCCCGCTCGAGGACGCCGGCCGCGACACCGCCGCCGGCATGCTGGCCGCGGCCCGGAAGCACGCCGCCGGGCGCATAGTCGACCTCTCCGACGAGCCGGTGCTGAGCGAGCGCGAGCGCTTCCGCCTCGTGAGCCATGCGCTCGCGGCGGGGCTCTCCTACCGTGGCGCCGACTTCGAGTTCCGGGCGCCGCCGCGGCCCGCGGCCGGGGTGCCCGCGATCGCCGTGATCGGGACGGGGAAGCGGATCGGCAAGACTGCGGTGTGCGGGCACCTGGCCCGGCTGCTGGGGGAGCGCCACCGGGTCGTCCTGGTCGCGATGGGCCGGGGCGGGCCCGAGCAGCCGGAGCTGGTCGACGGCGCCGCCGAGCCGCCGACCCTCGACCATCTGCTCGAGCGCTCCCGGGCGGGCGAGCACGCGGCCTCGGACTTCCTGGAGGATGCCGCTCTTGCCCGCGTCACCACCGTCGGCGCGCGCCGGTGCGGGAGCGGCCTGGCCGGGACGCCGTTCCTCTCCAACGTCGAGGAGGCGGTCGCCCTGGCCCGCGAGCGTGACCCGGAGCTGCTGTTGCTCGAGGGGTCGGGTGCGGCGCTTCCGCCCGTCGCAGCCGACCGCACCGTGCTGATCACGTCGGCCGCCCGTCCAGCGGCGGAGCTCGAGGTAGGCCTCGGCCCCTACCGGGTACTCGTCTCCGACGTGGTCGTGATCACGATGAGCGAGGCCCCGCTCGCGGAGTCGCACCAGGTTGAGTCCGTCCGCGCGGCCGTGCTCGCGGCCAGGCCCGACGCGACGGTGATCGCCGCGGTGCTGCGGCCGCACCCGGTCGAGAGGGTCGAGGGCGAGCGGGTGGCGCTCTTCACCACCGCCGGTGCGGCCGTCCACGACCGGCTGGCGGAGTTTCTGCATCACGACCACGGCGCCGACGTCACGGCGGTGGTGGGGTCGCTGAGCGATCGCACGGCGCTCGCCGCCGACCTCGACTCGCCCGGCGTCCGCGCCGCCGGCACGTACCTGATCGAGATCAAGGCCGCAGCCATCGACGTCGTCGCCGAGACGGCGCGCGAACGCGGGGCGCGGGTCGTGTTCTGCGACAACCGGCCGCGGTCGATCGCCGGCGAGCCCGACCTGGACACGGTGGCGCTCGACCTGGCCGCAGGGGCGGTGGCGGTCGGTGCCTAGACTGCCGCGACCCTCCTGGCTGCGGCGGCAGCCGGCCGAGATCCCCCCGCCGCTGACCCCGGCGGGGCGTGAGCCGCGGATCCTGGCGACGCGCGGCGCGCCGATGCCGTTCTCGAAGGGGCGGATGGCCCAGGCGCTCGTGCTGGCCGGGGCCGACCCGGAGCGGGCCTACCAGATCGCGATGCGGATCGAGCGCGAGGTGAACGCGACCGCCGCCGAGGAGATCCCGATCGACCACCTGCACGGGATGGTCGAGGACATCCTCGCCCACGAGGAGGGCCCCGATCTCGTCTCCCGCTACCACGGCTGGCGCGAGGTGCTGCGGCTCGACAGGCCGCTGATGCTCCTGATCGGCGGCGCCACGGGGACGGGGAAGAGCACGCTCGCGACCGAGATCGCCTACCGGCTCGGCATCAGCCGGATCACGTCGACCGACGTCATCCGCCAGGCGATGCGCGCGTTCTTCGCCCAGGAGCTCATGCCGGAGCTGCACTACTCGTCGTTCGACGCGGCCGAGGGGCTGAAGATCCCGCTGCCCGACCCGGACGACGAGGACCGGGCGCTCTACGGCTTCATCCAGCAGGCCGGCCAGGTGGCGGTGGGCGCGAACGCGGTGGTCGAGCGGGCGGTGCTCGAGGGCCTCTCGACTGTGGTCGAGGGCGTCCACGTGGTCCCCGGCCTGGTCACGGCCGACAAGCACGCCGGCGCCGTCGTCGTCCAGGTGATGCTCGCCGTCGCCGACGAGGAGGTGCACCAGGCCCACTTCTTCCGGCGCGGCACCGACACGGGCGGCCTGCGTGCGATGGAGCGCTATCTGAAGCGGTTCGGCGAGATCCGCCGCATCCAGGAGTACCTGGTGGCACGGGCCGAGAAGCAGGGCTGGCCGGTCGTCGAGGCGGCCGACCCGGCCCAGGCGCTCCTGACGGTGATGGATCTGATCCTCGAGCGCGCCACCGCGCGCGCCGCAGCGGTACCCTGAGGGCATGGCTTCGACGGAGCGGAGGGCCGAGCCGGACGCCGAGGTTCGGGATGCTGGGGTCGCGGCGCGGTGTCCGTGCACCGACCTGGCGGCGGTGACCGAGCGCAGCGCGCTGGCCGCGGGCCGCCTGCTCGGGCGCGGCGACCCCGACTTGGCCGACCGGGCCGCCTCGGTGGCGATGCGGGAGGCGCTCGACGCGTTGCCCGTCTCCGGCACGCTCGTGATCGGCCGCGACGACGATGCCCACGCGCTGCACGAGGGCTCCGAGCTCGGCGCCGGCGGCCGTCGCCTCGACCTCGCCTGCGACCCGGTCGGGAACGGCACGGCGGTCGCGGGCGGCCGTCCCGGCGCCCTCTCGATCCTGGCGGCGAGCGACCCGGGCGGCCTGATGCAGGTGCCGCGCATGTACATGCGCAAGATGGCGGTCGGGCCGGTCGCGAAGGGCCGCATCGACCTGCGCCAGCCGGTGCGCGAGAACCTCGAGGCGATCGCGGACGCGTTCGGCCGCCGGGTCGCCGATGTCACCGCGATCGTCCTCGACCGGACGCGCCACGACGACCTGGTCGCCGAGATCCGCGACGCCGGCGCCCGCATCAAGCTGATCGCCGACGGCGACATCATGGCCTCGATCAGCGCCGCGATCCGTGGCACGAACGACCACATCGCCATCGGCATCGGCGGCGCGCCCGAGGGCATCATCGCCGCGGCGGCGCTGCGCTGCCTGGGCGGCGAGATCCAGGGTCAGCTGTGGCCGATGAGCCGCACCGAGATCAACCGCGCCTCCGACGACGGGATCGACGACGTCAGCCGCATCTTCGGCATCGACGACTTCGTCCGCGGCGATCAGACCGTCGTCGCGACGGGCATCTCCGGAGGCGACCTGCTGCGCGGCGTGCGCTACATGGCCGACGGCGCGCGAACGCAGTCGCTCGTCCTCTGCTCGCGCTGCAACCGCGTCCGTTTCATCGACTCGATCCATCTCTTCTCGGCCGACCGGCACGAGGAGATCCGGCTCTAGCCTCGAGCGATCGGCGCTCAACCGGCCGCGCCGCGAGATAGGCTCACGCCCGTGAACGCCGAGCCGCTCCTCTACGAGCTGCACGATCGCGCCCGCGAGGCCGGCCTCGATGGCTACCGGCGCATGTCGAAGACCGCGCTGCTCGAGGCGCTCGACGGTGTCGAGCCGGGGCCGACGACGGTCGAGTCGGCGGTGCGCGGCGGGCTCGGCCTGATCACGTTCCGCGGCGGGCGCGAGAACGCGCTCTCGCTGGAGACGCTCGAGGGACTGGCCGACGCCGCCGAGGCGCTCGCCGCAGACCTGGAGGTGCGCGTCGTGGGCATCACCGGCGGCGGCAACCGGATCTTCTCCGCCGGCGCCGATCTGAAGGCGCTGCAGGGCCTGCCCGGCCAGGAGGTGGCGGGCCGGGGCGCCGCGGCGCTCGAGCGGATCGAGGCGCTGGCCGTGCCGACCGTCGCGCTCCTGAACGGCCACGTCGTCGGCGGCGGCATCGACCTGTGCCTGGCCTGCGACTGGCGGGTTGCCGTCGAAGGGGCCAAGCTGCGTTTCATCCACAACGAGCTCGGCTACACGCCGCCGTGGGGCGCGGCGCTCCGGCTCGCCGCGCTGATCGGGCGCGGCGCCGCGCTGCGGCTGTTCGCGACCTGCGAGCTCGTCTCGTCGCAGGAGGCGCGGACGATCGGCATCGTCGACGAGGTGGTCGCGCCGCACAAGCTGCTGTCCCGTGCCGAGTCGCTCGCCGTCCGCCTCGGGAGAGCCGACCGAGACGCGCTGGCCGCGACCAAGCACCTGCTGCGCCCGGGGGTCCCCGCCGAGGAGCACACGCGCGCGTTCGCCGCGCTGTGGGACGCTCGGCCCGCTACCCTACCCGCATGAGCCTGACCAGCGAACACGTCTTCGAGGCCCTGCGGGTCGTCGAGGATCCCGAGCTCGGCATGGATGTCGTCGACCTCGGCCTCGTGTACGAGGTGAAGGTCGACGGCGAGGCCGTCGCCGTCATCTACTCGCTCACGTCGATGGGCTGCCCGGCGGGCGCCCAGATCGAGCAGGACATCAAGGATGTCGTCGCCAGCATGGAGGGCGTGAGCACGGTCACCACCGAGCTCACCTTCTCGCCGCCGTGGACGCCGGACAAGATGTCCGACGACGCCAAGTTCGTCCTCGGCTTCTAGCGCCGCCCCTCGACACCAGGGGTTGAGCCCGATGCTCTCGCACCCGATAGCTGAATGCGAAGGCTCCATCGCCATGGACGTTGACCACAGAGCACGTCCGGTGTCGTACTTGCGTGTCCTCGCGGCGGGCGTTCTCAGCTCCGTGCTCGGCCTCGTGGGCGCCGTTGTCGCGTTCTTCTTCTCGATCATGATCAGCTTCGCCGATGCCGGCGCGGGCAATGTCTTGCTCGTCGCGGCGTGGGGCGCGACGGTCGCCGTCGGCAGCGGGACGCTCTACATGGTCCTCCGAGCCGCGCCTGGCGCGTCGCCGGGCCGACTCGTGATCGCGGCGACCGCGCTGGCAGCTGCGATCCCCGCCGCCGGGTACGCGGTGATCCAGCGGCACGACTTCGTCAGCTACCACGCCTCGTCGCGTTCTTCGCCGCGGTCGGCCTCATCCTGCTCGTATGGGCTGGGATCGTGCGACGGCTGATGAACCGAGTCGGCGTCTAGCGCCGGCCGACCCGGCGCGTCCAGCGCTCCCACGGCGCCGCCGGATCGATGATCGCCGCGGCCGCGAAGATCTTGGCGATGTCGCCGAGCACGAACGGCCACAGGCCGTAGTGGAGCGTCGACGCGCCGGCCCCTGTCCAGGGGACGGGGATGGCCCGGTGCAGCCAGACGAGGCCTGTGACGTACAGGCAGACGCTTCCGACGAGCATCGCAGGCACGGTCACGTAGAAGCTGCGGCCGTAGCGGTCGCAGATCAGGCCGACGACGAAGGCCGCCACGGGGAAGCCCCACAGATAGCCGCCGGTGACGTGCAGCGGGTTCGCCTGGGTGACCCAGCTGAGCCCGCCGTCGCCGTTCGCGAACACGGGCATGCCGACGGCGCCGACGCCGAGGTAGAGCAGCTGCGACGCCGCCCCTCGGCGCGCCCCCAGGAGCGCGCCCGAGCCGAGCACGGCGAAGGTCTGGAGCGTGGTCGGAACCGGATAGCCGAGCGAGATCTGGGTGCAGAGGGCCGTGATCGCGGCCGCGCCGACCACGAGGCCCACGTGCTCCCACAGGCGCTCGACCGTCGCGCTTTGGGTTCGACCGTCCATGCTGCAGCCTCCCGGCTCGGATCCGAAGTGACCGCCGTTGGACGCGCGAAAGGCCCCGTTGGTTGCGTGCAACTACAGTGAGCGGCGTGGACGCAGGCGAGCTTACCCGAGCGCTGCTCGCGGACGCGGCCGAGGCCGGCATCGACGCCTGCGGCGTGTGCGCGGCCGAGCCATACGCCGAGACCGAGCGCCTGATCGGCGAGCGCCGCGAGGCGGGCCTGTTCGCCGACATGGGCTTCACGATCCGCCGGCCCGACCGGTCGTGCCACCCCGAGGGGCTGCTGCGCAACGCGCGCTCGGTGGTCGTCGCCGCCCGCAGCTATGCGCGCCCCGAACCGCCGAAGCCGGCCGACGAGCCGCGGGGGCGGATGCCTCGCTACACTCGCCGCGACGAGTACGCCGCGCTGCGGGAGTCGCTCGCGGCCCTCGGCGGCCGCCTGCGAGAGCTGGCGCCGCGGTCGCGCTCCGCCGTGTACGTCGACTCCAACCACCACGTCGACCGCGAGGCCGCGGCCCGGGCGGGGATCGCGGTCTACGGCAAGAACACGCTCGCCATCACGCGCCGCCACGGCTCATGGGTGGTGCTCGGCGTGCTCGTGACCGACGTGCACCTTGCACCCACCCACGTCGCGGCGGACGGTCCGGCGTGGGACGCGTGCGGGTCGTGCCGCGCGTGCATCGACGCGTGCCCGACCGGGGCGATCGTCGCCGACGGCGTGCTGGACGCCCGCCGCTGCCTGTCGTGGCTGTCGCAGTCGCGCCTGCCGGAGCTGCCGCACGCGCCCGCGTTCGGCGACCGGGTGTACGGCTGCGACATCTGCCAGGACGTGTGCCCGTGGAACACCGGCGCGGACCGGCGCGCGGCCGGGCGCGAGCCGGACGACGTCGACGCCGCCTTCCCCCGCCTCGCCGAGTGGCTCGACGCCGCCCCCGACGCCCTGGCGGCCCGCTACCGCCGCCTCTACATCCCCGACCGCGACGGCCGTCACCTGCAGCGAAACGCCCGCGTCGCGCTCGCCAACCTCACCCGCGACTAGCCGGAAATCGGGGCCTGGCCCCGTGAGCGGGGCCAGGCCCCACGCCCACGGTCAGTGCGTGTGGTAGCAGCTGTTCGGCCGCGTGGGCACCGGGTCGATCTGGCGCTGGTCGGCGTTCAGCTTGTGGTCGAGCCGGGCGCTGTAGGGGCCGCGCGCGTTCTTCGTCGGGCGCAGGTTCCCGAGGCCCGGCTTGTAGTAGCCGGGGCCGTAGTCGCGCCACGACACGATCGGCGTCACGCCGGGCCCGTTCGCGGTGATCCGGTATTCGGTGCCGCGACCGGGTCTCGGCCGGCTGGGCACGCCCGCGATCGCCGGGAACACGCCGGGGCAGAAGTCGCCGTGCGGCCGGTGGGTGAGGAAGCCGTTGTAGCGGTACCAGCCGCCGACCTGGCGGTAGCCGGTCTTCCAGGGCGGGTTGAGCGTGTCCATGTAGACCAGCCGGCCGAAGCTGTCGGTGGGCGCGCCGGCCGCCGTCGATCCGAACCCGTACACGGGGTTGCCCCGGTACGTGAACGTGCCGTAGATATGGTCGAACGGCCCGCCCGGGGCGCCTGCGTAGATCCAGTCGGCCTTGAACCAGAGGTCTGGCAGCGGCCCCGACCAGTGGCTCACGTGCAGCTCCCACGCCGACTGGTCGCGGCTCTTCGGGTTCCAGCCGTTGTCGCGCAGGCCGCGCTGCCACACCTGCAGTGCCCAGTTCGACCCGTCGGGCGCCGTGCACGCCTTGACGAGCCCGAACAGCGGCGGGCCGGTGTACGGGCCGCACACGTTGTGCTTGGAGACGTGGCGCCAGTAGCCGGTGCCGAGCGCCGACCCGAAGCCGCCGGCGTAGTTCACGTGGAACTTCAGCTGGCTCTTGGGGTGGGCGGCGTTCGGCGGGAGCGCATTCACCGCGCCCCAGAGCAGCGCGTGGATCGTGTGCCCGTGCGCGTAGTAGGTGACGAGCGCGACCCGGCTCGAGTCGACCTTCAGCGTCTCGTAGTGGGCGTTTCGGTCGAGCAGCCTGCTCGCCGCGGCCGGCGGCGCGAGCGGTCCGGACGCGGCCACCGCAAGCGCTGCGAGGCAGACGAGCACGAGGCGCCTGCGCGCCGGGATGCGGTGCTGCGAAGCCAAAAGACCAGGCTAGCAGCGGCTCTCGGAGGTGTCCATGAGGCGTGACACCGCGGCGATCAGCCCGCGGCGACCGCCGTGAACTCCTCGAGGAGCGCCATCGCTGCCTCGGCCACCTCCTCGCGGACGATGGCCGGCTCGAGCACCTCGGCGTGGCCTCGGTAGCGCAGGATCTCGGAGATCAGCCATGCTCGCGAGCCGTACGTCACCTCGGCGACGGCCGACCCGTCCTCGAGCGGCCGCGTCCCGGGCCGGCCCTCGAGCTCCCAGCGGGCCCGCTCGGCCGAGAACCACACGCGGGCCACACCGACGTCGCCCCCCAGCGAGTGGTCCAGGTCGGCCATCTCGGCCCGCGGCTCGTAGGGCTCGTCGATGAGGTCGGCGTCCTTGATGTAGGCGACCTTGAACGTGCGCCGGCCGCCGCGGGTGCGGTCGTACGCCTCGACGTACCAGCCGCGGTCGTCCCGGCGCAGCAGGTAGGGCTCGATCGTGCGCGTCGAGAGCTCGTCCGACGAGCGCGAGAGGTAGGTGATCTCGACCAGGAGGCGGCTGCGCACGCCCTCGTTCAGCATCGTGACCGCGTGCTCCTCGGCGCCCTCTTCCTGCGGCATCGGCGTGTCGGAGAGCGGGAAGCGGCCGAACGCCGCCTCGACCTTCTCGCGGACGGTCTGGAGCGACGTGTCGGCCTCGGCCGCGACGAGCGGCGCCACCACGTCGAGCGCGCGCAGGAGCGCCTTCGCCTCGAGCGGCGAGAGCCGTGCCGGGCGGCGGAAGGCGTCGCCGTAGAGCTCCTTGTCGACCACGACGTGCCCGTCGTCGGTCGAGCAGTAGACGGCGTAGCAGCCGCCGCCGAAGTTCACGAGGTTGAGCAGCTCCAGGCTCTCCTTGAGCTCCTGCGGCGCCAGCTGGAAACGCTCCTCCAGCTCGGCCGTCTCGACCCGGGCCGATGACCCCTCGCCGCAGCGGGCGAGCAGGAAGGCGAGCAGCGCCTGGAGGAGCGCGAAGCGCTCTGGCGCGACGGCGCTCGGGCCGCGGGCCTGCAGCGACGGCTCTGGCGGCGGCGACGCCTTCGCCGCGCCGGAGAGCGTCCGGGCGGGTGCGCTGTGCGCCTCGGCGACGGCCCGCAGGTCGTCGGCGACGGCGTCGACGAGCGCGGCCGGCTCGACCGGCACCGCCCGCCCGCCCAGAGACAGGATCCAGGCCGACAACGGCTCGATCTCCGAGTAGGCGGTCGTGAAGCGTCCGGAGCCGTCGACCTGCTCGTCGAACTCGCCGTAGGCGCCGAACCGGCGCTCGACGAGCCAGCTCGCGTCGGGCGCGACGTTCAGAGTGGCAGTGCCCGACTCCTCGGCGACCAGCCGCCACGGCGCGCGGTCGCGGTAGGCGGTGACGTTGAAGTCTGCCGGCATGCGGAAGTCGCGCTCGCGCCGGGTGGCGAACTTGATCTCGCCGCGGATGCGCGACACGCGGAAGGTGCGGCGGCGGTCGGAGTCCTCGTCGCGCTCGAGGTCGTCGCCCACCACGTACCAGACGCCGTTCAGCTCGAACAGGCCGTACGGGTTGACGGTACGCTCGGCCTCGGAGTCGGAGCTGATCGTCCAGTACCGGAATCTGACCGTCCGCTGGCGGGAGATGGCCTGCTCCAGCTTGGCCAGCCGCTGGGCGACCTCGCTCGTGTACGAAGGCCCAAGCAGCTCGACCGTGGCAGTCTTCGGCCCCGGGTCGGCGATCGGCCAGGCCCGTCCGAGCGCCAGGTTCTGGAGCGCGAGCCGCAGCGGCTCGGCATACGCGAACTGGCCCTCGAGCAGGTAGAAGCTCGTCTGCAGCGCCGCCAGCTCGGAGTCCGTCAGCTCGACCGGCGGCAGGAAGTACTGCTCCTCGCGCAGGCTGTAGAGCTCCTCCGACGTGAACTCGTCGCGGACCGACGCGATCGGCACGCCCAGCCCCTGGAGCTCGGAGCGGTCGGCGTAGAAGCGGCGCGCGAAGGCCTCGTCGCCCATGTTGGCGTAGCCCTCGACACGCAGCTTCACGTCCCGCGCGGTCACGGGACGCTGCTCTGCCATCAGGTACGCCACGAGCGAGAGCTGGCGGATGAGCTTGTCGGCGTCGTGGGTCAAGGCAGGAACGTAGTGTACCGGCCGCGGGCCTGCCGCCGCGGCCTGTCCAGTGCCGGAGGCGCGCCGATTTCGTCACCACCGGGCACTATCCTCGACGGTGTGATCGCCCACCTCGACCTTGACGCGTTCTTCGCCGCGGTCGAGCTGCACCGCCACCCGGAGCTGCGCGGCAAGCCGGTCGTCGTCGGCGGCGATCCGGACGGCCGTGGGGTGGTGGCGACGGCGAGCTATGAGGCCCGCCGCTACGGCATCCGCTCGGCGATGAGCAGTGCCGAGGCGCGCCGCCGCTGCCCCGGCGTCGTCTTCGTCCGGCCCGACCACCGCACCTACCGGGACTGGTCGCGGCAGGTGTGGTCGCTCGTCGCCGCGCTCGCCCCCGTGGTGGAGCAGGTCGGGATCGACGAGGGCTACCTGGTGCTGCCCGACGGCGACCCCGGCGAGCAGGCGGCGCTGATCCAGTTGGCCGTGCGGGAGCGGCTGCGGCTCTCGTGCTCGCTCGGCGTCGCGACCTGCAAGGTGGTCGCCAAGATCGGCTCCGACGCACGCAAGCCTGGCGGGATCACGGTGGTGCCGCCGGGCGGCGAGGCGGCGTTCCTGGCCCCGCTCCCGGTGCGGGCGCTACCCGGGGTAGGCCCCAAGGCGCAGGCCCGCCTGGCGGAGTCGGGCGTCGCCACCATCGGTGCGCTCGCCGCCCTGGGCGACTCCCGGCTCGCATCGCTGCTCCCGGGCCGTGTCGGCCTCGAGCTGCGGCGACGGGCGCAGGGCATCGACCCGAGGCCGGTGCTGGCAGAGCCGGCCGAGGCGGTGTCGTTCTCGACCGAGGAGACGTTCCCCCGCGACATCGGCGATCGCGCGGTGCTGCACGGCCTTCTGCGGGAGATGGCCGTGTCGCTAGCCGAGGGGCTCGTGCGGCGGGGGATGACGGCGCGGACGGTGACGACGAAGCTGCGCTATCCCGACTTCGCGATCGTCACCCGATCGCGCAGCGTGGAGGTTGGCATCGACGACGGCGAGACGATCGGCGAGCTCGCCTGCGACCTGCTCGACCGGGCGTTCAAGACGCGGCCGGGACCGGTGCGCCTCGCAGGGGTCGGCGTCGCCGGCTTCGACCGGCACAAGCAGCTCGTGCTGCCCGGAACCGAGGCCGAAGCGGAGAGCGTCGCCTAGGCGGCGGCGGGTGCGCGCTCTTCGAGGTGCTGGTGCGAGGGGCAGTACTCGCGGTCGGGAAGCGGCGTGCGCTGGCACGGCTTGCCCTTGCGCGTCGTTGCCCGGCACTGGTGCGCGGTACCTTCGCCGGCGCGCTCCAGCTCCTCCATGATGTACTCGATCGCCTTGCAGATGTGGCGGTCGATGGTGCGGTAGACGCGCGCCTGGTCGGAGATCGAGAAGAGGTGGCGGATCTCCGAGAAGAGGCTCTGGCTGGGCTTCGCGAAGTAGCGCGGGTCGCGGGCCAGCCGCTCGATCGTCGCCTCCGAACAGTGCAGGACGTAGCGCTTCGCCTCCGTCGCGGTGATGGTCTCCGGATGGGGGTCGACGAGATCCTTGATCTCGACGAAGATTGCCCTGCTGAATCGATACATGCGAACTCCTCGAGCTGTCACAAATCGTTGGAACCGCCGGGGCCTAGTATGCCCCATCACATGTTCATGTAACCAGGTCGCAGTGTTAAGCGCAGGTTAACCTGCCCGGTTCATTCGGCAAAACCCGCAAATTCCTAACGATCCTCTCCCGGGCGCCCATGTCACAAACCCCACCGACTCGCTGTTACATGGCCGACGTGTTCCGGTGCCACGACCCGGGCCCGCACCCGGAGCGGCCCGCGCGCTATGACGCGGTGTCCGAGGCGGTGGCGGGGTCCGGAGCGGAGGTGGTCGAGGCGCCGGTCGCACCGATCGGGGCGCTCGAGCGCGTCCACGACGCGGCGTACCTCGCGGCGATGGAGCGCTACTGCGCCGAGGGCGGCGGGCAGCTCGACGCCGACACGATCGTGAACGACTGCAGCTTCGAGGCGGCCCGGCGCGCGTCCGGCGCCGCCATGGCTGCGGTCGACGCGGTGCTCGCCGGCGAGGTCGGCTCCGCCTTCACCTGCGGCCGGCCCCCCGGCCATCACGCCGAGTCGGCTACGCCGATGGGGTTCTGCATCGTGAACCACGTCGCGGTGGCGGCAGCCCACGCGCGTGCTGCGGGCGTCGACCGGGTTGCCGTGCTCGACTGGGACGCCCACCACGGCAACGGCACCCAGGCGATGTTCTGGACCGATCCGGCGGTGCTGTACGTCTCGCTGCACCAGTTCCCGTTCTACCCCGGGACGGGCGCCGCGTCCGAGCGGGGGGAGGGGGCCGGCGCCGGCGCGACCGTGAACGTGCCGCTGCGGGCCGGGACGAGCCAGGGCGAGTTCCTGGCCGCGTTCCACGACGTGGCGCTGCCCGCGCTGCACGACTTCGATCCCGACCTGCTGCTCGTCTCGGCCGGGTTCGACGCGCACGCCGCCGACCCGCTCTGCCAGCTCGGCCTGGGGGCGGACGCCTTCTCGACGATGACACGCGAGCTGCGCGGCATCGGCCCCGGCCCGGTGATGGTGCTCGAGGGCGGCTACGACCTGGCGGCGCTGCGCGACAGCGTTGCCGCAGTGCTCAGCGCGCTGGCTGAGTGAATAGCCGGTGCCAAGGCACCGGCTATTCAGGCACCCGTCGACCTAGTAGCCGATGACCACCAGGCGCGGCTCTGTCATCTCGTGCACGGCGTAGCGCGGGCCCTCGCGGGTGTTCCCCGACTCCTTGACGCCGCCGTATGGCATCTGGTCGGCGCGGTAGGTCGGCGCCTCGTTGACCGTCACGCCGCCGAAGTCGAGCACCCGGGTCGCCTGCAGCGCCTTGGTGATGTTCGACGTGTAGATCCCGGCCTGGAGGCCGTAGCCGGTGCCGTTCGCCTTCTCGACCGCCTCGTCCAGGTCGCCGACGCGGGCCAGCGTGACCACCGGGCCGAAGACCTCGTCGCAGGCGACCTTCATGTCGAGGTCGACGTCGCCGAGCAGCGTCGGCCGCAGCAGCCCGGATTCGTCCGTGTCACCGCCCGCGAGCAGCTTGGCGCCGCCCGAGACGGCCTCCTTCACCCAGGCCAGGATGCGATCGCGGTTGCCCTCGTCGATCACCGGGCCGACCTGTGTGCTCGGGTCGAGCGGGTCGCCCGTGACCAGCGCCTCGACCTTCGGCCGCACCTTCTCGACGAACTCGTCGTATGCCGAGTCCTCGACATAGACGCGCTGGATCGAGATGCAGCTCTGGCCGGCGAACGAGTAGCCGTGCGTGGCGACGGCCGTCGCCGCCTTCTCCAGGTCGGCGTCGGCGAGCACGATGACGGGCGTCGAGTTGCCGAGCTCGAGCGAGACCTTCTTGCGGGATGCGCGCTCGCGCAGCTTCCAGCCGACGGCCGAGGAGCCGGTGAACGTGATCAGGCGGACGCGCTCGTCCTCGATCATCGCGTCGCCGATCTCGCTCGACTTGCCGACGATGACGTTCAGCCAGCCCGCCGGCTGGCCGGCGTCCTCGAACGCCTGCGCGAGCAGCAGCGCCGAGAGTGGCGTCGCCCCGGCCGGCTTCAGCACGACCGCGCAACCGGCGGCGAAGGCCGGCGCGATCTTGTGCGCGACCAGGTTCAGCGGGAAGTTGAAGGGCGAGATCGCGCCCACGACGCCGATCGGCAGCCGCATGACGAGCCCGGCGTGGCCGCTGCCGGCGGGATGCGCGTCCATCCCGATCACCTCGCCGCCCAGCGAGCGGGCCTCCACGGCGGAGAAGAGCACCGTCTGCACGGCCCGGTCGGCCTCCGCCTGCGCGGTGGCGAACGGCTTGCCCGCCTCCTGGGCGATGGTGCGGGCGAGCTCGTCGCGGCGGTCGCGGAGGATCGCGGCCAGCCGGTCGAGCACCGCCGCCCGCTCGTGCGCGGGCACCGGCGTCTTCATCGCCTTGGCGGCAGCATCGATCGCGCGGCGGGCGTCGGCGGCGCCGCCGTAGGCGACCTGTGCCACGACGCTGCCGTCGAAGGGCGAGCGCACGTCGAGCGTCTCGCCGGTCTCGTACCACTCGCCGTCGACCAGGATCTTGCGGACGGTCTCGGTCGTCGTTGCCATCTAGACCACTCCTTCCTCGACCTTGCCGAGGTCGGCAAGGCGCTGCGAGAAGCGTGAGTTCTCGCGGTAATCGATCGGAATCTCCACCACCGACGACACGTCGAGCTCGAGCGCCCGGCGCAGCACCGGCGTGACCTGGTCTGCCGACTCGACGCGCATGCCCGCGAGCCCGAAGGACTCCGCCAGGGCGACCCAGTCGGGGTTGTCGAACTTGGTGCCCGCGAGCCGTCCGAACTTGCGTCCCTGGTGCATCTCGATGACGCCGTACGCGCTGTCTGTCCAGACGATGTTGACGATGGCGAGCCCGAGCCGCTTGGCCGTCTCGAGCTCCTGGAAGTTCATCAGGAAGCCGCCGTCGCCCGAGATCGTGACGACGCGCCGGTCGCGCGGCAGGACGAGCCGTGCGGCGACGGCGGCGGGGACGGCGAACCCCATCGCCGCCGCCCCGTTTGAGATCAGCACCGTGTTCGGCTTGCGCGTTGGCCACAGGCGCGAGATCCAGAGCTTGTGCGCCCCGACATCCGAGATGAGCACGTCGTCGGGCCCCATCAGCTCGCGCAGGTCGCGCAGCGCCCGCTGCGGCTTCACCGGGAAGCCGTCGTCGTACCCCTGGTCGAGCGCGGCGCGCAGCAGGTCGCGATAGGGCGGCGCGGCGACCCGGGCCGGCGGCTTGTCCGAGACGAGGTTGCCGAGGTGGGTGAGGATGTGGGCGATGTCGCCCGTCAGCTCGACGTCGGGGACGTAGTGCTCGTCGATCTCGGCCGCGACGGTGTCGACGCAGATGATGCGACGGTCGCGCTTCGGGTTCCAAGCCACGGGCGACCACTCGACGAGGTCGTACCCGACGCAGACCACCAGATCTGCCTGGCCCATGAAGCCCCCCGGGTAGTCCTGGGCGCGCAGGCCGGCGGTGAAGAGCGCGTGTGGGTCGTCGGAGTCGAGGACGCCCTTGCCCATGAACGTGGTGATCACGTTCAGGCCGGTCTGCTGGCAGAACCGGCGCAGCGCCACCGACGCGCTCTGGCGGGCGACGCCGTTGCCGGCCAGGATGACCGGCCGCTCGGCCGCCTGCAGGAGCGCGGCGGCCCGGTGGAGCTCGCCCGCGACGGGCTCCACCAGCGGCCGGGCGCGGCGGGGCACGGGGGAGCCGGCGATCTGCGTCTCCATCACGTCGTCGGGCAGCTCGAGGTGGGTGGCGCCGGGCTTCTCCCGCTCGGCCACGGCGAAGGCCTTGCGCACCGCCTCGGGGATGATGTCGGGGTCGTGAATGCGGGCGTTCCACTTCGTCACCGGCTTCATCATGCGGACGATGTCGATGTACTGGTGGCTCTCCTTGTGCATCTCGGCCAGATCGGTCTGCCCGGTCAGCGCCACGACGGGCGCGCGGTCGAGGAACGCGTCGGCGAGGCCGGTGACGAGATTCGTTGCGCCCGGCCCGAGCGTGCCGAGGCACACGCCGGCCTGCCCGGTCAGGCGGCCGTAGGCGTCGGCCATGAAGGCCCCGCCCTGCTCGTGGCGGACCGGGATGAAGGCGATCTGGCTCGACGCGTCGAGCGCGTCGTTCAGGTCGAGGGTCTCCTCGCCGGGGATCCCGAAGACGTAGCGAACGCCCTCGTTCTCGAGGCACTGGACGAATAGATCGGCGGCGCGCGGCATGGCGCGCAGTCTAGTTGGGAAGGAGCATTTCGATGGACGGCATTGTGGTCGTGTCCGGCGGCGGCACCGGGATCGGGAAGGCGGTCGCCGGGGTGTTCGCGCAGGCCGGGCGGAGGGTCGTCATCGTCGGCCGCCGCGGCGACGTTGTGCGGGCAGCGGCGGCCGAGATCGGCGGAGGCGTCGTGCCGCTCGCTGCCGACCTCTCGGAGGTCGACCAGGTCGAGCGGATCGCCGCCGCGATCACAGCCATGCCCGGCCCGGTCGACGTGCTCGTGAATAACGCCGGCGGCATCGCCTCGACCGGCGGCGACAGCCTGGCCGGGGTCGCCCGCGACTGGGAGGCCGACTTCCGCGCCAACACGCTCTCGGCGGTGCTGCTCACGACCGCGCTCACGGATCAGCTCGCCGCGCCAGGCGGCCGGGTCGTCAACCTCACGTCGATCGCGGCGCTGCGCCCCGGCGGCGGTTCCTACGGGGCGGCCAAGGCGGGCATCATCGCCTGGACGTACACGCTCGCGGCCCGGCTCGGCGAGCGCGGGATCACGGTCAACGCCGTGGCTCCCGGCTACATCGCCGGGACGGAGTTCTTCGGCGACTCGATCGCCGAGGAGCGTCACCGCCGGCTCGTGGCCGAGACGATGGACGGCCGCCCGGGGGCGCCGGACGATGTCGCGGGGGCGGTCGCCTACCTGGCCTCGCCGGCCGCCGCACACGTCACCGCGCAGGTGATCCAGGTGAACGGCGGCGCGCTCCCGGGGCGCGGGTAGCCCTCGATAGCATCCGCCGCGTGGACGGAGCGGTCGTCGTCACCGGGAGCTCGCGCGGCATCGGCGCGGCGACGGCCCGACTGGCGGCGCGGCGCGGACATGCCGTGGCCGTCACGTACCGCGCGGATCGCGCCGGCGCCGTGGCCGTTGCCCAGGAGATCGCCGCCGGTGGCCGGGATGCCGTCGCGCTGCAGGCGGACATCGGCAGCGAGGACGACGTCGTCGCCCTCTTCGCGGCGGTCGGCGAGTGGCGCGGCGCGCGGCCGCTGGCGGGTCTCGTGAACAACGCCGGCGTCGACGGCGGTCGCGACCCGATCGAGCGCCAGACCGCCGCGGCGCTTGCACCGCTCTACACGGTGAACGTGGTCGGGACGGCGCTGTGCTGCCGGGAGGCGGTGAAGCGGATGGCGACCCGGAACGGCGGCCCCGGCGGCGCGATCGTGAACGTCTCGTCGATGTCGGCAACCATTGGCGGGCGGCCGGGCGCCGCCTTCTACGCCGCGTCGAAGGCGGCCGTCGACACGCTCACGGTCGGGCTGGCGAAGGAGGTGGCCGCCGAGGGCGTGCGCGTGAACGCCGTGCGGCCGGGAATGACCCTGACCGATATGACCGCCGCGCGCCTCACCGACCCGGCGAAGCGGGCCGAGATCGACGCGACGATCCCGATGCACCGGCCGGCGACGACCGCGGAGGTGGCGGCGCCGATCGTCTGGCTGCTCTCCGACGAGGCGTCGTTCGTGTCGGGCTGCCTGCTGGACGTGTCAGGCGGCGGCTTCGTCGTCGGAGCACCGCGGCCGGACGGCCGTCAGATGCCGGCGGACGAGTAGCAGGAGTCGCCGGCGCCGGCCACGGCCTGCTCCTCCGGCATGAACGTCCTGTCGTAGGTCTTGCTGTAGCCGACCATCTGCCCGAGCGGCCCGGCCGGCATCGAGTTGTAGTTCGGCGGGCCGCCCTCGCCGCGCGGCGCAAAGCCGCCCGGCTGGTAGCGGCCGGGGCCGGGCCCCTCCCACATCACGATCGGCGTCACGCCCGGGCCCATGGCCGTCGCCCGGTAGGCGCTTCCGCGCCCGGCCGGGCCACGCCCGAACATGTTCGGGAAGACGCCGGCGCAGAAGTTCCCGCGCGGGTTGTGGGCCAGGAAGCCGTTGAAGCGCATCCAGTCCCCCGCCTGCCGGTACCCGGTCGTCCATGCGCGCGGGTCGAGCGAGTCGACGTAGATGTTGCGGCCGTAGCTGTCGGTCGGGTTGCCGACGCCGTTGTTGCCGAAGCCGTGCACCGCCTGGTCACGGTACGAGAACTTGCCGTAGAGGTGGTCGTACTTGCCGCCGTACACCCAGTCCCACTTGAGCCACAGGACCGGGAGGGCGCCGGTCCAGTGCGAGACCTGCAGCTCGTGCGCGCTCTGGAGCGAATCGTGCGGCTTCATCCCCGAGTTGGGCAGCCCGCGCTGCCACGACTGGACGGCCCAGTTCTCACCGCTCCTGGTCGTGCAGGCGACGACCCTCCACGCGAGCGGCGGGCCGGTGTAGGCGCCGCACACGTTGTGCTTGACGATCTGCTTCCAATAGCCGCTGCCGAAGCTGCCGTAGCCGCCCGAGTAGTCGAGCCGGAACTTCACCTGCGGCACCGTGTGCGAGGGCTCGCGGGCGTTGATCGCGCCCCAGACGAGCACGTGGTGCCAGCTGCCGCCGCGCACGTAGGAGACGACTGCACGGTGCTGGCTGTTCACCGCGATCGAGACATGGGTGGCGTTCCGATCGATCATCTGGCTCGCGAAGGCGCTCGAGGGTGCGGCGAGGAGCAGTGCTGCGGCAGGGATCAGGAATCGGGTGAAGCGAACCACGCGTCTTGCATCGGCGCGGGCGGGGAATCGGCATATCCCGAGGACGGGGGAAGGAGTCACAGGATGCGGGCGCGGATCGGCGCGCCTTCGTGGCCGTCCGCGCCTTGTTCCGTGACTGGGCGCGGCGGGACGCTGTCCCCTCATGAGGCGACCCGAGGAGGAGTTGATGTTGAACGCAGTTGCCGGAGTCCATCTCCAGGCGCTTCGGCTCGTGAGCCGCGTACGCCGTGACGAGCGCGGCCAGGGAACGGTCGAGTACGTCGGCCTGGCGATGGCGGTCGGCGTGCTGCTGCTGGCGGTGAGCTCGTTCGTCGGCGGCACCGATCACGGCATCGGCAGCGTCATCACGAGCGCGATCAAGTCGGCCGTGCAGCGGGCGGCGGGAGGGGGGAAGTAGGGCGCGGATGACCCATGCCGGGTGGCGGCGTTGAACGTCGTGCGCCGCCACCCGGAGTCCTGGATTGGCGGCCGGGCGGGCTGATCTCAGCCTGTCGCCGATCGCGCATCGGCGGCCGGGACGCGCTCCGGCGCCGGCGGCCGGGCGCCGGCCAGGATCGAGACGGCACCGATCAGCAGGCCCAGCGCGGCCAGCGCCAGGCCGGCGCGCATGCCGCTCGTGAAGGCGCTCTCGGCGAGATCGCCGAAGTGGTTGCCGAGGCGTGCGGTCACCTCCTCGATCTGACCGCCCGCGACCGGCTGGCCGAGGCCGTCGGCGGCATGCCCCGCGTGGTGGTTCCACGAGCGCTCGGCAACGGTCACGGCGGCCGACCCGAAGGCGGCGATCCCGAGCACCGCGCCCAGCTGGCGGGCGGCGTTGACGATGCCGGCCGCAAGCCCCGAGTGCGCCGCCTCGACGGCGGTCATGGCGACCGTGGCCACGCTCGGCGTGATCGCGGCGAAGCCGGCGCCGAGCAGCAGGTACGGCCCCAGGAACACGGCATACGGCGTGTCCGGGTCGGTCAGCGCGATGGCCCCGATCGAGGCGGCTGCCACCACGCAGCCGGCGGCGATCACACGCGGCGTGCCGAAGCGCCGGCCGGCCCGGCCGGCGAAGGGCGCCAGCACCCCGAACGAGATGCTGATCGGCACCACCGTCAGTCCGGCGTCGAACGGGCTGTAGCCCCGCACGTCCTGGAAGAACAGGGTCATCATGTAGAGCACGATGCCGAGCGCGGCGTAGGCACAGATCGTCGTCACCACGACGGTCACCAGCCGCCGGTCATGGAACAGATCGAGTGGCACCATCGGGTCCGTCGTGCGGCCCTCCCACCAGATGAAGGCGCCGCATCCGAGCGCCACCACGACCAGCATGCCGAGCGTGCGTGGAGAGAGCCAGGCGTGCGTGGTGGTGCCGATCAGCGCCAGCGTCAGCACGAGCAGCGTCGCCCCGGCCAGCGCTGCGCCCGTGCTGTCGAGCCGGCGGGCAGCCGGATCGCGCGACTCCCGCACCGCAAACAGGGTGAGGCCGCCGCACAACAGTCCGAGCGGCACGTTCACCCAGAAGACGGCCGACCAGTCGAAGCGGTCGACCAGAAAGCCGCCGACCACGGGCCCGGCGCCGAACCCGAGGCTGCCGACCGCCGCCCAGACGCCGATCGCCCCGGCCGCCCGCTTGGCCGGGAAGGTGGCGACCAGGATTGACAGCGTCAGCGGGCTCATGGCGGCCGCCCCCACGCCCTGGACCGCCCGGAGCACGATCAGCTCGGGATCGTCCGGCGCCAGCGCGCAGCCCAGCGAGCCCAGCGTGAAGATGGCCAGGCCGAACAGAAACATGCGCTTTCTCCCGTAACGGTCGCCCAGCACGCCGCCGACCAGGATCAGCGATGCCAGCGCCAGGGTGTAGGCGTTGAGGATCCACTCCAGGTTGGTGGGTGGCACGCCGAGCTCCGACTGGATCGACGGCAGAGCCACGTTCACGATCGTCATGTCCAGCATGACCATCACCTGCGCGACGCACATCGCCGCCAGAGTGAGGTGCTCGACTCCGAGCCGGGTTGTCGGCGAACGGCGCATCGGTCACTCATTCCAGCAGAGGAGCTCGACCGGCGCCAGGTCATGCGGTACGCTGAATACGTGACGATCGGCGCATTCCTTCGCAGGCTCGTTCGGAGACTCTCGCCTCCGGGCAATCGCGGCTCGCTCGACACCGAGTACCGGCAGCCGTCCGGTGCCCGCGACCCAGCGGATACCGACCCGGCTCCACACCAGCCCGGCAACTGGGCCGGCCCGTGGGGCGGACAGTGAGGATCGGCCCGCCAGGGCTGGACGCGCGACGCTCGCCGCGGCGCTAGGCCTGTGCCGCCGGGAACCGCGGGTCGGCGCGGATCGAGTCGAGATCGGTGTCGGTCTGTGCGAGCTCGCGCAGCGACGGGCGTGCCTCCGCGGCGCGGACGATGTGCTCGACGGCGTCCTCCGAGTGGCCGGTGAGCGCCTCGCAGCACCCCAGGTTGTAGAGCAGGATGGCCGATTCCGGTGCCTCGGCGTGCGCGCTGCGGTAGGCCGCGAGCGCCGCCTCGTGGTCGCCCGTCTTGTAGATCTCGAACGCGTCGTGACCGAGCTCCCAGCCGTCGCCGCTGTATGCCCGTCCGCGCGGGGCGCCGACGACGAGGAGCGATGTGCCGTCCGCCGCCGCCTTTGCGCTCCGGGCGGCTCCGGCCCGTACGCCCAGGCATCCGCCCGCCGGCAGGTTCACCGTCTCGCCGTCGACCCGGAACTCGGCCGCGCCCGAGAGCACGAGGTAGAGCTCCTCGTCCCCGTCCTCGCCCTCCTCGGAGTGCTCGGAGACCAGCGGCTCGCCGGCCGCGGCCCGCCACGCCGTCACGCCGAACGCCTCGATCCCGAGCCGGATCCGGACCGGCGTGAAGTGCTCGTCGCCGAGTTGGAGGACGGCGTATCGGTCGCTCGTCACGCCGCAAGGATATCGCCGCGCCCGCTCCCCGGCCGGGCGGGGCTCGCCCGCCCCCGGCGACTACCCTGCAGGCATGCCGAACCGCGAGCTGGCACCGCCGCCGGGGCTGGAGGAGCAGCTGGCGTGCGTCTGGATCGGCGACGCGAGCGCCGTCCACGTGCTCCCCGACGCGTGCGTCGACATCGTCTGGACGCGCGGCGAGCTCGTGGTCGCCGGGCCGGCCACGGGGCCCGACCTGGCGCCCGCGACGCCCGGCCAGGCCCGCTGCGGCGTGCGCTTCCGCGTCGGCGCTGCCGGCGCCGCGCTCGGCCTGCCGGCGTCGGAGCTGCTCGACGAGGTCGTGCCGCTGGCCGAGATCTGGGGCGCGCAGGGCCGTCGCCTCGAGGACCGGGTTGCGCGCGCCGACCGCCCCGTCGAGGCGCTCGTCGCCGGCGTGTACGACCGAATCGCCGGCGAGGGAGACGACCTGGTGCGCGAGGCGGTCTTCCGGCTGCGGGGCGGCGAGGACAGCGTCGAGCGCCTGGCCCGCGCGACGGCGGTCAGCGAGCGCCAGCTGCGGCGCCGCTTCGAGCGCGGCGTCGGCTACGGCCCGCGCACGCTGCGGCGGGTGCTGCGCTTCCAGCGCTTCCTCGGCCTCGCCCAGGGCGGCGGGTCTTTGGCGCGGATGGCCGCCGACGCCAGGTACGCCGACCAGGCCCACCTGGCTCGCGACTGCCGCCGCCTCGCCGGCGCGACGCCCGCGCAGCTGGTCGCCGGCGGAGCCAATCCTGCCGGGGAGCGCGCCAACGTGGCCGAAACGTTCAAGCCTCGCCCGGCTGTCGCTGCGACGCTCGTCGCATGACCGACACACATGCCGCCCGCCGCTTCATCACCCTCCACGCCCGCCTGATCGACCGCCGCCGCGTGGACGGCGATCCGGCGCTCGTCCGCTCGGCCCTGGCCGCCTACCGCAACCCGGACGGCGGCTTTGGCTACCTCGAGCCCGACCTGCCCGATCCGGGCAGCCAGCCGATCACCGCACTGGGGGCGCTCGAGGTGCTGCACGAGATCGAGGCGGCGCCGGACGACCCGCTCGTCGTCGGCGTGGCCGCGTGGCTCGCGACCGTCACCCACGCCGACGGCGGCCTCGACTTTGTGCTCCCCTACGACGCCGACGCGGTCCCGCACGCGCCGTGGATGACGCCGCCGGCGGAGCGGTCGTCGTCGCTGCACATGACGGCGGCGGTCGCCGCCGCGGCCCACCGCGCCGGGGTGGCCGCCGGACCGGGCCGGGCCTGGCTCGATCGCGTCTCCGCGTTTGTCTGGGAGCGGCTCGCCGACCCGAGCCCCAGCCCCGGCTACGAGACGAAGTACGTGATCGACTTCCTGGACGCCGTTCCCGAGCGCGATCGGGCCGATCGCATGCTCGACGCGCTCGCGAAGACGCTTGGCGGCCGCGAGTCGATCCCCGTCTCCGGCGGAATCGAGGGCGAGGCGATCACCGCGCTCACGGCCGCGCCCCGGCCCGGCCACGCCGGCCGGCGCCTGTTCGACGCGGCGGCCATCGAGCGCCAGCTGGACGAGCTCGAGCGCGGCCAGCAGGCCGACGGCGGGTGGACGTTCGACTGGCTCGCCTGGGACGACGCCGTCGCCTGGGCGTGGCGGGGCAAGCTCACCGTCGACGCGCTGCACACGCTGGCCGCGAACGGCCGGCTGGCCGCCGCGGTCGCCTGATAGGTTCCCGCTCGTGGTTCCCGAGACGAGCTACGAGCAGACCGAAACCGGGATCCTGCCCAAGGGCGAGGGATGGTTCGTGGTGAACGCCCGCGAGGCGGCCTGGCGCGACGGCCACTTCGGCGCCTACACCCGCTTCGAGGGCGACGTCGCCTTCCCCCAGATCGGGATCAACATCGGCGTCCTCGCCCCGGGCCAGCCCGCCTGCATGTACCACGGCGAGAACGAGCAGGAGGACTTCCTCGTGCTCTCCGGCGAGTGCCTGCTGCTGGTCGAGGGCGAGGAGCGACGCCTGAAGGCCTGGGACTTCGTGCACTGCCCGGCCTGGACGGAGCACGTGTTCGTCGGCGCGGGCGACGGCCCCTGCGCGGTGCTCGCGATCGGCGGCCGCACCGGCGGCGACGTCGTCTACCCGGAGTCCGAGGTCGCGCTCCGGCACGACGCGGGCGTCGAGAAGACCACGTCGGAGCCGAAGGAGGCGTACGCGAAGTTCCCGGACGACGGCCCCGTCGCGTTCCGCAAGGAGTGGCTGCCGGGCTAGCCCGGCCGGGGACGATCGTGGACCCGCGCTACGCCGTCCTGCGCATCGAGGAGGTGGAGCCGAGCCAGGACTTCGCGGGGCTGCGGTTCCGGCCGCTGCGGCCGCTGCTCGGGATCGAGGCCTTCGGCGTCGCCGGCTGGATCGCCGACGCGGGCGAGGCGGTGGTCGTCGACCACACCGAGCCGGATGACGGCCAGGAGGAGCTCTACGTCGTCCTCGCCGGGAAGGCGCGCTTCGTGATCGGCGACGACGAGGAGATCATCGCCGGGCCGGGGACGTGCGTCGCGGTGCGTCCGGGCATGCGCCGGCGTGCGACCGCCGAGGCGGACGGCACGAGCGTGCTCGCGGTCGGCGCGCCCCGCGGGGCCGCCTACTCCGCGCCGGGGTGGGAGCACTCGGCGGTCGCCGCCGCCGAGTACCGCCGGGGCGACTTCGCCACGGCGGTGGCGCTCCTGCGCAAGGCCGAGACGGAGCATCCCGACGTGGTGGCCGTCGCCTACAACCTGGCGTGTTGCGAGGCCCTGAACGGGCAGCGGGAGGACGCGCTCGAGCATCTCCGCCGCGCCGTCGAGCTCGAACCGCGGATGGCGGCCCACGCCCGCTCGGACGCCGACCTCGAGTCGATCCGCGACGACCCCAGGTTCGCCGCGACGGTCGCCTAGATGGTCGATCGGTGAGTCCACGCGCGCCTGGCCGCGCGACCGTTGCTTGTTCAAGCCAATCTGGTGGTGCTGCGGCTGCGAACCGTCGCATCGCGGCGTCCTCGGTCACGCCCATAGAACCCGCTATGAACGCTCCCTGCGTCCTTGCCCTGCTCGGTTCGCACCCGCCCAGGACATCACGGGACTCACCGATCGACCGTCAACGCGGCTCGACCGGGAACGCGATCTTCACGAGCGCGTTCCACCGGGAGATCTCGCCGTCCTCCACGTCGCACGTGACCGAGACGATCTCGACGGCCGAGATGCCGCGGATCGAGCGGCCGGCCGACGTCACCGCCTCGCGCACCGCGGCGTCGGCGCCGTCTGCGGAGCTCCCGATCACCTCGATGACCTTCGTGACCGGCATGCCGGTCAGGCCCGCGAGGAGGGGTTCGGCTCCTGGTTCGCCTCGGTGGATCGGAAGAGGTCGCGCACGCCGGACTGGCGCGGCCGCTCGACCGTGACCTGGAGGGGCTGGTCGAGGCGGGCGGCGACGCCCGTGACCGACGAGTTCATGCGCGTGATCGAGCCCGAGACGTCGGCGACGTCCTGGCGCAGGGCCGCCATCCCGCTCGAGATCAGGTCGACGAGCAGCTCGAGGTCCTCGATCCGGCCCAGCCGCTCGGCCAGGAGGTCACGGTTCACCTGCTCCATCTGCCCGGCCAGCGAGCGGACGAGCTCGCGCAGCTCGGCCAGCCGGCGCGGCGTTGCCCGCTCGTCCATCGCCCGCTCCACGGCCCGCTCGACCGTCTCGGGCAGCGACTGCTCGAGGGCGGCGGCGGTCTGGCGCAGCTCGCCGACATTAGCTTCGGCGCGGGCGAGGATGGTGCGCAGATCGGGCATCGCGGCCGGCGCGTCGCCGGGGCCGCCGGAGGGCCGCTCGGCCCGGGCACGAGCCCGCAATTCCTGGATCCGCCGGTAGAGCTGCGCCTCGGCTTCGGCCATCGGGTTCTGCTCCTCTTCCATCAGCCCATCAGTCTATCGGCCGTCCGCCCTCACTGCTAGGCTCGAACGGCGTATTTCTCCGCCATCCAGGAGCCGAGATGGACGACGATCAGCCCAGCTTCACGCGTATCATCGAGCCGGCACCGGCCGGATCGGCCCCGCGGCCGGTCTCGGCAGGCGAGCATCCGACCCTGGTGTGGCGGCCGAAGCTCGGCGACGAGCAGGCGTTCCCGCTCGCCCACCGCACTGCGACGATCGGCCGCAACGCGGAGAACGACATCGTCCTGGCGGGCCCGACCGTGTCCGCGCGGCACGCGACGGTGCGGCGCGAGTCCGTCGGCGTCGTCCTCGAGGACGAGGGCAGCCTAAACGGGACGTTCGTGAACGGCCAGCTGGTGCAGCAGCGCCTGCTCGAGGCGGGCGACCAGATCCAGGTGGGACCGCACCTGCTCGTGTACGTCCCGCCGGCCAGTGGTGCCGCGGGCGCCGCGTAGCTGCCGCCCGGGACGCCGTGTGGGCCGGCGCTGCGGCTCAGCCGGTGTACCGCAGCGGCGCCCAGCTGGGCACCGGTGCGATGTCGACGACCGGAGTCTGGTCGGTCGGCATCCGGTAGGCGAACCGGCCCGCCCCCTCGTCGAAGGTGACGTCGAGCTGACCGGTCTTGAGCCGGTGATCGAGCCACGCGCCGCGGAAGACGAGCTTGCGCAGCCAGTAGGCGAGCGATTCGCCGTGGAGGCTGTCGAGCAGCCCGGCGTTGGCGGCGAGGTGGCGGCCGAGCCGGCTGCGGGGATGGTCGACCCGGCCGGCGCTGGCCAGCTCGACCAGGTCGGCGGTCTCGTTGTCGGAGAGGTCGCGGGCGGGCACGAGCTCGAGCCGGATCGCCGCCGCGGCCACGCGCTGCTCGAAGTCGGTGTGCGAGAACCCGTAGCGGTAGTCGAGGAACTCGACCACATAGTCGTCCCCGGACACGTACTCGAACTCGGAATGCTCTGTGGGCGGCTCGGTGTGCCCCATATGAGGACATGGTAGTGGCCCGGATCCGATTGGAACGCGGGCCGGTGGTGTGCGAGCGGGGCGAGCTGGCGACGTCGCTCTGGCAGCGCACCAAGGGGCTGCTGGGCCGATCCGGCCTGGCGGACGACGAGGGCCTGTGGATCCCGACCAGCTCGATCCACATGTTCGGGATGCGGTTTGCCATCGACGTCGTCTACGCCGACCGCGAGGGCCGCGTGCTCAAGCTGGTGCGCGGCATCCGGCCGTGGCGGGCGTCGTACTGCATGGGCGCCAAGGTGGCGCTCGAGCTCCCCGTCGGCGCCATCGATCGCGCCGGTGTCGGGGTGGGCGACCACCTCGTCATCGAGCACACCTAAAACCGCCTCGCCCCGCCTATCGGCAGGGGTGATGCCGAATTTACCCGATCAAGTGATACGAAAAGCTAGCCGACATAGTAACTCAGATGTTCGGCAAGTTCGCCCTATCGCTTGGCCTCACCGTCGCCGCCGCCGCAGTCTTCGGCGGATGGTGCGGCGGCGTCGCCTCGGCGGCGCCGGCCCCGCACGTCACCCACGCGGCCGTGTTCAACCGCACGTCGGCCGGCGAGGCGCCCCAGCTCGGGGCGGCGGTGAACGACGTCATGCTCGACAAGGGCGGCCCCCGCTACCTGCAGACGCTGGTCACCCACTACCGCTCGATCACGCCCGAGTGGGAGATGGAGATGAGCCAGCTCGAGCCGGCCCGCGGCCGCTTCACGTTCGCCCGGGCCGACCAGATCGTCGCCTTCGCCGACCGCCACCACATGCCCGTCCGCGGCCACACGCTGGTCTGGGACGAGATGGTGCCGAGCTGGGTGCTTCACGGCAGCTGGACGCGGGCGCAACTCGAGAACATGCTGCACACCTACATCACCACGGTCGTCTCGCACTACCGCGGCAAGGTGGAGGAATGGGACGTCGTCAACGAGCCGCTCACCACCGACGGCCACATGCGCCAGAGCATCTGGGAGCGCGTGATCGGCCCGGACTACGTCTCGCTGGCCTTCAAGTGGGCGCATGAGGCCGACCCGCGCGCGCGCCTCTTTCTGAACGAGTACGGGGCCGAGTGGAACGACCGCAAGGAGCACGCGCTCTTCCAGCTCGTCTCCGGCCTGAAGGCCGCAGGCATCCCGATCGGCGGCGTCGGTTTCCAGGCCCACCTGCTCCTGGACGCGCATCCGCCGCAGGCCGAGCTCACCGGGGTCCTGCGCCAGTTCGCCGCCCTGGGCCTGCGCCTCGAGATCACCGAGCTCGACGTCCGCGCCGGCGGCTCCGCGCCGCTCGCCCGGCGCATGGCCGAGGAGGCGTCGATCTACCGCACCGTCGCGGCGTCGTGCGCCGCCGTCCGCGCCTGCGCCCGGGTGACGACGTGGGGCATCACCGACGCCGCCACCTGGATCGGGACGGCCAACCGGCCGCTCCCGTTCGACACGCACTACCGGGCCAAGCCGGCATGGTTCGCGCTGCGCGCCGGGCTCACTCCTCGCGGCTGACGACGTCGCGCACGAGCTCGTGGATGGCGTCCGTCTTCTCGGTGCGCTCCCACACCCGTCCGCCGTCGCGGAAGTACATCCACGTGCCGACGGCGATCGGGACCGACCACCACAGCCAGTAGACCCACAGGAAGACCGGGTTCACGCGCAGCATGTAGTGGAGCCGGTCGCGGCGACGCTCGAGCACGAGCGCGGTGCGCCGCCAGGTCGAGGCGTACGTGATCGACATGCTGACGCAGTAGAGGACGATCGTCGAGATCGCGAGCAGGATCAGCCACACCGGCAGCGGGCTCGTGCCCTCGTACCAGACCCAGAGCGCCCAGACGCCGATCGGCACGCCGAGCGGGTTGATCGTCAGCGACAGGCACGGCAGGAAGTTCGTCCACGCCCGGATGCGGTCGCGACGACGCATCCCCATCAGCCGCAGGCACGCGCCGAGGGACTGGTAGAACCCGCAGATCCAGCGCTTGCGCTGGGTGAGGCCGCGGCCGAGAGTCAGCGGCACCTCCTCGATCAGCGGGCTCGCGATCACGCCCAGGCGGCGGCCGTTCACCCACAGGCGCATCCCGACCTCGGGATCCTCGATGGTCACCCAGGGGTTGAAGCTGCCCATCGCGATCAGGTCGGGGGCGTGGTAGAAGAGCCCCTTGCCGAGCACCCAGTAGGGGTGGCGGCCGCGGGCGCTCTGGTGCGGGTAGCGCATCCCGTCCCAGCACATGTGGTCCATCGCGTGCCACGACGCCGGCCAGGTGTCGAGCAGGTTGCCGGCGACGTTCGTGCTCTGGACGACGTCGTAGTGGGGCGCCCCGGCGGCGCCGGCCAGCAGGTGGTCGCGCGGCGGCACGCTGTCGGCGTCGATGTAGTTCAGGAGCCAGTCGTCCTCGGGCTCCTCGGCGTCGAGCGTGTAGAGGGCGTAGAGCAGCTGGCGGGTCTTCTTCGGCGGCAGGTCGCGGTTTCCGGCAGTCGAGCCGGTATGCCACCAGTACGCGGTCTCGTTCTGCCCCCAGCTCTCCCAGACCGGCTCCCAGCTCGGGTCGGAGGTGGTGGGGACGACGAGGATCTCGAGCCAGTCGAACTCGTCCTGCAGCTCCTCGAGGGCGGCGATGGTGACCGCGTCGTCGTGGTTGGGGATGGCGACGATGCGGTAGCGGCCGCGCTCGTATTCGAGCTCGTCCAGGCCCACGAACGTCGTGCGCATCGTCTCCTGGGGCTCGCGCAGGACGGGGTAGAGCAGCACGATCTTCGGCAGGGGGGCGGCCCAGACCGCCTCCTCGTCGAGCTCGACCCAGTCGACCTTGCGGGAGAGCATGTAGAGGTCGTGGACGAGCGTGAATCAGGTAGAGCAGCTGCGTGACGACGAACACCACCGCCAGCACGACGGTGGTGATCGACACCGACAGGATGCTCACGGAGGCGTGATCACCGGGCGAGGCCGCGCTGCGCCAGCTCGGCGTGCGCAGCTTCGGAACGGTCGTCGGCCTCCTGCTTCCGTACCCATGCGACCAACTCTCTCATGCCCTCGCCGAAGTCGACGGCGGCATCGAACCCCAGCAGCTCCCGGGCCTTGGTGACGTCGGCCCAGCAGTGGCGGACGTCGCCGGAGCGCGACGTGGCGCTGATCCGCGCCGGCAGCTCCACGCCGATGTGCCCGGCCAGCACCTCGGCCACCTCGAGCACCGACACCGGCCGGCCGGTGCCGATGTTGATGGCCTCGCCGACGGCCGCCTGGGAGCTCAGAGCGAGGACGGTGGCACGGGCGACGTCGTGCACGTGGACGAAGTCGCGCAGCTGCAGGCCGTCCTCGAAGACGAGCGGCGGCTGGTTGTTGATGAGGCGTGAGCTGAAGATGGCGGCGACGCCGGTGTAGGGGTTCGAGAGCGCCTGCCGCGGTCCGTACGTGTTGAAGTAGCGCAGCCCGACGACGCCGATGTCGTAGGCGCGGCCGACGGCGAGGCACATCAGCTCCTGGTCGAGCTTCGTGATCGCGTAGATCGAGGCGGGCGCGATCGGCGTCGTCTCGGGCGTCGGTACGGGGATGGCGTGCTCGCCGCATACCGGGCACCGCATCTCCCACTCCCGCCGGCCGAGCTGGGCGTCGTCGCGGACGAGCGGGTGCACGACGCCGTGCTCCTCGCAGGCGTAGGCGCCCTCGCCGTAGACCGACATCGACGACGCGACCACGATCCGCTGCACCCTGTGGCGCTCGTTCGCGAGCAGCTCGAGCAGGACGCCGGTGCCGCTCGTGTTCCCGTCGACGTAGCGGGTGATCTGATACATGGACTGGCCGACGCCGACCTCGGCGGCGTGGTGGACGATGGCGTCGACGCCCTGCAGCGCCTTGCGCAGGGCGGCCGCGTCGCGCACGTCGCCGGGGATGAACTCGGCGTCGGTGGGGACGTGGCGGGGGCCGTGGCCGTTGTGCACCTGCTCGACCAGGCGGTCGTACACGCGCACCTCGTGGCCCTCCTCGAGGAGCAGGTCGGCGACGTGCGACCCGATGAAACCAGCACCTCCGGTGATGAGCACGCGCGACACGCTTCCGCTCCCTTCGCAGACATGAGTAAAACCCGGCCCTACGTCGTCACGCGTGCCGGACGGCCCGTTGCCGGACTGAAGTACCGGGCACGACGACCTGGTCATGCCCGTCCGGCATCAAGAATGGTTACCCGCGCAATTGGTTCTGTCAAGGAGGGGCGTTTCCCTCCTGACCGCCTGCAAGAATCCGTCCGTGGCAACGGTCTCCGAGACGGGCGCGGTCGAACTGGTGCTGCGCCCCCGGGGGCCGTACTCGCTGGCCGACTCGGCCGGCCGCCCCGATCCCACCCGGCGCTACCGCGGCGGCGTGCTCGACCTCGTGCTCGCCACCCCGGCCGGACCGGCCCGGGCGCGGGTCTGGCAGCGGCGCAGCGGCGAGCTCGCGACCCGGGTCGCCGCCCCCGACACGGCCTCGGCGCACGACGCACTCGCCTTCGTGCTGGCGATCGACGTCGACCACTCGCCGTTCCTGCGCATGGCCGAGCGTGACCCGCTGATCGGCGCGGTCGTGCGCCGCCGCCGCGGTGCCCGACCGGCCCGGCTCGGGACCGTCGTCCACGCCCTCGTCCGGGCGGTGTGCGGGCAGCTGATCACGTCGCACGACGCGATGCAGATCGAGCGCCGCCTGATCGCCGTCACCTGTCCCCGCGAGGGCGATCTGCGCGTTCCGCCGGGGGCGTCCGAAATCGGCCGCCTGAGCGCGGCTGCGGCCGAGCGGGCGGGTCTCTCGCCGCGCCGGGCCGCCGCGCTCGTGCGGGTGGCGCGCACGCTCGACCTCGAGCGGCTGCGCCGCGTCCCCGCTCAGGCCGCCGTCGACCGGCTGTGCGCCGAGCCTGCCCTCGGGCCGTGGTCGGCGGGCGTCATCGCCCGCGACGGCCTCGGCTCGTACGCGCACGGCCCGGTGGGCGACCTGGGCCTGATCAAGCTTTGCTCGGCGCTCCTCGGCCACCGGGCCGGCGTGGCCGACACGGCCGAGCTGCTCGGCCGCTACGGCGAGTGGGCGGGCCTGGCCGCGTCCCACCTGCTCCGGCACCCGCTGGCGCACGCCCGCTGGGCGGTCGCCCGGGCGGGCTGATCAGTCCCAGACGGCCGGCTCGGCGCCGGCCGCGGCGAGCGCCTCGGCCCGCGAGAGGTAGTCCTGCATCTGCGTGATCAGGCCGTCGCGCAGGGTGAAGACGATCGACGCCTGCCCGCGCATCGGCTCGTCGTCCGACAGCGGCACGCCGACCGACGGGGCGCGCACAGAGAGGACGACGTGATCGCCGGCTGCGACGAGCTCGATTGCCCCGACATCGGGCAGGTCCTCGGATCGGTCCCGGGCGTTTGCGAGCACCGATTCGCGGTCGGGGCAGACCAGCTCGGGGCGGACGCCGCGGTGGCTGACTTCCGGTGCGAGCCGCGCGGCGAGGGACTCCATGTCGCCTCTTCGCATCGCGTCGAGCCAGTCGCTCCAGATGATCTCGATGTTCGAGTTGGGGGTGCGGCTGCTCGCCACGGTGCTCCTTTCGGCGCCTTCTGCCACCCGGAGAGTAGGCGACACGGGCGGCGGTGGGGAGGCGTGAGTCCCCACCGCCGCCGTCGCCGGGCCGGCTAGAAGCGGCCCTTCGCGACCGCCGCACCCGCGGCGGTGTGGACGCTCAGGCGCGTGCCGGCGGCGATGCTCGGCACCGCCTGGCCGCGCTGGGTCGAGCGGTCGAGGCGGGCGTTTCCGAGCTGACCGACGACCATCGTCCCGATCTTCTTGCCGGCGACGAACACGGTCAGTCGCCTGCCGCGCAGCGCCCGGGCGTGCTCGATCTCGACCTCGAGCTCACGCCGCCCGGCTTCGCGCGAGAAGGTCGCCTTCCCGCTCACCGCCGGGAACGCGCTCGTCCCCGTCAGCCTCGCGGTGAGCTTGGTGCCCTGGGCCTGGGCCGCGGGCGTGAGTGCCGTCGCCAGCGCGGCGACGAGGGTGAGCGCGACGAGCGCGCGGGAGAGCCGCGTCATCAGTCGTCACCTCCGCCGTGCCCCGAGCCGCCGTGGCCGGAGTCGTCACTGCCGGGCCCGGAGTTCGAGCCGCCCCGGTCGTCGTTGCGGTCGCCACGGTGGTCGTCGCGGCGATCCTGGCCGCGGTCGTCGCCAGGCTCGCGCTCCTGGCCGCGGACGTCCTCGCCGGGCTCGCTGGCCCGGCCGCGGGCGTCTTCGCCGGGCTCGTTCGCACGGCCGCGGCGATCGCCCGGCTCGTTGTGGCGGCCGTGGTGGTGGGTCTCGACGACCGCCGGCTTCACCGAGTGGTGCGCGGCCGCCGGGCTGGAAGTCGCGGCGCTGGCCGCCGATGCGATCAGCGCCGCCGCAGCTGCGGCGGCGGGGATGCCGGCCGCGAGGGCGATCCGGCGTGTACGGGTGTTCCTGGCCATCTGTCGTCTCCTTCGGTGTGGGTGCCAGTGGACTGGACTCACCGTAGGAGAGGCCGGGTTAGGGCCGGGCTATGGCTCGGAACGGGATGGTTAAGCGGTTGGTTACGGCCCAGCTAGCTGTCGCCGCCGCCATCTCCGCCGCCGTGGCCGCTGCCGCCGGAGGAGCTGCCGGAGCCGCCACTCGAGCCGCTGCCGGAGCCGTCGGAGCCGCCACTAGTGCTGCCCGAACCGCCGGGCGAGCGGCCGCTGGTCGACCCGTGATCATCGGTCCCGGTCGGCGTCGTGCCGGTGGAGCCGCCCGAGTCGTGGTGTTTGCGGCGATGGCGCTCCTTCTCGGTCGTCGCCGGCGGGACGGTCGTGATCGGCTGGACGTTCGCCCCGAACTGGGGGGTGACGCCTCCGGGTGTGTCGCCGATCGCCTGGTCGGAGGCGTAGAAGACGGCCGCGGCCATGACCGCCGGGAGGGCGATCGCCGCGATCACGAGGAGGACGGTTGTCGCTCGCGCGCGCATGAGCGCAGGATAGGTTCGGGTGCGGAGCCGGCGGGTTCGGGGAAGGTTAGGGCTCGGCAACGTCCGCCTCCCCGAGCGGCGGGAACCGCACGGCGATGCAGGTGCCCGGGCCGCCCGGTTCGAGCTCCGCGGCGCCGCCCCAGCGGGCGGCCAGGTCGCGCACGATGGCAAGGCCGAGCCCGGTACCGGGCGTCTCCTTGCCGGCGGTGCCGCGGTAGAAGCGGTCGAACACACGCGCCGCCTCGGCCGGGTCGATGCCCGGCCCGTCGTCGCGGACGCGCACGACGCCGTCGCCGGCCACCGCCACGGCGACGGCGCTGCCTTCGGGGCTGTACACGATCGCGTTCTCGATCAGGTTGTCGAGCACGGCGGCGAGATCGGCCGCGTCGGCGGCGATCGCGACCTGTGCGCCCGGCTCGTCCAGGGTGAGCGTCCCGCCGTGCTCGGCCGCGACGGGTCTCCAGCGATCGGCGGCCGCCCGCGCCTCCTGGCGCAGGTCGCAAGTCGCCGCAGCCGGTGGTGGGACGCCGGCGCGCGCCAGCACCAACAGGTCGGAGACGAGCTCGGAGAGCCGGTCGACCTCGCGCAGGCCGGCCTGGGCGTCGGCGCCGTCCGGGCCCGTGGCGAGGGATTCCAGGCGCAGGCGCAGGCCGGTGAGCGGCGTGCGGAGCTGGTGGGAGGCGTTGGCGACGAACTCGCGCTGCGCCTCGATCAGCCCCACCAGCTCGTCCGCCATCTTGTTGAGCGCCCGGGCCACGTCCGCGACGTCCGCCGGCCCCGTCTCGGGCGCCCGCGCTTCAAGGTCGCCGCGGCCGAGCCGCCCGGCAGTCGTCCCGACCGCGTGGATAGGACGGGCCAGCGAGCTCGCGAGCAGCCACGCGACGGCCAGCCCGACGAGGCCGACGGCCGCGGCCACGGCGGCGATCGCGAGCCAGCTTCTGTGCACCCGCGAGTCGACGGCTGCGATCGGCTGCGAGAGCCGCACGGCGCCCACGATCCGGCCCTGGTCGAGCACCGGGTAGGCGACCACGAGCAGGTCACCGCCGAGGTCGCTGCTGTGCCGGATGATGCGGATGCCGCGGCCCGAGAGCGCGGTCGCCATCTCGGGGCGGCCGGCGGTGGCGAAGCCGACCCGGCCCGGGTTGGGCCGGGTCGAGTCGGCGAGGAGCAGGCCGCGGCCGTTCGTGACGACGACGCGGGCGTCGGTCTCGCGTCCGTACCGGGCCACCGCCCGGCGCACGCCGGCGAGGGTGCCGCCGGGGGCGGGGGAGCCGCCCAGGGAGGCGGCGATCACCTGCGTCTGCGAGTCGATCCCGGCATAGAACGCGTCCTTCGCCCGCCGGTCGACGTTCACCGCCAGCGGCACCGCGAGCGCGATCACCGTGAGGACGAGCAGGTACGCGAACGCCGCCAGCAGGCGGCCGCGCAGCGTCACCCGGCGAGCTCCGCGGGGGAGGCGAACCGGAAGCCGACGCCGCGCACGGTGTGGATGTAGCGGGGCTCATGGGCGTCGTCGCCGAGCCGGCGGCGAAGGCCGGCGACGTGGACGTCGAGCGTCTTCGTCGACCCGAACCAGTCAACCCCCCACACCTCGTCCATCAGCTTGTTGCGGGCGAGCACGGTGCCGGCGTGGGCCATCAGCATGTGCAGCAGGTCGAACTCGCGCCGGGGCAGGTCGAGCGTGGCTCCGGCATGGGTGGCGACGTGCGTGGCCGGGTCGATCGCGACATCGCCGACCTCGACGGCGGTCGTCGCGGTTGCGTGGGCGGGAGGTGTGCGGTCGCCGGTGCGGCGCATCACCGCCCGGATGCGGGCGATCAGCTCGGCCATGCTGAACGGCTTCACCAGGTAATCGTCGGCGCCGAGCTCGAGCCCGACGACGCGGTCGGTCTCGAGGCCGCGGGCGGTCAGCATGATGATGGGGACGTCCGAGGTCTGGCGGATCGCCCGGCAGACGTCGCGGCCGTCGAGGTCGGGCAGGTTCAGGTCGAGCAGGACGATGTCGGGCTCGCCCCGGCGCACCGACTCGAGGCCACGGTTCCCGGTCGGCTCGACCGACACCGCGTACCCCTCCCGCTCCAGCGCCGACCGCAGCGGGTCGGAGATGGACGCCTCGTCCTCGATGACCGTCACATGGCCGCGCATAGGTGCGGTCCGCTGCCCGCCTGCCTCCATGCGGGCGAAGTCTAGGTGGGCCATTCCCGAGGCGTTGTGTCCTCATCGGCCCCGGCATCGATCGGCGAGGGGGCGCCGAATGGGTTGAGGGTGATGCCGGTACCGATCGATCGCCGGTCCGTGGGAGGCGCGGGCGGCGGTCGAGATACCGCAAGCCGATGATTCGACTCACGGAAATGCAACAGTTGCTGTTGCATATCTTCACGTTGGCGATTGAGTCGTATACGTTGAGAGCGCATCTCCGAGGCGGCCCGGAGGGCACGACATAGCAATCGGTGCCACGCCGTCCGTGCATTCCCGTCCGGCGCGGCCCACGACCCCGAAAGAGAGCCGCTACCCATGGCAGGATCAACCGTGCTCGTCGTCGACGACGAACCCCGAATCGTCGAGTTCTTGACCGAGAACCTGCGCGACGACGACTTCACCGTCCTCACCGCCGCCACCGGCGCCGAGGCGATCGACCTCCTCGGCCGGGCCCGCCCCGATGTCGTGCTCCTCGACGTCGTGCTCCCGGACATGAGCGGCTACGAGATCTGCCGCACCGTCCGGGCCGGCGACGGGATCAACGACCCCTGGGACCCCGATCTCCCGATCATCATGCTGAGCGCGAAGGCCGAGCATGTCGATCGCGTCCGCGGCCTCGTGCGCGGGGCAGACGATTACGTCACGAAGCCGTTCCACTACCCCGAGCTGCTCGCCCGGATCGGGGCGATCCTGGCCCGCGTGTCACGCTCGCGTGACCGCGAGGTCATCCGCTACGGCGAGCTGACCGTGAACATGCTCTCGCGCGAGGTCACGGTCGGCGGCATCAAGGTCGACCTCTCGGCCAAGGAGTACCAGCTCCTGACCACGCTCGCCTCAGAGCCTGGCCGCGTCTTCACGAAGGCGGAGCTGCTCGAGACGGTGTGGGGCTTCCGGTCGCAGGGCCGCACCCGCACGCTCGATTCACACGCGAGCCGGCTGCGCCAGAAGCTCCGCGTCCACTCCGGGGCGGGCTGGCTCGCCAACGAGTGGGGTGTCGGCTACCGATTGTGCAGGCCGGAGTGATCCGGGTCCCGTTGCGCCGGCGCCGCGGCGGCGTCGACGACCAGGTGCACGCATCGGTGGAGGAGCTCGCGACCCTGCTCGCCCGCGAGGAGCGGGCCCGGGCGGAGTTCATCGGCAAGGTGTCGCACGAGCTGCGCACGCCGCTCACCGTGATCAAGGGCTACGTCTACACGCTGCATCGCTCGGAGTGCGACCCGGGCAAGGCCGCCAAGCTCGACGTGATCGACGGCGAGTGCGAGCGGCTCGGGTACCTGATCGAGGATCTGCTCGAGCTGTCGCGCGCACGGGCGGGCGAGCTCCGTGTGAACGCGGAGGTCTTCCCGCTCGAGCCGTGTGTGAGCGAGGTGGCCGAGCGGCTGCAGACCGTGGCCGATCAGGGCGGCGTGCGCGTGCGGCTCGACTGGACCTGCAATGGCGGGCTCGTCCGCGGTGACCAGAACCGGGTCCGCCAGATCTTCGCGAACCTGATCACGAACGGCATCAAGTACGCCCCACCCGGCACCGAGGTGACCGTGCGCGGCCGCCGCGTCGACGAGGCGCTCGAGGTCGCCGTCGAGGACGCGGGGCGGGGGATCGCCGAGGCCGATCTGCCGTTCATCTTCGACGAGTTCTTCCAGGCGCGGCGACCGGAGCCCGGAGCCGGGCTCGGACTGGCGGTCGCGCGTGAGCTCACCGAGGCCCACGGCGGTTCGATCGCCGTGACCAGCGCCGTCGGGAGCGGGTCGCGGTTCGTCGTGAGGCTCGCCCTGCCTGGGCGATCGCGCATGACCGCCCATTCCATCGGGATCGTTCGCCTCATCGAGGCCCCCGCGGAGCCCGAGCCGACGGCCGCCCGGCCGCTGCGGCTCGTCTCGGCCCTCTCGGCCCACGGTCGGGTCGCGCGGGCCGAAGGGCTCGCCGGCGCGGGCGCCGGCCACGAGCTCCGGCTCCCCGGTATCGGCGGGCGCTACCTGGCCGGCCTCGCCGCGCACGCCCACGAACAGGGCTGGCATGCACCCGAGGCGGCGGCGTTGCTCGACGCCGTCGAGCAGCGCGCGTCGATGTGGATCGTCAGCCCGTCCGCCGCGGCGCTGCGCCGGGCGGGCCTGATCGCCTCGGGCGGAAGCCGCAAGGCGTGCGCGCGCTGGTCGGGCGGGCGCTGGACGCACGTGCCGGTGGACGCGGATGCCCTCGCCCGGGTCGCGGCCGCCGGACGGGCTCGCGCGGTCTGCCTCGCGGCGGTGTCGGGCTCGGGGGCTCCGCGGAGGCTCGTCGATGCCGTCGGCGCGGACGGCGTGCAGCGGGGATGGCTCGACGGTGGCCTGGCGACCTCCCTTCGGGTCGCGTGGACGGTGGAGCTCCTCGTCGCCCCGGCGCTCCCTGCGGGCTCGTTGATGGCGCTGCGCGAGCGGATCGGATCGGCGCCGCGATGCAGCTGGTGCGGGGTTCCGATGCTGGCCGCCGACTGCGTCCGCTGCCGTCCAGGATCGCGGGCGTGAGCCGCGCACCGCCGTCGCAGCCTCGCCTTCGCGCTGGCCGGGGTGGTCCTGGCGCTGCTCGGCCTCGCCCGGCTCGGCTCGGGTGCCGACGGCCACGCGCCGACCGGCCGGCGCGTGGCGCGTGTCGTCGCCCTCCGGCCTGTCGCGGCCGGTGCGCGCATCGCCGCGTCGGATCTCGGGGTGGTTCGGCTCCCCGCGGCGTGGGCGTCGCGCCACCAGCTCGCCGATCCGGCGGACGCGATCGGTCGCCGCGCTGCCGTCGGGCTCGTCGCCGGCGCGCCGGTGATGGACGCCGAGGTGTCATCGTCGACCGCTCCGGCGGACGCGCCGCGAGCTCGCACTGCGGCTCGACGACGTGGCCGGCGTGCCCGGCCGGAGATCTTGCCGACGTCCGCGGAGACGTCTACCTCACGCCTCCGGGGCGGGGCGGCCGCACCCGGCTCGTGCTCGCCAACGTGCTCGTGCTCTCGGCCAGGCGCGACGACTCCGGCTCCGTGGCGACTCTGCTCCTGCCGCCGGCGGCGGTGTCCGGTGCCATCGCCGCCGAGGGTGAGGGGTCATTGCGCCTCGTCGTGCGCGGAGACGTCGCCGGGATGATCGCGCCGGTCGTCCGCTGCCTCGTGGTCGCCGCCGATCCGCTTCTCGGCGCCGAGATGACCGCTCTCGCCGACGACCTCCCGGGTGTCCAGCTCGTCGGCGTGGTCGCGCCGCTCCGCGCGGTGGCCGGGCGGCTGCCGCCGTGCGACGTCGCGCTCCTCGCCGACCCGGGCGAGCGCGGCGCGCCGGCGCTGCGCCAGCTCGTTGCCGGATGCGGTCGCCCGGCCGTCGTCCTCGCCCGCTCGGCCGGCGTCGACACCTATCGCCGCGCGCTCGCCGCGGGTGCCCGCGCCGTGCTGCCGCTCCCCGCGGTTCCGGCGGCGCTCGGCGACGCCCTGGTCGAGGCAGCCGTGACCTCTGGCCGGCCCGGCTCCGCGCCGGCGGGACGGGTCACGGCGGTCGTCGGGGCGAAGGGCGGCACCGGGGCGACGTCGATCGCGCTTGCGCTCGCCCGCCTCTCCGGCGCGGCGCTCGTGGACATGTCGGGATCCTGGGCCAGCCTCGCGTCGCTGCTGGGATGCCGGGCGGAGCGATCGCTGGCCGACCTCGCGCACGTCGGCGAGGGGCTGGCGGCGGCCGTGGCCAGCGCGGCGGTCGAGCATCCGTGCGGACTGCGGCTGGTGCCGGGGCCGGCCGGCCCCGAGATCGCCGCCGCGCTCCCGGGGGGCTTCGCCGCCGCGCTCGTCCGCGACCTCCGCGCCGGCGGGCCGGCCGTGGTCGACGCCGGTTCCGGAGCATTCGCCGCCTCGCGGGAGGCCGCCGTCGCCGCCGACCGCGCGCTCGTCGTCGTGACGCCGGACGCGCCCGCGGCAGCTGCGGGTCGTGAGCTCGTGACGACGCTCGCCCGGGCCGGTGCGGCCGACGGCATCCGCGTCATCGTGAACCGCTGGAGCCGCCGCTCCGAGCTCTCGCTGCGCGGCATCGCGCGGACGGTCGGCGTTCCCGTCGCGGCTGTGGTGCGGGACGACGCGGAGGCGCTGGACGCCCTGGCGGACGGCCGTGCCCGGCTCGAGCGGTGGCCCGGCCGGCGACACGCCGTCGCGCTCCGGGAGCTGGCGGCGGAGGTGTCGGCGTGAGCGATCCGATCGCCGGGCTCGCGTCCGGGTACCGTGAGCGGCTCCGCCGCGAGCTGCTCGACCGACAGTCGGGCGGCGACCTGCGCGCCGCCGCCGAGCGGGCGGCCTGGGAGCTGCTCCACGGCGATCGGGTCGCGCTCGATCCCGCCGACGCCCGCCGCCTGGTCGCCGGCATCGTGGACGACACGGTCGGGCTCGGCCCGCTCGATCCGCTGCTGCGCGACCGCGGCGGTGACCGAGGTGATCGTCAACGGGCCGGGCCGGATCTACGTCGAGCGGGCCGGGCGGCTCGGTGCGCGAGCCGGTGCGCGTTCCGCGACGACGAGCACCTGCGCCAGGTGATCGACCGCATCGTGAGCTCGGTCGGCCGGCGGGTGGACGAGTCGAGCCCGATGGTCGACGCGCGGCTGCCCGACGGCAGCCGCGTGAACGCCGTGCTGCCGCCGATCGCGCTCGACGGGCCGCTGCTCACGATCCGCAAGTTCGCGCGGGCGCCGTTCCGGGTCGACGACCTGGTCGCGGCGGGCAGCCTGTCCGCACGCGCAGGCGGATCTGCTGCGACCGCTGCGTGCGGGGCCGCCTGAACGTCGTCGTCTCGGGCGGCACCGGGACGGGGAAGACGACCCTCCTGAACGCGCTCGCCGGGTTCATCGACCCGGCCGAGCGGATCGTCACCGTCGAGGACGCCGCCGAGCTGCGGCTGCCGCAGCCGCACGTCGCCCGGCTCGAGAGCCGGCCGCCGAACGTCGAGGGCCGAGGCGAGGTGACGCTGCGCGCGCTCGTGCGCAACGCCCTGCGGATGCGGCCCGACCGGATCGTCGTCGGCGAGGTGCGCGGCGGCGAGGCGCTGGACATGCTCCAGGCGATGAACACGGGGCACGACGGCTCGCTCACGACCGTGCACGCGAGCTCGCCGGCCGACGCCGTGCGCCGGATCGAGACGATGGCGCTGATGGCCGGGCTCGACCTCCCGCACGCGCCGTGCGCGAGCAGGTCGCCTCGGCGGTCGACGTGATCGTGCATCTCGTGCGCGATGGCGACGGCTCCCGGCGCGTGCGGTTCGTCGACGGGCGCGGGCGGGACGGGCAACTGCACATGCTCGACGCGCGGCTGCTCGGCGAGCTGGGGGAGCGGCGGTGCGCCTTCGCCGCCCCCTGAGCGACCGGTCCGAGGCCCAGCTCGCCCTGGTCGTCGAGATCCTGGCGGCGCATGTCCGCGCCGGGCGGTCGCTGGCCCAGGCACTCGCCGACGCGGTCGAGGATGTGCCGGACCCGACCGCCGGGCGGGTGGCGGCGGCCGCCGCCGATGCCGCGCTCGGGACGCCCGTCGCCGACGCGCTGGGGGCGCTCGGGGACGGCGCCGACGTCTCGTACCTGGCCGCGGCCGTGCGCTTGCACACCCGCGCGGGCGGCGACCTCGCGCTCCTGCTCGAGCGCACCGCGGAGCTCTTGCACGAGCGGCGTGCCCAGCGCCGGGCGGCCGAGGTGGCGACGGCGCAGGCGCGGGCGACGGGCCGGATCGTCAGCGGCATGCCCGCGCTTGGAGTGGTGGCCCTCTACCTCGCCGACCGGCCGGGCTTCGACCTGCTCGTCCGCTCGCCGCTCGGCTGGGTCGCCCTGGCGATGTCGGCGGGACTGGCGGCGCTCGGCCACGTGCTGATCCGCCGCCTGGCAGAGGTCGACCCGTGACGGGCTGGCTGCTGCTCGTCGCGGCGGCGTTCGCGTTGTCGGAGGCGCGGCGCGCGGCCGTCCGCGACCGTCGGCTGAACCCGCCGGTTCGGGATGCGCCCGGCAGCGCGTCGGTGCGCGCGCTCACCGTGATCGGCCGGGCGCCGGCGGCCCTCCTGGCTGCGCGGGAGATCGAGGTGTCGCCGTTCGGCGCCGGCTCCGTGGCGGTCGCGGGCGTGCTCGCCGTCCTGGCGCTGGCGGCGATCGGCGGGCTCGGCGGCGCGGTGGTGGCGGTTGCGCTGGCCGGGTCCGGCGTCGCGTATCCGAGGCTCTGGCTGCGCGCGGCCGCGGCCCGGCGCGCGGAACGGATCGAGCGGCGGGTGCCGGAGCTCGTGGAGCTCGTCGCGAGCACGGTCGCCGCCGGTGTCGGCCTCGACGCGTCGCTGCGCGGAGCGGGGGAGGCGGTCGGCGGCGAGCTGGGAGCCGAGCTCGACATCGCCTACGCGAACATCGCCCTCGGCCGGCCCCGCGCCGACGAGCTGCGAGACCTGGCCGCGCGGTCCGGTTCGCCGTCGCTCGCACAGTTCGCGCTGACTCTGCGGCTGAGCGACCGCCTCGGCGTGCCGCTGGCCGAGGCCCTCCGGCGCCAGGCCGAACGCTCGCGGACGCAGCGTGCGCGGGCGGTTCAGGAGCGAGCTGCGAAGGCGGGCCCACGCGTGCTGGTCGTGGTGGTGTTCGTGCTCGTACCGGCGGCGCTGCTGCCGCTGGCAGCAGCTGTCCTCCTGACCGTCGCGGGCTCGTTGTCGGGGCTTTGACCGGATCGGCACACGTCGTCACCCACGCGTGACGCCTGCATCTCTAGCCTCGACGTATGCATCGCGGACAGGCAACCATCGAGTACGTCCTCCTGCTGACGGCGCTCATGCTGAGCCTGTGCGTGCTCGTCCGCTTCGAGACACCGGTGCGCTTTCTGGCGCGCGCGATCACCCACGCGCTGCCGCACCGGCAGGGCGGAGGAGGGGGTGGCGGGCACCACCACGGCCCGGAGCCCCGCCGGCCCCATCCGTGCCTGTGTCCCGACCGGGCGGACGGCGATCTCGTCCATCGGGTCACGATCGGGTTACCATGATCGATGCGGATGGCGAGCGAAGCTCCCATGAGCGTGCGGGTCCCCGCTGTCGCGCTCGGTGCGGTGCTGCTCGTGGCGGTGGGCCTTGTGGCCGCGTCATGTGGCGGGGGCGCGAAGGCGAGCAGCGGCTCTGCCTGCACGACCGTCTCCGGGCACGCGCCGGCGTCGACGGCGGCGGGCGCGGCAGCCTGGCCGTACCCGAACGGCGATCTCGCGAACGCCCGTGATGCCACCGGGTCGGGGATCTCGTCGGCGAACGTGTCTCGGCTCGCGCCGGCCTGGACGTTCAAGCTCCCGAGCAAGGCCGCGGGCGGCGCGACGGCGTACGGGGCACTGACCGCGAACCCGATCGTGGAGCGGGGCAGCGTCTACATGCAGGATCTCGACTCGAACGTGTACGCGCTCTCGCTCGCGACCGGGAAGCTCGAGTGGGAGTACCGGTGCGCCCAGCCCGAGCGGAGCGGCCCCGGGCCGAACGGGGTCGCCGTCTCCGGCGGCAAGGTGTACGGGCTCACGCCGACGACGGCGTTTGCCGTGAACGCCGCGACCGGCCGGAAGGTCTGGGTCGACAGCCACCTGCTCCGAACCGGCCAGGGCACCTTCGGCATCCAGCCGCAGGCGGCGGGCGGGCGGGTGTACCTGGCGAGCCAGTACGGCCCGGCGCCGGGCGGCGGGGTGCTGCTCGCGCTGAATGCCGTCGTCCGGCGCGGTGGTCTGGAGGTTCAACACGGTCAAGGGCCCGGAGCCCGGCGTGCAGTCGCTCGGCCTCGGCGCCGGCGGAGCGTGGGAGACGCCGCTCGTCGGCAGCGACGGGACGGTGACGTACGGGATCGGGAACCCGTACCAGACGGCCGCCGCTGCGATCGCACATCCGGCGAGGGCCTCTACACCGACAGCGACGTGAACCTCGACGCCGCGACCGGGAAGCTGCGCTGGTACTACCAGGGCGTCCCGGACGACTTCAAGGACTGGGACATGCAGACCTCGCCGATCTCGGCGCGCGCCGACGGCGCCGCCGTGGTGGTCGGCAGCGGCAAGATGGGCGACGTCTACGAGATGAACGCCGGCACCGGCAGGCTGATGTGGAAGACGCCGGTGGGCGCGCACGACGGACATGACGATGACTCGCTCCGCGCGCTCGAGCACCGCAGCACGCTCAAGACGCCCTTCACGAGCCTTCCGGGGCCGCTCGGCGGAGTGCTCACCAACCTGGCCGTCGCGGGCAACAGCGTCTATGTCGCCACGCTCGACCTCCCGCTGACCTACACCAGCCTGGCCAAGGCTGCCCCGACCAAGGTCGCCGGGACGCCGACCGGCGAGGTGGAGGCGCTCAATCTCGCCACGGGCAGGGTGGAATGGGACACGGAAGGTGCCCCAGCTGCCGCTGGGCGGCGTGACCGTCTCGCGCGATCTCGTCTTCACGACGCTCTACGACGGCGAGCTGATCGCACTGGATCGCACCACGGGCGCGACGGTCTATCGCCGCAAGCTCCCCACGTCCGCCAACTCGCCGATCGCCATCGCCGGGAACGACGTCATCGTGCCCGCGGGCGGGCCGGAGACGAGGACGGGCCGCGGGATCCCGCAGATCGTGGCATACCGGCTGCCGTGACCGCGCTCTTCGCGTTTCCTTAGACCGCACAACTACTCTGTGACGCATGGCGAACCAGAAGACCCGCCAGCAGCGTCGTGCCACCGAGCGTGAGCGCGGAGAGCGGCTCACATCGCAACCGAAGAAGCAGGCGAAGAAGCCGCGCAACCCGATGCTGCTCGCGATCGGCGGCATCGTCGGCCTGCTGGTGGTGATCGGCGCGCTCGTCGGGGCGAAGCTGCTCCAGGGCTCGCCCACGCCGGCCAAGCGCACCGGACTCGCCCCAGCGTCGGTCGTCCACAATGTGTCGACCGTCCCCGCGTCGACGTTCAACACGATCGGCGCGGTGTCCGGTCTCGGCGGCTTGAGCCGGATCGGCGGGACGCCGCTGAAGGCGGGCGGAAAGCCGCTCGTGATCTACCTCGGCGCCGAGTACTGCCCGTACTGCGCGGCCGAGCGGTGGCCGCTCGTGACGGCCCTGTCGCGGTTCGGCACGTTCACGAACCTCGGTGCGACCCACTCGGCGACGAACGACGTCTACCCGAACACGCCGACCTTCTCGTTCAAGGATGCAAAGTACGCGAGCAAGTACCTGGCGCTACAGACGGTTGAGCTCTACGGCAACCGGCCGGTGAACGGGTCGTACCCGCCGCTCCAGACGCCCAACGCGCAGCAGAAGACGCTCCTGAGCCGCTACGACCCGAACGGCACGATCCCGTTCATCTACATGGGCAACTACCTGCAGACAAGCGCGAGCTACAACCCGCAGATCCTGGCCGGGATGAGCATGCAGCAGGTGGCGACGGCGATGCGCGACACGAACACCGATCAGAGCATCGCCATCCTCGGAACCGCCAACCAGATGACCGCCGCCCTGTGCGCGCAGACCGGCGGCCAGCCGGCGAACGTCTGCTCGACGCCCGCCGTCACCGCCGCGGCGAAGCATCTGCCGAAGTGATCGCGGCGTCGGCGACCGACGCGCGGCCGCCCGGCCGCTCCGTGCCGGCGTGGGTGATCCGCTCCTCCGCGATCCTGGTTGTGGTCGGACTCGCCGCCGCGGCCTACCTGACGCTGACCCATTTCACGACCCACGTGCGCCTGGCGTGCTCGGCGAGCGGGACGATCGACTGCGAGAAGGTGACGACGAGCCCGCAGGCGTACATCGTCGGCATCCCGGTGGCCGTTCTCGGTCTCGGCTTCTTCGTCGTCTATGCGGGCCTGTGCGCCCCGGCCGCCTGGCGCGCGCCGGAGCCGCTGGTGCGCTACGCCCGTCTTGCCTGGGCGATCGGCGGCGTGGGCATGGTCGTCTACCTGATCTACGCCGAGCTCTTCGAGATCGACGCCATCTGCCTGTGGTGCTCGCTCGTGCACCTCGTCACGATCGCCCTGTTCATCGTGGTGGTCGTGGGGGAGGCGCTCGTCGAAGGATCCCCGTCCGGCGCCCCGGCCGGGTAACATCCGCGCCGATGACGAGCCCTGAGAACTCCACCTCGCGTTGGTGGGCGCTCCTGATGATGGTGTTGCTTCTCGCGGTGCTGGCGCTGATCGTCCACGTGAGCCAGTAGCCGCCGTGGCCGCGGCCGCTGCCTCCGCAGACATCGTCAGCGAGAACCCCGCCGACCCGGCCGACCGCATCGGGACCTTCGTCCCCGGCGGTGGCATCGACGTCGACCGGGCCGTCTCGGCAGCTCGCGGCGCCGCGCCCGGCTACGCCGCGCTGCCGGCGCAGGCCCGCGCCGACGCGCTCGGCCGGGCCGCGACACGCGTCGAGGCGCGGGCGGGGGAGCTGGCCGAGCTCGATCCGCCGCGAGGTGGGAAAGCCCATGCTCGAGGCCCGCGGCGAGGTCGCCCGCACGGCGGCGATCCTGCGCTACCACGCCCAGGCGGCGCTCGACCCCGACGGCGAGACCTTCCCGTCCGGCGACGGCCGCTCGCTGCTCATGGCCCGCCGCCGGCCGCGCGGCGTCGTCGGCCTGATCACGCCCTGGAACTTCCCGCATCGCCATCCCTGCCTGGAAGCTCGCGCCCGCGCTCGCCTACGGCAACGCGTGCGTGTGGAAGCCCTCGCCGTTCTCGCCCGCCTGCGCCGAGGCGCTGCTCGAGTGCCTCGTGCCCGAGCTGCCCGGGCCGGTCGTGCAGATGGTGCAGGGCCGCGCCGACGCCGGCGCCGCGCTCGTCGGCCACCCCGGCGTGCACGCGATCTCGTTCACCGGCTCGGTGCGCGACCGGGCACGCCGTCGCCCGGATGGCGGTCGAGCGCGGCGCCGCCGCCCAGTGCGAGATGGGCGGCCAGAACGCGTCGATCGTGCTCGCCGACGCCGACCTCGAGGCGGCCGCCGCGACGATCGCGACGGCGGCGATGGGCTACGCCGGCCAGAAGTGCACCGCCACCAGCCGCGTCATCTGCGAGCGGCGCGATCGCCGGCGGGATGCGCGACGCGCTCGTCGCAGCGGTCGAGGGCCTGCGCATCGAGGATCCCGCCGACGAGGCCTGCCGGGTCGGCCCGCTGATCTCGGCCGATGCCCGCGACGCGGGGGCCGCGGCGGTGAAGCGCGGGGTGGACGCGGGCGGCCGGCTGCTGGCCGGCGGCGCGGTGCTCGACGCCCCCGGCAACTACCTGACGCCCGCCCTCGTCGAGGTCGACGACCCGTCGGCCGAGCTGGCCCAGGAGGAGGTCTTCGCGCCGGTCTGCGCGCGTCATGCGCGTCGACGGGGCGGACGCGGCGCTCGAGCTCGCAAACGGCGTCCGCCATGGCCTCGTCACCGCCGTATTCACCCGCGACCTCGACCGCGTCGCTCGACCTGGCCAACCGCCTCGATACCGGCCTCGTGCGCGTGAACCAGCCGACGTCCGGCGTCGACCTGCACACGCCGTTCGGCGGCGAGAAGGCATCGGGCCTGGGCCCGCGCGAGCAGGGCAAGGCCGCGCGCGAGTTCTACACCAGCATGCGCACGGTGCTCATCTCGCCCTCGTGCTAACGTAGTCACGAGGTCTATAAGTGGCCGAGGCCCCACATCCGCGCGTCGCCGCAGATGTCGCCGTGTTCGCCTTCCTGGACGGCGCCATGAACGTCCTTCTCGTCCGCCGTCGCTACGAGCCGTACGAGAGCTACTGGGCGCTGCCCGGCGGTCTGCTCGAGCCGGACGAGACGCTCGAGGAGGCGGCCGAGCGCGAGCTGCGGGAGGAGACCGGCGTCACCGACACCTACATGGAGCAGCTCGCCACCTTCTCGGAGGTCGACCGCGACCCGCGCGGGCGGGTGATCTCGTGCTGCTATCTGGCTCTCGTCGACGGCGGCCGGGTGCGCCTGCGGCCGGGATCGGACGCGCGCGAGGCGGCCTGGCGGCCGCTCGAGCAACTGCTGCGCGAGACCGGCGAGGGCACGGTGCTCGCGTTCGACCACGACCGCATCCTGGGGTACGCCCGCCAGCGGCTGGCGTACAAGCTGGAGTATCAGAACGTGGCCTGGAGCCTGCTGCCCGACACGTTCACGCTGTCGGAGCTGCGGCGGGTGTACGAGGCCGGCATCGGCCGGGCGTTCGAGCCGAACAACTTCCGCCGCATCGCCCTCGGCTGGGGGGTGCTGGCCGAGTCGGGCGAGCGGCCGACGGGCGGCCGCCCGGCGGCGACCTATCGGTTCGCCGACATCCGCCCCCTGATCCTGGCCCAGAGCGCCCGCTACCGGAGGTCGGGATGATCGCCTGGCCGCCTGTCGAGCTCATGACCGACGAGTACCAGCTGGCGATGGCCGACTCGTACCTGGCCCAGGGCAAGGCCGACGGCCAGGTCGCCTTCGAGCTGTTCGTGCGGGCGCTGCCGCAGGACCGCGGCTTCCTGGTCGCGGCCGGCCTCGAGCGCGTGTGCGACTACCTGACCGGCTTCCGCTTCGGGACGGAGGCGGTGAACTACCTGCGGCGCTCGCGCACGGTCAGCGATCCGCTCCTGCGTCATCTGGCGGCGCTGCGCTTCGAGGGCAGCGTCGACGCCGTGCCCGAGGGCACGGTTGTCCACGCCGGCGAGCCGCTCGTGCGCGTCGAGGGCGGGCGCCTGGCGTGCCAGCTGGCCGAGACCTTCCTGCTGAACCAGGTGAACTTCCAGACCCTGATCGCGACGAAGGCGGCCCGGATCGTCGGCGCCGCCGGCGGGCGGCCGGTGACCGACTTCGGCTTCCGCCGCGCCCACGGCGCCGACGCCGGGCTGCTGGCGGCGCGGGCGGCGTATATCGGCGGGTGCGCCGCCACCGCCACCGTCGCGGCCGGCTACCTGTGGGGCATCCCGACCTCGGGGACGATGGCGCACAGCTACGTGCTGTCGTTCCCGACCGACGTCGAGGCGTTCTGCGCGTTCCTGCGCGACCATCCCGACCGCTCGACGCTTCTGATCGACACCCGCGACGCGCTCACCGGCGCCCGCGCCGCCTGCCAGGCGGCCGAGCTCACCGGGATCGTGCCCCAGGCGGTGCGGCTCGACTCCGGCGACCTGGTCGAGATGACGACCGCCGTGCGCGGGATCCTGGACGCCGGCGGCTGCGCCGAGACGCGCATCGTCTGCTCTGGCGACCTCGACGAGTACCGCATCGCCAAGCTGCTCGCCGCCGGTGCGCCGATCGACGGGTTCGGGGTCGGCACGGCGCTCACCACCTCGAACGACGCGCCGGCGCTCGGCGGCGTCTACAAGCTCGTGGAGAGCGACGGCCGCCCCGTGATGAAGGCGGCGGGGACGAAGTCGAACCTGCCCGGCCGCCACCAGGTGTTCCGCACCGTCGCAGGCGACACGATCGGGCTGGTCGACGAGGATCTGGTCGGCCAGCCGCTGCTCCATCCGGTCATCCGTGGAGGCGCGCTGGTCGCGCCGCTCGAGTCGCTGGGCGAGATCCGCGACCGCGCCGCCGCCCAGATTGCCGCGCTGCCCGAGCGGGTACGGGCGCTCCGCGATCCCGACACCCAGCCGCCGCGGCACTCGCCCCGGCTCGCAGCCCTCGAGGAGGAACTGTCATGACCGGCTCCGACGCGACCACCGCGCTGATCGTGGTCGACATGCAGAACGACTTCTGCCCCGGCGGCAGCCTGGGAGTGGCCGGAGGAGACCTGCTCGCGCCGGCGCTGGAGCGCGCCGCCGAGGGCTCCGGGACGGTGGTCGCGACGCGCGATCGCCACCCTGCCGATCACATCTCCTTCGCCGCCCGCGGCGGGCCGTGGCCGCCGCACTGCGTCGTCGGGACGGCGGGCGCCGAGTTCCATCCGTCGGTGGCGGGCATGCACTTCGACCGCGTCCAGGACAAGAGCAGCGACCCCGACATCGAGACCTACTCGGGCTTCGACGGCACCGGCCTCGGGGACTACCTGCGCGGGCGCGGCGTGAAGCGGGTCGTGATCGGCGGCCTCGCCACCGACTACTGCGTGCGCGCGACGGCCCTTGCCGCGATCGAGGAGGGGTTCGAGACCACCGTCCTGACCGATGCTATTGAAGCAGTCGAGGTCGCCCCCGGCGACGGCCGCCGGGCGCTCGCCGAGATCGCGGCGGCCGGCGGCGCGCTCGACCGGCTCGACCTGCTGCGCGATGAGGCTGCCCTCGAGCCGATCCTCGAGCGCAAGGCGCAGCGGCTGCATGACGTGCTGAGGGCGGCGGGGCGGGGGAGGGTCGTGATCGGGCTCTCGGGCGGCATCGACTCGGCCGTTGCGATGGCGTTTGCGGCCCGCACCATCGGCCCCGAGCACGTCGTCGCGGTGCGGCTGCCGTCACGGCACACAGAGCAGGTGCACATCGACGACGCCGCCGCCTCCGCTGTCGCCGCGGCCCTCCCGGACGAGAACCTGCGCACGATCTCGATCGATCCCATGATCGAGGCGCTCGCGTCGGCGCGGCCGACCCTGCACGAGTCGGACATCCGCGAGGGCAACGCCAGCGCCCGCGCGCGCATGATCGTGATCTACGACCTGGCGCAGGAGCTGCACGCCCTCGTGATCGGCACCGAGAACCGCACCGAGAACCTGCTCGGCTACTTCACCCGGTTCGGCGACGCGGCGTCGGACATCGAGCCCATCACCGACCTCTACAAGACCGAGGTGCGCGCGGCCGCGCGGGTGCTGGGCCAGCCCCAGGCGGTGCTCGACAAGCATCCGACCGCGGGCCTGTGGGGCGGGCAGACCGACGAGGACGAGCTCGGGTTCACCTACCGCGACGCCGACCGGGCGCTCGTGGCGATGTACGACCTGGGCATGACACCCGAGGCGGCGGCGCAGCGCACAGGCGTCGAGCTCGACGTGGTGCGGCGGGTGAAGGCCCGGGCGCAGTCGGTCGCCTGGAAGCACGACGTCCCACACGCCCTGACATGAGAAAGAGGACTGTCCCCGCGTTCCGCGGGGACAGTCCCCAGGTGGTTCGCTAGGCCGCGCGCAGCGGCTGCATGTCGGCCGACGCGGCGAGCTCTCGCAGCGCCTCGGCCTCCAGCTGGCGGACGCGCTCGCGCGTCAGCCCGACGATGCGGCCGATCTCCTCGAGGTTGCGCGGATCCTGGCCGTCGAGCCCGAAGCGCAGCTCGAGGATCAGGCGCTTGCGCTCGCCCAGACGGGCGAGGCCCTCGCGCAGCCGCTCGTGACGCAGGTGCGTCTCGGCCAGCTCCTCGGGGTTGCCGGCATCCGGGTCGGCGATCATGTCGCCGAGCTCGGAGTCGCCGTCCTCGCCGACCGGCTCATGCAGCGACACGGTCTTGCGGGCCAGGCCCAGCGTCTCGGACACGGCGTCCGACGTCAGCTCGGCAGCGCGGGCGATCTCGTCCTCGGAGGGCTCGCGGCCCAGGCTGGCCTCCAGCGAGCGCCGCGCCCGCTCGATCGCCCGCAGGCGGTCTGAGACGTGCACGGGCAGCCGGATGGTGCGGCCGCTGTTCGCGATGGAGCGCTGCACGGCCTGGCGGATCCACCAGGTCGCGTACGTCGAGAACTTGAGGTCGCGGCGCCAGTCGAACTTCTCGACGGCGCGGTTCAGCCCCAGCACGCCCTCCTGGATCAGATCGAGGAACGGCACGCCCTGACCGCGATATTGCTTCGCGATCGAGACGACCAGGCGCAGGTTCGACTCGATCATCCGCCGCTTCGCGACGGGGTCGCCGGCCTCGATGCGCTTCGCCAGCATGACCTCCTCGTCCTTGGTCAGCAGCGGGTAGCGACCCGCCTGACGCAGGAAGAGGTCAAGGCTGTTCGTCGTCGCGATCTCGACCTCGACGACCTCGATGCGCTCTTCAGGCGCGGGGGGGTCGACGATGTCCACGCCGAGCTGTGCGAGCTCGTCGCGCAGCGCCTGCACATCGTCGGCCTCGAGGTCCAGCTCGAGTGCGAGACCCTGGAGCTCGTCCTCGTATACGAGACCCCGCTCCTGTCCAAGCTCCACCAAGAGCCGCGCTTCGGGCTCAATGACGAGCTGGTCAGTCATTCCTCATCAACTCCTCAGACTCCTGAAGGTTCCCTGGATCCGTTCGTCTGCATAACGTTCGCCGCACACAGGCTATTCCCCGCCTGACGCTTTCTCTACGCCACGCGCGTTGACTGCGGATTGGCACCGCACTGATTTCTCCCCGGTCGGTGACCCCAACCGCCGGCGACCTTCCGCCGCCATCTCCGCACGCCTCACCTTCGAGGGCACACATCGTGTGACGATGACCGCACGCCCATCATACCCGTGTCCCCGGGGGCTGGATACCCCAACCGGCGGCGTCAGCCGGTGACCCGGACGGCGCCCTGATACTCCGCCGAATACCAGGCGTCGGACAGGCTCGAGATCTGGACGACCGTGCCGGTGTGGGGCGCGTGGATGAACTCGCCGTTGCCGATGTAGATGCCGACGTGGCCGATGCCCGGCTCGAAAAAGACGAGGTCGCCGGGGGCGAGGTCGCTCTCCGCCACGTGTGGGCCGGCGTTGAACTGCGACACCGTGTAGTGGTCGAGGTGGATGCCGAGCTGGGCGTAGACCCACATGGTCAGGCCGGAACAGTCGAACCCGGCCGGGCTCGCGCCGCCCCAGACATAGGGGACGCCGAGCTCGCCCATCGCGATCTGGACGGCCTGCTCGCCGAGCGAGTTGGCCGGCGGGGCGGGCGCGCCCGAGGTGGGGGAGATCGGCGTCGCCGTCGTCGTGGTCGGCGCGGGGGCCTGGGCAGCGGCGGCTGCGCGGGCGGCTGCGGCGCGGGCGGCTGCCTCGCGCGCCAGCCGGGCCTTGCGTTCGCCGATCAGCTGGTTGATCTGCGCGTGCAGCTGGGAGATCTTCGCCTGCTGGCTCGAGATGAGCGCGGCCGCGCGCTGCTTGGCGGCGTTTGCCTGCTTCACGAGCTTGCGCGCCTTCACCCGCTGCTTCTTCAAGAGGGCCTGGCGCGTCGCCACCTCGCGCTCGGCGACGGTGACGCGGTGCAGGATCGCCGACTCGTCGTGTGACGTCCGGTTCAGGACGTCGACGCGGTCGACGAGGTCGGTGAACGACTTGGCGGCCAGCACGTACATGGCCGCGTCCGGGTTGCCGCCCTTGTACGCCGCGATGACGAGCTGGGAGAGCTGCGAGCGGGCGTCAGCGAGATTCTTCTTCGCGGCCGTGAGCTGGATCTTGTTCGTGCGGATCGCGTGGTTGACCGCGTCGAGCTTGGCGTGGGCCGCGTCGTAGGCCTCGACGGCCTTGTCCTCCTGGACGTAGAGATCGTTCAGCTGAGACTCGGCCTGCTGCGCCTCGGCCTGCTTCTGGCCGATCTGATCCGCCCCGGCCGTCCCGGCCCCGGCGAGGGTGGCGAGCAGTGCCACAAGGACGACGGCGGCGACGACCGGCCCGAGCCGACGCCGGTGCCGCTGCGTAGGCGGGCTCGACATGGCGGGGGACTTTACCACTTGCAAAGGCCTGCAAACGCAGCCTTTTTTGTAAGGATTTTCCGCCAGCGCGGGTCGGGCACCCGGGACCGGCGGCATCGCTGTTCGAGCGTCCCCGCACCTCGGCGTGGACCAGATGCGTTGCGAAGTGGTGGAAAGTGGGGTATTGTGGGGCCGAATGGGAGGCCGCACCCGTGCTGCTCGGCGAAACTGTCCAAAAGCTGGATGCCAAGAACCGCGTAACTCTCCCGGCCAAGCTGCGGCCGCACTTCGCCGACGGCGTGATCGTCGCCAAGGGGGTCGACAGGTGCCTTTCGGTCTACACGCCGGCCGCATTCGAGGCGTTCGTGGACCAGCAGCTGGGGCCGCTGTCGCCGTTCAGCCGTCAGGCGCGGGCCATGAGCCGGCACCTGTACGCGGGCGCATCGGAGACGGAGCTCGACCGGCAGGGGCGCATCATGCTGCCGCCGGCCCAGCTGGCGCACGCGGGCCTCGAACGGGACATCGTGGTGGCGGGGCTGCGGGACATGCTGGAGATCTGGGATCTCGCCACCTGGCGCAGGACGCAGGCCGAATCCGAGGGGAGCATTGAGGATGTTGCCGAATCTCTCTCACAGCAGTAGCGCGACGGTGGAACACGTACCCGTCATGGCGCCCGAGGTGGCCGAGCTGCTCGAGCCCCGCCCCGGCGACACGGTCGTCGACTGCACGTTCGGTGCGGGCGGCCACGCGGCCGTCCTCGAGCCGCACCTGCGGGGCAGCGGCACGTACATCGGCATCGACCGCGACCACGAGGCGGAGCCGTTCTTCGCCCGCTTCGCGTCGGCCGCGACCAGCCAGACCCGCTTCATGCACGGCGACTTCGCGCTCGTGCTGCGCAACATGGTCGCGAGCGGGACGCGCGTCCAGGCGATCCTGATGGATCTGGGCGTCTCGTCGATGCAGATCGACCGCCCGCACCGCGGCTTCAGCTACGCGAACGACGCGCCGCTCGACATGCGCATGGACGCGACCGCCGAGCTGACCGCGGCCGAGATCGTGAACACCTGGGACGAGCGCGACCTGGCCGGCGTGCTGCGGACGTTCGGGGAGGAGCGGTACGCCTTCCAGATCGCCCGCGCGATCGTGCGCCGCCGCAAGCTCGAGCCGTTCGAGCGCAGCGGCGACCTGGTCGAGGTCATCAAGTCGGCCATCCCGACGCCGGCCCGGTTCGGCCAGGGGCATCCGGCCCGGCGCGTCTTCCAGGCGCTGCGGATCGCCACCAACGGCGAGCTCGAGTCGCTGCGCGAGGGCCTCGAGCTGGCCGTCGACCTGCTCGCCCCCGGCGGCCGGCTCGCCGTCATCAGCTTCCACTCGCTCGAGGACCGGATCGCGAAGCAGTTCATCCGCGATGAGGCGCGCGGCTGCACCTGCCCGCCGGACTTCCCGGTGTGCGTGTGCGGGCGCGAGCCGCGCCTGCGGAGCCTGACCCGGCGGGCGGTGGTGGCGAGCGTCGACGAGCGCTGCACCAATCCGCGCTCGTCCTCGGCCCGGCTGCGGGCCGCGGAGAGGACGCCCGCCCCGTGAGCGTCGCCGTCTCGGCTCGCGCTCCCGCCCGCTCGCGCACCGCGCCCGAGCCGGCTGCGCCGCGTGCCGTCCCGCGCCGGCGCGTCCGCCCCCGGCGGATGACCGCGGGCGGCGCCGTCTGGGTCGTCGTCCTGGCCGCGCTGCTCGGCGGCATCGTGGCGCTGAACGTCGCCGCGCTGCGCGACAGCATCGATGTCAACCGCCTCTCGGCGCACGCCCAGCAGCTGCAGGACGAGAACCGCCTGTTGCGCAACGAGGTCACCAACCTGTCGTCGCCGAGCTCGATCGGCATGGCCGCCCAGAAGCTGGGGATGGTCCCGGCCGATCCCAACACGACGCACTACGTCCGCCTCCACCGGCCCCGGCCGAAGGTGCAGTCGCGGCCGTGAGGCGTATGTCCGACCACCGCCTGCGGCTGATGCTCGCCGTCTCGCTGGGGGCGTTCGTGATCGTGATCGGCCGGGCGGTGCAGATCCAGGGCGTCGACGCCGCCAGCCTGTCGCAGAAGGCCGTGTCGCAGCAGCGCGGCGAGACGACGCTGCCCGGCCTGCGCGGCTCGATCATCAGCGCCGACGGCCAGGTGCTGGCCCAGACGCAGCCCTCCAAGACGATCGTCTCCGACCCCAAGCAGGTCAAGAATGTGTCGCTGACGGCGGCGGTGATCGCCCGGGCGATGGGGTTCCACCCGTTCAAGCGGCTCGGCCACCACCACGGCCGGCAGCACCAGCAGACGGCGAAGAAGACGGCCATGGGCCACGCCGCCCGCAAGCCCAAGCTGCGGCCGAACCCGGCGTGGGCCGCCGAGCTCACGACCCTCGCGGCGGCGGTGCGCCACGGCGGCTATGTCGTCCGGCAGCTCCCGACCGACGTCGCCGCGCGGATCATGCGCCACCACCTGCCGGGCATCTCGACCTTCCCCGAGCTCCAGCGCTGGTATCCGGACGGCGCGGTCGCGTCGCAGCTGCTCGGGTTCACCGGCATCGACGGGAGCGCCGGCAGCGGCGAGGGGGCCGGCCTCGAGCACCAGTACAACCACGTCCTCGAGGGCCGGCCGGGCAAGCAGGTCACGATCACCGACCCGAGCGGGATGGTGCTCGACACGGTGGATGTCGAGAAGCCGGAGAACGGCCGCAACGTCAGGCTCACGCTGAGCGCCGCCACCCAGACGAAGGTGCAGGACGTGCTCGCCGCGACCGTACGCGACACGCGCGCGAAGTGGGCGACGGGCATCGTCATGGATCCGCGCACCGGCGCGATCATCGCGATGGCGACGGCCCCCGGCTACGACAACAACCAGGCCCACCTGGCCAAGAACCAGGCCCACTGGAGCAACCAGGCGCTGCAGACGGTGTACGAGCCGGGCTCGACCTTCAAGGTCGTCACCTTCTCGGCGGCGCTCACGGCCGGGCTGGTGTGGCCGGGCGAGGTGCTCCACAACGTGCCCGACCACCTCGCGTTCGGCAACAAGATCATCCGGGACGACATCCCGCACAAGCCGTGGGACATCTCGGTGCGCCACATCCTCAAGATCTCGTCCAACATCGGCACCGACGAGATCGCCCAGATGGTCGGCAAGCAGGATCTGATGAAGTGGATCCGCCGGTACGGCTTCGGCAAGCGGACGGCGCTCGACTTCCCCGGCGAGGCCAGCGGCATCGTCCTGCCCGGGCGCGACTGGACGACATCGTCGATCGGCACGATCCCCATCGGCCAGGGCATCGGCGTGTCGGCCATGCAGATGGCCTCGATGTACCAGGCGATCGCAAACGGCGGCGTCATGGTCGCGCCGCACCTGGTCTCGCGGATCCAGGGCCAGAAGCTGCAGGCGCCGTGGGAGCGGCGGATCCTCTCGCCCGGCGTCGACAGCCAGATGGTGTCGATGCTCGAGGGCGTCGTCGACGGCGGCACCGGCGTCCAGGCGACCATCCCCGGCTACACCGTCGCGGGCAAGACCGGCACCGCCCAGAAGCCGAGCCCGAACGGCGGCTACTCGAACCAGTACGACGCCTCGTTCATCGGCTTCCTGCCGGCCGAGAATCCCCAGGTCGAGATCATGATCGTGGTCGACTCGCCGCAGACGAGCCACTTCGGCGGCGACGTGGCCGCGCCGGCCTTCGAGCAGATCGGCTCGTGGTACGCGAACCACGCGGGTATCCGGCCCGACCGTCCAGTTCAGTAGCCTTCCCGCGAGCATGGAGCTCTCGACGCTGATCGAGGCGGTCGGCCCACGCTCGGTGCGCGGCCGGGCGGACATCGACATCACGGCCGTCACCTACCGCGCGGAGGCCGCCGTCCCCGGGGCGCTGCACGTCTGCGTGCCCGGGTTCACGGCCGACGGCCACGACTTCGCCGGCGTCGCCGTCGCGAACGGCGCGGCCGCGCTCGTCGTCGAGCGGGAGCTCGACCAGGCCGTGCCGCAGCTCGTGGTGGCCTCGTCGCGGTCGGCGATGGCCGCCGCGGCCGACGCCTTCTACGGCCATCCCAGCGGCGCGCTCGATGTCGTCGGGATCACCGGCACGAACGGGAAGACGACGACGGCGTTCCTGATGCAGGCCGTGCTCGAGGCGGCGGTCGGCTCGGCCGGGCTGCTGGGCACGATCGAGTCGCGCATCGGGGGCGTGGTCGAGCCGGTCGCGCGCACCACGCCGGAGAGCGTCGACCTGCAGGCCATCCTGCGCCGCATGGTGGACGCGGGCGACAGGGCGTGCGCGATCGAGGTCTCCTCCCACGCCCTCGAGCTCGAGCGGGTGGCGGGGGTGCGCTTCGCCGCCGCGCGGGTTCACGAACCTGACCCAGGATCACCTCGACTTCCACCCCGACATGGAGGCCTACTTCGCCGCCAAGGCGCGCCTGTTCCGCGAGGCGCCGGGCGCGATCAACGTCGGCGACGAGTACGGCCGCAGGCTGGCCGGGATGGCCGGCGGGCCGGTGCTCAGCTACGCCGCGCGGCCGGATGCCGACGCCGACGTGCGCCCGCACGCCGTCGAGGTGGGGACGGGCGGCGCGATCGCCCTGATCGTCTCGACGCCGCGCGGCCCGATCCCGCTCGACGTGCGCCTGCGAGGCGGGTTCAACGTCGAGAACGTGCTCTGCGCCGTCACCATCTCCGAGCTGCTGGAACTGCCGCATGCGGCCGTCCGCGCCGGGATCTCGTCGGTGCCGGGCGTGCCCGGGCGCTTCGAGGCGGTCGAGGCCGGCCAGCCGTTCACGGTCCTCGTCGACTACGCCCACACGCCGGACGGCCTCGAGAACGTCCTTCAGTCGGCCCGCGAGATCACGTCGGGCCGGCTGATCTGCGTGTTCGGATGCGGCGGCGACCGCGACCGCGGCAAGCGGCCGCTGATGGGCCGCGTCGCGCGGCGGCTGGCCGACGTCGCCCTGGTCACCTCGGACAACCCGCGCAGCGAGGACCCCGAGGCGATCATCGCCGAGATCATGGACGGCGCTCCGATGGAGCGCCGAGCCCGACCGCCGGGTGGCGATCGAGCGCGCGGTCGGCATGGCGCGCGGCCGGCGACGTCGTCGTGATCGCGGGCAAGGGCCACGAGCAGGGCCAGCAGTTCGCCGACCGCACCCTGCCCTTCGACGACCGCACGGTGGCGCGTGAGGCGCTGGCCGGGCTCCCCGCCGCATGATCGCGCTCACGGCGGGCGAGATCGCGCAGGCCTGCGGCGGGCGTACGGAGGCGCAGGCGACCGTCACCGGCGTCACGATCGACTCGCGGGCGGTGTCGGCCCGGCGACCTCTTCGTCGCCCTGCCCGGCGAGCGCACCGACGGCGCCCGCTACGCCGCCGACGCCCTGATGGCGGGAGCGGTGGCCGCGTGGCGGCCGCGCACGCCGGGCGAGCCGCTGCCCGACGACCGCACGATCGCCGTCCCCGACCCGCTGATCGCGCTCGGCCGGCTGGCCGCCGAGGTGCGCCGCCGCTCCGGCGCACGCGTCGTCGGCATCACCGGCTCGACCGGGAAGACGTCGACCAAGGATGTGCTGGCCGCACTGCTCGCGCCGCGCGCTGCGCACCGTCGCCAGCCACGCCAACTTCAACACCGAGGTCGGCCTGCCGCTGACGCTCTGCCGGATCGAGGACGGACACCGAGGCGCGTCGTCTGCGAGCTGGCGATGCGGGGGATGGGCCAGGTCAGCGTACCTGGCCGAGATCGCCCGCCCCGACGTCGCCGTCATCACGTCGATCGGGCCGGTGCACCTCGAGCAGGTGGGGACCATCGAGGGCGTCGCCGAGGCCAAGGCCGAGATCCTCGACCGCTCGGGCCGCGGCGGGACGGCGGTCGTCCCGTACGCCGAGCCGCTGCTCGCCCCCTATCTGGACATGACGCGCGCACGCGTCGAGACCTTCGGCGAGGCAGACGGCGCCGACGTACGCCTGGCCGGCTTCGCGCCGGGCAGGGCGGAGATCGAGGTCGGTGGTCGAACCATCACGGTGCCGGTGAACTTCGACTCAGCACCACAACGGCCTGAACCTGGCGGCTGCCGTCGCGGCCTGCGCGGCGCTGGGCCTCGACCCGGCCGACGAGCTGTCGCCGGCGCGGCGGAGGTCGAGTTCTCGCGCTGGCGGGGCGAGCGGATCGAGCTGCCCGGCGACGGCTTCGTCATCGCCGACTGCTACAACGCGAACCCGGTCTCGATGCGGGCGGCGCTGCGCCACCTCGTGGCCGCCGCCGGCGGCCGCCGCACGGTGGCGGTGCTCGGGCGAGATGGCCGAGCTCGGCCCGGCCGGCCGCGGCGCTGCACGAGGAGGTCGGCGCGAGGCGGAGCAGCTGGGCGTCGACGAGGTCGTCGCCGTCGGGCCGCTCAGCCGCGCCTACGGCGGGCGCTGGTTCGCCGACGCCGCGACGCGCGGCCGCCGCGCTGTCCCGGACGTGCTCGAGCCGGGCGACGCGGTGCTCGTCAAGGGCAGCCGCTCGGCGGGCCTCGAGGCGGTCGTCGAGGCGCTCGACGTGAAGCTCGTCCTCGCGTCCGGCGTCGTCGCGATGCTGCTCGGGATCGTCGTCCGGCCCGGCGCTCATCGCGTTCCTGCGCCGCAACGAGTTCGGCCAGCACATCCGCGAGGACGGGCCCGCCGGGCACGCCTCCAAGCAGGGCACGCCCACGATGGGCGGCCTGGGCATGCTCGGGTGCGCGCTGCTGGCGTTCCTGATCTTCACCGAGCACACCGGCCCGGGCCTGGCCGTCGCCGGGACGGCGCTCGCGTGCGCCGGCGATCGGCTTCCTCGACGACTACCTGAAGCTGACCCGGAAGCGGTCGCTGGGCCTGTCGGGGCGGTGGAAGCTGCTCCTGCTGGCCGCCGTCGTCGCCGGCGTCGGCTGGGTGGCGCACCGCGAGCACCTCTCGACCGATCTCTACCTGCCGTCCTGAACACCTACGTCGCGCTCGGGCCGTTCTACTACGTGTTCATCTTCCTCGTCGTGGCCGGGGCGGCGAACGCCGTCAACCTGACCGACGGCCTCGACGGCCTGGCGGCGGGCACGGTGACGATCGCGGCGCTCACGTACGCGGCGATGATGGTGGTCGCCTTCCTGGCGCACAACGGCGTCTATCCGGGCCACACCATCCATGGCGTGTACGCGGCAATCCACGTGCGCTCGACCTGGCCATCATCGCGGCCGCGCTCGTGGGCGGCTGCGTGGGATTCCTCTGGTACAACGCCTACCCGGCCGACGTCTTCATGGGCGACACGGGCTCGTTCGGCCTGGGCGGCGGCCTGGCGGCGCTCGCCATCTTCACCAAGACCGAGGCGCTGCTCGTGGTCGTCGGCGGCGTGTTCGTGATCGAGGCGCTCTCGGTCGCGATCCAGGTCGTGTCGTTCCGGGCCTTCGGGAAACGGGTGTTCCTGATGGCGCCGCTGCACCACCACTTCGAGATGATGGAGTGGACCGAGAACAAGATCATCGTCCGCTTCTGGATCACCGCGGCGATCTTCGGGGCGAGCGGCTTCGTCCTCTACTACCTCTTCTTCTCCAAGTACCGGTGAGCGGGCGCTACCTGGTCGTCGGGCTGCGCCGATCCGGCATCGCGGCGTGCGAGGCGATCGCCCGGGTTTGGCCCGGTTCCGAGATCCTGGCGGCGGACGCCGGCCCGACCTCGACGTCTCCCGGCTCGTGTCGCTCGGCATCGAAGCCGCGGCTGGGCGGCGCGCTGGCTGGGGTCGACGGTCTGACGGCCCTGGTGAAGAGCCCGGGTGTGCCCGGCGAGGCGGCTCAGGTCGCGGCCGCGCGGGCGGCCGGCGTGCCGGTGTGGAGCGAGGTCGAGCTCGCGGCGCGGATGATGCCGGACAACCCGATCGCCGGGGTCACCGGCACGAACGGCAAGACGACGACCACCCACCTGCTCGGCGCGATGATGCGGGAGGGCGGCATCGAGGCCGAGGTTGCGGGCAACGTCGGCCGGGCGCTCACCGAGCTGCCCGGGCGGATCGCCGCCGGCGACGTGGATCGCGTGCGAGCTCTCGAGCTTCCAGCTCGAGGACATCGACCGCTTCCGCTGCCGGGTCGCGGTGATCCTGAACGTCACGCCCGACCACCTCGACCGGCACGGAGCATGGAGGGGTACCTGCGCTGCAAGCTGCGCATCCTCGAGAACCAGGTCGCCGGCGACATCGCCGTCCTGAACGGCGACGACCCGGTCCTGCGCGGCGCGGCGCTTCCCGGGGGCGGGCGGCGGACGTGGTTCTCGGCCGGCCGATCCGGCCGGCTCGACTGGGAGCATGCCCGGCTCCGCGGCCGGCACAACCTCGAGAACGCGGTCGCCGCGGCGGCCGCGGCCCGCGCGGCCGGGGTCGGCGAAGCCGCCGTGAACGCGGCGCTGCGCACGTTCGACCCGCCGCCGCACCGGCTCCAGCCGGTGGCCGCGGCCCGCGGCGTCGAGTGGGTGAACGACTCCAAGGCCACCAACCCCGACGCGACGGTGAAGGCCCTGACCGCCTTCGACCGCGGCGTCCACCTGATCCTGGGCGGGTCGATCAAGGGCGGGTCCTACGCCGAGATGGCCGCCGCGATCGCGGCCGGGCCGGTGACGCGCTCGTACCTGATCGGTGCGTCCGCCGACGCCATCGCCGCCGCTCTCGATGCGGCCGGCGCCGCCTATGTGCGCTGCGGGACGCTCGAGCGGGCCGTGGCCGCGGCGTCCGCCGTGGCCGTCGCCGGCGACACCGTGCTGCTCTCACCGGCCTGCGCGAGCTTCGACCAGTTCCGCGACTACGAGCAGCGCGGCGAGCGCTTCGCCGAGCTCGCCCGGGCCGCCGCTGAATACGGGTCAGACCCCGTTTATTCATGCAGGTGACGGCCCCCGCGCGGCGAACACGTCCATGGGTTCCTTGGGGGTGCCTGTGGCGAGGTTGCACGCGATCGACAACAGCGGGGCGAGCGGAGAGGCGGCGGAACGGCTGCAGCAGCGCCGACGGCGCACTCGAGCTCCCACCAGATCGAGTACCACCTGCTGCTCCTGCTCACCCTCGGACTGGTCGCGTTCGGGCTGATCATGGTGTACAGCGCGTCGAGCGGCATCGCCGTCGTGAACGGCGCCAACCCGCTCTCGCCGCTGCTCCGCCAGGGCAGCTACGCCGTGCTCGGCATCGGCTGCATGGTCGGCGCCGCCCGGTTCCGCTACAAGCGCCTGCGGATGCTGGCGCCGCTGCTCATGCTGATGGCGCTGATCGGCCTCGTGCTCGTCAAGGTGCCGGGGATCGGCGTGCGCGTGAACGGCGCCGAGCGCTGGATCGTGGCGGGCCCGCTCACCCTGCAGCCGTCGGAGTTCGCGAAGCTCGCCATGGTCGTCTTCTGCGCCGCCGTACTCACCGCGCGCAAGCGTCCGCCGCGCTCGATCAAGGAGCTCGTGAACCCGGTCGGTCTCGCCGCCCTGATCGTGTGCGGCCTGGTCGCGCTCGAGCCCGACCTGGGCACGACGATCGCGATCGCCGTCATGGTCACGGGCGTGCTGATCGTCGCCGGCACGCCCTTCCGGCTGCTCGTCGGCACCGCCGGCATCGTCTCGGCCGGCGCCGCGCTCGTGATCTCGCAGAACGCCTACATGCACGCCCGCCTGCTCGCGTTCATGCATCCCTGGCAGGACGCCGGCGGCAGCGGCTACCAGAACGTGCAGGCCCTGCTCTCGCTCGGCTCGGGCGGGATCTGGGGCAAGGGGCTCGGCCAGGGCACCGTCAAGAACGGCTACCTGCCGGAGGCGCCGAGCGACATGATCGCCGCCGTGATCGGCGAGGAGCTGGGCCTGATCGGCATCCTCGTGACGGTGCTCGCGTTCGCCGCCTTCGCAGTGCTCGGCTTCCGGATCGCCATGCGCACGAGGACCCGTTCGGCAAGTTCCTGGCCACCGGGATCACCTGTCTCGTGACCGGCCAGGCGGTCGTGAACCTGGGCGCCGTGCTCGGCTTCCTGCCTCTCACGGGAGTCCCATTGCCGCTGATAAGCTCAGGCGGATCCAGCCTGATCGTGTTCCTCACCCTGATCGGGACGCTCCTGAACGTCGCCGACAGCGAGCGGGCAGTCGCCCGCAAGGCAGTGCCCGCCGATGACACCGCCGCCAGCCGCAAGCGACCCCGGCCGCAACCCGCGGGTGCTGATCGCCGCCGGCGGAACCGCAGGCCACGTCGTGCCGTCGCTGGCGGTGGCCGCCGAGCTCACGGCTAGGGGCGCCGACGTCGTGTTCGCCGGGACGGCCGATCGGATCGAGTCCCGGCTCGTCCCCGCCGCCGGCTATCCGCTGCACACGTACCACGTCACCGGGCTGCCCCGGCGGCCGTCGCTGGGCCTCGTCCGCGGCCTCGCCCTCGCCGCCATCGCCCCGGCGGCGTGCACGCGCATCCTCCGCAGCGTTCGGCCCGACGTCGTCTTCGGCGGCGGCGGGTACGTCGCCGGGCCGATGCTCGCCGCGGCCGCCGGCATGCGCATCCCCGCGGCGCTGATGGAGGTGGACGCCCACCTTGGCCTCGCCAACCGGATGGCCGCGCCGTTCGCGCGGCGGGTGTTCCTCTCGTTCCCGATCGGCGACCTCGGCCCGCCCCGCTACCAGCAGACCGGCCGGCCTGTGCCGCGGGCGGTGCTCGACGCGACGGCCGAGGAGGGCCGGCGCGAGTTCGACCTGCCGGCCGACCGCCGGGTCGTGCTCGTCTTCGGCGGCAGCCTCGGGTCGACCACCCTGAACCGGGCTGCCACCGCCGCCTGGGCGGCGGAGGACCCCGGCTTCACCGTGGTCCACATCACCGGCGAGCGCGAGTTCGCCCTCTCGTCCGGGCGGGCGGCGCCGCACTACCGCGTGCTGCCCTACACGTCCGGGCTCGGCCCGCTGCTCGCCGCCGCCGACCTGGTCGTATCCCGGGCCGGCGGATCGGTGTTCGAGATCGCCGCCGCGGGGCGGCCGGCGATCCTCGTCCCTTCGCCGAACGTGACCGCCGACCACCAGTCGCGCAACGCCGAGTTCGTCGCTGACGGAGGCGCCGCCATCGTGATCGGCGACAGCGAGCTGACCGCGGTGCGGCTCGCGACCGAGGTCGACAGGCTGCTCGCCGACCCCGGCCGGCTGGCCGGGATGTCCGAGGCCGCCCGCCGGCTGGCGCGGCCCGATGCCGGCGAGCGGATCGCGACCGAGCTGCTGGCGCTCGCCCGATGACGCTGGCCGACCGCAGGCTGCACATGATCGGGATCGGCGGCGCCGGGATGTCGGCGCTCGCCGTCGTCGCCTACGCCTGGGGTGCCGACGTGTCCGGCTGCGACCGCACGCCGTCGGAGTACTCGCTGCGCCTGCGCCGGTTCGGCATGGACGTCTCCGAGGGCCACGACCGCGTCCACCTGGAGCCCGGCATGGAGGTGGTCGTCTCGTCCGCGGTGCCCGACGAGCTCGATGAGCTGGCCGCCGCGTCCGACCTCGGGCTGCGCGTCCTCCATCGCGGCGAGCTGCTGGCCGAGCTGGTCGCGCAGAGGCGCTCGATCTGCGTCTCGGGCGCGCACGGCAAGACGACGACCACCGCGATGATCGCCTTCGCCGCCGACCGGATCGGGCTCGACCCGACCTGGCTCGTCGGCGGCGAGGTGCCGCAGCTGGGCGGCAACGCCGGCCCGGGTGGGGGAGACCTGCTGATCGCCGAGGGCGACGAGTCGGACGGCAGCTGCGGGCTGCTGCGCCCCCGCGTGGCGGTCGTGACGAACGTCGACCTCGACCATCACGCCCGCTACGCGTCGGTGCAGGACGTCGCCGACCTGTTCGCCGAGTGGGTGTCGCACGTGCCGGCCGACGGGGCGGTCGTCCTCGGCGACGGCGTCTCGCTCACGGCGGGCGGCGCGCCCGTCGTGCGCTTCGGGTTCGACGAGGGCGCCAATTGGCAGATCAGCGGCTTCCGCAGCGGCCCGGAGGGATCGCGGTTCTGGCTCTCGGTGCCGGACGAGCTCCCCGTCGACGTGACGCTGCGCGTGCCCGGCGCCCACAACGCCCGCAACGCCGCCGGGGCGATCGCTGCACTGGCCGCGGCCGGGACGAGCGCCGCCGACGCCGCGGCGGCCCTGGCCGAGTTCACCGGGGTCGGCCGCAGGTTCGAGGTGCGCGGGCGGGTGGCCGGGGCAACGGTCGTCGACGACTACGCGCACAACCCGGCCAAGGTCGCCGCCGTCATCGACGCCGCACGCACGCACGCGCCCGCGCGCGTGGTCGTGTGCTTCCAGCCGCATCTCTACTCGCGCACGGCCGCCTCGGCGTACGAGTTCGGCGGCGCGCTGGCCGGCGCAGACGAGGTGGTCGTCACCGAGATCTACGCCGCGCGCGAGCGGCCGCAGCCGGGCGTGACCGCGAAGCTCGTCGTCGACGCGCTGGCCGAGCGGCGGCCGGGGATGCCGCTCGCCTACATCCCCGGCCTGGCCGACGCCGCCGGGTACCTGCGGACGCGCGTGCGCGACGGCGACCTCGTCCTCACGGTCGGCGCGGGGGACGTGCGCCGCGTGGGGGACGACCTGCTGCGATGAGCGCCGCCCCCGCCTGCGTCGAGCCGGACTATCCGGTGTCGCGCCTGACGACCGTCGGCACGGGTGGGCCCGCGCGCTTCCTGGCCCGCCCCGGCACCGGCGCCGAGCTGGCCGAGGTGCTGCGCTGGGCCGACACGGACGAGCTCGACGTCGCCGTGGTCGGCCTCGGCTCGAACCTGCTGGTCGCCGACGGGGGGTACGACGGCGTCGTCCTGCGCCTCGCCGGCGACCTCGCCCGGATCGAGCGCGACGGCGAGCGGGTCGTCTGCGGCGGCGGCGCCTCGCTCGCCGCGGTCGTGAAGCGGGCGACCGGCTGGGGTCTCTCCGGCATCGAGTTCGGCTGCGCCATCCCGGGCACCGCCGGAGGCGCTGTGCGGATGAACGCGGGCGCCTACGGCGGCGAGCTGCGCGACGTGCTCGATCGAGCCGTGGTCGTCGGCGCGGACGGGGAGCGGGCCGGCGGGCCGGACGAGCTCGGCATGCACTACCGGCACTCGAACGTCGGCCCGCGCGAGGTGGTCGCCGAGGCGGTGCTGCGGCTGCAGCCCGGCGACACGGACCGGATCCGGGCGACGGTGGCCGACATGCAGCGGCGCCGGCGCGAGGCCCAGCCGGCCAAGGTGCGGACGTTCGGGTCGGTGTGGAAGAACCCCGGCGGCGACCTGTCGGCCGGTCGCATGCTCGAGGAGTGCGGGTTGAAGGGCTTCACCGTGGGCGGCGCCCGCATCTCGCCGGTGCACGCGAACTTCATCGAGAACATGGGCGACGCCCGGTCGGCGGACGTGATCGCCCTGATGCAGGAGGCGCGGCGGCGGGCGCGCGAGCGGTTCGGCGTCGACCTCGAGCACGAGGTGCAGATGCTCGGGCCGATCGGCCTCGAGACGGCGTGCTGACCCGGGAGGATCCATCCGCCGTCCGGCGAACTGGATGGACATGGCAGCCGCCCACGTCGACCCCGCGCTGGTGCTGCGCCGGCGGGCGCTCCGCCGTTCGGAGGGCCACCGCCGGTTGGCGGTGCTCCTGGGAGCGATCGCGATCGTGCTCGTCCCGCTCGGCTACTGGGTGCTCGAGAACTCCTCGGTCTTCGCCGCCTCGCAGGTGGCCGTCACGGGCGCGACGCCGCGCGTCGACGGACTCGTCCGCGCCGCGGTCGCCCACGACGTCGCCGGCCGGAGCCTGCTCCGCGTCGACGCCTCGGCCCTGGCCGCCCAGATCGAGGCCATCCCGGACGTGAAGTCGGCGCGAGTCGACCGGGCGTTCCCGCACACCGTCGCCGTGTCGATCGTCATGGAGCGGCCGGCCGCGCTCGTCCACGCCGGCAAGACGGCCTACATCGTCTCGGTCGACGGCCGGGTTCTGCGCGCCGCGACCAAGGCACCGGACACCCTGCCGCGGCTTGTGCTCCCGGCGAGCTCGCAGCCGGTGGCCGGGCGCACCGTCGCATCGGCCGAGATGCGCTCGGCGTTGCGCGTGCTGGCCGTGGCCGGGCACCGCTTCCCGAAGAACATCGCCCGGCTGAAGAAGGTCATGGCCTCACCGGGCGGCGTCGTGGCGGTCTTCGGCCACGGGCTGCAGGTGCGGCTGGGGACGGCCGGATCGCTCGACGTGAAGCTGCACGTGGCCGCCCGCGTCCTCGCCCGGATGGGCGACTCGATCCGCCGCTCGGTGGCCTATGTCGACGTCTCGGCGCCCGCCCGGCCGGCCATCGGCTACAAGAAATGACCCTCAACTTGAGGGGGAGGGTTAGCCCTCCTAACCATCTGCTTGACACCGAGAGTCGAGGCGGGTACCCTCCCCGATGCGCCCGACCGGCAGCCCGGCTTCGCTGTGCCCGCGGGACGGGGGCTTCGCGCAGTCATACTCGAACCCTCTAGTAGAGGTTCAGGTTAGGGGTAGGTAGATGAGAGATCCGAGCGGCAACTATCTGGCGGTCATCAAGGTGGTCGGCGTCGGCGGTGGCGGCACGAATGCCGTGAACCGCATGGTCGACGCGGGCCTTCGCGGAGTGGAGTTCATCGCGGTCAACACCGACGCGCAGGCGCTGCTGATGTGCGATGCCGACGTGAAGATCCACATCGGCTCGAAGATCACGCGCGGCCTGGGCGCCGGCGCCGACCCGAACATCGGGCTCGAGGCCGCCACCGAGAGCCGCGACGAGCTGAAGGAAGCCCTGAAGGGCGCGGACATGGTCTTCGTCACGGCCGGCAAGGGCGGCGGCACCGGCACCGGTGCGGCCCCCGTTATCGCCGAGATCGCGCGCGAGCTCGGAGCGCTCACCGTCGGCGTCGTCACCCGGCCGTTCGGGTTCGAGGGGCGCAAGCGCGCCGACCAGGCCGAGGGCGGCATCCGCCAGCTCCGCGACAAGGTCGACACGCTCATCATCATCCCCAACGACCGGCTGCTCCAGGTCGTCGAGAAGCGCACGTCGATCGTCGACGCGTTCCGGATCGCCGACGATGTCCTGCGCCAGGGCGTCCAGGGCATCACCGACCTGATCACCGTCCCCGGGTTGATCAACCTCGACTTCGCCGACGTGCGCACGATCATGCGCCAGGCCGGCTCGGCCCTGATGGGCATCGGCGTGGCCGGCGGCGAGAACCGCGCCGCCGAGGCCGCCAAGGCTGCGATCTCCTCGCCGCTGCTCGAGGCCTCCGTGGAGGGTGCCACCGGCATCCTGCTCAACATCACGGGCGGCTCGGACATGGGCCTCTTCGAGGTGAACGAGGCGGCCGAGATCATCGGCAGCGCCGCCGACAGCGACGCCAACATCATCTTCGGCGCGGTCATCGACGAGCAGCTGGGCGACCAGGTGCGGGTGACGGTCATCGCCACCGGCTTCGACCGCAACAGCGCCGACCGGCCGGCGGCGGCGTTCGCCGCGGGCGGCCGTCGCGACCAGCAGCAGCCGCGCCGCCCGGAGCCGCCGCCCGACACGCGTGACACCGGGCAGTTCCAGATGCCGCCCGACGCGCTCGAGATCCCGTCGTTCCTGCGCGACGAGTAGCGCGCGCACCAAAAGGGGTCTGACCCCACCCGGCGCGGCTAGCCGCGCGGCGGCTCGGACGTCGTCCGGCCGACGACGTGCGTGAAGAGCATCCCGGCGACAAGCGCGCCGCCGATCAGGAGCAGGAGCCCGATCGCGATCGTCCAGCCGAGGCTGCGTCCGCCGTCCATGCGGCCGATGCTATCCGAGACCGGCGAGCGCGACCGCGGAGGCGGTTCGTTCAGGCCGGGATGGACTGCGCGACGCTGGTCGTCGTCAGCGGCCGGCCCGGCGCGTCGGCCGATGGATGCGGCAGGAGCGACCGACCCAGGTCGCGGATGACCGGGAGGCGGATGCTGCCCTCGGCATACGCCTCGCGCAGGATGCGCCCTGCTCTGGGCGTGCCCGGCGGGGTGTAGAGGCTGGCGTCGATCAGCTCGATCCACGTCGCGACCCACTCGCGCTCGGCGATCACGCTCGGCAGCCCGCGAACCTGCTGGCGCGCGCGCTTGATCCGGTTCGTGTCCTGGCGCCGTCGCGTGTACCTGTGCCCGGAGATGATGACGTGGCGCGCGTCCGCCGCCACGTCGTCGCGCTCATCGTGCCCGTCACCGTCGTCCGGAAAGATCTCGCTGAACGACGGAGAATCCGTGTATGCGCTCATTGGTCTGCCGTTCCTTCGTGTCGACTAACGCCCGCAGCTGCCCGTAGCCCCCACCGCACCGGTCCGATTTGCACCGGCGGACTCCCGGCGGGACTTGACGTTCTCCAAAGTATTACACGCATCCTTCAGACCGCCTTGGAATTCCCCTGCTTCTTCACCAGATCCGAACAGTTGGCACACGATGCAACGTGGTCCGAGTGCGGCCGGCGGCCGGTTCCGCCCGGACCCGGCGGGGTACGGTGGAGGCATGGCTCTCGAACGGGATGAGGTGCGCGCGGAACGCCTGCTGAAGAACGAGCAGGTGTTTCGGGACTACAACAACCGCCGGGTCGCGTTCGAGCAGGACGCCGACGCGATCGACGAGCTGGTGCCCTTCGTCTGCGAGTGCGGCGACCCCGGAGTGCGTCGAGGGGATGGAGATGACGGTCGACGATTTCACGAGCGCTCACTCGGCGCCCGACCGGTTCGCCGTGAAGCCGGGTCATGTGTTCCCGGAGGCCGAGCGCGTGCTCGAGTCGCATGACCGTTTCTGGCTGGTCGAAAAGGACGTCGTCGGGGTCTGAAACGGCCGCCTGTCGGCCGGTGTGCGGTGCACCGGTCCACGGCCGCGTAACCCGATAGACTGCGCGCCCGGATGCACGGGTCCGAGGGTCTCCGTCAAACGCCGCTCCACGACCGCCATGTGTCGGCGGGGGCGCGGATGGTTCCCTTCGCCGGGTGGGAGATGCCGGTGCAGTACCAGGGCGTGATCCCCGAGCACCTGGCCGTTCGCAGCCACGCCGGCCTGTTCGACGTCTCGCACATGGGCCAGCTCGAGGTGCGCGGCGCCGGCGCGATCGCGTTCGTCCAGCGAATGCTGTCGAACGACATCGACCGGATCGAGGCGGGCAAGGCGCAGTACACGCTGCTCCTGGACGAGCGCGGCTGCCCGATCGACGACCTGATCGCCTACCGCTTCGCCGACGACCACGTGCTCCTGGTGGTGAACGCGTCCCGGGTCGACGCCGACCGCGACTGGCTCGCGGCCAACCTGCCCGACGACGCCGAGCTCGAGGATCTCTCCGAGGGCGTCGCGATGCTCGCGCTCCAGGGGCCCGCCGCCCTCGGCCTGGTCGAGCTGCCCGAGCTGCCGCCGTTCGGGTTCGTCGACGCCGAGGTGTGCGGCGTGCGCGCGATCGTCGCCCGCACCGGCTACACCGGCGAGCCCGGCGTCGAGCTGATGGCCGCCGCCGAGAAGGTCGGGCCGCTGTGGGACGCGATCATCGCCGCCGGTGCCGTCCCCGCCGGGTTGGGCGCGCGCGACACGCTCCGGCTCGAGGTGTGCTACCCGCTCTACGGCAACGACCTGGACGACGCCCACACCGCACTCGAGGCCGGCCTGGGCTGGGTGTGCGCGCTGGCGGCCAAGAACTTCGTCGGCGCCGACGCGTTGCGCGCGCAGAAGGCCCGCGGCCACGACCGGCTCGTCGCGCTGCGCGTCGAGGGGCGCGGGATCCCGCGCCAGGGTATGCCCATGCGGCCCTCCGGCGAGGTCACGAGCGGCACGATGTCGCCCTCGCTGGGGATCGGCATCGGCATGGGCTACGTCCCCGCGGAGCTGGCCGTCGAGGGCACAGAGATCGAGATCGACGCCCGCGGCCGGCCTGTCGCCGCCCGCGTCGCCGCAAAACCCCTGTACGTCAAGGAGACGCACGCATGAGCGACGAGAGCTATCCCGAGGAGCTGCGCTACCACGAGGCCCACGACTGGGTGCGCGTCGACGGCGACACCGCCACGTTCGGCATCACCTGGTACGCGCAGGACACGCTCGGCGAGGTGGTGTTCTACAGCCCGCCCGAGGTGGGCGAGACGGTTGCCAAGGACGCCGACTACGGCGAGCTCGAATCGACCAAGGCCGTGTCGGCCCTGGTGGCGCCGCTGTCCGGCGAGGTGGTCGAGGTGAACGCCGCCCTCGAGGGGAACGAGAGCAACGTCAACGACGACCCCTACGGTGACGGCTGGCTGGTGAAGGTGCGCATGGCCGATCCCCGGCGAGCTCGACGGCCTGATGAGCGCCGGGCTCGTACCGCGAGCTGCTCGAGTCGCTGTGAGCTTCACCTCGCTGACCGACGACGACCGCGCGGCGATGCTGGCCGCGATCGGCGTCGACTCGGTCGCCGACCTCTTCTCCGAGATCCCGGCCGACGTCCGCCTCGACCGGCCGCTGCGGATCGACCGGGCCTTGACCGAGGGCGAGCTGTGGGCGCACCTGTGCGAGCTGGCCGGCCGCAACTCGGGCACCGGCAGCGAGCTCTCGTTCCTCGGCGCCGGCATGTACGACCACTACGTGCCGGCGGTCGTCGATGCGGTCATGCAGCGCGGCGAGCTGCTCACGGCCTACACGCCCGTACCAGCCGGAGATGAGCCAGGGCACGCTGCAGGCGATCTTCGAGTACCAGACCGCGATCTGCGAGCTGACCGGGATGGACGTGTCCAACGCGTCCGGCTACGACGGGACGACCGTCGCCGCCGACGCGTGCTACGTCGCGAAGCAGACGACGGGCCGCGTCGCGGGTCGTCGTCGCCCAGACGCTGAACCCGCAGGTCCGCCAGGTCGTGCGCACGTTCGCGCCCGGCTTCGGCATGGAGGTGGTGGAGGTGCCGCACACCGGCGGCACGACCGACCCCGAGCGGTTCGCCGCGGCCTGCGCCGACGCCGCCTGCGCGATCTTCCCGCAGCCGAACTTCTTCGGCTGTCTCGAACAGGCGCCCGAGCTGGCCGCCGCGGCCTCGGCGGCCGGGGCGCTCGCGGTCGCGCACGTCGACCCGATGACTCTCGGGGTGCTCGAGGCGCCCGGCGCGTACGGCTGCGCGCTCGCGATCGGCGAGGGCCAGTCGGCCGGGAACCACATCTCCTACGGTGGGCCGCACTTCGGGTTCCTGGCGGCGCGGTCGGACTACATCCGCAAGCTGCCCGGCCGGATCGTCGGCGAGACGCACGACCACGACGGCCGCCGCGGGTTCGTGCTCACCCTGCAGACGCGCGAGCAGCACATCCGCCGCGAGAAGGCGACGTCGAACATCACCACCAACCAGACCCTGCTCGCCGTGGCCGGGCTCATCTACCTGAGCTGGCTCGGCCCGGAGGGGCTGCGCGACGTCGGCCAGGCCTGCCTGGCGCTGGCCGAGCACGCCAAGCGCCGCCTCGGCCTGCCGCTGGCGTTCGACCGGCCAACGTTCCAGGAGTTCGCGGTCCGCCTGAGCCGGCCGGCGCGGGACGTGATCCGCGACGCGCGCAAGCTCGGCGTCCACCCCGGCTACGCGCTTGGTCGCGAGTACGAGGGCATGGACGACGTCCTGCTCGTGTGCCTGACCGAGAAGCGCACGGCCGCCGACATCGATCGGCTGGCCGACGTGCTGCGCCAGGTGCAGGCGGTGGCGGCATGAAGCTCATCTACGAGAAGTCGCGACCCGGCCGGCGGGCGGGCCGCATCCCCGACCCGGGCGTCGCGGCGGCCGAGGTGCCGGCGGAGCTCGCGCGGACACAGCCGCCGCGGCTGCCCGAGCTGGCCGAGCCGGAGCTCGTGCGTCACTACACCGAGCTCTCGACGCGGACGTTCGGGATCGACACGGGCTTCTACCCGCTCGGCTCCTGCACGATGAAATACAACCCGCGCATCAACGAGCGGGCGGTCGGCCTGCCCGGCTTCGCCGACCTTCACCCCTACCAGGAGGACGAGGGCGCCCAGGGCGCGCTCGAGCTGATGTGGCGGCTGCAGGAGATGCTGGCCGAGGTCGTCGGCCTCGACGCGGTCACCCTCCAGCCGGCGGCCGGCTCGCAGGGCGAGCTGACCGGCCTCACGCTGATGCGGGCCCACTTCACCGACCGCGGCGAGGACCGCACCGAGGTGGTCATCCCCGACACGGCCCACGGCACCAACCCGGCCAGCGTGGCGATGGCGGGCTACACGCTCGTGCGCGTGAAGACCGACATGCGCGGCAACGTCGACGTCGACGACCTGCGCGGCAAGGTGGGGGCGCAGACCGCGGGCCTGATGCTGACGAACCCGTCGACGCTCGGCCTGTTCGAGGAGCGGATCTCGGAGATCGCGGACATCTTCCACTCGGCCGGCGCGCTGCTCTACTACGACGGCGCCAACCTGAACGCCGTCTGCGGCATCTCGCGGCCCGGCGACATGGGCTTCGACATCGTCCACTACAACCTGCACAAGACGTTCTCGCAGCCGCACGGCGGCGGCGGACCGGGCGGCGGGCCGGTGGCGGTGCGGCGCGAGCTGGAGCCGTTCCTGCCGGTGCCGACCGTCGTCCGCGACGGCGACACGTTCCGGCTCGACAGCGACCGGCCCAAGACGATCGGCAAGGTGCGCGGGTTCGGAGGGCCGTTCGGCGTCTTCGTGCGCGCCTACGCGTTCATGCGCATGTGGGGCCCGGGCCTGCGCGACATGTCCGAGATCGCCGTGCTGAACGCGAACTACGTGCTCGCGCGTGTCCGCGGCGCCTACGACCTGCCGGTCGACCGCCACTGCATGCACGAGTTCGTCGTCTCGGCCCGAAACCTCAAGCGCGAGCACGGGATCACCGCGCTCGACGTCGCCAAGCGGCTGATGGACCACGGGTTCCACCCGCCTACGATCTATTTCCCGCTGATCGTCGCCGAGGCGCTCATGATAGAGCCGACCGAGACCGAGACGCGCGAGACGCTCGACGCCTTCTGCGACGCGATGCTGGCGATCGCGAAGGAGGCGGGCGACGACCCGCGGATGTTGAAGGACGCGCCGCACACGCGGCCGGTTTCGAGGCTCGACGAGGCCGAGGCGGCCAAGCGTCTCCTGGTCCGCTACGGCTTCGACGAGCACCCGACGTCGGAATAGCTGCTCGCGGTGGTTCGAGCCGTGGCATTCGACTACCGCGACACGCTCGCGGAGTTCCGCTGGGACGAGGCGCTCTGGCGGCGTGGCGTCGAGGCGCTGGTCGCGGCCGCCGGAGGCGACGCGGGCGCGGCCGCCGCCGTGGGCGTGCGGCTACGGCGAGGATTCGCCCGCCGGGACGGCGATCCGGCCGAGCTCGACTATCCCGCTGTGGTGGAGGGAGCGCTCGGCGAGGCGGGGATCGACGCATCGCCCGACGCCGTGCGGCGCGGGATCGAGGCGGAGTACCGCGCCTGGGCGCCGGGCCGGCTCGTGCACCCGGACACGGCGGCGCTGCTCGACGGGGTGCGGGCGCTGGGCCTGCGGACGGCCGTCGCAGCGAACACGTTCGACCCGCCAGGCCTCTTCCGTGCCGACCTCGCCGAGCAGCACATCGCGGGCCGTGTCGACGCCGTCGTCCTCTCGTGCGAGGTGGGCGTGTGCAAGCCGGATCCGCGCTTCTATGCGGCCGTCGCCGAGGCCCTCGGCGCCGGTCGCGGCGACGTCGTGTTCGTGGGCGACAGCGTGCGTGACGACGTGCTCGGCCCGGCCGCCTGGGGTATGCAGGCCGTTCTCGCGACGTGGTACCGGCGCGATCCAGATGCTGGTGGAAGGGGTGTGACAACGGGCACAGAACCCCTGCACGTGGTGGAGATTCTCGAGGGGATTGTCGAATCCGGATCGGCCGGTAAGATCTGACGATGGGCCGTATTCGCCAGTCGCTGCCCGTCGCTCCTCCCACATCCGACGTGGAGTGCCGGCGCTGCGGGGTGGTGTGCCAGAAGGTCGTGCACCCGTCCCGCTGCCTCGATCAGCAGTGTCCCTTCCTCTACGCCTACGACGCCTTCGGGCGCACGTACGTCGGCTGCACGCAGGAGATCTTCGCCGCCGACATCGACCTCGAGGTGCTCGAGCGCGCCCGCCGGCGCCGCAACGGGTTCGGGTCGGTGCGAGCGGTGCGCGAGCCGCTGCCGATCTGCCCGGCCGACGTCGAGCGGGCCTACGAGAACCGCGAGGATCCGATGGGCTGCATCAACCCCGAGTTCCACGAGCTGCCCGACCGGCCCAGCTTCCGCGTCATCCGCGGCGACGACGACTGACGCCGGCGGCGTGAATAACCGGTGCCAGGCACCGGCTATTCATGGAAGGCGAGGGTGCCGACGTCCACCGCCGTCATGCCGCCGTCGACGGTGAGCACCGCGCCCGAGATGTAGGAGGCCTCGGCGGAGGCCAGGAAGAGGGCGGCGGCGGCGACCTCGTCCGGCTCGGCCGCCCGGCCCAGCGGGACGTTGCGCGTGACCTCGCGGTAGGCCGCGTCGGTGTCCGAGCCGAGGGCCGCCATCTCGGTGTCGGCCATCGGCGTGCGCACCCAGCCCGGGCAGATCGCGTTCGCGCGCACGCCGCGCGGGCCGAGGGTCACCGCGAGCGACTTCGTCAGCATCACGAGCGCCGCCTTCGAGACGGCGTACTGGGGCTGGCCCGGCCCGGCGACCAGCGCGGCCACCGAGGCGACGTTCACGATCGCGCCGCGGCGCTCGGCGAGGCCGTCGGCGGCCAGCTCGGAGAGCAGGTGGGCGGCGGTCAGGTTGACCGCGATCGTCGCGTCCCAGTCCGCGTCGCCCAGGCCGGCGTTGTTCACGAGCACGTCGAGCGGCCCGGTCTGCTCGATCGCGCGGCGGCGGTCGCCCGGATCGGCCACGTCGCCTGCGATCGGGTTCCCGTCGCCGGCCTCGAGCGCATCGCGGCGGCGGCCCATCGCCCACACGGTCGCGCCCTCCGCCGCGAACCGGCGCACGATCGCGGCGCCGATGCCGCCGCCGCCGCCCGTCACGAGCGCCGTCCGGCCCTCAAGCCGCACGGGCGGCCTCCGCACGGTCGTCGGCGTCGGCCGGCGGTCGCCGCATCCGCTTGCGCACGGCGTCGCGGCGCTTGCGTTCGAGCCGCTCCACGGTGGACGCCTTCGACGGCCGGCTGGGGCGGCGCGGCGGCGGGGGAGGGGCGAGCGCATCGCGCATCAGCGTGCAGAACCGCTCGGTGGCGAGGCGGCGGTTGCGGTACTGGCTGCGCTCGTCCTGGGCGACCACGCGCAGGCGGCCCTCGGCGTCGAGCCGCGAGCGCAGCCGCCGCCCGGCCAGGGCGCGCTCGGCATCGGTGAGCGTGGGGCTTGCGGCCAGGTCGAAGACGAGCTCGACCCGGGTCGATGACGTGTTCACGTGCTGGCCGCCGGGGCCGCCGCTGCGCGTCGCCCGGAACTCGAGCTCGGAGGTCGGAAGCGGCCTGGATGCGCCGATGTCAAGCACCGGTCCGCTCGGCCGCGCGCCGCTTCACCCCGGCGCGATGGAAACGCCGCAGCGCCTTGATGCTGCGCGCGTACGGCTGCTTCTCGTCGTCGCCCGGCGTCTCCATGATCGCGGGGATCTCCTGGAGCGCGGGATGGCCGAGCATCACCGCCAGCTCCCGCCCGATCACGCCCTTGCCGACCTCGGCGTGGCGGTCGCGCTGCGAGCCCAGTTCGACCGCGGCGTCGTTCACGTGCAGGCAGGAGAGCCGGTCGAGGCCGAAGCGCTCGTCCACCTCGGCCATGAGCGCGTCCACCCGGCCCGGATCGGTGATGTCGACGCCGGACGCCCACAGATGGCAGGTATCGAGGCAGACAGCGATGCGTTCCGGCCGGCCGATGGCGTCGATCACCTGCTCGATCTCGTCGAGGCCGACGCCCATCGTCCCGCCCGCGCCGGCCGAGTTCTCGATCACGAGCTGCGTCGAGGAGGCCGGGTCGGCCTCCGCGAGCACGCCGGTGAGGGCCTCGGCCACCTGCGGCATGACCGCGTCGAGGCCGCGGCCGAGGTGGCTGCCGAGGTGGAAGACAACGCCGTCGGCCTCGATCGCCTGCGCCGCCCGCATCGTGTTGTGGAGGGCGCCGACGGACTTCTCGTAGAGCTCGGGATCGGACGCCCCCAGGTTGATTAGGTAGGTCGCGTGGCAGACCACCGTCCGCACCTTCGCCGGCTTTCGCGCGGCCCGGAAACGCTCGGCCACGTCGGGGTCGAGGACGGGGTGGCGCCACATGCGCGGGCTCTGGGTGAAGATCTGCAGCGACGTCGCGCCGATCGTGCGGGCGCGCTCCAGCGCCTTGTATGCGCCGCCTGCGACGCCGAGGTGGGCCCCGTACTGCATCGGCCGATCGTAGTCCGCGCGCCGATCCAGCACTAGACTGACCGGCCGTGTCGTCCCGCCCCGTCTGCGTCCGCATGCCGCCCAGTCCCACGGGGCTGTTCCACGTCGGCACGGTACGGACGATGCTCTTCAACTGGCTCTTCGCCCGCGGCCGTGGCGGCCGGGTGGTGCTGCGGTTCGAGGACACGGACGTCGCCCGATCGACCGAGGCCGCCGTGGAGCACGCCGAGGCGGTGCTGCGCTGGCTCGGGATCGACTGGGACGACGGCCCCTACCGCCAGACCCAGCGCTTCGACCTCTACCGGGCCGCCGCCGACGACCTGATCGCGAAGGGCAAGGCGTACCGCTGCTACTGCAGCGAGGCCGAGCTGGCCGAGGAGCGCGCCCGCCGCCAGGCGGCCGGCCGGCCGCTCATCTACAGCGGCCGTTGCCGGCACGCATCGGCGGCCGAGCTCGAGGCGCTCGCGGCCGAGGGGCGGCCGGCGGTCGTGCGCCTGGCCCTCCCGGAGTCCGGCACGACGGTGATCGAGGACGTCGTCCGCGGCACGGTCGAGTGGGACAACGCCCTCCAGGGCGACCACGTGATCCTGCGCTCGGACGGCTCACCGACCTACCAGTTCGCAAACCCGTTCGACGACATCGCGATGGACGTGACGTACGTCATCCGGGGCGAGGATCTGCTGCCCTCGACGCCACGCCAGCTCGCCCTCTATCGCGCGTTCGATGCCACCGAGCCGGTCTTCGCCCACCTGCCCATGGTGCTCGGGCCGGACAAGCGCAAGCTCTCGAAGCGGCACGGGGCCATCTCGGTCGAGGAGTTCCGCGACGCCGGCGTCATCGCCGACGCGCTCGTGAACTACCTCGCGCTCGTCGGCTGGAGCTTCGACGACCACACGAACTTCATGACCCGGGCCGAGCTGGTCGAGCGCTTCACGCTCGAGCGGGTGACAAGGAGCCCGGGGGTGTTCGACCCGGAGAAGCTCGAGTGGTTGAACGGCGAGCACCTGCGCGCGCTGCCGCCCGCGGGCTTCGCGAAGGAGCTCCAGGGCTACCTCGTCGCGGCCGCCTCGCCGCTGGCCGACCGGCCGGACCGGGTCGCCCAGGCTGCGCCGCTCGTGCAGGAGAAGATGCGCGTGCTGGGTCAGTTCCCGCGGCTGGCAGGCTTCCTGTTCGGCCCACCCGAGCGCGATCAGGCCTCCTGGGAGCGGGTGGGCAAGGACGAGCGCGCGCCGGCGTCGCTGCGGGCCGCCCGTGCCGCGCTGGCCGGCGTCGATCCGTGGCAGGCCGAGGGCATCGAGGCGGCCCTCCACGCCGCGTGCGAGCGGGAGGGTTTGAAGCCGCGTGTCCTCTTCATGCCGGTGCGGGTGGCGCTGACCGGGAGCACGGTCTCGCCGGGGCTGTACGAGAGCCTCGAGCTGGTCGGGCGGGACGACTCGCTGGCGCGGCTCGACGCCGCGCTGGCCGATCTCGCCGGCTGACGGGTTTGCAGGAATCCGGCCGCCGCCGGCCGAAGGGGGAAGTCCGCCGTGTACGGATCCCTGCATATCTCGGAGTCGATCACCCGCCTGTCGGTCGCGGGTGTGGTGTTGTGGCTGAGCCTCTCGGCGCTGCTCGCGACGGTCGTCGGCGTCGCCGCCTGGTCGGCCGGGACGGCCACCGGGACGCGCTATTCGCCGGCCGTCGTGCGCCAGCTGCAGGGCCAGGCGTACGTCCGCGGTCTGGCCGCGGGCAGCGAGCGGGCGAGCCACGCCGGCAACGTCGGCGCACGCATCGACGCCCTCCGCAAGAAGAGCTACGAGCGCGGCTACACGGCCGGCTACCGGGCGGGGCAGACCGCTCCCTGACCCCACCCGATCGGGTGGGTTGTCCATCGGGGCGAGGGGGGTTTCTCCCGACCCCGGGACAGGGGGCCGGACCGGGAGGTAGAGTTGCGCTCGTGGGGGTCTACCTGCTGCAGCATCTGGCCCAGTGGGCCGCGGCAACGGCGTTTCTCGCGACGATGGGGTGCGTCATCGCCGCCGCGCTCGGCATCCAGATGTCCGCGTCGGCGCTGATGCCGGGAGACGCGGCTTTCGCGCTCGCGCGCACCATGGCGATCCTGGGCGGCAGCGCGGTCATCGTGGCCGGCCTCTCGAGCACGCTCTACTTCTGGCTGATCGGTGTGGCGTCCGACCGCGCGGCGCTCATGGTCGGCGCCGGGACGCTCGCGGTGGGCCTCGTGTTCGTCGGCATGATCGGCGTGCTGAACGAGCGCGCCCACGCCGCGCACCGCTGATCCCGTAACCCCTCCCGGTACGCTTCCGGCCATGCGGGAACGGCTCCGCAACCGGGCGGTCATGATCGCCGCGATCGCCGCGGTGGCGCTGGCCGTGCTCGGCGCCTACACGTGGAACCAGACCGCCCCGACGCGCTGTCCCAAGTCCGGCGTCTGCCTGGTCGGCCAGACGCACAGGGTGCATCCGCTGCGGGCCCGGATCGAGTGGGCGGGCGCGGTGGTGATGGTGGTCGGCGCCGCCAGCCTGGCGGTCGGCCGGCGCCGCCGCACCTAGCCCAACCGGGGTCTGACCCCGAACGTCGGGCGTGGCAATTTCGTTGCAGAGCTGTGACGGGCTAAGCGGCCAGGCGGGTCTCGGCCGCCGCCCACGCCGAGAGCGCGGCGGCGTCGGCTGCGAGCACCGGGCGCCCGGCGGCACGGGCGAGCCGCTCGTGGCCGGCGCAGCCGTCGTGCAGGGGCACGTAGCCGTCGACGCCCGCGTGCAGCCGGGGGCCGTCGGCACCGGCCAGGGAGTGGGTGAGGATGACGATGTCGGCGCAGTCGTCGAGGCTCACGCCGGCCTGCGCCGCGGCGGCGAGAACGGCCTGGGTGCAGGCCTCCTCGTCCGGCGCGCTGCGCGGGTCGGCGAGCAGGAACAGGCAGGCGCCCGTGCCCGGGCGCACGCCGCCGACCCAGGCCGCGAGCAGGTCGCCGAGGCGATCCTCCCCCCGCCAGGCGGGCGTCGCCAGCAGCCGGACGCGGGCCGGATCGAGCTCGAGCGGCGCAGGGTCGGGCGCAGCGTGCAGCGGCGGGCGCGCGGCCAGCGCGGCGATCCGCTCCCGGTAGGCCTCGGCCACCGCCGCCCACGAGAGCCGCGCGGCAGCCCTGCGGCCGGCCTGGCCGCGGGTGCGGCGGCCCTCCTCGTCCGCGACGACCGAGACGAGCAGATCGCGCAGCTGCCCGGCGTCGGGCTCGAGCATCCACGGCCGTCCGGCCGTGACCCACTTGCCGGCCCGGTCCTCGTCGTACTCGCGCCGCTCGGCCGGGATCCGCCAGCAGGCGTCGTCCGGACAGAACTCGTCGGTCGGGCCGCCCGCCGTCACCATGACCGGCAGCCCGCTCGCCATCGCCTCGAGCACGGGCATCGCGAATCCCTCGCCGCGGTACGGGTGCACGAGGATGTCGCAGGCGCGGTAGAGCGATGCCACCTCCTCGGTCGTCATATCGCGGTGCAGATAGACGATGCGCGGGCTCTGGCCAGACTCGGCATAGTCGCGCAGACGGCTGCGGTCGGACATCGGGTAGATGCCGTCGGCGCCGAAGTCCTTGACGATGAGGGTGACGTCGTCGCGGCCGGCGAACACCTCGAGGAAGGCCGAGATGAGCAGGTCGGGGCCCTTGCGGTCGATCAGGCCGCCGACGAAGAGCAGGCGCAGCCCGGGCGCGTCGAGCTCCATCCGCGACCCGTCGGGCGAGAACATCTCGAGATCCACGCCGTTGGGGACGACGGCGACACGGTCGGCCGCGACGCCCGAGGCGATGTAGACGTCGCGGACGTGCGCGCTCGGCACCCAGAGCTCGTCGACGTTGCGGTTGATGCCCTCGACCCATTCGATCGGCGCCGCGCCGAACTCCCACGGCTGGATGACAGCCAGGCGGCCGGAGCCGGCCGGGCGCAGGTCGGGCGGGAACTGGTGGCGCACCTCCACCTGGGCCGGCAGCGGCAGGGCCGGGCCGCCGCCCTGGCCGGTGCGGGACACGCGCTCGAGCGCGATCCCCTCGGCGGCCTCGAGCAGGTCGCACACGTTGCGGTTCACCCCGGCCAGGCTCTGGGTGGAGCCATGGTCGCCCTGCCAGCGCACGCTGACCGCCGCGACCCCGGAGTGGTCGCGGCGGGGCCGCTCGCCGCGGTAGTAGGCCTCGAGCTCGTCGACGTGGGCGGCGAATGAGCGCGGTGCGGTGATGTTCTCCTGGAGCCGCTCGAGCAGGCCCGCTTCGCCCGCCAGGCGATCGAGGCTGCGGGCGAGGTCGGCGCCGTCGCGGCCGTCGAAGAGCAGGCCGTTCACGCCGTCGGTCACGAAGTCGGGGATGCCGCCCATGCGCGCGGCCAGGACGGGCACGCGCCCGGCCAGGCACTCGGACACCATCAGCGGCGCGCAGTCCCACCACACGGACGGGATCACGGCGACGTCGACGCCGGCGAGCAGTTCGGGCAGATCGTCGTGGTCGAAGCCGCCGCAGATCTCGACGACGCCGCGCCTGTCGCGGGCGCGCAGCTCGGCGGCGAACGGCTCCGGCACCTCGCCGTGGATGCGCACCCGGATCGTCGCCTCGGTGCGCTGGGCGGCGTCGATCAGGAGGCTCGGGCCTTTCTGCGGCAGCGCCGAGCCGAAGAAGCCGACGACCAGCTCGTCGCCGAGGCGGTCGGGAGCGCGGTCGCGGCCGAGCGCGGCCCAGATCGCCTCGTCCTCCGGCATCGCCTGGGGCACGACGTCGATCGCGTCGACCGGGAAGCCGGCGCCGGCGAGCGTGGCCCGCATCGCCTCGGACACGGCCAGGCACACGTCGATGCCGCGGCTGAAGCGGCCGCGGATCTCGCTCAGCCGGCGGCGGTAGGCGTCGGCGTCGAGGCTGCCGACGCACGCGGCGCAGTCGGCGCCGCGGTCGCCCGGGCCGTGGCACAGGTCGAGCGTGTCGGTGAAGAGGTAGCCGCGCGGGCAGGCGAGCCAGTAGTTGTGCGTCGTGAAGAGCGACCGGATCCCGCGCACGGCGGCCTCGTCGATCAGCGCTGCGCCCAGGTTGTGCAGGTTGTGGAAGTGGACGGCATCGGGGCGGACGCGGTCGAGCAGGTCGGCGAAGGCGCGCGTGATCGGCGGGTCGTCGACCTCCCGGTCGGGGTGCCCGAGATCCATCAGCCCGTGGGGGCGGTTGAACACGCCGACCAGGCGGACGCCGTCCTGCCACCACTCGCGCACCTGGTAGGGCTCCGCCGGCTCGACGCGGCCGACGGCGGCGTGGAACACGGTCACGTCGTAGCCGCGTCGGGCGAGCTCCTGCGACACCTGCCGGGGCACGATCGTGCCGCCGCCGGAGTCGTTGTAGCCGAACGAGGTCATGACGATTCGGGGCCGGCCGGCCAGGCCGCGCTCGCGCAGGCGCCCCGCCAGTCCGGGCAGCGGCAGCGCGCGCCGCTCGAGCGCGTCGGCCAGGAGCACCATCGCCCCCTGATCGGTGACCGCCTCCGGCGCGAGCACGCGCCAGTCCTCGCGTTCGATCGCGGCCGCGAGCGCCCTTGAGACCTCGTCGATCTCGCGGACGCGGGCCGACTCGTCGGAGAAGTTGCCGCCGTGGCGCCGGTAGCGGATGAGCGGGCCGGGGCCGGCGTGGCGGAACCGGAACCGCGGTGCCGCCCGCAGCCACAGGTCGAAGTCGTTGCACATCGGGTAGGCGGCGTCGTAGCCCCCCACCTCGTCGTAGACCCGGCGGTGGATCATCGTCGTCGGGTCGACCAGGTAGTTGTGGCGGCGCACCAGCATCTGCACCATGCCCTCGCGGTCGAACTCGGCCGAGCGCCACTCGCCGACCACCTTGCCAGAGCCGTCGATCGTGACCGCGTCGCCGTGCACGACGGCCGTGTCGGGATCGGCGTCGAAGACGGCCACCTGGCGGCTGAGCCGGTCGGGGAGCGCGATGTCGTCGTGGCCGATGCGCGCGATCAGCTCGCCGCGGGCGTGCTCGACGATCGCGTTGTAGGCGGCGGCGATGCCGCGGTTCTCGGGATGGGTGACGACGCGGACGCGCGGGTCGGCGGCGTACCGGGCGATCACGTCGGGCGTCGAGTCGGTCGAGGCGTCGTCGACGATCAGCAGCTCGAAGTCGGCGTAGTCCTGGGCCAGGCAGCTGTCGATGGCCTCCGCCAGATAGCGCTCGCCGTTGTACGCGGCGATGGCGACGGTGACGCGGGGCGTGCTCACGCCGCCTTCCGCACGACCAGGGTGGCGACGATGCGCTCGAGCGCCGCCTCGCATGCGGCCAGTCCGAGGGTCTCGGAGACGAGCTCGCGGCCGCCGGCCGAGAGGCGCGCCCACAGCTCGTCGTCCGACTCGAGCCGGATCACCGCGTCGGCGAAGTCGGCGGCGGTGTCAGCGATCAGCATCCCGCGCTCGGGCCGGTCGAAGCCCTCGGCGGCGATCGTGGTGCCGACGACGGGGACGCCTGCGGCCAGCGACTCGCCGACCTTGCCCTTGAGCCCGGCGCCGAAGCGCAGCGGCGCAATCGAGATCCGGCGGGTGGCCAGCTCCGCCTCCATCGAGGGCAAGAACCCGCGCGGCTCGGCACCGGCCGCCGTCGCAAGCGCGGCCAGGTCGTCCGGCATGTTCGCGCCGGCGACGACCACCGGGTCGGCGTGGCCGGCGGCGCGGAGGAGGGGCATGACGTCGGAGCACAGCCAGCGGACGGCGTCGGCGTTGGGCGCGTGGCCGTAGCTGCCGACGAACAGCGACCCGCGGCGGCCGGCCAGCGGCGCGACCGTCTCGGCGACGCGGTGGACGTTCCCGAGCACCTGCACGTCGGCGCCGGGCAGGAGGCCGGCCAGCAGCGCCCGCTCGTCCTCGGTCACGGTCAGGACGGTGTCGGCGGCCGCGTAGACGGCGAGCTCCTGCGCGCGGCCGTGGTTCGCCCGGGCGGCGGCGACCTGGTCGCCGGCAACCTCGGCGGCGCGGCGCGTGCGCACGAAGTGGACGTCGACCGAGTCGACGGCGATCCGGGTGCGCGGCGAGACGGCGCGCAGGACCGGGACGGCCCGTGCGGCGAGCGTGTAGAACGACACCATGGCGGCGTCGAACCCGCGCCGCAGGAGCGCGTCGAGGTCGTCGCCGCGGTCCGTTGCGGCCACCTCGATCCCGCTGCCCGCGAACAGCTCGGCCGCGGACTCGTAGCCGGCGGACGTCTCGCAGGCGAGGGTCGTGCGGTAGCCCAGGCGGCGCAGGGCCAGGGCGATCTCCGACGCGCGGGTGTGGCCGGCGCTGCGGCTGGGCTCCGGCATGTCGGGGTAGAAGAAGAGCACGGACTCGCGCTCGCCGGGAGGCCCGCAGCGGCGGGGAGCCCGGCGCGGCGGCGGTGTCACCCGGCCGCGGGCGAGGTCAGACCCCGGCGCCTCGCGGGCGGCGCGCACGCCCAGGTCGACGGCCTGGCGGATCCGGGCCTCGAGCGGGATGTCGGCGGTCGAGATTGCGGCCAGCTGGTCGGCCATCGCCTCCGCCAATTGGCATTCGTCGCGAGTGTCAATTGCGATGTCGGCGGCCGCCTGCTCGTAGCGCACGGTCTCCACGCCGTTTCGGAACGCGCGCAGGGCCATGTAGCCCTCGTCGACCTTGTCCGCCTCGATCCGGTGGCCGACGCCGGCGGCGGTCACGTAGCGGCCGGCGCCGAGGCCGAGCCGGTGCACGTGCGTCGCGGCCATGAACTCCTCGCCGCCCAGGCTGCCGCCCTCGCCGGCCCCGAACTGGACGTCGAACCCGCCGACGGCCTCGAGGGTCGCGCGGCGGACGCCCCAGTTGCCGCCGTACACCTCGGCCCGGCCCGTGAACTCGAAGTCGGCGTCGCCCAGCGAGAGGCCGCCGAAGAACGACTCGAGGCCCGCCGCCGGCCAGCCGGCGGGGCGCTCGGCGGGCCAGAGCGGGTAGATCGGGCCGCCGGCGATGACGACGCGCGGGTCGCAGAAGGCGTCGCGCAGGCTCTCGATCCAGCCGGGCGCGGGCCGGGCGTCGTCGTCGAGGTAGACGAGCAGATCGTTCGCGGCCACGCGGGCGCCGGCGTTCCGGGCGCGCGAGAGTCCGGCGATCGGCTCGCGGACGACGCGCACGCCGGTGCCGAACGCGAGCCCGAGCGGGGTGACGCCGTTGTCGACGACGATGATCTCGCCGCCGCCGGCGAGGACGCCGTGTGCGGTGCAGGCTGCGACGCACTCCGAGATCTCCTCCGGCCGGTCGCGGGTGCACAGGATCACGCTTGCGGCCGGCCCGCACGAGACCCGCGCGACGCGCGATTCCGCGACGACGACCAGGTTCGGGCCGGCAGCAGCAGCGGTCAGGAGCTCGTGATGGCCCTCGCGCACGCCGAACAGGGGCTGGCGATCGGTCCACCAGCTCCTCTGCGCGGCCAGGCAGTCGACCCCGAGCGCGTCCACGGCCGCGCCGGGCGCGGTGACCGGCCAGAGGCTTCCGTCGGCCGCGGCGCGGTAGCCCTGCACGTCGCCGGCGCCGGTCTCGAGGACGGGCGCGGCCAGCACTGCGCCGGCGCGGACGGCGGCGACGAGCGGCTCGACGAACCCGGGCCTGGGCCGCGCGCTGCTCCCGAGCGCGATACACACGTCGGCGGCAGCCGCGCGGGCGGCGCCGGTGAGGGCGGTGCGGCGGCCGGCCGGGCGATCGCTGCGATGGATCGTGACGTCGCCCTGGAGCCGTGCCAGCAGGGCCTGCACCTCGGGCCCGGAGGCGTCGTCGACGACGACCACCTCGACGTCCTCGGCCAGGTCGCAGGCGACGAGCGCCTCGATCTGCGCCCAGAGCGCGACCGGGTTGTCGCGGGCGACGAGCAGGATCGCAGCGTTCACGCTGCCGATCCCGTGATTGCGACGTGGTTCTGCCAGGCGTTCTCGGCGGCGGGGTCGAGCTCGACGGCGGTCGCGACGGCGACGCGCGCCTCGGCCGAGCCCATCGCATGCAGGGCGACCGCGAGATCGTTCCAGGCCTCGGCGAACGCGGGGGCCTCCTCGAGTGCGCGGGTGAAGAGCTCCGCGGCCCCGGCCGCATCGCCGTTGCCGAAGGCGGCCTCGCCCTCGGAAACGAGCGCGCGGGCCACCATCTCGTCGGCGGCGGCGGCCGTCGCGGCGGCCACCTCGGCCACGCAGCGCGGATCGCGCAGCTCGCGACCGAGCGTCCACAGGTAGCGGCGCAGCACGCGGCTGTGCGGGAAGCGGCGCACGGTCTCGATCAGGTAGTCGGCGCCCGCGTCCCTCCAGCACCAGTAGTGGTCGCGGTTGTAGTGGGAGTCGAGGCTGCGGCCGAACTCCTCGGCGCTCACCTGGCTCCCGATCGCCTCGTCGTAGAGGCCGATGAAGTGGTGGGTCATCACCTCGGCCATGCGATCGCCCCACGAGACGTCGGCCGACGCGGTCACGAGCAGCCGGTCGGCGACCAGGCATGGCCCGGCCAGCGACGCCCGGAAATACCAGATCAGCGGGAAGTAGAGGTTGTCGGTCGAGGAGACCGCCTCGACCCGGCGCAGGTCGTCGCGACGGACGATGGAGGCCGAGAGGAACGTCAGCCAGTGCGTCTGGGCGAGGTACATGCGGCCGGGATCGGCGTGGACCTCGGGCGCCACCGGCAGGCGCGACTGCGCCTTGACGCTCCCGTCCGGATGCACGAAGCGGTGGGGAAGGTGCAGCCAGGCGGGCGCGTGCGCGCGCAGCAGCTCGCAGGCATAGGCGACGGCGCCCGGCTCGGGCTCGTCGTCGTCGCCGAAGATCCACAGGTACTCGCAGTCGGGCGCGTTCGCGACCAGCCAGCGGGTGTTGCCGAGCGCGCCCAGGTTCTCGGCCTGGCGGTGTACTCGCAGGCTGGGCATCCGCGCCGCCGCGTCGGCCAGCAGTTCCGGCGTGCCGTCCGGCGAGGCGTTGTCGGCTATGAGGACGACGACGTCGGTGGCGTCGCCCAGCTCCTCGTGGAGGCGGCCGAGCAGGCGCGCCAGCGGCTCGGCCCGGTTGTACGTCGGGATGCAGATGGCGAGCAGCGGACGGCTCATGCGGCGCGGCCCATCTCGCCGGTCAGGTGACCGCGATACCAGGCGACGGTGCGGCGCAGGCCCTCGTCGAGCCCGTGGGCGGGCGCCCAGCCCAGCCGCTCGCGCGCCTTGGCGGCCGACAGGTACTGATGGGCGATCTCGTGCACCGCCTCGCCGCGGATGTCCAGCTCAAGGTCGGTGCGGCCGCAGGCGGCGAGGACGCGCCGGGTCATGTCGGCGGCGGACAGCTGCAGCTCGTTCGAGTAGTTCCAGGCCTCGCCGGAGATGTCCGACTCGTGGGCGCGCTCGGCCAGGCCGATATAGGCCTCGGCCGCGTCCTCGACGTAGAGGTAGTCGCGGATCAGCGTGCCGTCGCTGCGCAGCACCGGGCGGTTGCCCTGGAGCGCCGAGCGGATCGTGCCGGGGACGAGCCGGCTCCAGTTCAGGTCGCCGCCGCCGTAGAGGTTGCCGCAGCGGGTGACGACGATCGGCAGGCCGTAGGTGTACGCGTAGCTCTGGGCGATCAGGTCGGTGCAGCTCTTCGAGACGTCGTAGGGGTGGCGCCCGGCCAGCGGGTGGTGCTCCTCGTAGGGCAGCGCCGGCTGGGTGCCGTAGGCCTTGTCGGAGGAGGCGACCACGATCCGGGTCGGGCGGCCGCTGCGGCGGCAGGCGTCCAGCACCTCCCACGTGCCCTCGACGTTCGAGCGCATCGTGTTGGCGGGGTCGCGCAGCGCGTGCTCGACGATCGTCTGCGCGCCGAGGTGGAACACCGCGTCGACCTCGTACTCGGCCAGGACGCGCTCGACCAGACGGCCGTCGCGCAGATCGCCGAAGACCGTCGTGCATCGGCTCCCGGCAGCGCCGGTGTGGAAGAGGCTCTCCGGCACCAGATCGCGGACGAGCACGACCACGTTTGCGCCGCGGGCGACCAGCGCCTCGCAGAGCCACGATCCGAGCAGGCCGGTGGCGCCCGTGACGAGGACGGGGCGGTCGTTCCAGAACGTGTTCGTACCAACGGGCATGCGGCGGGGGGAAGCCTGCATGCGTGCCCCATCGGCGGTACGGCGGGGGAACTTGAGCCGGATCCGGCGGTGCTGCGGGTACGGCTAAAGGTTCCCCGCGCGGGCGTCGATTGAGGCCCAGAATGCCCGCCTTCTCCGACCCCCCCAAGGTCGTCATCCTGTGCGGTGGCCAGGGCACCCGCATGCGTGAGGAGACCGAATACCGGCCGAAGCCGATGGTCGAGGTCGGCGGCCGCCCGCTGCTCTGGCACATCATGAAGATCTACGCCGCGGCCGGCCTTCATGACTTCGTCTGCTGCCTGGGCTACCGCGGCTCGATGATCAAGCAGTACTTCCTCGAGTACCGCAACCTGGCGGCCGACGTGAGCGTGAACCTGCGCAGCGGCGACGTCCGCTACCACTCGTCCGAGAGCGAGGACTGGAACGTCACCCTCGTCGACACCGGCGACGACGCGATGACCGGCGCGCGGGTGAAGCGCGTCGCCCACCACCTCTCGGGAGACCTGTTCCTGTGCACGTACGGCGACGGCCTGGCCGACGTCGACATCGCCGCCGTCATCGACTTTCACCGGTCGCACGGACGGCTCGCCACGCTGACCGGGGTACACCCGCCGTCGCGGTTCGGCGAGCTCGTCCACGACCGGGCCCGTGTGGACAGCTTCGCCGAGAAGCCGGCCGGATCAACGCTCGTCTCCGGCGGCTTCTTCGTGTTCGACCGGCGCGTGCTCGAACGGCTGGAGTTCGACGCCGCCTGCGTGCTCGAGCGGGCGCCGCTCGAGGGGCTTGCCCGCGGCGGCGAGCTGATGGTCTACCAGCACGACGGCTTCTGGCAGTGCGCCGACACCGTCCGCGACGTCGAGTTCCTGCGCGCCCTGTGGGACAGCGGCCGGGCGCCGTGGCGGGTGTGGGACGACCGCCGCGGGGCGAGCGCGCCCTCGCCGCTGCGCCGCCGGGCCGATCGGGATGCCGCTCCCGCCGCCAATTGGCATTCGCCGCATGCGTCAATTGACGAGGCGGCGGCGTGAGCACGGGCGCCGATCTCCGCCACGAGGCCGACGCGGCCCGCCGGATCGTGCTCGAGGCTGCCCTTGCCTCCGGCAGCTGCCACATCGGCAGCTCGCTCTCGATCGTCGACATCCTCACCGTCCTCTACCAGCGCGCGCTGCGCGCCGAAGCGGGCGACCGCTTCCTGCTCAGCAAGGGCCATGCCGCATCCGCCCTCTACGCCGTGCTCGCCCGGGTGGGCGTACTCGACGAGGCCGAGGTCATCGCCGGTTACTGCCGCGACGGCGGCACGTTCGCCGGCCATCCCGAGCGCCACGTCGCCGGCGTCGAGCTGACGGCCGGCTCGCTCGGACACGGCGTCGCCGTCGCGCTCGGGCGCGCCCTGGCCGACCGCGCCGACGGCCGCGACACGCGCACCTTCTGTCTGGTCGGCGACGGCGAGCTCGACGAGGGCTCGGTCTGGGAGGCCGTTGCGCTCGCCGGGCACCTGGCACCTCCCGGCCTGCGCCTGATCGTCGACGCGAACGGCTTCCAGGGCCTCGGCCGCGTGGGCGACGTGCTCTCGCTGGAGCCGCTGGGCGAGAAGTTCCGCGCGTTCGGCTGGATCGTCTCCGAGGTCGACGGCCACAGCCACACCGCCCTCTCGTGCGCCCTCGGCGCGCCGGCGCGGCGCCCGGTCGCGATCGTCGCCCGCACCGTCAAGGGCTACGGCGTGCCCGCCCTCGAGGGCGAGTTCATGTCGCACTACCGCTCGTTCCGCCCGCACGAGCGCCACATCCTCTTCGCCGGCCTGGACGAGCTGCCGGAGGCGGCATGAGGGACGCGTTCTTCCGCGCGCTGACGCAGCTCGGCGCCGCCGACGAGCGGGTGTGGGCGCTCACGGGCGACCTCGGCGTCGGCCTGTTCGAGCCGTTCGAGGCCGTCGCCCCAGGCCGCTACCTGAACGTCGGCATCGCCGAGCAGACCCTCGTCGGCGTCGCCGCCGGCCTGGCATACGCCGGCAAGGTGCCCTTCGCCTACTCGATCGCCCCGTTCGTGACGTCGCGGGCGCACGACCAGGTGCGCGTCGACGTCGCGTGCGCCGCCGCCAACGTGAAGCTCGTCGGCGTCGGCAGCGGCCTCTCCTACGGGACGCTCGGGCCGACGCACCACGCCATCGACGACATCGCCCTCACCCGGGTGCTGCCCGGGATGACCGTCCTCGCCCCCGGCGATCCTGCCGAGGCCGAGCGGGCCGCCCGCGCCGCCTACGCTCACGAGGGGCCGGTCTACCTACGCCTGGGTAAGAACGGTGAGCCCGCGCTGCTGCCCGGCGACGCGCAGTTCCGGATCGGCCGTGCGATCGAGCTTCGCGGCGGCGCCGACGTGACGATTGCCTGCACCGGCACGGCGCTGCGCGAGGCGACCGCTGCCGCCGACCTGCTCGCGGAGGAGGGGATCGAGGCGACGCTGCTCCACTTCGGCACCGTCAAGCCATTCGACGCCGACGCCCTGATCGCCGTCGCGGCGCGCACCGGCGCCGTGGTGACCGTCGAGGAGCACTCGATCGTCGGCGGCTTCGGCTCCGCCGCCGCCGAGACCCTCGCCGAGGCGGGCGTGGGCGCCGTCCTGCGCCGCGTCGGCCTGTCCGACACCTTCGCCCACGCGGTGGGCTCGCGCGACTACCTGGTCGACCGCTACGGGCTCTCCGGCCCCGCCGTCGCCGACGCCGCTCGCCGTCTGCTCGAGAGGAGCCCGGCATGCCCGACGACGTGACGCGCAGGCTCGAGACGTACAGCGCCGCCGTGTGCGACGAGCTCGCCTTCATGAAGGCCGCGGCCGACATCGAGGCGCTGACCGCCCGCGCGGTCCCGCTTGCCGGCGGCGGCGGGATGCTCGTGCCGGTCTGCGATCTGCACGCGGCCGACGAGCGCCTGCTCGAGCGCCTGGGGCAGTGGCGGCGCGAGAACTCCTTCGCCTTCCCGGGGCAGGGGCCGGTCACGCCGGACTGGGCCGCGGAGTGGTTGCGTGCGGAGATCCTCGACAACCCCGGCCGCATCGTCTTCCTCGTCCTCGACCGCTTCGGCCATACCGTCGGCCACGTCGGCCTCGCGGCCGGCGACGGCCTGGCGCTCGAGGTGACCGATGTCGTCCGGGGCGAGAAGACCGTCCAGCCTGGCCTGATGAGCGCCGCCGTCGCCGGCCTGCTGGCGTGGGCCGAGGACTGCTTCCGTCCTGCGCGCGTCCGCCTGCGCGTGCCCGAGAACCTGCACGCGATCCGCTTCTTCGAGCGCGCCGGCTTCCGCGCCGCCGGCCGCGCCGGCGGCGGCGCGCTGGTCATGGAGTGGGCGCCGGAGCGGGCGGACACGGACCAGCCGATCCTGACGGCGGGCCCGTCGATCTCGCCCCGCGAGGTGGCCTACACGACCGACGCGGCCCGGCACGGCTGGAACTCGCGCTGGAGCGGCTACATCGCCCGGTTCGAGCGCGAGTTCGCCGAGTATGTCGGCGCCGAGCACGCCATCGCCACGTCGAGCTGCACGGGCGCGCTGCACATGGCCATGCTCGCGATCGGCCTCGGACCCGGCGACGAGGCGATCGTCCCCGAGCAGACCTGGGTGGCGACCGCGAAGGCAGTCTCCTACGTCGGCGCGACGCCCGTCTTCGCCGATGTCGAGCCGGGCAGCTGGTGCCTCGACGCCGCGTCGGTCGAGTCGGCCATCACCGAGCGCACGAAAGCCATCGTCCCCGTCCATCTGTACGGCCACCCGGCCGACATGGACGCGCTGCGGGCCGTGGCCGACCGCCACGGGCTGCCGCTGATCGAAGACGCCGCGCCCGCCATCGGCGCGGAGATCCGGGGCCGCCGCGTCGGCGCGCTCGGCACCGCCGGCGCCTTCAGCTTCCAGGGCGCGAAGCTCCTCGTTACCGGCGAGGGCGGCATGTTCGTGACCAACGACCCGGACGTCTACGCCCGCGCCTACAAGGCCTGGGATCTCGGCGTCGAGCGCTCCCGCGGGTTCTGGATCGACGCCCACGGCCTCAAGTACAAGATGCCGAACGTCGCCGCGGCCATCGGCCTCGGCCAGCTCGAGCGCATCGATCACCTGATCGAGGCCAAGCGCGAGATCTTCTCGTGGTACGCCGAGGAGCTGGCCGCCGCGCCCGGCATCACCCTGAACCACGAGACCGAGTGGGCGCGCAGCATCTACTGGATGACGAGCATCCTCGTCGACCCGGCCTGCGGAATCGATCGCGACGGGATGCGGGCGGCACTCGCCGCGTCCGGCATCGACACCCGGCCGACGTTCCCGCTGATCAGCACCTACCCGATCTGGGACGAGCGCCGCGCCGTGCCGGCGCCCGTCGCGGCGAGAATCGCCGACCAGGGGGTCAACCTGCCGAGCGGTGTGCGCCTGCGCCGCGACCAGGTGGCCCGCATCGGCGAGGCCGTTCGCCAGGCCGCCTCCTCCGGCCTGCGCCGCGCAGCCTGACATTCCAGCCACGCCACTCGCCGGTGCGCCGGGCCCGCGCGGCCAAGCGACGGCGCGCAGCCGCACCGCGGCCTCGAACCGGGGTCTGACCCCGAACGTCCGCCGTTGCAGAGTTGTGACGGTCGGCTACTCGTCCATCGCGGACGTGCGGCCGAGCCGCACGTTCACGTAGACCCGCTCGCCGTCGACCTCGTACCAGGCGAAGCCCCGGCTGCCGAAGCTGCGCGCCCGCAGCCGGTCGATCATGTCGCCGACGCGCATGACGTCGTCGAGGCGCAGCTGGTCGAGCGCGTCCACCTCCGACCTGTCGTGGTACACGGCCCGGGCGTCGTCCTGCGGGACCGGTTCGAGCTCGCCTGCGACGATCGCGGGCCACGTCTCGCGGAAGAGGGCCACGATCTCGTCCTGGAGCCGGGCGTAGATCGTCCCCGCCGTGTCGTATGGCGTGAGCGGCACCTCGCGCTGCGCCCAGATCGGCCCGGTGTCGGCGCCGGCGTCGACGGCGTGCAGGGTGACGCCCGTCGGGGAGCCGTCGACGAGGCTGTGGACGTGCGGGTACCAGCCCCGGTTGACGGGCAGCAGCGCGGGGTGGAAGTTGACCGTGCCGCGGCGTGCGGCCGCGATCACGCCGGGCGAGATCAGGTGCGCCCAGTAGACGGTGACGACGAAGTGCGGCCCGATCGCGGCCAGCTCGGCGACCTGCGCGGGGTCGCGCAGCGCCTCGGCGTCGTGCACCCGGTCAGGCCCGCAGCCCGCCGCCGCGACGATCCCGTCCCCGAGCCGGCGCCGCTCCGGCGCGTGCAGATAGACCGCGACGATCTCGTCGCCGCGGTCACGCAGGTACTCGGCGACGCGGAGCCCCGGCAGGTCGTTCGCGAGGAGGGCGACGGTGGCGATGGCGCATTATGCCCCTGCCCTCGGGCGGGTCAGGCAGCGCGGGAGAGCGCGCCGGCCCGGAAGCCGGCGAAGGTCTCGGCGACGTACTCGAGCGCGGGCCGGTCGACGCCGGGGTAGCAGCCGATCCAGAACGACCCCTCGGCGATCAGGTCGGTCGTCTCGAGCCCACCGACGACCCGATGGGCGACGTCGGCGTAGGCCGGCTGGCGCAGCAGGTTGCCGCCGAACAGCTGGCGCGAGTCGATCCCGCGGGCATGCAGGTACGTGACCAGGTCGCGGCGGCTGAAACCGGCGTCCGGCCGCACCGTGACCGCGAACCCGAACCAGCACGGCTCGGAGCGCGGCGTCGGCTCGGGCAGGATGAAGACGTCTGAGTGCTCGGCCAGCGCCTCGCGCAGGAAAGCATGGTTCGCGCGGCGGGCGGCGACGAAGTCGGGCAGGCGGTCGAGCTGGGCGAGGCCGATCGCCGCCTGCATGTCGGTCGCCTTCAGGTTGTACCCGATGTGCGAGTAGACGTACTTGTGGTCGGAGCCGTACGGGAGCGTGCCGTGCTGGCAGGAGAAGCGCAGGCCGCACGTGTTCTCGGCGCCGGGGCCGCACCAGCAGTCGCGGCCCCAGTCGCGGAACGACTCGACGAGCTTCTTCAGCATCGGCCGCTGCATGAGCACCGCGCCGCCCTCGCCCAGGGTGATCTGGTGGGCGGGGTAGAACGAGAGCGTCGCCAGGTCGCCGAACGTGCCGACCGGGCGGCCGTCCCAGGTCGAGCCTAGGGCGTCGCAGCAGTCCTCGATCAGCCACAACCCGTGGCGCTCGCAGAAGGCCGTGACGGCGTCGAGGTCGAACGGATTCCCCAGCGTGTGGGCGACCATGACGGCCCGGGTGCGGTCGCTGCGGGCCGCCTCGAGCCGGGAGACGTCGATGTTGTACCCGGGCAGTGTCACGTCGACGAAGACGGGGATGAGGCCGTTCTGGATGATCGGGTTCACCGTCGTCGGGAAGCCGGCAGCGACGGTGATGACCTCGTCGCGGGGGCGCAGGCGGCGGTCGCGCAGCCGGGGCGAGGTGAGCGCCGTCAGCGCGAGCAGGTTCGCGGACGAGCCGGAGTTCACGAGCAGGGCGTGGCGGTGGCCGGTGGTCTCGCGCAGGCGGCGCTCGAACGCCTCCGTCTCGGGGCCGGCGGTCAGCCAGAAGTCGAGGCTGGTGCGGACGAGCTCGACAACCTCCTCCTCGCCGAACACCCGGCCGGCGCACGAGACGCGCGGGGTAGAGGGGTCAAAGGGCGCCGGCCGGTGGCGGTCGCGGGCGTACTCGGCCACCAGGTCGAGGATGCGGGTCACGCGGGGGTCGGGCGTCATCTGGTGCGCGTATCGGCACCCTGGCGTGGCGCCTTGAGCCGGAAGGCACCCTCTCGGGTGATGGCCCAATTCCGTTCGGGTTCCGATACAGGGAGAAGCGCTGTGTCCAATTGAACGTGAAGGGGTCTCATCATGATCGAGCGCTTCCTGGGTCTCACCCTGTCCGAGGAGTCGGGCCAGACGATGGCCGAGTACGCCGTCGTCCTCGGCGTGATCACGATCGCCGTGGTCGTTACGCTGGGCCTGCTCTCCACGGCCATCCAGAACACGCTGAACAACGTCATCTCGGTCATCTGATCGTCGCTTGACGGACACCCGGCCGGGCCGTATCGTCGCGGCCCGGCATGGGGGTGTTCGTGGCAGACGGTGATCAGACGGTCACGGGAGGTGACGACCCCGGCGAAGCCGGGCCGCTCATCCGCGCCTTCGTCGAGGGCGACCGCGGCCGCCTCGAGGCGGCGCTCCACCCCGACGTCGAGGTGCACCTGTCGGCGTTCGTCGATCCCGACCTATGGCTGCGGGGACGCGAGGCGGTGCTGCGCTGGTACGGCCGCACAGCAGGGTCGCACCGCGCCTACCTGCACCGGATGGCCGAAGCGGCTCCGGCCGTCTGGCTGGCGTTCGGGCGCATGCAGCTCTCCGAGCCCGACCGCGGCATGCGCGACTACCAGGTCGTCTGGATGATCGGGCTGCGCGACGGCGCCGTGTGGCGGGCGAGCTCGCACGAGACCGAGGCGCAGGCCCGGGCCGCGGCCCGCTCGCCGCGGCCCTGATCAGGCGCGGCTGCGGCGGGTGCGCGCGGCCTCGGCGTCGATCGCGGCGCCGACGAGCAGCGCCAGGCTCGACAGCCACAGCCAGGTGAGCATCACGATCACCGTTGCGAGCGAGCCCCAGGCCTTGTTGTACGAGCCGAAGTTCGAGACGTACCAGGCGAACCCGCCGGACGCGATCAGCCACACCAGGAGCGCGGTCACCGCACCGGGTGAGACGAGCCGCCAGCGGCGCGTCTCCAGATCGGGGCCGAAGCGGTAGATCCCGCCGAAGGCGATCAGCAGGACGACGATCAGCACGGGCCACTCGGCCGTCCACCACACCCACGAGACCAGCGTCGGCTGATTGACGGAGTCGCCCACCCAGTGGCTGGCCTGGGGGCCGAGCACGAGCAGCCCGAAGGCGAGGGCGAAGGCGATCGCGCAGCAGGCGAGCATCGCCAGACCGGACAGGCGGGCATGGACGAAGCCGCGCCGCTCCTCGAGGTCGTGTGCGCTGTTGAGCGCCCACTGCAGCGTCTGCATCGCGCCGGTGAGCGACCACACCGCCAGCACCGCGCCGACGACGATCATCACCGTGCCGCCGCTGCCGGCGTTCGTCATCCGGGTCAGGCTGTGGTTCAGGAGCGTGATCACGCTGGCCGGCACGACGCCGTTCAGGTGTGCGAGCAGGCGGCCGGCGGTGCCCTGGTCGGCCACCGTGGCGAACACGCCGACCACGACGAGGGCGGCCGCGGGGATGGCCAGGAACAGGTTGAACGCCACCGCCTGGGCCAGGTTGGTGGCGTGGTCCTTCTGTGCGCGCCGCAGCGCCCGCCACGTCACACCGCCTGCGTCGCGCAGGCGGAGCCGGGTCTCGGCGGGAGGAGGCGAGACGGCCGTGGCCGCGTCCGCCGTCACCTCGGTCACGGCACCCGCCCCCTCGTGCGGATGGGTACGAGTCGGCATCCCCAGAGCACCTTAGCCGTCCCTACCCCGAAATGGGGACTGCGGGTCCCCCAAGGAGTAAGGCTTTTGTTGGAGTGCATTGCTCATGCAGGTCGGTCCCGCTAGGTTGGCCCCAATGAGACGCACACTTGCCATTGTCGCCATCATGCTCCTCTCACTCCCGGCCACCGCCCGGGCGAACGTGTTCGACGTGAAGTCCCACGTCGGGCATACCCCGCCCGCACCGGCCACAATCGCCGACCAGGCCGTGCGCGACGCGCTCGCCCTGCGCGGCGCTCCCTACGTCTACGGCGGGAGCACTCCGGCCGGGTTCGACTGCTCCGGCTTCACCAGCTACGTCTACGGGAAGCTGGGCATCCGGCTGGCCCACTCGAGCTACGACCAGTGGACGGCGGGGGAGCACATCCCGCGCCGCGATCTCCAGGCCGGCGACCTCGTGTTCTTCGACGGACTCGGGCACGTCGGCATCTACATCGGCGACGGGAAGTTCGTCCACGCGCCGCACACCGGAACGGTCGTGTCCGTCGACCGCCTGTCCGGCTCATGGTACGGCGCGGAGTACGACGGCGCGGTGCGCCCGTACGGGTCGCAGGCCCTGCTGGGCGCCGCGGCTACGATGGCGGGGTGGCATTCGCACTCGACCCATCGACATCGTTCGGGGCGCGTGTCGCGCGCCGTCTCGACGATGAGCGCATCGGCTGGCTGGTAACGGTCAACGGCCGCGGCGCGCCGCAGCCGAGCCCGGTGTGGTTCCTGTGGGACGACGGCTCGATCCTCGTCTACAGCCAGCCTGACACGGCGAAGCTGCGCAACATCGCGGCCAACCCGCGGGTGGCGCTGCACTTCAACGACGATGGCCGCGGCTCCGACGTCGTGATCCTCTCCGGCCGGGCCTCGGTGAGCGACGACCGGCCTGCACACGAGCTGCCGGTCTACATCGAGAAGTACGGCCCGATGATCGAGCGCAACGGCTGGACGCCGGAGTCGTTCGCGGCGGACTACTCGGTGCCGGTGCGGATCCGCCCGACCGGCCTGCGGGGCTTCTAGCACGCGGGAGCGCGCGCGTGGGCTCACAGCTCAAGAAGGCGCACAGGACGCATGCGCTGGCGCAGCCGGCGGGCGCCCCCTATCCGCACGACGCGATCGCGCCCAGGACGCCGCACGATGCCTCGAGCCAGGCCGAGCGCCTCTTCGCCGAGCTCTGCCGACGCGTGCCGAACCCAGACGATCGGGCCGCGCTGCTGGGCGTCGCGGTCGAGCAGGACACAGCGTGGCGGAACGGACAGCAGCTGCCCATCCTGCGGGCGCGCCGGAAGTCGCTGGCGGCGGCCGTCGCCGGCCTGACGAGCCCGTAGGCCGCCGGCCGATCCGAGCACCGTGCCACGCGTGGCATGGTATCTTTGTGCGGTTCACTACAAGTCGCATCCCACGGGGATGGGCAGGGGGAGGAGTCGTGGACCAGATCTGCTTCGTCATGCCTCTCGAGGAGGGCAAGACCGACGCCGCGCGTGCGTTCATGCGCGAGCTGCAGACACGCCGATCGGAGTACGAGGCAAGCCTCCAGAGCGGCGGGATCACCAAGGAGGCATGGTTCCTCACGGAGATCCCGACCGGCGAGGCGCTCGTCGCCTACATGGAGTCGCCGGATCTCGACCGCGGCCTGACGATGTTCGCCGAGTCGCAGGACGGGTTCGATCTCTGGTTCAAGCGGCGGCTGGCGGAACTGACAGGGATCGACCTGAACGAGCCCGCCGAGGACGGGCTGTTCGAGGTTCTGTCGAGCTACGAGGCGACCGCCGTCGCGCCGTAGGCGGGCGTATGGTGTCTGGCGCGGCTGCCCGAAGTCTGTGAAGCGGAATGGATCACGAACAGCAGGCGTCTGAAGCAGGCAAGCCGGCGGCACCGGCAGACGCCAGGGCGTCGGCCGTCGAGAAACTCGACGCGCTCGGCGTTCGCGGAATCCTCCGGCAGATTGTTCGTGACGGACAGATCGTCGACGTGCGCTGCGAGATGCCCCAGTGCTACTGCCCGCGGGGTCGTGGGTGGTTTGATCGGGTCGCTGCTCGCTCCGAGTGGTCTCCCACCGCGGATCACTACCCGAGACTCAAAACGCATGGAGGGCACCTCGCTCCGGACGGCGCATCGGCTGTGCAATCGTCGCGACTACGGCTGGCGCATGAAGATCAACGCCATGCTCCGCGATCGGATGTCACTGGAGGACATCGCCGCTGATCTGAACGCCCGCAAGGTTCCGACGATCCACGGGACTGACCAGTGGACGCCTGAGCGCGTTCGAAAGGCGTTCGTTTCCTAGAGCTACGGCCTGGAAGCCCGGTCTGCCTACCCCTGCCATCCACCTGTGAGTACCGCATACCGGATTCGAACCGGTGTTACCGCCGTGAGAGGGCGGCGTCCTAGGCCCCTAGACGAATGCGGCATGGAGCGGCGGCGAAGTCTAGCAAGCGCCTACTCGCCGGCGGGTGCGACGATCGCCTCGACCTCGATCTCGACCAGGAACTCCGGGCCGACGAGGCCGGCGATCCCGATCATGGTCGAGGCCGGCCGCACGTCGGCGAAGAACTCCGCGTGGGCGCGGCCGACGTCGAGCTGGTGCCGCTCGACGTCGACGACGTACATCCGCGTCCGCACGACGTCGGAGAGCGACGCGCCGACCGCCTCGAGCGCGCCCTTGATCCGCTCGAGCGACGCCACCGACTGGGCGTAGGCGCCCTCCGGCGGGCGCCCGTCCGGGCCGATGCCGAGCGTCCCCGACACGTGGACGACGTCGCCGACGCGCACGGCCCTGTCGTACCCGATCCGGGCCTCGAACTCCGTGTTGGTGGAGTGATGGCGGCGGTCGCTCATGTCCTCGCCGCCACCCGCGCCTCGAGCGCGGCCTTGACCGCGGGCCAGTCGTCGTCGATCACGCTGTACCAGGCCGAGTCCCGCCGCTGGCCGCCGCGCACCAGCATGTGCTTGCGGAAGACGCCCTCGAACTCCGCCGGGAGCGCCGCCAGCGCCGCCCGCGAGCGCTCGTTGGCCGCGTCGGTCTTGAACTCGACCCGCAGGCACCCCAGCCGCTCGAACGCATGTCCGAGCAGGAGCAGCTTGGCCTCGGTGTTCGCCCCGCTGCCCCACGCGTCCGGGGCGATCCAGCTGTGGCCGATCTCGAGCACCCGATCCTCCGGCCGAAGCGCCAGGTAGCGGCTGCTGCCGACGAATGCCCCGTCCGCACGGCGGACGATGCAGAACGGCGCCTCGGTGCGGGCGGCGGACGCGCTCATCGCCTCGCCGAACCAGCCGTGGAAGCTCTCGGGGTCCGAGGCGATGACGCGCATGTAGCGCCACACCCGCTCGTCGGCGGCCGCTGCGCGCAGCCCGTCCTCGTGCCCGCCGCGCAGCGGTTCGAGCACAACCAGGTGGCCCTGCAGAACGGGGGAGAGGTCGGTGAACGCCGCCACGGGCGGCTGATCGTAGCGGCCCGCTGTCCCCCGTGAGCTCGACGGTTCCTCTCGCCCGGGTATCGGGGTAGGATTCGCGCGGGCAGAACTGGGGCACGGGTTTGCCCGTCGCGCGGTGCGCGCGCCACCCGAACTCGGAAGGTCACTTGAGCAGCCGCGGACGCCGCACATGAGAGGTTTCAGGAATCCTGGTGGAGGCCCTCCGGGCCGCCCCGGGTGGCGCGAGCGCATGCTCGACAACCTCGCCGACCGGCAGTGGCGGCCGCGCTGGATGCACAAGCCGGACATTCGCCGCCGCTGGGACCGCCTGCTCGACCACCAGTGGGTCCGCCCTCGCTGGCTGGCCATCCCGGCGCTGGGCAGGCTCCGTCTGTCCGACCGGGAGATCCCGATGCACCTGCTCGTCCCAGGCGTGGCGGTCGTTGCCCTGCTTTTCGGCGGCGGGCTCTACTTCGGCAACGCGCTCGGCTCCGACCCGAGCGCCGCCGGCACCGGGTTCATCACCACGGTCAAGATCAAGGGGAAGGTCGTCACGGTGAAGGGCAGGCCGGTGCGGGTCGTCGTCCCTGCGAAGACGGTGACCCGGCATGGGAAGACCGTCCGCGTGCCCCGCAAGACGGTCGACCTGACGTCGACCCGGATTCAGACCCGCACCCAGCAGGTGCCGGTGCCGACGACGATCACCCGCACGAGTACCATCATCCGTACCCTGACCGTGACCACGACCACGGTGAGCGTGACCACCGTCACCGTGCCGAGCAGCTAGGCGGCGCGCACGAGCCGCGGGGCGCCCGCCCGCGTGCCCGCCGGGCGGGCGAGGCGGGCGGCGAGCGTCCACGCCGTCTCGGACGAGAGCGCGTCTCCGTCGAGCCGCTGCGTGTGCGGAGCGACGACGTAGATCGCGGCGTCCAGTGCGCGCTGGGCCGAGTCGCTGAGCGGATCGAGCCGGCCGCCCAGGCGGTCGCCGAAGGCGCCGGTCGGCGTGAACCGGTACCGCTGCTTGCCGAGCACGCCGAGGTCGATCACCAGCGGCAGCGGGGCGCCGGACTCGAGCATCCCGACGGCGGGGGTGAGCGTCAGCGATGCGCCGCCGCTCGAGAGGTCGGTGACGCGCAGCCGCGGCCCGTGGGTGCCGATGGTCGCGTCGAGGCCGGCCGCGGTGCGGTAGGAGAGGCGCAGCTGGCGGTGGCGGCTGATCGTCCGCGCTGCGCGGACGACCCGCTGGAGCTCGTAGAGCGCAGCGACGGCGGCGACGAGGAGCGCGAACGGCGGCAGGGTCCGCCCCGGAAGCGCCCCGGCCAGGATCGCACCCCGCCAGGCGAGCGCGGCCACGAGGAGGCCCGCCAGGGCGAGCATCTCGACGTTCGAGCGGACCCAGCCCCAGCCGCCCGGATCGGTGCCGTCCTTCGGCGTCACCCGGAAGCGCGCGTCCGGGCGCACGAGGGCGATCAGGGCCCGCAGATTCGCGCTCGTCCCATAGCTCTCGAAGCGGCCGGCGAAGCCGAGCCGGAACCAGCCGCGGCCGAGCAGCTTCGACGCGACCAGCGAGCCGGCCATCCAGGGCACGAACCGCTCGGCGAACGCGCTCGGGTGTGCGTGGATGGGCAGCTCGCCGCTGACGAGCGTGCCGGCGACGACCAGGATCGCAAGCGCCTTCATGAGCGCCGCGAACTGGTCGACGGTGCCGCTCAGGTAGCAGAGCCGCTGGCGCAGGCCGAGGCCGTTCCGGCGCAGCGGGCTATGGGGCGTCCGCAGCGCGGCCAGGTTGCCGGCCGACCACCGGTAGCGCTGGAGGATGTACTGCTCCAGGTTGTGCGGGGCGATGCCGTAGACCAGCGGCTCGTCGTGGAACCGGCTCTTCCAGCCGGCGCCGTGCAGGACGAGCGAGGTGTGGAAGTCCTCGGTGATGGTGGCGGTCGAGAGCCCGCCCGCGCTCTCCAGGGCCGTGCGCCGGATCAGCGCGCCCGACCCGCACCAGAAGGCTGCCCCGTGGACGTCGCGGCCGGGCTGGACGACGTGGAAGAAGAACGACTGCTCGTGATGGTCGCGCGACGCGTGCTGGATCGAGTCGCGGTTGTAGAACTCGTGCGGCGTCTGCACCATCGCCATCCGCGGGTCGGCGAAGTAGCCGACCAGGGCGCGCAGGATCTGGGGCTGGGGGACGTGGTCGGCGTCGAGCGACAGGATGAGCTCGGCGTCGGTGCGCCGGAGCGCCGCGTTGATGTTGCCCGCCTTGGCGTGCTCGTTCGAGGGGCGGTTGAGATAGCCCGCCCCGTAGCGGTCGGCGAGGCGCCGCACCCAGTCGCGGCGGCCGTCGTCGAGCACCCACACGCGGTAGTTGGGGTAGTCGATGGCCGCGCAGCCCGTCAGGGTGGCGCGCAGCACCTCCTCCGGCTCGTTGTAGGTCGGCACGAAGACGTCGACCGAGGGCATCAGCTCCATCTCCGGGCGCGTCGTCGGCCGGATCGTCCAGGTGACGAACGCCAGGCTCCACAGCCGCATCGCCGAGTAGATCTCGCAGAGGAAGAGGGGCACGCCGAGCCACAGGGCGCCGCTGGTCAGATTGGAGATGCGCCAGCCCAGGTACCAGAGGCTCGCGAGGACGGCGAGCACGGCGACGAGGCGGATGAGAGGGAGCGGGGCGGGCCGTCCGGCGCCGGGGATGGTGGTGCCGCCCACCTTCCGGCCGGCCCGGGCAGGCGGCAGCTGGTGGGGCGGGGCGGACGCGCCCGTGGGCAGTCGCAGCACGCGGACGCCCGCGGTCGGCTCCGCGTCGGCGACACCGCGCGCCTCCGGCGCGCGGCCTGCGATGTGGTCCTCTCCCAACACCGCACTCCATCACATCGACGATCTGCAACTGTCGTCACCCGTCCTGCCACGGGTGCAAAGGCAGCCGTCCGGTGATCGACCCGGATGGGTGACGCTGCATGGCTCTTTCGGGGCGATCTGCGACCGGTTCGCGGTAGTTGCGCAGGTACGATCGGCCGCCATCGCCCGAGGAGGAACCATGGCTGCCGGCGTCACGAGGATCGCTGCCGATCCCGCGTCCTTCGTCCCGACGAACCTCGTCGACCCGTCGCTTCTGCTGACGGGGTCGCCGGACGACCGGGGGGCCACCCTGTTCGAGAGCGACGACGGCACGGTGCGGTGCGGCCTCTGGTCATGCGGCACGTATTCGGAGCGGCTGCCGTCCTACCCGGAGGACGAGCTCTATGTCGTGCTCGAGGGATCGGTTGTCGTGTCCGTCGACGGCGAGGGGCCGGAGACGTTCGCGGCGGGCGACGCCCTCGTCATCCGCCAGGGAACGGCGTGCACCCTCGAGTTCCGGGGGCCGTTCCGCAAGGTGTGGATGACCCACGACTCGACGGTCAACCGATCGGTTGACAATCCCTCCGGGCCTGCCTAAGATCAACCGATCGGTTGAATAATGACGGGAGGATCGGATGGGCCGGATCGTGGCGGTGGAATACCTGACGCTCGACGGGGTCTTCGAGGAGCCGGGCTGGACACGGCCGTACTTCGACGAGGCGGTCGGCGCCTTCCAGGGCGAGGCGATGCGGTGGGCCGACGCGCTGCTGCTCGGCCGGACCACGTACGAGGGCATGAGCGAGGCCTGGCCGGCGATGGGCGACGACCCGTCCACGGGCGGCGACATCATGAACTCGATCGGCAAGTACGTGCCGACGTCGACGCTCACCGAGGCGACCTGGAACGCGACGTTCCTGTCCGGCGACCCTGTCGCGGCCGTCGCCGATCTGAAGGCCGGGAGGGAGAACCTCCTGATCTACGGGAGCGGGCAGCTCTCGGAGGCGCTGAGGTCGGCAGGGCTGATCGACGAGTACCGGCTGCTGATCTGCCCGATCGTGCTCGGCGAGGGGCGCAAGCTCTTCACGGGCGCCGCGCCGAGCCAGTTCACCGTCGCCGACAGTCGCACCGCGCCGTCGGGCATGGTGCTCCTCACGCTCGCCGTTGCCTGATGGCGCCCACCCCGACAGCCGATCCGCTGAGCGTCACGTTCGGGGCGCTCGCCGACCCCACCCGTCGGGCGATCCTGGCCCGGCTCACGGAGGGTGACGCCTCGGTGAACGAGCTCGCCGCGCTGGTCCCGTCGATCTCCCTCCAGGCGGTGAGCAAGCACCTCCAGGTGCTCGAGCGGGCGGGTCTCGTGACCCGCGGCCGCAGCGCGCGGCAGCGGCCGGCGCACCTGCGGGCCGAGCCGATCGCCGAGGCCACCGCCTGGCTCGCCCACTACCGGCGCTTCTACGAGGAGTCGCTCGATCGCCTCGGTGAGCACCTGGCCCGCGTGCAAGGATCGTGACGATGGTCGAGCTCGAGTTCGCACGCACCTACGCCGCGCCGCGCCAGCTGGTCTGGGACGCATGGACCGACCCCGACCAGATCGCACTGTGGTGGGGGCCGCGCGGCGTCACGACGCCTCGCGAGTCGATCGAGCTCGACCTGCGCCCGGGCGGCCGGATCCGCTTCGAGATGGTCGACGACGCGACCGGCGTGCGCTACCCGAACAGCGGCACGGTGCTCGAGGTCGACCCGCCGGCGCGGCTCGTGTACTCCGACGATGGATTCCCGGACGGCACCGGCAAGGGCACCGCCACGGTCACGTTCACCGCGGTCGACGATCGCACGACCACGCTGCGGGTGCACATCGTCGCCGACCTCGCAGAGCCGGTCCGCGCCGGCGCCGAGAAGGGCTGGGGGAGCCAGCTCGACCGGCTCGCCGACCTCCTCGACGGCGCCTGAGGAGGCTACGCACACACGCTTGGTCGCGCGTCGTCGCGCCGATACCAGGCGACGATCGTCGAGCGCAGGCGCGACGGCGGCAGGTGCTCGACGTTGCGCAGGGCCGCCGCGGCGAGGCGGTGTCTGCCCGCGTAGCGGTGCAGCGTCGCCACGAACACGACCTTCACGGGGGCGAACCCGGCCTGGCCGAGCAGCCGGCCGAGCACCCCCGGCGTGTTCGCCCGGTATCCCGCCGGGAACACGTCCCGGGCCGCGGCGCCCGGCCCGACCCGCTTGACCGCCGTGCGCACCGGTTGGGGCATGATGTGCGCGGCCGCCATCAGCGGGTTCGACAGGTTGCTCGTGAGCAGGATCACCGAGCCTCCCGGTCGCAGCACCCGATGCCACTCCGCGAAGGCGTGTTCGGGTCGCTCGAGGTGCTCCACCACGAAGTTCGCGTACACGACGTCGAACTCGCCTGCGGCGAACGGGAGGGTGCAACACAGGTCGGCGGCGACGAACTCGTCCAGGGCGGCGTTCGCCTGGCCCCCGGACTCGTCGACGTCCGCACCGACCAGCCGGTCGATCCGCTCGCGGAAGCTGGTGAGGCGCGTCGTCCGGCCGCAGCCCGCCTCGAGCACACGGCTGCCCGGGGCGAGCGCCGAACGCAGGATGTCCGCCTCGACCTCGGTATGCGAAGTGTGGAACTTCGGCCGCTGCTGCAGTCGCACGGTGAGCTCCCTACGCGGATGCCTTCCCGGACCTGCCGTCGTGCGGATCTCCGCCTCGTGAAGTCGAGGCTCCGCCAAACCTACTGCGCCTCAACGCCTAGAGTCAATACGCACAATTCGGCGATTCTCCTTCATGCGGAGTCGCCTGATCGGGTCGGGCTCTGGTCGGCGGGCTAGCGGGCGAAGCGTTCGCGGAGGCTCTGGTCGAGATCCGCGAGCTTCCGGGCCGTGCGTTCTGCTTCCACCTTGGCGCGAGCTTCCTCCTCCTGACGTGCGGGGAGGACGTTCTGCTGGAACTCGCGATCGACGTCGGCGACGAGCTCCGCGACCGCGTCGGCCATTCGCTCCGCATCGTCGAGGCTGACGGTCACGTTGAGCGTGGCGGCCTGGCCGTCGTCCAGGAGCTCCAACACGTGCGGGCCCAGGCCCGCGGCGGTCGTCCGCGTGTTGAACACCCCCCACCAATCATCGTCATGCGGGTGCGGCTCGATCGTGAACACCAACCGGTACCCGCCGGTCATGGTGAAGTGGTCGTGGTAGACGAGCCTGTGATCGCCGGTGACCATTTCCCTCCTGCGCCACCGCCGAGCCGTGAGGCTCCGCGAGATCTGGCCTGGATAGTGAGGCTGGGTTGTTTGCAGGTTCCGTGAGGCGCCTGGTTGAGCCGCGGAGTCTAGACCGCTGGGTTCTTACGTGGGGTCTGCTGGGCTGCTTACGTGGGGTCGCCCGAGGGCCGGCTCGACGAAGTGGGACGGTCTCCCCACCGGCAAGCGCACCCCGGAACCGGTTTCGCCCCCGCCGAACTCGTCGCCCAGGACGACACCGCCGAATGAGCCGGCCCCGAGACCCCCGCTCACCGTCGGCCGGATGACCGAAACTCACCCGCTCTTCGGGCCGTAGGCCGCGGCGATGTCCTGGGAACTGCTGTAGGTCGGTGACTTCGGCCAGCCGTCCGGCGAGTCCTGCCACTCCTCCTGCCGCCCGTAAGGCAGCACGTCGATCAGCCCGATGTGACTGAGCTGTTCGACGCCGCGGCCGTTCGTGTGCCAGGTGCGGTACACGGTGTCGCCGTCGCGCAGGAACACGTTGACCCCGAAGCCGCCGCCGGGCGGGGCGCCGACATCCGCGCCGAACTGGCTGTTCGCGGTGGAGTACCAGGTCATCTTGTTGCCGACCCGCTCCTTGTAGGCGAGCGCCTCGTCGATCGGACCCTGGGTGACGATGACGAACCTCGCGTCGTAGTTGTCCAGGAACTCCTGCCGGGTGAACTGCGACGTGAACCCGGTGCAGCCCGGGCACTGCCACTCCTCGCCGTCGAACCACATGTGGTTGTAGACGATGAGCTGCGACTTGCCGTCGAAGACATCAGCCAGCCGGACCTTCCCCTCCTCACCCTCCAGGGTGTAGTCGGGCATCAGGACCGCCGGCATCCGCCGGCGCTGCGCCGCGATCGCGTCGAGTTCGCGGGTCGCGGCCTTCTCCCGAACACGCAGCGCGTCGAGCTCACGCTGCCAGGTAGCGGTATCAGCGACGGGCGGCAATGCGGTGCCAGTCATGGTTCTCCCTCCGATCGTGCTCCCCAATCTCCATCTGCAGACCGCGATCAGCCACCCAAATCATCGGGCTCGACAGCTCCAGCGAGCGCCGAACGGGCCGCAGAAACACACTTCGAAGCGTTGTCCGCGCCGTTTTCGGGCTTCAAGGGCGAAACGCCCGGAACCTGAAAACCGACGTGCAAACAAGGGAGGCTGCGGGGCAGGGACTCGAACCCCGACTACCTGATCCAGAGTCAGGCGTCCTACCATTAGACGACCCCGCAAAGGCGTCCAGAGGATACCAGAGGGGTATTCGGCTCCCGTTCGTCCGATCTTGAGAGTCAGAGCCGGAACGAGGGCAGCAGGCGCTTCTCGGACTCGCCCTCGAGCGTGGCCTCGATGTCCATGTAGGGCTCGAGGCCGGAGCCGCGCAGCTTCGAGCGCAGCAGGTTGTCGACCTGGTAGAGGCCGGCGGAGTTGTTCATCTCGATCTCGACGAGCACCTTGCCCTCGACGCCGCGCAGATGCACGCCCTCGATGGCCGCCGCCGACAGCGAATGGATCGACACGCGGCCGGACTCGAAGGGGATGCGCGAGCGGCCCTTGGCCATGTCGAGGGCGTCGGCCACACGCACGACGCCGGCCTCGATCGAGAGCGGCTGGCCGTCGGAGCGGTGGGAGATGATCGCCTGGAGCACCTCGGCCTGGATGATCGTCGCCTCGGGCTCTTCGTAGAGGTCCTCCAGCAGCCGCGGCAGCCGGTCGGCGGCAAGGAAGAGGCTCATCTCCTCGTGGCCGTGGCGGTGGATCGCCATCCCCAGGCAATGGGTCAGGCAGCCGAGCACGACCACGACCTCGGCGTCCTCCTGGCGCATGCCGTAGTCGGTGACCATGCCCGGCTCGACGCCGGCGCGGCGCAGCTCGCGCAGCAGCTTCAGGCCGATGTTGGTCACGATCTGGACGTGCACCCAGGAGTGGTCGTTGATCTGGAGGCGGGTGACGGCGTTCACGTTGGCGGCGTGCCATAGCGCCTTCAGCGACGTGTCGTGGTTGGCCCGGTCGACGATGTCGCGCAACGTGCGGTTGCCGCGCGCGGGCAGCGTGATGCGCATGTCGCGCACGGCCTCGGCCGGCGTCATGCGGGCGCCGCGCTCGGCCCGGACGCTGCTCGGCTTGCCCGGCTCCGGGTCGGCGCCGGCGGGGACTTCCTCGGGATCGGGCTGGGTGTCGTCCTCGGCGCTCACGCCGAGAAACCTAGACGATCACCGGTTCGCGGCTAGCGGTGCAGCGGCATGACGCGCCAGCCGAATGCGAACGCGTCGTGGTACCAGCCGGCGCCGGGGCCCATGTAGTCGATCGTGACGCCGTCGCCGGAGCCGTGGCTGTTGATCGTCCAGCCGTTCCCGAGGTAGATGCCGGTGTGGTAGACGGTCTTCCAGGAAGTGTGGACGCCGTTCGGGGCCGAGCTCCAGAACAGGATGTCGCCCGGGTGCAGGCCCGCGCGCGGGACGCGGTCGGCCGTCTTCAACGCCTGGGCCATCTGGTAGGTCGTGCGCAGGCTGCGGATCGCCTTCGCGCCGCTCCAGGTCGTGCCGGGGACGCTGTAGGTGTGCAGCTTCATGACCCACCAGACGAAGCCCGAGCAGTCAAAGCCGCCCGAGACGGGCGCGCCCAGCGGCGACTGTGGGTTGGGCGAGGTGCCGCCCCACACGTAGGGCGCTCCGGCGTAGCGGAGAGCGAAGCCGAGCACCTTGCGCCGCAGCGGCATCCAGGTCGGAAGCGCGCTCAGCACGTCGGTCTTGGACTCGGCGAACGAAACGGCCCAGGGCTCGAGGTGGGCGAGCTGGTACGCCTCGGCGGCCAGGTCGGCGCGCAGCAGGTCGTCGTTCGGCCACAGCTCCCACTGGTCGGAGCCGTCCGGCGCGTTCACGCGCGCGCCGACGGCGCGCACCATCTGCTCGACGCCGAATCCGACCGGCAGCGCCGGGCGCCAGCCGGTCGACGTGTGGAGGCCGCTCAGCGCCTTCGCGGTCGGCTGCAGGCCGAGGATGCGGACGACGCCGTGGTCGAACTGGAGCTGGGTGATCACCTGGTCGGGGCCGGTGCCGGGGCCTATCCACCCGGCCGTGACCGCCTGGGTGTACGGATTTGTGGCGACAGGCGTGTGGGTCGCGCTCATCTTCGCGTTCAGCTCGGCGAGCACGCGGGCGGCGGTCAGCCGGCTGACGGTGTGGCCGATCCCGAAGCTCGTGGTGGTGCGTGGCGTCATCCAGCCGCTGGAGACGGCCCAGCTCACGTCCGCCTTCGCCCAGAAGCCCGCAGGCACGTCGTTGAACCGCTGCTTGGGCGTGGTCGCGTTCGCCACACCGGGGAACGCGAGGGACGCGGCGACCACGGCCGCGCCGAGAACAGTCAGGACCCCCCTCATCAGGAGCGGTTATCGGCCGTACCGCTCCCGACTTGAGGTCTATGCGACCGCCTCGACCCAGTCGTCGTAGAGGGCGAAGTAGCGGCCGCGGCGCTCGATCAGCTGGCGGTGCGTGCCCGCCTCGATGACCTGCCCGTGCTCGAGCACGACGATCACGTCGGCCCGCCGGATCGTGCTCAGGCGGTGGGCGACGACGAACGCCGTGCGACCGCGCAGCAGCGTCTCGAGCGCGCGCTCGATGCGGGCCTCGGTGGGGATGTCGACGCTCGACGTGGCCTCGTCGAGGATCAGGATGCGGGGGTCGGCCAGCAGCGCACGCGCGAATGCGACCAGCTGGCGCTGGCCGATCGAGAGGCGGGCGCCGCGTTCCTGGATCTCGGTGTCGTAGCCGTCCGGAAGCGCCCGGATGAACGCGTCGGCGCCTACGGCCTCGGCCGCCGCGACGACCTCCTCGTCCGTCGCCTCGGGGCGCCCGAACGCGATGTTCGAGCGCACGCTGCCGGAGAAGAGGAAGCTCTCCTGGGGGACGGTTCCGAGCTGCGAGCGCAGCGAGCGGGCGGTCACGTCGCGCACGTCCGTCCCGTCCACGACGACGCGGCCGGACGTCGGGTCATAGAAGCGGGCGAGCAGCTTGACGACGGTCGACTTGCCGGCGCCGGTGTGACCGACGAGCGCCACGGTCTGGCCGGGCTCGGCCGCGAACGAGACGCCGTGCAGCACCTCGGTGGACGCCTGCGAGTAGGCGAAGTGGACGTCCTCGAACGCCACCTTGCCGGTGATCTGCGGGAGCTCCCGCGCGCCCGGCGCGTCGACCATGGCCGGCTCCGTCTCGAGCACCTCGACGATCTTGTCGAGCGCCGCCATCGCCGCGAGCAGCGTCTGGTAGAACTGCGACAGCTGCTGCACCGGGTCGAAGAAGTTCGACAGCAGCCCGATGAACGCGAACAGGGCGCCCGGGCTGAGCTGGCCGTCGAACACCAGCACGCCGCCGTAGCCGAGCACCACCGCGGTCGCGACCGCCGAGAGCAGCGAGACGAACGGGAAGTAGATCGAGGCCGCGTTCACCGTCTGCACGTTCGCGTGCCGGTAACGGTCGTTCACGCCCACGAAGCGGTGGTAGTTCGCGTCCTCGCGGCGGAACGCCTGCACGACGCGCACGCCGGAGATGTCCTCCTGCAGGCTGGCGGTGACGTCGGCCATCCGCTCGCGCGTGCGCCGGTAGGCCCGGGCCGAGTAGCGGCGGAAGACGACCGTGCCGACCGCCATCGCCGGGAACACGCTCAGCGTCGCCAGCGCGAGCCGCCAGTCGAGCACGAGCAGCACGACCGCCGACCCGATCAGGGTGAGCGTGTTCTGCAGGAGCGTCGTCGGCCCGTCGGTGACCATGCTGTTCATGGCCTCGATGTCGTTCGTGAGCCGCGAGATGACGACGCCGGCCGGCGTGCGCTCGAAGAATCCGAGGTCGAGCCGCTGCACGTGCGCGAACACCGCGACGCGCATGTCGGCGAGCATTCGCTCGCCTACCCAGCTCGTCAGGTAGCTCTGGGCGGCGGTCGCGATCCACCCGACCACGACGACGACCAAGAAGACCGCCACCCACAGGACGACGCGGCTGTAGTCGCCGGTGCGGATGCCCCGGTCGATCACCTCCTTGGCGATGAGCGGGCCGGCGACGCTCGCGACGGTGGCGACGAGCAGCGTGAACGCGGTGACGATGGCGCGGCGCGTGTACGGGCGGGCGTACCGGCCGAGGGTGCGCAGCCGCTGCGAGCGCCACCCGCTGCCCGGTCGCCACTTCACGGGAGCCTCCGCGGCGCGCCGGCCGCCGCCCGCCGCTCGGACACCGGCGCGTCGCCGTCCATGTCGACGAACGTGCGGTCGACGAGCCCGTGGCTGTGGATCTGGCGGTAGACCTCGCTCGACTCGATCAGATCCGCGTGCGTGCCCTGGGCGACGATCCGGCCCGCCTCGAGGACGACGATCCGCTCGGCCAGCGAGATCGTGCTCAGGCGGTGGGCGATGATCAGGGTCGTCCGCCCCTTCATCACCTCGCGCAGGGCGAGCTTGATCTTGGCCTCGGTGGTGGCGTCGACCGACGCGGTGGCGTCGTCGAGGATCAGGATGCGCGGGTTCATGAGAAGCGCCCGCGCGATCGCAATCCGCTGCCGCTGGCCGCCGGAGAGGGTCAGGCCGCGCTCGCCGACGCGGGTCTCGTAGCCGTCAGGGAGGTCGCAGATGAAGTCATGCGCCTGGGCCTGGCGGGCGGCCTGCACGATCTCGTCCGGCGTCGCCGCGGGCGTCCCGTACGCGATGTTCTCGGCGACGGTGGTGGAGAACAGGAACGTGTCCTGGCTGACGATGCCGACGTCGGCCCGGAGCGAGTCGAGGCTGACGTCGCGCACGTCCGCGCCGTCTACGGTGACGCGGCCGGCGGCCACGTCGTAGAAGCGGGGGATGAGCGCCGTCAGCGTGGTCTTGCCGCACCCGGTCGGCCCGATCAGGGCGACGGTGGCGCCGGCGGCGACGTCGAGGTCGACGTCGCGCAGCACCGGCCGCCCGGGGTCGTATCCGAACTCGACCCCCTCGAACCGGATGTGCCCCGGCCCCTCCGGGAGCGTGTTCGCGTCGGGCCGCTCGACGATGTCGCGCTCGACGTCGAGTACCTCGAAAATCCGCTCGCCGGAGGCGATCGCCCGCTGGTACTGGCCGACCCACATGCCGACGCTCCGCAGGGGCACGACGAGCAGCAGCAGGTAGCCGTTCACGGCGAAGAACGAGCCCAGCGTGAGCGTGCCGTGGATGACGCCGTAGCCGCCGACGAGCAGCACCGCGGCGATCGCCAGGCTCGGCAGCGACTGCAGCATCGGCACGTAGCGGGCCTGGATCCGGGCCGCTGCGATGGCCTGATCGAACACCCGCTGGGCGAGGCCGGCGAAGCGGCCCGTCTCGCGGTCCTCCTGCGCGAACGCCTTCACCACGCGCACGCCGACGATGTTCTCCTCCGCGTCGGTGGTGACGTCGGCGATGCGCTGCTGCACGTCCTTCAACACCGGGTGGCTGATCCGGGAGTAGCGGTACGCGGCCACCATCATCACCGGCGAGATCGCCATCGCGATCAGCGCGAGCTGCCAGTCGATCGCAAGCAGCGCACCGACGACGATCACGACCGTGACGAGGTTCTGCGAGAAGAAGATCAGGCCGTAGCCGAGGAAGATCCGCACCGACTGCAGGTCGACCGTCGCCCGCGACATCAGCTGTCCCGTCTGGTGCCGGTCGTAGAACCCGAACGAGAGCCGCTGCAGGTGGCGATACATCGCGTTTCGCAGGTCGTACTCGACCGCCAGCGAGAGCCGCCCGGCCAGGAAGCGGCGCCAGAACATGAGGATGCCCTGGAGGACGCCTGCGGCCACGATCAGCGCGGCGTCGAGCATGAGCGCGCTCCGGTCGCGGTGCCCGGGCCGGGTGGCGTCGATCGCGCGCCCGGTCAGGTACGGGATCGTGAGCACGGCGGCCTGTGAGCCGATGGCGAGGACCGTCGAGACGATCACCTGGCCGCGGTACGGGCGCAGGAAACCGAGCAAGCGACGGAACGTCATCACTCGCAGGTTATCCGGGCCGAACGCGGCGCTCTCGCACCCGCGCCCGGCCGCGCCCGGGCTCAGCCGTGGCGCAGCTGGTGCAGCAACACGGCGAAGGAGACACCCTCGAGCTGGGCCAGCATGTACAGCCCTGCGAGCACGAGCATGCCCACCACCATGACGCCGAAGCTGAGCTCGGAAGCGACGCTCCCGCGCTCGTCGAAGAAGACCCTCACAACGACCCCTTTCAAGAACCCCGTGCACGGCGCGCGTGCACGTCCTGCTTCCAGTATGTGGGCGGCGGATGCGGTCTGCGATCCCCCTTCGGCGGGATCCGGTGGCCGCTCGCCCTAGTCGCGCTGGATGCGGCCCAGGAGGCCCGTCTCGCTGGAGCGCACCTGCTGCATCGCCTCGACCGCCACCGGCCGGCGCTGCTCCTCCGACCCGCCGTCGGGCGCGGCCTCGGCCATGGCGGTGATGTTCTCGCGAGCGTCGGCTGCGAACTCGATGATCTCGCAACCCGTGCGGAAGCGGCCGTACGGCGCCGGGTCGGAGCGTACGACGCGGGCCTCGAAGTGGATCGCCATGCCGCCGATGCGGGTCGATACGAGCAGGAGGTCGCCCGGGTCGAGGGCGCTCGTCCCGGTGAACGCCACCCCCGTGGCGCTGATGTCGACGAGGCGCAGGTCGAGGCGGGTGTCGCGGGGCAGCGTGCGGCAGAAGAGGACGCGGGCGTGGGCGCGCTCGTTGATCGACACGCGGGGCGCCGCCCGCCGCATCTTGCGGTGCTGGACGCCGGTCACAGCGAGGTGCACGAGAGCGTCGGCGGCCGAGTGGTAGAAGACCTCGGCGGCCTCGAACTCGACCTCGTAGCGGCCGCGCTGCGCGTCGGTTATCCGCGCGAGCAGCCGCAGCTCTTTACGCACCTGCGTCCGTGGGGCGTAGGCGTGCAGAAGGCCGTCCTCGCAGGTGACGATGCGCAGCGCGAAGCCGCCGCCGTCCTCCGACAGGACTTCGACGATCGCCGGTAGGGGCGGAAACACGCCCAGCGCAAGCTGGACCAGCACACCAGGGTCGGGGGTCGACATCGCTTTTGTAATCGGCGCGCCCGCCGGATCACTGTAGCCGCCGCGGCCGTGGGTTATCCTGCGTCAGGCGATGCTGCTCTCGATGTTCTCCGGTGATGTATGGGCGCTCGTGTTCCTCGCGATCATGCTGAAGATCCCGCTGATCGGCCTCGCGGTGGCGCTCTGGTTCGCGATCAAGCGGCACGACGAGATCAAGCCCGAGGTCGTGCCGCTCCGCTCGCAGATGGCCCTGTGCGGCTACTGCGGGACCCGGATCACCGTCGGCTACGACGCGAACCTGCTCCACGAGCAGGCCCACCGGATCGGCACCCGCACCGGCGAGGCCGTCTTCGACGTCGAGTCGCGGCTGGTGCGCGAGTCGCTGCGCCAGCCCAACCACTACGCGTCCGAGCCGCGGTACTGCCCCGGCTGCGGCGACGAGGCGGTGTGGACGCCGATCGAGCCGATCGACCTCTCGGCGACCGGTCGCCCGCGGCTCGGCCAGACCGGCTGACCGGAGCCGCGGGCACGCGACGCTAGGCCGTCGTCCAGCTCGCCCGCGGATCGGGGAGCGGGGTCAGCCGCGCCTCGATCGCCTCGCGGTCGGACTCGAGCCACGGCGGCAGGATCACCTTCGAGCCGAGCTGCTCGAGCGGCAGGTCGACGGTGAACCCGGGGCCGTCGTCGGCGATCTCGTACAGCACGCCGCCCGGCTCGCGGAAGTAGATCGAGTGGAAGTAGTGGCGGTCGATCACCGGTGTGGAGCGCACGCCGCGCTCGGCGAGGCGCTCGAGCCAGCGTGGATGCTCGGCCTGGGTCGTGCCCCAGGCGACGTGGTGCACGGTGCCGGCGCCGGGGATGCCGGCGGCGGGGGCGTGCTCGAAGGTGATCGTGGCGGCCCGCTCGGACCCCCGCAGCTCCCAGGTGAGCGGCGCGAGGGCGGTTGCGCCGAGCACGTCCTCGAGCACCCGGCGGCTGCCGTCCTCGTCGATGCTGTAGGCGCGGACGCCGATCAACCCGCCGAGCGCGTGCTCGGCCGGGATCTGCGGGTGCTCGGCCGCGTGCAGCTCGGCGCCCGCGTCGACGGCGAGCTCGTGGCCGAGGCCCTCGGGGTCGGCGAACCGCAGCCGGTCGCCGTCGCGCTCCGTGGCGATGCCCTCGGCGGCGAGCCGCTCGGCCCAGAAGTCCAGGGCCGCCTCGGACCCGACGCGGGAGATGAGCGTGTGCACCATCCCGGCACCGGCGCGGCCGGGGTGCGCGCCCGGGTACTCGAAGAACGTCATCTCGGTGCCCGGCGAGCCGTGCTCGTCGGCGTAGAAGAGGTGGTAGACGGTCGGGTCGTCCTGGTTGACGGTCTTCGCGACCATCCGCAGGCCCAGCACGCGGGTGTAGAAGTCGACGTTTCCGGGCGCGTCGCCCGTGATCATCGTGATGTGGTGGATGCCCTCGAGGCGCATCGTGTCCTCCTGGGATTGTCGGTGAAAGTGGTTGCGCGATCAATCATATCACGATCTCGTTACACTCGCCCCGGGATGGGCGCCGAGACGGAGATCTGGTCCGAGGGGTTCGTCGCGCTCGAGGGGAGCGCACGGGATCGCCTGCCGGAGGCCGTCTACGACTTCTTCGCGGGCGGCGCCGGCCGCGAAGCCACCGTGGCCTCGAACCTGTCCGCGTGGGCGGAGCTGGAGCTTCGCCCACGCGTCCTGCGGGACGTCGGCGCGGTGGACATGTCCGTCGACGTGCTCGGCTCGCGGCTGGCCTCGCCGATCATGGTCGCGCCCACGGCGGCCCACGGCCTCGCGCATCCCGACGGAGAGCTCGCCACGGCCCTCGCGGTCGCCGCAGTCGGGAGCCTGTTCGTGATCTCGACCCGCGCGAGCGCGGACCTGGCCGACATCGCGGCGGCGGCGCCGAGCGCTCACCGATGGTTTCAGGTGTACGTGATGCGCGACCGTGGGTGGACCGCAGACCTCGTCGCACGGGCGAAGGACAGCGGATGCTCCGCGCTCGTCCTGACCGCCGACACGCCGATCGTGGGGTCGAAGCTACGAGCGTCGCAGGCCGGGTTCGAGATCCCCGAGCACCTGTCGATGGTGAACGTGGCGCGGCGGCCCCGGGACGTGGTGGTTGCCGACGCGCAGGACCAGGATCCGTGCATCGGGTTCGACGCCATCGCGTGGCTGCGCGACATCTCCGGCGGGCTCCCCGTCGTCGTCAAGGGGGTGCTCCGGGCCGATGATGCACGCGCGTGCGTCGAGGCGGGTGCGGCCGCGATCGTGGTCTCGAACCACGGCGGGCGGCAGCTGGACGGCGCCGTCGCGACCGCGCGGGCGCTGCCGGAGGTGACCGATGCGGTGGCGGGCCGCGCCGAGGTGTACGTCGACGGCGGACTGCGCCGCGGCGTCGACATCCTCCGCGCGCTGGCGCTCGGCGCCCGCGCGGTGTTGATCGGCCGCCCCGTCCTCTGGGGTCTCGCCTGCGGAGGCAGCACCGGCGTGGCCTCCGTTCTGACCGGCCTCGCCGACCAGCTCGAGGAGGCGGCGGCCCTTGCCGGAGCGGCCAATCTCGACGAGGTCACGGCCGACCTCGTCGTCCGCGGTCCGGCCTGACCCGTGGCTCAGGTCGGAGCGGGCTCGGCGATGCCCATGCCGGCCAGCGTGCCCTCGCGGATCGCCTCCTCGAACGACCGTGGGCTGAGACAATCGCCCGCCCGCTCGACCGGGACGCCCGCGACCACCAGCGCGTCGTGCAGGTCGTTGCGGGCCGTCCGCCCGGCGCTTACGACGAGCGTGTCGACGCCCTCGATCGTCACCGGCCGGTGGGAGAAGACGTTGACGCACTCGACCGCCCCCGCGCGGAGCGCGACCGGGCGCAGGTGGTGGATCAGCTCGACCCCGGCCTCGTCCAACCGGGCCAGATACAGGTTGCGCTGGTACTGGTGCACGGCCGCACCGAACGCGATCGCCGATGTCATCAGCCGCACGTGTGCATCGCGGGCGACAAGTGCCTCCGCGACGTCGAGCCCTGTCCAGTCGCCGCCCCAGTCGCTCACGAGCGCGCGCCCGCCGACCGCAGCGCCCGCCAGCGCGTCCCAGGCGTGGACGACCGCGACGCCGTCGCCGGCCAGCGGGGCCGGTACGCCTCGGCGCCGGTCGCGACCACGACCCGGTCGGGCGAGAGGGCGAGCACGTCGTCCGGTCCGGCCTCGACGCCGAAGCGGACGTCGGCCGATCCCAGCCAGGCGGCCAGCACGTCGACGAGGTCGCGCGCGATCTCGTCGTGTCCGGGCGCCCCCAGGGCGAAGCGCATCTGGCCGCCCGGCGCGGTACCGCGGTCGAGCACGATCGCCCGGTGGCCGCACGCGGCGGCAGCGGCGGCCGCGGCGCAGCCCGCCGGCCCGGCGCCCACCACGACGACGGTCTCGGCTCGCGCTGCGGGCGCCGGACGCGGCAGCCGGGCCTCGAAGCCGGTCCACGGGTTCACGGTGCAGGCGATCGGGATGCCCGCGTGGTAGTGGCCGATGCAGCCCTGGTTGCAGCCGATGCAGGCCGTGACCGGCTCGCCGGCGCGCGTCTTGCGGGCCAGGCCGGGGTCGGCGATCATCGCCCGCGTCATGCCGACGGCGTCACAGACGCCCTCGCCGATCATGCGGTCGGCCTCGGCCGGGTCGAGCACGCGACCGGCCGCGATCAGGGGGACGGTCACGCGCGGCCTGAACCGGCGCGCGAACGCCTCGATCGCGTTGCGGCGGGTGGGGGACGGCGGCACGATCCAGCTGGAGCCGCGGTAGGTCGACGACCCGCCCAGCGCGACCGAGACGTAGTCGGCCAGGCCCTCGTCGGCGACCGCTCCGGCCGCCTCGATCACGTCGGCCTCGTCCGTCCCGTCGTACGAGCCGCTCTCGTCGGTCAGCCGGCAGCCGACCGCGCCGTCGGGCCCGAAGCCCTCGCGCATGGCCGCGAGCACCTCGCGCAGGAACCGCAGCCGGTTCGTGAACGAGCCGCCGTAACGGTCGGTGCGGGCGTTCGCGTGGGCGGACAGGAACTGCGTGGGCAGGTAGCCGAACCCGGCGCACACCTCGACGCCGTCGAGGCCGCCCTCGCGCGCGAAGGCGGCTGCCCGGCGGTAGCCCTCGAGCATCTCCTCGATCTCGGCCACGCTGAGCTCGCGCGGTTCGGTCATGAACCGGGCGGACGGGATCGAGGAGGCCGATACGGCCGGGGGTCGCGGGCCGGATGCGATCACCTCGCGGCCCCCGTGGAAGAGCTGGCACATCAGCCGGGTGCCGTGCTCGTGGACGGCGTCGGCCAGCCGCCGGTATGCGGGCACGATCTCGGGTAGGTAGCCGCCCAGCGTGTGCGGAGTGAGCAGGCCGGTCGAGTGGATCGCCGTCGCCTCGATCACGATCAGGCCGGCACCGCCCGCGGCCCGCGCCCGGTGGTAGGCGATCAGGTCGTCGGTGGGGAGGTGGTCATGGACGAGCGTCGTCTGGTGCGACGTCGAGACGACGCGATTCCTGATCGTCACCGGCCCCAGCTCGAGCGGCGTGAAGAGGCGGTCGAGCATGCCCGGCAAGATATCGTGCTCCGACGTGCGGGTCGCGGCGCTGTACGACATCCATGGCTTCTTGCCGGCTCTCGAGGCCGTCTTGGTCGAGCCGGACGTGGCCGCGGCGGACATCGTCGTCATCGGCGGCGATGCCGTCGAGGGGCCCATGCCGGCCGCGACGCTCGCGTTGCTCGAGGGCCTGGGACAGCGGGTGCGATGGGTGGGGGGAAACACCGAGCGAGAGGTGCTCGAGAGCCGCGACGCCGACCCGGGGGAGGGCAGCATCTGGGAGCGGCGGGCAGCCTGGGTCGCCGCGCAGCTCAGCCCCGGCCAGCTCTCCCGCATCGCGGCGTGGCCGGCGACCGTCGCGGTGGACGTCGACGGCCTCGGGCCGACCCGGTTCTGCCACGCGACGCCGCGCGACGACTACGAGATCTTCACGGCGATCACGCCGGCCGAGGCGATCGAGCCGATGCTCGCGGCAGCCGAGCCGACGATCGTGTGCGGCCACACCCACGTCCAGTTCGACCGGGCGATCGGCGAGCGGCGGGTGGTGAACGCCGGCAGCGTCGGCATGCCCTACGAGGATGAGACGGGCGCCCGCTGGTGCCTGCTTGGCCCGGGCGTCGATCTGCGGCGCACGCCCTACGACATGCAGGCGGCGGCCGCCCGGATCCGGGCGACAGGGCTCCCCGAGGCGGACGAGCTGGCGCGGGAGCTCCTGCGGCCGGCCTCGGCGGACGAGGCGACGACGGCGTTCGAGGAGATGCGGCTCCGGCGGGAGTGACGGGCGCGGACGGCGAACCTCACTGCCATCTGTGTGGCACTGCCCCCCGCAGCGTCCACCGTCCGCATCCCGTATCGATTCGGATCGAGGTTGCGCGTCCTTGGTGCCTACCCTCGGAGGCGCGTTGCGCAATGGTGTCCATTGCTGGGGGTTCCACTCGCGGGATCCGCACCCGAGGCGAGTAGCCCGGTGCGGACGCCGCATGTTGAGCGGTTCCCGGTTTCGGCAGCCGAGCCGTCTCCGTGGAGACCTCTGGCTTTGCGTGCTCACCTCGCGGTGAGTTTGCCTTTGTCGATCCGTTGACCACATCATCGGCCACCCGTTGACGGACGGCGTCGCTCGTACGGGGCGACTTGTCTCACCCTTTCGCGGTAGTCGCGGCGTCTGGAACGCCCTTCCAGACTCGACCTGTCCCCGAATCCCCCGAAAGGGGGAAGCCGCCCTCGCCAGACTGTAGGACACTTCTCGCGCCTGGCATCCGTCCTCTTTTGTGGGCACGTTACGAGCGCGACGCCAGGACGCGGTCGGTCGTTCAAACCCCCCCAGAACGACCACCTCGGGTCCCGCGGGCGGGCCTCACAGAGGCCCGCCAGCGAGGACGCCTCGGCCGCCATAATCCCCGGCATGCGCGAGCTCCTCGAGGCGGTGCCGAACTTCTCGGTCGGGCGCGATCACGGCGTCCTCGCCGCCATCCGCGAGGCGATCGAGGTGCACGCGCGCGTGCTGGACGTCCATGCCGACGCCGACCACAACCGGTCGGTCTACACGTGCGTCGGACGTGGGGATGAGCTGGTCGAGGGCCTCGCCGCGGGGATCGCGATCGCCGCCGAGCGGATCGATCTGGCGATGCACGAGGGCGTGCACCCGCGGGTGGGCGCAGCCGACGTCGTCCCGATCGTGCGCTTCCGCGAGGGCGACCCCGAGCCGGGCCGCGTCGCGCACACCCTGGGCGAGCGGATCGGCCGCCTCGGCATTCCCGTGCTCGGCTACGCGGAGCTCGGGGACGGCCGCCGCCCCACCGTCTTCCGTGCCGGGGGCACGGACGGGCTGGCGGCGAAGATCGCCGCCGGAGACGTCGTCCCGATGTACGGCCCGGCGCAGCTTCACCCGACGGCCGGAGCCGTCCTGCTCGGCGTGCGCCCGCCGCTGGTTGCGTTCAACGTCGACCTGCGCACGGACGACGTCGAGTTGGCCCGCGCGATCGCCGCGGCGGTGCGCGAGCGCGACGGCGGCCTGCCCGGCGTGCAGGCGCTCGGGCTGCGGCTGGCGGGGAGCGGCCGCGCCCAGGTGTCGATGAACCTGATCGACGTCTCCGCGACGCCGCTGCACGTGGTGGTCGCCGAGGTGACGCGGCTCGCCGGCGAACGGGGCGTCGGGGTGGAGCGGGGCGAGCTGGTCGGGCTCATGCCGGCCGCGACCGCCGCGGCGGCGGCCGGAGCGGCGCTGCGGATCGACGGCATGGCGGCCGACCGGGTGCTCGAGGTGGCCGCCGGCGGCGAGTTCGGCCGCGTGACGCGGCCGCCCGCACGGTAGGCTGCGCGGCCGTGGCGGCGACGATCGAGCTGAGCGGACATGATCTGGCAATCGACGACGTCGAGCGAGTCGCCGTCGGCGGGGAGGCGGCCGTGCTCGGCCCGCGGGCGCTCGAGCAGATCGCCGCCTCGCGGGCCCTGATCGATCGCGTCGTCGCCGACGGCACGCCCACCTACGGCGTGAACACCGGCTTCGGCCGCTTCGTCGACGTCCATATCGCGCCGGAGCAGGCCGCCCAGCTGCAGCTGAACCTCCTGCGCAGCCACGCCTGCGGCGTCGGCACGCCGTTCCCGGACGAGGTCGTGCGGGCGGCGACGCTCCTGCGCGCGAACGCGCTCGCCAAGGGCACGTCCGGCGTGCGGGTCGAGCCGGTGCAGCTGCTGCTCGACCTGCTGGCCGCGGACATCGTCCCCGTCGTTCCGTCGCGCGGGTCGCTCGGCGCGAGCGGCGATCTGGCGCCCCTCGCGCATCTCGGCCTCGTCCTGGTCGGCGAGGGGCAGGCGCGCTATCGCGGCGAGACGCTCCCCGGTGGTGAGGCGCTCGCCCGGGCCGGGCTCGAGCCCGTCGTCCTGGCCGCCAAGGAGGGGCTCGCGCTCATCAACGGCACCCAGTTCATGGCCGCGATCGGCGCGCTCGTCCTGTCCCGCGCGCGCCGCCTCGTGAAGGTGGCGGACGTCGCCGCCGCGCAGACGCTCGAGGCGCTGCGCGGGTCGCGGACGCCGTTTGCCCCCGAGCTGCAGGCGCTGCGGCCGCATCCCGGGCAGATCGCCTCGGCGGCGAACCTGTACCGGCTGCTGGACGACTCCGAGATCGTGGCGTCGCACCGCTGGTGCGGCCGCGTGCAGGACGCCTACTCGCTGCGCTGCGCCCCGCAGGTGCACGGCGCCGTTCGCGACGCGGTCGCCTATGCCGAGGCCGTCGTCGGGATCGAGCTGAACGCCGCCACGGACAACCCGATCGTCCTGGCCGAGCGGGGCGAGGTGCTCTCGAACGGCAACTTCCACGGCGAGCCTGTCGCGATCGCGCTCGACACGCTCAAGCTGGCGCTGTCGGAGCTCGCGTCGATCAGCGAGCGGCGGATCGAGCGGATGCTGAACCCCGCCCTCTCGAACGGCCTGCCGCCCTTCCTGACCGAGGACGGCGGCCTGAACTCCGGCTTCATGATCGCCCAGTACGTGGCGGCCAGCCTGGTCAGCGAGGACAAGGTGCTCGTCCACCCGGCCAGCGCCGACTCGATCCCGACCAGCGCCGGCCAGGAGGATCACGTCTCGATGGGTGCGACGGCCGCCGTGCACCTGTGGCATGTGTGCGCGAACGTCGAGCGGGTGCTCGGGATCGAGCTCTTGTGCGGCGCCCAGGGCGTCGACTTCCTGGCACCGAAGCGACCCGGGCCGGCCGTCGCCGCCGCGCACGCCGCGGTGCGCGAGCTCTCTCCCCATCTCCACGCCGACCGCTCGCTCGCGAGCGAGATCGAGGCGGTCGCGGGCCGCATCCGCGACGGCTCGCTGCTGGCCGCCGCCGAGGCCGGCTCCGCGCCGCTGCTGTGAATAACCGGTGCCACGCACCGGTTATTCACGCGATTACGGCACGAGCTTGTAGATCGAGCCGGCCAGCGAGATCACGTAGAGCCCGCCGGAGCGGCCCTCGCCGAACGAGGAGATCTGCGGCACCTGGAAGCTGATCTTCATCAGCACCGGGCGGCCGCCGGCTGCGCGCCGCTTCCAGATACGGCCGGAGCAGAAGTCGGCGTAGATGTACTGGCCGCGCAGCTTCTTCAGGATCGTGCCGCGGTACACGTAGCCGCCGGTGACGGCGCAGTTGCCGGGGCCGCTGGCGACCGAGTGCGGGTACTGGATGGCCGGGAACTTCAGGCGGGCGCGGTTGATCGGCTGCACCTTGAAGACGTGCGTCCCCTCGTAGTAGCTCCAGCCGAAGTTGGTGCCCGCGGGCGTGCCGGCCTTGAGGTGGTCGATCTCCTCCCAGTGATCCTGGCCGACGTCGCCGATCCACAGATCGCCGGTGGTGCGGTCGAACGAGAACCGCCACGGATTGCGCAGCCCGTAGGCGTACACGCGCGGCCGCGCGCCGGGGATGCGCACGTTCAGGCGCAGGATCGTCGAGAGCGGGCCGCCGCTCTGGCCGCGGTTGTTGGGGTCGTCCTCGCTGCCCCCGTCGCCGAGCCCGATGTAGAGCTTGCCGTCCGGCCCGAACTGGAGCTGGCCGCCCTTGTGGTTCGAGAACGGCGGCTGGTTGACCTTGGCGATGATGACCTTCGACGCCGGGTTGGCGATGTTCGGGTGGAGGCGCTCGACCCGGTAGCGGGCGACTCGGGTGTCGCCGTTTTTGTTGATGAAGTCGACGTAGAAGAAGCCGTTCGTGCGATAGCCGGGATCGAACGCCATCGAGAGCAGCCCCTCCTCGGAGGTGCAGCTGACGTTCGGGGTGATGTTCAGGAACGGTCGCCGCAGCAGGCTGCCGGCCCGGTCGATGCGGATCACGCCGCACTTCTCGACGACGAAGAGCCGGGTGTCGCCGGGCGGGGAGGTCAGGTAGACGGGGCTCGCGAGGCCGTGCAGGATCCGCTGGAGCCGCACCGCGCCGGCGGCGTTCGAGCTTGAGCTCGCGCACCCGAGGGCGGATGCCACGGCCAGAACCGCGACGAGGACGGTGAGGCGCCGACCCACCCGGCCATCGTAGAGGATCATCCCGCGCACGGAGGGTGGGGTGGTCACAGCCCTGATAGCGTTTCGGCATGGCCACCGCTGCGGACACCCTGGTCGAGTCGCTCGTCGGCGACCTCTCCGCGGTGCGCGCCCCGCGCGGCTCAGAGCTCAACTGCAAGGGCTGGCACCAGGAGGCCGCGCTGCGGATGCTGTGCAACAACCTCGACCCCGAGGTGGCCGAGGATCCGACCCGGCTCGTCGTCTACGGCGGCTCCGGCCGCGCCGCCCGCAGCCACGAGGCGCTGCGCGCGATCGTCGCGGCGCTGCTCGAGCTCGAGTCCGACGAGACGCTGCTCGTCCAGAGCGGCAAGCCCGTCGCCGTGTTCCGGACGCATCCGGGCGCGCCGCGCGTGCTGATCGCCAACTCGCTGCTCGTGCCCCGGTTCGCGACCTGGGACGAGTTCCGCCGCCTCGAGGCCGAGGGGCTCACGATGTTCGGCCAGATGACCGCCGGCTCCTGGATCTACATCGGGACGCAGGGGATCCTCCAGGGCACCTACCAGACATTCGCCGCCGCCGGAGAGGCCCACTGGGGCTCGCCCGACCTGGCCGGCCGCACGATCCTGACCGCCGGCCTGGGCGGGATGGGCGGCGCGCAGCCGCTCGCCGCGTCGCTCGCCGGCGCCACCAGCCTGAACGTCGAGGTCGACCCGCACCGGATCGAGCGGCGGCTCGAGACTCGCTATCTGGACGAGGTGGCAGACGACCTCGACGACGCCGTCGCTCGCGTGCAGCGCCACGCCGCCGACGGCCGCGGCGTCTCGGTCGGCCTGCTCGGGAACGCCGCCGACGTCTTCACGGAGCTGCACCGCCGGGGCGTCCGTTTCGACCTCGTGACCGACCAGACGTCGGCCCACGACATGCTGAACGGCTATGTCCCCGCGGGGATGAGCCTGGCCGAGGCGCTCGAGCTGCGCGAGCGCGACCCGGACGGCTATGTCGCCAGGGCGCGCGAGACCGCCGTCCGCCACGTCCAGGCGATGCTCGACATGCAGGCCGCCGGCAGCCACGTCTTCGACTACGGCAACAACCTGCGCACCGAGGCCAAGGACGCAGGTCTCGAGAACGCCTTCGACTTTCCCGGTTTCGTGCCGGCGTACGTGCGGCCGCTGTTCTGCATCGGCGCGGGGCCGTTCCGATGGGCGGCGCTCTCCGGCGATCCCGCCGACATCGCCCGTATCGACCGGGCCCTGCTCGAGGAGTTCCCCGACGACGTGCTGCTGCAGCGGTGGCTGCGGTTGGCGCCCGACCGAGTCGCGTTCCAGGGCCTGCCCGCCCGGATCTGCTGGCTCGGCTACGGCGACCGCGCCAAGGCCGGGCTGCTCTTCAACGATCTCGTCCGCCGGGGCGAGGTGTCGGCGCCGATCGTGATCGGGCGCGACCACCTGGACACCGGCTCTGTGGCGTCGCCGTTCCGCGAGACCGAGTCGATGCGGGACGGCTCCGACGCGATCGCCGACTGGCCGATCCTGAACGCGCTGCTCTCCGCCTCGTCGGGCGCGTCGTGGGTGTCGGTGCACCACGGTGGCGGTGTCGGCATCGGCAACTCGATCCACGCCGGCCTCGTGATCGTGGCCGACGGCACGGCGGAGATGGACGAGCGGCTCCAACGTGTCCTCACGAACGATCCCGGCATCGGCGTTGCCCGGCATGCGGACGCGGGCTACGAGGTGGCCCTCGGCGCTGCCCGCGAGCGCGGCGTGCGGCTGCCGATGAGCGAGCACGGCGCATGAGCGACCGGGTGGCCGTCCTCACGGGCGTGACGGGCGGCTGGGGCCGGGCGGTGCTCGACCGGTTCGCCGAGTGCGGCTGGGCCATCGTCGCGACGCATCGCGGCGACGCGCCGGGCGACCTGGGTGCGGACGTGCTCGCCGTCGAGGCCGACCTGACCGACCCCGCCTCGGCGGAGGCCGTCGTCGCGGCGGCGCTCGACCGTTTCGGCCGGGTCGACGCCCTCGCCAACGTCGCCGGCGGGTTCGCGATGCCGGGCCGGATCGACGAGGCGCCCGTCGACGCCTGGCGCTCGCAGCTGGCGGTGAACCTCGACTGCGCCTTCCACATGACCCGGGCCGCACTGCGTCCGATGCGGGCCGCCGGCCGCGGGGCAATCGTCTACATCGGCACGTCGGCGACCGAGCGGCCGTTTCCCGGCGCCTCCGGCTACATCGTCGCGAAGACGGCCCTCACCGGCCTGATGCGGGCGGTCGACGCCGAGGTGCGCACCGAGGGCATTCGCGCCAACACCCTCGTCGTGAAGATCGTGGACACCCCCCGCAACCGGGCCGACAACCCTGACGCCGACTTCTCCCGGTGGACGACGGGCGCCGAGCTCGCCGCTGTCATCGAGTGGCTGTGCGGCGACGAGTCCGCGCCGCTCTCCGGCGGGCTGATCCCCGCGTATGGCCGCGCCTGACGGCGGGCCGAGCTTCCGGCTCGAGAACCTGGCCGCCGCCGCGTCGCCCGCGGGGACGGACGCGCCGCTTCGCGGGAGGCGACCTCGGCCGGGTGCTCACCGTCGCGCCGGCGGCGATCGCCGTCGTCGACGGCCGGATCGCGGCGGTGGGGACGCCGGGCGACGTGCGCGCCGCCCATCCCGACCTCGAGCCGGTCGACGGCCGCGGCCGGGTCGCGATCCCGGGCCTGATCGACTGCCATACCCATCCCGCCTTCGGGGGCGACCGGGCGAACGAGTTCGACCTGCGCGCGCAGGGTGCCGACTACGAGCGCATCCACGCCTCGGGCGGCGGGATCGCGGCCACGGTCGCGGCCACGCGGGCTCTTGACGCGCCCGGGTACGCGGACCGCCGTCGCGCGGCACATGGGCTGGATGGCCGCGCACGGGACGACGACGGCCGAGGGCAAGTCCGGCTACGGGCTCGACCGCGACACCGAGCTGCGCAGCCTCGAGGCGGTCGCTGCGGTCGAGGGGATCGAGACGGTGCCGACCTGGCTGGGCGCGCACAGCGTGCCGCCGGAGTTCGGCGACGGCGACGCGTACCTCGACTACGCCCTGGCCGAGGTCCTGCCCGACGCTGCGAAGGTGGCCGAGGCGGCGGATGTGTTCCTCGAGCGGGGCGCGTTCTCGGCCGAGCAGGCGGAGCGCTATCTACGGGCGGCGGCGGGCCATGGGCTCGCGCTACGGCTGCACGGCGACCAGTTCACCGAGTCCGGCGCGATCCCGCTTGCAACCGAGCTCGGCGCGCGTTCGGTCGACCATCTCGAGGCGACCGGCGTCGGCCGGCGTCGACCTGTTGGCGGTGAGCGACGTGGCGGCGGTGCTCCTCCCCGTCGCGGCGCTCTACCTGCGCCGCGGCATGCCGCCGGCACGGGCGCTGATCGACCGGGGGGCGATCGTCGTGCTCGCGACCGACTTCAACCCGGGCAGCGCCTACTGCGACTCGCTTCCCGTGGTGATGACGCTGGCGTGCACCCAGCTCGGCATGTCCGCCGCCGAGGCGCTCTGCGCGACGACGGTGAACGCGGCCTGGGTGCTGGGGCGATCGGACCGGCTGGGCCGGCTGGCGCCGGGCTACGACGCCGACATCGTGCTGCTGGACGCGCCCGACTGGCGCCACGTCGCCTACCACCTGGCCGGTCGCGACATCGCGGCCGTCTACAAATGCGGCCGCCCACTCCGCTGAATAGACGGGGTCAGACCCCTTTTATTCACGTCAGGCTGACCGGTGCCAGGCCCGCTCCGCGGGACCGGGCACCCGAGCTGGCAGCGGACGTCAGCAGGCCGCGTCGGCGCCCGGGCATACCTCGCACGGCGGCGCCAGCGGCAGCCGCTCGAGCAGGCCCGTGAACTCGAGCAGCTCGTCCGCGCTGAAGCGCTCGGCGAAGAGGGCGCGGACGCCCTCGACGTGCGACTCGCGCGCGTCGGCAAGCAGCGAGCGGCCCGCCGGTGTGATCTCGGCGTAGGTGACGCGCGCGTCGGCGGAGCACGAGGCCTTGCAGACGAGCTTCGACCGCTCGAGTCCATCGAGGAGCCGGGTGATGCCCGATGCGGTGAGCAGGACGCGCTCGGCCAGGTCGACGCGGCGCAGCCGGCCGCCGTCGGCGTGGGCGAGGTGCACGAGCACCTCGAAGTCGTTGATCGTGAGCCCGTGGCTGCCGATCAGCTCGCGGTTGAAGCGCCGGGTCGCCGCGGCGTGTGCGCGCAGCAGGGCGACCCAGGCATCGAGCTCGGCGATGCGCTCAGGTGCGGCGGGTCGTTCGGCGTTGGCGGCGGGTGTGCTCACGTGAACTACTCTGGTTGCTCCCTCAAGTTTCTGCCTGCATTGTAGGCGCCGCCGCGGATTGTGGCAATCGTGCCGGACGGGTCACAAGCCGGGGTCAGTCGCCGTCGAGCGAGAGCGCGGGCACTTCAGGCCGCCGCAGCCGCCAGCCGCGCAGCCGTTCCTTGGCGCGGTCGACGGAGCGCATCTCGCTCTGCCACGCCATATCGCGGTAGAGCAGGGCGGCGAACGCGAGGATGAACGGTATGCGCTCCGTGAGCTCGTAGTACGGCGCCTGCACGAAGGCGACGATCAGCGCGACATGCACCCAGAACAGCGCGGGTGAATCGCGCGACCTGGTCTCGGCCGCTGCGGACGATGGTGTACATCATCCACCCGCCGAACAGGAACAGCGCCGGGACGCCGTGGGAGAACAACAGCAGGAAGATCTCGCTCTCGGTGCCGACGCTCTTCTGCGTGTGCGTCACGGCGGTGTTCTGCAGGGGCGCGCCGTAGCCGAGCAGCGGGCTCGCGGCGATCTGGGTCTGGGCGGCCTGGTCGCGGGCGAGCCGGCTGGTGTCGCCGGTCTGGTGGCTGAAGCGCCCCGAGACGAGCCCACCCAGCGGCGAGATCGCGATGATGACGCCGACGACGACGACGGCGCCGAGCACCCGCATCACCCGCTGGATGTCGCGTAGCGCGCCGAAGCGGACGGCCGCATACGCGAGGCCGACGCCGAGGCTGAGCCACAGGCCGCGGTTCAGCGAGAAGATGATGGGGACGACCGAGAGCCCCATCGTGACCTTGAGCACGCGGCCCCACGTGCGGCCCGGGTTCGCGGCCAGCGCAGCCAGGGCGATCGGTGTCAGCATCGCGCAGGTCGACCCCCACGCGTTTGTGTAGGCGAAGAACGTCTGCGGCCGGCCCTCGGTGAACCCGAGGAAGCGCTGCACCTCGGCGACCTGCAGATGCACGTGCGAGTAGAAGTACGTGTTGTTCAGGAGCGAGTGCGGGAAGACGTACTCGGCCGGGCTCTTGATCTGGAGCGTGGGGTAGACCACCGCCAGCCAGCCGCCGTAGATGACGGCCACCCAGAACCCGGCCATGCCGTTGATGACCGCCCGGGTGGGGACACGCTCGCGCGTCGCGTTGTAGATCCACAGGAAGAGGATCGTTCCGGAGACGTAGAACGAGAGCCGCCACGACCACGCGATCATGCGCGTCGGGCTGTTCAGCTCGATGCCCGAAGCGATCATCCACCCGATGAAGAGCAGCCAGATCCCGAACCGGCGCGGCGCGCGCAGCTCGCCGCGGCGGAGCAGCGGGTAGACGATCGGCGCCACGATCAGCGGCCACATGAAGAACGAGAGGCCGGCCAGCCACCACAGCGGTAGGCCGAGGAAGATCGCGTAGGGCTGCCAGCCCTGCGGCGGTGTCGCCCAGCCCGGCAGCGTCGACGACGGCAGCGCGCGCAGGCGACGCCGGGAGATCGCAGTCGTCGTCATCGTCGAGCCCGCCCCGTCAGGGGTCGAGCCGCTCCTCGGCACGGTTGTCGACCCGTGCCACGAGGAACCCGAAGATGACGCCGGTGATGATCACGCTCGCCGCGGGCAGCAGCGAGGTGATGCGACGAGAGGGACGCGCTCATTGCCTTTCCCAGCGTAGCCGGATCGGAGTGGGCTGCAACCCCACGTCGAACAGTTCGCCAATCCTCGTTACCTAACCTGCCGCCGCTCGAGTTTGGACGGGCGAAGGAAGGGACGGGACGTGGCGTTTCGGCGTGTGCTCCGGCGGGGCGTCTCGGGCTGGGTGCACGGCGTCGCCGGGCTCGCGATCTCCGTTGCCTGCGGGTGGTTCGCGATCCGCGATGTCTCCTGGCACGCCGTGCGCGCATCGCTCGGCGAGATCCGGCCGGCCTGGCTCGTGGCCGCGCTCGTGCTGCTGGCGGTCGCGGTGTGGATGCGGGCCGAGCGCTGGCATCTGCTCTTCGCCCGCGGCCGGCGGCCGCCGCGGCGGGCCGTGTTCTGGTCGCTCAACATCGGCTATCTGTTCAACAACCTGCTGCCTGCGCGCGCCGGCGAGGCGGCCCGGGTCGTCGCCCTGCGCAGGGAGGCGGGGGTGCCGGCCGCCCGCGGAGCCGCGACCGTGGCGGTGGAGCGGGTCTTCGACGTCGCGTCGCTGGCCGTCCTCATGCTGGCTGCGGCGCCGCTGCTGGGCTCGAGCCGGGTGGCCCGCGCGACCGAGTGGACGAGCGCCGCGCTCGTCCTCCTCGCGGCGCTGCTCGTCGTCGCCGCCGGGAGCGGCCGCGTCCGCGGCTGGCTGGCCGCCGCCGCAGGCCACATCCCGTTCGTGCGCGGATCGCTGGCGCGAGCCACTGCGGCGGAGCTCGGTGAGGGCGCGCGGGCGCTGCGCGACTCCGGCATGGCGGCGCAGGTGGCGGCCTGGTCGATGTCGTCGTGGGTCGTCCTCGCCCTGTCCTACTACGCGGTGCTGCGGAGCCTGGACATCGCGTCTCCGGCGAAGGCGGCGGTGCTGGCTCTCGTCGTGACGAACCTGGTGCAGGTGATCCCGGCGTCGGCGGCGTCGCTGGGCGTCTTCGAGGCCGCGGGGCGGGCGGCCCTCGCCGCCTACGGCGCGACCCCTGCGGCGGCGGTCTCGGCGGCGGTCGTCCTGCACGCCGTGAACACGATCCCGCTGGTCGTGCTCGGCGCGGTCGGCCTCGTCAGGTCCGCCCGGCTGCGCGTCCGGCGGCCGGGACCGGCGACCCTTTCGCGGGCACCGGACGCCGGGCCGCCACGCGTCACGGTCGTCATCCCCTGCCTGGACGAGGAGGCGACCATCGCCGCCTGCGTTCGCTCGGCGTGGGCGGGGATCCGGGCCGCCGGGGCCGACGGCGAGGTGCTCGTCGTCGACAACGGGTCTATCGACCGAAGCGCCGACCTGGCCCGCGCCGAGGGTGCGGTCGTGGTCGACGAGGCCCGGCGCGGGTACGGCAGCGCATACCTGGCCGGGATGCGCCGCGCGGAGGGCGACTGGATCCTGATGGGCGACGGCGACGGCACCTACGACTTCGGCGAGCTGCCTCGATTCCTGGCTGCCGGCGCCGGCGCGGACATGGTGATCGGGTCGCGGCTGCGCGGGCGCGTCATGCCGGGCGCGATGCCCTGGCATCACCGCTACATCGGGAACCCGGTCCTGACCGGCATGCTGAACGTCCTGTTCGGCGCCGGAGTCTCGGACGCGCACTGCGGGCTGCGGATGGTGCGCCGCGAGGCCGCCGACCGCATCGGGCTGCGAACGACCGGCATGGAGTTCGCGTCGGAGATGATCATCCAGGCGGCGCAGGCCCACCTCGCCATCGCCGAGACGCCGATCACCTATGCCGCCCGGCCTGAAGGGAGCCGCTCGAAGCTGCGCTCGGTGCCCGACGGCCTGCGGCACGTCCGCTTCATGCTCGCGTGCACGAGCGCCGCGCTGATCTGGGTGCCGGCTGCGGCGCTCGCCGCGCTCGGTGCGGCCCTGATCCTGGGGTCGCCGACCGACCTCGCGGTCGTCGCGGGGGGTGGCCTCCTCTGGATCGGCGGGATGCTCGCCCAGGCCGCGCTGATGGTGCGGGCCTACCGGCTGCTCCTGTTCGACCGGCCCCGCCGCTCCGTGCTGGGTGCCTGGCGGCGGCCGCGGGTGGCACTTGCCGTCGCCGTCCTCGTCGCGGTGACGATCACGGTCGCGGGGGAGGCGCGGCTCGACCTGCACCGGCATCCGGTGACGTCCACGCAGATCCACCACCATCGCCTGTGAGGCTGTCTCGTCCAGCCGCCCTCGTGCGTTGGCCGGCCGGCCTGATCGGGCGCCACCGGCTCTTCACCGCGCTGCTCGTCGCCGCGGCCGGGCTGCGCCTGCTCGCGCAGCTCTCCTACCGGCCGGCGCTGCTCTTCTACGGCGACTCGATCGCCTACCTCGTGAACGCCTCCCACCTGTACCCGGAGTCGATCCGCCCGGCCGGCTACCCCGCCTTTCTGCGGGCCGTGCTCGTCGTCCACGACCTCGCGATCGTGCCCGCCGTCCAGCACGTGCTCGGCCTGGTCACGGGCGGGCTGGTGTATGCCCTCATCCGCCGTCTGGGTGCCGGGCCGGTCGCAGGCAGCATCGCCGCTGCGCCCGTCCTGTTCGACGCCTACGAGGTGAACCTCGAGCAGCACGTGCTCTCCGAGGCGCTGTTCACGCTGCTTCTCGTCATCGCCCTGGTCGTGCTGCTGTGGCGCTCACGCCCGTCGCTGGCCGCGTGCATCGCCACGGGCGTCCTGCTCGCCGCGGCCGCGCTGACGCGCTCGGTGGGCCTCGCGCTGATCGCCCCCGCGCTCGCGTTCGCGATCGCCCGGGCGGGGGTCGTGCGCACCCTCGCCCTGGCCCTGGCCTTCGCCGTGCCGCTGGTCGGCTACGCGACCTGGTACAGCACGGTTCCGCACGGCTCCTTCGCGCTGACCGACCACGACGGCTACTTCCTGTACGGACGGGTGGCGGACTTCGCGAGCTGCTCGGGCATGCGACTGAGCCCCGTCGACCGGAAGGTGCTGTGTGACCCGCGCCCGCCGGCCGAGCGCCCGAACCCGAACTACTACGTTTGGCATCAATGGTCGCTCCACCACTACCGCCGCTTCCCCCACCGGCCGCCGCGGCGCAACGCGGTGCTGCAGTCGTTCGCCGTCGGCGTCATCCACCGCCAGCCGCTCGCATACGCGGCGACCGTGCTCGGCGACATGGCCCACTACGCCTCGTTCGGCCGCTCGACGGGGCCCCGCGACGAGCCGATCGCGCAGTGGCAGTTCCGCGTCGACCAGCACGAGGCGCCGGGTGCGGCGAACCGGGCCGTGTACGAGGCGGACCACTGGGGCGGCTCGGTCGGCGGCTGGATCACCGGACAGAGGCTGCTGGCCGCGTACCAGCGGGTCGCCTACACCCCGGGGACGGTGCTCGCCGTGGCCGTCCTGCTCGCCGTGGCGGCGGCTGCCGTCGGCGGTGTGGGCGAGGGGCGGCGGCTCCGCGCCGAGACCTTGACGCTGGCTGCCGCCGGCGTGCTCCTCCCCCTGACGGCGGCGATGACGAGCATGTTCGACTTCCGCTACCTGTTCCCGTCGCTGGCGCTGCTGCCGGCCGCCGGGGTGCTCGGCGCGACCACCCTGGCGGCCCGCGCACGGGCGCTGCGGCCCGCCGGCCCGGACGCGGTCACGCCCGGTCCCGGCCTCACCCGGGGACGATGACGGTCGACACGCTCTGCCCGGGCAGCGTCGTCGTCAGCAGCTGCGTCGAGCGGTTCAGCGTCGGCGGTGCGGCCGCCGGCGCGAGGTCGGCGGTGGCCGACGTCGTATAGGCCGACGGCATGCCGTAGCGGTGGCTGCCGGGCGGGAGCAGCTGCACGCGCACGGTGCGCGGCCCCGCCGCGTCGTTGATCAGGACGAAGCGCCAGGTGTTGCGCCGGAAGGCGATCACGTGGACGTGGTCGGGGACGCCCGTCACGCGGTAATGCACGGCGCCGGGGCGGATGTAGCGGCTGAAGTTGGCGAGCGCCCAGTAGCGGCGGGTGAAGTAGATCGACTGGTTGCCGTCTGATCGGAAGTCGGGGTCGTAGTACAGGAGGCCGTCGTTCCAGCCGGCCGCGTTCGACGCGGTCGCGCAGGTCGGGTCGGACGCCGGCGTGCACCCGAGCTGGGGCGAGAGGGCCGTCCACCAGCTGAAGCTCGAGACGTCGCCCGCGGAGAGGTCGCGCCAGACCGTGTCCGCCAGCCAGAGGCCGGCCCGCATGCCGGGGTTGTAGCCACGCGCATAGCCGGAGCCGGTCGAGCAGCACACCTCGGTCATCTCTGTCTTGGCGCCGGTGTGGGCGCGCACCATGCCGGCCACGGCGCGCAGCCGGGCCGCGGTGGGGAAGTCGTAGCCGTGGAACGAGACCGTCGACACGTCCGGGTCGATCCAGTGGCCGATCCCGGCGCCGAGCGCGACCGTGGTGGTCGACTCGTCGGCGCTCACCTTCGTCCCCGGCGATCGGACTGCCAGCGCGCTCGCGACCGACCGGATCACCGACGCCCGCTGCGACGCCGGCACCTGCATGCCCTCCTGGTGGCAGTCCGGGAAGCTGTTCGTCGGCTCGTTCATCGGGCTCACGGTCGCGAGCCGGATGCCGTACGCCGAGCGCATGTGGGCGGCGACGCGGGCCAGGTATCCGGCGTAGTTGGCGACCCGGGCCGGGCGCAGGCCGCCGCCGCAGCTACGGCCGTTCGTCGTGAAGAACCGGGGGGCGCTGTTCGCGAAGCCGACCAGGTGTCGGACGCCGTAGCGGGCCGCCTGGCGCAGGAACGCGGTGCCGCCCGGATCGGCGCTCCAGTCGTACGCACCCGGCGCCTTCAGGAACGACTGCGCCGCCCGCGGCCCGGGGGCGACACCGACCCCGCCGCCGCCGATGTTGTAGCGGTAGATCGACAGGCCGAGGCCGGTGCGGCGGTCGAAGAGGAGCTGCGCGATCCGCGAGCGGCTCGCCGCCGAGAAGTCGTCGGCGTCGTTCGGCCACCACGCGCCGGACGCCCCGAAGCCGGTGATCGTCTGGGCCGCGGAGAGCACGCGGACGGCCGGCACCGCGGGCGCATCGGCCCGGGCCGGGGCCGCCAGTCCGGCGACAGCGACGGCAGCGAGAAGCGCCGCCAGGGCTGCCGGCCGCAGGACGGCGAGGGGTGAGACGGATGGACGACGCAGAGTGGTGAGGCTGGTGGGCGGGCGGTGGCGGAAGACGTTGCAATTGGCACCGCCTGCCCGACGCCAATTGGAGCTCTGTTGGACTCCCAGGGTAGCGGCGATTCGCGATCCTCGCGAACGCCGGGTGACCGGTAGACTGGGTGCGTGGCCAATCGCAAGCAGCAGAAGCGCAAGTACCAGCGATCTGTCGGCCGGGGCCGGGTCTTCGGCGACGAGGAGGCACGGCCCGAGACGAGCGCCAAGAGCTCAGGGTCGGGCCAGACGCGCCGGCGGGGCGAGCCGCAGCAGCCCTCGGCCGCCCGTGCGGCCAAGCGCGCTGCGATCTTCGCGGTGCTCTTCTACATCGCCATCACCTACACCTCGCTGGGCGGCAGCATGACCACCGGCGTCAAGGTCTTCAACGGGGTCGTGATGTTCGTCCTCTTCTGGTCGATCGGGACGATCACCGAGACGTTCGCCTGGCGGCGGTGGCAGAAGAAGCACGGCGGGTCCGGCTAGATCGATCACGGGCGGGTCCGCGCGCCTGGACGGTTGATCGCCCTCGGCGTGGAGTCCGCCTTCAACGTCTAGGCTGCCCGGTTCAATGCTGGACATCGTGCAGCTGCCGCTCGGCGCCTACCGGACGAACTGCTACCTCGTCGCGCGCGAGGGCGCGTCCGCCGCAGCCGTGATCGACCCGGGCGACGCGCCCGATACGGTGCTCGCGGTGCTCGCCGACCGCGGCTGGACCGCTGCCGGCGTCCTCCTCACCCACGGCCACCACGACCACCTGGGAGCGGTGAAGGGCGTGGCCGAGGCGGCCGGCGTCGAGGTGTGGATGCCGCGCGGAGAGGCCGGCGACCTGCGCACGCTCGTGGTCGCCCCGTACGAGCCGGACCACCTGCTCGACGGCGGCGAGCTCGTCACCGTCGCCGGGGTCGACTTCGACACGACGCCCGTGCCGGGCCACTCGCCCGCTTCGATCGCCTACCAGGCCGAGGGGCACCTGTTCTCCGGCGACGTGCTGTTCGCCGGCTCGGTCGGCCGCACCGACTTCGCCGGCGGCGACATGCCGACGCTCGTCCGCAGCATCCGCCGGCTGATGGATGCCTACCCGCAGGAGACCGTCGTCCTGCCGGGCCACGGGCCCGCGACCACGCTCGGGCACGAGCTCGGGTCGAACCCGTTCCTGCAGGAGCTGCGGACGTGAGCCGCGAATTCCAGGCCCCGCGGGGCACGCTCGACTGGTACGGGCCGCGGGCGGCGCTGCGCCGGTCGGTGCTCGACCAGGCCCGCCGCGTCTTCGAGTCGGCCGGGTACGTCCAGGTCGTGACCCCGACCTTCGAGGACACCGGCGTCTACCAGCGCACCTCCGGCCTCGGGTCGGATGTGGTGCGCAAGGAGATGTACAGCTTCCATGACCGCAGCGACCGCGACCTGACGCTGCGCCCGGAGGGCACCGCCGGGGTGATGCGGGCGTACCTCGAGCACGGCCTGCACCACGAGCCGCAGCCCGTGAAGGTCTGGTACGAGCTGCCCATGTTCCGCTACAACAGGGTGCAGAAGGGCCGCTTCCGCGAGCACTACCAGTTCGGCGCCGAGGCGATCGGCAGCGATGATCCGGGGCTCGACGCCGAGCTGATCGCCCTCCAGGCGCGCTGGTACCGTAACGTCGACGTGACGGGCCTCACGCTGCTCCTGAACTCGATCGGCGACGAGGTCTGCCGTCCCGCCTACATCGAGCTCCTGGTGGCCTTCCTGGACGAGCACGTGGACGAGCTGTGCGACGAGTGCCGCGACCGCCGTGACACGAACCCGCTGCGCGTGTTCGATTGCAAGAACGCCTCCTGCCAGGCCGTGCTGGCCGACGCGCCGAAGATCACCGACCACCTGTGCGACGCGTGCCGTGATCACTTCGCCGCGGTGCGGGCCCAGCTGGATGCACGCGGCGTCGGCTACGAGGTGGCGCCGGGCCTCGTGCGCGGTCTCGACTACTACACGCGCACGGCCTGGGAGTGGACGTGGCCGGCGCTCGGCGCCCAGTCGACGCTCTCGGGCGGCGGACGCTACGACGGCCTGGCCGAGCAGCTCGGCGGCCCGCGTACGCCGGGCGTCGGGTTCGGCGCAGGCGTCGAGCGGCTCGTGCTGACGCTGGAGGAGATGGGCGCCGCCGAGGAGGTTGAGCCGGCCCTCGACGTCATGTTCGCCGTGCTCGACGACGCGGCCCGGCCGCGGGTGCACGCGCTCATGGACGACGTCCGGGCAGCCGGCCTGCGCAGCGATGCGGCGTACGGCGGCCGGCGGCTGAAGCGAACGCTCGAGCTGGCGGCGCGGCGGGGCGCCGGCACGGTCGTCATCGTCGGCGAGGACGAGTGGAGTGCGGGTGAGGCGACCGTCCGCGACATGACCTCGGGTGAGCAGCGCCGCGTCGCGCTCGACGGCCTCGTCTCGGAGATCGCCCGATGAGCTGGCGGACGCACCTCGGCGGAGACCTGCGCGCCGGCGACGAGGGCACCCGCGTCACGCTGGCGGGCTGGGTGGCCCGCCGCCGCGACCACGGCGGCCTCGTCTTCGTCGACCTGCGCGACCAGGCCGGTCTCGTCCAGCTCGTCTTCAACCCCGACGAGCAGGCGGCCGCCCATGCCGTCGCCCACACCCTGCGGGCCGAGTTCGTCGTCCAGGCCGAGGGCGTCGTCGGCGCCCGCTCGGCCGAGACGGTCAACCCGCGCCTGAACACGGGCCGCATCGAGGTGCACGTCGAGCGCCTCGAGGTGCTCGCGACCGCTCCCGTGCTGCCGTTCCAGTTGGACGACGACGGCGTCGACGAGACCCTGCGCCTGCGCCACCGCTACCTCGACTTGCGCCGCGACGAGATGCGCCGCAACATCCACGTGCGGTTCAAGCTCACCCAGACGATCCGCCGCTACCTGGAGGAGCGCGGGTTCTGGGAGCTCGAGACGCCGATCCTCTACAAGTCGACGCCGGAGGGCGCGCGCGAGTTCCTGGTGCCGACGAGCTCGCACCCGGGTCGCTTCTACGCGCTGCCGCAGTCGCCGCAGACCTACAAGCAGCTCTATGTCATCTCCGGCTTCGAGCGCTACTACCAGATTGCCCGCTGCTTCCGCGACGAGGCCACCCGGGCCGACCGCACGGCCGAGTTCACCCAGCTCGACATGGAGCTCGCCTTCGTCCACCCCGACGAGCTGTTCGCGCTGATCGAGGGGATGTTCTCGATCATCTGGCGCGACCTGATGGGCGACGAGCTGCCGATCCCGTTCCCGCGCATGACCCACGACGAGGCGATGCTGCGCTACGCCTCCGACAAGCCGGACACCCGCTTCGGGAGCGAGATCGCCGACGTCACGGACGCCCTGCGCGGCACCGAGTTCAAGGCCTTCCGCGGGGTGGTCGACGGCGGCGGGGTCGTGCGCGGGTTCGCCGTGCCGGAGGCGATGGATTTCTCGCGCAAGGACTTCGACGGCCTGGTCGAGTTCGCCCGCGGCTGGGGCGGCAAGGGCGTCGCCTGGATGCAGGTGGGCGAGGGCGGCGAGGTGCGCTCGCCGATCGCGAAGTTCATGAGCGAGGCCGAGGTGGCGGCAATCGTCTCCGGCGTCGGCGCGGGCGAGGGCGACACGATTCTGCTCGTCGCCGACGCGGTCGACGCGGCCGTGCGGGTGCTGGGGCCGCTGCGGCTCCACCTCGGTGAGCGCCTCGGCCTGATCCAGGAGGGCTGGAAGCCGCTCTGGGTCACCGGGTTCCCGATGTTCGAGTGGCTGCCCGACGAGAACCGCTGGAAGGCGGGACACAACCCGTTCAGCGCGCCCGAGCCGGAGTGCGCCGAGAGCTTCGACGCCGATCCGGCGGCGGCCCGCGCCCGCCAGTACGACTTCGTCCTGAACGGGAACGAGATCGGCGGCGGCTCGATCCGCAACCACCGCCCGGAGATGCAGCAGCGGGTGTTCCGGTTGCTGGGGATCTCCGAGGAGGAGGCCGAGGCCAAGTTCTCGTTCCTGCTCCGGGCGCTCGAGATGGGCGCCCCGCCGCACGGCGGCATCGCATTCGGCATCGACCGGCTCGCGATGTTGATCGCGGGGGCGGCGTCGCTCCGCGACGTGACCGCGTTCCCCAAGGGCCAGGGCGGCGCCGATCCGCTCACCGGGGCGCCGACACCGGCCACGCCCGCCGAGCTGCGGGCATACGGCATCCGGGTAGTGACGGATCCGGAGGACCCGCTACGCTGTGAACGCCGGCGCCATTTTGTACCGCGCACCACACTTTCGTCGTGCGAACACTTCCAGCGCCGGAGCGAGGTCGAAGCGGTCGAAGCATCCAGAGAGTGACCGATAGCCGAGCTCCAAGGCACCGGCATCTTCGGCGGGGGACCTCGGTCCCCCCGCTTCGTCTTTGCGGGCCGATAATGCGGCTGCCATGAACGTGTACCTCGACCACGCAGCGACCACGCCCCTCGGCGCCGAGGCGCGGGCGGCGATGGAGCCGTACCTGTCGGAGCGGTTCGGGAACGCGTCGGAGCCGCATGCCTACGGCCGGGCCGCGCGGGCGGCGCTCGAGGCGGCCCGGGCGACGCTCGCCGACCTGCTCGACGCCGAGCCGGGCCAGATCGTGCTCACCTCCGGCGGGTCGGAGGCGGACAACCAGGCCGTGTTCGGCCTCGCCGGGACTGCGCCGGGCCGGATCGTCGTGAGTGCGATCGAGCATCCGGCCGTGCGTGAGCCCGCCCTCGAGCTCGAGCGGCGCGGCTTCGAGGTGGCCTGGGCGCCGGTCGACGGCGACGGCGTGATCGACGCGGACGCGTTCGAGGCTCTGCTCCGCCCCGGCGACCGCCTGGCGGCCGCCATGTGGGCGAACAACGTCACGGGCGCCGTCCAGCCGATCGCGCGGCTCGCGGCATCCGCCGCGGAGCGGGGGGTGGCATTCCACTGCGACGCGGTGCAGGCGGCCGCGTCGTTCCCGGTCGGGCTGCGGTCGTCGGGCGCGGAGTCGCTGGCGCTGTCGGCCCACAAGCTGGGTGGCTCCAAGGGCGTCGGGTGCCTCGTCACCCGCGAGCCTCGACGGATCCCGCCGCTCGTATTCGGCGGGGGCCAGGAGGGGGGCCTGCGCTCCGGCACCGAGAACATCCCCGGCGCCGTCGGCTTCGCCGCCGCCCTGGCCGCGACCCGGGCCGCCGCCGACCGCCGGGGGGCGCTCCGGGCGCGGCTCGAGTCGGCGCTCGCGGGCGAGATCACGATCGTCTCGGCGGGCGCCGAGCGCCTGCCGGGCCACCTGCTGGCGCTGGTGCCGGGCATCCGGGCCGAGCTGCTCGTGCTGGCGCTCGACCGGGCGGGCTACGCCGTCGCCGCGGGCTCGGCGTGCGCGGCGGGCGACGCGGAGCCGAGCCACGTCCTGGTCGCCCAGGGCATGTCGGCTCGGGACGCGCGCAGCGTCGTGCGCGTCTCGCTCGGCCCCGCCACGACCGAGGCGGAGGTGGACGGCTTCGCCGCCGCGTTCACCGCCTGCCTGGACCGGCTGCGGCAGGGCGGCCTCGTCGAGGCGGTGTGACGGTGTACTCGGCGGCCACCGTCGACCACGCGCTCGCGCTTCGGTATGCCGGGGCCGCCGGGCCGGACGCCGTGGCGGGCGAGGCGGGCGACCCCGTCTGCGGCGACGCGATCCGCATCGAGCTCGTCGTCGCGGGCGGCCGCATCGCCCGTGCCCGCCACCGCGGCTTCGGCTGCCCGCACGCGACGGCCGCGGCCGAGCTCGCCTGTGCGCTGGCCGAGGGTCGCGACCTGCTGGCCGCCGCGACGATCGCGAGCGCCGAGATCGAGGCCGAGCTGGGGCCGCCGGAGCGGCAACCGCGCCTGCGTCGCCGTCGCCGTCGACGCCCTGCACGCCGCCCTTGCCGCGGCGCTCGCCGGGGCCGAGATTCCGTTCGCAGACGGCCGGGTCGCCGTTGCGATGTCGGGCGGCGTCGATTCCGCCGTCGCCTTGCTGAAGGCGGTCGAAGCCGGGCTCGAGCCGGTCGGCGTCACGCTGCGGCTGTGGATCGACCCGGGCGCGCCCGACGGCGACCGGGCCTGCTGCTCGCCGCGCTCCGTGCGCGCGGCCCGGGCCGCCTGTCACGCGCTCGGCGTGCCGCACTTCGGCCTCGACCTGCGGGACGAGTTCCGCCGCGACGTCGTCGACGACTTCCTCGGCGGATTCCGGGCCGGTCTCACCCCGAACCCGTGCGTGCGCTGCAACGGCGGCTTCCGCTTCGCCGCTCTGACGGGGTTCGCCGACCAGATCGGCGCCGGCCGGATTGCGACCGGCCACTACGCCCGGGTGCGACGGCGGGACGGGCGGACGCTGCTCGCCCGCGGCGCCGACCCCGCCAAGGATCAGTCCTACATGCTGGCGTCCGTGCCCGCCGAGATCCTGGAGCGGTGCTGGTTCCCGCTGGGCGAGCAGACGAAGGCCCAGACGCGGGCCGAGGCGGGCGCCGCCGGCCTGGATGCGGCCCGGCGGCCTGAGAGCCAGGACGTCTGCTTCGTCGGCGGCGGCGATCACCGCGCCTTCCTCGAGCGCCACGGCGGCGCCGGCCGGCCTGGCGAGATCGTCGACGCCGGCGGGCGCGCGCTCGGCCGCCACGCCGGCGTGCACCGCTTCACGCCCGGCCAGCGCCGCGGGATCGGCGTGGCCGCGGGCGAGCCGCTCTACGTCCTCGAGGTACACGCCGGCCGCGGCCGGGTCGTCGTCGGCCCCCGGGCGCAGCTCGAGCGCCGTACGGTGGCCGTGGCTCCCGGGCGCCTGCTCGCGCCGGCCTCGCGCGTGCAGGTCAAGCTGCGCTACCGCACCGAGCCTGTGTGGGCGACCGTGCGGCCGGGGGGCGAGGGGTTCACGCTCGACCTGGACGACCCGGTGGCCGGCGTCGCGCCGGGGCAGACGGCCGTGCTCTACGACGACGACGCCGTTGTGGGCGCGGGCGTGATCGCCACCTGAAACGCCGGATAGGATAGGTTCCCCGGACCAGGGAGCCGCATGCATCTCGCCTTACTCGCCACCTCGACAGACATCTGGCACTACGCGCTGGCCGTCTTCCTCCTGCTCACCGGCGTGGGGGCGTGCTTCGCCCTTGTCCGGGCCGGGATGACGCTCGGGCGGGTGAACATGGTGCTCGACGGCGTGATGTCGGAGCTCGTGCCGATGCTGTCCAAGGTGTCGACCTCGCTCGACCACGTGAACGAGGAGCTCGACAAGGTCGGCCGCATCACCGACTCGGCGACCGACGCGACGGCCAAGGTCGACGCGACGGTGCGCTCGGTGTCGGAGGCGGTGTCGAAGCCCTTCCGGGCAGTGTCCGGGGTCACGGCCGGGATCTCAGCACGGGTTCGGCGTGTTCAAGAACAAGCGCGACCAGCGCGGGGGCGTGGTGTGAAGCGCGGACTGGCGCTTTCGGTCGCCCTGTCGGCGGCCGGGACCGCCCTCTACAGGCGGGCACAGCATGTCGCCGAGACCGAGCAGCGCAGCGTCGGCGAGGTGCTGCGCGACATGCCCGGCCGGATCTCGCACGACCTCCGCACCCTCCCCGACGATCTGCGCGACGCGGCTCACGAGGGCAAGAGGGCGGCCGAGCGGCGGTCGGCCGAGGTCGACGAGGACTACCGCAAGGCAGCCAATCCGACGCCGTAGCGCGCGTGCCTCCGCCCGTCGTGCCTGGCACGGGTGAGGCGAGGCCGTGGGTCTGGGTGAGGACTGACGGGTGCCAGGCACCGCTGCGCGGAGGCAGGCACCTGACGGACAGCCGCCTGGTGCGTTAGTCGGTGATGCGGGCGATCAGCTCGCGGCGGTCGATCAGCCGCTTGGGCTCGCCGCCGGGGGCGAGCTCGAAGCCCGCGCCGCGCGGGTAGAGCACCTTGTCGCCGGGAGCGACGCCGTGCACGTCCTCGCCGATCGCGACCACGACGCCGGACAGGCACGACGAATCGCTGCTGGCCGGGATGATCAGCCCGGCGTTCGTCTCGGTCTCGTCGTCGACCGGCTCGACGAGCACGAAATGGTCGAGCGGCTCGATCGCCCCGGGGCCGCCGCTGTGGGCGTGCTCGAAACGCTCGAGCGTGTCGTCGCCGTGCATGGGCAGAGGATACCCCCCGGTAGAATGCGCCCGCACATGCGCTCCCACGAGATCCGCCGCCGGTTCGTCGACCACTTCACCGCCTCGGGGCACCAGCAGCTCCCGAGCGGGTCGCTGGTCCCGCCCGACTGGGATCAGAGCGTCCTCATAACGACGGCCGGCATGCAGCCGCTGAAGCAGTACTTCCTCGGCCTCGACGAGCCGCCGGGCCAGCGGCTCGTGACCGTCCAGAAGTGCTTCCGCACCGTCGACATCGACGAGGTCGGCCGCACCGCCCACCACCTCACCTTCTTCGAGATGCTGGGCAACTTCTCGATCGGCGACTACTTCAAGGACTTCGCGGTCGAGCAGGCCTGGACGCTCGTCACGTCCCCCAGGGCTTCGGCTTCGACCCCGACCGGCTGTGGGCGACCGTCTACCGCGGCGACGAGAAGGTGCCGGCAGACGAGGAGGCCATCGCCCTCTGGCTGCGGGGTCGGCGTCCCCGCCGAGCGGATCCTGCGGCTCGGCAGCGACAACTTCTGGCAGGCCGGACCGGTCGGCCCGTGCGGCCCGTGCTCCGAGCTGCACTACGACCGTGGGCCGGAGTTCGGGTGCGGCCGGCCGGAGTGCGGGCCCGACTGCGACTGCGACCGCTTCATCGAGTTCTGGAACCTCGTGTTCATGCAGTACAACATGCTCGACGACGGCTCCCTCGAGCCGCTGCCGTCGCCGAGCATCGACACCGGCGCAGGGCTCGAGCGCGTCACGATGCTCGCCCAGGGCGTCGACAGCGCCTACCTGACCGACGCGTTCGGTGACCTGATCGAGGTGGTCGAGGGCTGGAGCGGCGCCAGGTACGGCCGCGCCGCCGCCGAGACGAAGGCGCTGAAGGTGCTCGCCGACCACGGCCGCGCCATGAGCTTCCTCGCCACCGACGGGATCGAGCCGTCCAACGAGGGCCGCGGCTACGTGTTGCGGCGGGTGATCCGCCGCGCGGTGCAGCACGGCCGCCGGATCGGCCTCGAAGACCGCTTCGCCACGCGCCTGCACGCCCGCGTGGTCGACCTGCTGGGCGAGGCCCATCCCGAGCTGCGGCGCGAGCAGGCCCGGGTCGCGGCCGAGCTCGCGGCCGAGGAGGAGCGGTTCTCGCACACGCTCGAGACGGGCGGCAAGCTGCTCGACGACGTGCTCGCCGGGACGTCGTCCGAGGTGCCGGCAGACGACGCCTTCCGGCTCCACGACACCTACGGGTTCCCGATCGAGCTGACCGTCGAGATCGCCGCCGAGCACGGCAAGTCGGTCGACGAGGCCGGGTTCGCGGAGCTCATGGATCAGCAGCGCGACCGCGCCCGTGCTGCCACCGGCGGCCGGGTGGACACGTCCGAGCTGCGCACCGATTTCCGCGCCGAGTTCGTTGGCTACGAGCGGCTCGACGTGACGACGCAGGTGGGCGCGCTGCACGACCGCGGCGACGGGTCGGCGCTCGTCAAGCTGCGCGCCTCGCCGTTCTACCCGCGCGGCGGCGGCCAGGTCGCCGACCGCGGCTGGATCGAGACCGACTCCGCCCGCGCCGTCGTCGAGGACGTGGTGCGCGTGGACGACGACCAGGTCGTGGTGGCCCGGCTGGAGCAGGGCGACCTGCACGCCGGCGAGCGCGTGCGCGCCCACGTCGACGGCGAGGCCCGGCGGCCGACGATGGCCAACCACACGGCCACCCACCTGCTGCACGCCGCCCTGCGCGAGGTGCTCGGCGACCACGTCACCCAGGCCGGCTCGTATGTCGGGCCGGACAAGCTGCGCTTCGACTTCCGCCACGGCGCCCCGATGACCGACGCCGAGGTCGCGCGGGTGAGCGTGATCGTGAACGAGGGGATCGTCGCCAACCACCCGCTGCACATCTTCGTGACGACGCAGGAGCACGCCCGCGAGCTGGGCGCCATGATGCTGTTCGGCGAGAAGTACGGCGAGCACGTCCGCGTGGTCGAGATCCCCGACGTCTCGCGCGAGCTGTGCGGCGGCACGCACGTGCGCTCGACCGCCGAGATCGGGGCGTTCGTGCTCACCCGTGAGACGAGCTCCTCCCAGGGCGTGCGCCGGATCGAGGCGCTCACGGCCGGCGCGGCTCTCGAGCACCTCCGCGACGAGGCGGCCGAGGCCGCCCGTCTGCGTGCCCGGGTCGGCGAGCTCGAGGCCGAGGTGCGCAGGGTCGCCAAGGAGGCGCCCGCCGCCGCGTCCTCGGCCAACGGCGGCGACGCCGGGCTGATCGACGGCGCGTCCGAGGAGTCCGGCGTCTGGATCATCGCCGACGTGGTCGACGGCGCCGACGCCGACCGGCTGCTCCAGCTCTCCGACAAGGTGCGGGCGAAGCTGTCGCCCGCCGCTGCCGTGCTCGGCGGCAACGCCGGCGGCAAGGCCCATCTGGTCGCCAGCTTCGACCCGGCCGCCCAGGCTCGCGGGCTCTCGGCCGTCGACGTGATCCGCGAGGTCGCCCCGATCGTCTCCGGGGGCGGTGGCGGACGCCCGGCGCTGGCCCGCGCCGGCGGCTCCGACGCATCCCAGCTCGAGGCCGCGGTCAAGGCGGCGGCCGACCGGATCAGGGAACAGCTGCAGGGATCTTCCGGATGAAGGTGCTCGCGGTCGACTACGGCCGCGCGCGCACAGGGCTCGCCGTGAGCGACGAGACGGGCGTCCTCGCCCGGCCGGTGACGGTTGTGGAGCGGGTGCGCTCCGAGCAGGGAATGGGAAGCATGCTCCAGCAGATCGCAGAGCTCCAGCCCGATAGGATCGTCGTCGGGATGCCACTGACGCTTCGGGGGGAGCACGGCCAGCAGGCCGAGGAGACGCTCGACTTCATCCACGAGCTGGAGGCTCGATGCCCGATACCGATCGAGACGTACGACGAGCGGTTCACGACGACGATGGCGGAGCGCAGCCTCGCTGGGTCGAGCCGGACGAACGACGCGGTGGCCGCCGCCCACCTTCTCGAGGGCTATCTACGCAGGCTCGCCGGCTGATCCTGATCCTCGTCCTGGTCGCCACGGTGGCCGGGCTCGTGAAGGCCGGGGGGTGGCTGCTGCACACGTCGAACGGGCCCACGACCGCGCCCGCCGCCGACCCGCACGGGCCGGCGATCACGGTCGCGATTCCGCCCGGCGACGACGCCTCCGCGATCGCCGGCCTCCTCGAGGACCGGGGCATCATCGACGACGCCGGCCGGTTCGGCGACTACGTCAAATCGCAGTCGGAGGGGTCGGATTTCAAGGCCGGCACCTACACGTTCCAGGCGGGCACCGGCTACGACTCGATCGTCTCGAAGCTGGACGCAGGGCCGGGCGCGGGCTACGCCCGTCTCACGATCCCCGAGGGCTACCGGCTGACCCAGATCGAGGACGCCGTCGCCCACCTCGGCATCAGCAAGGCGGCGTACGCGCAGGCCGTGCGCGCGGCGGTGCCGCCGCCCGGCTTCGGCCATCACGTGAACATGGAGGGCTTCATGTTCCCGGCGACGTACGAGATCAAGCCGCACGAGTCCGCGAAGACGCTGGTCGCACAGCAGCTGCAGGCGTTCCGCGACGCGTTCTCGCAGGTCGACATGAGCTACGCGCGGTCGAAGAACCTGACCCCGTACGACGTGCTCACGATCGCCTCGATGATCGAGCGCGAGGCGCGGGTGCCGGGCGACCGGGCCAAGGTCTCGGCGGTGATCTACAACCGCCTGCATGCCGGCATGCAGCTCGGTATCGACGCGACCATCCTGTACCACCTGGGCTCGTGGACGGCGACGATCCACCAGTCCGACCTGGACGACCCCGAGCCGTACAACACCCGCATCCACCACGGACTGCCCCCGACGCCGATCTCGAATCCCGGTCTGGCGGCACTCCAGGCTGCGGCGCACCCGGCTCACGCGGATTACATCTACTACGTCGCCATCCCGGGCAAGGCGGCCCAGTACTTCACGGATAGCTACGCCAAGTTTCTGGCGCATGGCGGCTGATCCGGGCCGTCGCCGGGCGGCCGTGATCGGACACCCGGTGGCGCACTCGCGGTCGCCGGCCATGCACACGGCCGCCTACGGCGCGCTCGGGCTCGACTGGGAGTACGTCGCGATCGACGTCGAGCCGGCGGTTCTGGACCTGTTCGTCGCCGCGCTCGAGGCGGACGGATTCGCGGGCGTGAACGTGACGATCCCCCACAAGCAGGCGGTGATCGGGCTCTGCGACGACCTCTCCGACGAAGCCCGCCGGGCCGGGTCGGTGAACACCCTGCTCGTCCGCGACGGCCGCCTGCACGGCGAGACGACCGACGGCGCCGGGCTGCTGTGGGCGCTGGGCGAGGTCGAGCCGGCCGACGCGCTGGTGCTCGGCGCCGGGCGGCGCCGCCCGGGCAGCGGTGACGGCGCTGGCGGACGCCGGCTGGCGCGTCGCGGTCAGCGCCCGTCGTCGCGAGGGGGCGGCCGCGCTGGGAGCCGGGGTGGAGCCCTGGCCGCCGCAGAAGGGCGCCCGCCTGATCGTCAACGCCACTCCTCTCGGACAGGTGCCTGGCACCCCGGACGAGGTGCCAGGCACCGAGCTCATCACGCCGGAGACGATCGTCTGCGATCTCGCCTATCGCGGCGACGGGACGCCGACGCCGCTCGTGCAGGCGGCGGCTGCCCGCGGCGCCCGGGCCGTCGACGGGCTCGACGTCCTCGTCGGCCAGGGCATCGTGGCGTTCGAGCTCTTCACCGGCGTCCCGGCGCCGGTCGACGCTATGCGCGCCGCCGCATGGGGTCGAACGCCGCCGGATCGGTGAACGGCGTTCGCCCAAGCACGAGGTCGGCTGCCAGCCGGGCCGAGCCGCCGCCGGTGAGGATGCCCTCGCTGCCATGCCCGGCGCAGACGACCGTGCGCTCGTCGAGCCGGCCGATGTAGGGCAGGCCGTCTTCGGAGAAGGGCCGCAGGCCGGTCCACGCGGCCGTCACCTCGCGGCCGGCCAGATCCGGGATGAGATCGCAGGCGTGGAGGGCGTTCTCGCGTAGCGCGTCGGGGCTCTCCGGCCCCTCGTGCAGCGCGGCCGAGCGCGACGCGCCCACGAGCACCGAGCCGTCGGCGTTCTGGTGGATGCCGAGCGCGTGGGCGACGTCCGCGCCGTCGCGGGCGAGCGAGCCCTGGGCCAGCCGCCCCAGGCTGACGGGGAAGGACGGTGCGGGGTCGGGCGTCGGCTCGTAGGCGGCCTCGTGGATGGCGTGGCGCAGGACCGGCGGGCCCGGCGCGAGCAGCGCCAGCCAGCCGCGCACCGGCCGGATGGCGACGTCGACTCCGAGCGCGTGCCCCAGCCGCCGCGTCCACGCGCCGGCGGCGACGAGCACCTGGCCGGCCGGGATCCGCCCGGCATCGGTCACGACCGCGCCCTTGCCGAGGAGCTTCACCTCGACATGCGTGCGGACATCCGCGCCGGCCGTGACGGCAGCCTCGGCCCCTGCCGCCGCAAGCGCGCCGGGATCGGTGCGCCGCCCCTCCTCGACCAGGAGGCCGCCGGCCATCCCGCCGACGAGCGCCGGCTCGGCGGCCGCCACGCCGGCGCCGTCGAGCATCTCGCCCGCGACCGGCGCGGCCGCGAGACCCGAGAGCTGGCCGGCGTGCCGGGCCAGGAGCAGCGTCCCGATGGGCGTCTCGCGGTCGAAGCAGAACTCGGCGCCGTCGTCGTGCAGGCGCGCGTACATCGCGATGCTCTCCTGCCACAAGGGCACGAGCTCGGCGTGGTCGGGCGGGAGCACGAGGCCCTGGCTCTTCGACGTCGCACCGGAGGCGAGCGCGCCCCGCTCGAGCAGCGTCACCTCGGCGCCCGCCTCCGCGAGCTGCCAGGCCGCCATCGTCCCGACAACCCCTCCCCCGATGACCACGACGTCGGGCATCCGGCGGGAGCCTACAGTCCCGCGAGGTTCGCGCCGATAACGGCCCCATGGAGTTCGTCCTTCCTCTCGCAGGCGCCGGCTTCGCGCTCGGCTGGCCGATCGAGTGGCTGATCCAGCGCTTCCCCAAGGGGGAGGGCACCGCGCCGTCGACGCGCCGCCGCTGGATCGTCGCCGGGGTGACCGCGCTCCTGTTCGCCGCCGTGACGGTGCGGATCGGATTCCACGCCCGCCTCGCGCCGGCGCTGCTCCTGACCGCACTGATCGTGCCCGCCTCGGTGATCGACCTGCGCCACCGCATCATCCCGAACGCGATCAACCTGCCCGGCGCGGTGCTCGTCTACCTGACCGCCGTCGTCGCCCAGCCCGACCGCTGGATCGAGCTCCTGATCGGCGGCCTGGGCGCTGCGCTCTTCCTCGGCGCCGCCTGGATGATCTATCCGGCAGGGATGGGGCTCGGCGACGTGAAGATGACACTGATGATCGGGCTCGCGCTGGGACGCTACGCCGGGGTCGCGCTGTTCGCGGCCTTCACGATCTCGCTCCTGCCCTCGATCGCCGTGCTCCTGTTCAAGGGGCCGCGCGGGCGCAAGTTCTCGTTCCCCTTCGGCCCGTTCCTGGCCGCCGGCGCGATGGTCGCGCTCCTGTGGGGGCCGCAGCTCTGGAACGCGTGGTACGTGGGCACGTGATGATCCTGCGCCGCAGCACCGCCGTGCTCTTCCTGGGCCTCCTCGGCGCCGCCGTCGTCTACTCGCTGATGATGGCGTTCGGCGACCCTGCTCTCGAGCTCGTGCTGTGCGCCGCCTGGATGCCGCTCTACCTGGTCGCCTACTCGGCCGGCCTGGCCCGCATCCGCCCGACGTCCTCGTAGGGGATGGTTGACCGGGAACCCCGCGCACCTGGACGTCAGGCTGTGGTGGGAATTCGCGTCGTGGTGGGGCTGCGGTTGCGAACCGTCGCATCGCCTCGTCCTCGGTCGCGTCCATATTTCGGCCCAATATGAACGCTCCCTGCGTCCTTGCGCTGCTCGGTTCGCAACCGCCCAGGACATCACGGTGATCCCGGTCAACCATCCCGCGCGCCCGGTAACCTCCATGGCCGCATGGAGCTCACATACGTCACCGCAGGGGAGTCGCACGGCCCCGGCCTCACCGTCGTCGTCTCCGGGCTCCCGGCGGGACTCGACCTCGACCACGACCTGATCCGGGCCGACCTCGGCCCGCCGCCAGGCCGGCTACGGCCGCAGCCCACGGCAGAAGCTGGAGCAGGACGACGTCGAGCCGCGCGGCGGCCTGCGCCATGGCAGGACGCTCGGGAGCCCGCTCGCGTTCTTCATCGAGAACCGCGACCACAAGAACTGGACCGCCCCGATGAGCGCCTGGCCGGTCGAGGCGGCCGAGCTCGAGGGCTACGGCTGGCGCGGGCAGCCGGTGACGCTCCCTCGGCCCGGGCACGCCGACCTCGCCGGGGTCCTCAAGTACGGCCACGAGGACGTCCGCAACGTGCTCGAGCGGGCCAGCGCCCGCGAGACCGCCGGGCGGGTCGCGGCCGGCGCCGTCGCAAAGGCGCTGATCGGGACGATCGGGATCACGGTGCGCTCGCAGGTGCTCCAGATCGGCACCGTGCGGGCGACCCCGCCGGCGTGGCTGCAGGAGCGCGACTTCGACCGCGCCGAGGCGTCGGAGGTGCGCTGCCTCGACCCGGCCGCCGAGGCGGCGATGATCGAGGAGATCGAGCAGGCCAAGCGCGAGCGCGACACCCTCGGCGGCGTCACCGAGGTGCGCGCGTTCGGCGTCCCGCCCGGGCTCGGTTCGCACGTCTCGGCGGGCGTCCGGCTGGACGGGCGGCTGGCTGCGGCGATGCTCTCGATCCAGTCCGCCAAGGGCGTCGAGATCGGCGACGCGCTGGTGAGCTCGGCCCGGCGCGGCTCGCGCGTGCACGACGAGATCTTCCACTCGGACGAGGGCGGCTACCACCGCCGCACCGACGCGGCCGGCGGCCTCGAGGGCGGGATGACGAACGGCGCCGACCTGGTCGTGCGGACGATCTGGAAGCCACTGCCGACGCTGATGCGGCCGCTCCAGAGTGTCGAGCTCGGGTCGCACGAGCCGCGCCAGGCCCATGTGGAGCGGAGCGACGTGACCGTGCTCCCGGCGGCCGCCGTGGTGGCCGAAGCCGCCGTGGCGTGGGAGCTGGCGCGGGCGGCGGTCGAGAAGTTCGGCGGGGACGCGGTGGGCGACTTCGTGGCTGCCCACGCCGCCTACCTCGAGCGCATCTCCCGGGCGTGATCCCCGGGCCCTACCGCAACCTGGCCCTGATCGGCTTCATGGGCTCGGGCAAGAGCTCGGCGGCCGGCACGATCGCCGGGAAGCTCGGCTGGAGCGCGGTCGACGCCGACGCCGAGATCGAGCGCGAAGCGGGCCGGTCGATCGCGGAGATCTTCGCCACGGACGGCGAGCCGGCGTTCCGGGCGCTCGAGGAGCGGGTGTGCCTGCGCCTCCTGCACCAGACGGGCGTCGTCGTGGCGCTCGGGGGCGGCGCCGTCACCTCGCCGCTGATCCGCGAGCGGCTCCGCGACGGGTCGTTCACGGTGCTGCTCGACGTCTCGCCGCAAACGGCGTGGCGGCGGATCGAGGCGAGTGCGGGCGACCGTCCCCTCGCCGCCGAGGCACGCGGCTTCGCCGAGCTCTACGAGCAGCGGCGGGGCCTCTACCACGCGTCGGCCGACGCGCTCGTCGACGCGGAGGAGGTGCACGGCGACGAGGCCCTGCTCGCGCCGATCGCCCGCCCGGGCGCGCTCACAGAGCTCACGCGCCTGATCGGCGCTCGCCGGGCCGCGCTCGTCGCCGACCGGTCGGTGCTGCGCCTCGTCGGCGCCCCGTTCGAGGCGTTCGTGACCGTGCGACTGCCCGCCGGCGAGACGGCGAAGACGGTGGCCGTCGCACGCCAGGCGTGGACGCGCCTGGCCGAGTTCGGCCTCGAGCGCGGCGACGTCGTCGTCGGCCTGGGCGGCGGCGCCGCCACCGACGTGGCCGGGTTCGTGGCGGCGAGCTACCTGCGCGGCGTCCCCTGGATCGCCGTGCCGACGTCGCTCGTCGGGATGGTCGACGCGGCGGTCGGCGGCAAGACCGGCATCGACCTGCCGGCCGCGAAGAACGCCGTCGGCGCCTTCCACCTGCCCGAATGGGTCGTGTCAGACCCCGGCGTGCTCGAGACGCTCCCCGTGCGTGAGTGGGCGTGCGGGTTCGCCGAGGTGATCAAGACGGCGCTCCTGGCGGGTGGCCGCCTGTGGGACATGGTGCGCGAGTGGGAGCCGGGGCGGGGCACCTCAGAGGAGCGGCTCGAGCTGATCCGCCGTTCCGCCGCCTACAAGGTGCGCGTCGTCGCCGCCGACCCGACCGAGCGCGGCCGCCGAGCCGTGCTCAACCTGGGCCACTCGATCGGGCACGCCATCGAGGTCGCGACCGGCTACAAGGCGTTCGCCCACGGCGAGGCCGTCGGCATCGGGCTGCTCTCGGCGCTGTGGCTCTCGGCCCAGACCGAGGGGCTCGACCCCGCGGTCGAGGACGAGGTGCGCGACCTGCTGCGCCGGCACGACCTGCCGGTGGTCGCCCGCAACGTCAGCCCGGCGGCGATCGTCGACGCGATGTCGCACGACAAGAAGGCCCGCGGCGGCCGCGTCCGCTTCGCCCTCCTGTCCGAGATCGGGAGCCCGGTCTGGGACCGCGACCCGGGCGACGACCTCGTCGAGACGGCCGTCGCCCGGGCCGTCGCGCACCGCGGCTGACCGCCGGCTACGAGGCGGACAGCCGCACCGGGACGCGCACGATGTGCGGATGGGCGACTGACCCGCCGCCCGAGTCGAAGATGACGATCGTCCCGGGCTGCGCGCGCAGCACCGAGTAGGCGATCGCCACGGAGTAGTGGCCGCGGCATCCCGTGCCGCACGTGGCAAGGATGTGGCGCCGGGCGAGCAGCCGGCCGCGCGCGTTGATCACCCGCACCGTCAGCGCCGCCTCGAACACGTCTGCCGATCCCGCGACCGTGACGGTGGCGGGGACGCGGGCGCCGATCGCGGGCCGTGAGACCAGGATCGCCGGCAACCTGCGCAGGAAGTCTCGCCGGACGGCCGGCTGCGGCACGGGGGCGCCGGCGATCGAGTGCACGATCGAGCCGGCGACCGCGAGGCGCACCCGCTTCACGGTCGGGAACTGCGTCGCGGTGTAGGTCAGCTCGGCCAGCCGCATGCGGATCCGCGTGGCCGGCGCCATCGCGGCGAAGGCGCGGCTGACGTCGATCGTGGCCGTGCCGTTCGCGATCGCGATCCCGCGCAGCCGGCTTCCCGCGGGGACCGCGGTGGTCACGCCGGCCGCGTGCTCGGCGGCGTTCGGCCCGGCGAAGAGCAGGCGCACGGCCGCCGCGGCGACGCCCGGAGTCCGTGGCACGGTGCGCTTGGTGAGCCAGAGCTTCCCGGCGCCGCGCTCGAGCCAGACGTCCAGGGTCATCCGCGACCCGGCGTGGGGCGCCGCTGCGGCCGGCCCGGCGGCGAGTGAGACGACCACCAGGGCGCCGGCGACGAGTGTGAGGCGAGTTCGCATGCGGCGATGGTACAGATCACTCCGTACGGATCTCCCGGCGCAGCTCGGTCACGGGTGAGCCGCGGACGCCGACTCCCGCCGTCGAGGCCACGAGCACCGCGACGATGACGAGCCGGAGCGTCATGACGGCTCAGACGGTGTCCGGTGCACGGGCCGCTCCGGATACCCGCGGCGCCAGCCGATCCTCCGCCCGTCAAGTACCCTTGGCGCCTCATGCAGGTCGCGGTACTGAACGGCGTCAACCTGAACATGCTCGGGCAGCGCGACCCGGTGATGTACGGCTCGGTCACCCTGGCGCAGCTCGAGACGATGGTCTACGGGTGGGCGAAGGATCTGCACGCCACCGCGCGATGCTGGCAGACGAACAGCGAGGGGGAGTACGTGACGATGATCCACGAGGCGGTGACCGGCACTGACGGCCTCATCGTGAACCCCGGCGCGTGGACGCACTACAGCTACGCGATCCGCGACGCCCTCGAGATCTTCCCCCGGCCGGTCGTCGAGGTGCACCTCTCCGACGTCGAGTCCCGCGAGGAGTGGCGCCGCAAGTCCGTGATCGCGGACGTCGTCTCGCACCGCATCGTCGGGCAGGGCACGGACGGGTACCGGATGGCGCTCGAGCACCTGGCGGAGGCGACCCGATGAGCTACGACCGCAGGCTGGGTGCCGCCCGAGCGGAAATGGAGGAGGCCGTGCTCGGGGCGATGGTCGTCTCGGGCCTCGTGAACATCCGCTACCTGACCGGATTCACCGGGTCGAACGCGCTGGTCGTGATCGGGCCGGAGTCGGCGACGCTCCTGACCGACTTCCGCTACCAGACGGCGTCCGCGCCCCTGCGCGCCTGGGTCGACGTTGAGCTGGCCGAGCGCGACGTGATCCGCACCGCCGCCGACCGGCTCGGCGAACTGGCCGGCGGGGCCGAGCGGATCGGCTTCGAGCCGTCCCTGCTCACGGTGGAGCGGCATGCGATCCTGGCCGAGGCCCACAGCGGCCTCACCGCCGCCCCCGGGCTGATCGAGAAGCTGCGCGTGGTCAAGGACGGCGCGGAGCTCGATGCGATCCGGGCGTCCGCGGCGCTGATCGAGCCCGTCTACGCGGCGATTGCCGCGGAGGGCCTGATCGGGCGCGAGGAGCGCGAGGTCGCCTGGCACGTGCGCGAGCTCTTCCACGCCGGGGGAGCCGACGACATCGCGTTCGACACGATCGTCGCGTCGCACGAGCGCGGCGCCCAGCCGCACGCCAAGCCCGCCGCCGTGGCGATCGGCTCCGACACCCTCGTGACGATCGACCTCGGCTGCATGCTCGACGGCTACGGCTCCGACTGCACCCGCACGTTCGCGACCGGAACGCCGTCGCCGGACCTGGCCCGGGCATACGACGTCTGCCTGGAGGCGCAGCTCGCGGCGATGGACGCGATCCGGGCCGGCGCGCCCGCGAGCGCGGTCGACCTGGCCGCCCGGTCGGTGATCGAGGACGCCGGGCACGGCGAGCGCTTCGGCCACCCCACCGGCCACGGCGTCGGCCTCGAGATCCACGAGGCGCCGCGGGTCGGCGCGAAGACGACTGCAACCCTCGAGCCGGGGATGGTCGTCACAGTCGAGCCGGGCATCTACCTGCCGGGGGTCGGAGGCGTGCGCATCGAGGATCTCGTGATCGTGACGGCGACCGGAGGCGAAAGATTGACCATGTACCCTAAGGAACTCGTGACGGTCGGGTAGGACCTCGAGCCATGATCTCCACCAACCAGTTCAAGAACGGCATGCACATCGAGGTCGACGGCACCGTCTACCGGATCGTCGAGTTCCAGCATGTGAAGCCGGGCAAGGGCGGCGCGTTCGTGCGCACCAAGCTGAAGGCGCTCGAGTCCGGCGGCGTGGTGGACAAGACGTTCCGGGCGGGGGAGAAGATGCCCCGCGTCCACACCGAGGTCTCGAACGTCACCTACCTCTACAACGACGGCTCCGACGTCGTCCTGATGGACAGCGAGACGTTCGAGCAGATCCAGCTTCCGGCGGATTCCCTCACCGAGGAGCTGCGGTTCATGAAGGAGAACGACACGGTGCAGCTGCTGCTCGTCGACGGCAAGCCGTCGAGCCTGCAGCTGCCGGCGTCGGTCGAGCTCGAGGTGGTCGAGACCGAGCCCGGCGTCCGCGGAGACACCGTCTCCAACGTGACCAAGCCCGCGACGCTCGAGACGGGCGCGGTGGTCTCGGTGCCGATGTTCGTGAACGTCGGCGAGCGCATCAAGGTGGATACGCGCGAGGCGCGCTACATCTCCCGCGCGTGACCCGCATCGTCGACACCACCGTCCGGCTCCTGTCCCAGCAGCCGCTGGCCGGGAACGCCTCGACGGCGACCGTGCTGGAGGTGGCGGAGATCCTCGACAGCGCCGGCTTCGCCGGGCTCGAGGTGTCGGGCGGGGGCTGTTTCGATGCGGCCGTCCGCCGAGGCGTCGAGAGCCCGTGGGACCGGATCCGGGCGCTGAAGGCGCGCTGCACGCGCACGCCGCTCCAGATCGCGGTGCGCGGCCGCTTCCTGGTCGGCTCGAAGCCGGTGTCCGACGACCTCGTCCGCCGCTTCATCCTCTCGGCCGCCGAGAGCGGGATCGACGTCTTCCGGCTCCACGATCCGCTGAACGACGTCGAGAACCTGGTCCCGGCGGCCGCGGCCGTGCGCGAGGCGGGCGGGCGGCTCTACGGCGGCCTCGCCTTCTCGGGCCAGATGGGTAACCTCGAGCGGGTCGTCGAGAAGGCCCGCCGGCTGGCCGATCTGGGCGCCGAACGGGTGCTGCTGCACGACTCGGCGGGCGCGCTCGACCCGGGGGTGTGCGGCACCGTCCTCGAGCGCCTGGCCGACGCGGCCGGCGTCCCCGCCGGCCTGTACTGCCAGGGCACGGGCGGGAAGGCGCTCGCGATGGCGGTCGAGGCGGCCCGCCACGGCGCCGACCCGATCGCCGTCGCGGCCTACCCGGTGGCGTCGCTCCTGAACCGGGTGGCGGCCGAGGTGCTCGGCGAGTCGCTCTCGAGCCTCGAGGTCGAGCACGGCGTCGACGTCGAGCGGATGTGGGAGGCGTCGCGGTTCATCGACGCCCACGTCACGTCGAAGATGCCGGCGCTCCCCGTCCCGCCGCGGATCATCCTGCGCACGGCGATCACCCGCCTGCCGGTCGGCCTGGTCGCCGAGATCGACGCGCGGCTGCGGTCGGCCGACGCGCTCGACCGGCTCGACGAGGTGCTGACCGAGCTAAACGCGGTGCGGGCCGACTGCGGCACGGCGCCGCTGGCCGCCCCGATCGGCGGCATCCTGGCCGGTCAGGCGGTGACCCACGTCCTGACGGCCCGGCGCTGGGCCGAGGTGTCCGACGAGATGCGCGCGCTCCTATCTGGGGCCTACGGCGAGCCGCCGCTGCCGTTCGCGCCGGAGGCGGCCGCGCACGCGACCGAGATGCCGTCCGAGCCGGGCCTCGACATGGACGATCTGCGCTCCCAGGAGGGCGGTGTCGGCAGCGAGGAGGACCTGCTCCTGCTGGCCCTCTTCGGCGATGCCGCCGCTCGCCTGCTGGACGCGTTGCGCGGCCGCGGCGGCGAGGACCCCTCGGGCGAGGCGCTCGACGCCGGTCAGTCAGCACGAATCCGCGAGCTGGTGCGGCTCGTCGAGGGCTCCGACGTCGGCGAGCTGACCGTCGAGGACGGCCCGCTGCGTATCACCGTCCGCAAGCAGGACGAGCGCCCACCGGCTCCGATCGCGTTCGTGCAGCCGGGCGCCGGCCCGGCACCTGCCGACGGTGCGCCGCACGAGCCAGAGGTGTCGTCGGCGATCCGGCTGGAGTCGCCGATGGTGGGGACGTTCTACCGATCGCCGTCGCCGGCACAGGCCGCGTTCGTCACCGAGGGCGACCGGATCGAGGTGGGGCAGACCCTCTGCATTCTCGAGGCGATGAAGCTGTTCAACGAGTACAAGTCCGACCACGCCGGGATCATCCGCCGCATCCTGGTGGAGAACGCCCAGCCGGTCGAGTACGGACAGCCGCTCTTCGAGCTCGAGCCGGTGTGACCCCGCCGCGGAACATTAAGGGGACAGTCCCTGACAATTGAGCGGCCATGCTGAAGCGCGTCCTGATCGCGAACCGGGGCGAGGCGGCGGTGCGGATCGTGCGCGCCTGCCACGACCTCGGCATCGAGGCGGTGGCCGTCTACTCGACCGCTGACCGCGAGGGCCTGTGGGTGCGGCTGGCCGACCGGGCGGTCTGCGTCGGCCCCCACCAGCCCTCCGAGAGCTATCTGCACATCGCGAACCTGATCGCGGCGGCCGAGACGACGGGCTGCGACGCCGTCCACCCCGGCTGGGGCTTCCTGGCCGAGAGCGCGACGTTCGTGCGCGCCTGCACCGACAATGATCTCGTGTTCGTCGGCCCGGCGGCAGAGTCGATGGAGGTGATGGGCGACAAGAGCCGTGCCCGCACCGCGATGCAGTCGGCGGGCGTGCCGCTCGTGCCCGGCTCGACCGACCGCCTGCACGGCGCCGACCACGCCCGCAGCATCGCCGCCGAGCTGGGCTACCCCGTGCTGCTGAAGGCGGTCGCCGGCGGCGGCGGCCGCGGTATGCGCCTGGTCACCGACCCCGCCGACATCGAGGACGCGTACGGGCTGGCGTCGTCGGAGGCGCTCGCGTCCTTCGGGGACGGGGGGATGTACCTGGAGAAGGCCGTGCTGAACCCGCGCCACGTCGAGATGCAGGTGCTGGCCGACGGCGAGGGCGGCGTGCTCGTCCTGGGCGAGCGCGACTGCTCGGTGCAGCGGCGCCACCAGAAGCTGATCGAGGAGGGGCCGTCGCCCGCGCTCGACGCGGCGACCCGGGCGCAGATGGCCGAGGCGGCCACGCTCGCCTGCACCGGCTGCGGGTACCGCAACGCCGGGACGGTCGAGTTCCTGCTCGATACCGAGGGCCGCTTCTACTTCATCGAGATGAACACCCGGCTCCAGGTCGAGCACCCCGTGTCCGAGCTCGTGACCGGCGTCGACCTGGCCTGCCAGCAGTTGCTCCTCGCCGGCGGCGGGTCGCTCCCCGCGACCGGCCTCGCCAGCCTGCGCGGCCACGCGATCGAGTTCCGGATCAACTGCGAGGACCCGAGCAACGACTTCCGGCCGGCGGCCGGCACCGTGACCCGGCTCGAGCCGCCGCTGGGCCCGGGGGTCCGGCTCGACACGCACGCATACACGGGCTACAAGGTGCCGCCGTTCTACGACTCGCTGCTCGCCAAGCTGATCGTGTGGGGGGCCGATCGCACCGAGGCGCTGGCCCGAGCCCGGCGGGCGCTCGGCGAGCTCGCCATCGAGGGCGTGACGACGACGCGCGAGCTCTTCCGCGACGTCGTCAACGAGCCACGCTTCGTGTCGGGCCGCTACACGACCGCCTATCTGGACGACGCCCGGGCCGCGCTGCCGTCCCTGGGCGAGGAGATGGCGGCATGAGCGTGCGCCTGGGCGGTGCGACGGTGGCCGACGAGGCGATCGTCTCGATGGTGCGCGGCGCGGTGGCCGGCGTTCCGGGGGCGCGGCTCGACCCGCCGGGCCGCGTCTCGCGGGTGATCCCCGGCCGCCGCGGGCCGGTGGGGTGGACGGTGAAGGGCGGCACGATCGCGTTCGACGTCGAGGTGTGCGCCGCGTACGGCCGCGTGCTCCCGAAGCTGGCCGTGTCGGTGCGCGACGCCGTGGCCGAGCACGTCGGCGCGATGACGGGCCTGAACGTGCGTGTCGTCGACGTCACGGTCACCGGGATCGACCGCGCCGGAGGCGAGCGATGACCGAGAGCCGGCGCACCCAGCGGCGGGCGGCCGCCTTCCTGCTCTACCAGCGCGACCTGACCGGCGCGGAGTTCCCGCCGCTCTACGAGGCGTACGAGCGCGACAACGGCACTCCGCCGGGGGCGTTCGCCCAGAACGCCGCCGAGGGGGCGTGGGCCGAGCGGCAGCGGCTCGACGCGGTCATCGACGCGGCCGCCCTGGAGTGGACGGCCGAGCGCATGGCGGTGCTCGAGCGCAGCATCCTGCGGCTGGCGGTGTGGGAGCTCTCGGCGGGCGACGTCCCCGCCGGCGTCGCGATCGACGAGGCCGTCACGCTGGCGAAGCGCTACGCCTCGCCCGAGGCCGGGGCGCTCGTGAACGGGATCCTGGGCCGGGTGGCCCGCGAGCAGGGGGTGGGGAAGTAGACGAGCCCCGCCTGGAGCGGCTTGCGGCCGACCTGGAGGCGCTCGGCGCCCGTCTGGAGTCGGGCGACCTCGACGCCGACGAGGCGACGGCCTTGCTCGAGCAGCTGACGGCGCTCGTGCACGAGGCGGTCGACGTGCTCGAGCAGGCCGGGGAGGCGCTCGAGTCCGATGAGGAACCGCAGTCGTCGGACTAGTCTGGGGCGGATGAGCGCCTCCGAGATCACCATGCTCGACCCCGACCGGCTGGCCGAGCTGGAGCCGCTGTGGCGGTCGCTGCACGCCCATCACCGCGACGTCTCCGAGCTGCCAGTGCTGGCCGACGACGACGTCTCGTGGGAGCGGCGCCGGGCCTGGTACAGCCGCCTGCTCGCCGACGGTGAGGGGTTCGTCGTCGTCGCCAGGGACGGCGGCCGGCCGGTCGGATACGCCCTGGTCGAGGTGCGCGACGGGGCCGACGACACCTGGCCGTACGGGCGCCGGATGGCCGAGGTGGTGACGCTCTCGGTTGCGCCCGACAGTCGCGGCGGCGGGATCGGGACGGCGCTCATGGACGCCGTCGACGCGGAGCTCGGGCGGCGCGGCGTGCGCTCCCTCGAGATCGCCGTCATGGCCGGCAACGACCGTGCCCGCGCCTTCTACGAGCGCCGCGGGCTGCGGGTCGGTGAGCTGCTCCTGTTCCGCTTCGGCCAGCCGGAGTGAGCGCCGCGACCCGCCTCGACGTGCTCATGGCGGAGCGGGGGATCGTCGAGTCGCGCAGCCGCGCCCAGGCCCTGATCATGGCGGGCCGGGTGATCGTCGAGGGGGCGGTCGTGACGAAGGCGGGGACCTCCGTCGCGGCAGAGGCCAGCATCGAGCTCGTGGCGCCGCCGCGCTACGTCTCCCGCGGTGGCGAGAAGCTCGAGACGGCACTGCGCGTCTTCGGCGTCGACGTCGCCGGGGCGCGCTGCCTCGACGCCGGCAGCTCGACGGGCGGATTCACCGACTGCCTGCTGCAGCACGGCGCGGCCCATGTGGTCTGCGTCGACGTGGGCCGGAACCAGCTGCACGAGCGCCTGCGCGCCGACGCGCGCGTGACCGTGATGGAGGGCGTGAACGCGCGCCATCTCGAGCCCGGCGCGCTGCCCTACCGGCCGGAGCTCGTCACGGCCGACGTCTCGTTCATCTCGCTGCGGCTCGTGCTCCCGCCGGTGCTGGTGTGCGCCGATCCGGTGTGGCGCGCGCTCGTGCTCGTGAAGCCGCAGTTCGAGGCGGGGAAGGGGGAGGCTCGCCGCGGCGTCGTCCGCGACCCGGAAGTGCGCCGGCGCGTGTTGCGCGATTTCTGCATGTTCGTCACCGAGATGGGCGCGGCCGTCCTCGGGGTATGCGATTCTTGTGTCCCCGGCCCAGCCGGGAACCGGGAGTACGTCGTCGATCTCGCCGCGGCCGGGCACCCGGCGGCGCAGGAGCATGAACCCGATGTCGAACGAGCGATCGCAGATGCCGTCGGAAGCGCCTGACCGCGCGGCCGTCTCGCGCGTTGCCGTGATGGTGCACGGCAAGCCCGAGGCGATCGGCGACGCGCTCGGCCGGTTGCGCCGGGTGGCCGGCGCTTGCGGCGTCGAGGTCGGCGACGACGGCGATGCGGCGGCCGACCTGGCGGTCGTGCTGGGCGGCGACGGGACGATGCTGCGCGCCCTCCAGCGCTACCTGGGCACGGGCGTCCCCGCCCTCGGCGTGAACTTCGGCCGCGTCGGCTTCCTCACGAGCATCGAGGCGGACGACCTCGAGGACGGGCTCGAGCGGGTCTTCGCCGGCGAGTTCGACGTGAGCGACCTGCCCACGATCACCGCGACGACGGCCGGCGAGCGCGTCTCCGGCGTGAACGACGTCGTGCTCGCGAGCGCGATCCAGGGTCGCATGGCGGTGATCGAGTGGAGCGTCGACGGCCAGTCGCTGGGCGAGCTCGGCTGCGACGGCGTGATCGTCGCCTCGCCGACAGGATCGACCGCCTACAACCTCTCCGCGGGCGGGCCGGTGCTGGCGTGGGGGACGGACGGCTTCGTGGTGACGTTCGTCTCGCCGCACTCGCTGCACGCCCGCTCGATGGTGCTCGGGCGCTCGCACCTCGTCCGGCTGCGCAACCGCTCGCTCGACGTCCCCGTGCAGGTAATCGTCGACGGCCACACCGCCGCGCGCATCGAGCCCGGCGGCCACCTCGACGTGCGCCAGTCCGACGAGCGCGCCACGCTCGCGCGGGTCAAGGGCACGTCGTTCTTCCGCCGGTATCTGGAGACGTTCAGCCACTGACGCGCAGTGCGCGTCGTCCCGGAGCGAACACAGGTTCGTCCGGGCCGCGGCCCATACTGGGTCGATGCTGCTCCGCCTCCACATCGAGAACCTGGCCCTGATCGAGCGGGCCGACCTGGAGCCGGCCGCAGGGCTGAACGTCCTCACCGGCGAGACCGGCGCGGGCAAGACGATGCTGGCCGAGGCCATCGGGCTGCTGGCGGGCGCGCAGCCGGCAGCGGGGCTCGTCGGCCCGCGCGGTGAGGAGGCGTATGTCGAGGCCGAGTTCGAGCTCCCCGACGGCTTCTTCGAGGCGCCGGAGCTCGAACCGGTGGCCGGCCTGCGGCCCGACGGGGAGGACACGCTCGTGGTCGCCCGGCGGCTGCTCGCGAGCGGCCGCAGCCGGGCGCTCGTATGGGGGCGTACGTGCGCCCGCAGCGACCTCGAGGCGCTCGGTGAGCGCCTGCTCGAGGTGTCGTCGCAGCACGAAGCCCGTCGCCTGTCCCAGCCGTCGCGGCAGCTCGAGCTGCTCGACGGCTACGCCGGCACCGAGGCGCTCGTCGCCGCCATGGCCGGGGCGTGGCGCGACCGCCGCTCGGCCGAGGCCGCCCTCGAGGCGGCCCGGGCGGACGCGGCGGAGTCAGCCCGCCACCGGCTCGACCTGGAGGATCTCGTCGAGCGGGCCGATGCCGCCGCCGTCGAGCCGGGCGAGCCCGACGCGCTGCGCGCCGAGAGCGTGCGCCTGCGCCACCTCGACGACCTGGTCGCGGCGGCCGCGGCAGCCGCCGACCTGCTGAGCCCGGCCGAGGGCGAGGGCGCGCAGGCCCTGGCGGCGAGGGCGGCCGAGGTCGTCACACCGGCCGGCGAATACGAGCAGGGGCTGGCCGCGACCGCGGCCGAGCTGCGCGACGCCGCGGCCCGGCTTCAGGATGCGGCCGTCGAGCTGCGCGGCTACGTCCAGGGCGTCGAGGCCGACCCCGGCCGGCTCGAGCACGTCGAGTCGCGGCTCGAGGCGTTCGCCCAGCTCGAGCGCCGCTACGCCGCGCCGCTCGACCGGGTGCTGGCGATGGCGGCCGACGCCCGCACGGCGCTCGAGCGGCTGGAGGGATCCGAGGCCGAGCTCGAACGGCTGGCGGGCGCGGCCGATGCGGCGTCCCAGCGCACCCGGGCCTGCGCGGCCAAGCTGACGAAGGCGCGGGCCGCGGCGGCCGAGACGTTCGCCCGCGCGGTCGAGTCGGAGCTGGCCGACCTCGGCATGGCAGACGCCCGCTTCGGCGTGCGCATCGAGCCCGTCGACGTCGGCTCCCGCGGCGCCGACCGGGTCGTGCTCGAGCTGGCGGCCAACCCCGGCCTGCCGGCGGGCCCGGTGGCGGACACCGCGTCGGGCGGCGAGCTCTCGCGGATCGCGCTCGCGATCCGGGTGGCCGCCCGGGCGCACTCGGGGCCCGGCGTGCTGCTGCTCGACGAGGTCGACGCCGGCATCGGCGGTCGCACCGCCCGGGCGGTCGCGGGCAAGCTCCAGCAGGTGGGGGAGGGCGCTCAGGTGCTCGTGATCACGCACCTCCCGCAGATCGCGGGCGTCGCCGACGCCCACTTCCGGGTCGAGAAGCTGCCGGGCGACCCGACCTCGACGGCGATCGTTCGCCTCGAGGGCGCCGAGCTCGTCGACGAGCTGGCCCGGATGCTCGGCGGCGAGGAGGGCGACGAGGCCGCCCGCCGCCACGCGGAGGCCCTGCGCAGCTGATCCGCGCGGGCTGGCCTGCTATCGCGAAGGCCGGCCGCCCGACGAGGCGCCCGCGAACGCCTCGTAGCAGACGAGGTCGTGGCCGTGGGCGTTCAGCGTCCCCGCCGACTGCATCCCTGCCTTCTCCATGACGCGGATCGACGGGCCGTTCGCGGGGTAGGCGAGAGCGATGATGCGGTCGAGCCCGAACGGCCCGAAGCCGGCCTCGAGAGAGGCGCGGGCCATCTCGGTTGCGTACCCCTTGCCCCAGGCGGACTGCTCGAGCACATAGACCACCTCGACGTCCGGGCCGGTGCCCTCGACCGGGAGCAGACCGCACATGCCGATCATCTCGCCGGACTCGCGCAGCGTCGTGGCCCACAGGCCGTAGCCGTGCCGCTCCCGATCGGCGATGAACTGGGTCAGGTTGCGCGCGGTCTGCGCGCGGGTGCGGGCCTGGCCCGTGCTGCCGACGTAGCGCATGGCCTCGGGGTCGCCGTAGATGCGGTAGAGCGCGTCGAGGTCGTCCTCACGCAGGAGGCGGATGCTGAGCCTGTCGGTGGTGAGGGGAAGTGGATCCATGGCCGGGGGAAATATCATGTCCGGGAGCGGCGCGGCACCACTCGACCAGGAGGAGGAGCCATGAGCGAGCATCTGACGGCCACGCGGGCGGGGGAGCGCTTCGGGGTGGCGATCGCGGCGGCCACCGACTGCCACCAGGCGTGCGTCGAGGCGATGTCCCACGGCCTCCAGCAGCGGGGCGCGTCCGCCCATCTGCTCCACGCGCGGCTGCTGCTCGACTGTGCGGAGCTGTGCGACACGACTCGCGACATGATGCTGCGGAGCTCCGACTTCGCCCACCAGGTGGCCGGCCTCTGCGCAGAGGTGTGCGAGCGCTGCGCCGCCTCGTGCGATCGGCTCGGGCAGGGCATGGAGGCATGCGCCGCCGCCTGCCGCCGCTGCGCATCCGCCTGCCGAGCTGTGTCGTAATCTGTCCGGCTCGCCCGGGCTCCGTCGCCGCCCTCGCGTATGATCCATATCCCGTATGCGGTCACTGCGGCGAAAGGCGGCGAAGGCGTGAGCAGCAGGCAGGTCAAGTATGTGTTCGTGACGGGGGGCGTCGTCTCGTCGCTCGGCAAAGGGATCACCGCGGCATCGCTCGGGCGGCTCCTGAAGTCGCGCGGATTGCGGGTGTCGCTCCAGAAGTTCGACCCCTACATCAACGTCGATCCGGGCACGATGAGCCCGTTCCAGCACGGCGAGGTGTTCGTCACCGAGGACGGCGCCGAGACCGATCTCGACCTCGGCCACTACGAGCGGTTCGTCGACGAGTTCCTGTCGCGGAACTCGAACCACACCACCGGCTCGGTCTACGACCGGATCATCCGCCGCGAGCGCAAGGGCGAGTACCTCGGATCGACGGTGCAGGTCATCCCGCACGTCACCGACGAGATCAAGCGCCGCGTGCAGCTGGCCGGCCAGTCGCACGACGTCGACGTCGTGATCACCGAGATCGGCGGCACGGTCGGCGATATCGAGAGCCTGCCGTTCCTCGAGGCGATCCGCCAGTTTCGCAACCAGGTGGGCCGCGACAACGTCATGTACATCCACTGCACCCTGGTGCCGTTCATCGACGTCGCCGGCGAGCTGAAGACCAAGCCGACCCAGCACTCCGTCCAGGAGCTGCGTCGGATCGGTATCGCGCCCGACGTGATCGTGTGCCGCTCGCGAGGGACGCTGTCGCGCGACCTGCGGGAGAAGATCGCCCTGTTCGCCGACGTCTCCGTCGACGCGGTCATCTCGGCGCCGGACGCCGACGAGATCTACGCCATCCCGCTGACGATGCAGGCCGAGGGCCTCGACCGGCTCGCCTGCGAGCGCCTCCGGCTCGTGACCGGCCCGGCCGACATGCGCGAGTGGGAGGCGATGGTGGAGCGGATCCGCGCCGCCGAGGGCACAGTGCGGATCGCCCTCGTGGGCAAGTACGTCCAGCTCCAGGACGCCTACCTGTCCGTCGTCGAGGCGCTGCGCCACGCCGCGATCCACCACGGCACGAAGCTCGAGATCGTCTGGGTCGACGCCGAGACGCTCTCATGGGCCGAGGCCGAGCGCCGGCTGTCCCAGGTCGACGGGATCCTCATCCCGGGCGGGTTCGGGATCCGCGGGATCGAGGGCAAGATCGCGGCCGCCCGCTTCGCCCGCGAGCAGTCCGTGCCCTACCTGGGCGTGTGCCTGGGGATGCAGGTCGCGGTGGTGGAGTTCGCCCGGCACGTGGTTGGCCTAGAGGGCGCGAACTCGAGCGAGTTCGAGCCGGACACGCCGCACCCGGTCATCGACCTGCTGCCGGAGCAGAAGCAGGTGGAGGACATGGGCGGGACGATGCGCCTGGGCTCCGACCCGGTCAAGGTGATGGAGGGGACGCTGGCCGAGCGCGCCTACGGCGAGCCGGTCGTCTACGAGCGCCACCGCCACCGCTACGAGGTGAACAACGCCCTGCGCCCGCAGCTCGTCGCCCACGGCCTCGTCGTCTCCGGCACGTCGCCCGACGAGCGCCTCGTCGAGATCGTCGAGCTGCAGGACCATCCGTGGTTCTGCGCGAGCCAGTTCCACCCGGAGTTCAAGTCGCGGCCGAACCGCCCGCAGCCGCTCTTCCGCGACTTCGTCGGCGCCGCCGTCGACCGCCGCGGCGGGCGCGACGCCGAGCCGGCGACCGTGGCCGAGAACCTGACCGCATAGACTCCCCGGCGCTGATGGACGCCTGGCCCGAGCTCGACCGCTCCATGCACCAGCTCGCCGACCTCGGCCGGATGAGCGCGCTGCTCTCGTGGGACCAGCAGGTGCTGATGCCGCGCAAGGGCGCCGAGGGCCGGGCGCGGGCGGTGGCGACGCTGCGGGTGATCCGCCACCGCCAGCTGACCGACCCCCGCCTGGGCGAGCTGCTCGACGAGGCCCGCGCCGCCGACCTCGACGCGCCCCGAGCGGCCATGGTGCGGGTGCTCGCGCACGACCGCGACCGGGCGGTGAAGCTCCCCGACGATCTCGTCCGCCGCCTCGCCCTTGCCGGCTCGCGCGGCCAGACCGTGTGGGAGGTGGCCCGCAAGGACCGCGACTGGGAGCTGTTCCGGCCCTGCCTGGAGGAGATGGTGGCGCTCAAGCGCGAGCAGGCCGACCTGCTCGGGCACGGCGGCGAGCCCTATGACGCGCTGATGGACGCATTCGAGCCGGGGATGCAGACCGCCCGGGTCGAGCCGCTCTTCGCGAGCCTGGCCGACGACCTGCAGGCGCTGCTCGGCGCGATCGCCGACGCCGGCCCGCCACGCCCGCCGCTCTACACGGGCAGGGTCTTCCCGCATGCCGTCCAGTGGGACTTCACGATGCGGCTCCTGCGTGACATCGGATTCGACCTCGACGCCGGCCGCCAGGACCTCTCCGCGCATCCGTTCACGACCACGATCGCCCTCGACGACATCCGGCTGACGACGCGGATGGACGAGTCCGACCCGTTCTCGGCCATCTCCTCGACGATGCACGAGGCCGGCCACGGCCTGTACGACCAGGGGTTCGACCCGCAGTACGAGGACACGCCGATCGCCGAGGCGCCGTCGCTCGGCCTGCACGAGTCGCAGTCGCGCCTGTGGGAGAACCTGGTCGGGCGCAGCCTCCCGTTCTGGCAGCACTACACGCCGGTGATGCGGGAGATGTTCGGCGGCGCGATGGGCGATGCGACGCCGGAGGACGTCTACCGGGAGGTCAACCGGGTGCAGCCGTCGCTGATCCGCGTCGAGGCGGACGAGGTGACGTACAACCTGCACATCCTGATCCGGTTCGAGCTCGAGCTCGCGCTCGTGCGCGGCCAGCTCGAGGTGGCCGACCTGCCCGGCGAGTGGGACGCCGCCTACGACCGCCGCCTCGGCGTGCGTCCGCCGCATGCGGGCGTCGGCGTCCTGCAGGACGTGCACTGGTCGTCCGGGTCGTTCGGCTACTTCCCGACGTACACCCTGGGGAACCTCTACTCGGCCATCCTGTGGGAGCGGATCGCGTCCGACCTCCCCGACATCGAAGGGCAGCTCGGCCGGGCGGAGTTCGCGCCGCTGCTCGACTGGTTGCGCACTCGCATCCACCGCCCCGGGTACATCCACGAGGGCGACGATCTGATCTGTGAGGTGACCGGGTCGCGGCTTCAGCACGGCCCGTTCATGCGCTACCTGTGGGGCAAGTTCGGGCCGCTGTACGGCGTCGAGAGGCCCGCGTGAGCGCCCCGAGCGGCGTCGTCGACCTCTTCTGCGACCTCGCCGCGATCTCGAGCCCGTCGCGGGACGAGCGCGCGGTCGCCGACGCGGTGATCGGGCGGCTGCGGGGGATGGGGCTCGACCCGGTCGAAGACGACTCCGGCGCGCGCACCGGCTCGAACATCGGCAACATCCATGTCGCGCTCCCGGCCACCGACGGCGGCGCCGGGACGCCGATCTTCCTGAACGCCCACCTCGACACGGTGCCGCCGGACGGCGCCGTCGAGCCGGAGATCCGCAACGGCATCGTCGTCAACCGCCGCGACACGATCCTCGGCGCCGACAACAAGGCGGCGGTCGCGGTGATGCTCGAGGCGTTCGCAAGGCTCGCGTCCGGGACGCCGCACGCCGGCGTGGAGCTCGTGCTGACGCCGATGGAGGAGGTCGGCCTGCAGGGCGCCAAGGCCTTCGACACCTCCCGGCTGACGGCACCGTTCGGGTACTGCTACGACCACGCCGCGCCGATCGGCAACGTCGTCCTCGCTGCACCGACGCAGAAGTCGCTCGAGCTGCGCTTCCTGGGCCGGGCGGCCCACTCGGGGATCGCACCGGAGGAGGGTCGCAGCGCCGTCGCGGCCGCGGCGCGGGCGATCGCCGACATGCAGCTCGGCCGCATCGACGACGCCACCACCGCGAACGTCGGGCTGATCCGCGGCGGCGTCGCCGGCAACATCGTCCCGCCGGAGTGCCGGGTATGGGCCGAGGCCCGCAGCCGCGACCCCGACCGCCTGCGCGAGCAGGTGCAGTCGATGCTCGACGCGGCCACCTATGCCGCCAACCTGTCCGACTGCGAGCTCGAGTCGCGGATCGTCTCCGAGTACGAGGGCTACCGGTTCGCCCGCACGCACGACGCGGTGCGGCTGGTCTCCCGCGCCCTGGACGGCTGCGGCTACCCGGTCACCTACATCGAGTCCGGCGGCGGCGCCGATGCGAACGTCTTCAACGCGGGCGGCGTTCCCTGCGTCAACGTGTGCAACGGCATGGCCGAGATCCACACCGCCTCGGAGCACATCTCCGTCGCCGATCTCGACGGGATGTTGCGGGTCACGATGGGCCTCATCGAGGCCGCACGCGTCTCGGGCTCTACAATCGCGCAGCCAGACCACGACGGAGGCGTTGAATGAAGATCGGTGTCGTCAAGGAGATCAAGCCGGACGAGTCGCGGGTCGCGCTGACGACGGCGGGCGTCGTCGAGCTGCGCCGCCGAGGGCACGAGGTGCTCGTCGAGACCGGAGCCGGCTCGGGCAGCGCGATGGAGGACGCCGAGTACGAGGCGGCCGGCGCGACCATCACGGACGTCGACACGGTCTGGAACGACGCCGAGATGGTGCTGAAGGTGAAGGAGCCGCTCGACGGCGAGTACCAGCGCCTGTCGCCGGGCCAGATCCTCTTCACCTACCTGCACCTGGCGGCTGCGGCGGAGCTCACGCGCGGCCTGTGCGAGTCCGGCGCCGTCTGCATCGCCTACGAGACGGTGGAGACGCGCGACGGCCGGCTGCCGCTGCTCGCGCCGATGAGCGAGGTCGCGGGCCGGCTCTCGTCCCAGGTCGGCGCCTACTACCTGATGAAGCCGCTGGGCGGGCGCGGCCGCCTGATGGGCGGCGTGCCGGGCGTTTTGCCGGCGAAGGTGCTCGTCCTCGGCGGCGGCATCGTCGGCTACAACGCCGCCCTGATCGCCCAGGGCATGCAGGCCGACGTCACCGTCTTCGAGCGCAGCGTCGACCGCATGCGCGAGCTCGACGTGAGCCTCGGCCGCACCGTGCTCCTACAGATGTCGAGCCGCCACGCGATCGCCGAGGCGCTGCCGGACGCCGACCTCGTCATCGGCGGCGTGCTCGTCCACGGCGCCAAGGCGCCCCATCTGGTGACGCGCGACATGCTCCCGACGATGAAGCCGGGCTCGGTGCTCGTCGACGTCGCCATCGACCAGGGCGGCTGCTTCGAGACCTCGCGGCCGACCACGCACTCCGACCCGACCTACGTCGTCGACGGCATCGTCCACTACTGCGTCTCGAACATGCCCGGGGCCGTGCCGATCACCTCGACGTGGGCGCTCACGAATGTGACGCTGCCCTACATCGAGGCGATCGCGGACAAGGGCCTGCACCGGGCGCTGGCCGAGGATCCGGCGCTCGCGCTCGGCGTGAACGTCGCCGCCGGCGAGATCACCTGCGAGCCGGTCGCCGACGCCGTCGAGGCCCGGTATACCCCGCTCGAGACGGTCCTGCCCCTGCGGGTCGCCTGAGGGGCCGGATGAGCGCGGAACGCCCCAGGCGGGTCAACATCGCGTCGCCGGCGTTCAGCTCGTCGCCGGACAATCCTGACGGCTTCCGGCCGCGCAGCATGCGCATCGGCCCGCACGTCGGCGCGGCCGACACGGGCATGAGCGTCTACGAGCTCCCGCCCGGCCAGGCGATCTGCCCCTACCACTACGAGAACCCCGAGGAAGAGTGGCTGCTCGTGCTGGAAGGGCGGCCGACGCTGCGGCACCCCGGCGGTGAGGACGTGCTCGAGCCCTGGGACGTCGTCTACTTCCCGTCGGGGCCCGCAGGGGCGCATGCCGTGCGAAACGACACGGACTCACCGGCCCGCGTGCTCATGTTCTCGAATCGAAGCACCGTCGCGGCCAGCGTCTATCCCGACAGCGGCAAGATCGCGATCTGGACGGGGAACGACGACGACAACCTCATCGTGAGACGGACCAGCGGCGTCGGCTACTGGGACGGCGAGACCGGCACCGCCGGCTGAAGCCGCGCGCCGCGCTCACCGGGTCCACTGCAGGAAGACCGTGCGGATCGGCAGCGCCCAACGGGCCTGCCCGGACATCGGTCTCGAAGACGATCCGGCGGCCGTCGGCGAGCGCGACCATGCCCGGGTCGCCGGGCCTCGTCGTGGCGGCCACGATCGGCCGCCCGGCCGCGCTCGTGAGCAGGTCACCGGTGTCGATGTCGTCGAGCATGAGCCCGGCCCGGCGCGAGGCGGCGATGACGTGGCCGTTCCCGAGCAGCGAGATGGTGTCGGCGATGGCGCCGGTGTCCCAGCGCAGGGTCGCCTTCCCCACGGCGTTGAAGAGCACGACGGTGGTGATCGGCGGTGGCCCGCCGGCCGGCGTCACCGTCGTCGCCGAGACCGCCAGCGTGTCGCCGGTGCCGACGGGCGCCGGCTCCTGGTAGACGCCACGGCGCAGGAGCTGGCCGAGGCTGCCCGAATCGGCCACGAGGCGGTGGCCGAGGTGGGTCACCGAGTCGAGATCGCGGAAGGCCAGGTGGCCGCCGACGTAGGCGGGGAAGCAGGCGTTCCGGGCAGGCGTCGTGACCCGCCCGGTGGCGAGGTGGTCGACGAGGATCGCGGGCGGGCCGTGGCTGCCGTCACAGACGGCGAGCGTGCGCGAGTCGGCGCTCCAGGCCGGCGGAGCGAAGGCCAGGTCGGGCCGGTGAAACGGCGTGGTGATCCGTCCGGTGGCGACGTCGAGCAGCTCGAGATCGCGGGGCGGGGTGAACGGGCCGCCCGAGTGCATGGCGACGTAGCGGCGGTCGGGCGAGACCCAGAAGCGGCAGTGGCCGACCGAGCGGGTGAGGAGCAGGTCGCGCCCGGTGCCGAGGTCGATCCGGTGCAGACGGCAGTCCGCGTCCGCGTACCAGAGCGTGCCGGAGAGGGCGCCCCGTGGCGGCGCCGGCAGGCTCAGCGGTGGCGGCGCGGGGTGGGGATGCGCCGGTGTGGGGCTCCCGCCGCCCCGGAGCGCGTCGGCCGCCGAGGCGACGGCGATCGCGGCCACCACGACCAGCACCGCGGCCGTCCGGACGCGCTCGCCCAGGAGCGACGTCTCGGCTGCAGATGTGAGCCGTGTGGGAATCGGGGGCAAGAACGCCTATTCTTCCGGGGGAGGGCCGGAGGCACGGCCCGGCAGGAACCACTCGGTTTGTGGCGAAAACCGGAGACTGCCATGGGTGTATACGAAGACAAGCTACGCGACTTTCTGACCCACCTCCAGCTGGAGCGGGGGGCGTCGCCTCATACCGTCGAGGCCTATCGCCGCGACCTGATCGACCTCGGCGACTTCGTCGAGCACAGCGACCCGGACACGATCCCGGTCAGCGTCCTCGACGACTATACGGTCGCGCTGCGCGACCGCGGCCTGTCGGCAGCGACGGTGCGCCGGCGGATGGCGGCAGTGCGCGCGTTCTTCAAGCACCGCGCCCGCGAGGGCGGCCGCACCGACGCCGGCCGGACGGTGCCGCTGCCGCGGCTCGGCCGCAGCCTGCCCGACCCGCTGACGAAGGCCGAGGCCGAGGCCATCGTGACTCAGCCCGACACGACCCCGCGCGGCCTGCGCGACCGGGCGATGCTCGAGCTGCTCTACGGCGCCGGGCTGCGGGTCTCCGAGCTCGTCTCCCTGCGCGTCTCAGACATCGACCTCGCCGAGGGCGTCGTCCGCTGCACGGGCAAGGGCGCGAAGCAGCGCATCGTGCCGATGGGCAAGAGCTCGACCGAGGCGACCCGGATCTATCTCCAGCGCGGCCGCCCGTACCTGGGGCGGCTTCAGCGCGGCGACATCCTCTTCCTGAACCACCGCGGCCAGGGCATCACCCGCCAAGCCGTGTTCCAGCTCGTGCGCGAGCACGCCCGCAAGGCCGGGATCACCAAGGACGTCACGCCGCACACGCTGCGCCACTCGTTCGCCACCCACCTGCTCGAGGGCGGCTGCGACCTGCGCAGCGTCCAGGAGATGCTCGGGCACGCCAGTCATCGAGACGACCCAGGTGTACACGCACGTGTCCGCCGACCACGTGCGCAAGGCGTACTTCAAAGCCCACCCCCGGGCCTGACCCGCCAAGCGGGGTCAGACCCCTTCTGGCGGGGCGGCCGGTAGGGTACGCGCGTGCCACGGGCGTGCGTGATCGTGCTGGACGCGGTGGGGGCGGGCGACCTGCCCGACGCCGCCGACTTCGGCACCGCCGGCTCGTCGACGATCGCCCACGTCGCCGAGGCGGTCGGCGGCCTCGAGGTGCCGGCGATGCAGGCTCTCGGCCTCGGCAACATCATGCCGCTGCGCGGCTGCCCGCCCCGCCGCGACGCGCCGTCGGTGTACGGCCGCCTGCGCGAGCGCAGCCTGGGGATGGACACGACGACGGGCCACTGGGAGATGATGGGCATCGTCACCGAGCGGCCGTTCCCGACGTACCCGCACGGCTTCTCCGCCGACGTGATCGAGGCGTTCTCGACGGCCACCGGCCGGCCCGTGATCGGCAACGTGGCCGCGTCGGGCACCGAGATCATCCAGCGGCTCGGAGAGGAGCACCAGCGCACCGGCGGCGTGGATCGTCTACACGTCGGCCGACAGCGTGTTCCAGATCGCCGCCCACGAGGGCACGATCCCGCTCGAGGAGCTGTACGAGGCGTGCCGCACCGCCCGCGCGCAGCTGGTCGGAGAGCACGCCGTCGGCCGCGTGATCGCGCGGCCGTTCGAGGGTGAGCCCGGCGCGTACGTGCGCACGCCCCGCCGGCACGACTTCTCGCTCTCCCCGCCGCGGCCGAACCACCTCGGGGAGCTGCGCGCGCGCGGCATCACCGTGCACGGCGTCGGCAAGATCGGCGACATCTTCGCCGGCCAGGACGTCGACCACTCCAAGCCGACGACGTCGAACGCGCACGGCATCGCGGTCACCACCGAGCTGCTGCGCTCCGTCCCAGACGCGAGCTTCGTCTTCGTGAACCTGGTCGAGACCGACATGCTGTGGGGCCACCGCAACGATCCGCGCGGGTTCGCCGACGCCCTGGAGGAGTTCGACGCCGCCCTGCCGGACATCCTGGCGGCGCTGCGCCACGGCGATCTGCTGGTGCTCACGTCCGACCATGGCTGTGACCCGACGACCCCGTCGACCGATCACTCGCGCGAGCACGCCTTGCTGGTCGCGCACGTCCCCGGCGCGCCGCTGATCGGCGCGCGCCACGACGGCGACACGTTCGCCGACGTCGGCGCCACCGTGCTGCGCGTGCTGGCGCCGGGCGACGCCGACGGCCTGCCCGGCACCCCGGTGCTGTGAGCGGGCGGATCGTCGACCTGATCGCGCGCAAGCGCGACGGCGGCGAGCTCACCGCCGGGGAGCTCGTCCGGATGATCTCGCCGGACGACGCCCGAGTACCAGCTCGCGGCGTTCCTGATGGCGGTGCGTCCTGCGCGGGATGACCGACGCGCGAGACGGCCGACCTGCTCGAGGCGATGGTCGCCTCCGGCGCGCGCCTGGACATGTCGTCGATCGGCCGTCCGGTCGCCGACAAGCACTCGACCGGCGGCGTCGGCGACAAGACGACGCTCGTGGTCGGCCCGCTGGTCGCTGCCTGCGGCGTGCCGGTCGCGAAGCTCTCGGGACGCGGCCTCGGCCACACCGGCGGGACGCTCGACAAGCTGGAGTCGATCGCCGGCTTCCGGGTCGACCTCTCGCGCCGACGAGCTGGTCGAGCAGGTGCGCCGGGTCGGGGTGCGCCGTCGCCGGCCAGACGGCCGACCTGGTGCCCGCCGACCGGCGCATCTACGCCCTGCGCGACGTGACGGCGACGGTGCCCAGCATCCCGCTGATCGCCGACGAGCATCATGTCGAAGAAGGTCGCGTCGGGGGCGACGCGGCTCGTGCTCGACGTCAAGGTCGGGAGCGGCGCGTTCATGCCCGACCTGGCCTCGGCCGCGCGAGCTGGCCGACGCGATGATCGGGCTCGGCGCGGCCGCCGGGCTGCCGACGACCGCATGCTCACGCGCATGGACGAGCCGCTCGGGTGCGCCGTCGGCAACGCGCTGGAGGTGGCCGAGGCGGTCGAGACGCTGGGTGGGCGCGGGCCGGCCGACCTCGTCGAGCTGTGCATGTCGGCGGCGGCGATCATGGTGGGCGATCGTGCCGCCGTCGAGGACGCGCTGCATCCGGCAAGGCGCTCGAGGCCTACCGGCGCTGGATCACTGCCCAGGGCGGCGACCCCGACGCGCCGCTGCCCCAGGCTGCCACCGTCGTGCCGGTGCCGTCACCGCGCGACGGCTATGTGCACGCCTGCCACGCCCTGCGTCTGGGCGATGCGGCGATGCGGCTCGGGGCCGGCCGGGCGACCAAGGAGGACGCCGTCGACCACGCGGTCGGGATCGTGGTGAACGCGAAGGCCGGCGAGCGGGTTGCGCGCGGGCAGCCGTTGGCCACCGTGCACGCCCGCTCGCCGGCCGACGTGGATGCCGAGGCCGTCGCGGCCTGCTTCGACCTCGGCGGCGAAGAGATCCAGCCGCCGCCGGTGGTCATCGAGATCAGAGGCTGAGCCGCGGGTGCGCGGCGCCGGAGGGGGTCGCACCGCGCACCCGCGTGCCCGTCTAGCCCCCGAACCCGTGGAAGGCGCCCAGCTGGTTGGGCAGGTGCGGGGTGAAGGGATGGAACTCGATACGGCTTGCTTGGTGTTGAAGCCCGCCTTCGCGGCTGCGGCCTTGTCGGCGAACGGCAGTCAGCGCGGCCACCGCCTGGTTGATGTTGGTCCACTTGAGCGTGCGCTCGTAGCCGTTGTTGTTCGGCGGGTCGACCGACTCGGCCACGCCCTGGACGCCCGTGATCTTCTCGATCGGGCCGCCGTCGCGCTTGGCGACGCCCGGGGCCGACAACGCGCGCGAGCGTGCGGTGGTCGCTCTCGATGCCCATGATCCGCGCCGCGGTCACCCGCAGGTCGGCAGTGCAGAAGTTGCGCACGCCGACCAGGTAGGCGGCGATGAACGCGTCCTCGAGCGTGACCAGCATGTTCAGCGTGTCTGCGCGTCGCTGGAACATGCCGTGCGGGTAGTAGAAGTCCGTGAACGGCGAGGGCTTGCCGGTGACGCACTGTCTCGAGCGGCGTAGTGCGACATCTCCTCCTGCCGCGCCGCCTTCAGGTAGCCCTGGTCGTCGTCTGCCAGGCGCTTGAAGAACGGCGCCCGGTTGATGATGTTCGTGTACGTCGTCACGGCCAGTGCCTCTGCGATCTCGCGCCGCGATCAGGATGTCGATGTCGCCCTTGGTAACGCTGCCCGACGCGCGTGCGATCGTGGCCCCCAAGAGGCCGCTGCCCAGCGCGAGGCCCGCTCCTGCCGCACCGGCGGTGCGGATGAGCGACCCACGGTTCAGGGCTCGATCCATCGTCTCGGTCATAGCCGTCTCCCCCTTGTCCAGATGGACGTTGTGTGACGCTGCCGGCGCCACGGGGTATTCGCCGGGGCTCGCCGAGTGGTTCACCGGTTCTCGCTCGGGGTGGCTGGTTCCGACTCCCGTGATGTCGTCGGCGTCAACGATCTAGGCTTCTGCGGTGCCGGAGCTGCCCGAGGTCGAGACCGTCCGCCGCGGGCTGCAACCGCGACTGCGAGGCCGTACCGTGGTGCGCGCGGACATCCGCGACGGCCGGCTGACGGCGCCCGTGGATCCGCGCGAGGTGGGCATGGAGCTCGACGGCGAGCGCTTCGCCGACATCGGCCGGCGGGGCAAGTACCTGCTGTTCGGCCTCGAGACGGGGCGCACGCTCGTCTCCCACCTGCGTATGACCGGCTGGTTCCACCACCGCGAGCCGGGTGGCGCCGACCCGCCGCTGACCCATATCCGAGCCGTGTTCGATCTCGACGACGGCGCCGCGCTGCTCTACAGCGATCAGCGCCGGTTCGGGACGATGCGCCTGCTCGAGCCGGGGGAGCTGGACGAGTACCTGCGCCTGCGCGCCGGTCCCGAGCCGCTGTCCGAGGAGTGGACGCCGACGCGCTTTCGGGCCGACCTACGCGGCCGCAGGGCGCCGATCAAGGCCCTCCTGCTGCACCAGGGGATCGTCGCGGGCGTCGGCAACATCTACGCCGACGAGGCGCTGTGGGAGGCGCGCATCCACCCCCTGCGGCTCGGCGGTGACCTGACTGCGGCGCAGGTGCGGCGGCTGCACGCCGCCGTGGTGGCGGCGCTTCGGCGCGGGATCGAGTCGCGCGGCGCGAGCATCCGCGACTATCGTGGCGTCGATGGCGAGCGCGGGGGGATGCAGGAGCGCTTCGCCGTGTACGCCCGCACCGGCGAGCCGTGCCCTCGCTGCGGGACGCCCATCGAGAAGATCCGCGTCGCTCAGAGGGGGACTCATCTATGCCCACGCTGCACCCGACGGCCCAGCGGGTAGCGGAGCGGCTCGCCGACGCCGGGCTCGACGTCACCGTGGTCGAGCATGAGGAGTCGAGCCGCACGGCCGAGGAGGCGGCGGCAACCGCAGGCTGCGAGCTCGGCCAGATCGTGAAGTCGCTCGTCTTCGTGGACGACTCGGGCCCCGTGCTCGTGCTCTGCGCAGGCGACCGTCGCGTCGACGCGGCTGCGCTGGGCCTGCGCCGGGCCAAGCCGGACGTCGTGCGTGAGGCGACCGGCTTCGCCATCGGCGGCGTGCCGCCGCTCGGCCACCCGGCGCCGATGCGGACGCTTGTGGATGTCTCGCTGCAGCGGTTCGACACGGTCTGGTGCGCCGCCGGGACGCCGAACGCGGTCTTCGAGGTGCGTACGGCAGACCTCATCGCCGCCCTGCCCGACGGCAACGTGCGCGAGGTGGCCGAGGCCGGGTAGCGCCCGGCGGCGAACCGATCCGGTGCCCGCGGCGAACGCCTCATCGAGGATGAGGCGACAGCGTGCGCAGGGGAGCGGATGCGTGTGAGCGTTCTCGTCGTGCGCGACCGCCCGCTCGAGAACGTCGATCTCTACGACGGCCTGTCCGTCGAGCTCGGCATCCAGACCGCTGCCGACCTCGATCCCGGCTGCCGCATGCACGCGGTCGCCGGCACCGCTGCTGCGCGGCTCCTGATGGCCGAGGTGTGGGAGACCCGTGAGGCGTTTGCCCGGCACGCCGCGGAGCGCTTCGAGCCGGCGGCGCGCAGCTTCGGGCTCACGCCCTCCGACCCGCTGATCCTGCCGCTCCACCGCCATGTGGCGTCCCGCCGGGGCGCCGCCGCCGATGTGCTCGCGATCGCCGAGGAGCCGCAGATGTCGGTCGCAGAGCACGACCGGGCAGCGGCCTTCGCGCTCACCCGCTCCGCGGTCGCGCATGCGGTGGGCGTCGTGAACGGCGGCGTCCTCACGGTCGAGGCGTGGACGTCGGCCGAGGCGTGTGAGGACTTCCGCCGGCGCGTGCTCGCGCGGGCGCACGGCCGCGAGCCGGCCGCGCCCCGAGTCGAGCCGCTGTTCCGTCTGCTGGAGCGCTAGCCGGGCTGGCCGGCGGCGAGGTCGGGCGTCTAGGCCATGAGCTTCGCGCCCGGCACGAGGCCGTCGAGGTGGCGGGCGCGGGCGAAGCTGAGCGTTCCGTAGAGCCCCCGCGCCGCGGTCATCGATGGCGCGGTGTGCTCCACGATCGCTCGCCCGACACCACGCCGATGCGCCGCCGGCGACACCGCCAGCATGCGGATCCCGGCGCCGCCGTCACGCTCGAGGAGCGTGCCCTCGTTGCCCACCGCGACGAGCCCGACCGCGTCCCTCGCCCGCGCGCCGACGTCGCGCAGCGTGCCCTCATAGCCCGACGAGGTGTGCGCGTCACCCGGGACCGACCGGTACGCCGCGACCGTCCGCTCGCGGAGCTTGCCGACCTCGCCGTGTTCGGCGGGGAGGAGGGGGCGGACGGTGACGTCCGGCATCCTGCCACGGTAGTCGGGGTACCGGACTTCGCGGCGCCGCTCGGTGCCCGACCCCGCCGCCAATTGGCATTCGCCGCGTGTGCCAATTGCAATCTGGGCAGCCATCCCGCCGCCCCCGCTCATACACTGGCCGCATGGGACGCACGTACCGCGCGGATGCGATCGTCCTGCGCTCGATGCGGTTCGCCGAGGCCGACCGCGTGCTGCACCTCTACACCGCCGAGCGCGGGCGCGTGAACGCGATCGCGAAGGGTGTGCGCAAGACGACGTCGCGCTTCGGCGGGCGGCTCGAGCCGCTGACGCGGTCGGCGCTCATGCTGCACGAGGGCCGCGGTGAGCTGCACACCGTCTCGGGCGCCGACACCATCTCGCCCCACGCGGCGGTGCGGGAGCGGCCGCACGCGCTCGGCATCGCGCTGATCGGGGCCGAGGCAGTGCTCAAGCTGCACCCGGAGCCCGAGCCGCAGCCGCGCGTCTTCGACGGCCTCGTCCGCTTCCTGGGCGTGCTCGACGGGCCGCTGCCCGAGGGCGGCAACCCGGCCGCCGACGCGCTCGCCGTCGGCTTCCAATTGAAGCTCCTGCTGCTGGCCGGCTACCTGCCGCACCTGCGCTCGTGCGCGTCGTGCGGGCGGGACGGCCCGCTCGTCGGCTACTCGGCCACGGCGGGCGGCGCGGTGTGCGAGCTGTGCTCCGGCGGGCCGGAGTGGTTCCGCCTGCGGCCGGGCAGCCTGGAGATGATCGAGGCCTTGATCGAGCGGCCGCTGGTGGCCGGCCCGCTCGAGCCGGCGACGGCCGCCGACGCGGTGCGGGTCGTCGAGGCCACCTATGCCCACCACGGCGGCTTTCGCATGCGCACGCTGCAGGCCTGATCAGACCCGGCGCTCCGGCTCCGCCTGATAGCTTGCGGGCCGCGATGGCGCACACCTTCCAGGGCATGCTCTCGGCGCTCCAGGCCTACTGGGAGGAGCACGGGTGCACCATCATGCAGCCGTACCACACCGAGGTCGGCGCGGGCACCTCGAACCCGGCCACGTTCCTGCGCGTACTCGGCACGCGGCCGTGGCGCACCGCCTACGTCGAGCCGTCGATCCGCCCCGACGACGGCCGCTACGGCGAGAACCCGTTCCGGTTCCAGCAGTTCTACCAGTACCAGGTGATCCTGAAGCCGGCGCCCGCCGATGTGCAGGACCTCTATCTGGCGTCGCTCCAGGCGATCGGGATCGACGTCCCCCGCCACGACGTCCGCTTCGTCGAGGACAACTGGGAGAACCCGTCCCTGGGCGCTTCCGGGCTCGGCTGGGAGGTGTGGATGGACGGGATGGAGATCACCCAGTTCACCTACTTCCAGCAGGCGGGCGGGCTCGACCTCGATCCGATCTCGGTCGAGCTCGCCTACGGCACCGAGCGCCTCGGCATGTACCTCCAGGGGGTCCGCCGCGCGCAGGACATGCAGTGGTCGGACGACGTCCGCTGGAGCGATGTGCTGCTCCAGAACGAGCGCCAGATGTCGGCCTACAACTACGAGCTGGCCGACGTCGAGGTGTACGCGCGCCACTTCGATGACTTCGAGGCCGAGGCCCGCCGCTGCATCGACGCCGGCCTCCCGCTGCCCGCCTACGACTGCGTGCTCAAGTGCTCGCACTCGTTCAACCTGCTCGACGCCCGCCGCGCGGTCGCCGTCACCGACCGCGCCGGCTACATCCTGCGCATGCGCCGGCTGGCGCAGGCGGTCGCCCGCGCCCACCTGCAGGTCGAGGAGCCCGGTGCCTGACCTGCTCGTCGAGATCGGCTGCGAGGAGCTGCCGGCCGCGGCGTGCCGCCAGGCTGAGGCGCAGCTGCCCGGCCTGCTCGAGGAGGCGCTCGCGAAGGCCGGCATCGGTTCGGGTGAGCGCCGCTTCCATGTCTCGCCGCGGCGTCTGGCGGTCCTCGTCCTCGGCCTCCCGGCCGAGCGGGCCGCCGAGCGTTCCCAGGTGCGCGGGCCGCGGGCGGACGCGCCCGAGCAGGCCCTGACCGGCTTCGCCCGCAAGCACGGGCTCGAGCCGTCCGGCCTCGAGCAGCGCGAGGGCTTCGTCTGGGCGATCTCCGATGGGGCGTCGACGCCCGTGGCCGACCTCGTACCTGACCTCGTCCGCCCGCTCGTCGAGGGCATCCAGTTCTCGAAGTCGATGCGGTGGGAAGGCGGCCGCTTCTCGCGCCCGATCCGCTGGCTCGTGGTGAAATTGGGCGACGCGGTGGTGCCGCTGCGGCTCGCGGGCGTGGACGCGGGCGACACGACCTCCGGCCACCGCTATGAGGGCGGCCATGGGCCGCTCGGGACCGCTGCCGGCTACCTCGACGACCTTCGCGCGCTGCGCGTGATGGTCGACGCGTCGGAGCGGCGGGCCGCCATCGTCGCCGGCCTGGACGCGGCCGGGCCGTGGACGGATCCGGCCGGGAAGCTGGACGAGGTCGTGTACCTGGTCGAGTGGCCGGTCGTGCTCGAGGGCCGGTTCGATCCCGGCTATCTGGAGCTGCCCGAGCGGGTCGTCGTGACCGCGATGCAGTCGCACCAGCGCTACTTCCCGGTCCACCGCGAGGGCGCCGACCTCGAGCCGCGGTTCGTGTTCGTCGCCAACGGCGGCGACCCCGACGTCGTGCGCGCGGGCAACGAGGAGGTGCTCGTCGGCCGGCTCGACGACGCCCGGTTCGCCTACCGGCGCGACCTGGAGCGGGGGATCGGCGCGATGGCGGACGAACTCGGCCGGGTCAGCTTCCTCGGCGGGGCCGGATCGCTCGCGGACAAGGTGGCGCGGCTGGGCCCGATCGTCGGCCGGCTGTGTGCGGGCAACAGCCTCGGGGACGACGTCGCCGCGGCGGCTGCGCGCGCCGCCGAACTCTGCAAGGCCGACCTGGTCTCCGGCCTCGTCAGCGAGTTCGCCGACCTGGAGGGCTACGCCGGCTCGGTCTACGCGCGGGCTGCGGGCGAGGACGAGCCGGTGTGCGTCGCGATCGAGGAGCACCACCGGCCCCGGGAGGCGGGCGGGACGCTGCCGGCGTCGGACGCCGGCGCGGTGCTCGCGCTCGCCGACAAGGCCGACACCGTTGCGGTCGCGTTCTCGCGCGGCCTGGAGCCGACCGGCAGCCGCGACCCGTACGGCCTGCGCCGGGCGGCCGCCGGGATCGTGGCGATCGCGCTCCACCGCGGCTACCGCATCGACCCGGCCGGGACCGTCGGTGACGGCGCCACCGGCTTCCTGCTCGACCGGCTCGAGCCGATCCTGCGGGAGGAGGGCGTGACGGTCGAGGAGGTGCGGGCCGCCCGCGGCGCGGGCGCGGTCGAGCCGATCGCTGTCGCCGCGCAGGCCCGGGCGCTGCATGCGTTCGCGGGCCCCGGACGCGACGGCGTGCGCGACGCCTACAACCGCTGCGTCCGTATCGCCGGCGAGACGCCGCCCGGAGACGTCGACGCGGCGCTCCTGCAGGATGCGGCCGAGCGCGACCTGGGCGCAGCGATGGCCGACCCGCCCGCGACGCTCGAAGCCGCCGCGGCGCTCGTCCCGCGCGTCAACCGCTTCTTCGAAGACGTGCTCGTGATGGCCCCGGACGAGGCGGTGCGGGCGAACAGGCTCACCCTGGTCGCGAACGTGGCCGCGGCCCTGCGCACGCTCGCCGACTTCGGTCAGCTGCCCGGGTAGGCGCGTGCGTCAGCGCAGCGCGGCCACGGCCTCGACCTCGACCAGCTGGTCGGGGTAGCCGAGAACGCTCACGCCGAGCAGCGTGCTGGGCGCGTCGTGGTCGCCGAAGTGGCGCCGTACCACGTCCCACGCCGCGACGAGGTCGTCCCGCTTCCGCGTCGCCACGTAGACGGTCGTCTTGACCACGTCGTCGAGGTCTGCGCCGGCGCCCCGCAGCGCCGTACGCAGGTTCGCCATCACCTGCTCAGCCTGGGCGGCGACGTCGCCCGGGGCGACCGTTGCGCCCGTCGCGTCCAGTGGGCAGGCGCCCGCGGTGAAGATCAGGCGCGCTCCGGCCGGCGGCAGTGCGGCGTAGGCGTAGGGCGCGGCGTCCGTGAGCTCGTGCGAGCGCACGAGCGTGACCCGATCAGGTTCCATCGCCGCAGTATCCCAGCCCACCGCGGGTGACCCGGCCGGGGGTTCCGGGATAGGATCTGCCGACGTGTCCGAACGGCTCGAGATCCACATCGTGTCCGACTCCACCGGGGACACGGCCGCGCGGGTCGGGCGGGCTGCCCAGAGCCAGTTCGTCGACACCGAGATCGAGATGATCCGCCACGCCCGCGTGCAGACCCGGGAGCAGCTGGCGCGCGCGCTCGAGTCGGCCACCAACCGGCGGGCGGCGGTGTTCTACACGCTGGTCGACCCGTCGCTGCGCGAGGCGATGGTCGAGATCGCGCACGCCGGCCGCCTGGTCGTCCACGACGTGCTCGGCCCCGCGCTGAACGCGATCACGACGGCGTCCGGGCGCGAAGCTTCGCTCGTCCCCGGCCGCAGTGCCCCGCTCGACGCCCAGTACTTCCGCCGCATCGCCGCGATCGAGTTCGCGGTGAAGCACGACGACGGCCGCGGCGCTGACGACCTGCACCAGGCCGACATCGTCCTGATCGGCGTCTCGCGCACGTCGAAGACGCCGACGTCGATGCACCTCGGCTACCTCGGCTACATGGCCGCGAACGTGCCGATCGTGCGCGGCGTCGACCCACCGCCGGTGCTGTTCACGGTCGAGTCGTGGAAGCTCGTCGGCCTGACGATCGACGCCGAGCAGCTGGCCGGTATCCGCCGCCGCCGCGTACGCGCACTGGCCGGCGCGGGCGCGCGCTACGCAGACCTGGCCGAGATCTACGAGGAGCTCGAGTTCACGCGAGCGCTGCACAAGCGGCTGAGCTGCCCCGTGATCGACGTGACCGGCCTCGCCATCGAGGAGACGGCCGCGCGCGTCGCCGAGCTCGTCGACGATCGCCGCCGGGCCGCGCTCGAGGGCGCCCGGGGGACGACGGCGTGAGCGACTACGACATCCACCTCGACGACAAGTTCGGCCAGCTGGCGCTGATCGACGTCGGCGCCGAGGCGGCCGCGCACGAGCCGTGGTTCAACCAGACGCTTACGAGCGTGAACGACGCGGTCGTCCGGCTCGGGGTGATCGAGGGCGACTTCCACTGGCACAGCCACGAGACCGAAGACGAGTTCTTCCTCGTGCTCGAGGGCGAGCTCGTGATCGAGGTCGAGGGGCGCGACACCGTGCGGCTGCAGCCCCGGCAGGGATTCACGGTGCCGCGCGGCGTCGCCCACAAGACGAGCGCGCCGGCCCGCACCGTGATCTTGATGGTCGAGCCGTCCGGCGTCGTGCCGACCGGCGACTGAGCTGCACACCGCTACCCGGTTTCTTCTCCCGCCAGGAGCTCCATCAGCAGGCCGTCGTGCCAGTCCCGCCCGTCGGCGTCTCGCTCGTAGCTGCGCATGACGCCAACACGCCGGAAGCCGACCTTCTCGTAGGCCCGGATCGCCGCGGCGTTGGTCGCGGCCGGGTCGATCGTGATCCGGTGGTGGCCGCGCTCGTCGATCAGCAGCCGCACGACCCGGCGCACCGCCTCGCTGCCGTGGCCCTGGTTGTGCAGGGCCGGGTCGAGGAAGAGGTCGATCGAGGCGTGCTTGTACTTCGGCGTCAGCTCCTCGGCGTACTGGATCATGCCGGCGACCCGGCCGTTGACCTCGATGACGAGCCGGGTCGACTCGGGATCGTCCGACAGCGGAAAGCCCTCATCGGGCTCGTCCCACCACCGCGCCACCTCGGGCGTCGCATGGATCCGCAGGAGCTCCGCGTCGTCGTCCGGCGCGAGAGGGCGCAGCCTCAGGCGTCCGGCCATGCCGGCGCATCGCTGGCCGGGAACGACTCCATCGACGCCTCGTCCACGGGATCGATGTCGCGCACCGTCCAGCGCTCGTCCGCGCGGGAGACGACGACCTCGTCGTCGGTGCCGCGCACGTGTCCGGGGGCGATCACGCGCACCCCTTCGGCGTGCAGGCGCTCCAGTTCCTCGGCGGGCACGGCGAGCGGGGCGTGACAGTCGGGCCGGCCGCATTCGCAGGTGGCAAGCTGCTGCGGCATCGGCCCACCATAGCCCACGGGCCAGAATAGACTCCGCACCGTGCCCGGGTACGTCTACGACTTCTCCGAGGGCTCGCGGGAGATGCGCGACCTGCTCGGCGGGAAGGGCGCCAACGTCGCCGAGATGACGCGCGATCGGGCTGCCCGTCCCCGACGGGCTTCACGATCACGACCGAGGCGTGCATGGACTACCTGCGCGGCGGCGACGCGTTCCCGAGGGCCTGGACGACGAGGTGGCCGAGCACCTCGGCCGGCTCGAGGAGCGCGATCGGCAAGCGGCTCGGCGACCCCGAGCGACCCGCTGCTGGTCTCGGTGCGCAGCGGCGCCAGTCTCGATGCCCGGGATGATGGACACGGTCCTCAACCTCGGCCTCAACGACGCGCGCGTCGAGGGGCTGGCGGCCGCGGACGGGCAACCCGCGCTTCGCCTCGACTCCTACCGCCGGTTCATCCAGATGTTCGGCGACGTGGTCGCGGGGGTCGACGAGGCGCCTACTTCGAGGACGCGCTCGACGCGCCAAGCACGACCGCGGCGCGCCGAGCCGACGTCGACCTCGACGCCGACGACCTGCGCGAGCTGGTCGCGCACGTTCAAGGACATCTACCGCTCGAGCACCGGGCGAGGACTTCCCGCAGGACCCGCGCGCCCAGCTCGACGGCGCCATCGGCGCCGTGTTCGAGTCGTGGGACAACCGCGCGCGCAGCGACTACCGCCGCCTCAACGACATCCCGACGACCTCGGCACCGCCGTCAACGTGCATGCAGATGGTGTTCGGCAACATCGGGCGACGACTCCGCGCACCGGCGTCGCCTTCACCCGCAACCCCTCGACCGGCGAGCAGGCGAGCTCTTCGGCGAGTTCCTCGTCAACGCCCAGGGCGAGGACGTCGTCGCCGGCATCCGCACGCCGCGGCCGCTGGCCGAGCTCGAGGAGGAGCTGCCCGAGGCCTTCGCGCAGCTGATCGCGACGCCATGGCAGCTGCTCGAGCGGCACTACCGCGACATGCAGGACGTCGAGTTCACCATCGAGCACGGGCACGCTCTACATGCTGCAGACGCGCAACGGCAAGCGCAGCGCCCAGGCCATGGTGCGGATCGCCGCGACCTGGTCAGCGAGGGGCTCGTGACCGGCGCACGAGGCGCTCGCGCCGGATCGATCCCGGCCAGCTCGACCAGCTGCTGCTGCCCCGGCTCGACCCGCAGCGCCGCTACGACGCCGCTCGCGACGCGGCGTCAACGCCTCGCCGGGCGCCGCGGTCGGCGCGGTCGTCTTCGACGCCGACGAGGCCGAGCGGCGCGGCCGGGCCGGCGAGGCGGTGATCCTGGTGCGCGACGAGACCACGCCGGACGACATCCACGGGATGATCGCAGGCGCAGGGCGTCCTGACCGCCCGCGGCGGCATGACGTCCCACGCGGCCATCGTCGCCCGCGGGATGGGCAAGCCGGCGTCTGCGGCGTCGAGGCGCATCCACATCGACCTCGACGGCGCCGCATGTCGATCGGACTCGGCGACGACGATCTCGCGAGGGCGACGTGATCACGATCGACGGCGGCCAGCGGCGCGCGTCATCGCGCGGCGCCGTGCCGCTGGTCCCGCCGCAGATCAACGAGCGACTTCCGACGCGATCCTCGGCTGGGCCGACGAGGTCCGCCGGCTGGCGGTGCGCGCCAACGCCGACACGCCCGAGGACGCCGCGCCGGGCCCGCGAGTTCGGCGCCGAGGGCATCGGCCTGTGCCGCACCGAGCACATGTTCTTCGGCGAGGAGCGGCTGCCGATCGTGCAGGAGATGATCATGGCCGCCGACGAGGACGAGCCGGCGGGCGGCGCTCGACCGGCTGCTGCCGTTCCAGCAGGGCGACTTCGAGGGCATCTTCCGCGCGATGGCCGGGCTGCCGGTCACGATCCGCCTGCTCGACCCGCCGCTGCACGAGTTCCTGCCCGACCTGCTCGACCTGACGCTGCGGTCGAGCGCCGCGCGCACGGCAGGCGACCCGAGTCGTCGAGCGACGGCTCGCCGCGAGTCCGCAGCTCCACGAGCAGAACCCGATGCTGGGCACGCGCGGCTGCCGGCTCGGGCTGCTGTACCCCGAGATCTACGAGATGCAGGTGCGGGCCATCATGCCGCGCCGCGCGGTCAAGGCCGAGACGGGGAGCGCCGCAGGTCGAGATCATGATCCCGCTGGTCGGCTTCGCGCGAGGAGCTGCGGCGGCTGCGCGAGCGGTCTCGACCGAGGCGGTGATCGCCGAGGAGCGCGGCGACGGGTCGAGTATCCTGTCGGGCACGATGATCGAGGTGCCGCGCGCGGCGCTCACCGCCGACGAGATCGCCGCGGCACGCGGACTTCTTCTCGTTCGGCACCAACGACCTGACCCAGACCACGCTCGGCTTCTCCGCGACGACGCCGAGGGCAAGTTCCTGACCCAGCTACCTCGAGGACGACATCCTCGCGCCAACCCGTTCGAGACGATCGACCAGGACGGGCGTCGGCGAGCTGGTCGAGATCGGCGTCGGACGGCGCCCGCGGCGCAAGCCCGGCATCAAGCTGGGCATCTGCGGCGAGCACGGCGGCGACCCCGCCTCGGTCGCGTTCTGCCACCGGGTCGGGCTCGACTACGTGTCGTGCTCGCCCTTCCGGGTGCCGATCGCGCGGCTCGCGGCGGCCCAGGCGGTGGTCGCAGACGACGGGGCGGCGGGATGAGGATCGACGTCGCCTTCACCCCGGGCGAGCCGCCGAGGCGGCCGTGGCCATCGTCGATCGACGTGCTGCGCGCGACGACGACGATCGCCCAGGCGCTGGCCGGCGGGTACGAGCGCGTGCTCGCCTGCGCCGGGCTCGACCGCGCGCGGGAGCTGCGCTCACGGCTCGGCGACGGCACGATGCTCGCGGGCGAGCGCGGCTGCGTGCGGCCCGAAGGGTTCGACTTCGGCAACTCGCCGCGCGAGTTCGCCGAGGGCGGTCCGCGCGGCTCGACGCTCGTCCTGACCACGACGAACGGCACCCGCGCGATCGTCGCCGCCGCCGGGCGCGCCGACACGGTGCTCGTCGGCAGCCTCGCGAACCTGACGGCGTGCGCCGCCCAGGCGGCCCGCATCGCCCGGGCGGCGAAGGGCGACGTGCTCGTCCAGTGCGCCGGCGTGCGGGCGAGTTCGCCATCGACGACGCCTACACGGCGGGCCGGTTCGTGGCCGGAGCTGCCGGTGTGGCTGGCGGAGTGGGAGCTCCGACGCCGCCCAGGCCGCCGAGGCGATCTGCGGCCGCGTTCCCGTCCGCGGCCGAGGGGCTGGGGCGTCGAAGAGCGCCCGCAACCTGCGCGCCGCCGACCTCGTTCGACGACGTCCGCTACTGCGCCCGTGAGGGCGTCCTGGACGTCGTGCCGACCGTCCGGCGACGTCGACGGCGACGTCGCCCTGATCACGGCCTAGGGAGCCCGGTGGCCGCGAAGTCCGTTGACCCCACCGCGTAAAGTGTCCCCCGTGTCACGAGACGAGCTGCTGGGCCGGGCCCGCAGAGCGGTCCTGGCCGTAGCCGGCACGGCGGGTGCCCTCGGAGGCCGGGTTCGGCGCGGAGGGGACGACGTGCCGGATGCGCCCGAACCGGATCAGGCGCGGCCACGGCCGGCGCCTACGCCGGGCCTGCCGCCGCGGATCGGCCGCGAGCCCGCGCCCGGGCTTCCGCCCCGGATCGAGCGTGACGCGACGGCACCCGGCGCTCCCGCCGCGGATCGAGCGCGAGCCCGCGCCGGAGCTGCCGCCGCGGGTCGCCCGGCGGGAGCCGACGGCCGGCCTGCCGCCCGCGGATCGAGCGCGAGCCCGAGCGGCCGCCGCGGTCCCGCCGCGAGAGGAGGAGGAGGTCTCGCCGACCCAGGCCGGACACGGTCTACCGGCCGAAGCACGCCCGGGACGAGGTCGAGCCGCCGCCGCCCGCGGCGCGCCCGAGCCGGATCCCGAGGACGTCGAGGAGCCCGCGCCGCACGACGAGGAAGACTTCGAGGGCCGGGACGACTTCGACGGCGACTACGACGATGGCGGCGAGCCCGAGCCCCCGCCCGTGGGGGCGGCGGTCGCGCCACGCCCCCCCGTCGGCCCGGTGCCGCCCCGTCCCGTCCCGCCCCCGAGCCGACGGCCGCCGCCCGCGTCGTCGACCGTGCGCGGCGCCTTGCGGCCACATACGCGGTTCCTGAGCGTGATCCTGGGGTTGCTCGTCGTCCTCGGCATCGGCTATTTCGCTCTGCGGATCCACGACCGCATCTCGCAGTCGTCGCTCGAGCACCAGATCTTCCAGCGCGACGGCGCCCAGAACGTGCGCTGCTCGCGGCTCCAGTCCAACGGCTCCGCCTGGGCGTGTGCCGTCGATCTTCCGGGCCGAGTCCGAATGTCTGATCGCACGCGTGAACGTGCTCGGCAGCTGGAGCACGGTCCCGCGCGCCCGCCGCTGCGCGAAGATCGCCGAGCTGGTGGCGCTCCTGCCCCAGCGGACGACGGCAGGCGGCGTCGCTGCGGACGTCGGCCAGCAGCTCGGCATCACGGGGCTCACGTGCCCGGAAGGTGCCGGAGCACGAGGTGCGCTGGGCCTGCGGCCTGCCGCCCGCGCCGGGCGGCCAGTGCCTGGTCGCGCGGGCGATCCGATGGCAGCTGTGGCCGACGCAGCTAGGCGGCCGGATCTGCGACCACTTCCCGGCGCTCGAGACGGCCATCCGCGCCTCGCAAGGCGAGGCCTAGGCCATCCAGAATTTTGGGGGAGGCCGCAGGCGAACGGCCTCCCCCAACCGACCCCATCCCGCCCCTCATCAGGGTGGGCTCCTTCTACCCCGAGCGGCGAGACCACATCGGCCCGTCCAGCGTACGGATGCGGCGCCCGCTCCGGCAGCCCTCTTTACGGAAATCTTGGGAAATGCACACGAATGGCAACCCGGGGCCTGGCCCCGGGCTGCGGGTGCCTATCGACGGCCGCGGCCGAAGCTGTTCGCCCGCGGCGCCGCCGCCCGGAGCCGGCGCAGGTCGGCGACGTGGCCGCCCTGGCCGGCGCCGGTGCCGGCCGCCCGCGCCGCGGCCCGCTCGGCCGCGCGGCCGACGTCCGGCCGGCCGGCGTGGGTCAGGCCCGCCACCCGGTCGGCGATCACGTTCACGGCTGCCGTCGCGGCGCTCGAGCCGGCCCCACACCTGCACGAGCGGCTCGGCCCGGATCGCGATCCGGTCGCGCTCGTAGACCGCAGGTGGGCAGATCACGTTCGTCATGCCGTGCTCGTCCTCGACCAGCAGGAAGACGATGCCCTTGGCCGTCCCCGGGCGCTGGCGGGCGATGGTGATGCCGGCGATCGTGACCGGCCCGAGCGGCGCGTCGAGCAGCCGGTCGCGAGGTGGTGATGCCGGCCGCAGCGACGGCCGCAGGAGCGCCAGCGGGTGGGGGCCGGTGGTCAGGCTCATGGCCTCGTGGTCGGACACCATCCGCTCCCAGTCGGTCATGCGCGGCAGCGCCGGGGTGGGGGAGGCGTCGAGCGCGAGCGCCAGCTGAGCGGCGCCCTCGCGCCGGTTCCGGCCGGGGCGCGGTGCAGCGGCAGCTCCCACAGGAGCCGGCGGCGGTTGGCGTCGAAGGCGTCGCAGGCGCCGGCCCGGAGCAGGCTCGCGAGCTGGTCGCGCGCAGAGCGGCGCGCGCCGCACCAGGTCGGCCAGGTCGGGGAACGGGCCCCTCGGCGTCGCGCTCGGCCACCAGCCGCTCGGCGGCGTGCCGACGCACCTCGCACGTAGCCGAGGCCGATCCGCACCGCGGCGCCGTCCTCGACGGTGCACGTCGCCGCGCGCGGTCGACGTCGGGCGGGCGGCACTCGACGCCGCGCCGCTGGCCGTCGCGCAGCAGGGTGGCCGGCGGGTAGAAGCCCATCGGCTGGGCGTTCAGCAGCGCGCACAGGAACTCGGCCGGGTAGGAGCGGTGCAGCCACGCCGACTGGTAGGCGAGGATGGCGAAGGCGGCCGCGTGGCCTTGGGGAAGCCGAACTCCGAGAAGGCGACCAGCTTGTCGAACACGCGCCGGGCGGTCGCCTCGTCGACGCCCCGTGCCGGCCGCGCCCTCGCGGAACTCGCTGCCAGTGGCGCTCGAGTGCCTCGCGGCTGCGCTTGCGGCTCATCGCCCGCCGCAGGGCCTCGGCCTGGCCGGTGGTGAAGCCGGCCAGCGCCATCGCCACCTCGAGCACCTGCTCCTGGAACACCACCACGCCCAGCGTGTCGCGCAGCAGTCGGCTCGAGCAGGGGTGGTCGTAGGGGGGCTCGAACTCCGGGGTCGGCGCGCAGGGCCGGCGGTGCTTGACGTAGGGGTTCACCGCGCCGCCGATGATCGGCCCGGGGCGGATGAGCGCCACCTGGACGGTCAGGTCGTCCAGGTTCTCGGGCAGCGTCTGCAGCAGGGACTGCATCTGCGCCCGGCTCTCGATCTGGAACACGCCGACCGTGTCGGCCTGCCTGGATCTCGGCGTAGACCGCGGGGTCGTCGAAGCCGATCCGCGACAGGTCGATCGGCTCGCCCGCGCGTCTCGGCGATCAGGTCGACGCACTCCTCGACCGCCGAGAGCATCCCCAGGCCGAGCAGGTCGATCTTGAGGAAGCCGGCGTCGGCGCAGGAGTCCTTGTCCCACTGGCAGATCTGGCGGCCCTCCATGGCGGCCGGGACCACCGGCACCAGCTCGACCAGCGGGCGGGCGAGATGACCATGCCGCCGGAGTGCTGGCTGATGTGGCGGGGCAGGCCCATGATCTCCTCCATCAGGAACGCGAAGGCGCGCCAGCGCGGCGAGTCCAGCCGCGCCTCGCCGTCTGGCAGCGCTCGAGCCTGCTCGACGGCGCCGATGCCGCGCCCAGCCGTCGGCCAGCCGGGCCATGCGCTCGAGCTCGCCCTGGGGCAGGGCGAGCGCCTTGCCCAGGTCGCGGATCGCGCCGCGCACGCGGTAGGTGGGGAAGGCGGCCACCAGCGCGGCGTGCTCGGCCCGTAGCGCGCGATCCACGTCGAGCGATCAGCCCCTCGCGCACGTCGCGCGGGAAGTCGAGGTCGATGTCGGGCACGCTGGCCAGGTCTCGCGAGAGGAACCGGCCCAGGAAGAGGCGGGTGTCGACCGGGTCGACGTGGGAGAGGCCGGTCAGGTAGCAGACGATCGAGCCGACGCTCGAGCCGCGGCCGCGCCCCGGCGGCAGCAGCGGCGGCCGGCGCTGCGGCGCGCACGCGCACGGGCCACCTCGCGGGCCATCTCCAGGATGTCGCGGTGCAGCAGGAAGAAGCCGGCCAGGTCGTGGTGCTCGATGAGGCCGCAGCTCCTCGTCCAGCCGGCGTGCGGGCCTCGGCCTGTGTGCCGAGCCGGGGTAGCGGCGCTCCAGCTGGTCGCTGCAGATGCGGGCGAGCGCGCGCCTGGCCGTCTCGCCGGTCGTCCGCGCGAAGTCGGGATAGCGGTAGCCCAGGTCCTGGGTGAGGTCGAACCGGCAGCCGGTCGGCCACCTCGTACGGCGCCCCGGCACGGCCTCGTCGGCGAAGCCGGGCGGCGGTCTCGGCCGGCGAGCGCAGCACCGCCTCGTGGTTGCCGCGCCGCTCGGCCTCGGAGGCGTCGAGGGTCGTGTTGCGACCGGATGGCCACGAGCGCGTCCTGCAGGAGCGCGCGGCGGCGGGAGTGGGCGTGGGGGTCGCCGGTGGCCACGGTGCGCACGCCGCAGCCGGCCGGCCAGCTCGGTCAGCAGCCGGTTGCGGCGGGCATCGCCGCGCGCAGTACGGCCGCTGCAGCTCGACCGAGAAGCGGTCGCGGCCGAAGATCGCCGCGCAGCCGCAGGCGCCAGCTCCTCGGCCTCGCGCCGGCGGCCCTCCGCCACCGGCCGCGCGACGCAGGCCGTGGCGGGCGCAGCCGGTCAGGCAGTGCAGGCCGTCGGCGTGGCGAGCGCACCTGGTCGAGCGTCGCGGAGGGCGCGCGGCGGTCGTCGGCGTGGGCGGCGGTGATCAGCCGGCACAGGTTGCGGTAGCCGGCCGCCGTCTCGGCCAGCAGGGTCAGGTGGGCGCCGCCGGCCAGGGTGATCTCGGCGCCGGTGATAGGCCGCACGCCGGCCTCGCGGGCGGCGTGGGCGAAGGTCAGCGACCCGCACAGGCCGTCGTGGTCGGTCAGCGCGACCGTCTCGTACCCGAGCTCGGCCGCCCGCTCGGCCAGCTCCTCGGGCTGGGACGCGCCGTCCAGGAAGGAGAAGCCGGAGTGGGCGTGGAGCTCCGGGTAGATCACGCCCGCTGCGCCCACCACTCGCCGGAGCGGCGGTCGGCGAACACCACCACGTCCGCACCGCCGAAGAGCACGAGCTCGAAGTAGCGGCGGTGCACCGGGCGGCCGCTCCACCAACCCTCGTCGACCCGCCACTCGTCGCGGACGCACTCGACCGGGCGGCCGGCGACGATCACGGGGATCCCACCCGGGTCGCAGCGCACCGACGCCTTCCGGGGGCCGCCGATGGTGCGGGTCGCGGGTGACCGCATCCCGCCATCATATCGAACATGTGTTCGTATGAACTGCTTGCGTGCTTCCGGGCGCGACGGCAGAATCGGGCTGTGCCCGCCGCTCCCCGACCGCTGATCCTGGCCTATCACGCGGTCAGCTCGACATGGGACTCGCCGCTGGCGATCACCGAGGAGGCGCTCGACCACCAGGCCGCATACCTGCGCGGGCGGGGATACCGCGGCCTGACGATGGCCGAGGCGGAGCGGCTCCGGGTGCGCGGGGGGCTTCCGCCCCGCAGCGTCGTCTTCACGTTCGACGACGGCTACCGGTCGACCCTGCGCGCGGCCGACATCCTCGAGCGCCACGGATATGCCGGCACCGTCTTCGCGGTGACGGCGTTCCCCGGCACGGGCCGGCACCTGTCCTGGGAGGGCATCGAGCATGAGCTCGACACCGCGACCGCCGGGCAGCTCGAGCCGCTCTCGTGGGACGACCTGGCGGCGCTGCACGACCGTGGCTGGGAGGTGGGCTCCCACACGGTCACCCATGCGCTTTTGACCGCGGCTGACGATGCCGGCCTCGCCGCCGAGCTGGGCGACTCCCGGCGGGCGATCGCCGAGCGCCTGGGGGCCTGCGCCAGCGTCGCGTATCCCTACGGCGTCGCGGATGCGCGCGTCGCCGCTGCCGCTCGCGTCGCCGGCTACCTGGCGGCGTGCACGCTCACGGGCGCGCACGTCGCCGACGAGCCGCACCGGCGCCCGCGCGTCGGTATGACGTCGGCCGACACGGGGCCGCGGCTGCGGGCCAAGCTGTCGCCGCTCGGCGTGGCCCTGCGCCGCAGCGGTGCTGCCCGGGCGGCGCGGCGGCTGCGGAGGCGGCGCGACTGGCTGCCCGCGGCGGGGGGAGCGGGGTGACCGATCGCGCCGGAGAGACGCCCCGCAGGCTCGTGTTCGTGGCCGGCCTGCACCGCAGCGGGACATCGCTCGTGCATCGCTGCCTGGCAGCCCACCCCGAGGTGTCCGGGTTCGCGGACACCGGTGTGCCGGAGGACGAGGGCCAGCACCTGCAGACCGTGTACCCGCCGGCCTACCGCTACGGGGGCGCCGGGCTCTTCGGCTTCGCCGCCGAGGCCCACCTCACCGAGGACTCGCCGCTGGCGACGGCCGAGAGCCGCGAGCGGCTCCTGGGCGAGTGGGGTCCGCACTGGCGGCCCGGTGCGGCCGTCCGGATCGAGAAGTCGCCGCCGAACCTCGTCCGCACGCGGTTCCTCCAGGCGCTCTTCCCCGAGGCCTCGTTCGTGGCCGTCCTGCGCCACCCGATCGCGGTCGCCGGCGCGACCCGCAAGGGCCGGCGGCGACGGCTGACGTACGAGACGCTCGTACGCCACTGGGTCGCCTGCCACACGACCCTCGCGGCGGACGCGCCCAGGCTGCGCCGCCTGCACGTGGTGCGCTACGAGCGCTTCGTCGCCGACCCCGATGCGGAGCTGGCCCGGATCTTCGCCGCCATCGGCCTCGCGCCGTACCCGAGCGGCGAGCGCGTCCGCGCCGGCGTCAACGACGCGTACTTCGCCCGCTGGCGCTCCCGCCGCAACCCCTACCGGGCGGTCGATCGCCGGCGCACGACCGCCCGCTGGGAGCCCGACGTGCGCCGCTTCGGGTACAGCCTCGCCGACACCGGCATGGTCGCCGACCTGCCGCTGCCGACCCCGCCCGAGGCTCAGTCCGCGGCGCCCGGCACGAACCGGCGATAGGCGGACTCGGCCGCCTCGCGGCGGTGCGCCATACCGGGCGCGTCGTAGTGCTCGCCGACGCGCTCCTGGAGGTCGCGGCGTTCGCTCGACGGCCGCGCCACCCGCCGCTCGACATGCACCTCGCCGTTCGCAGAGGCCGGCCCTGATCGCAGCCGGGCGGCGTCCAGGTCGTCTTTCGAGATCACGCCGCACACATACGCGTGGATCGCCGCAGCGTGCGCCGGCTGGCGCGCCCGCTCCTCGATCAGCGCGTAGACCACCGCGACGTTCTCGGGCGTGTGGTGGAAGGGCGTGAACTCGGTGCCGAACCGGGCGTTCACGGCGTCGATGACCTGGCCGAAGTCGCTGGTGACGTCCTCGAACCGAGCCACCTGGCAGGCGTCGCGGTAGGGCAGGATGGCCTCGTGGAAGCGCCGGTAGGCCCCGAGCGCATGCGCCAGAGACACGTACGGAGAGCGGATCGCGATCGAGACGGCGCAGTCGCGCGGATGCCGCACCGGCACCAGGATGGGCACGCCGCGCCGGGCCGCGGCGGCGATCTGGGCCGGCGCGTGCAGGTGATGCGCCAGGCGCACCGGGTGGGGCTGGCTCGTCTGGAACGCGAACGCCGAGAAGGTGTTCGCGGAGCGTGGATACGCCTCGATCACGAGCTCGGTCTCGGGCTGTACCACCGCCAGCGGGTGGCGCCGGGTCGAGTAGGTCAAATACGACGGATGGCGGGCCCAGCGGCTGCGGAGCGCCCAGCGCTGTCCGGCCAGATACTGCCGCGCGCTCGGGCGATCGGCTGCCATTGCGACCAACCTAGCAGGCGGCCGTTGGCGTTCTCCCAGGCGTCGCGATTCTCATGAACGGCCGCTACCGTGTCCCGGTGGCACGGAGGCTGGCATTGGCGGCGGGCGTGCTCGTGGCCGTTCTCGCCGTGGTGATCGCCGCCGCCCCGACCACGACGGCGGCGCCCCGGCTCAACGGCGCGCTGCTCTACGTGGCGAACGACGACGGCTCGATCACCGCCTACCAGATCGGCACGTGGCAGCGGGTCGCCCGGTGGACCGGCCTGCCGATCCGAAACGGTGTCCGCGGCGTGGCCTACCGCAAGGGCTTCCTCTACATCACGCACGGCGGCGATGGTGCCGGCGGCACCGGCGGGCTGCTCAAGTGGGACGTCCGCACGGCCACGACGGTCTACAACCGCTCCTACGCCTTCGGCGTCGACCAGCCGGCCGTGTGCCGCAGCGGCGGGATCGTGCGCGTGTACGTCCCCGTCGGCGAGCTCTCGCCGTCGAACACCTGGAAGGTGGTGCGGGCCCGCGACGGCGCCGTCATCGGGTCGATCGCGGGCGGGAGGGGCCCCCACAACACCATTTGCCGGCGCGGCGAGGTGCTGATGGGCGGCCGCAGGGCGCGGTACCTGATGCAGACGCACGGCCCTCGGGTGGGACCGACGCCGTCGGCCTCGCCGGGAGTGCGGCCGTTCGTCGTCAACGGCGAGTTCACCCGCGCCTACATCACGTGGACCGACTTTCGCGGGTTCTCCGTCGGCAACCTGCGCACGGGGCGGATCATCGCCACGCGATCGTTCGGCGCCGTGCCGGCGGGGTTCCAGCCGTCCGCGCCCTCGCATGGGATCACCCTGAGCCCGGGCGGCAAGCGCGTCTACGTGCTGGACGCGCCGAACCGCCAGGTGCGGGTCTACACGGCCGGCCCGGCGCCGCGCCGCCTGGCCACGATCCAGCTGATCCACGGGATGCGGGGCAACGAGTCACCGTGCGCGTATGACTGCATGCGGGACGGCTGGCTGCTGACCAGCCTCCGGGGCAGCTACGTCTTCGTGGGCGACTCGGGCGACGTCATCAGCACGCGCACCCGGCGCGTCGTCGGCTTCCTGCCCGCGCTCGAGAACACCCGCCACGGCTATCTCGAGATCGTCTGGCGCGGCGGTGTCCCGGTGGCGTCGACCGGCCACTTCGGGAACGGCCGTTGAGCTGCTCAGCGTCCGGGATACCCGTAGCGCGCGAGCAGCGGGAACGTCAGCAGGGTGACCAGCCGCCGGTCGTTGGCCGGCATGGCCGCGCGCCACGCGTCATCGACTCGCAGCCGCAGCGGTCCAGACTGCATCCGCACCGGATTGCCGGCCACGGTGTGCTGCTCGCCGACGGTGAACTCGCCGGTGTCGCCGCCGGCCTCGAGCGCCGAGCGCGCGGCTGCGGGCAGCCCGTCGCCGAGGGCACGCCCCAGCTCGCGGGCAGGCGCCGCCACGAGCCGCTCGTAGCGCACCACGCGGGGCCGCAGGCCGCGGCCGCGGACGGCGTCGACGGCGAGGTTGTTGCTGATCCACGTGAGCGACGACCACGCCGGCCCGAATGTGGGCATGTACTCGGGGGCGGCCGTGTCCTGCATCGCCCGCGAGCGCGTCCACGAGTAGGCCACCGCCCGGCTGTCGCGGACGAGATGGATCACGTCCAAGTCGACCCCGGCCGTGCGCAGCGTGAGCGCGTAGACGGGGCTCTTGGACGAGTCGACGATCGCCGCGTTTCCGGAGACGGCGGCGACCGCCCGGTAGACGCGGGCCTGGAGGTCGGCGTAGGCCCGGAGCTCGGCCTGGAACCGTGCCGAGCCGGCGCCCGCCGCGACCAGCGGGAAGTGGCGCTGGCGCCCGACGCGCATCAGCCGCCCGGCCTGCCGCTCGGCATCGACGGCGTCCCAGCCGCCGAACGCGGCCGCGCCCACCTGCGACCAGAACGGACAGTCGTGAAACGGCTCGCCGCAGCCGCACAGCCGGTTGGCGAGGACGCCGCGCTCCCAGATGTGCCGCAGCTCGCCGACCGCGGTGCACCCGGGCAGGCCGCCGAGCAGCATGGCGAGCAGCGTGCTGCCGCTGCGGCCGGCGCCGGCGATGTACAGGATGCGGGGCCGGGGGGCGTCCACTGCGGGCCGGATTATGGCAGCGGGCAGCGAATTGACGACATCCGGACACGCTCGTACGATTCCGGAGCCGGACGGGGAGGGGTCATCGCCGTCCGCGAACCCCGACGACCCGATTGTCCCTGCCAGAAGTCGACCCGAGCGAGGCCGTGACGTTGGAGCAGACACGGGAGGGCGCCGCCGCGTCGCAGCAGACCGCGACCGAGCGGTATCTGGAGCTGATCGGCGTGCCGCGGATGCCTGCGCTGACGAGCCCGTTCGACCCCGGCTACGACCCGGTGACGCTCGCGTCCCACCTCGAGCAGAGCGGGCACCTGATCTCGATCCTGAAGATCTCGATGGCCTGCTGGATGGTCGCCCGCGAGTCGGCGACCCGGGCCAAGGTCGCAGCCGCGCGCGCCCACGGCGTGCGGACGGTGACCGGCGGCGGCCCGTTCGAGGTCGCGGTCGCCCAGGGGCGGCTCGCCGAGTACCTCGATCTGTGCGCCGACATCGGCTTCGACCGCATCGAGTGCGGCGAAGGCTTCACCGAATGGGCCTGACACCGGCCGGCGTCGTGGGCATGGCCGCCGAGCGGGGCCTCGACGTGCAGTTCGAGCTCGGCAAGAAGCACGGCGGCGCCTTCACCCAGACGCCGTCGACGCGCTGATCGCCGAGGCCCGCGCTGGCTCGACGCAGGGGCCTGCGAGCTCGTCGTCGAGGCGCGTGAGAGCGCGTTCGGCGTGGGCTGTTCGACGCCGAGGGGCGCCTCGCCGGCGACATCGCCGATCGGTTCGCCGACGCGTTCGGGCTCGACCTCATCTGCTTCGAGGCGCCCACCAAGTCGAGCCAGTTCGCGCTGCTCGATCACTTCGGCGCCCGACGTGCGGCTCTCCAACGTGCGCCTCGAGGAGCTGCTGCGGGTCGAGATCTACCGCCGCGGCCTGCACTCCGACGCGTTCGCCAATCCGCGCCTCCGTCCGCCCGCCCCGGATGCGCCCCGAGCGTAGCGTCCGCATCTCGTGCTTCCAGGACGGCGCCGCCGCGACGGTGGCGGCCGCCGCGACGGTCTGCGTGGACGTCATCCGGTCGACGACGACGGCGGTGACCGCCGTGGTCGCCGGCCGCCGTTGCTTCCCCGCCGCGTCGCTGGAGGAGGCGGTCCCGCTCGCCGCGGCGCTGCACCGGCCGCTGCTCGTCGGGGAGCTCGGCGGCAACATGCCCTACGGCTTCGACCTGCAGAACAGCCCGGCCGCCGTCGCCGAGCGCCCCGACGTCTGGCGGCCGGCAATCCTGCTCTCCACGTCGGGCACGCCGCTCCTGGTTGCGGCTGCGCGGACCGGGAGCGCCTACGCCGCCTGCCTGCGCAACTGGACGCCGCCGCCGATGCGGCGGCGGCCGGGTCGAGCCACGTCGAGGTCATCGGCGCCGGGGCCCGCGGGGAGTTCCGTGAGGAGGATCAGCTGTGCTGCGCCTGGATCGCGGAGCGGCTCGCCGCCGCCGGCTACGTCTGTGCCGACGCAGCCACGGCCGACCTGGTGGAGCGCTGGAGCGGCAGCCCGGCCGAGGTGGTCGCCGACGGGCACAGCGCCGCGTTCCTGCGCGATACGGGCCAGGGCCGGGACATCGAGTTCGTCGTGGAGCACGTCGACGATGTCGCCTGCGCGTTCGTGATGTCGGCCGGCGAGCTCGTGGCGGTCACGGGCCCATCCGGCGCGGAGGACCTCGGCGTGGGGCAGAAGGTCCTTCCCGCGTGAGCGTGACCGCGCGGCCGTCGCGGCTCGACGCCACGACGCCGGTCGTGATCCTCAAGATGACGACGAACCTGGTCCAGCACGGGGTGCTCGGCATCCTGCGCAGCGCGGGCCGGTGGGGGATCCCGGTGCACTGGGTGCACAACGAGGGCGCCGCCCCTGCCGCTCGCAGCCGCCACCTGACGGCGGTCCACCCGCTGCCGCCCGGCCCGGTCACCGGCGAGGGCTGGGCGGCGCACCTGGGCCGGGTCGGCCGCGCGATCGGCGGGCGGCCGGTGCTGGTCGCGACCGACGATCCCAGCACGGCGCTCCTTGCCGAGCACCGCGATCGCCTGGAGCCCGTCTTCCGGTTCCCGATGCCGCCCGAAGGGCTGGTCGGCTCGCTCGTCGACAAGCGGCGGCTGCACGAGCTCTGCCTGGAGACGGACGTGCCCACGCCGGCGGTGTCGTTCCCCGAGCGCTCGGCGGATCTCGAGAAGTACGCGGCAACCGGTGAATTCCCCGTCGTCGTGAAGCGGATCGGGGCGCCGGGCACGGTGGATGACGAGACGCTTCCCAGCGTCACGGTCGTACGCACGCCTGCAGACCTCCGCGCGCTCGCCCGGCGGCTGCCCGAGGCGGCGGTCGCGAGCGCGATGCTGCAGGAGTACATCCCGGGCGGCGCGCGGTCGGTGTGGATGTTCAACGGCTACTTCGACGCGGACTCCGGATGCCTCGCGGCATCACCGGCCGCAAGCTGCGCCAGCATCCGACGCACACCGGCATGACCTCGCTCGGCGTGTGCGAGCACAACCCGGCCGTCATCGAGACGACCGAGCGGCTGATGCGCCGGATCGGCTATCGCGGCATCGTCGACATCGGCTACCGCTACGATGCGCGCGACGGCAAGTACAAGGTGCTCGACGTTAACCCGCGCATCGGGCGCCACGTTCCGCCTGTTCGTCGACGCGGACGGCACCGACGTCGTCCGCGCGCTCTACCTCGACCTGACCGGCCAGCCGCGTCCGGTGCGTGCCCCCGTCCGGGACGGGCGGCGGTGGGTCGTCGAGCATCACGATCTGGCGGAGGCCGCGGCGGCCATCCGGCGGCGGGACATGCGCCCCGGAGCGTGGCTGGCCTCGCTGCTTCCGGTGCGCGAGGCGGCGTGGTTCTCGCCCGCGGACCCGCTGCCCGCCGCGGCGCTGGCCGTCGCCTTCGCCCGCCGCGGCATCGGCCGGGAGCGGCAGCCTGCCGCCCTCACCGACCAGCCGGACGGGACATGAGCCGGACGCCCGACGCCGGCAGCGAAGGATCGATCAGCGACTGGGCCGACGCGGGCGCCGCCTACTGGGAGGCGGTGTACGACGATCCGGGCATCGACGGCGCGATCTACCGGCTGCGCCAGCGGCGGGTGCTCGAGGCCTTCGACCGGCTGTCGCTGCCGGCGGATGCGCGGGTGCTCGAGCTGGGGCCGGGCGCCGGGCGCGTGGCGGTCGAGCTGGCCCGCCGCGGCCACCGGGTCGTCTGCGTCGACCCCGCCGAGCCGATGCTGCGCAACACCGAGGCGCGCGCCCGCGCCGACGCCGTCGCCGACCGGGTCGAGACGGTCGTCGCCGACGCCCATGCGCTGCCCTTCCCCGACGACAGCTTCGCCGCGGTGGTGGCGGTGGGCGTGCTGCCCTGGCTGGAGCGGCCGGCGGAGGCGCTGGCCGAGATCGGCCGCGTGCTCACGCCCGGCGGTTCCGTCGTGCTGACGTCGGATAACCGGGCGCGTCTGACCTTCGTCCTGGACCCGCGCCAGAACCCGCTCGCCGTCGACGCCGCCAAGCGCGTCGACGCGCTGCTCGTGCGCCGGCTGGGCCTCCGCAGCCACCGCCGCCGCGAGACGCTGCCGCGGCGCTACGACAACGCCTCGATCGACCGGATGCTGGCCGCAGCGGGCCTCGTGAAGAGGTCGGGTGCGTCCCTGGGCTTCGGGCCGTTCTCGATGATGCGCCGCAGCGCCCTTCCGGCGGGCTGGGCGGTGCCCGTGCACGAGCGGCTTCAGCAGGTCGCCGACGCCGGCTTCCCGGGGGTGCGCGGCGCCGGCTCGCAGTACCTCGTCGTCGCGGACGCCTTGGGCTAGCGCAGCGCACGCCGCAGCGCCGAGCGGGCGGCGTGGTATCCGCACATCCCATGAACGCCGGCTCCCGGCGGAGTCGAGGCCGAGCACAGGTAGAGCCGGGGATTGGGCGTGCGGTAGGGATCGGAGAGCGGAAGGGGGCGCGCCAGGACGCCGAGCAGGTCTGCGACCCCGCCGCCGATGTCGCCGCCCAGATAGTTCGCGTTCGCCGCCTCGAGGTCGGCGGGCGTGCGCGCGGAGCGGGCGCGGATCAGATCCGCCGCGCCGGGCGCGAACCGCTCGATCTGGGCCTCGATGGGGGCGGTCATGTCGACGGTCGAGCCGTTGGGGACGTGGCAATACGCCCACACGACGTGCTTCCCCGCCGGCGCCCGGGAGCCGTCGAAGAGGGTCGGCTGGGCGAGCAGGACGAACGGCCGCTCGGGATGCCGCCCCGCGCGCACGGCGGCCTCGGCCGCGGCGATCTCGGCCATCGTCCCGCCCAGGTGGACGGTGGCCGCCCGCGAACACTCCGGGGCCGTCCACGGCAGCGGCTCGTCGAGCGCCAGGTCGAGCTTGAAGACGCCCGGGCCGCGCCTGTGCCGGCCCAGCAGCCGTCGGTACCACGACGGCAGCTCGTCGCCGGCGATCGCGGCAACCTGCGGCGGGGAGAGGTCGAAGAGCACGGCCCGCGCCGGCGGCAGGTCGGACATGCGCGCGACCGGACGGCCGGTCAGGACCGTGCCGCCGGCGGTGTCGAGCGCGCTCGCCAGGGCTTCGGCCACCCGGCCGGCGCCGCCCTCGGCGATCGGCCATCCGTAGGCGTGCCCGGCGGCGGCGAACATGAGCGCCACCGCGCCGGTGAGCGGCTTCGAGAGCTCGATCATCGAGTGGGCGGCCAGCCCCGCGATCAGGCCGCCGGCCCGGTCTCCCGCCAGGCGGCGGCCGAGCAGCGTGGCCGGGCCGAGGCCGCCGGCCGCGAACCGGCCCAGCACGATCGGGTGCCGCGGGACGCGCACCGGCGGGCGCAGGATCTCGCGGAAGAGCGGCTCGGCGTCGCGGACGAGGGGGGCGACGATGCGCCGGTAGGCCGCGCCGGCCGGCCCGAGGCTCTCCGCGGTGGCAGCCACGGAGCGCTCCAGCATCGCCGCGCTGCCGTCGTCCAGCGGGTGGGCGAGCGGTGCCGGCGGATGCACAAGCCGCAGGCCGTGCCGTTCCAGGCCGATGGTGCGCAGATACGGCGAGGCGACGACCAGCGGGAACACCGCGGCGCACACGTCGTGCAGATAGCCGGGCTCCGTCAGCTCCTGTGTCCGCAGGCCACCGCCGATCGTCTCCGCCGCCTCCACGACGAGCACCGACCGCCCGGCCCGGGCGAGCGCGACCGCGGCCGTGAGGCCGTTCGGCCCCGACCCGACGACGACGGCGTCGTAGCCGCTCACACGGTCTGGACGGGCGCGCGCGGCCGGCGCAGCTCGCGTGCCCAGCCGGCGGCCACGACGGCGAGCACGGCCAGCACGGCCAAGCCGATGAGGCGGTGGCCGACGTCGGGCTGCGGGACGGCGGCGACGATCCAGAACGCAAAGAAGGCCGGCGGTGTGAACCGCAGGACGCGGCGCAGCGCCGCAAATCCGGTGACGGTGCCGTCCGCCGTATCGACCGCCAGCCTGCGGCCGTCCTCCCAGGCGAACATCCGATCCGTGTCGAGCAGGCGCATCGGGCGGAGCCGAGCCGGCGCCCGCACGTGCGCCCAGACGCCCTCCGGCCATGGCCGCGCGAAGGCGAGGTACGACGCGAGCAGCGAGAAGTAGAACATGCCGAAGGTGCGCCCCGCCGTGACCATCAGGGTGGAGTGATATCCGACCGCCAGCCAGATCGCGTAAGGGTAGAAGCGGCGGATCGCGAAGCCGACGGCCAGCGCCGCCTCGGTGCAGATCGCCGACCACGCCATGAGCTTTGCGAGCACGAGGTGCGGCAGCAGCGAGCTGACGTGATGGTAGGTGGCGTGCAGCGACGTGACGGCGGCCCAGTTCTCGAAGAACTGGCCGGACCGCCAGTCGGCGTCGAGCAGCTTGTTCAGCGCCGCGGCGGCGTAGAGCAGCACGACCTGGTAGCGGACGAGGCGCGTCCGGTCGCCGGACACGGCCAGTCCCGCCAGCAGCAGGATCAGGCCGGTGTACTCCGTGTTGTTCTCGAAGTAGAGGCGCGACGAGATGGTGCCGAGCAGGATGGTCGCGCCGCCGAAGGTCGCCGCCAGGTGCGGGGCGCGATTCAGCAGGAGGGCCGCCGCTGCAACGACGAACACGCCCTGGAGGCCGTGCCGGAAGGTCGACTGGCTGCCGGCGCGATCGAGGGCCGAGAAGAACGGCAGGAAGTGGCCCGGCAGCCGCCGCACCTGACCGTTCACGATGAACGCGACCACGATCAGCTTGCAGGCGAGCAGCAGGTTCGGCGGCATCGCCGTGCCCGTCACCCGCAGCGGGTTCCACGACACGGCCGCCCCCGGCGCGGTGCTAGCCATGCGACCACCTCCACGTGCGCTCGGCGTGGCCGTTCAGCCGATAGGTGAGGGTGACGCGGACGCGGTCGCCCGACCCGTACGTGCGCTCGTACTGCTGGACGTCGTCGACGATGTGCTGCGCGGGGAAGTACCAGAGGCCGTGGGGTGCGAGGTGGTAGCGGCTGCGCACACCGGCCGGCGACAGGTGATGGCCGTCGACGGTCGCCGTCAGCCGGTACTGGACGACGTAGTCGTTCGGCGCCCATGCGAAGTACCGGGTCGGCCCCAGATGCTCGTAGGCCACGAGCCCGACCTGCACCGCGAGCACCGCCAGCCCGATCGCGACTGCCGCCCGCCGCAGGAAGCTTCCGGAGGGCGTCATCGACCGGCTCCGCCGTCCGGCGCGCCTACGGGAACAGCGCCTGGAGCTGCTGCGTCGCCCCCGCGACGTTCAGCTCGCGGTTGCCGGCGATCTGGCCGGCGGGCGTCACGTCCACGGTCGCCCCGTTCAGGATCGCTGAGACGATCTGGGCGGTGGTCGCCTGCGGGAACTCGTCCTCCAGCATGGCGGCCACACCGCTGACCGTTGCCGCCGAGAAGGATCCGCCGCTGCTCGTGAACGGCTGCGTGGTCGACCCCTGGCACTGGGCCAGCTGGTTCTGGATCGTGAGGCCGGATGCGCCCGTGAACGACACGGACACGCCGGACTGCCCCTGAAGTGGGGTCGGGAACGGCCAGGTACCTGTCTTGAAGGCGGTCAGCGAGCCCGACCACTGGGCGATCGTAGCGCTCGTGCGGCTCGTCACGCCGGTCACGGTCAAGGGATTGGCGCTGCCCTTCATCTGGAATTGCACCTCGCAGTTCGTCCCGGCGGCCAGGTTGGCCGGGAAGTGCTGCTGGGTCCACGGCGTCCGGCCGACGACGTTCACGCCGGGCGCCGCCAGCTGGACGGTCTGGCCGATGTCGGCGCGCGACCAGAGGACGTCGCCCGTCGTCGTCGCCGTCACGCAGACCACGTTCGGGAGGTGGAAGCTGCACGGGTACTGCGGCTTGGAGTCGATGTTCACCTTCAGGTTCCCGGCCGCGGCCACGATCAGCACGTTGGGGTTGCTCGTGATCGCCGACTTCAGGGTCGCGTTCGCCCCGCTGAAGTTGATCGAGTCGTTCACGATCCGGATGCCGTGCTGGGCCGCCCACTTGATCGCGCTTCCGGCGGCGGCCGCAGTGCACGTCGCCGGCGGGACCGAGTTGGAGACGTTCGTGAGGTTGCAGATCCGCAGCGGCACGATCGCCGCATGCCCTTGCGATGCCGACTGGATCAGCCCGGCGACGAACGTCCCGTGCCACACCCAGTCCGAGGTGTCGGTGTTCTTCGCCAGGAAGTTCCATCCAGGCAGGAGCCCTCCGCCCAGGTTCGGCGCGACCCCGGTGTCGGCGACGCCGACGGACACCGTCGCCTCGGCCGCGCCGGACCATGCCGCCAGCACGACGCTTGCGGCGACGATCGCCATCGTGAACCGACGCGCAGATCCCACGTGCCACCCGCTCTCCCGCACATTCAGGCCGGGCCCACCCGACCTGCCGAACGGGCCGAGTGTACCCGCATACGCGCCGCTACGCCACACATTATCCAGGAGAGACCGGCCCGGACATCCCCGGGGCGTCGCGGCGCGGACTCCGGCCGTGCCCGGGGGAAACCCCCCGAACGAGGGATGCCCTTCGCCACGGCGTCCGCGATGCTGCCCGGCGGAGGCGAGGAGAGGGGGAATCTGTGGGCGTGTTCTACGCACAGATCCGGTTCCGTGAGAGCCGGGAGTGGCTCACGGTGGCACGTGCCGAGAGCCGCCGCAGCGCGCTCGAGTACGCGACCGCGGCCTGCCGTGACTCGCTCGACGGGGCCGGCCGCCCGCCGGTCGAGATGCGCGTGCTTGTGCCGCAGTCAGCGGCAGCGGGAACGGCCGCCTCCGTGCGCGGCCCGCTCTAGGCCACGCAGCCGCCCGAAGATTTGAGCCCCGTGAGAATTCGGCCTCCGAGCGGTCGACAAGCCGACACGTTCCGGCCATGCTTCCGCGCACGATCCCTGCGGCCGGATCGGGGCGAGGGGCCGAGGCACGCCGGCCCGCACATCCCGGGTACCGTTTCGCGGTGGCGCCGATACGGCCGCTAAGGTGCCGCCAGAATTGGTAGGAACCTGATGGCGAAATCTCGTATTCTCGTGACCGGGGCAGGGGGGTTCATCGGCCACCACCTCGTGTCGCACCTCAAGTCGCTCGATCACTGGGTGCGCGGTGTCGACCTCCGGGCGCCCGAGTTCGCCCGTACCGAGGCCGACGAGTACGTCATCGGCGACCTGCGCACGGTGGAGGCGTGCATGGAGACGACGGCGGGCGTGGACGAGGTCTACTCGCTCGCCGCGGACATGGGCGGCATGGGTTACATCTCCGCGCACAACGCCGAGATCCTGCACTCGAACTCGCTGATCAACCTGAACACGATCGAGGCGGCCCGGCGCAACCGGGTGCAGCGCTACCTGTACACGTCATCGGCGTGCGTCTATCCCGAATACCTCCAGACCGACACCGAGGTCTCGCCGCTGCGCGAGGAGGATGCCTTCCCGGCCCAGCCGCAGGACGGCTACGGGTGGGAGAAGCTCGTCGCGGAGCTCCTGTGCCGCTACTACCGCGAGGATCACGGGCTGGCGACGCGCGTCGTCCGGTTCCACAACATCTTCGGCCCGCTGGGGACATGGGAGGGCGGCCGTGAGAAGGCGCCGGCGGCGATGTGCCGCAAGATCGCCGTCGCGAAGCACACGGGCGACCACCGCGTGGAGATCTGGGGAGACGGACAGCAGACGCGGTCGTTCTGCTACATCGACGACTGCGTCGCCGGCCTGGTGCGGCTGATGGGGTCGGACTACGCCGAGCCGCTCAACCTCGGCCAGGACCGGCTGATCTCGATCGCCGACCTCGCGGACATGGTTGCCGAGATCGCCGGGATCGAGATCGTGAAGGTCTTCGTGGACGGCCCCCAGGGCGTGCGCGGCCGCAACTCCGACAACACGCGGGTGCGGGACGTGCTCGGCTGGGAGCCGGAGATCTCGCTGGAGATCGGTCTCGACCGCACGTACAGATGGATCGAGCAGCGGGTGCAGGCTCGCGACGAGGTGGTCGGTGACGCCCTCATCCGGGCTGACTGACGCGTCCGGCGGCACCGGCGGCACGTGCACCGTGCTCGGTGTGGACTACTTCGTCGGCGACGTGCCGGCGGCCACGGCGACCGTCCTGCACCGGGTCGAGAGCGGGCACGGCGGCTACTCCTGCCTGTGCGGCGTGCACGGGATCGTCACCGCGCAGCACTCGGATGCGATGAAGGGCGCCCTCGACGAGGCGTGGTTGAACTTCCCCGACGGAGCCCCGGTGGCGTGGCTGATGCGCCGCCACGGGGCGGAGACGGCCCGTCGTGTCGCCGGCCCTGACCTGATGCCGAGCGTCATCGAGGCGGGGCAGGAGATCGGCCTGCGCCACTTCCTGTTCGGCTCGTCGCCGGAGGTGTTGGAGCGGCTCGAGCGGCGGCTGCTCGATCGCTTTCCCCGGGCGATCATCGCGGGCTCGGTCTCGCCGCCGTTCCGACCGCTCACGGACGCCGAGAACGCCGAGGTCGCCGAGCAGATCGTCGCCGCCAGGGCCGACCTCGTCTGGGTCGGCCTGGGTCTGCCCAAGCAGGACGACTGGCTGCACCGGAGCTCCGAGCTGTTCGCGCCGGCGGTCGGCCTGGGCGTCGGGGCCGCCTTCGACTTCCTCGCCGGGGCCAAGCCGCGCGCGCCGGAGTGGATGCAGGCCGCGGGCCTCGAGTGGATGCACCGGCTGCTGAAGGAGCCGCGCCGGCTCGCCGGCCGGTACGCCAAGACGAACACGGAGTTCGTGGCCCGCGCGGGCGTTGCTCTCACCCGCGAGTACGGGCGGGCCGGGATGCGGATCGTCGAGCGGTCGCGGCCGCGGGCGGCCCGCAGGTGACTAGCCGCCGCGTCCGGCGACCGCTACCGTAGAGTCATGATCGGGGGCATGCGGCGTCCCGGCGACTCGTCGGCGCGGTTCCGCGTCGGCGTCTTCGCGGCCGCAGCGGCCGCCCTTGCCGGCGGGATCGCGGCGATCTCGCCGCCCCTGGCGCTCGTCGTCGTGGGTCTGGTGATCGTCGCGACGTTCCTGGGCGAGACCGCCCGCCGCCCGCTCGGCGAGGTGCTCATGGTGGCGATGATCGCCATCTCGGGCGGCGTCGACCTGCTGCAGCAGGTGAACGCCGGCGTCGGCTCGCTGCAGGCGGTGGAGACGGGGGCCTTCGTCGTCCTGGCCGCGCTCGTGTGCGTGACCGGCATCTCGATCCCGGCCGGCCCTGCCGGCCGCGCGCTCGGCCTGCTCACGGTCTTCGTCCTGTGGACGCTCGTGTCGTTCTCGTGGGGCACCCCCGGGACGACGGGGTACCAGAACACGCTCGTGTTCGTTGCCGCGCTCCTGTTCACCGCGATCTCCGTCACCGTCATGGGCCACCGCGGAAGGCCGGCCTACGACGTCATCTCGAAGGCGTTCTGGGTTGCAGCCGTCGTCGGGCTCGGCCTTTACGGGGCGGGCCTCGCGATCGGCGGCCCGGGCACGCACGCGATCCTCTCGCCGCGCCCGTTCGGGCTCCTGGGGGTCGTGCTCGTGGCGTGGTTCCTGGGCGCCGGGCTGGTCGGCCGGCGGTGGGCGTACTGGGTGGTTGCGGCCGCCGTCCTGCTCACGCTGCTCTCGCTGTCGCGCTCGGCGTTCGCCGCCCAGCTCGTGCTGGTCGCCCTGGCCTGGTTCGACCTGCGCAACTTCCGGGGATGGCTCACCGCGATCGGCGCGGGGGTCGTCGTGATCGCGGTCGCGATCGCGGCCGTCTTCCTGTACGCGCCGCTGCACCACCGCTTCTTCCACGGCGACACGGCCCAGGTCGGCGGCTTCAGCCTGAACGTGACCGGCCGCGACGCGCTGTGGTCGGCGAACTGGGGCTGGTTCAAGCAGCGGCCCCTGATCGGACACGGAGCAGGGGCGTCGGACCGGCTGACGAACGCGCTGCCGTTCCACGGTGCGGGCCACCCGCACAACGACTATCTGCGCATCCTGGTCGACTACGGGATCGTCGGCCTCGTGCTCTGGGTCATGGCCTACCTCGCGCTGCTGCGGCTGACATGGAAGCGGTGGCAGGCGGTGCGGGGGACGCGCGTCTTCGCCGAGCACGTCCACTCCGCCGCCTTCCTGGTGCTCGTCGGCATCGCGCTGACCATGATCGTCGACAACCCGATGATCGAGCTGGCCCGGATGGCGCCGCTCGGGATCGTCGTCGGCATGTCGCTCGCGCTGCCGACACCCGCCTCCGCCGAGGAGGAGCCGGCGGCGCCGGCGCCGATCCCGGCGATGGCCCGCTGATCCCTCCCGTGGCGACATGAGAGTCCTCGTCCTGCACTCGCGGTACCTGAGCGGCACGTCGTCGGGCGAGAACCGCGTCGTCGAGGACGAGGTCGAGCTGCTGCGCGCCGCCGGGCACGAGGTGCGCCTGTGGGCGCCGTCGCCCGAGGATGGGGGCGGCGCGTCGCGGCTGCGCCTCGGCGCCCGGGCCGTGTGGTCGCGCCCGGCCGTCCGCGAGGTCGAGCGATTGGCGGGCGAGCTCCGGCCGGACGTCGTCCACGTGCACAACCTCTATCCGCTGCTCTCCCCGGCGGTGCTGCGGACGGCGGCCGCGCCGGTCGTCATGACGCTCCACAACTACCGGCTGCTGTGCCTGCCCGCCACGTTCCTGCGCGATGAGGCGGCCTGTGAGGACTGCCTCGGGGCGCTGCCGTGGCGCGGCGTCGTCCACCGCTGCTACAGGGGCTCGGCGGCCGGCAGCGCCGCCCTGGCCGCATCGCTCGGCGTGCACAGGCGGGCGGGGACGTTCCGCCACGTCGCCGCGTTCCTGGCCGTGAGCGAGTTCGTGCGCGACAAGCACGTCGAGGCGGGGATGGACGCGACCCGGATCCGGGTGAAGCCGAACTTCGTCGCCCCGATGCCGCGGCGCGAAGGGCCGGGACGGGACTTCCTCTACCTGGGCCGGCTCTCGGCCGAGAAGGGGCTCGACCGGCTCGTCTCCCGCTGGCGGGAGCTGCCCGGGCGGCTTGTCGTCGTGGGCGACGGACCCGACCGGGCGAAGCTCGAGGCGGCCGCCCCGGACACGGTGGAGTTCCGCGGGGCGGTGCCACCGGACCACGTCGGCGAATACCTGGCCCGGGCGCGCGCGCTCGTGCTGCCGTCGATCTGCTACGAGGGGGCGCCGCGGACGGTGGTCGAGGCCTACGCCGCGGGCGTGCCGGTGATCGCGAACCGCCACGGGGCGCTCCCGAGCGTCGTCAGCGAGGACGTCACCGGGCTCCTGGTCGACCCGGCGAGCCCGGACGGCTGGCGTGACGCGCTCGCCCGCCTGGGCGACGATGCGACCGCTGAGCGGCTGGGGGAGGGAGCCTTTGCCAACTGGCGCAGCCGCTACAGTCCCGACCAGGGTCTCGCCGACCTGGAGGCTGCGTACACCGCGGTAACGGCGCGATCCCGGGCAGCGACAGTGGACGGTCGCGGCGAGGAGCGGACGGAACCGGAGGACGGCGCGCTTGACTCCGTGTCACAATAGGCGTATCCCAGAAGTGCATTTGCCGATCCGAGGCGGCGGGGCAGGCAGCCCGTTCGGACAGGACCTGCCGAAAGGCTCCACCCGTGGCTGAACAGCGCCTCACGACACTCTCCGACTATCTCGGCGTCCTCCGCCGCCGGCTCTGGATCGTGATCCTCGCGATCGTGGTCGCGGTCGCGGCCGCGTATCTCGTCTCCAGCCGCCAGACGCCCGCCTACGAGGCCACCTCGCAGGTGAACGTCGGGGGGAGCTCGATCTCGTCCATCCTCAACCCCGCGGCGCACGTGTCCAGCTCCGTCGTGCAGCAGAACGTGGCGTCGGCGGCGCAGACCGCCCACACGACGCCCATCGCCGCGGCGACGCTGCATGCCGCGGGCGTCCACGGGATGACGGCCCAGGATCTCCTGGACGAGACCACCATCACGCCGAGCTCGACCACGTCGTTCTTCACGATCGCGGTCACCGACCGCTTCCCCGACCGGGCGATACAGCTTGCCACGGCGTACGCGCAGACCTACGTCACCGTGAGCAATCACCAGGCGGTCGCCGGGCTCTCCGCCAAGATCGCCTCGCTCAAGGCCGACATCAATCGGCTCCGGGCGAAGATCGCCCAGGAGATCGCCGCAAGCGGCAGCCAGTCGGCAGGGGCGGCGGACAACACCATCCTGCAGAACGACGCGAAGAACCTGACCCAGTACGAGAACGGCCTTGCCAGCCTTCAGAGCAACAACCAGGTCGCACAGAGGGCGACGGAAGCGCACAAGGTGCGGCCCGCCACGACCCGCAACCTGCTGATGGGCTTCGGGATCGGCCTGGTCATCGGCCTCATCCTCGTGTCGCTGGCGGAGGCGCTCGACACGCGCATCCGCCACTCCGACGACGTCGCCCAGCGGCTCGGCCTGCCGCTCCTGACCCGCATCCCGATCCCGCCGCGGGCGCTGCGCAAGGCCTCGAGCCTCGGCATGCTCAACGACGAGAGCGGCATCCAGACGGAGGCCTATCGCAAGCTGCGCATCAACCTCGACTTCGCCAACCTCTCGATCAAGGCGCGCACCATCATGGTCACGAGCGCGACCGAGCAGGAGGGCAAGTCGACGACGGTCGCGAACCTGGCGGTCGCGCTGGCCAAGGCCGGGCGGCGGGTGGTGCTGGTCGACCTCGACCTGCGCAAGCCCTTCCTCGACCGCTTCTTCGACCTCACCGGCCGCCCCGGCATGACCGACGTCGCCCTGGGCCACGTCACGCTCGACCAGGCGATGTGGTCGATCCCGATTCCCGGGGCCGACGGGAGCCCCGGCTCGGGCTCGCTGCACGTGCTGCCGTCCGGGCCGATGCCGCCGAACCCCGCCGACCTGATCGAGAGCTCCGTGATCACTGAGGTGCTGCTCGACTTGGCGGAGCGGGCGGATGTGGTGCTGCTCGACTCGGCGCCGCTCCTGCCCGTCGCCGACGGCGTCGTGCTCTCGAACAAGGTGGACGGCATGCTCGTGGTCGTGCGGGCCTCGACGATCCGGCGGCAGGTGCTGACCGAGCTCCAGCGCGTGCTGACCGCCTGCCCGGCGGCCAAGCTCGGCTTCGTGCTCACCGGCTCCGACGAGGCCGAGGGCTACGGATACGGATACGGATACGGCGGATACGGCGGCGCCGCGGCGCCGGTGCCGGCGCGGCCGGCGCAGGAGCAGCCGCCCGGCGCAGCGCCGCACCCCGACCCGACGGCCAACGGCGCCGACGGCGTCCCTGGGCAGTCGTCCCCGACGCAGCCGCACTAGACCCGGCCGTGCCGGGGGCCGCTCCGCGCCTCACGACCCCTTAAACACTTCGACCCCCGCACCTGCGGGGGCCGAAGCGAACACTCTCCTGCCGAGCTAGATGCTCGGACTCGGCCTTACGATACGCGCCGAGACGACGCGCGACGCAGGAGCAGGCCGGCACCGATCATCCCGACACCCGCCGTGGCGTACAGCCCCAGATCCGCGCCGGTGAAAGGCAGGGTTCCGTTGCCGCCGCTCGCGACCTGACCCTGGACACCGCCGCTCGGGCCGCCACCGCCTGCGACGACGCCCTTGACGCCGCCGCCACCACCCGGGGGACCGTTGTTACTGGCCGGGGACGCAGCGTTTGCCGTGCCCGCACCGATCGTCGCCACAACCGCGAGCGTGAGCAGCGCGGCCGCCACGGATCGGCGCTTCAAGCGCTTTCCCATTGGTTCGCTCCGTTCCTTTGACACGCATACCATAGGCGGCACCATATCGCACCTGGCGGTCAGCACGCTAGTCATGGAGGCGAATTGTCGAGTTCGGGCACGATCGAACAGGAACGCCGGCGGGCCCCGTGGACGCGTGAGCTGCGTGCACCGGCGGTCCCGGGCGGCTGGGGAGGCGCCGCGGCGTTCGCGTTCACGGCCGCGTCGGTCGGCCTGCTCGCGTACGACCGCGGCGGGTACTACTACGGCGCGTGGCCCGGCGGATACCTCGGTGTCTGGCGCACGGCCATCGTCGTCTCCGGCCTGGCTGCAATCGGTGTCCTGGCGGGCACGCGCGGCGAGGTGCGGGTTTCCCGGTCGGCGGTCGTGGCGCTGGCCGGCATGGCCTTTCTGTGGGCGTGGACGGCCGTCTCCTGGCTGTGGTCGGTCGATCGCGCCGCCACCGTCACGGACATCCGTTTCGTGCTGGTCTACGTCGCGGCGCTGGGTGCGCTGATCCTGGTCGCCGGGGGCGGCCGGGCCGTCCCGGTCGCGCTGGGCACGCTGGCCGGGATCACGGCCGTCGCAGCGTACGCCATCGTCACACGGCTCTACCCCGGGGAGTTCGGCATGTTCACCTCCGGATCCGAGTTCGGCCGCCTGTACCAGCCGATCGGCTACTGGAACGCGCTCGGCGCCTATGCCGGCATCGGCGTCATCCTCGCGCTCGGGTTCGTCGCCCGCGGAGGCATGCTCGTGCGAATGCTCGCGGCGGTCGCGCTCATGCCGCTCGTGGCGACCGTCTACCTCACGTTCAGCCGCGGCGCCCTGATCAGCCTCGGCGTCGGGCTCGTGGTCATGCTCATCCTCGACCGCCGCCGCGTCCAGCTGGTGGCCGCCATCGCGGCCGGCTCGGTCGGCGCGATCGGGACGATCCTGGCGATCCACGGGCACTCAGCGCTGACGGCGTTCCAACGCCAGTTCGGGCCCCAGAAGGTGCAGGGCGCCGAGGTGGCGGCGCGGCTGGTCACGCTCGCGCCGCTGGCGATGGGCGGAGCCGCCCTTTTTGCGGGCCTCGAGGCGCGCGTCGCGGTGCCGCCGCGGGTGCGCAGGGCGGCGGGAGCACTGATCGTCCTGGTCGCATGCCTCGTCCTCGCGGCCGGCGTCCACCGCTACGGCAGCCCCGTCACCCCGGTGCGCGACGCGATCTCGACGATCAACAACCCGGCGCCGACGTTTCCGGGCGGTGACCTCAACCTGCGACTCGCGAGCCTCTCGCTGAACGGCCGCGCGCTGTTCTGGAAGGCGGCGTGGCACGACTTCACCGCCAACCCGGTCGTCGGCTCGGGCGGCGCCACCTTCCACCACTACTGGATGCGCCACCGGCCTGTCGATGTGCTCGTCTACAACTCCCACAGCCTGGAGCTCGAGACGATGGCCGAGCTGGGCGTGATCGGGCTCGCGTTCGTGCTCCCGGCGATCCTGGCCCCGATCTGGGCGGGGGCCCGGCGCCGTGTCCACCCGCTGGCGGCAGCCGTCACGGCGGCGTACGTCGGTTACATGGTGGAGTCGAGCGGCGACTGGACCTGGCAGCTGCCGGGCGCGACGCTCGCCGCGCTCGCCTGCGCTGCGGTGGTGATGAATCTCGGCGACGACCGGAAGGCGTTCGTGCTCTCGGAGCGGTGGAAGCTCGCGGGCGCGGTGGTCGCCGGGGTGATCGCAGTCGCCGGCGCATGGGCCGGCTGACGGGTTACGATCTCCGGATATTGACTGGCAGGCGCTCCTCCTCGGACACTGGGAGCATGCAGGTGGACAGTGTCACTCCCGAGCCGAACCTGCTGCGTTCGGTGACCATCGTCGGCCGCCGCACCCGTGGGTACACGCTCAACCTGTACCGGGAGAAGCCCGGCGTGAAGGTCGTGCGCCGCGGGCGGTACCGGCGCGTGAAGGTCGGCCCGCTGTCCGTCGAGTGGTATCCGTCGTAAGCGGGGCAGGGTGGGTATCGACGAGCTTCTCGACCGGTCGCGCGCCGGCCTCGACCGGCTGACACCCGGCGAAGCGCGGGCTGCCGTGGCCGAGGGGGCGGTGATCGTCGACACGCGCCCGCTCGACCAGCGCCGCGCACAGGGGGTCGTCCCCGGCGCGGCCGTCGTCCCGCGGAACGTGCTCGAGTGGCGGGCCGACCCGACCTCCGGATACGGCGACCCGGCGCTCGTCGGACGGCGCCTGATCGTGATGTGCGCGGAGGGCTACTCGTCCAGCCTCGCGGCGGCCACCCTGGGTGAGATCGGCGTTTCCGGCGCCACCGACATGATCGGCGGCTTCCTGGCCTGGCGGGATGCAGGCCTGCCGGTCGAGCCCTGTCCGGACTAGATGGTTGATTCCACGCCCTCGCCGCCACAGCCCCACCGACGACCCGAACCCCCGCTTACAGCCTGACGTCCAGGCGCGCGGGGGCGTGGAGTCAACCATCTGCCTTGAGGCCGACGATCGAGAAGCTGCCGACGTCGATCAGGCCGTGGTCGGTGATCTTGAGCTGGGGGATCACGGAGAGGGCGAGGAATCCCATCGAGTGGAACGGCGCCTCGAGCGTGCATCCAAGTTCCCTGGCGGCGTCGCCGAGGGCGCGGCTGGCCGCGACCACCGCGTCGGCGGGCGCGTCCGACATCAGCCCGGCCACCGGCAGCGCCAGCTCGGCCTTGATGCCGCGGTCGTGCACCGCCACCATGCCGCCGCCGATCTCGCCCAGCCGCCGCGCCGCCCGCACCATGTCGTCGTCGTCGACTCCGGCGACCACGACGTTGTGGGCGTCGTGGGCCACCGTCGAGGCGATCGCGCCCCGGCGCACGCCGAGGCCGTGGATGAAGCCGAGTCCGACCCGGCCGGTGCCGAGGTGGCGCTCGATGACGGCGATCTTGGCGAGGTCGCGGTCGGGGTCGGCGTACGCGGCGCCGTCGGCGAACCGCGGCGGCATGACGAGCGAGTCGGTCACGATCTGGCCGGGGCGCACGCCGATCACGCGCGCGTCGCCGCCCTCCCAGGGGATGCGCAGGTCGCCGCTCGTGAGCGGTGCGACGTGCACCGTGTTCCGCACCCAGTCGGGCACCTCGGCGGCGGGCAGCTCGGCGACGCTGCGCCCATCCTTCAGCACGGCGGCCGGCCGGAAGCTCTCGAGGTCGGGCAGCAGCAGCAGGTCGGCCCGGTAGCCGGGAGCGACGGCGCCGCGGTCGTGCAGGCCGTGCCAGGCGGCGGGATGGTGCGACGCCATCACGAGCGCGTCCGCTGGATCGACGCCGGCCGCCACGGCGGCACGCACCATCGAGTTGATGTGGCCCTCCGAGACGATGTGCTCGGGGTCGCGGTCGTCGGTACAGAAGGCCAGCCGGCCCGGCCCGAACTCGGACACGAGCGGGATCAGCGCCTCGAGGTTACGGGCGCCGGACGCCTCGCGGATCAGCACCCACATTCCGGCGCGCAGCCGCTCGCGGCCCTCCTCGATCGTCGTCGCCTCGTGGTCGGAGCGGATGCCCGCCGCGGCGTAGGCCTGGAGTGCCGGCCCGAGCACGCCCGGGGCGTGTCCGTCGACGTGCTCGGCGCCGGCCAGGCCGAGCTTCTCGAGCTCTGACGGCGCTCCGCCGATCACGCCGGGGAAGTTCATCATCTCGGCCAGGCCGATCACTCGCCGCCGGCGCAGCAGGCCCTCGAGGTCGCCCGGCGTGAGCGGGCGCCGCGGCGACTCGAACACGGACGCCGGCACGCACGACGACGCCATGAAGAAGACGTCCAGCGGCAGCCCCTCGGTCGAGTCGAGCAGCCAGTGGACGCCGTCGGTGCCGAGGACGTTCGCGATCTCGTGCGGGTCGGCGACGACCGTGGTCGTCCCGTGCGGCAGCACCAGGCGGGCGAACTCGTCCGGCAGCAGCCGCGACGACTCGATGTGGACGTGGGCGTCGATCAGCCCGGGGACGACCCACTTGCCGGAGGCGTCGAGCGTCTCGCGGCCCTCGTACGTGCCGACGCCGGCGATCCAGCCGTCGGCGACGGCGACGTCGGCTCGCAGCCACTCGCGCGTGAACACCGAGAGGACGTGCCCGCCGGTGATGACGAGGTCGGCCGGCTCGTCCCCCCGGGCCACCGCCAGTCGTCGCCCGAGGTCGCTCATGGCCGAAGTATGGGGACTGTCCCCGGTCGGCGGGGACAGTCCCCCGTGTAAGGGGACAGTCCCCTTAACAATTCACCCGTCGAACGGGACGAGCAGGTCGCGGCCCTCGGGCACCCGCGACCACGGCGCCACCTCGACCACCCGCCACAGGTGGCCCTCGCCCAGGCCGGCGCGCACCTGGCGCGCGGCCTCGGCGGCGCGCTCGCGCAGCAGCTCGCCGGGAGGCCGGTGGAGCGAGAGCTGGCGGTCGGCGGTGGAGCTGAGCGCGGTGATCTCGAGGCCGAGCCGCTCGACGGCCGCGGGCAGCTCGACCAGCCGGGGGGCGAGCGCGTCGCGCAGCCGCTCGAGCTCGCCGGTCGGCTCGCGCAGCGTCACGGGCCGCCGCCACGAGCCGCCCGCGGCCAGCCGGGCCGACATCACCAGCGCCCGCGGCGCCCGGCCGGCCCGGCGGGGATCGCCGAGCAGCCGCTCGATCAGGACGACGAGCGCCCCGCGCAGGGTGAACTCGTCGCCGACGGGCTCGGGGAACTCGATTGCCTCGCGCAGCGGCTCGGGCGGAGTGCGCGGGGCGACGTAGGTCTCGTCCTCGCCGCGGGCGAGCCGCCAGGCCGAGATCCCGGGCCGGCCGAACCGGTCGGCGACCGCGGGCAGCGGCAGGGCCGCCAGCTCGCCCGCCGTGCGGATGCCGAGCGCGTGCAGCGTGTCGGCGGTGGACTCGTCGAGCGGGAGCCGACCGACGGGCATCTGGGTCAGGAACTGCGCGGCGGCGCCGGTCTCGACGACGCGCGGACGGCCCGGGCGGGCGCGCACGGCCGCCGCCTGGGCGATGAACCGGCCCGGCCCGGCGCCGACCCGTCCGCCGGGGCCGAGGATCACACCGGTGGCCGAGAGCAGCCGGTGCAGGCCGCCGTGCAGGCGCACCAGGCCGTCGGCGCAGAAGAGCGCACGGCCCGGCACGAGCGACTCGACCGCGGCGCCGAGCTCCTCCATCCGCTGCAGCAGCGCCTCGCCGGCGTCGGCCACCGCGCCCGGGTCGGCGGTCACGAGCTGGAGCCGTGGGCAGCGGGCGAGCGCCTCGCCGACCCGCATCCCCGCCGCCACCCCGAAGGTGGCCGCGGCCGCGTTGGCCTCGCCGATCGCCGGCGGCCCGCCCGGCTCGGGGCCGAGCGCCGCCGGCTCCGATGGGAGCGCCCCTCGCAGGCCGGCCGCCACCCGCAACGCGAAACGGGGGACGAGAACACAGACGATGACGGAGCGCTCGCGGGGCACGGCCGATCAACGATACCCGAACACATGTTCGGTGTCCAACGCCTGAATAAACGGGGTCAGACCCCTTTTATTCAGGTGCCAGGCACCGGGTCGTCGCCGGTCAGGTGGTGGAGTCGGGATCGATCGCGCGCTGGTACTCGCGGCGCGACTGGAGCGTCGGCAGCATCCGCTCGGCGGCGCGGGAGAACTCCCGCTCGTAGCGCCCCCGTTCGCGGGCGGCCATCGTCTCGGCGTAGCGGTCGCGCAGCTCGAGCAGGGCGTCCTCGGCCTCCTCGACGGCGTCCATGTAGACGCCGTACGCCTCCTCGGAGCCGGGCCGGCCGGCGTGGTCGTACGCAACCTTGGCAGCCTCGACCCGCTTGAGCAGATCGGCGTTCTGCTCGAGATACAGGTCGAGCTGCGCGTGGATGACGGCCGCGTAGCGAGGCCGGCCAGGAACCCTCATCGGGACGATGGTAGTGGACCCGCGGCCGCCGGGCTACGATCGGCGCTCGTGCCGGAGTCGCTGCTCATCCGCACCTGGAACATCGCCCACGGCCGCGACGTGCCTCCCGGCGCCGAGCACGGCCACGTGCGCCGCAAGCTGCTGCGCGAGATGGCCCAGGCGATGATCGAGGACGAACCCGACGTCGTCCTGCTCCAGGAGGTGCCGGTGTGGGCCGCCGACCTCCTGCGCGAGCACACCGGCATGGGCGTGACGCTGGCGCCCACGTACGGCGCGCACATCCCGTTCGTGCACGTGCCGCTGCCGCTCGCCGTCGGCGCCGCCGTCGGCCGGGCGCTGCCCGACCTGGTGCGGACGCAGGTCGAGGGCCAGGCCCAGGCGATCCTGTACGGCCCGGCGCTCCTGCTCGTCTCCGCCCGGCGCGTGCAGCTGAACGAGCGCACCCGGCTGCGCGGCGAGCCCCGCATCGCCCAGCTGGCCCGGCTGCGCCACCGCCGGGCGGGACGGGAGCTGGCGATCGCCAACGTGCACGCCGACAGGGGCGGCGACGAGCAGCTCGAGAAGGCGGGCTTCGTCCTCGAGCGGTTCGCGCGCGGGGCGCCGATGGTGCTCGCGGGCGACCTGAACGCCGACATGCAATCGGCCGGCGTGCACGCGCTGCGGGCGCGCGGGTTCGTCGAGGAGTCGGGCGAGGTCGGCATCGACCACGTCCTGGTCCGCGGCTTCGAGGTGGAATGGGCGGCGACGCGATGGCTGCCCGAACGGCGCGACCTGCGCCACAACGGGTCGCGCCCCGTGCGCCTCTCGGACCATGATCCCGTCGACGCGGTGGTGAGCTTTGTCTGATCGAACCGATCTGCCCTCCCTCGAGGGCTGCGCCTATCTGAACGCCGGCACGAACGGCCCGATGCCGCAGGCGGCGATCGACGCCATGGCGGCCGAGGCCGCCGCGATGCGCGAGCCGCGCATCGGGAAGGCCGCGATGGAGCGGCTGCTCGGGCTGCGCGCTCGCGCCCGTGCGGCCGCCGCCCGCGCGCTGGGCGCGGGCGAGGACGAGGTCGCACTGACGTCGTCGACGTCGCAGGGGATCGGTCTGGTGTGCGCCGGCCTCGACTGGTCGGACGGCGGCGAGGTGATCACGACGACCGAGGAGCACCCGGGCCTGCTCGGGCCGCTCGACGAGCTCACCAAGCGCCACGGGATCACCGTCCGGGCCGTGCCCGCACACGACGTGATCGCCGCGATCGGCCCCGGGACGAGGATGGTCGCGATCTCGCACGTCCTCTGGACGACCGGCCTGATCCTGCCGCTGCCCGAGATCGCCGCCGCCGCACACGCCGCCGGGGCGACGCTGCTGATCGACGGCGCCCAGTCCGGCGGCGCGATCCCCCTCGACATGCACGCGACGGGGGCCGACTTCTACGCCGCGTCGGGGCAGAAGTGGCTGCTCGGCCCGCAGGGCACCGGGGCGCTGTGGGTGCACCCGCGTCACCTCGACCGCCTGCGGCCGGCGACGCCGAGCTACTTCACCTACGCCGACGGCCACGTCGGGCCGCTGCGGGCGGGCGCGGCCCGGTTCGACCCCGGCAGCCTCGATACGACGGTGCTGGCCGGCTTCGCCGCCGCGATGGAGTGGGTGGAAGGGCTCCCCGGCGGCCGCGAGGCCTGGCTGCGCGAGGCGGCCGACAACACGAGGAAGGCGCGCGAGCGGCTGTCCGACGTCGCGGGCGCGCAGGTCCACGACCCGGGCGGCCCGACCAGCGGCCTGATCGCGCTGCGGCTCGACGGCCACGAGTCGGCCGACGCCGTCGCCCACCTCGCCGAGCGCAACGTGCTCGTCCGGCCGATCCCCGAGACGCCCTATCTGCGTGTGTCGGTCGGCGCCTGGACGGATGACGCGGACATCGAGGCGCTGGCCACAGGCCTCGAGTCGCTGGGCTGAGGTATCGTCCGCCGCCGTGGTGGACGCTCCCGACCTGGTGCACGATCGCGACGCGGCCTGGGCGCTCCTGACCGAGTGGACGAAGGCCGAGGCACTCCTGCGCCACTGTCTCGCCGTCGAGGCGTCGGTGCGGGCCTACGCAGTCCACTTCGGCGAGGACAAGGCGGCCTGGGGCAACGTCGCCCTGCTGCACGACTTCGACTACGAGCGCCATCCCACGCTCGACCAGCACCCGCAGGACGGCGCGCCGGTCCTGCGCGAGCACGGCTACCCGGAGTGGTTCGTGCGGGCGATCCAGTCGCACGGCAGCCACACCGGCGTGACCCGCGAGTCGAAGCTCGAGCACACCCTGTTCGCCTGCGACGAGGTGTCCGGGTTCGTCCACGCCTGCGGCCTCGTCCGCCCGGACGGCCTGGCGACGCTCGAGGTGCGGTCGGTGCGCAAGAAGCTGAAGCAGCCGAGCTTCGCCCGCGGAGTCAACCGCGACGACGTCTACGAGGGCGCCGAGGAGCTCGGCATCGACCTGGACGAGCACATCACGTTCGTGATCGCCGCCCTGCGCCCCATCGCGACCGAGCTCGGCCTGCGCGGCTGACCGCGGTGCGACCGCCGGGGATGCCGCTACCCTGACGCCGTGGCGATCGCAGCTCGAGAGGGGGTCGTGGAGTCGTTCGTGATCGAGGGTGGCGTGCCGCTCCGGGGCACTGTCCGCCCCGCGGGCAACAAGAACGCTGCGCTCCCGATCCTGGCGGCGTGCCTGCTCACGGCCGATCCCGTCACGCTCGACAACGTGCCCCGGATCCGCGATGTCGAGGCCATGATTGAGCTGCTGTGCGACATCGGCGCCGAGGTCGAGTGGCTCGGCCCGAACCGCCTGCGCGTGTGGGCGGCCGAGATCGCGAAGACGGCGCTCGACGCCGAGCTCTGCACCCGCATCCGGGCCTCGATCCTGTTCGCCGGGCCGCTGCTGGCCCGGGTCGGGACGGCCGACATCCCGCCGCCGGGCGGCGACGTCATCGGCCGCCGCCGCGTCGACACGCACCTGATGGCCTTCGCCGGCCTGGGCGCCGACGTCCAGGCCACCCGCAGCTACCGCCTGCGCGCCCCGGACGGCCTGCGCGGCGCCGACCTGTATCTGGACGAGGCCTCGGTGACGGGCACGGAGAACGCCATCATGGCGGCCGTGCTCGCACGCGGGAGGACGACGATCGAGAACGCCGCCTGCGAGCCTCACGTGCAGGACCTGTGCCGGCTCCTGACGGCGATGGGCGCGCGCATCGACGGCATCGGCTCGAACGTGCTCACCATCCACGGCGTCTCGTCGCTCGGCGGCTGCACCCACCGGGTCGGCGCCGACCACATCGAGGTGGCGTCGTTCATCGGCCTGGCTGCGGTCACCGGTGGCGAGGTGCTGATCGAGGACGCGGCCGTCGAGCACCTGCGCTCGATCCGGCACACCTTCTCTCGGCTCGGCGTGACGGTCGAGATCGAGGGCGACGCGGTCCGGGTTCCCGCCGGCCAGACGCTGCAGATCGTCGACGACGTGAACGCCCAGATCCCCAAGATCGAGGACGGCCCGTGGCCCATGTTCCCGGCCGACCTGACGTCGATCGCGGTCGCCGTGGCGACCCAGGCGACCGGCACGGTGCTCGTCTTCGAGAAGATGTTCGAGAACCGCCTGATCTTCACCGACAAGCTGGTGTCGATGGGTGCGCGGATCATCCTGTGCGATCCGCACCGCGCCGTCGTGACCGGCCCGGCCCGGCTCTACGGCGAGCGCATGGCCAGCCCCGACATCCGCGCCGGGATGGCGATGCTGATCGCGAGCCTGTGCGCCGAGGGCGAGAGCCGGATCGGGAACGTCGGCGAGATCGATCGCGGATACGAGCGCATCGACGAGCGTCTGCGGGCGCTCGGCGCCCGCATCGAGCGGGTCTCGGCGCTAGGGCTCGCCCCGACCCCGGCCGCTACGATCTTGCGCACGTGGAGCGGTTGCGACTGACACATGGTGACGTGGCCGAGGCCGTGCGCACGCTGCGCCCGTCCCCGGAGCGGCGCGACGACGTGGCCGCGTCGGTCGCGGACATCATCGAGATGGTGCGACACGGCGGCGCCGAGGCCGTCCGCCGGCTGACGCTGCGGCTCGACGGGGTGGACGTCCCCGACCCGCGGGTGCCGGCACACGCGATCGCAGCCGCGGTCGAAGGCCTTACCCCGGCCGTGCGTGAGGCGCTCGAGCTGCTCGCCGCCAACGTGCGCACGGTCGCGTCCGAGCTGGTGCCGCGGCCGACGAGGGTCGTGCTGCCGCAGGGCCAGGTGGTCACGAGCCGGCCGGTGCCGGTACGCCGCGCCGGCGTGTACGTGCCCGGCGGCCTGGCCGCGTACCCGTCGAGCGCGGTGATGGGAATCGTGCCGGCGCAGGTGGCCGGCGTGCCCGGCATCGCGGTGTGCTCGCCGCCGGGGCCGGACGGCCGCCCGCACGCCACCGCGCTGGCCGCCTGCGGCCTGCTCGGCGTCGAGGAGGTGTACGCGGTCGGAGGCGCCCAGGCGGTGGCCGCGCTCGCGCTCGGCACCGAGGAGATCCCGGCGGTCGACCTCCTTGTCGGCCCCGGCAACGCCTACGTCGAGGAGGCCAAGCGGCGCATGTTCGGCGAGATCGGCATCGAGTCGCTGGCCGGCCCGAGCGAGCTGGTCGTGGTCGCCGACGCGACCGCCCCGATCGAGCCGATCGCCTGGGACCTGCTGGCGCAGCTGGAGCACGGCCCGGGCGCCCAGTCGGTGCTCGTGTCGACGGATGCCGGACTGCTCGACGCCGTCGCCGCCCACCTGCCGGCCGAGAGCGCCGCAGTGCTGATCGAAGCCGACTCGCTCGACACGGCATTCGCCTTCGTGAACGCGCACGGGCCCGAGCACGTGCAGCTCGTGATCGAGGGCGCCGAGGAGGCCGTCGCGTGCGTCCATCATGCCGGCGCGATCTTCGTCGGGCCGTACGCCGGGACGGCGTTCGGCGACTACATCGTGGGCTCCAACCACATCCTGCCCACGGGCGGCCACAGCCGGTTCTCGTCCGGCCTTGGCCCGGCCGCGTTCCTGCGCACGCAGGAGGTGGTCGAGGTGAACGCAGAAGCATGTGAGCGACTTGCCGGCGCGGTGGTCGTGCTGGCCGACGCCGAGGGCTTCCCCGGCCACGGGCGCTCCGCCCGGGTGCGGGCCGAGGCGCTGGCACGAACACCGGGGAGGGTGGGATGAGCGAACGCGACGTGATCGTCACCGAAGGGGCGCCGAAGCCGTTCGGCGGGGCGCCGTACAACCAGGCCATCCGGGCGGCGGGCTTCGTCTTCTGCGCCGGCCAGGTCGGGCTCGACCCGGCCTCGGGGACGCTCGTGGACGGCGGGGTCGAGGCCCAGGCCCGGCGGGTGATGGAGAATCTCTCGGCCGTGCTCGAGGCGGCCGGATCGAGCCTCGACCGGATCGTGAAGACGACGATCTTCGTCGCCGACCTGGGCGACTTCGCGGCGGTGAACGCCGTCTACGGCTCGTTCTTCACGACCGATCCGCCGGCCCGCTCGACGGTGCAGGTGGCCGGCCTCCCGGCCGGTGCCCTGGTCGAGATCGAAGCCGTCGCCCTCGCGTAGGGCCGGCGACGGCTACCCGTACAATCCGGCCGTGTCCGCACCGCTCCAGATCGGCGGCCCGGACGACCCTCTGGCCCCCGTGTGGGAGGGCGCCCGGACCGCGGCCCGCGCCGCCGCTGCCTATGCGGTCGGCGGCCCTGTCCGCGACCTGCTGCGCGGCGAGCCCAGCCGTGACGCCGACATCGCCGTCGACGGCGACGCCGTCGCAGTCGCACGGCGGCTGGCGAAGGTGCTCGGCGGTGGCCGCGTCGTCGTGCACCGGGCGTTCGGGACGGCCGTCGTCCGTGCCGGAGGCGTCCGCGTCGACCTCGCCGCCACCCGGAGCGAGCGCTACCCGCACCCGGCGGCGCTCCCGGTCGTCTCGCCCGCGGGCATCGACGCCGACCTGGCCCGCCGCGACTTCACCGTGAACGCGCTTGCCGCAGGCCTGTCAGGCCCGCGCGCCGGCGAGCTCCTCGACCCGTTCGACGGCCGCTCCGACCTCGCGGCGGGGACGATCCGGATCCTGCACCCGGGCTCGTTCCGGGACGATCCCACGCGCATCTTCCGGGCCGCCCGCTACGCCGCGCGACTCGGGTTCGCGCTCGATCCGGAGACCGAGGAGCGCGCCCGCGCCGCCGTCGCCGAGGGCCTCGTCGGCGAGCTGTCCGGCGCCCGCGTCCGTGCCGACCTGGTCGCGCTGCTGGAGGAATCGGCGGCGACCGTCGCCGCCGCGCTTCGCATCGCGGACGGCCTGGGCCTGCTCGCCGCTGTCGGCCCCGGCGTTCGCGCCGAGCCCGCGGAGCTGCTCGAGCGGCTGGACGGCGCTCGCGACGCCTGCGGGCTCGACGTCCCGGTCTGGCGGCCGCGGCTGGCGCTGATCGCCCGCGAGGCGGGTGACGCCGGCGTCCTCGCCCTCGTCGAGCGCCTGCGCCTGAGCCGCGCCGACGCCGACGCGGTGCGCGCGGCGGCCGCCCCGGCGCAGCTGGGCGCGACGCTGGCCGCTGCCGCGGCGCCCGCGGACGTCGCCGAGCTGCTCGACCGCCGGCCCATCGACGCCGCGGTCGTCGTCGCCGCGCTGGGCGGCCCCGGGGCAGACGCCGCCGACCTCTACCTCGAGCGGCTGCGCGGGATCCGGCTCGAGATCGACGGGACGGTGCTGCGCGACGAGCTCGGCCTGGCCCAGTCGCCCCGGACGGGAGAGGTGCTGGCGGAGCTCCTGCGCCAGAAGCGAAACGGCCAGCTGGCCGACCGCGGATCCGAGCTGGCGGCGGCGCGCGAGCTGGTGGGGCGGGCGGCATCGTGAGCGGGCTCGTCTGGGACGAGGGCGACGTGCCGGTCATGCGCTGGCGCAGCGCGCCCGAGGGTGTGTCGGTCGCGTTCACCTCCCGCCGCGGCGGCGCATCCCAGGGGCCGTACGCGTCGCTCAACCTCGGCGCGCTGACGGCCGACGAGGCCGACCGGGTGGCCGAGAACCGTCAACGCGCCGTCTCGGCCGCGGGCGGCGACCCGGCCGCAGCCACGATGGCCTGGCAGGTGCACGGCCGCGAGGTGCGGGAGGTGACCGAGGAGCCCGCCGGTGGCCGCTTCCTGCAGCCGGGCGCCGAGCCGTTCCCGCGCTCCGACGGCCTCGCCACGGCGCTGCGCGACCGGCCGATGATGCTCCTCACCGCAGACTGCATCCCGGTGGCGATCGCCCGGGCCGACGGCGGCCGGCTCGCGGTGCTGCACGCCGGCTGGCGGGGGCTCGAGGCCGGGATCGTCGAGTCGGGCGCCGAGGCCGTGGGCGGCGAGATCGTGGGCGCGGTCGGCCCCGGCGCCGGGCCGTGCTGCTACGAGGTGGGCGACGACGTCGCCGTCCGCCTGCAGGGGCGCTTCGGCACCGACGTCGTCCGCGACGGGCGGGCCGACCTGTGGCTGTGCGCGCGCCGCGCGCTCGAGGCGGCCGGCGCGACCGACGTCGCGGTGGCGGGCGAGTGCTCGATCTGCAACCCCGACCGCTACTTCTCGCACCGCCGCGACCGCGGCATCACCGGGCGCCAGGGGCTGGTGGGGGTGCTGCATGGCTGATGCCGCCGTCATCGCCCGGAACCTGGCCCGGATCCGGGAGCAGGTCGGCCCCGGCGTCGAGATCCTGGCGGCGACCAAGTACGTCGATTCAGGCGACCTGCCGGCACTGCACGAGGCGGGCATCACGCTCGTGGGCGAGAACCGCACCGACGCCATGACGGCCAAGCAGGCCGCCCACGGCGACCTCTTCACATGGGATTTCATCGGCCACGTCCAGAGCCGCAAGGTGCGCGACATCGTCGGCCGGGTGCGCCTGATCCACGCCGTCGACTCGCAGTCGGCCTGCGAGCAGCTCGACCGCCGCCGCGCCCCGGACGCGGTCGTCGACTGCCTGCTGCAGGTGAACGTGGCGTCGGAAGACACGAAATCGGGGGTCGCGCCTCGCGACGTGGACGCCTTCCTGGAGGAGGTCGGGCCGCTCGCCGGCGTGCGCTTCCGCGGCCTGATGACGATGCCACCCGCCGTGTCTGACCCCGAGCTCGCCCGGCCGTGGTTCGCGGCGCTGCGCGAGCTGCGCGACCGGCTCGCCCCGGCGTGGGCGGGAAGGCACGACTTCACCCAGCTCAGCATGGGCACGAGCCAGGACTACGCCGTCGCCGCCCAGGAGGGGGCGACGATCGTGCGCGTCGGTGGCGTCCTCTATGGCGATAGAGTTCCCGGTCACATGGCCCTAGGCGATCTGTGGAACTCGACGCTCGTCTACTTCGGTGTCCGCGAGGAAGACTGGGAGGACGAGTACGACGATGACGGGTCGGCCGCCCACGAAGACCTCGAGCAGGTCTACAGCGAGCGGCCCAACGTCCGTCGGCTGTCCCCGCGGCGCAGGCCGGGGTCTGACTTCGACGACATCTTCTCCGAGGAGGAGCCGCGGGCGGTGCCCATCCGCGGTGGCCGCAACGGTGCGCCGCCGCAGGCGCAGCAAAACGGCCATCGCACGGCCGGCCAGGTGTCGCTGGTGGTGCCGAAGAGCTTCAACGACGCCCAGAAGGTGGCCGACAAGCTGAAGTCCGACGTGCCGGTCATCATCAACTTCCAGAGCGCCGACCCCGAGCTCGCGAAACGCCTGGTCGACTTCGCGAGTGGCCTCACCTACGCGCTCGACGGATCGATGCAGCGCGTTGCCGACCGGGTGTTCCTGCTGACGCCGAGCTCGATCTCGGTGTCGGCCGAGGACAAGGCGCTCCTGATGGAGCGCGGCTTCTTCAACCAGTACTGATCCGCTTTCCGATCCTGACCGAGCGGCTGTCGATCCGCCCGCTCACCGAGGCGGATGCGGACGCGATGCTGGCGGTCTACGGCGACCACGAGGTGATGCGGCACTCGCTCACCGGCGCGTGCACGGCCGAGGGCTCGCTGGCCCGCCTGCACGGCCTGATCCAGCACGAGGAGCGGCACGGGTTCAGCAAGTGGGGGGTCTGCGAGCGGGCGTCCGGCCTGCTTGTGGGCGACTGCGGCATCCAGCTGCTCGAGGGCGGCCCCGACGTCGAGCTCGGCTTCCATCTGCGCCGGTCGGCGTGGGGGCAGGGCTACGCCACGGAGGCGGCCCGGTCGTGCCTCGCCGCGGCGTTCGCGCGCCTCGGGCTCGACCAGGTGATCGCGATCGTCGCGCCAGGCAACGCGGCTTCGGCGCGGGTGCTCGAGAAGATCGGGATGCAGCGCGCGGGGAAGCGGGAGGCGCTCGGCCGCACGTGGGATCTCTTCACGGCGGTACGCTACCGGGCTCGATGAGCTCCACCGCCCCCTCGCTCGGCCTGCTCGGCGCAGGCAACATGGCCACCGCCATGGTGACCGGCTGGGTCAAGGCCGATCCCGCGATGGCCGGCCGGATCCTGATCACCGACCGCCACTCCGGCCGCGCCGCCGCCCTGGCGGAACGGCTCGGGCTGCGCCACACGACGTCGAACGCCGAGCTGGTGAGGGACGCCGACATCGTCGTCCTGTGCGTGAAGCCCGTCGACGTCGAACGCGTGCTGCGCGAGGTGTCCGACCTGGTGACGCCGCGCAAGGCGATCGCGTCCGTCGCCGCCGGCGTCAGCACCGCCACGCTCGAGACGATCCTCGACGTGGATGCGCCGGTGTTCCGGTTCATGCCGAACGTCGGCGTGAGCGTCGGCGCGGGCACGCTGGCCTACTCGGCCGGCCGCTTCACCGACACGGCAGCCGAGCAGATGGTGCTCGAGGTGTTCTCCCTGCTGGGCGAGGTGGTGCCGCTGGAGGAGCGCCTGTTCGACGCCGCGACCGCGCTCTCGGGCTCCGGGCCCGCGTTCCTCGGCCTGATCGTCGAGGCGTTCGAGGACGCCGGCATCGTCGCCGGGCTGACCCACGCAGACGCCCGCCGGCTGTTCCTCTCGACCGTGAGCGGAACGGCCACGCTGCTGCGCGAGGAGGATCTCGGCTGCTCCGACCTGCGGCGGAGGGTGACGCGCCCGGGCGGCACCGCCGCGGCAGGGCTCGCGGCGCATGGAGCGGGGCGGGGTGCGGGGCGCGATCATCGACGGCGTGTCGGCGGCCATGCGTCGGGCCGGCGAGCTAGGCTGACGCCTCACCATGGGGATCACGACGATCGAGCAGTTCGTCTTCTCGCTGTACCTCGTCTACTCGCTGCTCATCATCCTCTACATCCTGATGTCGTGGGTGCAGCTGCCGTACAACATCTGGGTGGGGCGGGTGCGCGGCTTCCTGCACGACACGGTCGAGCCGCTCCTGCGCACCGATCCGCGGCGGTGCTGCCGTCGTTCGGCGGCTTCGACCTCTCCCCGCTGGTCGCCCTGTTCGGCCTGGCCATCCTGCGGCAGATCGTCCGCGCTGATCCTGGACGGGTTCCGCTAGCTGGAGGGGTTCCGCTAGCAGGAGGAGTCCGCCGGCCCGTGACGAACCGGCCGGTATGACACTTTCTCCGGCAGAGCTGCGTCACGAGCGGCCCGGCCGCGGTCTCATGGGCTACCGCCGCGGGGACGTCGACCGGCTGCTCGTCGAGGCCACCGTCGCCTACGAGAACGTCTGGCGCGAGCGGGCCGACCTGACCGATCAGGTGCACGAGCTCGAGCAGGAGCTCATCCGCCACCGCGAGGGCGAGCATGCGATGCGAAACGCGCTCGTCACGGCCGAGCGGGCCGCCGACGAGATGCGCGCGAGCGCCACCCGCCAGGCGGAGCTGATCGTCCGCGAGGCCGAGGCCAAGAGCCGCGATCTGGTGCACGAGGCCTACGCCGAGCGGGAGCGGGTGCGCCGCGAGACGTCCCGGCTCCAGGCTGAGGAGGCCGAGTTCCGGCTGCGGCTGCGGTCGCTGCTCGGCGCCGTTCTCGAGGCCGTCCGCGACCACGAGGAGCGGATCGCGGGGTCGATGGAGGCGCACGCGGGGGTCGTGACGGCCACCCAGCCGGCCATCGGCCCGGCGGACGACGTGGTCAGCGCCGGCGGCTGATCGCACCCGGTTCCGGCCGAAGGCCCCTGGCTATAATCAGCCGAGGGGGTGAGGTATGGCTGCGACCGTCGATATCGAATCAGTCAAGCGTCGCCTGATCGAGGAGCGGGAAGGCGTCCTGGAGGAGCGCAGGCGCCTGGTCGAGGACACCTCGCGCTCGATGGAGGACGCTGTCGACGAGGACGGCAACGACAGCCATATGGCCGATAGCGCGTCGGAGACGCTCGACCGCGGCATCGAGCTCTCCCTGGAAGACAACGCCGACCACCTCATCGCCGCCATCGACGCCGCCCTCGGCCGCATCGAGGCGGGAACCTACGGTCAGTGCGAGCGGTGCACGACGCCGATCGCGGAAGAGCGCCTGGAGGCCCTCCCATGGGCGACGAAGTGCATCGAGTGCAAGCGCCTGGAGGAGCGGGGCTGATCCACGTGGAGGCAGAGCCCCAGCCCGTGCACCGGGCGGGGTCGTTGCAGTGGGCGGGGCTGGTCGCCGTTGCGATCGCCGCCGTCGTCGCCGACCAGGTGACGAAGCGCGCGATCGAGCACCGGCTGGCACTCGACGAGACCCACCACGTGCTGCCCGGGCTCACGATCACGCACGTGCGCAACAGCGGGATCGCCTTCGGCATCTTCCCCGGCCGGCTCGGGATCGTCTCCATCCTGACGGCCGCCGCCGTCGTGTGGATGCTGGTGCACTTCGCCCGGTCGGGATCGCGACACGTGCTCTTCCCGGTCGCGCTCGGCCTGCTCGTCGGCGGGAGCGTCTCCAACCTGGCCGACCGCGTCCGTCAGGGCCACGTGACCGACTTCATCCACATCAGCCACTGGCCGACCTTCAACCTCGCCGACAGCTTCATCGTGATCGGCGTCGCGCTGCTCGCGCTCGGGTTGATACGGGTCGAGCATCGAAAGGCGCAGGCGTCCGTCGACCCGGAGCCGTCCGCCGGGCTCGACGGGCCGTGATCGACCTCGAGGTGCCGCCGGAATCCGGGGGCATACGTCTGGACCGCTTCGTCGCCGGCTGCGAGGAGGTGGGCTCGCGATCGGGCGCCGAGCGCCTGATCGAGGCCGGTCTCGTGCTCGTGGACGGGGCGGTGCGGTCGAAGTCGCACCGGCTGGGAGCCGGCTCGGTGGTGAGCCTGCCGGAGCGGGAGCCGCCGCCGCCCGCAGCACCGCCCCAGGACATCGGCGTGCCGCTCGCCTACTCCGACCCCTACCTCGTCGTCGTCGACAAGCCCGCCGGCCTGCTCGTCCACCCGGTGCCCGGCCACTCCGGCCCGACGCTCGTCGACGCGCTGCGCGGCGTGGCGGCGGGCGGCGACGAGGCCAGGCCGGGGATCGTCCACCGGCTCGACCGTGACACGTCCGGCCTGTTGCTGGTCGCCCGCGACGGGCGTACGCACGCGCGGCTGCAGGCGCAGCTGCGGCGGCGCCGGATCGGGAGGACGTACGTCGCCCTGGTGCGCGGGCGGCCGCGCTCGCGCCGCGGCCGGATCGAGGCGCCGATCGGCCGTGACCGCCGCGATCCGACCCGGATGTCGCTCGACACCGATGCCGGCCGCGACGCCTTCACCGAGTTCGAGCTGGTCGAGGCGCTGCCCGGCCGCTCGCTCCTGCGGGTGACGCTCGAGACCGGCCGCACCCACCAGATCCGCGTCCACCTGGCCGCGATCGGCACGCCCGTCGTCGGCGATCCGGTCTACGGACACGGCCCCGAGCTCGGCCTCGAGCGCCAGTTCCTGCACGCCGCGGAGCTGCGTCTCGCGCACCCGGAGACCGGTGATCCGCTGGGTGTCCGCTCGGACCTCCCGGCCGATCTGGAAGCCGCCCTCGAAGCGGCACGCGACGCGTAGACGGGGCCAGGCCCCGCGCCAAGGGCCGTTCGCTAGAATGCGCGACGCTTCTGCCCCGTTCTCCCTACCCGGCGGAGAAGCGGCGGCTCCGGCGGTGTCCCACGGCAGCAGCGGGACTCCGGAGCCCCCCGCCGGAACCGACACCCAACCGATCAGGAGGAGTGCAACGTGCCTGAGGTCACGATGCGCGAGCTGCTCGAGGCCGGAGTCCACTTCGGCCACCAGACGAGACGCTGGAACCCCAAGATGCGCCGGTTCATCTTCGGTGAGCGCGGCGGCATCTACATCATCGATCTGCAGCAGACCATGGGCCTGCTGCACGAGGCGTTCAACTACGTCGGCAACATCGGCGAGCGCAACGGCACCGTGCTGTTCGTGGGCACGAAGAAGCAGGCCCAGGACGCAGTCGCCGAGCACGCGGGCCGCGTGGGCATGCCCTACGTGAACCATCGCTGGCTGGGCGGCCTGCTCACCAACTACCGCACGATCCAGGAGCGGATCTCCGCCCTGCACAACCTTCGCCGCCAGAAGACCGAGGGCCAGCTCGACCTGCTCCCGTCGAAGGAGCGGGCATCGACGCTGTCCGAGCTCGAGAAGCTCGAGGCGAACCTCGGAGGCGTCGCCGACACGCGCAAGCTGCCGGACGCCGTCGTCGTCATCGACATGAAGAAGGAGGCGCTGGCCGTGCGCGAGGCCAAGCGCCTGAACATCCCGGTGATCGGGCTCGTCGACACCAACTGCGACCCCGACGACGCCGACTTCATCATCCCCGGCAACGACGACGCCATCCGCTCTTCGGCGCTGATCGTGCGCCTGCTGGCGGACGCTGTTGCCGAGGGCCGAAACCGCGGCGTGAAGGTGTCCGACTTCGTCTCGGAGAACGGCGACGACGCCGAGTCCGAGGCAGCCGACGGCGCGGCCGCCGAGCCCGCCGCGGAGGCGGCTGCGGAGCCCGCGGCCGAGGCAGACCCGACAACTGCCGACGCACCTGCTGCCGAGGCACCTGCTGCAGCAACCCCCGCCGAGGCTCCTGTCGAGGCGGCGGCCACCGAGGCACCGCCGGCCGGCGAGGGCGCCCAGTGAACGACTACAAGCCGTCCGCTGCCGACGTCAAGCAGCTGCGGGAGGTGACGCAGGCGGGGATGATGGACTGCCGCAACGCCCTGGTCGAGACCGGCGGCGACATGGACGCGGCCGTGAAGGCCCTGCGCGAGAAGGGCATCGCGTCGGCCGGCAAGCGCGCCGGCCGCGGCACCGGCGAGGGGCTGGTCTCGACGTACGTCCACGGCGGCGGCCGCATCGGCGCCATGGTCGAGGTCGGCTGCGAGACCGACTTCGTCGCCCGCAACGACCAGTTCCAGGCGTTCGCCCGCAAGGTGGCGATGCAGGTCGCGAGCAGCCGCGACCTGCGCTTCGCCTCGGAGGCCGAGGTCACCGACGACTTCCGCACGTCCGAGCTCGCGATCTACCGGGCCAAGGCGGCCACCGAGGGCCGGCCCGAGGCGATGCTGGACAAGATCGCCGAGGGCATGTTCACCAAGGCGCTCGCAGACACCGTGCTCCTGAACCAGCCGTCGATCCACCCGGAGGACGACGGCAAGACGCTCGAGCTGCTGCGGGCAGAGCTGTCGGGGACGCTCGGCGAGAACATCGAGGTGAAGCGCTTCGCCCGCTTCGAGGTGGGGGGAGAGTGAGCCCCGAGGGCGAACCAGCCTTCGCGCGCGTCCTGCTCAAGCTGTCGGGCGAGGCGCTCATGGGCGAGCGCACCTACGGGCAGGATCCGGAGCGGATCGGCGCGATCGCACGCGCCCTGCACTCGGTGCACGACTCCGGCGTGCAGGTTGCGATCGTCGTCGGCGGCGGCAACATCCTGCGAGGGACGCAGGAGGCGGCGCGGGGGATGGACCGCGCCACGGCCGACTACGCCGGGATGCTGGCGACGCTCCTGAACGCGCTCACGGTCTCGGACGCGCTCGAGCAGCTCGGCGTGCACACCCGGGTGCAGTCGGCCATCAACGTCTCCCAGGTGGCCGAGCCGTACATCCGCCGCCGGGCGATCCGCCACCTGGAGAAGGGCCGCGTCGTCATCTTCGCCGCCGGCACGGGCAACCCGTTCTTCACGACCGACACGGCCGCCGCCCTGCGCGCCCTCGAGATCGGGGCGCAGGGCATCCTGATGGGCAAGAACGGGGTGGACGGCGTGCTCGACTCCGATCCCCGCGAGAACCCGGACGCGCGCCTCATCCCCGAGCTGACCCACCTCGAGGCGATCGAGCGCGGCCTCAAGGTCATGGACACCACTGCGCTGTCGCTCTGCATGGACAACCGCGTTCCGCTGTACGTTTTCAACCTGGACGACGAGTCGAACATCGAGCGGGTCGTGCGCGGTGAGCGGATCGGGACCATCATCGCTGCGCGCATCCCGGCGGAGGTCGCAACATGATCGATGACGTGTTGAAGGATGCCACCCGCAGGATGGACAAGAGCGTCGAGAGCGCCCGCCACGAGTTCACGACCGTGCGCACGGGCCGGGCCGCGGCGACGCTGCTCGATCGCGTGCAGGTGACGGCGTACGGCACCAAGATGCCGGTCAACCAGCTGGCCACAATCGGTGTCCCCGAGCCGCGCATGCTGACGATCACCCCGTTCGACAAGACGATCATGAAGGACATCGAGCGCGGCATCCTCGAGTCCGACCTCGGCCTGACGCCGTCGAACGACGGCCAGCTGATCCGGCTGCCGATCCCGCAGCTCACCGAGGAGCGGCGCAAGGACCTCGTCCGCCAGGTGCGGCACATGGCAGAGGAGGGGCGGGTGGCCACGCGCAACGTCCGCCGGGACGCCATCCACCGGCTCAAGGAGCTCGAGAAGAACGGCGAGACCGGATCGGACGACGTCCACCGCGCAGAGGACCGGCTGCAGAAGCTGACCGACGAACGCGTCAACCAGATCGACGCCGCGCTGAAGGCCAAAGAGGCCGAGATCATGGAAGTTTGACGGGTCCGCGTCCGGGCGGATGACCGTCGTGCGAAGACAGATACGGCTGCTGAGAACGATGGGCCGCCTGCGGCGGGCGGGGCCGGCCCCCGAGCCGCAGGGGCCGGCGGCGGCCGCCAGCGTGGCCATCATCATGGACGGCAACGGCCGCTGGGCCTCACGCCGCGGGCTGCCGCCGCTGGCCGGCCACCGGGCGGGTACCAAGGCGCTTCGGCGCACCGTCGAGGCGGCGCCGGGGCTGGGCGTCCGCAGCCTGGCCGTCTACGCGTTCTCGACCGAGAACTGGGGCCGGCCGGAGCGCGAGGTCGACGACCTCATGACGCTCTTCACCGAGACGATCGAGCGCGAGTTCCCCGACCTCGATCGCCAGGGCGTGCGGGTGCACTTCGTCGGTCGCCGCGACCGCTGCCCGCAGTCGCTCCGCGAGCTGATGGACGACATGGAGGGGCGCACCTCCGGCAACACCCGGCTCGACCTGTGGGTTGCGTTCGACTACGGCTCGCGGGCGGAGATCCTGCACGCCGTGCGCGAGCTGATCGCCGCGGGCGCCGACCCGGCCGCCGTCGACGAGGCGTCGCTGCGCGGTTACCTGTACGCCCCGGAGATGCCCGACCCCGACCTCGTGATCCGCACGAGCGGCGAGATGCGCATGTCGAACTTCCTGCTCTGGCAGTCGGCCTACGCCGAGTTCGAGTTCACGACGACCCTGTGGCCGGACTTCGGCGGCCCCGACCTGGAGGCCGCGCTGCGCGCCTATGCGGGCCGCCAGCGAAGGTTCGGGCGGCGGTGAACCAGCTCGTCTCGCGCGTCGTGCTGGCGGTCCCGCTGGCGGCGCTGGCCGTGTACGCGGCCCTGCGCGGCGGCTGGTGGGTGGCCCTGCCTGCGGCCGTCGCCGCGGTGGTCGCCTCGCACGAGTTCTCGGCCATGACCCGCAACCTGCGCCCGTTGACGCCGGTCGGGGTCGCCGGGGCCGCTGGGGTGGTGATCGCCGCGCACGAGGGCGGGGCGGCCTGGGTCGCGGCGCCGATCATGCTCACGCTCGTTGCCGCGTTCTGGCTCTCCGCAGTCGCCGAGGTGCGCCAGAGCGCCGCCGTCCAACTGGCGGTGACGACCTTCGGCGTCGTCTGGATCGGCCTCGGCTTCGGGTTCCTGGTCGCGATCCGCGACATCCCCGCGCCGGACGGATGGGGCAAGGAGCTGCTGCTCGCTGTGCTTCTCGGCGTGTGGGGCTCGGACATCGCCGCCTACGCCGCCGGCCGCCTGATCGGCCGCCGCAAGCTGGCCGAGCACATCTCCCCGGCGAAGACCGTCGAGGGACTGATCGCGGGGATGATCGCGGGCACCGCGATCGTGTTCTTCACCCTGTACCACCAGCCCCACGGAGATCCGCTCGCGCCGCTGCATGCGTTGGAGCTGGGCGTGGCCGTGGCCGTTGCGGCGCCGGCGGGCGACCTCTTCGAGTCATACCTCAAGCGCGACGCGGGCATCAAGGACTCGGGCAGCCTGCTCGGTGCCCACGGCGGCATGCTCGACCGGGTCGACGCGCTGCTCTGGGCGGCGCCCGCGACCTACTTCATCGCCCTCGCCATCGGCCGTGCCTGATGGTTGATCGGCGAGTCCTCGCGCTGCTCGGTTCGCAGCCGCCCAGGACATCACGGGACTCACCGACCAACCATCTAGAGTGACGAGATGACCGAGCGCAAGCGCCGCTCGTTCAAGCTCCTGAACCCCTTCGCGCGCGTCGAGAAGCGGATGGCAGACGACCGCCTGGCCGACGCGATCGCCATCGTCGAGTCGGCCGATCCCCAGCTGCACGACCGCGAGCCGGGCTGGTTCGGCGGGGCGCTCGAGGGCGACGTGCGGGCCCGCTACATGGCCGTCGGCTACACGCCGGTGCCCGACCGCGGCCTGGAGGAGGGCCGCGCGTACGTGGTCGACATCCGCACCGGTCACGTCATCTGGCAGCGAGCGATCGAGCACCGGGGCGAGCTGCCCCGCAGCGTTGCCGCCCTCGGCGCCTGAGCCAGACGCGGCGGATCCCAAATCGCCGCCGCCTACACTGAGCTCATGAGATCTGTGGCCGTCCTGGGCGCGACCGGCTCGATCGGGATGCAGGCGCTCGAGATCGTTGGCGCCCATCCGGGCCTGCGCGCGTGCGCGCTCGCGGCCGGCTCTGACCACGCCGGCCTCGTCGCCGCCGCCCGCGCCCACGGCGTCGAGCGGATCGCGCTCGTCGACCGCGGCGCCGCCGCCGCGGCCCGCGTGGACTTCGACGGCGAGGTGCTCGAGGGCCGAGACGGCGTCGAGCGGCTCGCCGCCGATGCCGGCGCCGACGTGGTGCTGAACGCGATCGTCGGCGCGGCCGGACTGCGTGCCACCCTGGCGACGCTCGCCGCGGGCGCCGACCTCGCCCTGGCCAACAAGGAGAGCCTGGTCGCCGGCGGCGACCTGGTGATGGACGCACTGCGCCGCAGCGGCCGCAGCATGCTGCCCGTCGACAGCGAGCACGCCGCACTCGCCCAGTGCATGGAGGGCGCGGCCGAGGGGTCGGTCAGCGGCGTCGTCATCACCGCCTCGGGCGGGCCGTTCCGCGGCCGCACGGCCGAGTCGCTCGCCGACGTGACCGTCGCCGACGCGCTGGCCCACCCGACCTGGAACATGGGCGCGAAGATCACGATCGACTCGGCCACGCTGATGAACAAGGGCCTCGAGGTGATCGAGGCGCACCACCTGTTCGGGATCGGCTACGACGACATCGAGGTCGTCGTCCACCCCCAGTCGATCGTCCACGGCATGGTGCGCTACCGCGACGGCGCCCTGCTCGCCCACATCGGGTATCCGGACATGCGCGTGCCCATCTCGTGGGCGCTCACGTTCCCCGAGCGGGCGGCGACGCCGGTGCCGGCGCTCGACCTGGCGGCGCCGCTGCGGCTTGAGTTCGAGCCGCCCGACCTCGCCACGTTCCGCTGCCTCGCCCTGGCCCGTGCCGCCGGCCGCGAGGGCGGTACCGCGCCGTGCGTGCTGAACGCCGCCAACGAGGCGGCGGTGGCGTCGTTCCTGGACGGCGAGATCGGGTTCCTCGACATCGCCGCACTGGTCGAGCGGGCGCTCGACGAGGTGGTCGCCGAGCCGCTCGCGTCACTGGAACAGCTCGAGGATGCGGATGCCCGCGCCCGGGCCGCCGTCCGTGACGCGGTGAGGACGGCCGCGTGAGCTTCTTCGTCGCGGTCGTCGGCCTGCTGCTGCTCGTCGCCATCCACGAGCTCGGCCACTTCAGCGCCGCCAAGGCGACCGGCATGCGCGCGCTGCGCTTCTACCTGGGCTTCCCGCCGGCGATCCTGAAGCGCACGTGGCGCGGCACCGAGTACGGCATCGGCGCCATCCCGCTCGGCGGCTTCGTGAAGATCCCCGGCATGCTGCGGCCCGAGTCCGGCGACGTCTACGACGCCGAGGACGTGCTCGGCGCGGCCCGCGAGATCGACGAGGCCGCCGCGCTCCGGCTCGCGGCCGAGCTCGCGGACCTGCAGCGCTGCCTCGACCAGGGCCGCTACGACGACGCCCGCGCGGCCGGCGGCCGCCTGACCGCCGAGGTCGAGGCCGTCGACGGCCTCTCGCCGGTCGAGCGCCGCCGCGTGCTGCGCAGCCTCGAGCGGCTCGACCAGAACCTCGATCCCGACGCGTACTGGCGCTGCTCGCGCATGCGCCGCCTGATCGTGATCGCCGCCGGCCCGTTCGCGAACGTGGTCGCCTGCTTCGCCATCCTCACCGCCGTCGCGCTCTACGGCCTGCCGGTCGCCGTGCCGGTGGTGCAGAGCGTGCTCACCAAGTCGCCCGCCTCCGCGACCGGCCTGCGGGCCGGCGACCGGGTCGTCTCGGTGAACGGCCACCACGCCGGCGTGAACGGGATCCGCAACGCGATCGCCGACAGCAAAGGGGGCCCGGTGCGGCTCGTCGTCGTCCGGGACGGCCACCGCCTGGCCCTGCGCACCGAGCGCAGCGAGGTGATCGACGGCGCCTACCGGCTCGGCTTCCAGTTCGGGACGGTGAACCGGCTCATACTCGGCCGTCCACGCGCCGCACGTTCGCGGCCACGGAGATGTGGACGCTCACGACGGGGACGGTGCGTGCGCTGGCCGACGTGGTCACGCCCAGCGGGCGCTCGCAGCTGCACTCGACGGTCGGCATCGTCCGCGTCTCTGCCCAGGCGGAGCAGGCCGGCGCCACCGACTACCTGGTGCTGCTCGCCTTCATCTCGCTGTCGCTCGCGATCTTCAACCTGCTGCCGTTCCTGCCGCTGGACGGCGGCCACATCCTCATGATCGTGCTGGAGCGGATCCGCGGCCGGATGGTGTCGCGGGCCGTCTTCGAGCGCGTCTCGGTGCTGGGGATCATGCTGATGGCGCTGCTCTTCGTGGTCGGCCTGCAGAACGACCTGTCGAGCATCCTGAACAGCCAGCCGCACTAGGCAACCGGGGACTGTCCCCGAACGCCGAGCGGTATCCTCACTGCCTGATGGCTTCCCAGGTACGGATCAGGGTTGGCGGCGTCCCGATCGGCGGCGGCTCGCCTGTCGTCGTCCAGTCGATGACGCTGACCCAGACCAGCGACGTCGATGCGACCGTCGGCCAGATCCAGCGCCTTGCGGATGCCGGCTGCGAGCTCGCCCGTGTCGCCGTCCCCGGGCGGGCGGACGCCGACGCGCTTCCGGCGATCGTGGCCCGCTCGCCGCTGCCGGTGATCGCCGACATCCACTTCAACGCCTCGCTCGCCCTGCGCGCGATCGACGCGGGCGTCGCCGCCGTCCGGATCAACCCGGGGAACATCGGCGGCCCCGACAAGGTGGAGCAGGTCGTGTCGCGCGCGAAGGCCGCGGGCATCCCGATGCGGATCGGCGCGAACTCGGGCTCGCTGCCCGACCACCTGCGTCAGTACGCGACGAACGATCCCCCGGGCGCGCTGGTCGAGGCCGCGCTCGAGGAGGTGCGGCTGCTCGAGAAGCTCGACTACCGCGACTTCAAGATCTCGGTCAAGAGCTCCTCGGTGCCGGTGATGATCCAGGCCTACCGGCGGCTGTCCGAGAAGGTGCCCTACCCGCTCCACCTCGGCGTCACCGAGGCCGGCCCGGAATTCACCGGCACGGTCAAGAGCGCGATCGGGATGGGCTCGCTGCTCGTCGACGGGATCGGCGACACGCTACGGGTGTCCCTGACGGCCGACCCGGTGGAGGAGGTCAAGGTCGCCTGGGAGATCCTGCGTGTCGCTCGGCCTGCGCCACAAGGGGCCGGTCATGATCGCCTGCCCGTCGTGCGGGCGCACGAACGTCGACGTGCTCGACCTGGCCGAGCGGGTGGAGGAGCGGCTGGCGCGGCTACGACGAGGTCTTCGAGGTGGCGGTGATGGGCTGCGCCGTGAACGGCCCCGGCGAGGCGGGAGACGCCGACTTCGGCATCGCGGGTGGCCGCGACGCCGGCTTCATCTACGCGCACGGCGCGGTGCTGCGCAAGGTGCAGCAGGCCGCCCTGGTCGACGAGCTGTTCGCGCGAGATCGACGCGTGGATCGCCGGGGGCATGGTGCGGCCGGAGCGCAAGACGCGCAAGCTCTCGCTGCCCGTGGTCGTCGCCGGCCTCTAGCTGTCGGAGACGTCGCGGCGCCGGCAGTAGGCGTCGAACCGGGCGTGCTTGCCCAGGTAGGCCTCGAGCTCCGAGATCCCGAACCGGATCCAGTCGTCCACGAACCGCTCGTCCACCGTGAGCTCCGTCGTGGCGGTGTCGTTCGGGTTCATGCCCGCATCATCGGCAGGCCGCCGCGAGGGCGAGACTCGCCGGAACGTGGTATTCGGAAATGCCGCGAATGGGTACCATGCCGGGATGCTCAACAAGCGAAAAGCAGCGATCGGATACGCGACGTACGTCGTCGGCACCCGGGTTGCCAAGCGCGTGGTGCGCCGCAAGGCACATGCCATGGTGAGCACCGCACGCGAGCGCAGCCGGCCGACTCGCCGGCGCACGATCCCGCTGGTCGGCGGTGCCGCCGCCGCCATCGCGGGTGCGACTGTCATCGCCGCGCGGCGCCGCAACGGCGCCGTCGGCGAGAGCTGAACCTGCGGCGCCGGGCGGCCGGCCGACGAGGCCGGCCGCCTGTCCCGCCGCGCCCCGGCTCCGTCGCCCCCGCTCGTTAGACTGGCTACCCCGTGCCCGAGTCCCCGCCGTACGTCCATCTGCACGTCCACAGCGAGTACTCGATCCTCGACGGCGCGTGCCGGATCGGCCCGCTCGTGGGCCGCGCAGCCGACATGGGCATGCCCGCGGTCGGGCTCACCGACCACGGCTCGATGGCGGGCGCCGTCGAGCTGGCGCGCGCCGCCGGAAAGGCCGGCGTGAAGCCCATCCTCGGCTGCGAGATGTACATCGTCGACGACCACGCGACCCGCGTCCAGAAGGAGCGCCGCGCGCACCTGACGCTGCTCGCCGAGACGACCGAGGGCTACCACAACCTCGTCCGGCTCGTGTCCTCGGCGTACCTCGACGGCTACTGGTATCGGCCCCGCGTCGACCTCGACCAGCTGTCGGCGCACTCCGCCGGGCATCATCGCCCTCTCCGGGCTGCCTGTCCGGGCGCGTGTGCAAGGCGCTCGTCGAGGGTGACGACGGGCTCGCCCGGACGGAGCTCGAGCGGCTGGCCGACATCTTCGGCCGCGACAACGTCTACGTCGAGCTGCAGGACGGCGGCATCGACATCCAGACGCAGATCAACCCGCGCCTCGCGGCGCTGAGCCGCGACGCCGGACTGCCGCTCGTCGGCACAGGCGACGTCCACTACCTGACGGCTGCAGACGCGATCCCGCACGAGGCGCTGCTCTGCATCCAGACGAACGACACGCTCGACAACCCGAACCGGTTCCGGTTCTCGAACCACGGCTTCTACCTGAAGAGCTCGGAGGAGATGTACGAGCTGATGGCGCAGCCGTGGGGCGAGGACATGCTGCGCCGCACCGTCGAGATCGCCGAGCGCTGCAACGCCGATGATCGACCTCGACACCCTGCACCTGCCGAAGTTCGACGTCCCCGACGGCAAGACCGCGCCGGCGTACCTGCGCGAGCTGGCCGAGGCGGGGCTGCGCGAGCGCTACGGCGCCGAGACGCCGGAGCTGCGCCGCCGGCTCGAGTTCGAGCTGAAGACGATCGAGGAGATGGGCTTCCCGGACTACTTCCTGATCGTCTGGGACTTCATCCGCTTCGCCCGCGCCGACGGCGTCTCGGTCGGCCCGGGCCGCGGCTCGGCGGCCGGCTCGCTCGTCGCGTACTGCCTGCGCATCACCGACCTCGACCCGATGCGCTACTCGCTCCTGTTCGAGCGCTTCCTGAACCCGGGCCGCAAGTCGCTCCCCGACGTCGACGTCGACTTCGCCGTGGCCGGCCGCGAGCGCGTCATCAACTACGTCGCCGAGAAGTACGGCCGCCGCAACGTCGCCCAGATCATCACGTTCGGCAAGATGCAGCCGAAGGCGGCGATCAAGGACGCCGGCCGGGTGATGGGCATCCCCTACGGCGTCGTCGACCGGATCGCGAAGCTCGTGCCCGAGGTGCCCAAGATCACCTTCGACGCGTGCATGAAGCCGGGCGCGGAGCTGCGCCGCTCGTACGACAGCCGAGGAGACGACGAAGAAGATCGTCGACATGGCCCTGCCGCTCGAGGGCGTCGTCCGCAACGACTCGATCCACGCCGCGGCCGTCGTGATCGGCGACCGGCCCCTGACCGAGTACCTGCCGCTGCAGCAGAAGGGGGCCGACTCCGAGGTCGTGACGCAGTTCTCGATGGGCGACGTCGAGGCGCTCGGCCTGCTCAAGATGGACTTCCTGGGCCTGCGCAACCTCGACGTGATCGACCGCGCCATCGAGGTGATCGAGCAGTCCACCGGCGTGCGCCTGGACATGGACGAGCTGCCGCTCGAAGACCGCAAGACCTACGAGATGATGGCCCGCGGCGAGGCGACCGGCGTGTTCCAGTTCGAGTCGTCGGGCATGCGCGACGCGCTGCGCCAGGTGAAGCCGACGGAGTTCGAGGACCTGATCGCCCTGAACGCGCTCTACCGGCCGGGGCCGATGCAGTTCATCCCCGACTATGCCCGCAACAAGGCCGACCCGAGCCGGGTGACGTACGAGGACGAGCGCCTGCGCGCCCCTGCTCGAGAGCACCTACGGGATCTGCATCTACCAGGAGCAGTTCATGGAGATCGCCAAGGCGGTGGCCGGGTTCACGCCCGCCGAGGCGGACGATCTGCGCAAGGCGATCGGCAAGAAGGTCGCGGCGCTGATGGCGTCACTCAAGGAGAAGTTCATCGAGGGCTGCGCCGGCAACGGCGCTTCCGAGGCGGTGGGCCGAGTCGCTGTGGGCGAAGATCGAGGTCGCCGCCGACTACGCCTTCAACAAGGCCCACGCCGCCTGCTACGCGCTCATCGCCTACCGCACGGCCTACCTGCGCGCGAACTATCCGGCCGAGTACATGGCGGCCCTGATCTCGTCGGTGATGTCGACGAAGGATCGCGTGCCGTACTACGTGACGGAGTGCGCGCGACATGGGCCTCGAGGTGCTGCCGCCAGACGTGAACACGAGCCGCTCGGACTTCACGGTGGTCGAGGGCCAGATCCGCTTCGGGCTGTCCGCGGTCAAGCGGGTGGGCGACGGCGCCGTGCGCGCGATCATGGCCGCCCGCGACGACCGGCCCGATCGAGTCGATCTGGGACTTCTGCGAGCGGGTCGACATGGCCGTCACGAACCGGGGCATGCTCGAGAGCCTGATCGCCTGCGGCGCGCTCGACTCGACCGGCGCGACCCGCCAGGGCATGATGGAGGTGCTCGAGCGGGCGCTCGCGAACGGCCAGAAGACGCAGGCCGACGCGATGGTCGGCCAGGGCTCGATCTTCGACCTCGAGGGCGACGGCATGAACGGCTCCGGCCCGATCGCGCGCAGCCATCAGCCCGTGGTGGGGGAGGAGTGGCCGCGCGACGAGCTGCTGCGGCGGGAGAAGGAGGTGCTCGGGCTGTACGTCTCGAGCCATCCCCTCGCGCCGCTCCGCGACCAGCTCGCGCCGCAAGGTGGACGTCCCGCTGAAGGCGATCGAGGAGCTGCCCGACGGCAAGGTGATCACGGTCGGCGGCATCGTCTCCGGGCCTGCGCCAGCTGCTGACGAAGAAGGGCGACCAGATGGCGGTGGCGGAGCTCGACGACGTCGACGTCGACGGCCGAGGTGGTCGTGTTCGCGAGCACCTGGGAGCTGTGCCGCCCGACGCTTCGACCGGACGCGGTCGTGCTGGTGAAGAGCCGGGTCGACCGCCGCTCCGAGGGCAAGGTGCAGCTGCTCGCGCTCGAGGTGATCCCGTTCGAGGCCGTGCCCGACCAGGAGGTCGTGCGGCTGCGCGTCGACGCCCGGGTCGTCGGCGCCGGGGTGATGGACGAGCTGAAGACGCTGATCGGCGAGTACCCCGGCCAGGCGCCGGTCGAGCTCGAGGTACACACGTCGGCAGGGCCGAAGATGCTGCGGCTGGGGCCCGGCTTCCGGGTGCGGCCCGACGGCGACTTCCTGGCCGAGGCCCGGGCGCTGCTCGGCGCGGCCGCCCTCGTCTGACGCGTGTGCCCGAGAAGTGCTCGCGCTGCTCGACGGCGACATCGCCGTGCACATGGCCGACGGGCTCGCCGACGTCTACGCCGAGGCGTTCGCCGGGCCGCCGCACAGCGAGCCCGCGGAGGCCGCCGACCGGTTCCGCGAGTCGCTCGTCCGCCACGCCGCGCTGCCGGGCTTCCGGGCCGTCGCGGCCTGGGCGGCCGGCGCCGACCTGGTCGGGTTCGGGTACGGCCACACGAGCGCGCCCGGCCAGTGGTGGCACGACCGTGCGGTTGCAGCGCTGGCGCCGGCCGAGGCGGAGCGGTGGCTGGACGAGCCCTTCGTGGTCGTCGACCTGGCCGTGCGTCCGCGCTGCCGGCGGCAGGGGATCGGAAGCCGGCTTCACGACCTTCTGCTCGAGCATCTCCCGCACGCCGCGGCGGTGCTCTCGGCCCGCCAGAACGACGCCGTTGCGCAGCGGCTGTACCATGGTCGTGGCTGGCAGGAGATCGGGCGCGATCTCGCCTTCGTCCCGGGAGGCGATCCGTACGTGATCCTGGCCCGCCGTCTCGCTGGGCATCCGGGCACCTCCCTAGAATGAGCCGTTCATGATCGTCGCCGATCTCGATGCTCGACCTGGACGTGTTCCAGGGGCCGTTCGACCTGCTGCTGGCGCTCGTCGATGCGCGAGGAGATCGAGCTGGCGGAGCTGCCGATCGCCGAGGTCGTCGTCGCCTACGTCGAGCATGCCTACGACGACGGCGTCCTCGACCTCGAGTCGGCCAGCGAGTTCCTCGTGCTGATCGCGGCGCTGCTCGAGATCAAGGTGCGCCTGCTGTTCCCCGGCGAGGAGGACGAGGAGGAGCCGTTCACCGCCGAGCAGGCCGAGGCCGAGCTGCTGGCGCGGCTGCTCCAGTACCGCCGCTTCGCCGCAGCCGCCCGCTGGCTGACCGAACGGGCCGGCGCCGAGCAGCGCGTCTTCCGCGCCGGGCCGGCGCCGCTGGCGCCCCGGCCGCAGCCCGAGGTGGTGCCGTTCTCGGAGGACCCGTGGGCGCTGCACGCGGCCGTCGGCCGGCTGCTCGAGCCGCCGCCGGAGATCGACCTCTCGGCCGTGCGCCGCCGGCTCGTCCCCGTCGGCGCACTTCCTGGCGGAGTTCCGCAAGCTCCTGCGCGAGCGGCGCGCGTTCGCCTTCGACGAGGCGGTGGCCGGGCTCGACCGGCTGGCCCAGGCGGCGGCGTTCCTGGCGGTGCTCGAGCTTACAAGAGCGGCGAGATCGTCCGGAGCAGCCCGCGGTGTTCGGCCCGATCAGGGTCACGCGCCGGCGCGGCTCGCCGAGCGACGAGCGGGCGATCGCCTGATGGCGGAGCTGACGCACACCGTCGAGGCGCTGCTGTTCGTCGCGTCGGAGCCGCTCTCGGTGCGCGAGCTGGCGGCGCTGACGGAGGCGGCGCCGGCGCGGGTCGAGCGCGCGCTCGACGCGCTCGGCGACCGCTACGGCGAGGGTCGCTCGCGGGGTCGTGCTGGAGCGGGTCGCGGGCGGGTACGGGTTCCGCGCCTCGGCGGCGACCGCCGCGGCCTGCGCCCGGCTCGTCAACCGCGCCCAGACGCGGCCGCTGAGCCAGGCGGCGACCGAGACCCTGGCGGTGGTCGCCTACCTGGGGCCGGTCTCGCGCCCGGAGATCGCCCGCATCCGCGGCGTCGCCGCCGACTCGGCGGTGGCCGGCCTGCTCGAGCGCGGCCTGATCGAGGAGTCGGGCCGGGGCGAGACGCCCGGGCAGCCGGTGCTCTACAGGACGACCGGCATCTTCGAGCGCGCGTTCGGCCTCGAGGAGGGGCTTGCGAGCCTGCCCGGACTGGGCGAGTTCGATCTGCCGGACGCCGATCACGAGGCGCTGCGGGCACGGCTGCACGTGGTGGCCGACCAGCGTGCCGGTCAGGCTTAACCGCTACCTCGCGTCCACGGGAGTGGGCTCGCGGCGGGCGGCCGACGAGGTCATCCGCGCCGGCCGGGTCACGGTGAACGGCGAGGCCGGCAGAGCTCGGCACGCTGGTGTCGGAGAGCGACGACGTGCGCGTCGACGGCCGCGCCGTCGAGGTGCAGGCGACGATGGTCGTCCTGCTGCACAAGCCGGCCGGGGTGGTCACGACCGCGAGCGATCCGCAGGGGCGGCGGACCGTGGTCGACCTGGTGCCGGCGCCGGTGCGGCTCTTCCCGGTGGGCCGGCTCGACCGCGAGACGACCGGGCTGCTGCTGCTCACCAACGACGGCGCCTTGGCCGACCGGCTGATGCATCCGCGCCACGGCGTCCGCAAGACGTACGTGGCCCGCGTCGCCGCCGACCCGGGCGAGCCGGTGCTCGACCGGCTGCGCCGCGGTATCGAGCTGGACGACGGCGTCACCGCGCCCGCCGAGGTGCGCCTGGCCGGCCCCGGGCGGGTCGAGATCACGATCCACGAGGGCCGCAACCGCCAGGTGCGGCGGATGCTGGCGGCGCGTCGGGCATCCGGCCCGCGGGCTGCACCGCTCCGCATACGGCGGCCTGCGCCTGGGCGATCTTGCGCCCGGCGACTGGCGCGAGCTGACCGACGCCGAGGTGGAGGCGCTGGGCGATGCATGACGCCGTCGTCGTCGGCGCGGGCATCTCCGGCCTCGTCGCCGCCCACCGCCTGCAGGCCGAGGGCGCCGACGTGGTCGTGCTCGAGGCATCCGGCCGGGTCGGCGGCCGGGTGTGGTCGCCGACCGCGGCGGGCGTGCGGTTCGAGGCCGGGGGCGAGGCGGTCGACCTCGTGAACGAGGCGCTGCGCACCGTCGCCGGCGAGGTGGGGGCGGAGCTGCGCGACTCCGAGGTCGGCTGGGGCGACCACGGCCCGGTGCCGGTCACGTGGCACGTCGCGGGGCGCACCTTCGCCCGCGCGGAGGGCGCCTACCTGCGCCTCGGCGCCGAGCTGGACCGGCTCGGGGCGGCCAGGCCGGGCCCGCCGACGACGTCCTGACGGTCGCCGGGTGGCTGACCGCCGAAGGCGCCTCGGCCCACGAGCGAGCCGTCTGCGAGACGGCGATCGCGATTACCGCCTCGACCGTGCCGCTGGGGCAGATGTCGCTGCGCGCGCTGGCGGTGAAGCACGCGGCCCGAAGCGGCGCGGGCGACGGCTCGGAGCTGCGCTTCGCAGACGGCGCGGGCGGCTTCGCCGAGCGGATCGCGGCGGGCCTCGCCGAGCGGGTTCTGCTGGGCCGGGCGGCCGGCGCCGTGCGGGCGACCGCCGCCGGCGTCGAGGTGGACGCGGCCGGCGGGCCGCCGGTCGAGGCGAGCCGGGTCGTCGTGGCGGTGCCGCTGCACGCGCGGGCGCGGATCCGCGGGCTGCGGCCGACGCCGGCCGGCCGCTACGGCGTCGCGGTGAAATCGCTTTTCGTCGTCGACGACGACCTGGCGGACGACGCGCCGGCCGCCGTGATCACCGACTCGGTGATCGGGTACACGTACCGGCACGGCCCGCGCACGCTGGGGAGCTTCGTCGGCTCGACGCCGGCTGGGTGGCTGTTGCGGCAGCCGCCCCCGATCGCCGACCGCGCCGTCGCCGAGGCGGTGCGGGCGTGCTTCGGGGCCCGGCTCGAGCGGGTCGTGCGCGTGTCCTACCGGCGCAGCTACCTGATCTTCGCCCCCGGCGAGCTGGACGGGTGGGGGAGCGGCCTGGGCGAGCCGGATGGGCGTGTGCACTACGCGGGTGCCGAGACGTCGGCGATGCCGAGCTTCATGGAGGGCGCCGCGCAGGCTGGCGAGCGGGCCGCGGCTGAGGTGCTCGCGGCCGGGTAGCTCTCAGGGCACGGGCATCGGACGCCGATATCTGTTTCGATGCGGTTGCTGCGGTCGAGGGAGAACGATGCCCCTGCACGGGTCGGCGTCGTCGGCGACGTCCATGCCTGCGACGACCGGCTCGCGCGACTGCTCGACCATCTCCGCGAGGTCGAGCGGGTCGACGCGATCTGGTGCGTCGGTGACATCGTGAACGGGCCGGGCGACCCCGACCGCTGCGCGGCGCTGCTCGTGTCCGCCGGCGCCGTCACCGTGCGTGGGAACCACGACCGCTGGCTGGTCGATGGCGTCTCGGTGATCCCCGACGCCCACCGGCCCGAGGACCTCACCCCGGCCACGCACGCGTTCCTCGCGGCGCTGCCGCCGAGCGCCGATCTGCAGGAGCTCCTGCGCGGCGGCCGCCGCCTCGTGATCAAGGGCCACCGCCACCGGCATGCGATCTGGCGGGTCGGCGATCTGACGCTCGTCGACGCCGGCGCGCTGCTCCACCCGGACGCGCCCTGTGCGGTCGTCGTCGATGCGTCCGCACGCACGCTCGCGCCGCTGCGGGTCTGCCCGACCGACCCCGCGCAGCCCTTCTAGGCCGCTCCCTGGGCCGAGGACGACGGCGAGGCGTTGCCGGCGAGGGCTTGGCGGCTTGAACGGCAGTTGGCGGTGTTGGCATGTGTCATTTGCGGTTCCCCAACACCCTTGCCACACCCCGTCACCCACACGTGACACCCGCCCCGTCACACTCATCGATGCGATGTACGCGTTGCCCACCCTCTACAAGGCTCGCAACCTGCCGCTCAAGCGGCCGGTCTGCGCGATCTGCGTCGACCGGACGCGAGGACGCACCGAAGACATCAGGCTCGGCTATCGCGTCACCGTCTGGCTGTGCTCGGGCCACGCCGCTCGAGCGTTCCAGACCAGACGCGGCGGTCGTGACTTCGTGCGCACGCTGATGGGGGTGTGGCAGGCGAATGGGTGCATGACCGTCGCCAGGCATCGCGCCCTCGATGCGCACCTCAACCAGCTCAGAGCCCACCCGCCTCGCCACCGACCCGGCAGCTACGCCTGGCCCGAGCTCAGACGCCGTCTCGAAGCCCGGTACGCACACGGCGCCCCAGCCGCTAACCCGCACCACCACGCCTGCGACACCTGCACCGCCCACGCCCCCAGCCGCCGCACCCTCCAGCGCTGGCACGCCGAACGACGCTGGCTCACCCGGCCGCCCTAGGCCGGCGCGACGAATCCCATGCGCTCCTTGATGAGCGTCACGGTCGCCCCGGACACCTCCCGTGCCCGCTCGGCCCCTGCCGCGAGCACAGCCTGGAGGTGGGTGGGGTCGGCGCGCAGCTCGACGTAGCGCTCGCGCACCGGCCGCAGATACTCGACGACCGCGTCGGCGACGTCGGTCTTGAACTGGCCGTAGCCGGCGCCGTCGTAGGCGGCCTCGACCTGCTCGGCGGTGCGATCGGTGGCGACGGCGACGATCTCGATCAGGTTCGCGATCCCCTCCTTGCCGTCGCCGCGGCGGACGTCGCGGCCCGAGTCGGTGACGGCGGAACGCACCTTCTTTGCCACCACGTCGGGCGGGTCGACGACGAGCACGGTGCCCTGCGGGGTGCCGCCGGTCGTCGACATCTTGCGGGTCGGATCCTGGAGATCCATGACCCGGCCGCCGGTGCTGGGGATGGCCGCCTCGGGCAGCCGCAGCGTCTCGCCGTAGCGGCTGTTGAAGCGCTGGGCGACGTTGCGGGCGAGCTCGAGGTGCTGGCGCTGGTCGTCGCCGACCGGGACGCGGTCGGTGTCGTAGAGCAGGATGTCGGCCGCCTGCAGCACCGGGTAGGTGAAGAGGTCGCTGCTGACCGACTCGCGGCCCTCGCTCTTGTCCTTGAACTGCGTCATCCGTGACAGCTCGCCGAACGTCGCCACGGCGCCGAGCAGCCAGGCCCCCTCGGTGTGGGCGGGGACGTGGCTCTGCACGAACAGGGTGCAGCGGCCCGGCTCGAGGCCTGCAGCGAGCAGCGTCGCGGCGGTGTCGAGCGTGTTCTCGGCCAGGGTGTCGCGGTCGTAGCCGACCGAGATCGAGTGCAGGTCGACGACGCAGTAGAACGCCTCGCCCAGATCCTGGTCGGTGACGTAGTGGCGGATCGCCCCGATGTAGTTGCCAAGATGCTTCTGGCCGGTGGGCTGGATGCCGGAGAAGACGCGGGTCATGTGCGCGGCCACTGTAGCCAACGCTGCACGGGACTTCGCCCCGGTGCGCATCGGTAGGATGCGGGCCAGAATGGCAGCCCCACCGTCCACCTGGTCTCCCTCGTCGTGGCGGGCGATCCCGGCCGAGCAGCAGCCCGAGTGGCCCGACGCCGAGCGGGCTCGCGACGCCCGCGACCGCCTGCTGGGGATGCCCCCGCTCGTGTTCGCCGGCGAGGCCCGCAACCTGCAGGCGGCGCTCGCCGAGGTGGCCGCCGGCCGCGGCTTCCTGCTCCAGGCGGGCGACTGCGCCGAGTCGTTCGGCGACTTCTCCGCGGTGACGATCCGCGAGAAGCTGAAGATCATGCTCCAGATGGCGGCGGTGCTGACCTACGGCGCCATGCTGCCGGTGGTCAAGGTGGGCCGGATCGCGGGCCAGTTCGTCAAGCCGCGGTCGTCGCCGGTCGAGCTCGTCGACGGTGTCGAGATCCCCAGCTTCCGCGGCCACATGGTGCATGACGACGCGCCGACGCTGGCCGCGCGCACGCCCGACCCGGAGCGGATGGTGCAGGGCTACCACCAGTCGGCGGCGACGCTCAACCTGCTGCGCGCCTTCACGAAGGGCGGGTTCGCCGACCTGACGAAGGTGCACCTGTGGAACCAGGAGTTCGTCGCCAGCTCTCCCGAGGGCCGGCGGTACGAGCGCATCGCCGCCGAGATCGAGCGGGCGCTGGCGTTCATGGCGGCGTGCGGGATCGACCTCGAGCGCGAGCGGCGCCTGCACGAGGTGGACGTATGGACGAGCCACGAGGGCCTCCTGCTCGACTACGAGGAGGCGCTGACGCGGCGCGACTCCCTCACCGGCCGCTGGTACGACTGCTCCGCCCACATGCTGTGGGTGGGTGAGCGCACCCGGGCCGCCGACGGCGCCCACGCGGAGTTCTTCGCCGGTGTCGGCAACCCGCTCGGCTGCAAGATCGGGCCGACCGCGTCGCCGTCGGACGTGCTCGAGCTGTGCGCTCGGCTCGACCCTGACCGCGCCCCCGGCCGGCTGACGCTGATCTGCCGGATGGGCGCCGACCTGGCCGCCGAGGCGCTGCCGCCGATCATCCGCGCGGTGACCGATGCGGGCCACCCGGTCGTGTGGGCGTGCGACCCGATGCACGCGAACGTGATCCGCATGCCCGACGGCCTGAAGACGCGCCGGTTCGAGGACATCATGGCCGAGATCCGCGGGTTCTTCGCCGCGTGCCGCGAGTGCGAGGTCTGGCCGGGCGGGATCCACCTCGAGTTCACCGGCGAGGACGTGACCGAGTGTCTCGGCGGCGCCGAGGCGGTGCTGGAGGACCACCTCAGCGTCCGCTACCACAGCCTGTGCGACCCGCGTCTGAACGCGCGCCAGTCGCTCGACCTGGCTTTCCGGCTGGCCGAGCTGATGCGCGGCGAGGAGCTGACCGCCTCGGGAGGAGTGACCTGATGCGGGTCGCCGTCGTCGGCCTCGGCCTGATCGGCGGCTCGGTCGGCCTCGCCGCCGCGGGGCGCGGAGACGAGGTGGTGGCGTTCGATCCCGATCCGGACGCCGCCGCGGCCGGGCTCGAGACGGGCGCCGCGGCCAGCGTCGCCGGCTCGCTCGAGGACGCCGTCGCCGGGGCCGACATCGCCGTCGTCTGCGGCCCGGTCGCCCGGCTGCCCGAGCTCGTCGCCCGCACGCTCGAGGCGACCGGGCCGGGATGCGCAGTCTCGGACGTCGGCTCGACCAAGGCCCGGCTCATGGCCGCGGCCGGCCGCAGCGGCCGCTTCGTCGGCGGACACCCGGTGTGCGGCTCCGAGGCGCGGGGCGTCCGCAACGCCCGCGCCGACATGTTCACCGGCGCAACCTGGTTCCTCACTCCGGCTGCCGAGACCGACCCGGGGTGCCACCGCCGTCTGCACGCGTTCGTCGCGGGCCTGGGAGCACGGCCGGTGGCGATCGACCCCGACGCCCACGACCGCCTGGTCGCGCTCACGAGCCACCTGCCGCACGCGATCGCGAACGTGCTGATGAACCAGGCGGGGGCCGGCCGGGTCGACGGCCACGACCCGCTCGCAGCGGTCGGCGGCTCGTTCCGCGACATGACCCGCGTCGCGGGCGCGAACGCGCGCATCTGGGTCGACATCTTCCTCGACAACCGCGACGCGCTGCTCGACGGCCTGCGCGAGCACAGCCGCCGGATCGAGGAGCTGACGCGGGCGCTCGAGCGTGACGACGCCGGGTTCATCGCCCGCTGGGTGGCCGAGGCCTCCGGCAATCGCCGCCGGCTGCTGCAGGCGGCCTACCCGGCCGTCCCGGAGGAGCTCTACCGCGTACGCGTGCACGTGCCCGACCGTCCCGGCGTGCTGTCGGGGATCACGCAGGCGCTCGGCGCCGAGGGCATCAACATCGAGGACTTCGAGCTGCATCACATGTCCGCCGACGTCGGGGGGACGGTGGTCGTGCTCGTGGCCGGCGCCGCCCAGGCGGAGCGGGCGGTCGATCTGCTGGACGCGCAGGGGTACGGCGCGGTGGCGACCGCCGCGGTCGAGCCGTGAGCGCCGAGGGCGCGCGCTTCCGGCCGGCCGGCGCGATCTCGGGTGAGCTGACCGTCCCAGGCGACAAGTCGATCAGCCACCGGGCGGTCATGGTGGCCTCGCTCTGCGACGGGCCGGTGACCGTGCTCGGGTTCGGCGCGTCGGCCGACACCCTGGCCACCGTGGCGACGATGACGGCGCTCGGCGTCGAGATCGAGCGGCCGGACGACGACGTCCTGCGCGTCCACGGCGTGGGCCTGCGCGGGCTGCGGGCGCCGGAGGGCAGGATCGACGTCGAGAACGCCGGCACGCTGATGCGGCTCCTGCCGGGGATCCTGGCCGGCCAGACGGGCGAGTTCGTGCTCGACGGCGACGCCAGCATCCGACGCCGGCCGATGGGCCGCATCGCCGGCCCGCTGGCCGAGATGGGCGTCGCTCTGGAGACGACCGACGGCTGCCCGCCTGTGCGGATGCGCGTCAGCGGCGAGGTCACGCCGGTGACCTACCGCCTGCCGGTGGCCTCGGCCCAGGTGAAGTCGTGCGTCCTCCTCGCGGGCATGTTCGCCGAGCGGGGGGTGACGGTCGTCGAGGAGCCGGTGCCGACCCGCGACCACACGGAGCGGATGCTGCGCGACGCGGGCGTGCCGATCGACCGTAAGCCCGGCCGCGTGGCGGTGTCGCCGGTGGCGCGCCTCCAGCTCGACGAGGTGCGCGTGCCGGGCGACTTCTCCTCGGCGGCGCCGTTCATCGTCGCCGCGACGGTCGTCCAGGGGTCGGGGCTCACGCTGCGCGGCGTCGGCATCAACCCGACCCGCACGGGCCTGCTCACCGTCCTCGAGCGGATGGGCGCCCGCGTGGGCCTGTTCAACCGCCGCCTGGCGGGCGCAGAGCCGGTGGCCGACGTCGAGGTGCGCCCGGCCGAGCTGGTCGCGACCGACGTCGAGCCGGAGCTCGTGCCGTCGCTGATCGACGAGCTCCCGCTGGTGGCGCTCCTGGCCTGCTTCGCCCGCGGCGAGACGACGATCCGCGGGGCCGGCGAGCTGCGGGTGAAGGAATCGGATCGGATCGCGACCGTCGCCACGGCGCTGAACGCCGTCGGCGGCCACGTCGAGGCGCTCGAGGACGGATTCCGCATCCGGGGCGTCCCGGCACGGCTGCGCGGCGGCAACGTCGACGCTTCGGGTGACCACCGCGTTGCGATGCTGGGCGCCATCGCCGGCGTCTGCTCGCAGCAGGGCGTCGACGTGCACGGCTCGGACGCGCTGGGTGTGAGCTTCCCCGACTTCCCGGAGCGCCTCGCCGGGGTGACGGCGTGACCCCCGCCAAGCGGGGTCAGACCCCTCCTGGCGGGTGGACGGCGCGGTGGTGATCACCATCGACGGGCCCGCGGGCGCGGGCAAGAGCACGGTCGCCCGGGCTGTCGCCGAGCGGCTCGGCTACCGCTACGTCGACACCGGGCTGATGTACCGGGAGCTGACCGCGGCCGCGATGGAGCGCGGCGTCGATCCCGAGGACGGCGACGCGCTGGCCGCCCTGGTCGGCGTCGCCCCCGAAGGGACCGTCGACCTGCGCGGCGAGGCGGTGTCGGCCTGCGTGAGCGCGGTTTCCCGGCACCCCCAGGTGCGGACGCGGATGCGCGAGCGCCAGCGGGCGCTGGCCCAGGACGCGGTGCTCGAGGGCCGCGATACGGGCAGCCGCGTGTGCCCCGATGCCGACGTCAAGGTCTACCTGATCGCCTCGCTCGACGCCCGGGCCCGCCGCCGCGCAGTCGACCTCGGCCTCGCCGCCGACGACGTGGGCCGAACGATCGCCGCGCGCGACCGCGGCGACGCCCACCAGCTCGCGCCGGCGCCCGACGCGCATGTGATCGACACGTCGGAGTTGACGGTGGACGCGGCGGTCGACGCCGTGGTGCGGCTCGTCGAGGCGGCGGCGTGAGCCCCGAGGAGTCGGCCGGGTATGACCGGGCGTGGGTGTGGCTCCGGCTCCTGCTCGGCGGGGTGGTTCGGGTGTTTCTGCGGCCGAAGGTGCGCGGTCGCGAGCACGTGCCGTCGTCCGGCGCCTGCATGCTCGTCTCCAACCACCAGTCGTGGTGGGACATCCCCACCCTCGGCCAGGTGCAGCCGCGCACCATCCGCTACATGGCCAAGAGCGAGCTCCTGCGCATCCCCGTGTTCGGGCGCATCCTGCGCTGGGGCGGCGGGTTCCCGGTCCGCCGCGGCGAGGCCGACCGCAACGCACTGCGGATCGTGCACGAGACGCTCGTCGGCGGGGGCGTGGTCGGGATCTTCATCCAGGGCCACCGCCAGGCCGAGCTCGAGGGGGCCAAGGCCGGCGCCGGCCGGTGCGCCGTGGTCGAGGACGCCCCGGTCATCCCCGTCGCCATCCGCGGCACGGGCACATGGCGGCCGGGGCGGCGCGTCCACGTGAACTTCGGACCGCCGCGGCGGTACGAGCGCGGCGAGCGGCGCCCGGCCCAGGCCGCCCGGGAGACTGCCGAGGAGCTGATGGCCGAGATCCGCGTCCTGTACGAGCAGTCGCGATGAGCGGGGAGGCGGAGCGGGTCGGCGTCGTCGCCGTGGTCGGCTTCCCGAACGCGGGCAAGTCGACGCTCGTCAACCGGCTGACATCGTCGCGGCACGCCGTCGTGGACGAGCAGCCGGGTGTGACGCGCGACCGCAACGAGATGCTGTGCGAGTGGCGGGGGCGGACGTTCGTCCTCATCGACACCGGCGGCGTCGACGGCGGCGACGACTCGCCGATGCAGGCACAGGTGGCCGCCCAGGCGCGGATGGCGGTCGACGAGGCCGACGTGGTCGCCGCGGTGATCGACGCACGGGCCGGGCTGGCAGCGGGCGACGAGGAGATCGCCCAGATCCTGCGTCGTTCGCACCGGCCGGTCGTCCTGATCGCGAACAAGATCGACGACGCCGCCCATGAGCCGCTCGCGCTCGAGCTGCACCGGCTCGGCCTGGGCGAGCCGATCCCGGTCTCGGCCCTGCACGGCCGCGGCTCCGGCGACCTGCTCGACGCGATCGTCGAGCGGCTGGACGCGGTGGAGGGCGGCGGCCGGCCGGCCGACGACGGCGCCGACGAGATCGGCGTGGCCATCCTCGGCCGGCCGAACGTCGGCAAGTCGTCGCTCGTGAACGCGATCCTGGGCCGCCCCCGCGTGATCGTCTCCGATCGGCCGGGCACGACCCGCGACGCCATCGACACGCCCTTCGTGCGCGGCGAACGGCGGTTCCGGCTGATCGACACCGCCGGCCTGCGCCGCAAGCGCCGTCACCGCCAGGGCGTCGAGTACTACAGCGAGGTGCGCGCCCTCGCCGCCGCCGACCGCGCCGACGTGGCGCTCGTCCTGATCGACTCGTCCGACGGGCTGGTCGACGGCGATCTCGCGGTCGCCGACGTCGCCCGCAGGGCCGGCTGCGCGACGATCCTCGTCCTCTCCAAGTGGGACATCGCCACGACGACCGTCGAGGACGTGACCGAGCGCATGGGGGGCAAACTGCGCCAGCGGCCGGCGATCGTCACGTCGTCGGCCGTCACAGGCCGCAACGTCGACAAGCTGCTCGACGCCGTCGAGGAGGTGTTCGGCCGCTACACGTCCCGCGTCTCCACCGGCGCCCTCAACCGCGCGATGGCAGAGATCGGGGCGATGCGCGATCCGCCGCGGCAGGGACGGCGGCGCCTGAACCTGCTCTACGCGACCCAGTACCGCACCCGCCCGCCACGGTTCCGTATCGTGACCAACGACCGCAAGCTCGTGAATCGCGACTATGGCTTCTTCGTCGAGAACCAGCTCCGCCGCCGGCTGGGGCTCGAGGGGGTGCCGGTCGTGGTCGACTTCACGACCCGGTCGTGATCGCGCGCGTGCATCCGCTGGTGACGGCGCGGGCGGTCGACCAGGCGTTCGACTATGCGGCCGAGGGCGGCGTCGAGCGGGGGGTGCTGGTCGAGGTGGAGCTGGGCGCGCGGACGGTGCGCGGCGTCGTCACCGAGGTGTCGGAGGGCGACGGCGAGGGCCTGAAGCCGGTGCTCGGGGTGGTCGGGTCGGTGCCCGAGCCGCTGCTCGCGCTGGCCGAGTGGATCGCGGCGTCGTACGCCTCGACGCTCTCGCGGGCGGTCGGGCTCGTCCTGCCGCCGGCGGCGGGTGTCCGGTCACCCGAGCCCTGGGTGCGGCTCGTGACGATGGAGGGGGCGACCCGTCGCCAGTCCGAGGTGCTCGCCCACGTCGGCCTCGCGCCGCTGCCGCTGTCCGATCTGGTGGAGTCCGCCGGGACGACGCGGGACACGGTCCGGCGGATGGCCGACCGCGGGCTGGTGGTGCTCGATCCGGCCCCGCGGGGGGCGGTGGACGACGTCCGGGTGACGCTCACGCCCGAGCAGGAGGCGGCGGTGGCGGCGTGCGTCGAGACGCTCGCCGGGGGCGGCGGCGACGTGCTCGTCCACGGCGTCACCGGCTCCGGCAAGACCGAGGTGTACCTGCGGGTGATCGACGCGGCCCTCGCGCGCGGCCGCGGCGCGATCGTGCTCGTGCCCGAGATCGCCCTGACGCCGCAGACGGCGGCCCGCTTCATCGCCCGGTTCGGCCCCACCGTCGCCGTGCTCCACAGCGGCATCTCGCCGACCCGCCGCGGCGCCGAGCACGCCCGGATCGCCGCAGGCGAGGCCCGCGTCGTCGTCGGCGCCCGCTCGGCCATCTTCGCGGCGGTGCCCGACCTCGGCGTGATCGCGGTCGACGAGGAGCACGACGCCTCCTACAAGCACGAGGCCGACCCGCGCTACGACGCCCGCAGGGTGGCGGCCAAGCGGGGCAGGCTGGAGCGGGCCGTGGTGATCTACGGGACGGCGACGCCGCGGCCGGAGTCATGGGCCGGGATTCCCCGCCGGGTCAGCCTGCCGAGCCGGGTGGGAGGCCCGCTGCCCGCCGTCGAGATCGTCGACCTGCGGGCTGACGGCGGCTATCCGCTGACCCGGCCGCTGATCGACGCGCTGGCGGCGATCGACGACCGCGGCGGGCGCGCGATCCTGCTCCAGAACCGCCGCGGCGCCGCCTCGGCGATCCACTGCCGCACCTGCGGCCGTACCTGGCGCTGCCCGCGCTGCGACGTCTCGCTCGTCCTCCACGGCCGGCGCCTGGTGTGCCACCACTGCGGGCTCGCCGAGCCGCTGCCCCGGGCGTGCGCGACCTGCGGGTCGGTCGACCTGGCCCACATCGGCGCCGGCACCGCCCGGGTCGAGGACGACCTGCGCAACCGCTATCCGCGTCTTGAGATCATGCGGCTCGACGCCGACATCGCCGCGCGGCCGGGCGAGCCGGAGGCGACTCTGCGCGCGTTCCGGCGCGCGAACGCCGCCGTGCTCGTCGGCACCCAGCTCGTCGCCAAGGGCCACGACATGCCCGGCGTCTCGGTGGCCGCCGTGCTCGACGCCGACCTCGCCCTGGCCATCCCCGACTTCCGCGCCGAGGAGCGCACGTTCGGCCTGCTGACCCAGCTGGCGGGCCGTCCCGGCCGTCCCGGCGATCCCCGCGGGCGGGTGCTGATCCAGACGTGGAGCCCGGAGCTGCGCCCGGTCGTGCTGGCCGCTCGCCATGCGGTGGGCGAGTTCCTGGAGGGCGAGCTCGAGCGCCGCCGCGACCTCGGCTACCCGCCGTTCCGCCGGCTCGTGCGCGTGCTGACGACGGCCGACTCGGCGGCGCTTGCGCACGACATCGCCGCCACCATCGCGACGGCCGCCACGCCCGCCCTCGAGGGAGACCTCGTGCTCGGTCCCGCGCCGCTGCAGCGCCTGCGCGACCGCAGCCGCAGCCACGTCCTGATCAAGACGTCCGCCGCCGGCCGCGCCGCCGCCGTGCTGCGCGGCCTGCTCCGCGATCTGGCCGCCGACGTGCGCCGCGCACATGCGACGGCCGTGGTCGACGTCGACCCGCAGTCGTTCGGGTAGCGGCAGGTGCCAGGCACCGGAGCGGTGACTGGCACCGGTCGTGGTTCCGGTAGGCTGGTCGCATGACCAGAGCCCTTGTGATCGTCGACATCCAGAACGACTACTTCCCCGGCGGGCGAAACCCGCTCGAGGGCCCCGAGCAGGCGGCCGCGAACGCGCGCGAGCTGCTCGACGGGTTCCGGGCCTCGCGGAGAGCCGCTCGTCCACATCCAGCATGTCTGGGATGCGCCCGACGCCGAGTACCTGCAGCCCGGCACCCCCGGGCTTCGAGATCCACGAATCCGTCCTGCCGGCCGAGGGTGAGACCGTGATCCAGAAGGCGAACCCGAACAGCTTCCTCGACACGCCGCTCGAGAAGCACCTGCGCGACCAGGGTGTCGACTCCGTGGTGGTCTGCGGGATGATGACGTCGATGTGCGTCGATGCCACCGTCCGCGCGGCGGCCGACCTCGGCTTCGCGACGACGGTCGTGCACGACGCCTGCGCGACGATGCCGCTCGGGTTCGACGGCCGCTCGGTGCCCGCGGCCGACGTCCACACGGCGTTCATCGCCGCGCTGGGCGACGGCTACGCCGAGGTGGTCTCGACGGCCGACGTGGCCGCCAAGTCCGCTCGGTAGGATTCCCGGCATGGCGGATGCCGACACCGAGACCGAGACCGCCCCGGAGCTGACTCCGGAGGAGGAGGCCGAGCGCGACCGCGTCCGCGAGCGGGAGCGGCGGGAGCACCATGCGATGGCCATGCGGCTCGTTCGCCAGTACCCCGATCCCGCTCTGCGCGTGCCTGCGACCACGATCTCGGAGGTCGACGACGACGTCCGCGGCCTGGTCGGGCGGATGGCCGACATCATGCGCCGCTCGCACGGCGTGGGCCTCGCGGCCCCGCAGGTCGGCGTCCTCCAGCGCGTGTTCGTCTACCGGGCGGGCGCGGACGATCCGGTGCGGGTGCTGATCAACCCGGAGCTGGCCGTGCGCTCGGACGAGATGGACGTCGACACCGAGGGTTGTCTGTCGCTCCTCGGCGGCGAGGTGACGGTACCGGTCGAGCGCCACGAGCGCGTCGTCGCCCGCGGCCTGGACGAGTCGGGGGAGCCGGTCGAGGTCGAGGCCGCGGGCCTCGAGGCCCGCGTGATCCAGCACGAGATCGATCATCTGGACGGCGTCCTGATCATCGACCGGGCGCCGAAGGAGGACCGCCGCGCGGCTCTGCGGGAGCTGCGCCTGAAGGCGTGAGGATCGCGTTCTTCGGCACGTCGGCGTTCGCCGCCGGCGCGCTCGAGCGCCTGGTGCGCGAGGACGGGATCGACGTCGCCGTCGTGGTCTCGCAGCCCGATCGGCCTGCCGGCCGGGGCCGCAAGACTGCCACGCCGCCGGCCGTGAGCGCCGCCCGCGGGGTGGGCCTGCCCGTCGTGCAGGATGAGCGCGCCAGCGACACCCCTCCGGACGTCGCCGCCGGCGCCGTGGTCGCGTTCGGCCAGATTCTGCGCCCGCCGCTCCTGGGCGCCTATCCGCTGTTCAATCTGCACCCCTCGCTGCTGCCCAGGTGGCGCGGCGCCGCACCGATCGAGCGCGCACTCATGGCCGGCGACCGCGAGACAGCCGCCGCGGTGATCGAGCTCGTGGCCGAGCTCGACGCCGGCCCAATCCACGGCCTCGAGCGCTTCCCGATCGCGCCCGAGGACGATGCCGGCGCCGTCGCCGAGCGGGCGCTCGACCTGGGAGTGCCCCTGCTCGCGGCGGCACTTCGCGGCGAGACGTCCGGGCGGGAGCAGCAGGGCGAGCCGACCTATGCCGCCCGGATCGGGGCGGACGACCGCCGCATCGACTGGGGCCGGCCGGCGACGGCCATCGCCGACCAGGTGCGCGCGCTCTCGCCCCACATCGGGGCGCGGGCGGAGCTCGACGATGTACCTGTCACGGTGTGGCGAGCAGTCGCTGCCCCTGGAGACGCCGCCCCGGGCACGGCGACCGGAGACGGCGGGACGCTTGTGATCGCGACCGGCCAGGGCGCCCTGGAGGTGCGCGAGCTGCAGCCGGCCGGCAAGCGCCGCATGACCGCAGCCGAGTTCCTGCGCGGCCGCCCGACACCCCCGGCGCGGGCGACGTGAGCGCCCGGCGGGCCGCCTACGAGGTCGTTCGGCGGACGTTCGAGGAGGGCGCCTACGCCGACCGCGTCTTCCCCGCCGAGGCCGACCGGGCGCTGCTCGACGACCGCGACCGGCGTCTGGCGATGCGGCTCGCCTACGGCACGGTGCAGCGCGTGCGCACGCTCGACCATGCCATGGAGACGCTCGCGGCCCGCCAGCCGGACGGGCTGCAGCCGACCCTGCGTGCGGCCTTGCGCCTCGGCGCCTACCAGCTGCTCTTCGCCTCCGGAATCCCCGTCCACGCAGCCGTGAACGAGACCGTCGAGCTGGCCAAAGCCGTGGCCGGCCGCCACACCGCCGGCATCGCGAACGCCGTTCTGCGCCGCATCGCCGACGCCGGGCCGGCCTGGGTCGAGACCCTGCCGCCGCCGCTGCGCCACTCCTATCCCGACTGGGTGGCGGAGGAGTGGACGGCGATGCTCGGCCCCGACGACGCGGACGCCCTGATGGCCTCGCAGAACGAGCCGCCGGAGCTCTCGATCCGCGTGAACACCCTGCGCCCGGGGCCACTCGACCTCGGGGTCGCCGCCCACGGCGATCCGGAGCTGCCCGAGGCGCTCGTGCTCGACGGGCCGTTCGACGTCGCCGCCAGCCGCGAGCTGGCCGAAGGCGCGATCTGGCCGCAGTCGCGCGGCTCCATGCTCGCCGCCCGCCTGCTCGCACCCGAGCCGGGCATGCAGGTGCTCGACCTGTGCTCCGCCCCCGGCGGGAAGGCCGGGCAGCTGGCGGCGCTCATGGCCGACCGCGGCCGGCTCGTCTGCGTCGAGCGCCATCCCGGCCGGGCCGCCGCCCTCGGGCGCACGCTCGCGAGTCAGGGCGTGACCTGCGCCGAGGTCGCCGCGGTCGATGCGCTCGAGTTCGGCGAGGACGGCTTCGACCGCATCCTGCTCGACCCGCCGTGCTCGGGGCTCGGCGTCCTCGCCGGGCGGCCGGACGCGCGCTGGCGGCGCACGCTCGAGGCGGCACAGGAGGTGGCGGTGCTCCAGCGGCGCATGCTCGAGCACGCCCGCGGCCTGCTGGCGCCCGGGCGGGCGGCTCGTCTATTCGGTGTGCACGATCCGCCGCGACGAGTGCGAGGGCGTCGTCCCGGGCGGGCGCCAGACGCTGCCGCACCGCGACGGCACCGACGGGTTCTACGTCGCGGTCGCGTCGTGACGACGCCGCCCGCTACAGTGGCGCCGATGCGCTCCTGGCCGCAAGACGTGCGGGTTGCGCCCTCGATCCTCTCCGCCGATTTCGGCCGCTTGCGCGAGCAGGTCGCGGAGGTGCTGGACGCCGGGCGCGCGGGTGATCCACATCGACGTGATGGACGGCCATTTCGTGCCCGGTGATCACGTTCGGGCCGAAGATGGTGGCCGACGTCGCCGACGCGATCCACGAGCACGGCGGGCTCGCCGACGTCCACCTGATGATCGAGGCAGCCGGAGCGGCACCTCGCCGAGTTCGCCGAGGCCGGCGCGGACGGCATCACCGTGCACGTCGAGACCTGCCCGCACCTGCACTACACGCTGCAGATGATCCACGAGCCTGGGCTGCCGGGCCGGCGTCACGCTCAACCCGGCGACGCCCGTCGAGGCGATCGAGCGAGGCGGCGCGCTACGCCGACGTGCTGCTGTGCATGAGCGTGAACCCGGGCTGGGGCGGCCAGAGCTTCATCCCGGCGACGCTCGACCGGCTGCCGAAGCTGCGGGCGCTCGCGACGGAACGCGACGGCGTCGCCGTCGAGGTCGACGGCGGCATCCACGACGCGACGATCGCCGACGCCCACGCGGCCGGCGCGAACATCCTGGTCGCCGGCTCGGCGATCTTCGGCGCGGCCAGCCCCGCCGAGGCGTATCGCGGCCTGGTCGAGCGGCTGGCGCTCGCCGGCGCCCGCGCGTCGTGATCGACGCGGCCGACAGCCGCCATCTCGCCCGCTGCTCGAGCTGGCCGAGCGCGGCCGGCGCACCGCGGCGCCGAACCCGGTCGTGGGCGCCGTCGTCGTGCGCGACGGGGCGTGCTGGGGGAGGGCTGGCACGAGCGCCCGGCGGCGACCACGCCGAGGTGGTGGCCCTGCGACGCCGCCGGCGACGCCCGCGGGGCGACGGTCTACGTGAGCCTCGAGCCGTGCAGCCACCACGGCCGCACGCCGCCCTGCGCCGACGCGCTGATCGCGGCCGGCGTCGCCCGCGTCGTCATGGCGATGATCGATCCCGACCGACAAGGTGAACGGCGCCGGCGTCGCCCGGCTGCGCGCGGCCGGAATCTCGGTCGACGTCGCCGGCGGCGAGCTGGAGCGCGCGGCCCGGCGCCAGAACGCCTGGTGGCTCACGCTCGCCCTGCTGGGCCGCCCGCACGTCACCTACAAGGCGGCGGTCAGCAGCGACGGCCGCACCGCCTCGCCGGCCGGGCCGCGCTGGATCTCCTCGCCCGAGAGCCGGGCGCAGGTGCACGAGCTGCGCGCGCAGATGCGGTGCCGTCGCCGTCGGCATCGAGACGGCGCTCGCCGACGATCCGCTGCTCACCGCCCGCGACGTCGACCCGCCCGCGGAGCGCCAGCCGCTGCGGGTCGTCTTCGATCGCCGGGGCGCGGCTGCCGGCCGGCTCGCAGCCTGGCGGCGACCGCCGCGCCGGACGCTCCGGTGCTCGTCGTCGCCGCCCCCGGCGCCGCGCCGTCGCGGCCGCCGGGCGTCGAGACGTCGCGGCCTCATCGGCGGCCGACGCGCTCGCGGAGCTCGGCGAGGCGGCGGATCTCGGCGCTCCTGCTCGAGGGCGGCGCCACGCTCGCGACGGCGCTCCTCGACGCCGGCCTGATCGACCGGCTGATGCTCTACCGTGCGCCGATCGAGCTGGGTACCGGGGCCGGGCCTCTTCGACCCGCGCCGTCGAGCCGCCCGAGCCGCTGGAGCACGGCCCCGTCGGGGGCGCCGATATCCTCACGGTCACCGAGCTGCGGGAGGCGTAGAGACCGTGTTCACCGGCATCGTCGGCGAGATGGGGACGATCGAGGCGATCGCGCCACGCCGGCCGGGGCCCGCGTCCGCGCTCGCGGCGCCCGAGATCGCGCCTGTCTGCGCAGTGGGCGACTCGGTCGCGATCGACGGCTGCTGCCTGACCGTCGTTGAGTGGCCGGGGACGGGCGCTCGAGTTCGACGCCGTGGCCGAGACGCTGCGGCGCACGACCCTCGGCGGCCTGCGCGCCGGCGACCGCGTGAACGTCGAGGCCGCGCTGCGCATGGGCGACCGCCTCGGCGGCCACTGGGTGCAGGGCCACGTCGACGGCGTGGGGCAGGTGACGGCGGTCGCGCCCGACGGCGACGGCGTCCGCGTCAAGTTCTCGGCGCCCAAGGCCGTCGCGCCGCTACACGATCGAGAAGGGATCGGTCGACGGTCGCCGGCGTCAGCCTGACCGTCCGCCTACGCCGACGGGGTTCACGGTCGCGCTCATCCCGCACACCTGCGGCCGTCACGACGCTCGGCGGGCTCGCCCGGGGACGCGGGTGAACCTCGAGGCCGACATCGTCGGCAAGTACGTCGAGAGACTGTCGTCGGCGCGACCGCGCTGGTACCATCGAACACAGCCGTCATGAGCCACGGACACGGAATTTCTCGAGGCCTATCCCGATGTCGACGAAACGCCTTCTCCACCGTCGAGGAGGCGATCGCCGAGATCCAGGCCGGGCCGGATGGTCGTCGTCGTCGACTCGCCCGACCGCGAGAACGAGGGCGACCTATGCATGGCCGCCGAGTACGTCACCGCCGAGGCGATCAACTTCATGGCCAAGCACGCGCCGCGGCCTGATCTGCCTGGCGCTCGAGCGAGGCCGCTGCGACGAGCTCGGCCTGACCCGATGGCGACGCACAACGAGGCGCCGCTGCGCACCGCGTTCACCGTCTCGGTCGAGGCGCGGGACGGGCGTCTCGACCGGCATCTCGGCCGCCGACCGCGCCCACACGATCAAGGTCGCGATCGACCCCGAGACGAAGCCCGGCGACCTGGTCCAGCCGGGCCACGTCTTCCCGCTGCGCGCGCGCGCGGCTACGGCGTGCTCGAGCGGATGGGCCAGACCGAGGCGTCGGTCGACCTGGCCCGGCTCGCCGGGCTCACGCCGGCCGGCGTCATCTGCGAGATCATGAACGACGACGGGACGATGGCGCGGGTGCCGGACCTGGCGGCGTACTGCGCGCAGCACGGCCTGAAGATGATCACCGTCGCCGACCTGATCGCCTACCGGCGCCGCACCGAGCGGCTGGTCGAGCGCATCGCCATCGCCGACATGCCGACCAAGTACGGCGACGTTCTCGGCCTACGGCTACCGGTCGGTGATCGACGGCCAGCAGCATGTCGCGCTCGTCTGCGGCGACGTCGACGGCGCCGAAGGACGTGCTCGTCCGCGTCCACTCGGAGTGCCTGACCGGCGACGTGTTCGGCTCGCTCCGGTGCGACTGCGGCGAGCAGCTCGAGCGGGCGCATGTCGCAGATCGCGCAGGAGGGCACGGGCGTGCTGCTCTACCTGGCCCAGGAGGGCCGCGGCATCGGCCTCCTCAACAAGCTGCGCGCCTACGAGCTGCAGGAGCAGGGCTACGACACCGTCGAGGCCAACGTGCGCCTCGGCTTCCCGGTCGACTCGCGCGACTACGGCGTCGGCTACCAGATCCTGGCCGACCTCGGCCTGACGTCGATCCGCGTGCTCACGAACAACCCGCGCAAGATGGAGGGCCTCGAGGGCTACGGCCTCACGGTCACCGAGCAGCTGCCGATCGAGGCCGAGCCGAACACTTCAACGCCGACGTACCTGCGCACGAAGCGCGAGCGGATGGGACACATCCTCCACCATCAGGGCCTTCGCCTCGACGAGGATGGGACAGTGGAGCCGCCCCGGTGAGCGAGGAGGGAGCGGGCACGCTCACGGTGCCCGCCGGGTGCCACGCCGTCACGACGCCGCCGATGGCGGGCATGGACGTCGCGGTCGTCGCATCGAGATACAACGCCGCGATCGTGCAGAAGCTGCTCGACGGGGCCGTCGACCGGCTGGTCGAACGCGGCATCTCGCGCGACCGCATCACCGTCGTCTTCGTCCCCGGCGCGTGGGAGCTGCCGCTCGCCTGCCGGCGCCTTGCCGAGGCCGGCGGGCACCAGGCGGTCATCGCCCTCGGCTGCGTCGTCCGCGGCGGCACGCCGCACTTCGAGTACGTCTGCAGCGAGGCGTCGCGCGGCGTCATCCAGGCGTCGCTCGACACCGGCCTGCCGGTCAGCTTCGGGCTGCTGACGACCGACACGATGCATCAGGCCGAAGAGCGCGCCGGCGGCCCGCACGGCAACAAGGGCGCCGAGGCCGCCGACGCGGCGGTCGAGATGGCCCAACTGATGCGCGCGCTCCCGCGCGGCCGCCGTATGTGACCCCTTCGCGGCTGCTGGTCACGGGCGGCTCAGGCCACCTGGGCGGCGAGGTCGTGCGCCGAGCGCGTGGTGCGGGCTGTGAGGTCGTCGGCACGTCGTTCCGGACGCCCGGACCGGTGCGCCTGGACGTGCGCGACGCGGCGGACGTGGCCACGTTGGTGGAGGCCGTGGCCCCCGACTGCGTCGTTCACACCGCCTACCTCCAGGACGGGCCCGATGCGTGGGCGGTCAACGTGGACGGCTCGGCCAACGTCGCCGCGGCCGCTGCAGCGCGGGGTGCGCGGCTCGATCCACGTCTCGACCGACCTCGTGTTCGACGGCCGGGCGGGGCCGTACACCGAAGACGACCCCGTGAACCCGATGCTCGAGTACGGCCGGTCCAAGGCTGCCGCGGAAGCGGGCCGTGGCGGAGCGGCATCCCGAGGCGGCGATCGTGCGCACATCGCTGATCTACGGCGGCGCCGGCCTCTCCGGCCACGAGCGGCGGATCCTCGACGTCGTCGACGGCCGCGCCGATCTCGCCTTCTTCACCGACGAGCTGCGCTGCCCCGTCCACGTCTCCGACCTGGCGGGCGCGGTGCTCGCGCTCGCGGGGATCACCCACGCCGGGCCGCTGCACCTGGCCGGCGCCGACGGCGTCAGCCGGTACGAGCTGGCGTGCCTGGTCGCGGCGGCCAACGGCCGCGAGACCGCGCACCTGCGTACGACCATGAGCGCCGGCATGATCCCGGAACGCCCGCGCGACTGCCGGCTCGACTGCTCCCGGGCGGCGGCGCTCCTCGGCGGACCGCTCCCGGGGGTCCGCGAAATTCCGGCAATTGACATCCACCGCGGACGCCAATTGGGTAATTCCCCCGGCTGGTGAGCGGCCGCCCCACCGCTACGCTGAGCCCGTGGGCCGTATCGTGGGCATCGCCGGAGCCGTCGCCACCGCGCTCGTGTGCGCGGCTTCGACGGCTGCCACTGCGGCGGCGGCGCCGATGCCGGCGACCGTCGCGGTGACCTCCAAGCCGATCATCGCCCTTGCCGCGGGTGGGGGACGGGTCGCATACCGCACGCACTTCACCGACCAGTCCGGCGGCGTCTGCAACTCCGTTCACGTGCTCGCGCTGAGCGGCGGCAGCGAGTCTGTCCCGAGCCCTTGCTCACACACGACCGACTACGGACACGGCGTGGCCCTCGGGGCACACGCGCTCCTCTACGACTCGATCGAGGTCGAGCCACTGAATGCGACCCATGACGGCGCGGATACGACGCTCTGGCGGGTCGGTCGCGGTGGCAGGACGAGACTCGCCACGGAGAGCTACGAGATCACCTGCTCGGGGATCGGCATCGGGCCGTTCGCCTACGGGGCCGGAGTGGCGTACACCCACGCCGTCATGACCGAGGTCGACCCGGCGATGGAGTGCCAGCTCGGCTCGGGCGGCGGCCCCGGGGTCTCGAGGATGACGAGCGCGACCATGCGCTACGTCCCGGCCGGGTCGGCGACGACCTTCGCGCTCGCCGGAGCACCCGGCGCGGCCCGGATCGCCGCGCGCTGGCCGGTGCTTGCCATCGTCCCGCTGCGAATCCCGCAGCCGATGGGTAACCGTGTGACGCCGCCCACCGGCGGCACGCCCCGGATCGAATCGTGGGATCTGCGCACGCGGACACGACTCTGCACCGCCGGCTTCCACGGAGTGCCTTCGGCGGTCGCCACGAGCGGGAATGAGATCGCCGCGGTCGTCGCGACCTCCTCGGGCCACAGGTTCGTCCGGCTCCTCCCCGGCAGCTGCTCCATCCTCGAGGTGCGCCACCTCCACGGCCGCGTCCAGCCCGAGCTGGCGCTCGGACGCGATGTGGCGGCCTGGGTGAGCGGCCGGTCGGTGATGACCCTCAACCTCTTGAACAGCCATCTCACCCGCATCTACCGCGGGACCCTCGTCCCGCACGGCCTCTCCCTCACGAACGGGCGGCTGGTGTGGTGGGTCACGGGACGCTCCGGCGGCAGCCGGGTGCTGCGTCTGCCGCTGCCCTGACGTTCCGTCGCTAGTCGACGAACGTCTTCACGACATCGAGTCCCCGCGGGACGAGATCGGTCGGTGGCGGCGGCAGTATCAGCGTGGTGATGCCCGCGTCGGCAGCCCCACCGTCGCGGGACGCCCGGTCGCCGACCATGAGCGCCTGCGAGGCGGGCACGCCTACCGCCTCCAGTGCGAGCCTGAATATGCGCCGGTCGGGCTTCTGGATGCCGTGCTCGGCCGAGATGATGCAGTCGTCGACAACGTCTGCGATGCCCTGGGCCGTGAGCATCGGGCGCAGGTCTACATGGAAGTCGCTGACGACCGCGACGGCGACACCGCGAGCCTTGAGGTCACGAAGCACAGGCTCGGCGTCCGGATAGAGGGGATGGTTGCGGGGGTCGGCATCGAGCGCATACAGGGCGGCGGCGAGCGTGTCGTCGAGACCGTGTCGCCCGAACACCGCGAGCGTCTCCCGCCGGTGCACTTCCGCCGATGCGTCGATACCGTCCATGGCGCCCGCCTCTCGCAGGGCGGCCTCGATCCTTTCGAGCGGATGGTCGACCACCGGTCTCCCGGCCGTCTTCAGACCGCGCTCCGCCCACCAACGCGGAGGTGGCGCGTGTGCGAGCGTCCCGCGCCAGTCGAACAGGACCGCCGCGACCTACACGACTACGGCCCGAGCCGCTCCACCGTCCAGAGCTCGGCCTCGCGGCGGTAGCGGAAGCGGTCGTGGAGGCGGTCGTCGCCGTGCTGCCAGAACTCGAAGCGGGACGCGACCAGACGCAGGCCGCCCCATTCCTCCGGGCGTGGCACGGCGCCGTCCGGATAGCGCGACGCGAGCTCGGCGACCGCCGTCTCGAGCACCTCTCGGGCGGCGACCGGGCGGCTCTGCGGGGAGGCTGCTGCCGAGAGGCGGCTGCCGGCCGGGCGGGTCTTGAAGTAGGCGTCGGACTCGGCCGCGTCGATGCGGTGGACGGCGCCCTCGATCCGCACCTGACGGCCGAGCGGCGACCAGTGGAAGAGCATCGCGGCGCGCGGGTTCTGGGCGATCTCCTGGCCCTTCCGGCTGAAGTAGTTCGTGTAGAAGACGAACCCGCGCTGGTCGAAGCCCTTCAAGAGCACCATCCGCGCCGACGGCGCCCCCGACGAGCTCGCCGTCGCCAGCACGACCGCCTCGGGCGCGTCGACGGCGTCAGTGGCCTGCGAGTACCAGGAGGCGAACTGGCGCAGCGGGTCGGGGTCGAGGTCGGCTCGCCGCAGCGGCGGGCTGCTCACACGGCCTTCTGCACCCGGCCGCTTTTGAGGCAGCGGGTGCAGACGTACGCGCGGGTCGGCGAGCCGTCGAGCATGATCCGGATCTGCTGCAGGTTCGGGTTGAAGCGTCGCTTCGTCGCCACCATCGAATGGCTGCGGTTATGGCCGAAACCCGGCTTCTTTGCACAGATCACGCACACTCTGGACACGGCCGCGGAGTATAGACGAAGAATTCGCGCGGCGGACGCAACCACGGGGGCCAAATGCGCGTCTGATCTCGTGATGGTGCGCACGTCGGTCAGCGCCGCCGGATCGACCTCCGCCGCGGTCACGTCCGGCTCCGTCTCGTTCGCAGACGAGGTGATCGCCCAGATCGTCGGGCTGACGGTGCTGGAGTGCTACGGCGTCGTCGGCATGGCCGCGACCAGCCTCACACGCGGCGTCGCCGACCTGCTGAGCCGCGACCGGCTGACCCAGGGGGTGCGCGTCCGCCGCGAGCCGGGCGGCCTGGCGATCGACCTCTATGTTGTGGTTGAGTTCGGCCTCAACCTGGCCGAGGTGGCCGCGAACCTGCGGTCGCGGGTGAAGTACCAGGTCGAGAAGCTGACAGAGCTCGAGGTGGCGGCGCTGCAGATCCACATCCAGGGCGTGAAGCGCACCGCATGAGCGATGCCCATCGGATCGTGGTGGCGGCGGCGCGCGGCGCCGCAGCTGCCGTCGAGGCCAGCCGCGGCCGCCTGAACGACCTGAACGTCTATCCCGTGCCGGACGGCGACACGGGCTCGAACCTGGCCGACACCGCCCGCGAGCTCGCGACCGGCCTCGCCGACGCAACCGCCGACACCCCGGCCGCCGTCGCGGCCGCCGCCAAGCGGGCGGTGCTGATGGGCGCGAGCGGGAACAGCGGCGCGATCCTGTCCCAGATCGTCGGCGGCTTCGCGGACGTCGCCGGCGCGGCCGAGGAGATCGACTCCCACGTCCTGGCCCGGGCGCTGCGCTCGGCCACCGACGCCGCCTACCGGCCGGTGCAGCAACCCATCGAGGGCACCATGCTCACGGTCATCCGGGAGATGGCCGAGGCCGCCGAGGGGCTCGCCGGCGGCGACCTCGACGCCGTCATCGACGCGGTGCTCGAGGCCGGAGCCGAGGGTGTCGCCCGCACCCAGGAGATGCTCGACGTCCTGCGCGATGCCGGAGTCGTCGACGCGGGCGCAGCCGGCCTGGTGGAGTTCTGCCGGGGCGCCGTGGCGGGCGCGCGCGGCGAGCATATCCAGGCGCCGCTCGAGGCGCTCGAGCGCCCGCTCAGCTTCGAGGCCGTCCACCAGGAGGAGTCGGAGTTCCGCTACTGCACCTCGTTCCTGCTCGAGGGCGACGCCATCGACCGCGACCAGCTGGAGGCGCAGCTGCTCGAGATGGGCGATTGCCTGCTCGTCGTCGGCGAGGCGCCGATGTGCCGCGTGCACCTGCACACCGACGATCCGGGCGCCGCTCTCTCCCGGGCCGTCGCGATGGGCAGCCTCGACCGCGTCGCGATCGCGAACATGCACGAGCAGACCCGGCAGCGCGAGGAGCGCCTCACCGCGGCGCCGACGCTCGTCGCCCTCCCCGGCGGCCGCGCGGACGAGGGAGGCCTGACCGCCGAGAACACGGCCATCGTGCTCGACTCGACCGCCGACGTCGCGCACCCCGAGCGCGAGCACGCGAACTGGCGGATGGTGCCGCTCACCGTCCGCTTCGGCGACGAGCAGTTCGAGGATTACCGCGAGATCGAGCCGGCGGAGTTCTACCGGCGGCTGCGCAACGGCGGCCCGCACCCGCAGACGGCGGCACCCTCGCCGGGCGCGTACCTGCGCATGTTCGAGGCGCTCTCGGACTACGCACATATCATCGTGCTGCCCGTCTCCTCGAAGGTGTCGGGGAGCGTGCAGGCGGCCCGGATCGCGGCCGAGGATCCCTCCGCGGGCGGCCGGGTGACGGTGCTCGACGGCCTCACCGTCAGCGTCGGCACGGCGATGCTCGCGGACGGTGTGCAGCGCATGCTCGAGGCCGGGACGACGCTCGAGGAGGTGACGGCCTGGGTCGAGTCGGCCCGCGACCGGCTGCGGCTCGTCATCTACGTCGACACGCTCGAGTACCTGCGCCGCGGTGGCCGCATCAGCCGCATGCGCAAGTTGGCGGGGAACGCGGTCGGCCTGCGGCCGCTCCTCACCCTCCGCGACGGCGAGCTCGCCCTCTACCGCCGTGTGGTCGGCGGCCGCCGCCGCGCGCTGCGCGAGTTCGACCGCTTCCTGTGCGACAACGCGGCCCCCGACGCGGAGGTACGGGTCGCGCTCGCCCACGGCGCCGACCCGGACGGCGTGGACGGGGTCGCCGCGGCGGTGCGCCGGCTGCGGCCGCAGGCGCGGATCGAGCGGGTGTCCGAGCTCGGCGCGGTCGTCGGGACGCACGGCGGCCCCGGCACGCTCGGCCTGCTGGTGCTGGCGGAGCGTTGACGGGCCAGTTCGCGGGCGGGCCGGCGCCCGCCGACGGCTTCCCGGTCGCGCGCTCGGCCCCGGCCGTCTCGCACCTGGCCGCACCGGCCACCGACCGCAAGGCGCTCGGGCAGGCGCTCGCAGCGCTGCGGCCGCGCCCGGTCCTCACGGTCGGCGACCTGCTCGAGCACACCCCCTTCCGGCACGAGGACTACCGCTCGGCCCGGACGCTGGCCGAGATGGCGCCGGGCGAGGAGGCGACCGTCGTCTGCACGGTCGAGCGGGTGCGGGTGCGGCCCACCCGGCGCCGCAACCTCGTGATCATCGAGGCGGCGGTGCGGGACGAGTCCGGCCCCGGTGTCGTCATCTGGTTCAACCAGCGCTACCTGGCCAGGCAGCTCAAGCCCGGCATGCGGCTCTCGATCCGGGGCGAGCGGCGGCCGACCATCGACGCCGAGATCGTGGCCAAGTCGTACGAGCGGGCGGACGACGACTCCGGCGGGATCCACACCGCCGGCCTCGTGCCCGTCTACCCGGCCTCGGAGAAGGTCTCGAGCCGCCAGATCCGGGCGCTGGCCGACGAGGTGCTGCGCCACGCCGGCGACCAGGTCGACCCGCTCCCAGCGGCCACGAAGGCGCGCCGGCGGCTCCCCCTGCGCCGCGACGCCCTGACGGCGGCCCACCGGCCCGACACGCAGGAGGAGGCCGCCGCGGGGATGACGCGCCTGGCCTTCGACGAGCTCTACCTGCTCCAGCTGGGGATGCTCGAGCGCCGCGCCCGCTTCGAGGAGACGGCCCGCGCGCATCCGCTGCCGCCCCCGGGCGAGCTGGCGGCCCGGTACCTGGAGGCACTGCCGTTCTCGCTCACGGGCGCCCAGCAGCGCGCGGTGGCGGCCATCGACGGCGACCTCGTCCGGGACGTGCCGATGCGCCGGCTCCTGCAGGGCGACGTGGGCTCGGGCAAGACCGCCGTGGCCGCCCATGCGCTCGTGCGGGCAGTGGAGGGCGGCGGCCAGGGGGCGTTGATGGCGCCGACCGAGACGCTCGCGACCCAGCACCTGATCGGCCTCACCGACCTGCTGGTGCCGCTCGGGGTGCGCGTCGTCGCGCTCATGCAGGGCACGCCGGCAGCCGAGCGCCGCGCCGCGGTGACCGAGGTCGGCGGCGGCGGGCCGCTGGTCGTCGTCGGCACCCATGCGCTGATCCAGGAGCAGGTCGAGTACGGCACACTGCGGGTTGCCGTCGTCGACGAGCAGCACCGCTTCGGTGTCGAGCAGCGCCGGGCGCTCGAGGAGAAGTCGGCCGGAGAGATCTCGCCGCACGTCCTGCACATGACAGCCACGCCGATCCCGCGCACGCTGGCGCTCACCGTGTACGGCGACCTCGACGTCTCGGTGCTCGACGAGATGCCGCCGGGGCGCACGCCGGTGGTCACCCGGGTGCTGCCGCTCGCCCGCCGCGATGAGGTGTTCGCCCGCATGCGGCGGCTGCTGGACGAGGGCCGCCAGGCCTACGTCGTCTGCCCGCTCGTCTCCGAGAGCGAGTCCGACCGTGAGGCGGCGGCGGCCGAGTCCGAGGCGGCCCGCCTGCGCGGCGGCGAGCTGCGCGGGTACGCGGTCGCCCATCTGCACGGCCAGATGCCCGTGCCCGAGCGGCGGGCGGTCATGGACGCGTTCCGGCGCGGCGCCACGCAGGTCTTGGTGGCGACGACCGTCATCGAGGTCGGCGTCGACGTCCCCAACGCCACCCTGATGGTGATCGAGGGCGCGGATCTGTTCGGCCTGGCCCAGCTGCACCAGCTGCGGGGGCGGGTGGGGCGGGGCTCGCACGAGAGCTTCTGCATCCTGCTCGCCGACCCGGCAACCGACGAGGCCCGCCGCCGGCTCGACGCGATGGCGAGCACGAGCGACGGCTTCGAGCTCGCCGAGGTCGACCTCGAGCTGCGCGGCGAGGGCACGGTGCTCGCCGTGAAGCAGAGCGGGATCCCGGAGCTGCGCCACGCCCGCCTGACCCGCCACCGCACGCTGGCCGCCGCCGCCCGGGAGGAGGCCGCGATCCAGCTCGCCGCCGACCCCGGCCTTACGACCGCGACGGGCGCGATCATCGCCGCCGCCACCCGGCGCACGTTCGGCGAGGACGTCGACTGGCTGGCCCAGGCCTGAATAAACGGGGTCAGACCCCTTTTATTCACCGGTAGGTTGTGCGCATGCGGATCGTGGCCGGGGAGCGGAAGGGCACGCGGCTGGCGGCGCCGCCCGGCCGGGGCACGCGGCCGACCTCCGACCGGGTGCGCGAGGCGCTCTTCGCGATCCTCGCCGACGTCGCGGACGCCCGCGTGCTCGACCCGTTCGCGGGCAGCGGGGCGCTCGGGTTCGAGGCGCTCTCACGCGGCGCGGCGACCGTCGGCTTCTGTGAGCTCGACGGTGCGGCGCTCTCGGTGCTGCGGGAGAACGCGGCCCGCCTCCGGTACGCTGACCGTTGCGCCATCCGCCGTCAGGACGGTCGCCGCCGGCTCGCGTCGGACTCGGCCGCCGGCCTGACCTACGACCTGATTTTCCTCGATCCGCCCTACCAGATGCTGCCCTCCCTGACCGACCGCCTCGCCACCCAGCTGCCGGCGCTGCTCGCGCCCGGCGGCCGTGCCGTGCTCGAGTCCGACGCCTCCGGCGCCGCTCCCGAGCTGCCACTGACGGCGCTGGCCGAGCGCACCTACGGCGGCACCCGGGTCACAATCCTCGCCCATGCCTGAGAGGATCGCGGTCTGCCCGGGCACCTACGACCCGGTCACCACGGGCCACCTGGACGTCATCCGGCGTGCCTCCGGCCTGTTCGACAGGGTGATCGTCGCCGTCGTGCGGCATCCGCGGCACAAGCAGACGATGTTCACGCTGGAGGACCGGATCCGCTTCATCCAGGACTCGCTGGACTCCGCGTCGAACATCACCGTGGAAGGATTTACAACGCTCGTGGTGGATTTCGCCCGCTCCCGCGGCGCCCGCGCCATCGTGAAGGGGCTGCGCGCGGTGTCAGACTTCGAGTGGGAGTTCCAGATGAACAATCTGAACCGCGGCATGGCGCCCGAGATCGAGACCATTTACCTCATGGCATCGCCGGAGTACAGTTTCCTCTCTTCACGAGGAGTGCGCGAGATCGCGTCGTTCGGCGGATCGGTGTCAGACTACGTACCCGAGCCGGTGGCGCGGCGGTTGAGCGAGATGCACGCCGCGGGCCAGATCTGAAGATGGGAGACTGAAGCGGTGGACGTCTTGGTGCTGATCGACAAGCTGGACGAGCTGGTGCAGAACGCGAAGGGCGTTCCGCTCTCGCAGGACCAGGTGCGGGTCGACCGCGAGGAGATCTGGGAGATCATCGACCAGATGCGCTCCACGATCCCGGAGGAGATCAAGCAGGCCCGCTGGATCGTCAAGGAGCGGCAGGAGATGCTCGCCGAGGCCAAGCGCGAGGCCGAGCGCCTGATCTCCGAGGCCCGCGAGCAGGCCGCGCGCGAGGCCTCCCAGGAGGAGGTCGTGAAGCTGGCAGAGCGCCAGGCCCAGGAGATTCTGGCCGAGGCCCGCCGGCACGAGCGCACGGTGCGGCTGGGCGCCGAGGACTACGCCGACAGCATCCTCGAGAACCTGCACACGAACCTCGGCAAGATCATGGTGGCGCTGGAGCGCGGCCGCGAGCAGCTCGCCGCTCGCTCGGACGAGCGTACGAGCCCGGCCACGGCCGAGCAGCAGGACAGCGGCGCACCGCTCTAGCAGCAAGGAGGTCGCCATGCTGGATGTGGCAGCCCTGGGACTCGCACCCGGCGACGTTCGCCGCGTCGACGTCCCGATCGAGATAGAGCCGCTCCGCTTCGGCGGCGAGGCGTACAACGTCGCCGCCAGTGCGGGCAGGGTCGAGCTCCAGGCGACGGCGGGAGGCCTCTACCTGAAGCTGCGCTTCGACGCCGCCGTGACCGGGCCGTGCTACCGCTGCCTGGAGGACGCCCGCACACAGGTCACCGTCGCCGCGAACGAGTATCACGAGGCCGGCGCCGATCCCGACAACGAGGATCTGAGCAGCGAGTACCTCACGGCCGACGAGCTCGACGTCGACCGCTGGGCGCGCGACGCGCTCGTCCTGGCGCTGCCGGGCAAGATCCTGTGCCGGCCGGACTGCGCGGGCATGTGCCCCCGCTGCGGGGAGCGGCTGGAGCCGGGCGTCGCCCACGACTGCGCGCCGGCCGAGACCGACCCCCGCTGGGACTCGCTCCGCCAGCTGCTCGAATAGCAGATCGGCGATCCACTTCCGGTCGCTATACTCCGCCGCCGTGGCCGTCCCCAAGCGAAAGACCTCGAAGTCCCGTCGCGACCGCCGGCGCGCCAATCACGGCATCTCGGCGCCGTCGCTGACCCTGTGCCCGCAGTGCCACGAGCCGGTGCGGCCGCACCACGTGTGCCGCAACTGCGGCCACTACCGCGGCCGCGAGGTCGAGCCGCTCACGCAAGAAGCTCCGTAGGGGCTCAGGCCGACCCATGACGGTCACGGTCGCACTCGACGGCATGGGTGGCGATAAGGCCCCCGCCGAGCTCGTCGCCGGCGCCCGCGACGCCGCATCCGACGGCGTCCGCGTGCTCGTCTGCGGCATCCGCGAGCAGCTCGAGCCGGAGGTCGGTGGAGCGGAGGGGATCGAGATCGTCGACGCCGCCGACGTCATCGGATCGAGCGAGGAGCCCGCCGCGGCGGTGCGAGGCAAGCCCGACTCGTCGATGGTCATGGCGTGCCGGCTCGTCCGCGACGGCTCCGCCGAGGCGGCCGTCTCCGCCGGCCCGACCGGCGCGATGCTCGCCGCCTCGCTCCTGCACATCGGCCGCATCCGCGGCATCTCCCGGCCCGGCGTCGGCGCCCCGCTGCCGGCGAGTGGCCAGCCGTGCATCCTGATCGACGCCGGCGCGACCGTCGATGCCCGCGCCGAGCACCTGCTGCAATGGGGCCTCATGGGATCGCAGTTCATGCGCGACGTGATGGAGGTCGAACGACCCAGCATCGGCCTGCTCTCGATCGGCGAGGAGCCGAGCAAGGGGAACGCGCTCACGCTCGAGGCGCACCGGTTGCTGGCTGCGGCCGATCTCCATTTCACCGGCAATTGCGAGGGCCGCGACGCCCTCTCCGGCCGTTTCAACGTCATCGTGACCGACGGGTTCGCCGGAAACGTCCTCCTGAAGGGCCTCGAAGGCGCCGGAGCGATGCTGTTCGCCGAGATGCGGCGGGCCGCGATGTCCAGCACACGTGCCAAGCTCGGCGGGATGCTCCTGCGGCCCGCGCTGCGCGGCGTGCGCGACAGCACCGACCCCGAGACCTATGGCGGCGCCTACCTGCTCGGCCTGCGTGGGGTGGCCGTCATCGCCCACGGCAACGCCACCCGCAAGGGCATCGCGAACGCCATCCGGATCGCCGCGCGGGGAGCCGAGGTCGGCGTCGTCGCGCGGATGGCCGAGCGGCTGGCCTCCGATCGTCCAGGTTCTGACTTGCAGGCACCTGCGGCGATCAATACAGTCCCGCAGGTTACGGCCCCGGAGATTGGAGACCAGTGACGATCAACCGTGAGGAGGCGCTTGAGCGCGTCCGCAGCATTCTCGTCGAGCAGCTCGGCGTGGACGAGGAGCAGGTGACCGAGGACGCGTCGTTTCAGGGCGACCTGGATGCCGACTCTCTCGACCTGGTCGAGTTGATCATGGAGCTCGAGGACCAGTTCGGTCTCAAGATCTCCGACGAGGATGCCCAGAAGATCGCGACCGTCGGTGAGGCGGTCGACTACGTCACCACCCACAGCTGACCGTCCTGACACTCCGGGGCCGCTCAGGGCGCTGATCGACGGGCTTCCGGAGGAGCTTCGGCTCCTGGCGTTCACCCACACGTCATGGGTGAGCCGCCGCGACAAATCCTATGAACGGCTCGAGTTCCTGGGCGACAGCGTGCTCGGGCTCGTGATCGCACACCATCTGTACGAGCGCTTCCCGGAGAGCCCCGAGGGCGACCTGGCGAAGGTGCGCGCGCACGTCGTCTCCCGCGACAGCTGCGCCGCCGTCGCCGCTGACCTCGGACTCGACGACGACATCCGCGCCCGCGGGGCCGCGCTCGGGGCCGCGCAGGTCGAGATCGACGGGCTCTCGCGATCGCCCGGCGTGCTCGCCGCGGTGACCGAGGCGGTCGTCGCCGCCGGCTACGTCGACGGGGGCGTCGAGCGGGTCGCGGCGCCGGTGGTGGACGCCTTCTCCGGCCGGATCGAGTACGCCCTGGCGGAGCACGTCGACGCGAAGACGGTGCTCCAGGAGGAGCTTGCACGTCGGGGAGCCTCGGTAACGTATGCGGTAGCCGATGTGTCCGGTCCACCGCACCAGCGCTGGTTCACATCCCTGGCTCTGGTCGCAGGCCGTGAGCTTGGGCGTGGCTCGGCGCGCAGCAAGAAGGGCAGCGAGCAGCTGGCCGCTCGCCAGGCGCTTGCGAACCTCGATCCGCCCGTTGCCGCGGGGTAGCGCCGTCTCCAGGGGCCGCGCGTGTATCTGAAGGCGCTTCGGATGCGGGGCTTCAAGTCGTTCCCCGGCAGCGTCGAGCTGCAGTTCGAGCACGGCATCGCGGTGGTCGTCGGCCCGAACGGCTCCGGCAAGTCGAACATCGCCGACGCGCTGCAGTGGGCGATGGCGGTGCAGTCGCCCGCCCAGCTGCGCGCGCCGACGGGGCTCGACGTCCTGTTCGGCGGCTCGGACAGCCGCCCGCCGGCGGGTGTGTGCGAGGTCGAGCTCGTGCTCGACAACGAGTGCGGCACGCTGCCGCTCGAGTTCGGCGAGGTGTCGGTCATGCGCCGGCTCGACCGCGGCGGGGAGAGCGAGTACCTCGTGAACCGGGCCCGGGTGCGCCGGCTGGACGTGCTCGAGCTGCTGGCCGACACCGGCCTCGGCCGCGAGATGCACTCCGTGATCGGCCAGGGCCGGGTCGACGAGATCCTCACCTCCAAGCCGCACGAGCGGCGCCGCTTCGTCGAGGAGGCGGCGGGGCTGGGCAAGTACCAGCGGCGGCGGCTGCGGGCTGAGTCCAAGCTGGCCCGCGTCAGCTCCGAGCTCGAGCGTGCCCGCGATCTCGAGCGCGAGGTGCGCGCCCGGCTGCGGCCGCTGCAGATGCAGGCGACGGCCGCCGAGCGGGCTGCCAAGCTGGGCGGCGAGATCGCCGCCGGCCGGTTGCGGCTGCTCGCGTCGGACACGATCTCCGAGCAGCGCCGCGCGGATGCCGCCCGCGCCCGGCTGGCCGATGCGCGCACCGCCCAGGCGGATGTCGACGCAAAGCTGCGGGTCATCGGCGAGCGGCGGGCGAAGGCCGAGGCCGAGCTGACCGGCCTTGCGGCGGAGCAGGAGCGGGCCACCCGGGCCTACTACGACTTCGAGACCGCCCGCGAGCGGTTGACCGCCGGCGCCCGCCGCCTGGAGGGCGCAGCGGCCGCGCTGGGGCGCTCGCACGCCCGCCGGACCGGCGCTGGCCGGGAGACTGAGCGCCGATGCGGAGCGGTTCGGCGCCGAGGCGGCCGAGGCGTCGGAGCAGGCCGAGGCCGGGGCCGCCGAGGCCGAGCGGCTGGCGGCGTCCGACGGCGGCGAGCTGCGCGAGGCGGCCGCCGCGGCCGAGACGGCGCTCTCGACCTCGCTCGACGCGCGCCGCGCGCTCGCCGAGGCGCAGGGCCACGCCGGCACCGCCCGTCTCGAGTCCGATCGTAGCGCCGCCCGTGCGGTCGAGCTCGCGGCCCGCGTCGAGTCGCTGGCGGCGGCCGCGGCCACGGCGCAGGCCGGGCTCGCGTCCGGTGCGGAGACCGCCGGCGGGCTGGAGGAGACGGCCAAGGCGCTTGCGGCGGAGCTGGAGGCGGCCACTGCCGCCGCGTCGCAGTCGCGCGCCGACGCCGAGGGGAAGGCGACCGCCGCCCGGGCCGCCCTGGCCGCCGCCGACGAGCTCGGCCACCGCGGCCAGCTCATGGGCGCCCGCCTCGACGCCCTCCGGCAGGCGCTGGATCGAGGCGAGGGGCTGACCCCGGCGGTGCGCGCGCTGAAGCAGGCCGGCGCGAAGCTGGTGGTCGCCGGGGTCGAGGCCCAGCCCGGATTCGAGCGGGCCGTCGCTGCCGGTCTGGGCTGGCGTGCAGGAGCCGTTGTGGCCGAGCGGCTGAGCGATGCCCTGTCGGTGCTTGCCGATGCGGGCGGAGAGGTGGCAGTCGTGCTCGCCGACACCCGCCCGCCGGCCGCGTCGCTGCCACCTGCGCCCGGCGCGCGGCCGCTGATCGAGGTGGTGACGGTGCGCGATCCGGTCGTCGGCCGCCTGCTCGAGGGGGTGTGGCTCGTCGACGACCTCGCCCAGGTCGGCCACGGCGTCGCCGTGACGCGGGCCGGCGAGGGGATCGATGCCGACCGCGGCGAGCTGTGGCGGACTGGAGATGCCGGCGAGGCCGCATGGCTGGCCGCGCGGGCCGAGCGCGAGCGGCTCGAGGCCGAGGCCCGAGGGCTCGCCGCCGAGCACGCGACTGCGGTCACCGCTGCCGAGCAGGCGGCGGCGGACTCGGGCAAAGCCGAGGCGGCGGACACCGAGACCCAGGCGGCGCTGGCCGCCGTGCGGGCGCGCGAGGCGAGCGCGTCCGAGGCCGCCCGTGCCGCCGCTGCGCAGCGCGACCGGCTGGGCGACGAGCTGGCCCGCTCCGAGAGCGCCCGCGAGGCTGCCGAGCATGATCTGGCCGGCGAGTCGGAGCGGCGCGTCCATCTCGCCCACGAGGCCGAACGCCTCGAGGCGGTTGCCGCCGAGCGCAGCGAGTCCGCCCAGGCCGCCGACCACCGCCACGCCGCTCTGGAGCTGCGCCGCCGCGAGCTGGCCGACGCCGCTGCGCGCGTCGCCGCCCAGGAGGCGGGGCTGCGCGAGCGGGCCGACCGTTTCCGGCGCGACGCCACCCGGCTGCGCGCCGCCGCCGAGCGAGCGAGGGCGGCCGCGGATCGTCGCAGCGGATGGGGGCGGAGGCGAGCGCTCTCGAGGAGCGCGGCCGCGAGATCGGCCGCACGCTGGTGCGCCTGACGGCCGCCGCCGAGCTCCTGCGCGCGCCGGCCCGCGCCGGTGTCGCCGTGATCGAGCGCCGATCGGGCGAGCTCGCCGTCGAGCTCCAGGCCTGCGCCCACGACGAGGCAGGCGTGCAGACCACGGTCGGACGGTCGCCGCCACGGCGACGGAGATCGAGGTCGATCTGACCCGCAGCACCGACCGGATCGCCGAGCTCGGCCGCCGCAGCGAGGAGATCGCCGCCGACGTCTCGGAGCAGCCCGAGCCGCTCGAGGAGCCGCTCCCGCCGGAGGAGCGCGAGTCGATCGCCGCCCGCATGGAGCGGCTGGAGCGCCGCCGCGAGAGCCTCGGCGCCGTCAACCCGCTCGCGGCCGAGGAGTACGAGGCCGAGAAGCGCCGCACCGGCGAGCTGACCGAGCAGTGCGCCGACCTGGAGAAGTCGCTGCGCGAGCTGCGCGGGTTGATCCGCGATCTGACACAGACCATCGACCGCCGCTTCGCCGAGACCTTCGAGCAGGTCGCCCGTAGCTTCACCGAGGTGATCGGCACCCTGTTCCCGGGCGGCTCGGGGCGCCTGCGCCTGACCGACGACGTCGTCTCGGCGGCGCCGGCCGCTGCGGAGGGAGACGTGGACGCGGGGGAGGGCGAGGAGGATAGCCGGCGCTCGGACGAGCCCGGCATCGAGCTCGAGGTGAAGCCGGCCGGGAAGCGCATCGAGGCGCTCTCGCTGCTCTCGGGCGGCGAGAAGGCGCTCACGGCGATCGCCTTCCTGTTCGCGCTCCTGCTGACGAAGCCGTCGCCGTTCTACGTCCTCGACGAGGTGGAGGCAGCCCTCGACGACGCGAACATCGAGCGCTTCCTCGACCTGCTGCGCGCATACCAGGAGCGCGCCCAGTTCATCGTCATCACCCACCAGCGGCGCACCATGGAGGTCGCCGACCTGCTCTACGGGGTGACGATGGCGGCCGACGGCGAGTCGAAGGTGCTCTCGCGCCGGGTCACCGCCGACATCGACCTACGCCCCGCCGGCTAGGCCGAGTCGCGCTGCATCAGGCGCTCGTGGTGGCGGAAGCCGAAGCGCTCGTAGAGCGTCGCCGCGTCGCGCGTGTGCAGCACCCAGGTGCGGTCGGCGTACGGCCCGTTCTCGACGATCTCGCGGACGAGCTCGACGCCGAGCCCCGTGCCGCGGTGCTCCTCGAGCACGTAGACGTCGGCCAGGTAGACGAAGTGGGCGGCCTCGCAGTCCACGGCGCGGGCGAACCCGACCTGCGCCCCCTCGCGGTAGAGGCCGACGACGTGCCCGCTCTCGTCGATCAGGTGATCCTGGCGCTCGCGGGTGCGGCCGAGCGCCCAGTAGCAGGTCGTCAGGTAGGCGTGCACCGCCTCGCGGTCGAGCCCGTCGCGATCGTCGGAGAGCTCGTAGCCGTTCCCGAGGTCGCGCGTCACCCGGGGGCGTCTCGCAGCCACGCCCACAGGTCGTCCGGGATGTCGACCGTGCCCCGCGCGAGAGCGCCGTCGAGCGCGTCCGCGCTGCGATCGCCGGGCAGGCGGCGGCCCTCGGCGATCCGCCGCAGCCAGGCGACGGGGTCGGACTGGGGCGGGGCGATCAGGGCAACGGCGGAGTAGCCGTCCGTCCCGGCCAGCGCGCCGCAGAAGAGCTCGACGACGGTGGCGAGCGCGAATCCCTTGTAGGCCTGGTCGGCGCCGAACGGCACGATCCCGGCCAGGTCGGCGATCACCTGGCCCGGATCGGACTCCGGAGAGCCGTCTGACCGGCGGGCGGCGCCCTCCGGGAGCTGCCCGCCGCGGGCGGCGGCGTGGAGCACCGTGCCGTACGTCACCCGCCCCATGGACACGTCCACCACGGTGGGGTGGCGGGGGCCGGGCAGGGCGAGGCAGAACGGGTTCGTGCCGAGGAGCGGCGGCCCGCCGTCCGGGTGCACGATCCGGGGCGTGGACGTCGAGACGAGCAGGCACATGAGCCCGCGCCGGGCGACCCGCTCGGCGAACCAGCCCAGCCGTCCCGTCGGGAAGCAATGGCCGACGACGACCAGGCGGGCGCCCTCCGGCGGGTCGTCGGCCTCGCGGTCGAGTGCCTCGGCCAGGGCGACATAGCCGACAGCGCCCGCGCCGTCCCAGCGGGAGAGGCCGTCGGTGCGCGAGACGAGGGCCGGCCGGGCCGTCGGCTGCAGGTCGGAGAACGTCGAGAGCCAGCGCAGCCGCTCGGCTCCGTGGGTCGGCGCGCCCCGCAGCTCCGCGTCCAGGAAGTGGTCGGTGACGATCTCCGCGGCGCCCTCGTCGAAGCCAAGCGCGGCCGCCCGCGCGCGCAGCGCGTCCCGCAGCCCGTCGACCGGCACCTCCGTCACCCGCACGACGCTACTACGATCCGGCATCGTGGCGCGCACATGGCAGTCGATGTTCCGCACGGGTGACGGTGACGACGTCCCCGACCAGGAGCCGGAGGACACGGCCCGCGGCCTCTTCTCACGCCTGCGCGAAAACCTCTCCCGCAGCCGCCGGGCGATGGCCCAGCAGCTCGCGGGCGTCATGTTCAATCCGGCCGACGCCGAGGTCTGGGAGCGGCTGGAGGAGGCCCTGCTCCTGTCCGACTGCGGCGTTCCGGCGACCGTCACGGTCATCGAGCGGCTCGAGGCGGAGGCCGACGCCGGCCGCCTGACGACCGCCGAGGAGCTCTCCCGGCGGCTGCAGGAGATCATCGCCGAGCTGATGACGCCCGCGGACGATCCCCGTATCGACATCACCGCCCATCCCGCCGTCCTCCTCGTGAGCGGCGTGAACGGGACGGGCAAGACGACCTCGATCGGCAAGATCGCCTGGCATCTGCGCGGGGCCGGCCGCACCTGCGTGATCGGCGCCGCCGACACGTTCCGGGCTGCCGCCGGCGAGCAGCTCGAGACATGGGCGCAGCGGGCCGAGGCCGACTTCATCTCGTCCCAGTCCGGCGGCGATCCCGCGGCGGTCGCGTTCGACGCGGTGGCCGCCGCCGAGGCCCGCGGCCGCGACGTCGTCATCGTCGACACGGCCGGTCGCCTGCACACCCAGGGCCACCTCATGGACGAGCTGCGCAAGATCCACCGCGTCATCGCCGGGCGTATCCCGGGCGCGCCCCACGAGGTGCTGCTGACGATCGACGCGACCACCGGCCAGAACGGGCTGCAGCAGGCCCGCCTGTTCGCCGAGGCCGTCGATGTGACCGGGATCGTGCTGACGAAGCTCGACGGCACCGCCAAGGGCGGAATCGCCCTCGCGATCGCGCACGAGCTGGGGATCCCTGTGAAGCTGATCGGGATCGGGGAGGGAGTCGAGGACCTGCGCCCGTTCGACCCCGCCGACTTCGCCAGGGCGCTCTTCGCCGGAGGTGAGTAGAGATGCCGGACGCACCCGCAGCGGTCGTCGCCGAGAACCTGGACGTGCCGACGCGTGACGGAACCGCCGACGCGCTCTTCTGCCGCCCGGCCGCCGACGGCCGCCATCCGGCCGTGCTCCTGTTCATGGACGCGTACGGCCTCCGCCCGGCCGTCGAGGCGCACGCGCGCCGCCTGGCCGGCAACGGCTACTGCGTCTTCGTCCCGAACCTCTTCTACCGCAGCGGCCGCTCGCCGGTGCTCGAGAACATCGAGGAGCGGATCGCCGCGCCGGATCGCTCCGCCGTGTTCGCCGAGCTGAAGCCGAAGATCGCGCTCGTCACGCCCGAGGCGGCGATCGCCGACGGGCAGGCCTGGCTCGAGTTCCTCCGCGGCCGGCCGGAGGTGCGCGAGGCGCCGATCGGCACGGTCGGCTACTGCATGGGCGGGCGGATGGCCCTGCGGCTGGCGGGCGAATTCGCGGACGCGGTCTCGGCGGCGGCGAGCTTCCACGGCGGCAGCCTGGCCACCGGGGAGGACGACAGCCCGCACCTGGCCGCGGTGCGCGCCGCGGGCGAGCTCTACATCGGCCACGCCGACAACGATCGCTCGATGGACACGGAGCAGATGGGCCGCCTCACCCGCGCGCTGGCTGACGCCCACATCCGCCACACGGCCGAGCTCTACCCCGGCGCAGCCCACGGCTGGACGCAGACCGACACGCCCGCATACGACGAGGAGGCGAGCGAGCGGCATTGGATGCGCCTGCTCGAGCTCTTCGGCCGCGTGCTCCAGCCTGCCGCCGTCTAGGGTTCGACTCCATGTTCGAGTCTCTTTCCGATCGTCTGGGCACCACGCTCGACGGCCTGCGCAGCCAGGGCCGCCTGAGCGAGGAGGACATCCAGAAGGCCATGCGCGAGATCCGCCTCGCGCTGCTCGAGGCCGACGTGAACTTCGGCGTCGTTCGCGACTTCGTCGCCAAGGTGCGCGAGCGGGCGATGGGGGCCGAGGTGATGGAGAGCCTGACGCCCGGCCAGCAGGTCGTGAAGATCGTGCACGAGGAGCTGACCGAGCTGATGGGCACCGCCGGCTCGGGGCTCTCGTTCGCGAACCGGCCGCCGACCGTCATCCTCATGGCCGGCCTCCAGGGCGCGGGCAAGACGACCATGTGCGGCAAGCTCGCCCGCCTCCTGGCGAAGCAGAAGCGCTCGCCCGCGATGGTCGCCTGCGACCTGCAGCGGCCGGCCGCCGTGCAGCAGCTGCAGACGCTCGGCAAGTCGCTGCAGGTGCCGGTCTACGAGCGCGGCACCGACGCCGACCCGGTCGAGGTGGCGACGTGGGGGGTCGAGCAGGCCCGGGCGCAGGGGCGCGACGTGGTCATCATCGACACCGCCGGCCGCCTGCACATCGACGAGGAGCTGATGGACCAGCTCGTCCGCATGAAGCAGGCGACGAAGCCGCACAACGTGCTGCTCGTGCTCGACTCGATGACCGGCCAGGACGCCGTGAACGTCGCCCAGGCGTTCGCCGAGGCGGTCGACTACGACGGCGTCATCCTGACGAAGCTCGACGGCGACGCCCGCGGCGGCGCGGCGCTGGCCGTCCGCGCCGTCACCGGCAAGCCGATCAAGTACGTCTCGGTCGGCGAGAAGCTCGACCAGCTCGAGCCGTTCCACCCCGACCGGCTGGCCTCCCGGATCCTGGGGATGGGCGACGTGATGTCGCTGATCGAGCGGGCACAGGAGCAGATCTCCGAGAACGAGGCCCGCGAGATGGAGGCCAAGCTGCGCAAGGCCGAGTTCACGCTCGACGACTTCCTCGGGCAGCTCCGCCAGGTGCGCAAGATGACCGCCGGCCAGGGCATGGCGGGGCTGCTGGGGATGCTTCCGGGCGTCGGCCGCCAGATCAAGAACCTGAAGGTGGACGAGCGCCAGATCGACCGCGTGGAGGCGATCATCCTCTCGATGACGCCGGCGGAGCGGCGCAACCCGCGCACGATCGACGGCAGTCGCCGCCGCCGGATCGCCTCCGGCAGCGGCACGAACGTCCAGCAGGTGAACCAGCTGCTCGGGCAGTTCAAGCAGATGCAGCGGATGATGAAGCAGGTTGGGAAGGGCAAGATGCCGCAGTTCCCGGGGCTGAGCCGGCGGTGACCGGCCGGCCTCGCCGGCGCCCCTTCACGTCCGCCGCCGGGTCCCATACCCTTGTGCGGTGAGGCCCGGTCGCGACCCCCTTGCGAACCCGCAGCCTCTGATCCGCAGCGTCTACGCGTTCGTCGCCTACCGGATCGGCGCCGGGCACGATGCCGAGGACGTCACGGGTGAGGTGTTCGAGCGCGCGCTCAGATACCGGCGCGGGTACGACCCGGCCCGTGGAGCGCCGCTCGCCTGGCTCGTCGGGATCGCCCGCCGTGTCCTCGCCGACCGGGCCGTGTCGGGGGCGGAGACCGTCGCCGAGGTGCCCGAGACGGCCGCGCCAGGCGAGCTCGAGCGCGAGGCCGTCGAGCGGCTGACGCTGGCGGCGGCGCTCGAACTCCTCTCCGATCGCGATCGCGAGCTGCTCGCGATGCGATACGGCGCCGACATGAAGGCGGCGGAGATCGCCCAGCTGCTCGACTCGACCACGAACGCGGTCGAGGTGGCGGTCCACCGGGCGCTGCGGCGGCTGCGGGGCGTCATGCAGAAGACCGCCACGGATGGCCCCAGCCCCAAGCGGAAGGCCGGCCGTGTTCGGTGACCTGACGGCGCCCGACCTGCTCCTGCAGCTGCGGCGGCCGGCGCTCGCCCGGATCGCGCCGGGACTGCTGGCCGCGGCGGTGCTGACGCCGCTCGCCGCCGGGAACGGGGGCTACTTCGCGCCGGCGTGGGGGTGGAGCGCCGCGGCGCTGCTGTGGGCGGCGGCGATCGCCGTGCTGGCGCGCGACGAGATCGAGGTGACGGCGGCCGAGGCCGTGACGGTGGGCGCGTTCGGCCTGCTGACGGCCTGGATGCTGCTGTCTGCGACCTGGTCGGGCGACACCACGTCGGCCGTCCTCGAGGCCGAGCGGGCGCTCGTGTACGTCTCCGGCGTGGCCGCGCTCCTGCTGGTCTCGCGCCGCGGCCACGCCGTCGGCAGCCTGCTCGCGGGGGCGCTCGTGGCGGTGACTGCGGCGTGCGCGTACGGCCTGATCGGGCGGCTCTTTCCGAGCGTGCACGCCGTCGGCGGCATCGCCGACACGGGCCGGCTGGCCGAGCCGGTCGGCTACTGGAACGGGCTCGGCATCCTGGCGGCGATGGGCGCGATCGTCGCGCTCGGCATGGCCGCACACGCCCGGCCGGTCGCAGCCCGGATCACCGCCGCCTGCGCGCTACCCGTGGTCACCGTGGCGCTCTACTTCACGTTCAGCCGTGGCGCCTGGATCGCGTTCGGGTTCGGGCTCGCCTGCGCCGTGGCCGTCGACCGGCGGCGCTGGTTCCTGCTCGTGACCGCGGTCGCCGAGGCGCCGTGGATCGCGATCGGCGTCGCGGTCGCGGCGACATCGCCGGCGCTCACCCACGCGGCGTCGCGGGTCGGTCCCACGGCCTCCGAGGGGCACGTGCTGGCGCTCGTCCTGCTGGCGTGCACCGTCGCCGCCGGCGCGACCGCATGGGGCCTGCAGATCGTCGAGGCCCGCTTCGAGCCGACCCCTGCCGTCACCCGCATCGGCCACCGGGTGACGCTCGCGGCGGCGGTCATCCTCGTCCTGGCGGCGCTCGTGCGGTTCGGCTCGCCGGTCGCGATTGCGGGCGACATGTATGACCGGTTCAACGCCCCGCCGCCGGGCGGATTCAACGGGTCGGCCGGCCACGTCGGCCGCAACCTCAACCTGCGCCTGTTCAGCCTGTCGGGGAACGCCCGGGCGGGGCTGTGGCGGGTCGCCTGGCACGACGTCCGCGCCCACCCGATCCTGGGCTCGGGCGCCGGCACCTACGAGCGCTACTACCTCGAGCACCGCGACACCGGCCTCAAGGTGAAGAACGCGCACAACCTGTACCTGGAGACGCTCGCCGACCTCGGCCCGGTCGGGCTCGTCCTGCTCGTGGCCGGGCTCGCTGCACCGCTCGTCGCCGGTATCCGGGCGCGGAGCGAGCCTCTCGTGCCGGTCGCGCTCGGCGGGTTCGCCGCCTACCTCCTGCACGCGGGCGCCGACTGGGACTGGCAGATGACGGCGATCACTCTGACCGCGCTCACATGCGCCGCGGGCCTGCTCACGAGCACGCCGAGGGCACGGTGGACGGTCGCGATCACCGCGCGGCCTGTCCGCGGCGGCCTGCTCGCCGCGGTCGCACTGCTGGCCGTGCTCGCGCTGGTGGGGCTGCGGGGGAACGCCGCCGCGGCCGCCAGCCAGCGGGCCGCGTCGACGCACCGCTGGGCCGCCGCCGAGTCCTCCGCCCGCACCGCCGTCGCCTGGGGGCCGTGGTCGGCCGAGGCGCGGATCGCCCTCGGACTCGCCCTCCTCGGCGAGGGCCGCGACGCCGCCGCGCACGCCGCATTTCTGGCCGCCGTCGCCCGCGACTCCTCGAGCTGGCAGGCCTGGCTCGACCTGGCCCGCACGAGCTCGGGGGCCGAGCGCGCCCGCGCCTCCGCCATGGCCCGTCATCTCGACCCCCGCGAGCCCCAGGTGCTCGCCTTCCGATGAGGTGTAAGGAAATCGCCTCCCCGCCGGTACCAGTGAGTACGACAGCGCATGTCGGAGATGCGGAGGAGGCATCGGGGTGAGGATCCCGAGGCAGGACAGTGGGCTAGGCGATCTGGAGCGGGCGCTCAGGGATGAGCGGCCCGCCCTGGATCGCGGTGTCGAGCGGGAGATCATCGCCCGCATCCAGGCGCACCCTGCTCGGGGCGGCGGGCTCCGTGTGGTTCTTGCCGGCGTGATGACGGCGGGAGTGTTCGGCGCGATTGCCGCGTTCGGCGGCGCCAGCTATGCCACGAACGCGGTACAGCACTCCGTCGGCGTCACGGCCAGCAACAAGGGCTGGAACTACACGCCGTCGGACGACCAGTACGGTCAGAAGGCCCACAGGGGCAGCGGGGGGAAGACGGGAGGCGAGCGCCGGCACGGGCGCTCGCCGAGCGACTACGCGAAGGGTGGCTTCGGCTACGGGTTCGGCGGATTCGGATTCGGGGGATTCCGCTGGTAGCCGGGCCCGCGCGGTCATCCGGGTGATGCTTGGCGGCCGCCTCCGGGCGGCCGTCGCGCATCCCGCAGGCGGTGTGCTCGCTACACTCTGCTGGTTCGCAGTCCGACGGAAGGCCTATTCGTGGCAGTGAAGATCCGCCTCGCGCGGCATGGATCCAACAAGAATCCGATCTACCGGGTCGTGGTCGCCGACTCGCGCGTGCCCCGCGACGGGCGCACGCTCGAGGAGATCGGCCGGTACAACCCGCAGATGGAGCCGTCGCTGGTCGAGATCGACACGGATCGAGCCCGGGAGTGGATCTCCCGCGGAGCTCAGCCGACTGAGACCGTGCGCAAGCTGCTCCAGATCGCAGGCGTCTGAGACCGGCAGCGTGGAAGAGCTCCTCGCGTACCTGGCCCGGCAGCTCGTCGACAACCCCGACGAGGTGCGCGTCGAGCGGCACGAGGGGCAGTCGGGGGAGCTCGTGCTCGAGCTGCACGTCGCCTCCGACGACATCGGCAAGGTGATCGGCAAGCAGGGCCGCATCGCCCGTGCGCTTCGCACCGTCGTCAAGGCGTCGGCCGTGCAGAGCGGACGGCGCGTGCATGTCGAAGTCGCCGGCTGACACGCCCTGGCGACCGCCCACGATCGTCGTCGGCCGGGTCGGCCGTGCCCACGGTCTGGACGGAGCGGTGCATCTCGACGGCCACGGCGGGGTCGTCCCCCTGCGCTCCGGCCTCGAGGTGACGCTCGGGGGCAGACCGGCGGTGATCGTCGAGCGGCGCGGCACCGACCTGCGCCCGATCCTGCGTTTCGACTGCGCGTCCGACCGTGACGCGGCGGAGGGTCTGCGCGGCCAGGCCGTCGAGGTGCCGACGTCGGCGCTGCCCGAGCCCGACGCCGACGACTACCTGCACGTCGACCTGATCGGCTGCCGGGTGACGTCGGGCGAGCGCGAGCTCGGCACCGTCGCCGGCGTGCTCCTCTACCCGGCCAACGACGTGCTCGACATCCGCGGCGGCGAGGAGCCGGTGCTCGTGCCGTTCGCGGCCGACGTGATCCTCTCGGTCGACGTCGCCGGCCGCCACATCGCCGTCCGGGACGACTTCCTGTGACGCTCGAGCTCGACGTCGTCACGCTGTTCCCGGGCTACTTCGACTGGCTGCGGGAGACGCGGCCGGTGCGGAACGCCGTCGAAGCCGGATCGCTGGCCTTGCGCACGATCGACCTGCGCGGGTTCGGCCTCGGCGACTACCGCCAGGCCGACGACGCCCCCTACGGCGGTGGTGCGGGCATGGTCATCCGCGTCGATGTGGTGTGTGCGGCGCTCGAGGCGACCTACGGCGAGGGCATCGACGAGATCCTGGCTGCGCGGCGCGTCGCGGTGCTGACGCCGGTCGGCCGCCAGCTCACCGATCCGGTCGTCACCGAGCTGGCCGGGCTGGAACGGCTGACCCTGCTCGCCGGCCGCTACGAGGGTTTCGACCAGCGCGTCCACGACCACCTTGCCAACGACGAGCTCTCGGTCGGCCGCTACGTCCTCTCGGGCGGAGAGGTGGCGGCGATGGCCGTGATCGACGCGGTCACCCGCAAGCTCGAGGGCGCGCTCGGAAACCGCGAGAGCCACGAGCACGATTCCTACTCCGAGGCCCTCGGCGGGCTGCCGGAATATCCGCACTACACCCGGCCCGAGCAGTTCCGTGGTTGGGGGGTGCCGGACGTGCTGCGTTCCGGCCACCACGGCGAGGTGGCGAGGTGGCGGCGGGCGTCGTCCGAGCGCCGCGGGGCGGCCGGTGGCGGGTCCGACTTGTGAGGCTCGGGCGCGGTGGCTAGCATTCCTCGGCCGCCCGTTCCTCTCTCCGATGAGCGTCATCTCCGACATCGAACGCCGCCAGGCGCGTGAAGTCCCTCGGTTCAAAGCCGGGGATACGGTGCGTGTGCACTTCAAGGTGATCGAGGGGCAGCGCCAGCGCATCCAGGTGTTCGAGGGCATCGTCATCAAGCGCCAGGGCGCCGGCGTGCGCGAGACGTTCACCGTCCGCAAGCAGTCGTTCGGGATCGGCGTCGAGCGGACGTTTCCCCTGCATTCACCCAAGATCGACCGTCTCCAGGTCATGAGCATCGGAGACGTCCACCGGGCGAAGCTGTACTACCTGCGCGGCAAGGTCGGGAAGGCCGCGCGCGTGCGCGAGAAGTCGCGCTAGCCTCGCACATGGCGGACGTCGAGCCCCGGCCGTCGGAGCCGCCCGCCCCGGGCGCCGGCGATCCGGTTGCGCCCCCCGTCGAGGAGACGCCACCGCCCCCTTCGCCGCCCTCCAGGCGGCTCGCGGCGAACCCGTTCGTCGAGCTGATCGTCATCCTGGCGGTCGCGTTCGGCCTCGCCTACGTCGTCCAGGCGTGGGTGGTGAAGCCGTACCGGATCCCGACGGGATCGATGGAGCCGACGCTCGACGTCGGCGACCGCGTGCTGGTGAACCGGCTGGTCTACCGCTTCCACGGGCCGCACCGGGGCGACATCATCGTGTTCCATCCGCCCGGCCACGGCGACACGGCCGAGCGGGGCGCGAAGAGCGAGGCCAGCGTCACGTACATCAAGCGCGTGATCGGGTTGCCCGGCGAGACGCTCCAGATCACGGGCGGGATCGTGACGGTCTGCAAGCCGGCCGGGCAGAACTGCCACGCGCTCAAGGAGCCCTACACCGAGGGCGCGAAGACGGCGCCCCGATACGGCCCCTTCACGGTGCCGAACGGCGACTACTTCGTGATGGGCGACAATCGCGGCGACTCGCTGGACAGCCGCTACTGGGGCCCGCTGCCGCGCCGCAACATCATCGGGGAGGCCTTCCTGATCTACTGGCCACCCGACCGCATCGGCCTCCTGTAACCGGGGTCTGACCCCGAACGGTGGCCGTTGCACTTCCGGCACAGGCTCGTGACGGATCGGGCCGCGTGGATACCGCTCCCCGTCCGCCGGACGCCGTACCATAGGCCGATGGCTGTCTCCGCTCCCCGTCGTCGCCGCCGCTCGCGACCCGGGCGCCGGCTGCTCGCCCACGACCGCGAGCTGGGAGTGCGGTTCGTGGCCGGCGCCGACGAGGCCGGCCGGGGCTCCCTGGCGGGCCCGCTCGTCGCCGCGGCTGTGTGCCTCGACATGGACCTGCTGCGCGGCCGCCGCTGCGCCGCGCTCGGGCTGCTCGACGACTCCAAGCGGCACACCGCCGAACGGCGAGAGGTGCTCTTCCAGGCCGTTGTCGAGTCGGCTGCCCAGGTCGCGGTCATCGTCATCCCGGCCGCGCAGATCGACCGCCGCGGCCTGCACCGCTCGAACCTCTCCGCGCTCGGCCGGGCGCTGTGCGCGCTCGATCCCGAGCCCGACGTGTGCATGACCGACGGCTTCAGCGTCCCCGGCTGCGCCCGCACGCACCGGGCCGTGGTCGGCGGCGACGGCCGCAGCGCCGCCATCGCAGCCGCCTCGATCATCGCCAAGGTCACGCGCGATCGGTTCATGCACCGGATCGCCCCGCAGTACCCGGAGTTCAGCTTCGACCGCCACGTCGGATACATCACCGCCGAGCACACGCGGGCAGTGCGCGAGCACGGGCCGACGCCCCTGCACCGGCGCTCGTTCGAGGCGATCGCCTATGCCCAGATGGACCTCGATCTCGGACTCTGAGTACGGCCGCCTGGCCGAGACGGTCGCCTGCTGGTCGCTGCGCGTGCGCGGCTACGCGATCGTCGCGCGCAACGTGCGAGTGTGCGGGCGCGAGGTCGACGTGGTCGCCCGCCGCAGGCACACGCTCGTCGTCTGCGAGGTGAAGGCGCGCCGGAGCGGACGCCGCGGCCAGCCCGAGGAGATGGTCGGGGAGTGGCAGCAGCGCCGCCTGCTGGAGGCCGCCGAGGTGCTGCTGGCGGCCGATCCGCGGGCGCGGTCGGCGCGCGTCGACGTGATCGCCGTGCACGGCCTGCGCCCGCGTCACATCTCCGCCGCGTTCTCGTAACCGGAACGGCACACCCCGTCACCCACGCCTGACGGCTCGCTCCCTAGGCTCGTTCCATGGTTGCGCGCGCGCTCACCCTGTGGCTGACCGGCATCACCGCCCGCCGGGTCGACGTCGAGGCTCACGTGGCCGACGGCATCCCCTCGTTCGTCGTGGTGGGGCTGGCCGACCGGGCGGTGCAGGAGGCCCGTCAGCGCGTCCGCAGCGGCATGACGTCTGCCGAGTTCCGGTTCCCGATCAAGCGGCTGACCGTGAACCTGGCACCGGCGCAGGAGCGCAAGGAGGGCTCGGGCTTCGACCTGGCCATCGCCCTGGCGCTGCTGGCGGCATCGGGCCAGGCGCCGCGCGAGCGGGTCGCCCGGGTGGCCGCGGCGGCGGAGCTCGGGCTCGACGGCGGGCTGCGCCCGGTACGCGGCGCGCTCGCGATGGCCGAGGCCGCCGGGCGGCTGGGCGCCGATGCGCTCATCGTGGCGCACGGGAGCGCCGCCGAGGCGGCGATGGCCGGCACGGTGCCGGTGATCACCGCGCGCAGCCTCCGCCACGTCGTCGACATCCTGGCCGACCGCGACGAGCCCGACCCGATCCCCGAGCCGCCTGCGGTGGTTCCGCCGGCGTTCGCCGACCTGGCCGACGTCCGCGGCCAGCTGCGGGCGCGGCGCGCCCTCGAGATCGCCGCCGCCGGGGGCCACAACCTGCTCATGACCGGGCCGCCCGGCTCGGGCAAGACGATGCTCGCCCGCCGGCTCACCGGAATCCTGCCGTCGCCGACGCCGGGCGAGACACTCGAGATCACCCGCATCCACTCCGCGGCCGGCCTGCTCGCCCCGGGCACCCGCCTCGATGGGCGGCCGTTCCGGGCCCCGCACCACAGCGCCTCGGCCGCGGCGCTGGTCGGCGGTGCGCGTTTGCGGCCTGGCGAGGTGACGCTCGCCCATCGCGGCGTGCTGTTCCTCGACGAGCTGCCCGAGTTCAACCGGGCCGCGCTGGAAGCCCTCCGAATGCCGCTCGAGGACGGCGAGGTGCTCGTCTCGCGGGTGGCGGGCAGCGTGCGGTTCCCGGCCCGGTGCATGGTCGTCGCGGCGATGAACCCGTGTCCGTGCGGCCTGGCCGGCGACCCCGACCGCGAGTGCACCTGCCCGCCGCAGCGGCTGCACGCCTACCGGTCGCGGGTGAGCGGGCCGCTGCTCGACCGCCTCGACCTGCGCGTCGAGGCACCGCGGGCCGACGCACACGCCGCGCCGGGCGAGGCCACGGCGACGATTGCCGAGCGAGTCGCGCTTGCCTGCCGAAGATTGGCCGACCATCCGCCGCCATTGAGAGACGGCGCCCGCTCGCTGCTCGACCGGGCGGTCGATGGAATGCTCCTCTCCGGCCGCGGCGCCGATCGGGCCACGCGAGTGGCGGCGACGATCGCCGCGCTCGAGGGCGCCGAGACCGTGTCGGCCGACCACATGGCCGAGGCGCTCTCGTTCCGGGGGGCGGGAGCATGAGCACCGATGCCGCGCTGCGGGTAGTGATCGCGGGTGCGCGGGCCGGGGTCGAGCCGGGTGGCATCGCCCGTCGCGCCGGCGGGCCGGAGCGGCTGCTCGCGGCCTCGGCCGAACGCCTCCAGCGGCTGGGGGTCCCCGATTCGTTCGCCCGCGAGCTGCGCCTGGCCCGCCGTGCCGACGTCGCCGCCTACCGGGCGGAGCTGGCCGAATCGGCGACGGTGTGCGCGACGGGCGGCGACGCCGCCTATCCGGCCGCGCTGCGCGAGCTGCACGACCCGCCGCTCGCCGTCTTCCTGCGCGGCGCGCGTGCCGAAGCGCCACTGCCTGCACCTGGCGGGTCCACAGCGATCGTCGGCGCCCGCCGGCCGACCGACCCAGGGCTTCGGATCGCCCGCCGGCTGGGCGCATTCGCCGCGGGGGCGGGGATCACGGTCGTGAGCGGCATGGCGCTCGGGATCGACGCGGCCGCCCACGGAGGCGCCCTTGACGCCGGCGGGCCGACGATCGCGGTGCTGGGGTGCGGCACCGACATCGCCTACCCGCGCAGGCACCGCGGCCTGTATGACCGCATCCTCGAGCGCGGCCTGGCGATATCGGAGTACCCACCCGGGACGGCGCCGGCGCCATGGCGGTTCCCGGCCCGCAACCGGCTGATCGCCGCGCTGGCCGCCACGCTCGTCGTCGTCGAGGCGCGAGCGCGCAGCGGCGCGCTGATCACCGCCGACCACGCGCTCGACCTGGGGCGTGACGTCGTCGCCGTGCCCGGAGCCGCGGGATCGTCTGCGACGGCGGGCACGAACGGCCTGATCAAGGCCGGCGCCGGGCTGGTCGAGGACGAGTCCGACCTCGCCGTATGGCTCGGCGTCGACCCGCCGGCCGCGCATCCGCCGCCGGCGGATGCCGAAGCCTGTGCCCTGCTCGACCGGCTGAGCGGCTCGCCGGCGTTCCCTGACGAGGTTGGGGGCCCGGCCGGCCCCGGCCGGGTCGCCGCACTGCTGTCGCGGCTCGAGGTGGACGGCTGGGTGGCGCGTGACGCCACGGGCAGGTATACGCTGGCGCGCGCATGGACGCCGACCGCTTCGCCACGTTCGACTGCTACGGCACGCTGATCGACTGGAACAGCGGCATCCGGGCAACCCTGGCGCGCCTGTTCGGCGACGACGATGCCGACGCACTGCTCGTCCGGTACCACGAGATCGAGCCTGCCGTCGAGGCCGAGCGCTACCGCACCTACCGGGAGGTGCTCGACCTGGTGACCACGGCGCTCGCCCGCGAGCGGGATGCCGAGCTCGCCCCTGGCGACGTCCACGCGATGTCGGAATCGCTGGCGGCCTGGCCTGCGTTCCCCGAGGTGCCCGCGTCGCTGGCCGAGGCCGACCGGCGCGGCTGGCGGCTCATCATGCTCTCCAACTGCGACCGCGATCTGATCGCCTCATCGGTGCCGAAGCTCGGCGTCGACTTCGCCGACGTGATCGTCGCCCAGGACGTCGGCTCCTACAAGCCGGCGCCGGGCCATTGGCGACGCTTCGACGAGCAGCACCCCGGGTCGCACGGACGCCACGTCCACGTCGGCGCGAGCCGCTTCCACGACATCGCCCCGGCCTCGGAGATGGGGCTGCCGTCGATCTGGATCAACCGCCTGGCCGAGCCGGCCGACCCCCGCGCCACCGTCGAGCTGACCGAGCTCTCCGGCCTTCCGGACGCCCTGGACGGCCTGCTCCCCGCCTGACCGCCGGTAGAATGCGCCTCCCGAAGGGGTGTAGCTCAGCTGGTAGAGCGGCGGTCTCCAAAACCGTAGGTCGCGGGTTCGAATCCTGCCACCCCTGCTAGTCGTCGCGCTGGACGAGGAGGAGCCGGTTGCCGTCCGGATCGTGGAAGTAGACCATGGGCGGAACCGGTGGCGGCATGCGGATCGGTTCGTCGAATTCGACACCGCGGCCGGACAGCACGGCCATCGCCGCGTCGAGGTCGTCGGTGTCGAACGAGAACGGGGCCATGGTGCCGGGCTCGAAGCCCGGCCGTTGGTCACTCGGTGCGTTCAGGGAGATGACGGTGGTCGACCCCGGAGGGGCCACCTCGATCCAGCGCGCGCCCTCACCGTACGTCGCGTCCTGGCGGACGTCGAAGCCGAGCTGATCGCGGAAGAAGGCCAGGGAGCGATCCTGGTCGGCGACGGGCAGAAAGACGGTGGAGACGCGGATGTTCGGTTGGTCGGGCATGGCGACACCTCTCGGTCGGTCGGGGCCGTCGAGCCTACCGCCTGGTCGGGCTGCCTCGGGTCGAAGCGGGCATGCTGGTCATGACGTCGTCGTACGAGCCCGAGCAGTTCCGTCGCCGACCGGGTGGGTGACCTGATCGTGTCCTGCACCCGCTGTGCCGGATACCTGGGCGACCTCGACGCCCGCCTGCGATGAGTTTCGCAGCGCCGCCGCGTCTAACCCCCCGAGAACCACGATGCATCCGTCTGCCCGAGGAGATCGCATGAGCCTGCCCGAGATCGCCACCCGAGACGAGTGGCACGCCGCCCGCCGCGCCCTGCTGACGCGTGAGAAGGAGCTCACGAGCATGCAGGACGCCCTGAACGCCGACCGCCGGCGCATGCCGATGGTGCGGATCGAGAAGGACTATCGCTTCATCGGCCCGGACGGCGAGGTGGGACTCCTCGACATCTTCGAGGGCCGGCGCCAGCTCATCATCCAGCATTTCATGTTCGACCCCGAGTGGGAGAACGGCTGCTCGAGCTGCACCGCCTCCGTCGACGAGATCGCCGATGCGGTGCTCGAGCACCTGCACGCCCGCGACACGACGTTCGCGCTCGTCGCCCGCGCGCCGTTTGCGAAGCTCGCCGACTACCGCCGGGCGCATGGATGGACGCTCCCCTGGTACTCCTCGAACGGCGGCGACTTCAACTACGACTTCCACGTCACGCTGGACGAGTCGGTCGCGCCGATCGAGCTGAACTACCGCACGCGGGCCGAGATCGAGGAGTCGCCGTCGGTGCAGTGGGTGCTGCAGGCCGAGCAGCCGCTCGAGCTCCCCGGGATCAGCTGCTTCCTCCGCGACGGCGACGACGTGTTCCACACCAACACGACGTATGCGCGCGGCACCGAGCATCTCGCCGGCGCCTACACCTGGCTCGACCTGACCGCGCTTGGCCGCCAGGAGGACTGGGAGGAGCCGAAGGGCCGCGCCGCCGAACCGCACGGCGCGTCCCCCGACTTCTCGTAGCCGGACGCTCAGCCCGGCAGCGCGACGCCGACCTCGGTGAACTCCGGCGCCGAGTAGGACTCGCCCGGCGTTCCGCCGATCGCGAGCAGCTGCACGGGCTCGTCGCCCGTCGTGATCTGACGGCGCTCGCCTGGGCCGACCCGCGCGAACATGCCCGGCACGAGCCGGTAGTCCTCGCCACCGGCGTGCAGCGTGGCGCTGCCGGAGAGGACGGTGTAGACCTCCTCCTGGCCGTCGTCGGAGTGGTCGTGCTCGGGGTGGTGGACGAAGTTCGGCGGGAACTGCTCCACCTGCATCCCGAACGCGCTCACGCCGAGGCTGGCGCGGGCGCGGCAGAACCCGCCGCCGTTGGGCGTGTCGAACTCGTCGATCCGCATCACGGTGATGTCGGACATGGCGCTCCTCCTCATGGTCGTGCCGGCCGGATGACCGGACGCACGGGAGACGAACGGGCGCCGGCGAAATCGACAGCCCACATCGCAATTGGCACACAAGGCGAATGTCAATTGGCGGGGCGGCGGCGTGAACCGCGGCGCCCAGAAACGGCCTACTCGTCGCGCAGCTGGACGATCTGGGTCGTCGGGTTGATCAGGTCGATCCGGCCGATGGGGATGACCTCGGTCTGCGTCCCGGTGAGCCCGTGGCGCACGACCGCGACGGAGTCGGGCGTGTCGACGTCGCTGCCGTAGATCAGGTGCGAGACGCGGCCGATGCGGCGCTGCTCGGGGGTGTAGACCGCAAACCCCTCGCAGTTGTGCAGGTCGACCGGCCGGAGCATGACCGAGTCTGCAGCGATGTGTCTCAGGAATCCGATATCGGGCCCCCTCGCCCTGTGTCCCGTCCCGCCGGCCGACGTCCTGCGCCGCCCGCGATGCCCTGACCCAGCCGGCGTCCCGGCCCAGGCACGCGCTGATCCTATGCCCCTCGGCGAGCGGACGTCAAGCGGTCTGCGCCGGAGCCGGTGAGGACTCCCACACGACCGGGAACAGCGGGTGGTCCATGACCGCTCCGGCGGGTAGCGCGTCCTCGATGCCGGGGAACGGTGGCGACGTTCTCCACGCCCGCGGCGCGTGCACGACGTCGTCGCCCATGAAGCGCACCGAGAACGCTCGTCGCCGCGCCCGCGAGCCGCCGGCGGCGTGCAGCGTGAGCATGTGAAAGAAGACGGCGTCGCCCGGCTCGAGCGCCCAGCCGACGATGGGCGCGGTCGCCCGATCGATCTCGGGCAACTCCTGGAGGGTGCCCTCCGGGAACCAGCGGGCCTGGTCGTCCATGAACGAGCGCGGCATCAGCCAGGGCCCGAGGTGCGAGCCGGCCACGAACTCGAGCGTCGCCTCCCGCGCCACGGGGTCGACCGGCATCCACATGCTGCAGGTCTGGGCGCCGTCGATGTTGTAGTAGGGCTGATCCTGGTGCCACGGCGTCGGCTGGGCCGTCGCCGCCTCCTTCACCAGCAGGTGGTCGTGGAACAGCCGCACCTGATGCGATCCCATCAGCGCGCCGGCGATGGCGCCTGCCGCCGACTCGCGGATGAACCGCTCGTACTCGCCGATGCGATCCCAGTTGCAGAAGTCTTCGAAGAACCGGCCGGCGTCGTCGTCGCGGCTGGCGACGATCCCGCGCGGGCTGGGGTCGGCGAGGTTGCGCTCGATGCCGTCGGCGAGGAGTGCGACGTCCGCAGCGGAGAACGCGCCGCGCACGCACACGGCGCCGTCACGCCGGTAGTCGTCGATCAGCGACCGGGGGAGGGGGGAAGTCATGATGGCCGAGTTTAGATCGCGAGCACGGCTTGAAAATTCTGTAAGTGAAGTCGGCCAACCGCTGCACCGGGCTGGCAGAATCTGTACGGTGCCGGGCGTCTTGCCCTCGCCATCGCGCACCCCGCTCATCCGGTGTGCTGCCCTGACGGCGGCGGTCGCAGCGTCTCTCGTGACGGCGGCCCAGCCGGCCTCGGCCGCCAAGAATCCCGCCGTCCGCCCCATGCGGTCGTGGCAGGTGCTCGCGCCCGGCTGGACGAACGCGAACAAGGAGCTCGGCCGGGTCGACGACATCGTCCGCGTCGGCCGCTGGGTGTACCTCGGCGGCAACTTCACCGTCCTCGGCAACCACGGCGGCTCCCACGTCACCCGCATGTACCTCGCCGCCGAACGGGCCGGCAGCGGCGCGCTGCGGCGCGGGTTCCATCCCAAGCTGAACGGCCGCGTCTACGCGCTGGCGGTCTCGCCCAACCACCGCTTCCTCTACGTCGGCGGCCAGTTCACCTCGGTCGGCGGCCATCCCCGCCACAACCTGGCCGCGTTCAACCTGCGCACCGGCCGGCTGTCGGCCCGGATCCCGGATCTCGGGATCCCCGGCTACGTCCGTGCCGTCGCAGTGTCGCGGGCGGGCCGCCTCTACATCGGCGGCAGCTTCGGGCGCGTCGGCGAGGCGAGGCGGGCGAACCTGGCGAAGCTCGTCATGCGCGGCGGCCGCTTCGGCGTGAGCCGGCGCTGGGCGCCGACGACGAACCGCGAGGTGCGCGACATCATCGTCTCGGCGCGGGCGGCGCGGGTCGTCGTCGGCGGCCTGTTCACGTCGGTTAACGGACACTCCGGCCAGACCAAGATCGCCGCGCTCGGCCAGGGCCGCGGGAAGCTGCTGCCGTGGGCCAGCCATCCCGGCTCCGACATCCTCGACCTCGCGCTCTGCGGCAAGCGCGTCTACGCGGCCGAGGGCGGGCCCGGCGGCACCGCGCTCGCATACGGGCTGGCCGGACGGCGCAAGTGGTACTACATGACCGACGGCAACATCCAGGCGACGACCTGCCTGGGGCGGCGGCCGGTCTTCGGGATGCACGGCGACTTCGTGGCGCCGCGCAAGAACCAGTCCCTGAACGAGTTCGGGTCGAGCCGGCGCATCCAGCGCCACAAGCTCTTCATGCTCTCGTTCAAGGGTGTGCTGATGGCGTGGAACCCCGACGTGAACTCGACGGCCGGCGTGCTCGGCGTCTGGTCGCTGGCCGCGGGCAAGGGCAACCTGTACGTCGGCGGCGACTTCACCGGGATCCACGGCTTCGCCCAGCAGCGGTTCGCCATCCTGCCTCACCGCTAAGCACCCGCCGTGGGGGTAGCGTTCGGGCATGCGGACAGCCCGGCCCCGCTACCGCGCCCGCGGCATCCTCTTCGTCGCCATCGCCGTCGGCATGTTCGCGATCGCAGTCGACGCCGCCACGGCGGGCGTATGGGTCGTGACCCTCGCCGCAGGGGTGATCGGCCTGTGGATGGCCGATCTGGCCCGGCGCGACCTCGGGCCGCGGCGGACCTGAACGGGAGGGCACGGCCCTTCACCGGCGAATCACGACGCTCTAGAGTCCGATTCGCAGCATGCAGGTAGCCAGCCCCGTGATCGAGCCGCCCACCGGCGGGACGTTCGCCGCGTATCTCGCGTGGATGCGCGCCCGCGGCGCGTCGCCGGCGACCCTGCGCGCGTACACGGCCGACCTGCGCCAGCTCGACCGGTGGCTGTCCGCCGCCGGGATCGCGCCGGAGGATGCCGACACGCGCACGCTGCGCCGCTATGCCGCCCACCTGGGCACGCTGCGCTACGCGCCTGCGACCGCCGCACGCAAGCTGAGCGCCGTGCGCGGCCTCTACGCGTGGATGCACGACCGCGGCGCGATCGAGACGAGCCCGGCCGCGCTCGTGCCGGGGCCCAAGAAGGCGCACACGCTCCCGGCGACGCTGTCCTCGGCCGAGATGGAGCGGCTGCTCGACGCGCCCGCGGGCAGCTCGCCGCGCGACCTGCGCGACCGAGCCCTGCTCGAGCTGCTCTACGGATGCGGCCTGCGCGCCGCCGAGGCCTGCGACCTCGAAGTCGCCGACGTGCGGCTCGACGCAGAACACGTCCGCGTCACCGGCAAGGGCCGCAAGCAGCGCGTCGTCCCGCTCGGCGGCGCGGTGACGGCGGCGCTCGAGCGCTATCTGGCCCGTGGCCGCCCGCAGATGGCGACCGGCCCGTCCGGGCGGCTCTTCGTCAGCGTGCGCGGCCGGCCGCTGCACCCTTCCGACGTGCGCCGGAGCCTCCTGCGCGCCCTCGACCGGGCCGGGATCGCCGAGCGCTCGCCGCACGCGCTGCGGCACACGTTCGCGACCCATCTGCTCGAGGGCGGGGCCGATCTGCGCAGCATCCAGGACCTGCTCGGCCACGCATCGGTCGGCACGACCCAGGTATACACCCACGTGAGCGTTCGCCATCTGCGTCGAGCACACGCGAACGCGCATCCACGAGCATGATGACCGCCGATTCAGTCGACATCTGGACCGAGTACAAGCGCACGGGCGACAAACGCCTGCGTGACCGCCTGATCCTGACCTACGCGCCGCTCGTCAAGTACGTGGCCGGCCGGCTCGGGACGGGCCTCCCGGCTCACGTCGACGAGGGCGACTTGGTCAGCTACGGGCTGCTGGGCCTGATGAACGCGATCGAGCGCTTCGACCCGAACCGCGACATCAAGTTCGAGACCTACGCGATCAGCCGCATCAAGGGCTCGATCATCGACGAGCTGCGCTCGATGGACTGGGTGCCGCGGTCGGTGCGCAGCCGGGCGCGCGAGATCGAGCGCGGGGTGGTGGAGCTCGAGCACAAGCTGCACCGGCCGCCGACCGACGAGGAGGTGGCGGGCCACCTCGGCATCACCGAGGGGGAGTTCCAGGACAGCCTCGCCCAGATCTCCCGCTCCTCGGTGGCGGCGCTCGACGAGCTGTGGACGATCTCGTCGTCCGGCGGCGACACCGTCGCCCTGATCGACACGCTCCAGGATCCGAACGCCGACGACCCGTCGACCGAGATGTCGCGGACGGAGATGCGCGACTCGCTGACGGGCGCCATCGACCGCCTGCCCGAGCGCGAGCGCACCGTCATCCAGCTCTACTACTACGAGGAGCTGACGCTGCGCGAGATCGGCGAGGTGCTGGGCGTGACCGAGTCGCGCGTGTCGCAGCTGCACACGAAGGCGATCCTGCGCCTCAAGGGCAAGCTCTCGGGCAGCCTCGAGCGCGCGTCCGCCGATCGCCTGCGCTAGTCGGAGTTCGGCGGCCGCGGGCCTGCGGTAATCTGACGCGACCGACGTCAGACCTGCAGCTGGAGGAGTGCATGCCCAACACGGAGACCGGGAAGATCCGAAACGTGGCGGTGATCGGCCACCGCGGAACCGGCAAGACCTCGCTCGTCGAAGCCCTTCTGTACGAGTCGGGGACGACGAACCGGCTCGGCAGCGTCGCCGAGAAGTCCACGGTCTCCGACTATGACGACGAGGAGCGCCGCCGAGGGATGTCGATCTCGGCGACCGTCACCCACCTGGAGTGGCAGGACCGCAGCATCAACCTGATCGACACGCCGGGCGAGCCGAGCTTCCAGGCCGACGTCCTCTCGACGCTTCGGGTCGTCGAGGGAGCGATCGTCGTGGTGTCGGGCGTGGTGGGTGTCGAGGTGGGGACGGAGCGGCTGTGGCGCCGGTGCAACGAGCTCGGCCTGTCGCGCCTGCTGCTGGTGAACCTGCTCGACCGCGAGCGGGCCGACTTCTTCACGACGCTCGAAGGCCTGCAGTCGCGGCTGTCCGACCGCTGCGTGGCGGTCGAGCTGCCGATCGGCACGGAGCACGAGTTCCACGGCGTGATCGACCTCGTCCACATGGTCGCCTACCTGCACGACGGCGACGCCGGCGTCCACGACGAGCCGGCCGAGATCCCCGACGACCTGAAGGCCGTCGCCGACGAGTACCACGACAAGCTGATGGACGTCGTGGCCGAGACGTCGGACGAGCTCATGGAGCGCTACCTCGAGGGCGACGAGATCACCCGCGAGGAGATGGCGGCGGCGCTGAAGAAGCTCGTGACGGAAGGCGAGATCTTCCCCGTCGGCTGCGGCGCGGCGACGCGCAACATCGGCACGCACGGCCTGCTCGATCTGATCGTCGAGGGGCTGCCGTCGCCTGCCCGGGCGCGCAACGTCCCCGAGGTCGGCGGCGCCTCGACGCTCGCGTACATCTTCAAGACGATCGCCGATCCGTACAGCGGCAAGATCAACCTGCTGCGCGTGTTCGCGGGCGAGCTCACGTCGGACTCGACGCTGACGAACAACCACACCCATTCCAAGGAGCGGGTCGGTCAGCTGCTCTCGCTGCAGGGCAAGGAACACGCCCCGGTCGAGTCGCTTCCGAGCGGCGCGATCGGCGCCGTGGCCAAGCTGAAGGAGACCGGCACGGGCGACGTCCTCTCCGACGTCGACGCGCCGGCCGAGATCGAGCCGCTGGCGTTCCCGTCGCCGGTCGTGTCCTTTGCGATCGAGCCGAAGAGCAAGGGCGACGAGGAGAAGGTGCACACGTCGCTGCGCCGCCTCCAGGAGGAGGACCCGTCGCTCGACGTCCACCGCGACCCGCAGACCGGCGAGACGATCGTCGCCGGCCTCTCGCAGATGCACGTCGAGGTGACGCTCGAGCGGATGGCGCGCCGGTTCGGGGTCGAGGTGAACCTGCACCCGCCGCGCGTCCCGTACATGGAGACGATCCGCAGGTCCGCCCGCGCCCAGGGCCGGTACAAGAAGCAGACGGGCGGCCGCGGCCAGTTCGGCGACTGCCACATCACCCTCGAGCCGCTCCCCGAGCGCGAGGGCTACGAGTTCGTCGACAAGATCGTCGGTGGCGTGATCCCGCAGGGCTTCCGGCCGGCGGTCGACAAGGGCATCCAGGAGGCGATGCAGCAGGGCGAGCTCGCCCGCTGCCCCGTCGTCGGCGTCAAGGTGACGCTCACCGACGGCTCCTACCACACGGTCGACTCGTCCGAGATGGCGTTCAAGATCGCCGGCTCGATGGCCTTCAAGAAGGCGTTCGCCGAGGCCGACCCGGTGCTGCTCGAGCCGATCGTGCGGCTCGACATCTCCATACCCGACGAGAGCGTCGGCGACGTGATCGGCGACATCACCTCACGCCGCGGCCGGGTGGGGCGGATGGACCCCGCCGGCGGCTCGACCACGATCCACGTCGAGGTCCCGCTGGCCGAGGTGCTGACGTACGCGCCCGATCTGACGTCGATGACGGGCGGCCGCGGCGACTACCAGATGACCCTCCTGCGCTACGAGGAGGTGCCGGCGCACGTCGCCCAGCAGGTGATCGCCGCCGCGACCAAGGAGAAGGAGCTCGCGAAGGCCTGATTCGCGGGCTCGTGTGAATAGCCGGTGCCTGGCACCGGTTATTCACCGCTAAAGGATCTCGACCTGCACCTCGGCCCATCCGCTCAGCCCGATGACCTGGGCGGCGTGGGCCGAGAGGTCGAGCACGCCCCGGCCGAACGGGCCGCGGTCGTTCACGCGCACCTCGACGGTCTTGCCGGTCGCGAGGTCGGTCACCCGCAGCATCGTGTTGAAGGGCAGCCACGGGCTGGCGCACGTGAGCTTGCTCGGGTCGAAGATCTCGCCGTCGGCGGTGCGGTGGCCGGCGAAACCGGGGCCGTACCAGCTCGCCTCGCCGGTGAAGACTGCCGCCGCCGCCCACCTCGGGTGGGGGCGCCGCGCCTGTCGACCCGGACAGGGTCGCCCGCCGATGGCGCTCGGCGGAGAGCTGGGTCGAGATGCTCGCGTCGATGTTGTGCAGCACGGACTGGCGATCGGCGATGGCCGCGTCGAGCCCGCGCCGCGCGTCCGCGAGGCGGGCCAGCTCGCGCGTCCGGTCGCCGGCCTGGCGGGCCAGCTGCGCCCGCTGGTGGGCGAGCATCCGCTGGGCGACCGCGATCTGGCGCAGGAGGTCGGCGGACGACATGCTGACGCGCGAGACGTCGTCGACCCGCTGGATCAGGTCGGAGAACGAGCCGGACGCGAGCACGAAGGCGGCCGAGTCGGTGCCGGTGTTGCTCTTGTAGTCGCCGACCAGCATGGCCGCGAGCGTGGCCTGGTCGGACTCGAGCGCTGCCTGCTGCGACGCGATTGCCGAGTTGATCGTCGCGATCGATATGCGCAGGTTGTGCAGGTTCTGCCTGACGTTCGCCTCGAGGTTCTGCATGTGCGACCGGCGCCAGTCGAGCACCTCGATGCGATGCAGGACGGCCGCGGCCTGCGAGCGCTGGCTCGAGACGGATGCCCCCGACGCCCCGGCGGGCGCAAATCCGGCGCCGGCCGCGGTGACAGCTATCAGCATGGTGCAGGCGATGCGTCTGCGCGTCTTCGCGGTGGTGTCGCCCCCTCTCAGCGCCGGGACACTACCCCGCCCGGGACCGCCCGGCAACCGCCTGCCGTCCCTCTCCGAGCGCGTTTGCGCCCGCTTGCGGCGGTTTCGTGAAGGTTGCTCCATGCATCGGCATTCCGAGCAGACGCGAACATCCGCAGGGAAGGCCACGCAAGATCTGTAATTAGCCGGACGTTGGCGTCACCCGTCCCCGGCGCCGCGGCTGCCCGGAGCCACCGGTATACTCGGCCCCCTGGAGCCTCCTGCCAGAGCCCCCGGAATGATCGATATCCGCCGGAACGACATCGAAACGTCCTGCGCCGTCTGCGGGCGAACGCTCCTGCTCGGTGAGCGCCTCGTGCCGTACGAGAACCCGGAGGGCGCCGACGCGCGCGTCTGCGAGCTCTGCGTCGACCAGGCGGACGCCCTCGGCTGGATCCGCGAGGGGTCGCTCAGCGTGCCGCTCCAGCTGCAGTCGTCCCGCAATCGCTCCCGCGGCCTGAAGGGGTTCCTCGGTGGATCGCGGCAGCGACCGGTCCCGGAGCCGTTCACGCCGGAGGCGCTCCCGGCCGATCCGCGCGACGCGGTCGAGGCCGGCCTCGAGCTGTTCAACGAGAGCTACCACCCGCGCACCGTCTGCGGCATCGCCCGCACGCTCGGCGACCCGCGCGTGAGCGTCGTCATGCGCAGCCACCGCGAGGTGGTCGTCACGGTTGCGTGGGACCTGTCCTGGTACCAGTTCCGGGTCGACATGCTCGGCCCCCAGCCCGTCACGCTGCAGCAGCGGGGCGAGGACGTGGCCGAGATCGACAGCCGGTTCCGCGAATGGAACGCCCAGGCCGAGCCTGACGGCACGCTGGCCCTCGCAGGCTAGACCGCCGGCCCGTGGGCATTCGGTTACGCCCCCTCATGTCCGGCGAGTACGACGCGTTCGTGCAGGCGGCTCGCGCCGAGTACACGGCAGACCTCGTGGCGAATGGCAGCCGTGCGCCCGAGGAGGCCCGCGCAACGGCCGAAGCCGAGATCGCGGCGCTGCTCCCGGAGGGGCCCGGGACGGCCGGCCAGCACATCGAGATGATCGTCGACGCCGAGAGCGGCGCACCGGTCGGCTGTGGTTCGCCGAACGCGGCGACGAGGGCGAGCGTCACATCTACCTCTACGCCGTCGAGATCGACGAGGAGCACCGCGGCCGCGGTGCAGGCCGAGCAGCGATGCTGGCGTTCGAGGCCGAGGCCCGGTCACTCGGATACGACTTCGTCAAGCTGAACGTCCTTGGCGGGAACACGCGCGCGAGGGGCCTGTACGACTCCCTCGGGTACACCGAGATCGCGCTCGAGATGGGGAAACGCCTCTAGCCGCTCGGCTACGCGTCGGCGTCGAACGCCTCGGCGCGCGGGAACGTGCCCATCGCCCGCGGCCGGCGGCGGTCGCGGATCTCGCGGCGCTCGTCGTGCTCGCCGGGCGCCCCGGCGCGGCGGTCGCCCGCACGGGCGCGGCGGTCAACGATCACCTCGACATTGGGGTTGTCGCGGTAGTACTCGACCATCCGGGGCAGGAGCTCCTCCTCGAGCTCCTGAGGGATCACGCAATAGATCACTGCCCTTTAGTAGACACCGCCTGAGCCAGCCCCGTCAAGGGGTATGCTCGCGGGGTGGCAGTCCCCAACGCGCTCGAGTGCCTGCGGTGCCGGCGGCGCTACCCCGTTGTGTCCATGCCCGGCGGCTGTCCGTCGTGCTCGGCGGAGGGAAGTCCTTCCAACGTCGCCCCGGTCTACGGCCGGGTGTCGTCCCTCAAGCCGAGCAAGCTGACGGGCCGCGGTCTGGCCCGGTTCGTCGCCCAGCTTCCGATCACGCGCGACCGCCTCATCTCGATGGGCGAGGGCGACACGCCCCTCGTGCCCACCGCCGCGCTGGGCCAGCAGCTGGGGCTGCGGCGGCTGATGCTGAAGGACGAGCGCCGTAACCCGACCGGCAGCTGGCGCGACCGGTTCTCCGCGCTCGCCGTCTCCCAGGTCGACGACACCTCGGTGACGATCGCGAGCGCAGGCGACGAGGCTCTGAGCGTCTCGCTGGCGAGCTACGCCTCGCGTGCGGGGCTGCGCTGCGTCAGCCTGGTCGAGCCGGACGCCGGCGCTCGTGCCCGTGACGCGATCGAGGCGGTCGGGGGCCGCGTCGTCGGCGTTGCCTCGAGCGAGGCCCGCTGGCCGCTGCTGGCCGATGCGGAGCGGTCGCTGGGATGGAGGGCGGTCTCGAACCGGTCGGCCCCGCCGATCGGCGGCGATCCGCTCGCGATCGAGGGCTACCGCACCATCGCGTACGAGATTGCCGAGGAGCTGCGGTGGACGTCGCCCGACCTCGTGCTCGTCCCCGCGGCGCTGGGCGACGGCGTGCAGGGCATCTGGCGCGGGTTCCGTGACCTGGTGTCGTGGGCGGTGATCGACCGCATCCCGCGCATGGTCGCGGTGGAGGTGGCCGGCGCGGTCGCGGCGGCGCTCGCGTCGGGGAAGGACTGGGTACCGCCGTCGAGCTACATGGAGACGCAGGCGCGCGCGCTCGGGGGGGTGACCGGCACGGTCCAGTCGCTGCACGCCGTCGTCGAGTCAGAGGGCCTCGTCGTGCGCGTCTCGGAGAGCGAGCTCGAGCACGCCCGGATGCAGCTCGGCGAGCTCGAGGGAATGTGGGTCGACCTGGCCGCCGCCGCTCCGGTCGCGGCCGCCATCAAGCTGGCCCAGCGCGGCGACGTACCGACGCGGACGATGGTCGTCCCGGTGCTCGCGGCGGGCGGCGCGCTGGACGAGTCGTCGACGGCGTCCGGCCCTCTGGAGACGGTCGACGCGCGCGTCGACGAGCTTCTGCGCGTCCTCGCCGTGCGCGGCGAGTAGAGTTCCCGGCCGATGGCGGTGGCCGCGAACACGTACCGGAATTACATCGACGGCGAGTGGGTCGACTCGGAGAGCGGCGAGCACTTCGACGACACGAACCCGGCGACCGGTGAGCTGATCGGCTCGTTCCCGCGCTCGACATCCGCCGACGCCGACCGAGCCGTCGCGGCGGCCCACGAGGCCTACCAGAGCTGGCGCCTCTACCCGGCGCCGAAGCGGGCCGAGATCCTGTTCCGCGTCGCCGAGCTCCTGCGCGATCGCAAGCCCGAGCTGACCCGCACCATGACCCGGGAGATGGGCAAGGTGCTGGCCGAGGCGGGCGGCGACGTGCAGGAGGGCATCGACATGACCTACTACATGGCCGGCGAGGGCCGGCGCATGTTCGGTCAGACGGTGCCCGCCGAGATGCACGACAAGTTCGCGATGAGCGTCCGCCAGCCCATGGGCGTCGTCGCGGTGATCACGCCGTTCAACTTCCCGATGGCGATCCCGACCTGGAAGCTGATGCCGGCGCTCGTCACCGGGAACACGGCCGTCTTCAAGCCCGCCGGAGACACGCCCCTCCTCGGCGAGATGCTCGTCCAGATCTTCGAGGAGGCCGGCCTCCCCAAGGGGGTCGTCAACATCGTGCACGGCGGCGGGGCGACGGTCGGCCAGCGGCTGATCGAGCACCCCGACGTGAAGGTCGTGACGTTCACGGGGTCGAAGGAGACCGGCATCCACGTCGCCCGCACCGGCGCCGAGACGCTGAAGCGCGTCCACCTCGAGCTGGGCGGCAAGAACGCGATCATCGTGATGGACGACGCCGACGTCGACAACGCCGTCGACGGCATCCTCTGGAGCGCGTTCGGGACGAGCGGCCAGCGCTGCACCGCCGCCAGCCGCGTGATCGTGCAAGAGCGGGTGTACGACAGCCTCGCGGCGAAGCTCGTCGAGCGCGCCGAGGCGCTGCGCATCGGGAACGGCCTCGACCCGGAGGTCGACGTCGGCCCGCTGATCAACCAGGCCGCGCTCGACAAGGTCGACCGCTACACCGGCATCGCGCGCGACGAGGGCGCCGACATCCTCACCGGCGGCGAGCGCTATTCGAACGGCGAGAAGGGCTTCTTCTACCGGCCGACGATCTACGGGCAAGGTCGATCGCGACATGCGCGTCGCCACCGAGGAGATCTTCGGGCCGGCGACGGCGCTCATCCCCTGCCGCGACCTGGACGACGCGATCGCCATCTCCAACCGGGTCGAGTACGGCCTCTCGAGCGCGATCTACACCGACGACGTGAACGCCGCGTTCCGGGCGATCCGCGACCTCGACACGGGGATCACCTACATCAACGCCGGCACGATCGGCGCCGAGATCCAGCTGCCGTTCGGCGGCACGAAGTACACCGGCAACGGCCACCGCGAGGCGGGCACGGCCGCGCTCGACACCTACACCGAGTGGAAGTCCGTGTACGTCGACTACTCCGGCAAGCTGCAGCGGGCGCAGATCGACAACCAGCCGTCATGAGGCTGACGGAGCTCCACGCGGACCTGCAGACGCTGCGTGAGAACCTGGCCGCCGAGCTCCAGTCGATCAACCGCTACGAGGCCCAGGCGTTCTCCCTCGCGGACGAGGGCGCCCAGGAGGTCGTGCAGCGGATCGCCGACGACAAGAAGGAGCACGTCGCCCGGCTGCTCGAACTGCTGCGCCGCCTCGACGTGAAGCAGCGGGAGAAGATCGAGCGGGTCGGCCCGCCCGCGTGATCGCGCGGACGTGGGTGGACGGCGGCTCGCGGGGCAACCCCGGGCCCGCAGCGGTCGGCTACCGGATCGAGGACGAGGCCGGCGAGGTGCTGGCCGAGGACGGGCATGTGATCGGCGTGGCGACGAACAACGAGGCCGAGTACCGCGCGCTGATCACCGCACTCGAGCGGGCCGCCGCGATGGGTGCGACCGAGGTCGAGGTGCGGTCGGACTCCCAGCTCCTGATGCGCCAGATGACGGGCCGCTACCGGGTCAAGAGCCCGCACCTGCGCACGCTCTGGGACGAGGCCCAGCAGGCGGCCGACGGCTTCGAGCGCGTGCGCTACATCGAGGTGCGCCGCACCGAGAACACCGAGGCCGACCGCCAGGTCAACCTGGCCCTGGACAGGGCGTAGCCTGGGTATACTGACCGCTCGCCTGCGGCTGTAGCTCAGTTGGCTAGAGCGTCTGCTTGCCATGCAGAAGGTCGAGGGTTCGAGCCCCTTCAGCCGCTTTTTCCCGCTTAACCAAGCCGTTTCTGGCGATCGTGGAGGGGCTAGGACATCGGCTCGACCAGGATACCGGAGGGGACGCGACGATGAAGGTTTGTATTGTCGGAGCATCCGGGAAGCTCGGGCGGTACATGATCCAGCACGCGCTGGATCGCGGGTATGAGGTAGTTGGGGTGTGTCGCGAACAGAGCGTGGGAAAGCTCGACGCGTTCACGGGGCGAATCACCGTCGTTCCGGGGGCGACGGACGATCGCGAGGTTGTCGCGCACGCCGTGGAGGGGTGCGACGGAGTGCTCGTCGTACTCGTGCCGCGAGGTGTCCATGGGTACTCGACGGGCACCGCCCAGGCCGTGCTCGACGGCGCGCCGCCGGATGCCCGCCTCATCTTCTCGTGCGGCTGGCACATCAGTCGCGACGGGCAGGACGTGTACACGCGCAAGTTGAAGATGATCGTGAAGGTGTTCGGCCCGCTGGCACGGCTGGCTCGATTCGCAGACCTCGATGACCAGGTGGAGGCCTGCCGGCGGGTGTTCGCGAGCGACACCCGGTGGACTGTCGTGCGCGGCAGCGACCTCGAGGAAGGCGAGAGCCAGGGCCTCCCGGTGTGGAGCGAACATGTCGGCGACCCCATACTCGAGAGCAACATCACGCGCCGCACGGACTTCGCCCTCTTCATGGTCGAAGCCCTCCAGAATGACGCGCTCGTCCACGAGGCTCCGGCGATCGTCGGCTGCCAGACCGCGTCGGCGCGCGCGCATGCCACCGGACAGTGAGCGAGGGTTCGAGCCCCTTCCCCTTTCCGCTCGCGCAGCGCCGAGCTGCTAGCCTCGGGCGATGTTCGACCACGTCGGCGTCGCCGTCTCGGACATGGTGGCCTCCGAGCGCTTTTACCGCACGGTTCTGAGCGCCCTCGGCATCGAGCCGAGCTACGCAGACGCGGGGTTGGTCGAGTGGGAGGACTTGGCGATCGGCCCGACGGATCGCGAGCACGCTGTCACCCGCGGCCTGCACGTCGCCTTCGGCGCGCAGGACCGCGCGGCCGTCGACGCCTTCTGGCAGGCGGGGATCGACGCCGGCCACCCGGATGACGGCGCGCCCGGACCGCGAACGGCCTACGGCCCCGACTACTACGGCGGTTTCCTGCTCGACCCGGACGGCAACAGCGTCGAGGCGGTGCACGGCGCCCGCGAGCGGCCCACGGCCGACGGCTGGATCGACCACGTGTGGATCCGCGTCCGCGACCCGCAGGCGTCGCGGCGCTTCTACACGACGGTCGCACCGTATGCCGGCCTTCGCCTGACGCACGACGCGCCGGATCGCGTCCGTTTCTCCGGCGCCGACTTCTCGTTCACGCTGGTGCGCGACGAGCGCCCGCTCACCGAGCACGTCCACCTCGCCTTCCCGGCCGAGGCGAACGCCACGGTGGAGGCCTTCCACTCCGCGGCGCTCGCCGCCGGCTACGAGGACAATGGCGCTCCCGGCGAGCGCTCGGTGTACCACCCGGGCTACTACGGCGCCTTCGCGCTCGACCCCGACGGCAACAACGTCGAGGTCGTCAACCACAACCGCTGAGCCGGACGAGCCTCACGGGGTGGGCGGACGTCACCTCGACGAAGAGCTCGTACGTCTGATCGTGCCGCACGTTCGCTTCGGCCCAGGCAAGAACCTCGTCGACGTGATCCTCACCCTCGACGTCCCGCGGGTCGACCGGGCTCACGTCCACACGGCGGAGTATGCCGGGCGTGGGCGCGCCGGATAGGATCGCGCGATGCCGATCGAGCGCGTGAACGGCGTCGACATCCACTACCTGCAGTCGGGGCAGGGCGACGACGTGCTCCTCCTCTGCGGGCTGGGCGACGACGTCACCGCGTGGGACGCCCAGGTCGGCCCGTTCGGCGAGCGCTACCGCGTCACCGTCGTCGACAACCGCGGCGTCGGCCGCTCGTCGCTGCCCGATGGCGAGTTCACCGTCCGCGACCTGGCCGCCGACGCGATCGCCCTCTGCGACGCCGTCGGCATCGGGTCGGCCCACGTCATGGGCTTCTCGATGGGCGGCGCGATCACCCAGGAGCTCGCGATCGCCCGGCCCGACCTGGCCCGGAGCCTCGTGATCGTCGGATCCTGGGCGTACTCCGACCGGCTGTTCCGGACGTTCATCGAGAGCTCCGCCTACTTCGCCGGGATCGCCGACGACGACCGCACGTTTCTCATGTACTTCCTCGCGTCGACCTATTCGAAGGCGGTGTTCGAGGACGGGCGCGTCGATGCCTTCTGCGATGCGATGTTGAACGACCCGTGCCCGCAGTCGACGGAGGCGTTCCAGCGCACGGCGCGGGCGATCCTCGGCCACGACACCCGCGACCGGCTCGGCGGCATCGACCGGCCGACGCTCGTGCTCTACGGCGAGGAGGACGTCATCTGCCCGCCGCGCCACTCCCGCGAGATCGCCGGCCTCATCCCCGGAGCCCGCCTGGTCGGCGTGCCTGCGCAGGCGCACCAGCCGTTCCAGGAGGATCCGACGGCCTTCAACGAGACCGTGCTCGGGTTCTGGGAGTCGCTCTAGCGGGTAGGAAGACCCCGTGATCGCACGGATCTGGCGAGGCGCTGTGCGCCCGGAGGACGCCGACGAGTACGTGGCGTACATGCGCGAGACAGGCGTCGGGGAGTACCGGAATACGCCCGGCAACCGGGGCGCCTGGGTCCTGCGCCGTCGGGTCGGCGAGGTCACCGAGGTCGTCGCGTTCTCGCTGTGGGACGACATGGACGCCGTCCGCGGGTTCGCGGGCGACGACCCTTCCCGGGCCGTGTACTACCCGGAGGACGATCGCTGGCTGGTGGAGCGCACCGACGTGGTCGAGCACTACGAGGTCGACTGAGCCGCAAGACGCCTCAGTTGCCGAGCAATACCCCACCCAGGAAGTGGTCGAGCCGGCCGATCAGACCCCCGGTCGTCGATGTCCAGATACAGATCGCCTGTACCGAGAGGATCGCGACAAACGGGTCGTCCGGCGGATCGTCGCCGCCCGGCGTGTTGTCGCGGAGCGCCACCGTCACGCCGACCTGAAGCGTCGCGGTGGAGCCCGACGCCTGCCACGAGCTGTGCACGTAGCCAACGTCGAAGCTCAACATCCGCAGGTAGTGATCCTCAGGGATGACCGAGGGCGGCTGCTGGTTGTCGGTCAGGCGCCCGTAGCCGAGCATCAGCGAGGTGATCGCCGGGACGACGCGCGTCGGCGGCTGGTTCGGGAACGGCTGACCCTGCACGCTCAGGGCCACGTTGTGGCTGACCGGGAAGGTGTCGCCGGGGACGAACGCGAGGTCGACGCTGTCGCCCTCGATCGTGGATCTGTCGGCAACGGCGACGACGGAGCTGATGGCCATCAGGTACCTCGATCCTGGATGGATGCGGGCGCGACCCGTACCCGCGGAGACCGCCGAGCGTACCATGGTCGCAGCACCCATCGGCCGCCGATGCGAGGGCCCGGTTGAGATCGTCTACGCGTGCAGCCGACTCAGGCGAACGGGAGGCCGGAGAAGCTCTCCGGCGGCCCCGGCTTCCAATCCGGGAACGGCGCGTACGCGACCTGCCCGCTGTCGGTGTCGGTCTCGACGCTGACACCATGCCGCAGCGCCAGCTCGTTGCGCAGGTAGACCGTCTGGCCGCGGTTCGCGCGGGCGCCGGCCATAAACACGACGCATGGCTCCGGGCCGACTCCGACCACGATGTGCTCGGTGCCGGCGGGGCAATGCAGGAAGTCCCACGCCCGCATCCGCCGCTCCTCGCCCTCGACGATCGCGATGCACTCGCCCGACAGCACCAGGAAGTCCTCCTGGTCGTCCTCGCGGTGGTAGAGGCCGCTCGAGCCGCCCTCGCCCAGCACGGCGATCGTGTAGCCGATCTGCGGGAACCCGACCTGGTCGGTCTCGATGATGCACGCCGAGCCGAACTTCAGGCTGTGCATCCAGGCCGCGGCGCGCACGTTGACGACGAACCATCCGTCCGTCACCGGCCCCCGGCCGTACTTCGTGTCGTCGAGGCGCGCCTCGTCCACCGGGCCACGATAGCCGCTCTGGCACCATTCCCAACTCGGCCATCCAGGAGGCAGCAAATGATCGACGTCGAGCGAGTCGACTACATCTCCGTCCCCACCCGCGACCTCGACCGGGCGAAGCGCTTCTACGGCGAGACGCTGGGGCTCCCGCACGAGAAGGACACCCGGGTCGGCGCGGAATACCGGGCCGGCCAGGTCACCGTGGGGATCGTGAAGTCCGCAGACGTGGGACTGGACTTCGCGCCCAACCCTGCCGGCTTCGCGTTGCGGGTGCCCGACGTCGATGCCGCTCGCGAGACGCTCGCGCAGGCCGGCATCGAGCTGACCGAGGTCTACGACACGGGTGTCTGCCGGCTCGCCTTCTTCAGCGACCCGGACGGCAACCGGCTCGTGCTGCACCGCCGCTACGCCCCGTAGCAGCCAGTTTCTGCCAGCGATCCCCCGTACGGGGGTCGGAGCAGCGGCCGGATGCACGGACACTGAGAGTGGAGGCGCCCACCCCGGGGTGTCCCCAATCTCCCGAAAGCTCCCGCTCCGTGTCAGAACGGCCCCTGCCCCAGCGCGACCTCGCCGGGCGCCTCGCGTCCTACGAGACGCTCTTCGACATCTCCCGGATGCTGCTCCTGTCCGTCACCCAGGACGAGCTCTTCGAGCGCATCTCCTCCGAGCTCAACCGGCTCGTGCCCGTCGACGCGCTCACGATCTACCACGTCGACGAGGTGGCGAGCCAGATCGTCCCCGTGCACGCCCGTGACCAGTGGGCCGACGAGATCATGGCCGCCCCGCTCGGCCTGGGCGAGGGCTTGACCGGCTGGGTGATCGAGCACCGGGAGCCGGCCAACATCACCGCGGCGGAGCGCGACCCGCGCATCGCCGTCGTGCCGGGCACGCCCGAGGACGAGCCCGAGGCGATCATCTCGGTGCCGCTCGTCGTCCACGACCGGACGATCGGCGCCCTCAACACGTATCGGCTGGGGGAGGGGGTGGAGTTCACCGCCGACGAGTTCGTGCTCGTGCAGCAGTTCGCCGCGGTGGCGGCGCTCGCGCTCGAGAACACCCAGAACCGGAGCCGGCTCCTGCACGAGGCCCAGACCGACTGGCTCACCGGCCTGCACAACCACCGCGTCTTCCACGAGCGGCTGCAAGACGAGCTCGAGCGCGCCGAGCGCTACGGTCGCCCCGTCTCGCTGATCTCGTTCGACCTCGACGACTTCAAGCTCCTGAACGACGTCCACGGCCACCAGGAGGGCGATCTCGTCCTGCGCAGGGTCGCCGCCGCCGCCCGCGAGGATCTGCGAGGCAGCGACCTCGCGTGCCGGGTCGGCGGCGAGGAGTTCGCCATCGTCCTGCCGGAGACCGGCAAGCGGGCCGCGCGGACCGCGGCCGACCGTCTATGCGACCGGGTGCGCGCCCTGCCGGGCATCCGCGCTGTCACCGTCTCGTGCGGGGTCGCGACCTATCCCGCCGACGCCGCCGACGTCACCGAGCTCGTGGCCGGCGCCGACGCCGCCCTGTACGCGGCCAAGGAGCGGGGCAAGGACCGTGCGGCGGCCTTCTCCGCCGCCGTGCTGGCCCACCGCGCCCGTCGCGCCACCCGCGCGAACGGCGAGGAGTCGCTCGCGTCACTGCGGCTGCTCGGCGCCGTCGCCCATGCCCTTCCCGGCATCGCCGCCGCCGCCGAGAGCTCCCGGCAAGAGGTGGCGCTCCGGATCGCCGAGGCGGTCATCCGGGCCACGGGTGCCGATGCGGCCATCGTGCTCGGCGCCGGCCCGGGCGGCCGTGAGCGTGTGCTTGCAGCGCGCGGAGTCCGCAACGCCCGTCCGGTCGCGCTGGCCGCGGCCCTCGCCGCCGCCGCCGACCCGGCCGGCCTCGAGGTGCGGCGCAGCACCGATCTGCCCGCCGTCGGAAGCGACGGCGCCGACCCGGCCGTGCACGTCGTCACCGTGCCCATGGACGGCGGCCGCCTGGCCGTCGTCTGCGCCGATCCGGCGCGGGCGGTGCTCGACGCGATCGCAGTCCTGGCAGCTCAGGGCGGCCTCGCCCTGGGGCACGCCCGGCTGCTCGCCGGCCGCCGTAAGGGCGGGACCGGCGAGCGCGGGTTGCGCAGCGCGGGCGGCTGACCGCCCGTACGCGGTTAGGCGGACGCGGCGTTGCGGTCGAGGTCGAGCGCGCAGGAGTTGATGCAGTAGCGCTGCCCGCTCGTGCCGGGGCCGTCGTCGAAGACGTGGCCGAGGTGCGAGCCGCAGCGGGCGCAGGTCACTTCGGTGCGGACCATGAAGTGGCTCGTGTCACGGTGAAGCTCGACGTTCGCGGCGACGGCCGGGTCGGTGAAGCTCGGCCAGCCGGTGCCCGACTCGAACTTCGTGTCGGAGCTGAAGAGCTCTGCACCGCAGCCGGCGCAGCGGTACATGCCGTCGTCCTTCACGTCGACGTACGTGCCGGTGAAGGGCCGCTCGGTGCCCTTCTTGCGCATGATGTCGTACTGCTCGGGCGAGAGCTTGTCCCGCCATTCCTGCTCGGTGGAGGGGATGTTGTGAGTGCTCATACTGCTCCGTCTCGCGAGGGGTCGGATCGTTACGCCTGCCGGGGGCGATTGTAGGCTCCGCTCATCCCCGGCGGATGATGTCGGGGCGACGACGGTCGGGGAGAGTCGCGCGGTGCAGGTCGACGATCACCCGGCCGATGAGGAGGCAGGGAGCCAACGGCTCGCCATCCTGCTCGCGATGGCGATGTTCGTGCTCGTCGTCGACACCTCGCTGATGAACGTCTCGATCGCGGCGGTTGTCCACGACCTCCACACGACGGTGAGCAGCGTGCAGTCGGCGATCGCGCTCGAGGCGCTGGTGTCGGCGGCGTTCATCCTGATCGGGAGCAAGGTCGGCGATCTGATCGGACGCAAGCGGGCCTACATCATCGGGCTGCTCGGCTACGCCACGGGCGCGCTGGCGATGACGGTCGCCCAGTCCGTGGCCGTCATCATCGTCTTCTGGGCCGTGGTGGGCGGGATCGGGGCGTCGCTGCTTCTGCCCGCCATGCAGTCGCTGATTCACGGCAACTTCCAGGGGGCGGCCCAGAAGCGGGCCTACGCCCTGGTCGGGGCCGCTGCCGCGATCGCCGCGGCCGTCGGGCCGCTCCTCGGAGGCTTCATCACCACGTACCTGTCGTGGCGGCTCGGGTTCCTGCTCGAGGACGTGATCATCGCGGTCGTGCTGCTCAACATCAGGCTCGTCAAGGACGTGCCGTACACGGGCCCCCGGAGCGTCGACGTCGTCGGCGCCGCTCCTGTCCGTGGTGGGGATGGGCGGCATCGTCCTGGGCATCCTGGTGTGGCAGGAGGGCGGCGAAGCCGTCGGGGCGCTGCTGGTCACGGGTGTGGCCGCGCTCGGCGCGCTCGCGTACTGGCTCGTGCGGCGCAAGCGCGAGGGCAAGGCGACGTTGATCGACCCCGACCTGTTCAAGGCGAAGGTGTTCCGGTTCGGGATCTCCCAGCAGATGCTCCAGCAGATCGCGCTCGGCGGCCTGATGATCGCGCTGCCCGATCTACCTGCAGATGGTGCTCGAGTACAACGCGATGGAGGCCGGCCTCTCACTCGCCCCGCTCTCGCTCAGCATGTTCGCGATGGCGGTGCTGGCGGCCAGAAAGGCGGGGAAGCGGCGCCCGAGCAGCATCATCAGGGCGGGATTCGGCCTGCTCTCCGTCGGGGCTGGTCGCGTTGATCCCGATCGTCCCGCAGAGCCGACTCGGGCTGGTACCTGGTCGTGCCCGCTGATGATCGCGGGATCGGGCCTGGGCCTGCTCGTCTCCCAGCTCAACAACTACACGCTGTCCCCGATCTCGGAGGAGCGGGTCAGCGAGGCCGCCGGCGTGAACTCGGCGGCGGGCTCGTTCGGGCTGTCGTTCGGGTTGGCGTTCGCCGGGGCCATCATGCTGGCGACGCTCTCGATCGCCTTCACCCACATGGCGGACTCGAGCAGCGTGCTGCTCGCCGGCCGAGCAGCAGCAGGTCGCGAAGGCGCTCGAGCACGACGCCGAGGTGATGAGCAACACCCAGCTCCAGGAGCAGCTCGCCGGCCAGCCCGAGGCGACGCAGGACGAGATCATCCGCATCAACACCGACGCCCGGCACATCGCCCTCCAGATCGCGCTGCTGATCCCGCTCGCTCGCCGCCCTGCTCGGGCTGTTCAACTCGTTCCGGATGATGCGCCTTCCCGACCCGACGCCGTCGAGCGCCGTCGAGGGCATGGCCCTCGGCTGAGAAAGGCGACGACCGGAGTCGAACCGGTGTACGCGGCTTTGCAGGCCGCTGCCTAAGCCACTCGGCCACGTCGCCCAGCGAGAGCGAAGGCTACCAGCGCCGCCCGGGAGAACGAGGAAGGGGCCTGGCCCCCGCCCTCAGGCGGGGCCAGGCCCCGGAGTCGCGCGACGATCAGGCCGGCTACTTGCCGCCGGAGAAGGTCTGCATCAGGTTCAGCGCGGCCGGGCCGAGCGCCACCACGAACATCGACGGGAAGACGAAGAGCACGGTCGGGAAGAGCATCTTCACCGGCGCCTTCATCGCCTTCTCCTCGGCGGCGAGCTGGCGCCGCACGCGCATGTCGTGGGACTGCACCCGCAGGATGCGGGAGAGCGCGATGCCCAGCTGGTCGGCCTGGATGATGGCGCGGCAGAACTGCGACACTTCCGGGACGTCGACCCGGTCGGACAGGCTCTTCAGCGCCGCGGAGCGGCTTTCGCCGATCCGCATCTCGTGGAGCACGAGCCCGAACTCATCGACCAGAGGGCCGGTCATGCGCTCGGACAGCTTGGCGACGGCGGCGTCGAACCCGAGCCCGGCCTCGACCGACACGCACAGCAGGTCGAGGATGTTCGGAAGCTCCATCTGCATCATCTCGCGGCGGCCGCGAGTACGGGAGTTGATGAAGAAGTCCGGCGCGATGTAGCCGATGGCGCCGCCGCCCAGGGCGACCAGCATGCCCATCGCCGCGGGAACCATGCCGGAGACCAGGACGATCAGGCCGAAGGCGATGGCCGTGAACACGAGGCCGCCCTTGAGCGCCAGGTACATCTGCGGCGACATGGAACGGGCCAGGCCGGCGGCCATCAGCCGGTTCGCGATCTGGTTCGGGTCGGTACGGGGCAGGAACTTGCTCGTCACCGCCGCGACCTTGTGCGTCAGCGGGCCACGATGCGGTCGTTGACGCTCTTGCGCGTCTCGACATCACGCTGCGTCTGGACGCCGTAGCGCTTGGCCCTGCGGAGGGCACGGCGACCTCGCGCTGGCGGACGGTGAGCCCGGACAGGAGGAGGAGACGTCGCGGCCCCGAACAGGCCGACGGCGAGGATGATGAGAATCATTCGGCTACCCCTTGAAGGAGACGATCTTGCGGATGATCACTCCGCCGATTGCCATCATCACCAGCGACACGGCGATGAGCGCCTTGCCGGCCGTCGAGGTGAACAGGATGGACATGTAGGCCGGGTTGAGGGCGAAGATGGCGAGGCCCATCAGGAAGGGCATCGCCAGGAGCACGTAGGCGGACATGCGCCCCTGGGCGGTCAGCGCCTTCACCTTGCGGCTGAACTGCTGGCGCTGGCGGACCGTGTCGGCCACCATGTCCAGGATCTCGGCGAGCGAGCCGCCGACCGTGCGCTGGATGTTGACGGCCATGACGACGAACCCGAAGTTGGTCGAGTCCATCCGCTTGGCCATCGCCTCGAGGGCCGCCTCGGACGTCATGCCGAGCTGGATCTCCTGCGCCACCCGCGCGAGCTCCTTCGAGGTCGGCTCCGCGCCCTCCTTGACGACGCTCGCGAGCGCCGAGTTGAAGGCGTGGCCGGCCTTGAGGGATGCGGCCAGGGTGATCAGGGTCTCCGGCAGCTGCGACTCGAACGTGTCAGGCGCCTGCGGGCCATGAACCGGACGAAGAGCGACGGCGCGGCGACGCCCAGCACGAGCGGGATCAGCTCGAGGAAGCCGTTCAGGCCGAGCAGGAACCGCCCGATCACGCCCATGAGCAGCGCGGCGCCCATCTGGATGTAGACGACCTCGGCCGTGCGCAGCGGGAGGTCCGCCTGCTCGAGCCGAAAGGCCATCTTCTTCCAGTAGTTGAAGGAGCCGGCGATCTTCTCGGTCGCGATGAACAGCTGGGACAGCGCTGATGCTCACCTTGGCCGTGCTGACGCCGGGGATCGCCAGGGGCTGCTTCTTCGGCTCGGTGTAGGCCGCGATGCGCTTGTTGACGGCCACGCCGGGCCGGGAGGAGAGCAGCATGAGCGCCCCGAGGAGCACCAGGACGCGGCGCCGAGGGCGACGCCGAGACGACCGACGGTCGACGTGGGCATGTGGATCAGCGGCTTGGACGCGCTGCCGGGAGCAGCGGCCGGGCCCGGAGCCGTGCCGTCGCCGGCCGGATTGAGGCCGGGGACGGCGAGGCTCAGGTGGATCGGCGTCCCCTTGGGGACGAGGCTGTCGGTACGTGAAGGTGAACGTCCCGCCGATGTCGGCCGAGATGCGGCCGTAGGCGGCGATCAGGGCGGCGCGGTTGGTGGCCTGCAGGAACTCGCCGTTCGTGTCGTGGGCGAGCGTCTGCAGGGCCGCCTGCCGTTGGCGGAGCTCGATGCCGACCGCGTAGATGGCCGCGTGGGCCGCCTTGGCGGACGCGACCGCCTGGTCGATCGTGGCGGAGTCGTTCTCGGACGAGCCGTCCGTGAGCAGGACGATCGCCTTGCGGTCGGCGTGCGTCGCCGCGAGCGCATCGGCCGCCTCCTTGACGCCGCCGTAGATGGCGGTGCCCGGGGTCGGGTCGGTGGCGAGGTTGGCGAGGCCCGCGGCCGCGGTGGCCGAGTCCGACGGCAGAGCGACGGAGATGTACGGCTTGGAGCCGAAGGCGTAGACGCCCAGCGTGTCGTTCGACTGGGTGCCCTGGACGAACGTGGTCGCCGCGGCGATCGCATCGGACAGCTTCTGGCCCTTCATGCTCCGGAGGTGTCGAGGACGAGGGCGACGGCGGAGTCGGCGCCCGCCGCCTGGCGGACGTCGGCGGCCGGCTGGCCGTTCTCGGTCACCTGCAGGTCGGGCGTCGCTGGGGTCGGCGTCTCCGCCGTCACCTTCACCGTCGGCCACGCGGGCGTTCGACGTGCTTGATCGTCAGGCTGGCGGCGGCGCCGCCGCCGGCGCGGCCACCGTCAGGGCGGCGACTGCAACCAGCAGCAGCGTGCGCAGGCTGCGGCGGCGCATCACTGACCGACCGCCCGGCCGAAGATGGGCGGCGCTGCGCGCTCGCCCGTCTCGTCCTGGAAGAAGTTCGGCGGAAGGTTGACGCCATTGCCGGCCATCTTGTCCAGGAAGTGCGGCTTGAGGCCGGTGCAGCTCAGGGGGCCGAGCAGCCGGTGGCCGGCGTCCTGGTTCGCCGCGCCGTCCTCGACGGCCTTGGCGATGAAGATGTCCTGCAGCGCGATCACATCGGACTCCATCCGCAGCACCTCGGTGACGTGGGTGATGCGGCGGGTGCCGTCGACCAGGCGCGAGACCTGGACGATGAGGTCGAACGCGCTCGAGATCTGCTCGCGGATGGCCCGCAGCGGAGCTCGACGCCTGCGGTCAGCACCAGCGTCTCGGTGCGGGCCAGGGCGTCACGCGGGTTGTTGGCGTGGACGGTCGTGAGCGACCCGTCGTGGCCGGTGTTCATGGCCTGGAGCATGTCCACGGCCTCGGGGCCGCGGCACTCGCCGACGATGATGCGGTCGGGCCGCATTCGCAGGGTGTTGCGGACGAGGTCGCGGATCGTGACCTGGCCCTTGCCCTCGATGTTCGCCGGGCGGGACTCGAGCGTGATCACGTGGTCCTGCTTGAGCTGGAGCTCGGCCGCGTCCTCGACCGTGATGATGCGCTCGTCCGACGGGATGGCCGACGAGAGCACGTTCAGGGTGGTGGTCTTACCGGAGCCGGTGCCGCCCGAGATCAGGATGTTCAGCTTGCCGCGGACGCACGCCTCCATGAACTGGCCGGACTTGTGCGTGAGCGTGCCGAACTTGATCAGGTCCGCCATCGTGAACGGGTCACGGCGGAACTTTCGGATCGTGAGCGAGGAGCCGCGCACCGCCAGCGGCGGGATGATGGCGTTCACGCGCGAGCCGTCGGGCAGGCGGGCGTCCACGTACGGCGAGGACTCGTCGATGCGGCGGCCGATCCGGCTGATGATCTTGTCGATGATCCGCAGCAGGTGCTGCCTCGTCGACGAACTGCGCGTTCGTGCGCGTGATCTTGCCGTGACGCTCGATGTAGATGGTGTTGTGGTCGTTGACCATGACCTCGGTGATCGAGTCGTCGCGGAGGAACGGCTCCAGCGGCCCGTAGCCGAGGATGTCGTCCGTGATCTGGCGGATGATCTCCTGCCGCTCCTGGCGGGTCAGCGGCGTCTTCTCGACCGCCAGCATCTCCGTCACGACCTCGTTGACCTTCTCTTCGAGGTCGGCCGCGGCCTTGCCGTCCGCGTTGAACAGGCGAGGACCGAGCCGGGGGATGATCTCCTTGTGGACGCGGGTCTTGAGCTCGGCGAAGGGATCGGCGATGACCGACGTGCGATCGGCTTCGCTCCTGCGCCTCGCCGCCCTCCTTGGGGTCGGTCGTGGCGACCTGGATACGAGAGTGCAGCGACATCCGGTTACCTCACTCCCCGACGCTTCTTCTTGGCGTCGGCGGCGACCCGCTGGGGGACGAGCTTGTCGGCGATGTCGCCCATCGACTTGACGATGCCTGCGCGCGGGTTGGCGAGGGCGACCGGGACTCCGCGGTTGACCGAGGACGGGACGTCCTTGTCGGCCGGGAGCTCGAAGGCCACCTTCAGGTCGAGCGCCCGCTCGACCTCGTTCTTCTTCAGCCCGACCTTGGAGCCGGTCTGGTTCAGGAGCAGGTGGCGGCGGTCCTTCGGGTAGTGCAGCAGGTCGAGCGTCTGCAGGGTGAGCTTGACGTTCTTGATCGCGGGAACGTCCATCGAGGCGACGAGCACGAGCTGGTCGGTGCGGTCGAGCGTCGAGAGCACCGGGCCGTGGAAGAACGGCGGCGTGTCGACGATGACGACGTCGTAGCTCTCCTTGGCCACCGCGAACAGGTGGCCGAGGCGCTCCTCGGTGACGAGCTCGGCGTCCTCGGGGCGCAGCGGCGCCGGCAGGACGTGCACGCCCGACTGGTGGGCCGTGACGTAGCCCGCCAGAGCCTCGGAGTCGAGCTCGCGCCGGGCCATGACCAGGTCGTAGATGGTCTTGTCCGGCTCGATGCCCATCATGATGGCGACGTCGCCGAACTGCAGGTCGAGGTCGAGCAGCAGCGTCCGCCGCTGGTGCTTGCGGGCGAACAGCACGGCCAGGTTGCAGGCGAGCGCGGTCTTGCCCGAGCCGCCCTTGGGCGAGAACAGGGTGACGACCTTGCCCTCGGCGTGCGTGGCGGCCTTGCCTGCGGCGCCGGCGGCCCGGCCCGCGGCCAGGGAGTGCGCCTTCTTGATAGTGAAGACGATCCCGTCGGTCAGCTGCGGGAGCAGGACGACGTTGTGGATGCCGGCCTGGAGGGCCTCCGACAGCAGGCTGTTCGCGCTGGCGGAGGTGACGAGGACGATCGGCGCGGCGGTGACTGCGCGGATTGCCTCGACCTCGGCGGTCGGGACGTGCTCGTTGGCGGTGGTGCCGTGCAGGATCACCTGCGCGGCGGACTCCGCCAGCTTCGCACCGGCCTTGACCGGGTCGGCGGCCGTGCCGACGAGCTCGACGTCGGGGTGATCTGCGAGGCCTTCACGGACCTCCGCCAAGCCGTTGGCGGCGCCGGTGATGAAGACCTTGATCGGGGACTGGTTGGTCATTAGTGCTTCACTCCAGACACGCAGATGGGGAGGGAGTTCTTGATCTGGACTGCCGTCAGGCCGGTGGCGAAGGTGCTGCACGGGGTGGCGACGGACGAGCCTGTGTCCTGAGCGCCGTGGCCGGGGCGCAGGGCCATCCAGAACTGGCCGTCCGCGCGGATCAGCATCAGGTCGGGCAGCAGGTTCTGCGGGACCGCGACGATCACGGCGTCACCGCCGGTGCCGTCGTCTGTGCCCGAGGCGCTGTTGGCGCCGGAGGCCGAGGTCAGCGGCGTGACTGCGACGCCCGTGTCGTAGGTTGAGAGCACCTCGACGTTCGTGATGATGCGGGCGGCGACGGTCTGCTGCGAGTACTGGCTGTTGTTGCGCGACGACTGGATGGTGATCTCGCCGTAGATGTCGACGTGGTCGCCGGCCTTCAGCGTGCCGCCGAGAACGCGGTTGGCGTTGAAGGAGAGCTGGACGGCGCGCATCGTGCCGTGGATCTGGTTCACGATCGCCGTGTCCTTGGAGTCCGAGAACATCGCGGGCGTGATCTGGGCGCCAGCGGTGATGTTCGTCGCAGTCGCGAGCGAGGTGTTCAGCGAGCTGATCGACGTGAAGGCGCCGGGGACGACGTCCTTGGTGGCGACTTGGCGAGTCGCGAAGGCGCTGCCGTCGACCAGCGTGTTCAGGGGCGTGCCGGCGACGATGTCACCCTTGGCAACGACCACCGTCGTCGTCTTGATGCTCTGGTCGGCGTTGTGCTTGACGTTGCTCGTGTACATGATCACGAGGCCCGCCGCGGCGACGGCGAGAATCAGCGCGATCACGATGTTGCGGACGCTGTAGGACATGCGGCTGCCTCTCGTGGAAGACTCGGGGACTGTGCGGGACAGTGGCCAGACACGTATCGGCAATGCCGGCCGGTGGCTTTAGATGGCGGAAAACTCTGTGGGGCGAGAGGTGCCGCGAGGTCGCGGCTGTCACTCCACCCGCATGGTGGTGGCCGACGTCAGCGTGCCCGACGAGACGACCACTCCCATGATGTTGATGGAGTAGGGGTACGACGCGGTCACCGTTACGTCCGAGGACTGCGCGTACGCGTTGTTCGTGCAGGTGCGGTTGACGGTGACGCCCAGGCTGGACTGGCTCAGATCCGACCCGGCGGCCTTGGCGGAGCTGATGGCGAGGCCGTCGACGACCGTGCAGGTACCGGCCGTGCGGCTGACCGCCGCCTTGCGCGCGCCCTCGCGGGCAGCGCTCGTGACATCCATGTAGTTCACGAACACCTGGCCGAACTGGTAGATCGCCACGAGGACGAGCAGGAGCACGGGCAGGATGACGACGAACTCGACGACGGCCTGGCCGTCCTGGCGTTGTGTGTGGCGTCGGATCACAGATGTGTGAGTGGGAGTGGTGAGGGGAGGTGAGGGCGGGCCCGCGTCTGCAGGCCCGCCGTCGTTGCCTCGACGTCGGCTAGAGCGACGCGATGACGTTGTTCAGCGTGTTCTTGATGGCGGTGCTGAGCAGGCCCAGCGTCACGACCACGGCGATCGTGATGACACCCAGGACGACGGCGTACTCGGCCATGGTCTGGCCGGCCTCGTTCTCCAGGGTCTCGACGGTCTCGTTCAGGTACTCGATCATGCGGTTCCTCCCGGGATGGTCTTGGGGCAGGCTGCCCCAGATGCTGTTTCGGCATCCGGAGATGCGGAATTGAGATCCACGTGCCGGAAATCACCTTTTGGGAGGTCAACCGACGTGGTGGTGGGTTCCGGGCCGGCCCCCGCGATGGGCGGGGGAGCCGGCCGGGGCGCTCTCAGCGTTGCGCCTAGAGCGAGGCGATGACGTTGTTCAGCAGGTTCTTGATGGCGGTGCTGAGCAGGCCCAGCGTGACCACCACCGCGATCGTGATGACGCCGAGGACGACGGCGTACTCGGCCATGGTCTGGCCCGCCTCGTCGCTCACGTCGGCCTGGAGGCCGCGAATGAAATCGGTCAAGGAGATTCACCTCCTCCGGAGGGTCTCGGGAACGGCAAACGGGGGGACGTACTACAAAAAGCCGGTTCTCACACAAGGTTGTTGCATTTTCGATTCAGTGCAAGCAGCGCGAGCCAAGATCCCCCTTTTGGTGCCGGCGGCCTCCGCGCGGCGATTCGGTATCGTCCGCGCCCGTGGCGACGATCATCGACGGCAAGCAGGTGGCAGCCGACGTTCGCCGCCGGGTCGCGGCGGATGCGGCGGAGGTGCGCGAGCGCACCGGTCACACCCCCGGCCTGGTGACAATCCTGGTCGGGGAGGACCCGGCCTCGCAGGTCTACGTGCGCAACAAGATCAAGGCGTGCGAGGAGGCCGGCATGGCCTCGTTCCACGAGTCGATGCCGGCGACCTCGACCCAGGCCGAGGTGCTGGCCATGGTCGAGCGCTACAACGCCGATGACCGGGTGGACGGGATCCTGGTGCAGTCGCCGCTGCCCAAGGGGCTCGACTTCAAGCAGGTGCTCGAGCGGATCGACCCCGCCAAGGACGTCGACGGCTTCCACCCGCTGAACGTCGGCCGGCTCGTCGCCGGCCGGCCCGGCCTGGTGGCCTGCACCCCCGCCGGGGTCATGGAGCTGCTCGACGCGACAGGGGTGCAGCTCGAGGGCGCGGACGCGGTCGTCGTCGGCCGCTCCGACATCGTGGGCAAGCCGGTCGCCCTTCTGCTCCTGCACCGCAGCGCCACGGTCACGGTCTGTCACTCGCGCACGCGCGATCTGCCCGAGGTCACTCGCCGCGCCGACGTCCTCGTCGCCGCGGTCGGCCGCGCCCGCATGATCACGGCGGACATGGTGAAGCCCGGCGCGACGGTCATCGACGTCGGGATCAACCGCACGGACGAGGGCCTCGCGGGCGACGTCGACTTCGGTCCGGTGGCCGAGGTGGCGGGCGCGATCACCCCGTGCCGGGCGGTGTCGGGCCGATGACGATCGCCATGCTTCTGCGCAACACGGTCGTCGCCGCAGAGGCCCTTCACACCACCTGAAACAGCTCTGTCTCACGCTTCCGGGGACTTCGTTGCAAACGTCCGGAACGTGATTTAGTGTTGCGCGATCCCGTCGCGCATGCGGGTGAGACAAGGAGAGGAAGCGCGTGGCAGAAGGCACCGTGAAGTGGTTCAGCAACGAGAAGGGCTACGGCTTCATCCAGCAGGACGGCGGTGAAGACGTGTTCGTCCACTTCTCCGAGATCCAGGCCGACGGCTACAAGACCCTGAACGAAGGCCAGCGGGTCGAGTTCGACGTCGTCCAGGGGAACAAGGGCCTGCAGGCCAGCGGCGTTCGCGCCCTCGCGTAGTCGCCCGGCACCGTGACCGGGGGCGGCGGCAGCGCTGCCCCCGGGTACGCTCGTTGACTATCCTGCGCGGACCATGGCGATCTCCTCCGACGACGTGCTGCACGTTGCCCGGCTGGCGAGGCTACGACTGACCGACGACGAGGTCGCCCGCATGACCGACCAGCTCTCGACGATCATCGGTCACGTCGAGCAACTGTCGTCCCTCGCCCTCGAGGGCGTCGAGCCCACGGCACACGCGCTCGACCTGACGAACCAGGTGCGCGAGGACGAGTCGCGGCCGTCGTGGCCGCGCGACGAGGTGCTGCGGAACGCCCCCGACCCGGCGGACGGCGGCTTCCGCGTGCCGCCGACCGCATGACCGAGACGCTCGGCCTGACGGCGGAGCGCTGCGTCGAGCTGCTCGACGCGCGCGAGCTGTCCTGCCGCGAGCTCGCCGCCGCCTACCTCGACCGGATCGACGCGGCCGACGAGGGCATCCACGCGTTCCTGCGCACGCGCCGCGAGGCCGCGCTGGCCGAGGCCGACGGCTTCGACCGCGACGGCCGCACCGGCCTGCAGGGCGTGCCGATCGCGCTCAAGGACATCCTGTCCACGAAGGGCGAGGAGACCACCGCCGGCTCGCGCATCCTCGAGGGCCACATCCCGATCTACGACGGCGGATGCGTCACGCGCGTGAAGTCGGCCGGCCTCGTCTCGCTCGGGAAGACCAACATGGACGAGTTCGCGATGGGCTCCTCGACCGAGAACTCCGGGTTCGGCGTGACGCACAACCCGTGGGACGTCGAGCGCGTCCCGGGCGGATCGTCGGGCGGGTCGGCGGCGGCGGTCGCCGCCGGCTTCGCGCCGCTCTCGCTCGGCACCGACACCGGCGGCTCGATCCGCCAGCCGGCCGCGCTCTGCGGCGTCGTCGGCATGAAGCCGACCTACGGCGCCGTCAGCCGCTACGGCCTGATCGCGTTCGCGTCGTCGCTCGACCAGATCGGCCCGTTCGCGCTCACGGTGCGCGACGCCGCCCTGCTCATGCAGGTGATCTGCGGCAAGGACGCCTGCGACTCGACGTCGGTCGAGCTGCCCGAGCCGATCGCGGTGCCGACGGCCGAGAGCCTGCGCGGCGTGCGCCTCGGCGTGCCCAGCGACCTGCTGGCGCAGGGCGTCGACCCGGGCGTGCGCGAGGCGTTCGACGCGTCGCTCGCCGCCGCCGAGGGCCTGGGCGCAGAGATCGTCGAGACGACGCTGCCGCACGCCGGCTACGCGCTCCCCGCCTACTACCTGATCGCCCCCGCCGAGGCCTCGGCCAACCTGTCGCGGTTCGACGGCGTCCGCTACGGCATGCGCCTGGTCGAGCCGGGCGACACCGTCGGAGACATGTACGGGCGCACCCGCGCGGCCGGCTTCGGCGCCGAGGTGAAGCGCCGGATCATGCTCGGCACCTACGCGCTCTCGGCCGGCTACTACGACGCCTACTACGGCATGGCCCAGAAGGTGCGTACCCGCATCCGGGAGGACTTCGCCGCGGCGTTCGCCGGCGTCGATCTGGTCGTCTCGCCGACCTCGCCGACGGTCGCGTTCCGGATCGGGGAGCGAGTTGACGATCCATGGGCGATGTACGCGTCCGACGTCCTCACCGTGCCGGTGAACTTGGCCGGCCTGCCGGGGATCTCGATCCCGTGCGGCACGAGCGAGGGCCTGCCCGTGGGCTTCCAGATGATCGGCCCGGCCTTCGCCGAGAACCGCATCCTCGCCGCGGCGCACGCGCTCGAGAGCGCGATCGGCTTCGATCCCCGGCCTCCGTCGATGGCGGCACGGGCGTGACGGACAATGGCTGGGAGGCCGTGATCGGCCTCGAGATCCACGTGCAGCTGAACACGGAGTCGAAGATGTTCTGCGCCTGCGCGAACGTCTTCGGGGCGGATCCCAACACGCTGACGTGCCCGGTCTGCCTCGGCTACCCGGGGGCGCTGCCGACGATCAACGGCGGCGCGGTCGACAAGGCGATCCAGATCGGCCTCGCGCTCGATTGCGACATCGCCGACCGCTGCCAGTTCCACCGCAAGAACTACTTCTATCCCGACAGCCCCAAGGCGTACCAGATCAGCCAGTACGACCAGCCGATCTGCGTCGACGGGCACCTCGACGTCGACGGTGGCCGGATCGGGATCACGCGCGCGCACATGGAGGAGGACGCCGCGAAGCTCGTCCACGCGGGCGGCTCGGGAGGGCGCATCGCCGGTGCCGACTCATCGGTGGTCGACTTCAACCGGTGCGGGACGCCGCTCGTCGAGATCGTGACCGAGCCCGACCTGCGCAACCCGGAGCAGGCGGTGGCGTTCCTGGGCCTCCTCAAGAACACGCTGCAGACGATCGGCGTGTCGGACTGCGACATGGAGAAGGGATCGCTGCGCTGCGACGCCAACGTGTCGGTGCGGCGCACGGGCGAGAGCGCCTTCGGCACGAAGACCGAGCTGAAGAACATGAACTCATTCAAGTTCCTCGGCGAGGGCATGGCCGCCGAGATCCGGCGCCAGATCGACCTGCTCGAGTCGGGCGGGGCGGTGCGCCAGGAGACACTCCACTACGACCCGCAGGCGCGGGAGCTGCACGCGCGCCGGTCCAAGGAGGAGGCGGACGATTACCGCTACTTCCCGGAGCCCGACCTCGTCCCGCTCGAGCCGAGCGCCGAGACGGTTCGCCGGCTCCGCGACGCGATGCCCGAGCTGCCGGCGGCGCGCATCGCCCGCTTCGAAGAGGCATATGGGCTGAGCGAGCAGGACGCGACCGATCTGAACGCCGCGCCCGAGCTGGCCGACTACTTCGAGGCGGTGGCGCAGGCGAGCGGCGACGGCAAGGCGGCCTCCGACTGGGTGCGCAACCAGCCGGGCGCGGTGGGAACGATCCCGGCCGAAGGTCTCTCGGGGATCGTCCGCCTGATCGCGGCCGGGACGATCACCGCGACGATCGGCAAGCAGGTGTACGCGCTACTCGAAGCCGATCCGGCGGCGGATCCCGCGGCGCTCGTGGCCGAGCACGGCCTGGCCTCGATCGGCGACTCGTCCGAGCTCGAGGGCATGGTCGACGAGGTGCTGGCCGCAAACCCGCAGTTCGTGGAGCAGTTCCGCTCGGGCAAGGACGGCGTCATCAACGCGCTGGTCGGCCAGGTGATGAAGCAGACGCGCGGCCGCGCCGACGCCCGCCAGGTGCAGCAGCTCCTGCGCGACCGCCTGCAGGCGTAGGTGGGACAGTCCCCGCGGGCGGGGACTGTCCCCGAGTGTCCGGCGTTCGCAATACGATTCGGCGCGCGTGGACGGCAAGCGCTACCTGATCACCCCCGGCCCGACCCCGGTGCCGCCCGAGGTCGTTGCCGCAGAGTCCGCGCCGCTGCACCACCACCGCAGCCCCGACTTCCGCGCCCTGCTGGGCGAGACGATCGAGCGGCTGCAGCGGGTCTTCCAGACCGAGCACGACGTCCTGCTCTTCACCGGCTCGGGCACGGCGGCCATGGAGTCGGCGATCGCGAACCTGCTCTCGCCCGGCGATCGCGCCGTGGTCGCGTCGGCCGGGAACTTCGGCGAGCGCTGGCTCAAGCTGGCACGCGCGTACGGGATCGAGCCGGTGCACGTCGAGCACGAGTGGGGCGACCGGCTCGACCCGGGCCGGATCGCGGCCGCGGCCGGCGAAGCCGAGACGGTCGCCGTCTACGTCACCCAGTCGGAGACCTCGACCGGCGTCGTCCACGACGTCGAGGCGATCGCCCGGGCCGTCGCGCCCACCGGCGCGCTCGTCGTCGTCGACGCCGTGTCCAGCCTGGGAGGCGTCGAGCTGGCGACCGACGCCTGGGGCGTCGACGTCGCCGTGGCCGGATCGCAGAAGGCGCTCATGTGCCCGCCCGGCCTCGCCTTCGCATCGGTCTCTCCGCGCGCGTGGGAGCGGGCCGCGAAGGCGACCCTGCCGCGCCACTACCTGGACTGGCGCGTCGCCGCGAACTCGCAGGCCAAGAACGACACCGCCTTCACGCCCGCCGTCACGATCGTCGCCGCGCTGCACAAGGCGCTCGAGCTGATCGAGTCGCGCGGCGCCGAGGCGATCTGGGCGCACAACCGCCGCCTCGCCCGTGGCGCGCGCGAGGGCGTGAAGGCGCTCGGCCTCGACCTGTACGGCCCCGACGACGAGACCTCGGCCATGGTGACCGCGTTCCTCATGCCGGACGGGATCGACGGACAGCAGTGCTACAGCGTCCTGCGCGACCGCCACGGCATCGTCCTGGCCGGCGGACAGGGCAAGCTCCGCGGCCGGATCATGCGCATCGGCCATATGGGGTACATGAACGAATTCGACATCGTGACGGCGCTCGCAGGCCTCGAGCTGGCCCTCGCCGAGCTGGGCTACAGGGCGCCGGCGCCCGGCGCGGGAGCCGCTTGCGCGATCGAGGTGTTCGGGTCGGCATGACCAGCGTCCTCGTGACCGAGGAGATCGCCCAGGCCGGTGTCGACCTCCTGCGGGGGCAGTTCCAGGTCGACGTCGATCTTAACCCCAAGCCGGACGACCTCGCCGACCGCATCGGCGCGTACGACGCGCTCATCGTCCGCAGCGCGACCAGCGTCTCGGCCGGCCTGCTGGAGCACGCCGGGAAGCTGAAGGTGATCGGCCGGGCCGGGACCGGCGTCGACAACGTCGACGTGGCGGCCGCCACACGCCGCGGGATCATCGTCGCCAACGCGCCCGGCTCGAACATGGTGGCCGCCGCCGAGCACGCCTTCGGCCTCCTGCTCGCGATCGCGCGCAACATCCCCCAGGCCCACGCGGCGCTGACGCAGGGCCGCTGGGAGCGCAAGCGCTTCGCCGGCGTCGAGCTGGCCGACAAGGTGCTCGGGATCGTCGGCTTCGGCCGCATCGGCCAGCTGGTCGCGACCCGCGCCCGCGCGTTCGGGATGCGGGTCGTCGTGTTCGACCCGTTCGTGTCGGCCGAGCGCTGCCGCGAGCTGCAGGTGTCGTCGGCCTCGCTCGAGAACCTCCTGCTCCAGGCCGACTTCGTCACGCTGCACGCGCCGCTCACCGCCGAGACGCGGCACCTGGTCGACGCCGAGCGGCTCGGACTCATGAAGCCGGGCGTGCGGATCGTGAACGCCGCCCGCGGCGACCTGGTCGACCTCGACGCGCTGGTCGAGGCGCTCAAGTCCGGGCACGTGGCCGGCGCCGCCCTCGATGTGTTCCCGGAGGAGCCGTACACGGCCGGCGCGATCCTCGGCATGGACAACGTCGTCGTGACGCCGCACCTGGGCGCGTCCACCCACGAGGCGCAGGACCGGGCAGGCGTGATCGTGGCCGAGCAGGTGGCCGCCGCGCTGCGGGGCGAGCTCGTCCCCAACGCCGTCAACATCCCCCAGGTGCGGGCGGAGGACATGGACCTGCTCGGCCCGCACCTCCCGGTGGCCGCGCAGCTGGGGCGGCTGGCGATCGGCCTCTGCGAGGACCGGCTCGACCGCATCGACGTCACGTACGACGGTTCGCTCGCCGAGCACGACACCCGCCTGCTCACCTCCGCGGTGATCATGGGCGCGTTCGCGACCCGCTCCGACGAGCCGGTGAACCTCGTGAACGCGCGCGCCGTCGCCGAGAGCCGCGGCATCGCCGTGGGGGAGGGGCAGGCCCGCTCGCCGGGCGACTACACGAGCCTGATCCGGGTGTCCTGCGGCGAGGGTCAGACCGTCTCCGGCACGACGATCGGGCGCGAGAACCGGCCCTGGCTGGTCGAGGTCGAGGGCTTCCAGGTCGAGATCGAGCTCGCGGGACACATGGTGGTGATGCTGAACGACGACCGTCCGGGCATCATCGGCCGGGTCGGGACGACGTTCGGCGAGGAGGGCCTCAACATCGCCAACATGAGCGTCTCGCGCAACTTCAGCGGCTCGCGGGCGGTGATGGTGCTGGCCCTGGACGTTCCGCCGACGCCCGCGGCGCTCGAGCACCTGCGCGCGCTCGACGGTATCCACCGCGTGCGCTCGGTCGATCTGAACGGCCCGCCGCACCCGGCCTGACAGCCGGGCCGGAGCCTCAGAGCCGCTTCGCCCGCACGACCACCGCGACAAATGGCATGTCGAACGTGTGCCGATCGGCGAGGGCCGGGTGCTCATCGGCGAGCCGCACCACCCCGTCGAGCGCTCGCGCGCGATCGGCCTCCGGGAGCACCACGATGCGGCTGGTCGACGAGGCCCACGCGCGCAGCCGGGCCCGGTCGAACGGCACCGGATTCGGAAACTCGCGCCGCTCGAGGCCGGTGAAGAGGTCGGTCTCGAGCGGCCGCTCCGAGATGTTGCGCGATGCCCTGAGCACGTCGCCCGCGCCGCGCAGGGCGGCGGTGAGCTCGGCCACCCAGGGGACGCTCTCGTCGCGCAGGTTCCATACCAGGCCGAGCGCGCCGCCGGGGACGAGCACCCGCGCGATCTCGGCGAGCGCTGAAGGCGCGTCGAACCAGTGGAAGGCCTGGCCCACGAACAGGGCGTCGGCGCTCGCGTCGGGCAGCGGGATCCGCTCGGCCGTGCCGTCGATCGCCCGCACCGAGGGCAGCGCGCGGTCGAGCTCGGCGCGCATGTTGGCGAGCGGCTCGACGGCGGTGACCTCGGCGCCGGCCGCGACAAGCACCTCGGTCAGCTTGCCCGTGCCGGCGGCAAGGTCGACGACGCGCCGCCCCGGAGCCGCGTCCAGCACCCACCCGACGGCGGCCGCGGGGTAGGACGGACGCGCCCTCTGGTAGACGCCCGCGACCCGATCGAACGACCGCGCCTGAGCCTCGTGCGAGTCCGACATCGGCGAGAGACTACTGACTGCCTGCATACCGGCCATTCCGGTACCATCACCGCGAGGAACCGAGACTCGAAAGGACGCGTCCTGCCATGCAAGCCACCGAGAAGATCTGGCGCAACGGAAGCTTCGTGTCGTGGGAGGACGCCAACGTCCACATCCTCACGCACGCCCTCCACTACGGGACGGGCGTCTTCGAAGGCATCCGCGCATACGACACGCCGAAGGGCTCGGCGGTCTTCCGCCTGACCGACCACCTCGAGCGCCTGCGCCGCTCGGCCGCGCTGTACCAGATGGACCTGGGCTACAGCGTGCCGGAGCTGGCCGCCGCGGTGCACGAGACGGTCGGGGCGAACGGCGTGCAGTCGTGCTACGTGCGCCCCATCGTCTTCCGTGGCGCCGGCCCGATGGGCCTCTACCCGGGCGACAACCCGGTGGAGGTGGCGATCGCCGTCTGGCCGTGGGGCGCGTACCTCGGCCAGGAGGCGCTCGAGCACGGCGTGCGCTGCAAGGTGTCGAGCTTTCGCCGCATCGGCCCGAACACGCTGCCGCCGACGGCCAAGGCGACCGGCCAGTACATCAACTCCGTCCTCGCGAAGCTCGAGTCGTCGCGGGCCGGCTACGACGAGGCGATCCTCCTGAACGAGGAGGGCTACATCGCCGACGGCTCGGGCGAGAACGTGTTCGTCGTCCGTGACGGCGTGCTCTACACCCCTCCGACGACGGCGTCGTGCCTGCCCGGCATCACCCGCGAGACCGTCATGCGGATCGCGCACACGCTCGGCTACGAAGTGCGCGAGGTGAACCTCGTGCGCACCGACCTCTACTTCGGCGACGAGGTGTTCCTCTGCGGCACGGCGGCGGAGGTGACCCCGGTCGCGTCGATCGACGACCATCCCACCGGCCCCCGGGGACCGATCACGAAACAGATCCAGGACACGTTCTTCGCCATCGTCGGCGGGCAGGACGAGCGCTTCGCCGACCTGCTCGAGTACCCGGTCCGCGCGACTGTCTAGCGCGGTGGTCACGACCCGCTCGATCCCGCTGGCACGCCCGTACCTCGACGGGCGCGAGGAGGAGCTCGTGCTCGACGTGCTGCGATCGGACAGCCTCGCCTGCGGCCCGGTGGGCCCGCAGTTCGAGCAGGCCTTCGCCGACCGCGTCGGGGCACAGCACGCCGTCGCCTGCTCCAGCGGCACTGCCGGGCTGCACGTGGCGCTGCACCGGCTCGGCGTCGGCCCCGGCGACGAGGTGATCACGTCGGGCTTCTCGTTCGTCGCCTCGGCGAACGTGATCCTGTTCGAGCGGGCGAAGCCGGTCTTCGCCGAGATCGACGAGCGCACGTTCAACGTCGACCCGGCGGCCGTCGAAGCGGCGATCACGCCGCGCACGAAGGCGATCATTCCGGTGCACATCTTCGGCTACCCGTGCGACATCGAGGCGATCACGAAGATCGGCCGGAAGTTCGGTCTGCCGATCATCGAGGACGCCTGCGAGGCGATCGGCTGCACGGTCGACGGCCGCGGCGTCGGCACCCACGGCAACGTGGCGGTCTGGGGCTTCTATCCCAACAAGCAGCTGACCACCGGCGAGGGCGGCGCGATCACGACCGACGACCCCGACGCCGCCCGCGAGCTGCGCAGCCTGGTGAATCAGGGCCGCTCGGACAACGGCGACTGGCTCGTCCACCAGCGGCTCGGGTTCAACTACCGGATGGACGAGATGTCCGCCGCCGTCGGCGTGGCCCAGCTCGAGAAGCTCGACATGCTGCTCGACCGCCGCCGCCGGATCGCGGAGCGCTACGACGAGCTCCTCGCGGGCGTCGAGGGCGTCGAGACGCCCTACCGCGGCCCGCAGCCGCGCAGCTGGTTCATCTACTACGTGCGCCTCGCCTCGGGGATCGACCGCACCGCCGTCTCGGCGGCGCTCGCCGACCGTGGCGTCGCCACCCGGCCCTATCTGCCGGCGATCCACCTCCAGCCGATCTACCGTGAGCGATTCGCGTACGGCCCGGGGATGCTCCCGGTCACCGAGCGGGTGTCCGCCTCGACGCTGGCGCTCCCGTTCTACGTCCAGCTCGAGGACGACGACATCGCCTACGTCGCGAGCGCGTTGCGCGAGGTGCTGGCGGAGCAGTGACCGCGTCCGGAGCGCCGATGGTGTTCCTGGGGTACGGCAAGTTCGTGCGCGCGGACAGGATCTACGCGCTCGAGCCGATCGAGGGTGACGACCGCGGCGACGGCCGGCGCACGAGGGTGTGGATCGACGGGATGGCGGAGCCGATGGTCGCGTCCCGCACCGAGCGGACGATCCTCGCCGACATGGGCGAGGCGACGGCGCTCGCGATGGCCGTGCGGCGCAGCCGCCAGAACCAGATGTCGCTCGATGTCTGACTGGAGCGTCCACCTCGTCTCGGCGGGCAGCCTGCCGATGCGCGACGGCCTGATGGCCCCGCGCGGCGAGTTCGGCGACATCGAGGTCGTCTCGAACGTCCTCGTGCTCCAGGGATCGGGCGGCACCGTGCTCGTCGACACCGCCGCGGGCGGGCTCGACGACCGCTGGGAGGGAGCCCGGAGCAACCTGGACGAGGCGCTCGCGCCGTACTGCCGGGTGGACGAGGTCGACGCGGTCGTGCTCACGCATCTGGACTTCGACCACTTCGGCGGCGCGGCGGACATCCCGGCCGAGCGCGTCTTCGTGACGGCGACGGCCGCTGCCTGGGCGCGGACGTGGGAGTACGAGCCCGGCGGCCTCTCCGACGTCTTCAAGCGCCTCGACGGGCGACGGATCGAGGTGGCGGACGGCGCCGAGGTGGTCCCGGGCGTGCGCCTGGTCGAGGCGCCGGGCCACCGCCAGGGCCACGCCTGCGTCGAGATCGACGCGAGCGACGGCCGCCGCGTGTTCCTGGCGGATGTCATCCACCACCCGGCCCACGTGCCCCACCCGGAATGGGACCGGGAGTTCGACTCCGACCCCGAGGTCGCCCTGCGGACGCGGCGCGACTGGCTCGAGCGGCTCGCAGGCACCGGAACGCCGTGCGCTGCGTCCCACATCGTCGGCTGGGGCACGATCGAGCCGGGCGGAGACGGGCTGGGCTGGCGCCCGCTCTGACCCATACCGAGCTCGACCTGGGCGGAGACTCGGTCGCCGCCGCGCGCAGCCTGATCGGCTGGACGCTCCTCCTCGACGGCGTCGGCGGCCCGATCGTCGAGGCCGAGGCCTACCGCCACGACGACCCGGCGTCGCACAGCTTCCGCGGACGGACGGCGCGCAACTGGCCGATGTTCGGGCCGGCGGGGATGCTCTACGTCTACCGCAGCTACGGGATCCACTGGTGCATGAACATCGTCTGCGGGCCGGAAGAGGTGGCCGACGCGGTACTCGTTCGCGCCCTCGAGCCGGCCCAGGGGCTCGAGCGCATGTGGGAGCGGCGCGGCCGCGAGCCGCTCACCTCCGGGCCGGGCAACGTCGGCCAGGCGCTCGGCGCCGGCCCCGACATGAACGGGGCGCCCGCGGTGCTGCTCCCGCCTGAGCGGCGGCGGCGCGTCGTTCGCACGACCCGGATCGGCCTGACCAAGGCGGTCGAGCGGCCGTGGCGCTTTCTCGATCCCGACTCGGCGTTCGTGAGCAGGCCGATATCATCCGCGTCCCGTGCCGGAGGTCGGAGCGCTCACACGTAACGCCGTCAAGGTGTTGCCGGAGGGGGAGCTCGAGCGCAAGCTCGCCCTCGGCCGGCCGCTGCGCGTGAAGCTCGGGATCGACCCGACCGCCCGCGACATCCACATCGGCCAGGCGATCCCGCTCCAGCGAATGCGCGCGTTCCAGAACCAGGGCCATACCGGCATCCTGATCGTCGGCGACTACACGGCCCGCGTCGGCGACCCGTCCGGGCGTTCCAAGGAGCGCCGCGTCCTGTCCGACGCCGACATCGACGCGAACGCGCAGCGCTACTTCTCGCAGGCGCTGCGCATCCTTGACCCGGAGCGCACGGAGCTGCGGTTCAACGGCGAGTGGCTGGCGAAGATCGACTTCGCGGAGCTGCTTCGCCTGACCCGGATTGTGACCGTCTCGCGGCTGCTCGAGCGCGACGACTTCGAGCGCCGGTTCAAGGCCAACCAGCCGATCTCGGTGTCCGAGTTCCTCTACCCGCTGATGCAGGGCTACGACTCCGTCGCGATCGAGGCCGACGTCGAGCTCGGCGGCACCGACCAGGAGTACAACCTGCTCGCGGGCCGCGACATCCAGCAGGCGTACGGCCAGGATCCCCAGGTCGCGCTCACGACCCCGCTGATCAACGGCCCGAACGGGGTCGAGAAGATGAGCGCCTCGCTCGGCAACTACATCGGGATCGACGATCCGCCCAACGACATGTACGGCAAGGCGATGAGCTGCGTCGACGAGCTGATGCCGATCTACTACCGGCTCTGCCTCGAGGCCGACGAGGCGCCGCCGCCCGATCCGTACACGGCCAAGCGCGAGTTCGCCCGCCGCCTGGTGGACCGGTGGCATGGGGCGGAGGCGGCCGCAACGGCCGAGGCGGCGTTCGACCGCCAGTTCAAGCAGGGCCGGGCGGCGGACGACGCCCCCCGGATCACGCTGCCGGATGGCGATCCGATCCACATGCCGGCGCTGCTGGCCGAGAACGGGCTCGCGGGCTCGCGCGGCGAGGCCCGCCGCCTGATCTCCCAGGGCGGCGTGCGGATCGACGGAACACCGCTCGCAGCCGACGAATTGGACGTGTCGAGGGGCCGCCTGGACGGGGCCGAGCTGCGGGTCGGAAGACGGTTCGTCGTCATCGAGCGCGGCTGATCGCCTATACTGCCCCGCCGGCCGCCCTGGAAGGGTTCTCGAAGGGGCGGTTTCTTCCGGCGCGTGCCACTTGCCTGGCTGTGAACGACTCGCTAGGCTTAGAGGTCGCGCTCGAGGGCGCTTGGTCTTTGAAAACTCAACAGTTTGGGGATCTTTCTGGGGTGCGACGCATCCCGGATTGATCGACGTCGGGTTCGTCCGCTACCCCGGGTATTCCACGGGGGGCGGAAACCATGTCGGCGACCCTGCGCCACCGGCCCTCGGGCCGGAGACGGTGGGTGCGCCGGCCTTTGAGAGCAGACCGGTCAGCCAGATTTCGACCGGTCGC